>NZ_CP080545.1:887500-2087500 GCF_019550795.1 Paenibacillus sp. sptzw28
GTGGTTCGAGTCCACTAAGGCCCACCATCTAACTTAAACGGGGCCATAGCTCAGCTGGGAGAGCGCCTGCCTTGCAAGCAGGAGGTCAGGAGTTCGATCCTCCTTGGCTCCACCAAAAGTGTTATCGACATTGCACCTTGAAAACTGGATACGAACAAATGAAACATCCTTTAGCTAAGTGTTACTTAATGCAGCGTAGGTGCTGCGAATGGATGCGACTTTTGCCGGCTTTTCCTCCACATTATGTGGGGGAAAGAAGACGGCAACGGGAGCAGCCATCGCGGCACCGGAGCCAGGTTAAGCTAGTAAGAGCGCACGGAGGATGCCTAGGCGCTAGGAGCCGATGAAGGACGTGGCGAACAACGAAATGCCTCGGGGAGCCGTAAGCAGGCTTTGATCCGGGGATGTCCGAATGGGGAAACCCGGCTGTCGTAATGGGCAGTCACTCTTGACTGAATTCATAGGTCAAGTGGAGGCATACCAGGGGAACTGAAACATCTAAGTACCCTGAGGAAGAGAAAACAATAGTGATTCCGTCAGTAGCGGCGAGCGAACGCGGATTAGCCCAAACCAGGGAGCTTGCTTCCTGGGGTTGTGGGACGTCTCACATGGAGTTACAAAGGTGTTGGGTAGACGAAGAGGTCTGGAAAGGCCCGCCATAGAAGGTAAAAGCCCTGTAGCCGAAAGTCAGCACTCTCCGAGACGGATCCCGAGTACCGCGAGACACGTGAAACCTCGTGGGAATCCGGCAGGACCATCTGCCAAGGCTAAATACTCCCTAGCGACCGATAGTGAAGCAGTACCGTGAGGGAAAGGTGAAAAGCACCGCGGAAGCGGAGTGAAAAAGAACCTGAAACCGTGCGCTTACAAAAAGTCAGAGCCCGTTATAGGGGTGATGGCGTGCCTTTTGTAGAATGAACCGGCGAGTTACGTTCCCGTGCAAGGTTAAGGTGAGAAGCCGGAGCCGCAGCGAAAGCGAGTCTGAATAGGGCGCATGAGTACGTGGACGTAGACCCGAAACCGTGTGATCTACCCCTGTCCAGGGTGAAGGTGCGGTAACACGCACTGGAGGCCCGAACCCACGAATGTTGAAAAATTCGGGGATGAGGTGGGGGTAGCGGAGAAATTCCAATCGAACTCGGAGATAGCTGGTTCTCCCCGAAATAGCTTTAGGGCTAGCCTCGGAGTAAAGAGTCATGGAGGTAGAGCACTGATTGGGTGCGGGCCCGCCAAGGGTTACCAAGTCCAGTCAAACTCCGAATGCCATGTACTTATATCCGGGAGTCAGACGGTGAGTGCTAAGATCCATCGTCAAGAGGGAAACAGCCCAGACCATCAGCTAAGGTCCCCAAGTGTGTGTTAAGTGGGAAAGGATGTGGAGTTGCCCAGACAACCAGGATGTTGGCTTAGAAGCAGCCACCATTTAAAGAGTGCGTAATAGCTCACTGGTCGAGTGACTCTGCGCCGAAAATGTAACGGGGCTAAACACGCCACCGAAGCTATGGCTAGATACGAAAGTGTCTTGGGGTAGGGGAGCGTTGTATGCAGGTTGAAGTCAGACCGTAAGGACTGGTGGACGACATACAAGTGAGAATGCCGGTATGAGTAACGAAAAGACAAGTGAGAATCTTGTCCGCCGAAAGCCTAAGGGTTCCTGAGGAAGGCTCGTCCGCTCAGGGTAAGTCGGGACCTAAGGCGAGGCCGAAAGGCGTAGTCGAAGGACAACAGGTTGATATTCCTGTACCACCGTAAGCCGTTATGAGCAATGGGGTGACGCAGAAGGGTAGTGACGCGGCCTGATGGAATAGGCCGTCCAAGCAGTGAGGCTGGTTGATAGGTAAATCCGTTAACCGATAAAGCTGGGCTGTGATGGGGAGGGAAAATTACAGTACCGAAGGTCATGTGCTCCCGCTGCCGAGAAAAGCCTCTAGCCAGGTGATGGTGCCCGTACCGCAAACCGACACAGGTAGGCGAGCAGAGCATGCTAAGGCGCGCGGAAGAACTCTCGTTAAGGAACTCGGCAAAATGACCCCGTAACTTCGGGAGAAGGGGTGCCTCGGTAGGGTGAATAGCCCGAGGGGGCCGCAGTGAAAAGGCCCAAGCGACTGTTTAGCAAAAACACAGGTCTGTGCGAAGCCGTAAGGCGAAGTATACGGGCTGACGCCTGCCCGGTGCTGGAAGGTTAAGGGGAGTGGTAAGGGGCAACCCGAAGCTATGAACCGAAGCCCCAGTAAACGGCGGCCGTAACTATAACGGTCCTAAGGTAGCGAAATTCCTTGTCAGGTAAATTCTGACCCGCACGAATGGCGTAACGACTTGGGCGCTGTCTCAACGAGAGATCCGGTGAAATTTTAATACCTGTGAAGATGCAGGTTACCCGCGACAAGACGGAAAGACCCCATGGAGCTTTACTGCAGCTTGATATTGGACTTTGGTACGATCTGTACAGGATAGGTGGGAGCCTTGGAAGCCGGAGCGCCAGCTTCGGTGGAGGCATCGTTGGGATACCACCCTGATCGTATCGGAGTTCTAACCTGGTACCGTCATCCGGTACAGGGACCGTGTCAGGTGGGCAGTTTGACTGGGGCGGTCGCCTCCTAAAATGTAACGGAGGCGCCCAAAGGTTCCCTCAGAATGGTTGGAAATCATTCGTAGCGTGCAAAGGCATAAGGGAGCTTGACTGCGAGACCTACAAGTCGAGCAGGGACGAAAGTCGGGCTTAGTGATCCGGTGGTACCGCATGGAAGGGCCATCGCTCAACGGATAAAAGCTACCCTGGGGATAACAGGCTTATCTCCCCCAAGAGTCCACATCGACGGGGAGGTTTGGCACCTCGATGTCGGCTCATCGCATCCTGGGGCTGAAGTAGGTCCCAAGGGTTGGGCTGTTCGCCCATTAAAGCGGTACGCGAGCTGGGTTCAGAACGTCGTGAGACAGTTCGGTCCCTATCTGTCGCGGGCGTAGGAAATTTGAGAGGAGCTGTCCTTAGTACGAGAGGACCGGGATGGACGTACCGCTGGTGTACCAGTTGTTCCGCCAGGAGCACCGCTGGGTAGCCAAGTACGGACGGGATAAGCGCTGAAAGCATCTAAGCGTGAAGCCCCCCTCAAGATGAGATTTCCCAATTCGTAAGACCCCTGGTAGACGACCAGGTTGATAGGTTCGAGGTGGAAGCGCAGCAATGCGTGCAGCTGACGAATACTAATCGGTCGAGGGCTTATCCTACGAACGTTCACCTGAACGTTCACTTCGCACGCTGCTCTTAGGTTAACGTAAGACTAAAGGAGTTTCACAACTGTTCGTATCCAGTTTTCAGGGTGTAATTAACCCGAAATATCGTTCCCTGATAGCTCAGTTGGTAGAGCACTCGACTGTTAATCGAGTTGTCACAGGTTCGAGTCCTGTTCGGGGAGCCATTATGCTCTCATAGCTCAGTAGGTAGAGTGCATCCATGGTAAGGATGAGGTCACCGGTTCGATCCCGGTTGAGAGCTCCAGTACATATGGCCCGTTGGTCAAGGGGTTAAGACACCTCCCTTTCACGGAGGTAACAGGGGTTCGAATCCCCTACGGGTCACCATCCACAACTTTCCTGGAGGCTTAGCTCAGCTGGGAGAGCATCTGCCTTACAAGCAGAGGGTCGGCGGTTCGATCCCGTCAGCCTCCACCATTAATGGGGATTAGCCAAGCGGTAAGGCAACGGACTTTGACTCCGTCATTCCTAGGTTCGAATCCTAGATCCCCAGCCATTTTATTTTGAGCCATTAGCTCAGTTGGTAGAGCACCTGACTTTTAATCAGGGTGTCGAAGGTTCGAGTCCTTCATGGCTCACCATTTTCTACCTAATTGAAAATGGTTCATACAAATCGTGCGCGTATGGCGGAATTGGCAGACGCACCAGACTTAGGATCTGGCGGGCGACCGTGGGGGTTCAAGTCCCTCTACGCGCACCAACTACATAAATCAAGCTCTCACGATCTTATGATCCTGAGAGCTTTTTTTATTTTATAGCGTTAAATACCGCATAAAACGAGGTATGCTGCCCACGTGGGTTTCAGAGTCGATTGATACTTAATTCAGCATTGATGCACGGAAACTTAATGATTGTTGGTATGATTTTTATAAAACGCTTTTCTATACTCTGTGGGAGTCATGTTTTCATATGTTTTAAAAAGGCGCATGAAGTACTTATCATCGTGTATCCCGATTTTTTCGGATATTGACTTTATACTTCTCGAGCTTCGGGTAAGAAGATCCTTCGCCTTGGAAACTTTGATAAGATGGATATACTCCTGTAGGTTATAGCCGGTTCTCTTTTTGAAAAACCGCGAGAGATAGTCTTTATTGTAGTTAAATTTCTCAGCAATCATCGAAACCTGCAGGTCTTCAAGGGCGTGGATTCGGATCCATTCAATTATTGCCGCGATGTTGCGTTCGCCCTGGGGTTTTTCCGGAGATTTCTGATGATCGCTAATCATCTGTTCCGATAATTCGATCAGCAGGGAGGTGGCTATATAATGTGCCGCCTGCCGCGAATAATAATTGGCATTTGCAACATGCTGGAGCTGCTGGAATAAGATATTTACCTTTTCGATTGCAGCTGGCTTAGAGAGAATCGGCAGGTATACATTCGAGCAGAATTTTACGAAATCAGGCTTGTTCAGATCAGACAATTCATCATCTAAACACCCCTCGTCTAGGAGCTCATAGTGCTCATTGGTCAGAAAATGAAACCAGAAGAACGAAACGCCTTCTTCGCATTCCTTATACCCATTATGAGCGCTGCCCGGAAGAAGCAGCAAAACATCACCCGGCTTTACCTCGTACTGTCTAAGATTCTGCTCGATGTAGAGGCATTTGTGAACCCCGATGATGATCTCAAATGAATCAATGGACCGATTTGCATGGCGCCACGGAGCATCTGACATAAAGTGTCCGCAGCTGATAAACTCGACCGGCTTTTTGATGGATGTCTTTAAGAACGTCATGATGTCGCCTCCCGCTGTCAATTGGAAAAAGAAAGCGATTACAATAAGTCGGATTCGTCCACCTAATGTTGTTGAGCGACTACTTACACAGATAAAAGCTTGTGATATTATGAACGTGTAATCGGTTACTATCTCCGTGTAACATCGAAAGAGAAGCCTGTTCAATTATTTGGAGGAGGGTCTTTCAGATGAGAAATGCTCGGACTATTCTTATTGTGCTGCTATGCTCATTAGTGGTTGCCGCTTGCTCTAGCGGTGGTGGAAGCGGCACGGGGGACAACACAAGTTCCGGTAATACGGCTGCAACCGGAAAGGGAAAAGTTACGCTGAAGTTTATGGGCTGGGAAGCAAGTCCTCTGGAAACGAAAAGCGTCAAGAAGGGCATAGAGAAATTCATGAAGGAGAATCCCAATATTAAAGTCGATTATCAACCGGTTCCAGGTGCGCAATATACACAGAAATTACTGACCATGCTGGCCGGGAATGCGGCTCCGGACGTGTTCTTTCTTGGCGCTACCGATTACCGCGCATTCCAGAAACGGAATGTACTGCTTGATTTAACGACCATGTTCGAATCGGAAATGTCATTAAACGAATTCATTCCTTCAGCAGCGAAAATAATGGATATCGGCGGAAAAATTTACGGAGTCAGCAGTTGTACCGTTTCACCCGTACTTTATTATAACAAAGCGGTATTTGATAAGGCAAACATGGAATATCCGCCGAGTGACCCTTCCAAAGCATGGACCTGGGAGGAGTTCCGCGACGCGGCCAAAAAATTGACATTTAAAGCCGGGGATAAAGTTACGCAGTACGGCGCCTTCGGCCTTGAAAATTTCTATATGACCGCTGCAGAAATTATTTCGAACGATGGAAACATCTTCACAGGCGATAATGCGCAAATGGCTTTGAATTCAGCGGAAGCCAAAGCAGTCATGCAGAGTGTATTGGACTTGCGCGTGAAGGACGGTGCCTCGCCAACCGCCAAAACGCTGGAAAGCATTGGAATGAAGGCGAATCAGATGCTGCAAACCGGCAAGGTAGCTATGGTAGTTGACGGTTCCTGGTCGCTTCAGGAGCTTGCGACGATGGGATTCCCGGTTGGCGTTGCCGCTTTGCCCAAGTTCAAGAATGCGGTTACGCACGGTCAGGCACATGTTCATGCTGCGTCAGCGAATACGAAGCATCCGCAGGAGGCCTGGGAGCTTCTGAAGTTCCTGTCCTCGGAAGAATATCAAACCGATTTGATCAGTGAAGGCTTGTGGATGCCAAACCGGAAATCGCTCTACACTGAAGATGGAATCAAGAAATGGTATAACAGCAAAGTGCACCCGGAAGGGTTTAAGGAATTGGTAAAATTTTTTGAAAGTGCAGAATCTTATCCATTTGCCTTAATCACACAAAATAAAGTGAATGACATAATAACGGAAGAAACCGATAAACTGTGGTATTCCGGCCAATCTGTCGACGATACGATGAAGAACATTGAAACCAGGTCGAACATTGAGCTTGCAAAATGAGAAAAGAAGCCCCGGAAGCCGATTCTGGGGCTTTTTTACAAATGGGGTGACGATATATGAATGCGGAAAATCGACTGGCCGGCACCAGCGTTGAAAAACAGCAGCTTGCATCGCCATCCGGGCACACTTCTACTGTCAGAGGACTGCTGCGTAAAGACGCCACATGGGCTGCGCTGCTGCTGCTGCCCAATATTATAGGATTTCTTGCATTTACTCTGATTCCGGTCATTGCGTCCTTTATTCTCAGCTTTACTTCATGGGATATGCTGTCCCCGATGAAGTGGGTAGGTTTGCAAAACTACACCGATCTGCTGAATGACCAAACGTTTATTAAAGTGTTCTGGAATACGATCTATTTTGCCGGTGTATCGGTACCTGCAGGCATAGTGATTTCGTTGTTTCTCGGCGTTGCGCTTGATCAGAATATCCGCTTCAAGAAGTTTTACAGGGCGGCTTATTTCCTGCCTGTCGTCTCATCCATGGTGGCGGTTGCAGTAGTGTGGCAGTTCATTTACAACCCGGAATACGGCTTGCTTAATTACTTTCTCGACTTGGTCGGCATTAACGGTCCCGATTGGCTGACCAGCACGGTATGGGCAATGCCTGCTGTGATCATAACAAGCATCTGGAAAAACCTCGGATTCAATATGCTTATTTTTCTTGCAGGGCTGCAGGGAATATCCGATAGCTACTATGAAGCGGCGGATATCGATGGAGCAAAGCGGCATCAGAAATTCATGTACATCACGATCCCGCTTCTTTCGCCAACGACCTTCTTTGTAACTGTTATCTCTTTCATCGGTTCGTTCCAGGTATTTGATACGGTGTTCCTGATGACGCAGGGCGGACCTGCACGCTCAACCTCCGTTATGGTTCATTACTTATATGAAAATGCGTTCAAGTATTTCAACATGGGTTATGCGAGCGCCATGGCGTACATCCTTTTCTTCATGGTCTTCATTATTACGATGATACAATTTTGGCGCCAGAAAAAATGGGGCTTGTATTAGGAGGACAGAAAACATGAGGAAAAACATCTATTTAAGCATCAGTGCGCATCTTATTCTGCTTGCCGGGGCGATAACGATGATCCTGCCTTTTATATGGACGATCAGCACTTCACTCAAACAGCTTAGTGAAGTATTTGTTTTTCCGCCCAAGCTGTTTGGGGAAAAGCTTCAGTGGGAGAATTACTTGCATATTTCCGATCGTTTCCCGTTTGGGACTTACTTTTGGAACAGTTTGAAAATATCGGTTATGGTTGTCATAGCACAGCTTATTACCAGCTCCATGGCCGGATTCGTGTTCGCCCGGCTTCGATTCAAGTACCGGGAGCCGTTGTTCGGTCTTTATGTCGCTACGATGATGGTTCCCGCGCAAGTAATGATGATTCCGAATTTTATTATCATGCGAAGCTATAATATGATTGACACCCACTGGTCCTTGGTTTTGCCCGCGCTTGTTTCGGCTTTCGGCACATTTCTGCTGCGCCAATTTTTCCTGACGATCCCCTCCTCGCTTGAGGATGCCGCCAAAATCGACGGATGTACTCCGTTTGGCGTTTATTGGCGAGTATTTATTCCGCTGTCAAAACCGGCTATGGCAACTTTAGGCGTATTTGTGTTTATGGGGACGTGGAACGAATTTCTGGCACCGCTCGTCTATATTAATTCGCAAAATAAAATGACGCTGCCGCTCGGACTTGCTTCCATGCAGGGGATGTACTCAACGGATTGGCCTGTTCTCATGGCGGGGACGGTAATGAGTATAATTCCGCTTATCGCGATATTTTTCCTGGCGCAGGATTTCTTCATTAAAGGCGTTACGCTGTCAGGTTTAAAAGGAGAATAAAGTTCCCGAATTGGCGATCTCTGGTGAAACAATACTTGACGAATGAATTGAGAATGGTTATCATTTGAGGAGATGGTGAGAACAATTATCATTTTCCATATAAAAGCTTGAAATTTGAAGGGAGCCGGTACAGTTTGGTTCGTTTAATTACATCGCAATTGGATATAAGCTATGAGAATAAAATTATTGTAGGAAATCTTTCTGTCGCGATCCCTCATGGGAAAATTACTGCGCTCGTCGGTGCTAACGGCTCGGGTAAGTCAACCATTCTTAAAACGATGTCACGCATAATGGCTCCTTCGTCCGGGGTAGTGATGCTCGACGGTAAATCCATTCATAAGCAATCGACAAGGGAGGTGGCCAAACAGTTGGCCATTCTGCCGCAAAGTCCAGTGGCTCCCGATGGACTTGCAGTGTCTGAGCTTGTAGCATATGGGCGATTTCCCTATCAAAAAGGGTTCGGTATGCTTTCCCGTGAGGACCGTTCTGTCATTCAATGGGCGATTGAAGCAACCGGTATGTCCGAGTTTGCGGATCGTGCCATCGATCAATTGTCAGGCGGGCAGCGTCAGCGTGCGTGGATTGCAATGGCGCTTGCTCAGCAAACCGATATTTTATTTCTTGATGAGCCCACTACATTTCTGGATATGGCTCACCAGCTTGAGGTCCTGGAACTGCTGAGACAGTTAAATGAAAGTTCCGGGCGAACAATAATAATGGTGGTGCATGATTTAAACCATGCTTCCCGTTATGCTGATCATGTGATTGCAATTAAACAAGGAAAAGTCTCCGCTGAAGGTACGCCTCAAGAGGTAATGACTACGGAAGTACTGCGGGACGTGTTCGGGATTGAAGCAGATGTTATTCCCGACCCGCGAACGGGCTTGCCTCTCTGTTTGCCGTATTCTCTCGTGCGGCATGAAGATCAGCCTAAACAAAGGATAAGTGAGAATGGCGTTCCAGTGGGATCCTTGTTGGCGGTATCGGGCTAATGAGTGCAACTCTGACTCCGGAGCAATTGGAGAATGAATACCATATTCTGTTCCAGCGACCTGAGAGTGTGCAATTTGAGTGTTCATTCGAAAATTTGGTGCAGCCGGCAGCGGCAAGCAGATTTCTGCAGCTATATGCCAAAGCACTTAAAGCTAAAGATTTAACTCCTGCAGCGACATATTTCGCTTCCTGGCTCCAGGGGTTGTGCAGTGCAGCGCAATCGATGATGTCTTTAAGCGGATCTTCAATGAATTGGTCGCTTTCCAATTGGAGTCTTCTTATGTACAGGAGAGGCGATTATACCGTATTGGCCTTCCTACCGACCTTCCCCAATATTATTCAGGCAGCAGAGGAGAACCGTGATTTATGGCGCTCCAATCTGCTTGGGCTGCTGTTTGGGGGCACCGTCCGTCCATTAATAGAAATAATGACATTGGAAACGGGATTGAACAGCGGACATCTATGGGCGCTCCTGGCAACCGGCATGTACAACCACAAATGTCGTATCCAGTCGTTCCAGCAACCTGATTCGCTATTGTTTAATCAAGTGCAATCGGATTGGGATTACATACAAGAGATGGAGGGGTCCGTCTTTGGACGTCAAAGCAATCCACTGGCAGTTAAGTTTCGCATGGTGTATGATCCGAGAAATCCCGGTGAGAAGCTGCCGGTTAAAGCGTCCTGCTGTCTCGCGTACTTGACCGAAGGACATGGATATTGCTATACTTGCCCGAAGTTAACGGCAGACCAGAGGGTTCAAGTGGGGAAGGATCTTGTCGCCAGGTTCTATTGAATATTCTGAATAGTTTTTCTTTGAAAAAACATTTGCATTTTGTCCAAGGGCGTGATATATTATTACTTGTCGCGCTTGAGATAATTCGACTGAAACGAAAAATGCGGAAGTGGCTCAGCGGTAGAGCATCGCCTTGCCAAGGCGAGGGTCGCGGGTTCGATTCCCGTCTTCCGCTCCATAATATGTGCCCATAGCTCAGCTGGATAGAGCGTTTGACTACGAATCAAAAGGTCGGGAGTTCGAATCTCTCTGGGCACGCCATTTAACATTAAAGCAGATATTCATAACGGGACGTAGCTCAGCTTGGTAGAGCACCTGGTTTGGGACCAGGGGGTCGCATGTTCAAATCGTGTCGTCCCGACCATAATCTGCTGCGGGTGTAGTTCAATGGTAGAACTCCAGCCTTCCAAGCTGGTAGCGTGGGTTCGATTCCCATCACCCGCTCCAACAATGACATCAATCGAGAAGCCTTTCTACTAGGCTTCTTTTTGCATTTGACGCACAGGCAGGATAAAGCATCCGATTTGCCGAATCTTTTTAGTAAAGAGGAGGTGACCCGTTTGCCAAAGCAGGTGAAGATATTCACTTCAAGTATTCCTGATGAGCTTGAAAACCAGGTCAACGAATTTCTCGGAACACTGGATAGCAGTGATGTTATTGATGTCGAGTATCGAACAATGTCGGCTATATCGACTGAGGACGATGGCGTTACTGAGCCGTCCGGACTTTTTTCAGTGCTGGTATTTTATAAAGAATGAGTATAAGCTGCAGTTCATGAGCCAAACCAGAGCCTCGAGCTTCGAGGCTTTTTTTTCGTGGGTCAAAATCACGGATAGTGAACCGGGAAGTGTGACCCATCAAGGCTTTACCATTTTTATCAGATGGACGAAAAAGCTTCAACCGTTCTTTATTTTGTAGTATGATGGTTAAAGTGAAAAAAGACGTCCGCAGGGCATGCGGGCGCGAATGCTGCGATGTGGTTTTGCTGGAGCAAAACTTGAGGAGGATTAATCATGTCGGAACAGACTGCATCGACATTAACGGCCAACCGACCGCACTCGAACAATTTATTACGTCGGGATGTTCGTTTTCTGGGCAATATATTAGGGGATGTGCTCGTACACCAAGGCGGCCACGAGCTTCTCGAAATCGTGGAGAAGATACGCGAAATGAGCAAGGCTCTGCGCGCGGAATTTGTGCCCGAGCTGTATGACGAATTTAAAAGCGTTATCGATGCGCTAAGTCCCGAGAATCGCCATCAGGTGATCAGGGCATTCGCGATTTACTTCCAGCTGGTTAATATTGCAGAGCAGAACCACCGGATTCGCCGCAAACGGGATTATGAACGCTCCGCAGGGGAGACGGTACAGCCGGGCTCCATTGAAAGCGCCGTTCAGGTATTGAAGGAACAAGGGATCGCCGTAAATGAAGTAAAGTCTATGATTGAAGGAATTTCTCTGGAGCTTGTCATGACGGCTCATCCAACGGAAGCGACCAGACGCGCAGTGCTTGATATCCATCAGCGCATTGCAAGCCAGGTTATGGAGCTCGACAGCCCCACACTTACTTACCGTGAGCGTGAGAAACTGCGTGAGAAGCTGCTGAACGAAGTTCTTACCTTGTGGCAAACGGACGAGCTGCGCGACCGCAAGCCCACGGTCATCGATGAAGTGCGTAACGGAATGTACTATTTCGACGAGACGTTATTTGAGGTGCTTCCGAGCGTATATGAGGAACTTGAACGCTGTTTGGACAAGTACTATCCTGATGAGCGCTGGCACGTTCCGGCTTACCTCCGATTCGGAACCTGGATTGGCGGGGACCGGGACGGTAACCCTTCGGTTACGGCGAAGGTGACATGGGAGACGCTGACGCTCCAGCGGGGACTGGTACTGGACAAGTATGAGGAGCTTCTTAAGAATTTGATGGGCCAGCTGAGCTTCAGCACTAATATTGTTACGGTATCAGACGAGCTGCTGCAATCAATGAAGCGTGACCGGGAGCAGGTCGAGCTGCGCAGCGTGGAAATGTGGCGCAACGAGAAGGAACCGTACAAGGTTAAGCTGTGCTATATGCTTGAGAAGCTGGCGAACACGCGCAATGACGCCTTGAAAGGCTCTCCAAGCCGTTACAATAGTGCGGAGGATCTTAAGGACGATTTGCTGCTTATCGACACAAGCCTTCGCCAGCATTTCGCGGATTATGTTGCGGATACGCATATTCGCAAGCTAATTCGGCAGGTGGAGCTGTTCGGCTTCCATCTTGCTGCGCTGGATGTTCGTCAGCACAGCAAAGAGCATGAGAATGCGATGACCGAAGTACTTGCCAACATGAACATATCGGACAATTATGCCGCTCTTGGCGAGGAAGAAAAAATAGAACTGCTTCATCGTTTGCTGAACGATCCTCGTCCTCTTACTTCGCCGCACTTTGACTATTCGGAAAGCACGCGCGAATGCTTGGACGTATACCACACCATATACCGGGCACAGCAGGAATTCGGCGTTAACTGCATATCCAGCTATTTGATCAGCATGACGCAAGGCGCAAGCGATATGCTGGAAGTGATGGTTTTTGCCAAGGAAGTGGGTTTATTCCGGAAGGAGTCCGGGGGCAATATACGATGTACGCTGCAGGCTGTGCCGTTGTTTGAGACTATAGACGACCTTCATGCAGCTCCCGGCATCATGGAGCAGCTGTTTGCTCTTCCCATCTACCGCCAGGCGGTTGAAGCGCGGGGTAATCTGCATGAAATCATGCTGGGCTACTCGGACAGCAATAAAGATGGCGGCGTGGTAACCGCAAACTGGGAGCTGAGGGTGGCGTTAAATGCCATTACGAGTGCAGCCAGGAAGTTCAACGTAAAGCTGAAGTTTTTCCACGGCCGCGGCGGAGCGCTCGGACGCGGGGGAATGCCGCTGAACCGCAGCATTCTGGCCCAACCGCCGCACACGGTAGGCGGCGGCATCAAAATCACGGAGCAGGGCGAAGTGCTTTCGTCCCGTTATTCGATGAAGGGTATTGCATATCGCAGTCTGGAGCAGGCAACATGGGCGCTCGTTACTGCGGCGAGGCTGTCCAAATACCCGGAGCAGGAAGCAGCTGCTGTAGCCGAATGGGAGACGATTTCCAAGGGTATTTCCGAAACGGCTCTGCAGAAATACCAGGACTTGATTTTCCGCGATCCTGATTTTCTGACCTTCTTCAAGGAGTCGACGCCTCTACCGGAAATAGGCGAGCTGAATATCGGCTCAAGGCCGTCAAAACGGAAAAACAGCGACCGGTTCGAGGATTTACGCGCAATTCCATGGGTGTTCGCTTGGACGCAAAGCCGTTATTTGCTTCCGGCCTGGTATGCTGCCGGCACAGCGCTGCACAGCTATGTGCAGGATGATCCGCAGCGCCTGGAAACATTAAAAACGATGTATGGGCAGTTTCCGTTCTTTACGTCGCTCATTGACAATTTGCAGATGGCGCTCGCGAAAGCGGATCTGCTTATTGCCAAGGAGTATGCAGGCATGATTACGGATGCCCTTATACGCGATCGCATCTTCGCTCAGATCGAAGAGGAATATGAGCGGACGTCCCGGTTAATCCTACAGATAACGGGGCAAGCGGATATTCTTGATAATGTGCCGGTCATTCAGGAGTCGATCCGGCTGCGTAATCCATATGTGGATCCGCTCAGCTATATGCAGGTTCAGCTGCTTACCGAACTGCGCGAGCTTCGCTCACGCGGCGAAGAAGACGATCCGTTGCTTCTGCGTGAAGTGCTGCTTACCATCAACGGAATTGCGGCTGGTTTGCGAAATACGGGCTGATTAATTAATCCCGGGTTTTGTATAGGGCTGGACGCCCGGCGGCATATGGCCGTCCGGGCGTCCGGCTTTTTTTTGGTAGAGACGAGCGCTTCAAGGCATGTGTGAAAGGAGGATCTCCACATGAGGCGCGATCCGCTCTATTGGTTATCCGTACTGTCTGTCCTGCTTGGAGCATCCTGCTATGGGCTTCTATCGCCGTTTATCAAGCAGGCATATGAATCGGGCTTTACGTTTGAACAGGTAACGGTACATCAGACCGGCGTCGCTACGCTGTTCCTGTGGCTGATCGCTTTGGTGCGGTTAAAGCGGTGGAAGAACCCGTTTCGCGGTCCGTGGATCAAGCTTGCAGTCATTGGCACATGCGGAATTCTTCTGACGACGATATTATATAATCAAGCGCTCGAGAGGCTGGAGGCATCGATTGCGATCGTATTGCTTTTTCAGTTTACATGGATTACCATTTTGCTGGATAGCCTCTGGAACCGTAGATGGCCCGGCAAATTCCGTATGGCGGCGATTGTCGTCGTCATGGCCGGTACAGTACTTGCGGTTGGGCTGCTGGAAAACGATCTGACCCGTATTGATTCCGAGGGAGTCGTACTCGGCCTCTTGTCGGCTGTTACGTACAGTCTTTTTATTTGGTTGACCGGTCGACTGGACGCCGATATGGATCCGGTTATCAAATCCACTGTCATGATGAGCGCGGGTTTTGTGCTTGTAGCACTGCTGTTCGGTTCGAAGGCGGGAGCTGGTCAGTTTGAAGGAACGATTATGGCTGGGGAGTACTGCTTGGAACGCTCGGTCAGGTGATTCCGACAATTTTATTTAATGTAGGTATTCCGCGGATCGGCAGCAGTCTGTCGGCGCTTCTGGGGTCTATGGAGCTGCCGGTGGCGGCAATAGCGGCTTGGCTTGTGCTCGGGGAAGATTTAAGCTTTTGGAAATGGGTAGGAATTGGGCTGATCCTCATTGGGATCGGCATAGCCGAGCTTACGCCTCGCAGAATATGGGGCATTCGGCGCGTCTGGGGGAGAAACGGTGAAATCAGTTGAGGCGCGATTGGCGCAGTTGGCTCTAAAGGGCGATCAGCGGGCTTTTTCCGAGATCGTTGATATGTATCAGGACAAGCTTTATCATATGGCTTACCGGATGCTGTACAACCGCCAGGAAGCGGAAGATGTTGTGCAGGATACTTTTTTGCGTGTTTATAATAATCTTGAGCGGTATGACGATACGATGAAATTTTCGACATGGATTTACCGGATTGCGACCAATTTGTGTATCGACCGTCTGCGCAAAAGAAAGCCGGTTTATTCGCTTGACGCCGAATCGAACGATCACGAAGGGCTCGACGGATATGCGATGATCCCAAGCGACGACCGGACACCCGAGAGCGAACTGCTGCTTTCGGACACGCAGAGGATTATCCATCAGGCGATCGATACTCTTCCGGCGAAGTATAAATCGGTGATGGTACTTCGTTACCTGCAGGAGCTGTCCCTGCAGGAAATTGGCGAGGTTCTCGATATGCCGGTAACGACGGTCAAAACCCGCGTTCACCGCGGCAGGGAGTTCCTCCGCAAGAAGCTGGAGCATAAGCTGTAGTCGATGGCGGAGCTTTTTTATGTAAAATTTGGATTGAGTGCGATCTGCAAAAAAAGTGAAACATCATTGTCCGCCGCACGTAACGTATAATACTGCGAAACACAATGAGGAAAGGAATGGCTGCCATGAATTGCAATATCGCACTCGTTTGGATGCACGATTACTTGGACGACGAGCTTCCCCATGACGATGTGCTGCAGCTAAAAACCCATCTGCTTGCGTGCCCCGCTTGCCGGGAAAGGTTCGAGCAGTTGGAGCGGACTGAGGCGCTGACCCATAAATTGATGGATGCACGCATTGTCGCCGGTGCAGATCAATCTTTACAGCTTAAGAAGAGAATTATGAGCGGGCTCCCTCTGAAGAGGCGCAAGGCTGGCTGGACCAGATGGATTCGCAAACATCCGGCCGTCACGGTGGCCGCCGTATTTACCCTTGTTATGTTCTCAAGCTTTCTTGCGATGTGGCAGCAGGACACGGACCTTACGGTAAGAGGAACGGACCTGGCGCAGCTGGTCATAGAAGGCGATACGGTAACGGTGCCCGAGGGCGCGCTCGTAAAGGGCGATCTCACGATCGAGAACGGGAAAGCCAATGTACTCGGTGACGTTGATGGAAACGTGACGGTCATAGAAGGCTCATTGTATCAAGCGTCGACGGCCCATATTTCCGGAAAAGTTAAAACAATCGATCAGGCGCTGGACTGGTTTTGGTACAAAGTTACGCATTCGATTAGCAGTTTGGCCTACTGACCCGGCTGCCTCCCTTACCAGGGAGGTTTTTTTGCAAAAAAAAAGGATTTGCGGCCCCGTTTCTAGAAAACAATAAGGTTGAGATTCCGATATAAGGATTATGGATACCTGTGCAATCGGTCGCTGGGGGTTGACGCATGAGTTACTTTAACGATTTGACTTGGAAAGAATGGATCAAGGATATTATTGATATTTCCATTGTCAGCTATATTATATATAAATTGATTCTTCTGGTGCGCGGGACGAGAGCCGTTCAGCTCTTGAAGGGGATTTTCGTTCTGGTCGGAACTTGGGCAATCAGCACGTGGTTCAATCTGTATACGCTCAAGTGGCTGATGAATCAGATGTTCACCTTCGGTGTGGTTACGATTCTGATCATTTTCCAACCGGAGCTCAGACGGGCGCTGGAGCAGCTCGGACGCGGCAAATTATTCGCCCGTTCATCGGTTGTAGAGCGGGATATAAGCGATCGGATCGGGGAGATTATCAAATCCGTAAACTTTATGTCCAAACGAAAAATCGGGGCCTTGATCGTGTTCGAACGCAGTACGGGACTGACCGATTATATCGAGTCGGGCATTCGGATAGAATCGATCGTCAGCTCCGAGCTGCTTATCAATATATTTACTCCGAATACCCCGCTTCATGACGGCGCAGTTATTGTAAGGGGAAATCAGATTATGGCGGCTGGCTGCTATTTGCCGCTTTCGGAAAATCCTTTCATCAGTAAGGAGCTTGGTACGCGTCACCGCGCGGGGATTGGCGTGTCAGAGGTATGTGACGCCGTCTCGGTTATCGTTTCGGAGGAAACGGGACAAGTGTCGCTTGCCGTCGGCGGTATGATTGTGCGCGATATCAAGGAAGAATCGCTTATCTCCAAGCTGTTTGAGGAGCTTAATCCGAATTCGAAAACGCAAGAACGCAACGGCTCGAAGACGCCTTTCTGGAGACGGAAAGGAGGCCAGGGAAATGGATAAGTGGTTAAGCCACCCGACCGCTCTCAAGATCATTTCACTGTTGATTGGCATTCTGTTGTGGGCAGTCGTTCATTTTGATTCGGATCGATCCCCTAATTCCGTCGCCTCACTCACTGAAACAAGAGAAATCGATTCGGTGCCGGTAAAGGTGGTTGGCCTGGATGAGAATAACTACGCGCTTCGCGCGTTGGAGCCTGCCCAAGTCACTCTCACCGTGCGTGGATCGCGTTCTTTATTGCTGCAAACGACGCCTGATGATTTTCAGGTTACGGTAGACGTGAGCCACGCTGTGGAAGGGACCAAGGTGCTGCCGGTATCCGTGAGCAAGCCTCTCGGCATTGAAATAACCGATACCCAGCCGCTTAATGTGACGGTTGTGCTCGAGAGGATGATAACGAAGGAGTTCGAGCTGCAGGTGCAAGCCGTGGGGACTCCCGGTAACGGCTACAAGCTGGGAACGCCGATTGTGAAGCCTAACAATCGCGTACACGTGACGCTTCCGAAGGATCTGATGGAGAAGGTCGGTTTTGTCGGCGGGAAGTTATCGGTTGACGGCGAAGAGGAAACGGTCAACGAGAAGAAACTGAAGGTCCTTGTTCTCGACAAGAACGGTAAAGAGATCAAAGAAGCGCAGGTGAATCCCAGTGTGGTTGAAGTGGAGGTACCGATTACGAAGCCGTTCAAAAACCTGCCGCTGCAAATCGGTTTTACCGGTAAGCTGCCGGATGGTCTAGCGATATCTTCGTTCACCGCCAGTGTGGAGCAGATCACCGTGTATGGGCCTCAGGATGAACTTGATAAGTACGAATTCTATGATGGGATCAATATCGACTTGTCTAAGCTAACTGAATCCGGCTCTATGGAGCTCGATATCCCGCCCGAGAATGGGATCGCAACGGTGGACCCGCCAAAGGTCACCATCAATTATACGATTGTTTCTTCGGAATCCAAGGTACTGCCCCAACAGGCGGTAACGCTCATCGGTCTGTCCGATGGACTTAAAGCTAAGCTGGCGATGCCGGCTGACGGTACACTTGATGTTCCTGTAAAGGGGGCGCCGAACGTGCTGGCCGAGGTGGGCTCGAAGGATGTACAGCTTATTGCGGATTTGAGCGGGCTGGGGCCAGGCAGCCATGTAGTACCGCTCGATGTCCACTTGCCGCGCTTTGTGGACCAAGCTTCGGATCATCCGCTCAGCATTACTGTAGAAATTACGGACGGCACGTCGGGAGCCGGTTCTGCAGACGGCGCCCAGCCTACAAGCGGCTCGCCGCCGATCGGTATGGAGGGCGGAAGCGGCGGTATAACCGGAAGCGGGGATGAGGCAGGCACTGCGACGGGAGGAGACGGTACAAATGCCGCCACCGGCGTCACTGAGCAGCCATCCGATGCGGGCTCCGGTTCTGAAAGCGTAAACGCAAACCAAAGCACGGATAACGGCAGCGCTCCCAGTGAGGGCGGAAGCGGCGGTTAAGAGCGTGAAGTACGGCTTGCCTCCTCCAGAGGAAACGCACAACGCTTGCCGGTAAAGTATGTGTTGTGATAGTGTTGGTCTATATTTTGCAAATATTAAGGGGACAATACGACAATGGGGAAATATTTTGGAACAGACGGCGTACGCGGGGTAGCCAACCGTGAACTGACGCCGGAGCTGGCATATAAAATCGGCCGATGCGGCGGCTATGTGTTAACGGGTAAGGCTGAGAGGCCAAAGGTAGTAATCGGACTGGATACACGCATCTCCGGTCCAATGCTGGAAGCTGCGCTGATAGCGGGATTGTTATCCATCGGCGCAAGCGTTGTGCGGCTGGGGGTTGTGACGACGCCGGCAGTTGCCTATTTGACACGTGTACTTAATGCAGATGCTGGAGTAATGATTTCGGCTTCGCATAATCCGGTCGAGGATAACGGCATTAAATTTTTCGGCGGCGACGGCTTTAAACTCTCTGACGATACCGAGCTAGAAATCGAGCGTCTAATGGATGCAGGGTCGGATGAGCTGCCGCGGCCGGAAGGCGCACAACTCGGGACGGTCATGGACGAGGAGCATGGAAAGCGGCTCTATCTGGATTTCCTCAAGACAACGGTATCCCATTCATTTGCCGGGCTGAAGGTTGTCCTTGATTGCGCAAACGGAGCGGCTTACTCGCTTGCTCCTTCGGTCTTTCGCGAGCTCGGTGCGGAGGTTATTACCGTTGGCGCCGAACCGAACGGACTGAACATTAATGACGGCGTCGGCTCCACACATCCGGAATATCTGCGCGAGGAAGTGCTTAAGCATAACGCTGATCTTGGACTGTCGTTCGATGGAGACGCCGATAGGCTGATTGCAATTGATGAGAACGGCGAAGAGTTGGACGGCGATTTTATTCTTTGTATTTGCGGGGACGCAATGAAACGAGCCGGCACCTTGAAGGGCGATACCATTGTAACGACAGTAATGAGCAATATCGGATTCTTTAAAGCTGCGCAAATGCATGGACTGCAGACGGCTCAGACAGCAGTTGGCGACCGTTACGTGATGGAAGAAATGCGGCGCGGCGGATTTAATCTGGGTGGCGAACAGTCGGGGCATGTTATTTTCCTTGACTACAATACGACCGGTGACGGCATATTGACCGCTCTGCAGCTTGTTAACACGCTTGTCGGCTCGGGCCGGAAATTGAGTGGTTTGAGGACCCTTATGCGCAAATTTCCGCAGGTGCTTGTTAATGTTCGAGTGGCCGACAAGAGCAAATACAACGATAATCCGGCAATTGCAGCGGCGATTTCTGCGGTGGAAGATGAGCTTGGCGATAACGGCCGTGTGCTTGTTCGTGCGTCAGGGACCGAGTCGCTTATCCGTGTCATGGCTGAAGGACCGGAAAAGGATCAAGTGGAGGCTTATGTCACCCGTATTGCGGACACAGTGAAAACTGAGCTCGGCGGGGTATAGTGGCTGTACCTAGTACGGTAGTTAATAACATGCATTAGAACGGAATTAAGGGCATTAGCTATTATGATGATTAATAATAAGTTTGGACACAAGCGGTTTCTTAGGTGCCGGTTTATTTATCGTGCACCTGAAGCCGCTGTTTCATATATTTCCCATATTGTAAAGGTTGTGCAAAAGTTTCGGTTGCACCTCTACATGAAAATGAATATGATAGGAAGTATGATTCCGGAATTGAAAGCGAGGGCAGAGGTAATTTGGTTTACAAGCGCCAGAGCTTGCGCACTGCCGTTCACGTCCAGGCGATTAGGATAGCCGGGAAATGAACGGATGGCAAGCTGACGAGGTGGAGGTGTTCGAATGTTCGGCGGGGACCTCCCGGTTATGCATTCAACCGTAAGCCGATACCGAAAACGACCGGGTGACCGGTCCGACAAAGGTTCGGCGGAATGCTCAAGTAGGGTAAACATAGCGTGACGGCAACGGAGGCCGTATTACGCCGTGTTAAAGCGCATGATTGAAAGCGGCTGTGGTATGCAGAAGCCGCAAAGTTAATTACCAGAGCTGTTCCCTCGCATAAAAGTCTTGGGACTGCGCGTTATTTGTTATTGTTTTTTTCGGATTTGCTATACGTTCCAAAGAAGAATAATTCAGCGTTATCCGCTGGTTCTTCTGCCTGTTTGCTTACGATGCCGGCTGATGAGGCGGCTCGGACAGAAAGGTTTCTCGCGATATCTTACATGAATAATTGTCGTTAGTAACCATAATCAGCCTGTGCCGTCACGTTGAGATGCTGGCATCCGTTTAAAACGGGAATACTACCCAAAACGGAGGTCAATTCAAATATGTGTGGAATTGTAGGATATATCGGTAAACGTGAATCGCAGAATATATTGATCGAAGGGCTCAAGAAGCTGGAGTACCGCGGGTACGATTCCGCCGGTATTGCCGTTTTCACGAAGAATGGGCTTGAAGTCCGCAAGTCGAAGGGCCGTCTTGCCATTCTTGAGGAAAAGTTGGGCGGTGACCCGCTGCACGGTTCCGTCGGTATCGGCCATACACGCTGGGCAACGCACGGTAAGCCGTCGGATGAGAATTCGCATCCCCATACGGACAACTCGCACAAGTTTTCCGTTGTGCATAACGGAATTATAGAGAACTATCTTGATTTGAAGGACGAATTAACGGCAAAAGGACACCGTTTCGTATCCGAGACAGATACGGAAGTCATCTCTCACCTGGTCGCCGACGAATATGACGGAGATATCGTCAAGGCGGTACAGCGTGCGGTTAAACGGATGCGCGGCGCATTCGCGCTCGGCGTATTGACCGAATATGAGCCGGATCGGCTGGTAGCGGTTCGTTTTGCAAGTCCGCTCGTGATCGGGGTCGGTAATGGCGAGAACTTTATCGGTTCTGATATACCGGCAATCCTCGAGCATACGCGCGATGTGTACATCTTGAACGACGGTGAAATGGCTATTCTGACAAAGAACGGCGTCGAACTAATGACGATTGAGGGCGAAATTATTTCCAAGGAAATATTTCATGTCGATTGGGATTTAGTAACGGCGGAAAAAGCCGGATTCGATCATTTCATGCTGAAGGAAATTTACGAGCAGCCTAAAGCCTATCGCGACACAATGATGGGCAGGATCTCGGAGGATGGCCGCTCAGTTAACTTGAAAGAAATCGGAATGACTCCCGACCAAATCCGTGCAATCAGCAAGGTTCATATCGTCGCTTGCGGAACGGCATTTCATGCCGGACTAGTTGGTAAAACCGTAATTGAAAGCCTGGCTCGTATTCCGGTTGAGACGGATGTTGCTTCCGAGTACCGATATCGCTCGCCGATCATTACGCCGGATACTCTTGTGATTGTAGTGAGCCAATCCGGGGAAACAGCGGATACCCTGGCGGCATTACGCGAGGCAAAGCGCTGCGGGGCGCGTGTATTGGCCATTACGAACGTGGTGGGCAGTTCAGTTGCGCGTGAAGCGAATGATGTCATCATCACGCAGGCGGGACCGGAAATTGCCGTCGCCTCGACAAAAGCATATACGTCACAGTTAATTGCCTTTTACCTGCTCGGTCTGTTCCTTGCCGACATCAGGGGAACTCGCGAGCGTGAATGGATCGCGGAAGTCCTTGCTTCGATGCAGAAGCTGCCTGATCAAGTGGAGAGCATTCTAGAGAAAGCGAATGTGCTTAAACAGGTAGCTGAGTCGATAGCAAAGCACAACAACCTGTTCTTCATCGGACGCGGTTCTGATTTTGCAGTTGCACAGGAAGGATCGCTCAAGCTGAAGGAGATTTCCTACATTCACTCCGAGGCCTACGCGGCGGGTGAACTCAAGCACGGCACGCTTGCGTTAATCGAAGAGGGCATACCGGTTATAGCTCTCATCACGCAGGAAGAGCTTTATGAGAAAACACTTAGCAACGTTAAAGAAGTGAAAGCGCGCGGCGCACATGTGCTCGCTCTAGTTAATGACGGTACTGAGGTTGAACTCGGCAAATCCGTCGACGAGCTGTTTGCAATTCCGAAGACGCTGCCACTGTTGTCCCCAGCTCTATCCGTTGTTCCGCTGCAGCTGATCGCGTACTACGCGTCGCTCGCTCGCGGCAACGATGTCGATAAGCCGCGGAATCTAGCGAAGAGCGTTACTGTGGAGTAGAGGTCGAACGAATAATTTCGTGATTTGTCCGGTGACATTAAAGTTGGTGTATAGACATTAATGTTGGTGTCGGGACAATAATGTTAGTGTATAGACATTAATGTTAGTGTCTCAGTAAAATGAGGGCCAGTTCATATATTGTTGTCAATTCAAAAATATCACCTAGAGTAGCCCCGATGAATAAATCAATCGGGGCTACTTTTTTTATGGCGAAGGGGAAGGATTATGCATTCTATTGGAGAGAGGATCAAGCATATCAGAAAGACACATGACCTTAATCAAGTCGCGTTTGCTCAGATGATTGGGATTTCACAAGGGACCTTGAGTGATTTAGAAAGTAATAAATTTAATCCCTCTGTTGAAACAATGATACAATTGCATCATAAATTCAGCATAGATATGAATTGGCTTATTCTCGGGCGTAAATAAGGATTTGATAGACACAGGTTTAAAATTATCGGAAAACGGATATTATTGTATCCTAAACCTTGATGTAGGTGGTGGTACAAGTATGGAAACTTCGGTGACTTATGGATCTGCTGAAGTTACATGGCGCGGTATAAAGTTTAATGACCAATATTATACCTGTGACCTAGCAATCAAAGACCAGTGGTTTGAAAAAGCTCGACTGCAAGGTCCATGGACTGAGCAAATCATATATGATAGGGAGAATTTCAATATCTATTTATCGATAGACCTTTATACACTGAGTATATTGAGTGTAAAGTAATCCAAATCAACACCATTTCAGGCGAAAAACTTGAGCGGTATTTTCAGAGTATTCAAAAGCTAAAGGCAGCACGACCATCCAAACACACGAAAGGCAAATGAGAGTGCCCTATACTGTGCTTTTATCATTATATTGAGAATAATCAAAAAATAAGTTATAGTTGCTATAGTTATCTGGGTGAGAGCGTGCGGCTAAGGGATATCCTTACGACAAGCATCATCATGAATATATTCCCTTCTTCATAAGATGGCCTCGCCTTTAATAGGGCGAGGCCATCTTTTCTACTTGAATATTCAATTGAATATTCAAATAGTTGTACTAATTTAATTCGCTACGGAGGATTGTTTTCATGTCTAAACGTGGAGCAAGAATCGCTAAACTTCAAGAAAATTATATTAAAAAGGGCAGAGGTGCAGGTACAGGAGCCGATTATCAGCCTTTTATTCAAGCCCACGACAATAAGATTGCTTCAGAAGGCTGGATAACACGTCATAAGGGTTGGAAGACAGGTAGAATTCATCATACTCTTTCGTTCCCCTTAGAAAGAACGATCGAGATTGCGAAGAAGCTTGGGATTCAGCATCCTCACGTAGATGGTACAGCTGTAGTCATGACAACTGACTTTAGGCTTTCATTATCCACACCTAAAGTTAAGAAAGACGCAATTAGAACAATCAAGCCTATTAGTTCAGTTTCATTTTTCTAATTTGGTTAAATTTACCTGTATATTTCATCAAATTTCGACATTTTCTCCGATAGACATACATCGGTTCTGTTAAGCAATAACGATCAGGAATACATTTTGACCGCTTGGCCCAACTCGAATTCTACTATAATGGAGTATGATGGGAATTTATACGCTGTTGATGTAAACCAAAATACTATTCAACCGATCTTAGCAAACCAAGTAGGCCAATATGACATTCAGGAATTAGATAAAAAATATGTAGAGGATCTCGTTCCAACATGGGGCACCAATGCCGTCGTAAGCCCAGATGGAAACCTGCTTCTCTACCATTCAACTCGGAATGTCCTATACGATGACAATTTTAATGGTCAAATGTGGGTGAAAGATCTGAAAACCGGTCAAGAAGAACCGGTTACGGATGGTGGCTACTCGGTTATTGGTTGGGGAGCACAAAATGAAGTATATGTTCGCCGTGCCGAAAAAGTGGAAAAGGTAAATGTTAAAACCAAGGAAACAAGTGTTGTGGTCGATTTCGCTTTAGATGCGGGTCTCTCTTATCCTTATCTAATCCATCAAGAGGAGTACGGCAAGCTGAAAATCACGAATCTGGAGACAAATGAACGTAAAGATCTGACTTTTGAATCGCTTAACCGTGTTGGACCTATACGTACAAAGGAAGGTAGTCCTTGGGTCATGATGTTTAATGCCCCTGACTCAACTCAACCCGAGCGTACGCTAGTTTTGATTAATCTGCAGACGCAAGAAGTGAAACAAATGCAAGAACCAACAAGCACATTCTTCACAGACGGGCAATGGATAAGTGAAAGTCAGTTTCTCGTCAATGTACGTCAAAAAGATTCCGATGTTGAAGAAACCTACATTCTAAATGTTAACGAAGTCGAATAGGAGCCGTGAATATGAAGAAAACCGGTTTTTCTTTCTAGTTTTACTAGTTGCTCTTACGTCTTTGCCTCTTTCTGCATTTGCCGCTGATTATAGCCACGTTTTTGAAGAACGCTATGGAACCGGGAGTTACCTTCCTTCCGGAAATGCGCGCTCTCCTATTCGCTCAGGATCGAACGATGTATGGTCCAGAGTAAACAGTAAAGTCAATCAGCCTCGAAGTTCAGGAACGAACCCTCACCAAGGAACTGACCTTCAGGCAGCTGCAGGAACCCCTGTATACCCAATCTTACCAGGAAAAGTTGTTGCTGTTAACCACGATACCTCAAGCCAACTAGGATCTGTAATTTTAGACCATGATATTAATGGAAATGGCACGTATGATGGTTACTATGTCCGTTACTTACACATTAATCCTACAGGAGATTCCATTACAGGTATAAAAATTGGTGATACGTTCACCACGAGTCAGTCAATCGGTGTCGTTGATACCCAAAAATCATATGCACCGCACCTTCATTTTCACATGACAACCTCCACAGCTTCCTTAACCTACAAGTTGTACGGTTTCTATCGTTGGGTTACTGAGTGGAATAACGGTTCCCATCTCGATTTTATTTCAGGCGATGCGATATCTGCCAATGTCCTTTATATTAACGCATATGCTTGCACGGATAATACAACAAATGTTTATGACGTTTCTAAAATTGAACTGTACTATAAGAGAGGTTCTTCCGGTACGTGGACAAAGTCTTCCACCTTATTTACTATGAGTACACCTAGTATCCATAGATGGTCGATTAACCTAAAAACTGCGACCGGCGCTGCCACTGGTACTACTATTTAGTCATTCTGGCCACAATATTATGAGCATCCAACTGCTCCTCTAACTTCAATAAACGCTGATACCATTGGACGTGCGTATACTATTCAATAATTAAAAATAGACAGGGGATATTATTAGCCCCTGTCTTTCTTCCTATTATTGATGCATGATTCGGAGCAATAACACGCAGATTAACTGGAATACTCGTGATATCTGTAAAAAGAAGAACTTGTTATCGACGTAAGTAAATCATGGAGCAACAAAACTTTATTGATTACGTCTAAAGAACAAAGGGAAGAAAATTAGAGGAAAAAGGAGTAAAGACGTGAAAAAATTCATTGTACCTATGCTGTTTTTGAGTTTGGCTTTAATATTAGGGTGCCAGGAGCAAAGTGATGTGACGAAAACAACACCTGCCCCATCCGTGAATGAAGGGCAAACTCAAGTTGATCAAAATAAAGAGCAAACTCAAGTAGATCAGAATCAAGAACAAAGTCAAGTCGAGGAATTTTCAATAAAGGCAAATGGTGAAATTATTGCGCTCCACGATTTGGATACCGAAGTTAATTTAGAACAAGTTTTGGGAAAACCACTTTCTCAAGACATTGAAGAAGTAAAAGGAGATACTTTAACAGGGTCATTTCTAAAAAAACTAACGTACGATGGACTTGAGATGGAGTTATTCTCCCCTAAAGGTGACGGTAAGACATATTGGATTATGACAATGAGTGTCTCTAAAAAAGGTTATGCTACCTCAAAGGGAGTTGAATTGGGTAATACAGTTCAAGAGATGAAGGATGCTTATCCAGGTATAAAAATTGCTGAGGATGGGAGAACTGACCCAAACAATTGTGCATATGAAATAAGTAACCAACTAAAGTACGACTACTTGGTATTTGAGGTAAAAGATGGCGTAGTATCACAAATTAAGCTTTTTAATAAAATCCCTTAAAAGCAACTCGATTGAGCAGAAAAATCGGTCATCCTAAGCTAAGGATGACCGATTTTAACTTTTAAGGGTTACATTAGTTGAACGCCGCTTTGAGCTACTATTACGATAAATGGATTTACCTTGTAGAGTAGAGAGTCCGGTTGTTAAGCTCGGAGTGTCATAAAGCATGCTTTTTGAGACGCGGAAAATACTCCTATATTTTCGTCTCAAAATGTCCTAAAATTAATTTAGATACGTTTCATTTTATTAGTGACATTTTGAAACGGAAAGGGAGAGCAGAGCGATTAAATTGGGAAATGGCCGGGTTTTAGCCAAGGACCAAAATCCGGATCGGCAGCTCGTTAAATATCGGAAGCTGTACTCTCCTGCGACACTATCTCTTTACATTGGATAGTTTCTGTTTGAAATCTCATTCGTTGCCATAATTCCGGGTTTTTTTGGTCCATTTTAGTCTCAATTGTAACTATTACTCACAGAGCCTCTATGGGCATGATTCGCGAGAAGAGGAGAAGCCATAGGCTTCTTCAAGACAAGTTAGCCTCATGCCTACCTTTCATGTATAACCAGTTATGCTTGGCTGTTTTAAATTTCGCTGCAAAACTAAGTATATCAACAAACAGTCTGGGTAGATGTGAACTAGAAACCATCTTTAATGTAAATACGTGGTACGAACTTTAATGTTATTACGTTTTAATGCGCTTCTTTGAGACACTAACTATAATGTAATATGCAAAACAGATTAAAAACCCTACACTGAACAGATTTGTCGATTTCGGGTCCAGTCTAAGACTTATCTTTAGAAGGCAGGCGATTTTCTAACTTGTAAACCGCCGCCACATTAACACTTGTAGTCTAATACTTTATTTTCTTTGTACAACTTGCTGTTAGTGAAGAAGGAAATTGAGGATTGGTTGGGGTTTCTAACAAAGGCGCAGTCCCCCGGTAAGGGACTGCGCCTAATTTTGTTTGTTCGGGCGGTTTACTGCAGCTTGAATTGGTTGACATGTTCGCTCAGTTGCACCGCACGATCGCGGAGGAGTTCCGCGGACTGGGCGGTTTCTTCCAAGGTGGCAAGCTGCTCTTGCGACGATGCGGCCATTTTCTTGCTGTTATCCTCGGACAAACGGGTAATCTCGGTGATGTGTTCCGCACTGGACGAAATTTCCTCTACCATGGCGGAAACCTGTTGAGTTACTGCCGACACGGCTTGGAACTTGTCGGACACCTTCATCGTTAAATCTTTGATGACTCCGAATGTTTTTCCCGCCTCATGAACGGAGAGGGTGCCGGCTTTTACCTCTTCAGTGACGGTGCTCATCGCATTCACCGATTTAACGGTATCTTCTTGAATGGAATGAATGGTCCTGAAAATTTGGTCTGAGAAGGTAGCCGTCTGCTCTGCCAGCTTGCGGACTTCATCGGCTACGACGGCGAAGCCTCTGCCGTGTTCGCCGGCACGGGCTGCCTCGATTGCGGCATTCAGCGAGAGCAGGTTAATTTGGCCGGCAATTTCCTTAATCATATCGACCACACCGTTAATTTCACGGGAACGCTCATTCATTTGATGCACCAAGGCGGTAGAGCGGGCGACCGCTTGGGATATCGTATCCATCTGACTGACTGCTTGGCTGACGATCTGTTCCCCTTGACCCGCCTCTTGGGCCATGGCGAAAGACTCATCAGACGATTCCTGGATCGATTCGCTGATATGCTGCATGCCGGATGCCATTTCCTGAATGGCCTTGGCATTCTCCGAGATGACCTTCGTCATTGTCTCATTCCCTGAGGCGATTTCCTGAATCGATGCGACAGCTTCATATATCATATCTGTCGAATGCTGCGTTCTCTTCGAAACTTCATCGGTGGAAGCTTGTACATATGTTGTCGTGTCCCTGACTTGTTCGATCATTTTCTTCAGTTGCTCCGTCATGCGATTGAAGTGAGACATTAATTGGCCGATTTCATCATGGCTCTCAACTAAAATCCGCTTGCTCAGATCCCCTTCCGCCACTGTCCGGGTATGCCCGACAAGTTTGATAAGAGGCTTGGTTATTCTGGTCGAGATAAAGATCATAATCGCTGTTCCGATCAGTATGAAGGCGATGGACAGCACCAAACATATCGTGATAACATTACTCTTCAAGTCCTTAATAAATTTGGCATTCATATCGATGCCTAACATGGAATCCGTTCCCGCAATGGAAAAATAGACGGATTTATGCACACCGTACTCATCTTCATAAATCTTGCTGAAAATCACTTCCGAAGGCCGGGACAACGTCGCAGCCTGCTCGGGAGTAAAGGGATAAGGCGTTAAATAGTCGTCCGTCCCGCTCAAGACCAAAATAACGTCCTGCCCGTTCACTTTACTCATAATATAGACTAATTGCACATTGTCGTTTTTACTAATGCGGTTTGCTATTTCATGCAGTTTCTGATAAGAGTCTTTATCTGTTTTGGCTTTATTGACCAAATCAGCCGTAACGCTGGCACTGTATGTATTCATGTTTGTTTTCAGAACTTGCTCAAAGCTGGGCAACAGGTGATTGTCGATAATGTGCATCGAGTAATAATAGAGCGTTAAGCTGAAGATGATCGAAAAGAGAGAAAGCGGTACAATGGCGGCTAAAGAAATTTTCTTTACGATGGAATCCTTGAAGCGCAGGGCGCTTACTAATTTGGTTGAGGCTGATTTCACGTAATTTGTCCCCTTTAAGAAATATAATAACTGTAGGCATAAATTTGCATAATACTGCAAATTTCAACAATTTTCGCAACAGGCTCAAAAGAAAACTGTAAAAAAAGAGTCTCCTCTTTCTTTACAGTTCCCCGGTCAGGAACTCATTGAATTGGCTTGACCGGCTTGTCCTCTAATTATATAGGAATCCAAATTCAACTTAATCAGCCTATGATTCTCCAGCATGGTTTCGCTGCGGTAAAAGACAACTGCGAACATATTGAATTCCTCCGGCATGACCCTGTACTCCAATATGTTTTGAAAATGTTGCTTGAAGCCTTCATGATTGAATCCCAGAATGTTGTGGCCGCTATCCAGCTCGTATTCCGCACAAAAGAAGCTGTATACCGCATCATCCATGCTTTTGGTGATAGTCTGCCAATCGGGTTTTTGTTGCAGAAAGAAGCTTTCATAGGAGTTGATACCGTAAGCGTGAATCCCTAACTCGGTTGTTCCGCATCCCGCGAACCGGAATGGATTGATTTCCACCGGTACGACGCTGCCTTTGCTCGTTTTCCGCACTTCCGCATGCAAAGGGAAATTGCGGAGCTCCAGCTTCTTGCCGATTTTGGATAAAAACTCGGTCAAGGGTACTAACATTTCCTGGATGACATGCTTGCTTGTATAATATATTCGGTCGCTTGTATCGCTTTCGTGCATAAATTTGCGTGCAAATACATTTAATATGACCGGTTGTCCATCGAAATCGAAATAAGCGTCAATGGCATATTCCGTACCGTCGATCCACTGCTCTATAATTACCTCGTTGGCATTGACTACGTCCTCCGAGTACATGTCTGCGCCTATGGTGAGGGCTTGCCGCGTAGAGCGGATTGCTTCTCTCCACTGACCCGCGTTCTCAACCCGATATACGCCGATGCTGGAATACCCGACCGAAGGCTTGACGATAACCGGGTACGGCAATTTGGCCGGATCGATTGAGTCCAATTCGTTCAAGTGTAAGCTCTGAAAATATAAATCAGGATAATCCGGCTTCATCAACTGACGGAAAGCAGCCTTGTTTTTGAAGATGCCGGCCTGTTGCCAAGCAGGGCGGTTCTGAAGATTTTGACCGAGGAGACGCAAAGATGCTTCGGAGTTGCACAAAAGAGGCTGGGGTTCATGGCTGCTTGTAAATCGGTGAAAAAAAGCTTGTTCTGAGAAACGGTTCAGTTCCGCTTCGTTAGATACGTGAACATCATCCGCTTTTAGAATGGGAACTTCGTATTTGCGCAGCGTTTGAGCCAATACTTCGGAGACATACGGTTTGGTGACGATGATCATCGAATCCCTCTCTCTTTATCGACGCGTGGACCAAAAGCTTTTATAACTAAAAGCGCCAGTGCCACAAGTCGTGAATTTGGTAACCCGGCCATCATAGTTCATAGAACGTTAGACCCGTGGCTTTGCGTCCTTGTTTTTCAACAAGTTTGCTTTTGACAAATTTCTATTCCAATTCCTTCCGACAACATCAATTATAATACCGTTTTGTCAGTACTATGTAAACATTTTGCCTTGCCGCTCGAATACTTCCAACTTGGACGAATGCTTTTATTCTACAAGTCCATCATCTCCTTCGTGGATAAAAATGCAAAAATCGCACACTGATTATATCGGCAATAAACATTGAAAAGATAAGGTGACTTTAAGTAACTTTGGGGTCACTCTAAGTCACCTTATCAAGCTGCCTATTCCAGCAGGATAGCCGACTCTCTATCATCAATGACATATGGGATGCCAAGATGATTGCTCAACAAGATGTTAACGGTGCCCTGAAACAACTCGATCTGAACAAGGTCGTGATCACTTTTCGTTCAATATAGGACCCGACAGTATCACTCGCCTGAAGGCTCATCACGGTCAGCAGCTTGATTGTCTGGATTACACGTAATGATTATTTTCTCGTCATAAGTGGTGAAGAAATAGATTTGGTTATTGAAAAGAAAGTTCCAGCAGATGAAGAAAAGGGTTTGTATATATGAATGGGATTTAACAACTGCTTAAAGGAGCTGGATAGATAATTTTCATTTCTTTTATTATTTTTATCGTCTTACCAAGGTCTGGTCATTTCAGCTAACGGGAGTTCAACCATTACACAGCGGCAGCCGGCCAAACGATCGGCTACTTTTTTAAGTTTTGACACCCTGGCACACATGTGACCCACCCCGCACGCCAACGGTCATTTTGCTGTAGAACGAAAATAAAGTAATAGACTGGAAAATAAAGTTGTAGACTAAGAAAATAAAGTTGTAGACCAGGAAAATAAAGTCTTAGACTAACGATGCATCATTAACCGAGGGACGGTCAGATTTGTTTAAAACCAGCGAGACTGAGCAATTGCCAGAGGTCGCTCTTTTGGCGAACCGAAGAGTGTGGCTGATTAGGAAACTATCTGCGCTTGGAAAGTAGTATTTGCTGTTGGGTAAAGTAAAATTCCGCAAAAAATATCAAAACAGAGCGTTCCATCTGTCGTAAAGTGAGTATATCGATATGGAGGCATTAAAGTGGATTATAAGGATTTGGTAATCAAGGCCATTACCTATATTGAGGATCATCTGACCGATCAGAGCTTAAGCACCAAGGTTATGGAGGCTGCGGGCTATTCGCCGTACCATTTTCACCGGATCTTCCTATCGGTTACGAGAAACTCCGTCTCGGAGTACATACGCAAGCGAAGATTGACACAAGCAGCATACGATTTATTTTATACCAACCAAAGGATCATAGATATTGCCATCTTGTACCGGTTCGAGTCTCAGGAATCCTTCGCCCGATCCTTTTGGAAAATGTTCTCCATCTCGCCTGGACAATTTCGAAAGCAAAGGGACATGAAGGACACGCTGTTCCGGGCAATGGAGAAGCTTCCTTTGGATGAAGTGGGGCTACAGCATTTGAATAAGAGCGTCTCCCTCGTGCCAGCTTTTGTCTGCCTGAATAAGCTACATCTGGTCGGCATGTCAATACCGGGTGTCAATTCGGACGAGGTCGGAAAGCTATGGCGGAGCTTTAGGCAGCGTTTGTTTGAAATTGAGCGAAAGCCGGATACGGAAGACATATTTTATGCGGTCATTGAACTTACAGGTAGGCAATGGGAAATCACGTATATCGCTTGTGTCGAGGTGGCTAGCGAGGAAAGTGTAGTTCCCTTGGGAATGGTCGCTAAGCTGCTCCCAGTGGTAACTTATGCGGTTTTTACTCATAAGGGGACATTATCGAGACTCAACGATACGTTCCAGTACATTTATGAAACGTGGTTACCCCAGTCAGGCAGCGTTCGTACGAATTGCCCGGAGTTTGTGCGTTACGACCATCGATATCTAGGACCGATGAACGAGGATTCGGTATTAGACATATATATTCCCGTTGGCTCGCCATATTAGGAGCATGTAACTCAAGGAGAGGAAGAGATCAAGATGAACAAAATAGAAGACATTGTTGAAGTATATGCAGGTTGCTGCGAGGTACAAATTACCGACAACGCATTGAGGTTGACCGTTCCCATGATCGTGATGTATCCGACAGATGCACCGGAACAGACTGATAGGATAGGGCCGTACTCGTTGGAGGTGGCCAGAGACGCAGCGCCGCTGGATGGTAAATTTAGGCTAGTCCTCATTTCACACGGTACAGGCGGTTCACCGCTTGTGTACCGGTCGCTCGCTCGGCATTTGGCGCGCTGCGGCTTTATCGTTGGCCTGCTCGAACATCCATTCAATAACCGCAACGATAATAGTTTGGAAGGTACTGTCCAAAACCTCACCTATCGCCCCCGGCACCTTCGCATGGCAGCCGACTGGTTTTTTGAAGATGAGAGGTTTAAGGGGCTTCTCCAACCGGGTGGCCATTCGGTCATCGGGCATTCCATGGGGGGCTACACCGCGCTTGCAGCAGCTGGCGGCATCCCGACCTCCTTCCCTACTGAGAGCCCGGATGGGAAGCCGCAGCAGATCGATGTTCCTTATGATTCACGCATCCGGTCCCTGATTTTGCTAGCCCCGGCGTCCGTTTGGTTCCGTAATGAGGGAGCATTAAGCAACGTTCGGCTCCCCATTCTCATGTTGGATGCCGAGCAAGACCCTTACACACCTCTTTTTCACGCGCAGATCATCATGAATAATAGTGTTGCTGAACCGCAAATGATTCGCTACCGGACGGTGGAGAATGCCGGACATTATTCCTTCCTGACTCCTTTCCCAGCTGAGATGATTTCACCAGCCTTTCCCCCCTCGCAAGACCCGCCCGGCTTTGATCGCTTGCAATTTCACGAAACGCTGAAGGCTGAAGTAGTAGAGTTTCTGTTGACTTAACATTAGGAACAATCACTTTCCGTCGACATCAAATGTTAACTAAGAGTTCGATTAAAACTAATCGTTACGCTAACTGGGGAATGTTAGTTCAATATCAGGCTGAAACAGCAGCGGCATTCTAAGACTTTATTTTCATGTCTTAGTCCGCCGCTGCTTACTTTATTGGAACAGTCTAAAACTTATTTTGCGAAGGCTGCCAAATTAATAATTAAAAATCCACATTAGATCAACAACTCCAGTCTAGAACTTTATTTTCAACGAACATTTGCCAAAATGTGAATATAGTGTGTTAACCAGTTAAAGGGGGTTTTGCCATGGGTGCAAGGGTTAAGTATAGGTCGTCTGACGTTGATTTGTTGGCGCGGCTTATGAGGGGCGAGGCACAGGCGGAAGGCGAAAAGGGTATGTTAACGGTTGGCGCTGTCGTGATTAATCGGGCCGTAGTCAGGTGTTCGGACTTCAAGAACGTCAACAATATTAATGATGTTATTTATCATTATATGAATGACGATGCCATGTTCGACGCCATATTAGAACCCGATTTTTATCTGAAGTCACGGGAACGAGAGCGGCGGCTAGCTGAACAGACCATAAAAGGCTGGCGAGAATGGCCTTCAAAATACTCGCTGTGGTATTTCAACCCGTGGGGGCCAACATCTCAAGCTTGTCCCGCAATGTGGTACGGTCAACCGCTCGCGGGTGCTTGGAAAAATCATTGTTTTTACCAACCTACAAGCATGGAATGCGCGGAAATTTACCGATAAAAAGCTTTATTAGGGCGAATGCCATAAGGCATTCAATGCCTGGTATGCCATCGACTACGAAAAGTTGCCTTAAAAGAAGCGCAGCCTCTTCTTGATAAGAGTCCTCACCTGACTGTGAAAAAATAGGTGATCAATTAAAAGTAGTTACAAATCCAAACTTTAAATAATCAAGGGTGAGCTTTTATCAAATTTCAAGTAGTATCGGAAGAAGATTAAGCTAACGGAGAACGTTAGCTCAATAAAACAGCGTCAGTCTAGGACTTTATTTTCTCGTCCACGGCTGCCGCTGTTTTCAAAGTTGTGGCCAGTCTAATACTTATTTTACGAGATCTGACGGTTTTATAATTCGAATCCGCGTGGGACCAACTTATCCAGTCTACTACTTTATTTTCTTTTCACATCAATGATCGGGAACATATCCGTTCAGACCGACAGGATTGTCCATCAATCCCTCAGCCGCCCGGTCCGTGCAAAAAATAAATCAGGTCGCGGAGAATACCGTGGTATTCACGCGGGACGTTTCCGCAAGCGTCCAAGAGCAATACGCAAGCACGGAGGAAATTGTATCCTCCGCGAATATGCTCAGCAAAATGGCTCACGACTTACAGGATATCATCGAAAAATTCAAGATTACTGGTTAACTTACAGGTGTACTGCTTCAATAATCCCATACGCAGATAAATTAAAAATACCCAATTGACATATCGTGAATTATCGATATAATAAAAGTATGGATCCTATTGAAGTGTTTAAAGCGTTGTCTAACGAGTCCAGGCTGCAGATCTTACAATGGCTCAAAGAGCCGGAAAACCATTTTATCCCCCACGAAGGAGTTGATATGAGAAAAATTGGGGTTTGCGTTAGTCAAGTGACAGATAAGCTGAATATGACACAGTCAACGGCTTCACAGTATTTGTCCATTCTTCAACGAGCTGGTCTGATTCACACGGAACGTATAGGAAAATATACGTATTACAAAAGAGATGAAGAAAATATACGTAAAATTGCAGCGTTCTTTAATGGTGAACTCTAATTTATCCTGAATACTTGATACGTATTCAGTTTTTTTTCACACAACATATCGATATATCGAGATATGTATTAATTTAAATGTATTTTAAAAGTTAATTTGATTAAAAATAACAAAATGAGTTTTAGGAGACGTGATCTCATTGTCTAATACGTGGAAAATTTATATTTTGGCATTGGTTAGTTTTTTGGTCGGTACATCCGAGTATGTTATTTCCGGCATCTTAGATACGATTTCGGATACGATGGGTATTTCGGTTACTTCGGCAGGTCAGCTTGTAACGATTTTTTCCTTCGTTTACGCCATCTTTACTCCGATCCTCATGGCGTTGACGGCAAAAGTGGAAAGGCAAAAACTGTTGGTTACGGCACTCGGCATATTCGTGTTAGGGAATGTTCTCTCTTTTGTTCTGCCTGGATATGAACTCTTTGTCGTAGCCCGCATCATCATGGCTTTAGGCGCCGGAATGGTCGTGGTAACAGCATTGGACATTGCCGCCAAAATTGCCGCACCAGGTAAACAAGCGAGCTCCATTGCTACTGTAGTGATGGGATTTACCGCTTCCTTAATTATCGGTGTTCCTCTTGGACGAATCGTAGCGGCTGAATTCGGATGGAGGTCGGTGTTTGGTTTGCTGGCGCTGGCGGGATTGCTGGCGATGGTTGTTCTGTACGCCGCAATACCTCGAATCAAAGGGGATGCTCCCGTTCCTTTGTCGAAGCAGCTTGCCTTTTTGAAAAACGGAAATGTAACGCTTGGACTTGGAATTACCTTCTTCTGGTTGGGTGGGTATTCGATCGCCTATACCTATATCTCGCCTTATCTCCTCGATGTCGCAGGCTTGAACGAGGGAATGCTGAGCGGCGTCTTATTGGCTTTCGGCATCGCCAGCTTAGTCGGATCGAAATTTGGCGGGTTCAGCACGGATAAATGGGGCGTGTTCCCGACATTGACCGGGGGAATGCTTCTGCACGTCGCAGCACTCCTTCTCCTGTCCATTACCGTTGCCTTCACCAATTCATGGCTGCCTATTGTTGGCATACTGGTTTTGTGGTCGTTTGCAGCCTGGTCTTCCGGTCCGACGCAGCAATTGAATCTGGTGCGGATTGAACCGAATTATTCGGGAATCATGTTAAGCCTTAACCAATCCATGATGCAATTATCCATGGCGGCCGGTGCAGGAATTGGAGGGATCATGATCGATCAAGTGTCCCTATCATCGATAACATGGATCGGAATGATTGGCGTCATCCTGGCGATCGTAGCTGTGTTTATGTTGAAGCTGCGGATGAGTGCCGGAAAGCAGGGGGCCCCGGCCTCAATTGTTCAGTAAAGGTATGCAGCCGGAATCAGATGGTTTCATCTGATTCCGGTTTTTCATTATTTGTAGGCAACCTACCCCAGTCGATACCGGTCCATCATACATCGAACAGCTTTCACATGTGTCCGCCTTTTATAAATAAGGAAATCGAATACACCTCCGAGCGTGTTAGCGATGATGTCGTTAATATCGGTACTTCTGCCGCTGCCAAGCGTAACCCGGATAATCATTTGCATAACCTCAAGTGAAAGACTTACGCAAAGTGCAGACTTCGCGACACTAGCAGCGGTCCTGAAGTTAGATCCCAGCAACGGCAGGCAGATTCCAAAAGGCACCATCATAAGAATATTCAGTAAAAAGGTCTTAACGTCAATGGTCAAGATCGGGATAAAATTAATACTCTTATACCATATTGTTTGGTTGGCAAATCGGCCGATATTCACTTCAATCGAGAAGAAGACCAAATGAATGGAATCGTAAATTGTATGGACATTGGGGTCACTCCTTAAGTCGAATCAGACGGGCGGATACACTTTATAACCTACTCCCCAGACTGTTTTAATGAATTTCGGCCGAAAAAAGCGATTGTTCCGGTATAACCTCCGGTACAACCGCTTTAAATACGAGGGTCTAAAGGTAAATCACCTTCGTTTAAACTTAGAGCTTTTTCTTTCGATCAATGTGGGTTCCATCATAATATTTACCAAACTGGAGGGCACCTCTTGATTGATACGGCTGAGGAGTATTTCAAAAGTAGTCTTTACCATTTCCCTAATCGGTTGATGGATGCTTGAAATCTCCATAATTTTCGACAGATACGTATCGTCAAAACCAATGATGCTAACGTCTTCGGGAACCCGAATTTGTCTTTTCTCCGCGGCTTTCATGAACTCAAGGGCCATGATGTCATTTTCCGCGAAAAGACATGTAAATTCAAGCTTTTCCGACTGATCCAGATAGTTTTCGATATATCTGCGAATCATAAAGTTGTCATTGGAAGATTCAACCAGCAGGAAGTTTTTTGGGTCAAACGTAAAGCCGTTTTCTTGCAAAACGCTTTCGAAACCGTAAAATTTTTCATCATCTCGTATCGATCCAATGTATCCAAATGTTTTGTGTCCTGAATGAATGAAGCTTTCCCCAGCCAGTTTGCCTGCTTGAAGATGATTGATTCCGACACTGTCGAGCATTTTTTTATTATTGGTTAACACAACTGTAGGGATTTCCAGTTTTGTAATCCTCTCAAGGTTAAAATCACTTGAAGGCACGATGATGATCCCATCCACCTGCCGGGAAACAAAGTTTTGTATGTTCTCCCATTCTGTTACCGGATTGTATTTGGAGTTGTGAAACAGAACATTGTACCCGTTTTTCCTCGCTTCAAGCTCCAGCGAATCAATGATCTCCACAAAATAAGGATTGTAGATCTCCCTTGTGCATATGCCAATTATGTTCGTACTGTTTCTTTTCAACGTTTGAGCCGCTTTATTGGGAACATAGCCAACCTCTTTAACCACGTTCATAACGGCATTGACGATTTCTAAGCTTACTCCTTTATGGCCATTAAGGACCCGGGATACGGACGGTTGGGACACTTTTGCCTTTTTGGCTATTTCCTTCATAGTCATTTTTGCCATCGGGATGAGCTCCTTTCAAAGCTACTATATCATAAAACCAAGCATAATAATATATTCTGAATAAAAATTAAATTATTCAAGAAATATTATTTACATATTAGAAATCGTATTCCAAAAGTGTGAATAAACCCAAAATTGGCCAATGAAATTTTAAGCTCAAACCTCTCTTCTAGTATGACGTTGACAAATGATTAATCAAGGTATATGCTAGCGATGTAAGTGCTTCCACATTGGTAATACGTATTCATAGATATTCACGAAAACTTTATGGGAGGATGAATAAAAACTTAGTTTATTCAGGAAACGGCGCAAAATTTATCGTGAAGACGCAATCGCTGTTCGAGGGGTGGCGGATCCTGCCGAACTCTTACTTTGCAAATCTTTAAAGAATGTGGAGGGAAACCTGCTGGTGAATACTAACCTGATGAATGAAAATGTGGGGTTAAAGCGCAGGAGTTTGATCTCAAAGGCTTCGTTGTATCATAGGAAGAATCCCGATGTGAAGCATTATTTGATCATGCTTGTTCCGGCTTTTATTTGGCTGGTTATGTTTCAAATCATTCCGATGTTTGGGATTGTGATGGCATTCCAGGATTACAACCCGGGAAAAGGGATTTTGCATTCGGAATTTGTCGGTCTTGAAAATTTTCAATATATGTTGGAATTGAACGATGCGCGGGTTGCTTTGTGGAATACATTGGTCATTGCCTTTGGCAAAATTGTCGGCAATTTGTTCGTTCCGTTAGTATTCGCTTTGCTGCTCAATGAGCTAAGACAAAAGTTCTTGGTCAAGTCGATTCAAACGAGCGTATACCTGCCTCATTTCTTATCTTGGGTTATTTTATCCGGAGTTATGCTGCAAATCTTTTCGTTTAGTGGTCCGGTAAACAACTTATTGGAATTTATGGGCTTCGAGCCTGTCCAATTTTTTCAAAAGGCTGATCTATTCAGGGGTTTCATTATCGGATCGGATGTATGGAAGAACTTCGGCTTCAACTCGATCATCTATTTGGCCGCCTTAACCGGTATTGACAACACGCTCTATGAAGCGGCAGAGATGGACGGGGCGGGTCGCTGGAGCAAAATGTGGCATGTAACGCTGCCGGGCATTCGCAGCACCATCGCACTTTTAGCCATTTTGTCGCTTGGAGGCATCTTGGATGCAGGCTTCGACCAGGTATACAACTTGTACAACCCGCTCGTGTACAGCACCGGAGATATTATTGATACTTATGTTTATCGCGCAGGGCTGCAGGGGCTTGATTTCAGTTTTGGCACAGCGGTTGGTTTATTGAAATCGGTCGTCAGCTTTATCCTCATTACTGCAGGGTACTGGCTGGCGAAGAAGCTTGTGGGCTATCGAATCTTCTGAGTTTGGAGGAAACAAAGTGACCGGGAATCGTTTGTTGGGATCAAAAGCGTTTGACGTAATCAATATAATCTTTCTCATTTGCTTGACGCTGCTGTGTTTGCTGCCTCTCTGGTATACCTTGATGATTGCGTTAAGTGACAACGCAGCCGTGCAAGCGGGAATTGTATCTGTTTTTCCGATTGGCTTCAATTTATATTCGTTTCAGGCGATTTTGTCGGATTCCGGTTTCTTTAGAGCGTTTTGGGTATCGGTAGAACGAGTCGTTCTTGGAGCGGCGTTGACGATGCTGGTGTTGTCGCTGGCTGCTTACCCGTTGTCCAGAACAAGCAAGCAATTTCCGGGACGCAATTTACTGATGTGGGCATTCATCTTCTGCATGTTGTTTAACGGCGGGTTGATTCCCTGGTTTATAACCATGAGGAACTACAACATGATGGACAGCGTCTGGGGCTTGGTACTAAGCGGCGGAGTTCCGATATTCAACCTGATTCTGATTACGAACTTTATCAAGAACCTGCCGGAAGAGCTGGAAGAGGCGGCGAAAATCGACGGGGCCGGCCCGTGGAGAGTTTTGTTGCAGGTCATTCTGCCGCTCCTGAAGCCCGTATTGGCGACCGTCCTTTTGTTCACGATTGTCGGGCAGTGGAACGATTTCTTTGCAGGGATGGTCCTGTCCACGAAAGCGGATAGCTATCCGCTCCAAACCTATATTCAGCAGTTAGTCGTCTCGACAAACCTGCAAAGTATGGCGACCATGTCCATCGAACAACTCGAACAGATGTCCAAATTGAATAACGATTCCTTAAATGCGGCCAAGATTTTTGTGGCGATGATTCCGGTGCTGCTAATCTATCCGTTCTTGCAGAGGTATTTCGTGAAAGGGATTACGCTTGGATCCGTTAAGGGCTAACCTGCGTGTCCGTTGGTGTTGTTGTCCGGGGATAACATCCTTTGACATAAATAATAATAAAAGGGGAATTTAAGTATGGTGAAATCTAGCTTCATCAAAAAAGCGAGCACAGCAGCCTTGTCCTTGGCGATTGTCGCTTCCTTGCTCGCGGGGTGTACCGGCAATAGCGGCAATGGCGGTAATGGGGACGGCAACAAGACTTCTACCAAGGAGCCTGCCGCAACAACGGATACGAAAGCGGATCCGTTTGGCAAGCAACCGGAGCTGACCGTCCTTACGAGGGGAACATGGACGGACCCGAATACGAAATACCCTGACGGCCAATCCTTGGATGACAATGCATACACAAGAATGCTTAAGGATAAGTACAACATTGAGATCAAAAATGAATTCGTCGCGTCCGACTATGGGAAGCAGGTGGATTTGGCAATCGCAAGCGGAAAAATCCCGGATTACTTGATTAATCTTACTTATACCCAGTACAGGGCGATTGTCAAAGCCGGGCTTGCCATGGACATCTCTAAAGTTTGGGATCAATACGCAAGTGATCAGACGAAGGCAGTATATGACTCCAACAAGGAACTGTTCGACAGCCTTGTCAAGCAAGACGGCAAGATGTATGGCATTCCTGCCTCCAAACCGCTTCCGGATTTCTTGTCTGTTATGTGGATTCGTCAAGATTGGCTGGATAAACTGGGGCTTAAGGCGCCTACGAACCTGGATGAGCTTGAAGCCGTGGCGAAAGCGTTCAAAGAGAAAGATCCGGACGGTGACGGGAAAGCGGATACAGAGGGTCTTGTGGGTCCGCCGAACAACGGGCCGCTGTATCAGGATATGGACAACCAGAACTTCAACGCGCACTTCGATCCCATATTCTCCTCCTATAATTCCTTCCCCGGATTTTGGTTAAAGGGCAGCGACGGCAAAGCGGTTTATGGTTCCACTCTGCCTGAAACAAAGGAAGCTCTTCAGAAGTTGGCTGATATTTACAAACAAGGGCTGATTTCTCCGGGCATGCTGACGACAAACACGTATGATCTGATTAATAACAACAAAGCGGGGCTGTTCTTCGGTACTTGGTGGGAACCGTTCACCGAGGTCGGAAACAGCTGGAAAAACGACAAAAAAGCCAACTGGCAGCCTTATCTTCTGCCTTCCGGCGCAGACGGCATTTACCAGGCGAAAGGCGGCAACGCGGCCGCAAGCTTTGCGGTTATCAGCAAGGACGCCAAAAACCCGGAAGCCGTCATTAAAATGCTGAATCTTTATGTAAAAGGCCTGGCAAACATCGTCGACAAGGACCAGCAAGCGATTTTGAGGGATTATCCATTCCCGTTTGCTCAGACGTTCTCTCTCGCGGACGGTCCAGCCAGGATCTTGCAGGAAATGGACAAATATACTGCCGGCAAGGTGACGGTCGACCAGGCACACGATTACTTCAATAGCTACGATCCAAGCGCGATCCCGATATTCGACAAGATGGTCGCTTACAAAACTAAGCCGTACGACAATAATAACATCTCGGGTTGGAATTTCTCCGGGGACAACGCAAATGATTTCGGACTGATTTATTCTTTTGGCGTCGGCTTGAAGCCTTATGTGAGCGGCAAGTTCAAGTGGGTCAACACCTTGACTTATGCAAGAACCAAAACGATGGACAAACGTTGGGCCAATCTGAAAAAACTCGAGTATGAAACGTTCTCCAAAATCATTGTCGGCCAAGAACCGATCAGCGGCTTCGATACATTTGTACAGCAGTGGAAACAAGAAGGCGGCGACCAAATCACGCAAGAAATTCAAGAATCGTTAAATCAGTAAGCTCAATTCATCCATACAGGTCACAATGAGTTCTGTCTTTGGGCGGAACTCATTGTTTGCCTGCCAATTTTTGACTACAGCGTATATGAGATAAGGATAGGGAGGAAGAGAAGATTTTGTCTATTTTAAAAGTTGAGAAGTACCGTCCCAAGTTTCATTTTTCTCCTGCGGCGGAATGGATGAATGACCCGAATGGGCTGGTTTATTTTAATGAGGAATATCATCTTTTCTACCAACACCATCCATACGGAATGGAAATGGGAGCGATGCATTGGGGACATGCGGTAAGCAGGGATCTTATGACATGGGAACATCTCCCTGTAGCGCTTGCTCCCGATGAGAATGGCATGATTTTTTCAGGCAGCGCTGTGGTAGATTGGAACGATACAACGGGTTTTTTCGGCGGAAAGCCTGGGCTTGTCGCTATTTTTACTCACCATAACGGGTTGACACTTAATCAAACCCAAAGTATTGCATATAGTCATGATTCCGGAAGGACCTGGATCAAATACGAAGGTAATCCGGTTATCTCTTCTGACAAATATGACGATTTTCGGGATCCGAAGGTCTTCTGGCATGAAGAAACGAAGCGATGGGTGATGGTTCTCGCTTGCGGTCAAACGGTTTGCTTTTACCATTCGACCAATTTAAAAGAATGGACCTTTAGCAGCGAATTCGGTAAAGGAATCGGTTCCCATGACGGCGTCTGGGAGTGTCCTGATTTGTTCGCGTTACCGGTTGATGGGGACAAAACGAAACTGAAATGGGTCTTCCTAGTAAGCATTGGCAACGAGCCTGACATCAAGGAAGGTTCAAGAACCCAGTACTTTACCGGGCATTTTGACGGTCGTACCTTCATGCCGGATGAAGCTTCCCAAACCATTCGCTGGCTTGATTATGGCAGGGATAATTATGCAGGCGTAAGTTGGTCGGACATCCCCGAAGAAGATGGACGCCGAATCTATATCGGCTGGATGAGTAATTGGAGATATGCAAGTACGACTCCTACCAAGAGCTGGAGGGGGGCCATGACGATTCCAAGAGAGCTTACACTGGAATCAAGGAATGGCGAAGCAGCATTGATTCAACGTCCTGTGCTGGAACTGGAGAAGTTCAGAACTCCTCTTCTAGAGGTGGAAGGGGAAGCTGTAAACGAGCTTAATTTGTTATTGAAGGATCAGCAACTGGTAACGTATGAAATTGTAGCCGAATTTGAGCCTGTCCAGGGCATCGACTCCTTTGGGTTTAAACTAAGAACATCACAACAGGAAGAAACAGTGGCAGGATATTCCGTGAAGGAATCGGCAGTATTTGTAGACCGCACTCGATCGGGAGTCGTTGATTTTCATGAGCATTTCCCCGGCAAACATCAAGCTGTCTTGCCGCCAGATCTGCAGTATCTGCAGCTGCGTCTTATTGTAGATCGCTCATCAGTGGAGTTATTTGCGGGCGATGGACTTGTCGCGATCACAGATTTGATTTACCCGTCCCCATCCTCATTAGGATTATCGTTTTTTTGCAATGGGAAGAACGAGATACCTTATAAAGTAAAAATGTATAAATTGTAGTTGTCTAAATTAATAGCGTGAGCGGTGAATTTACGTTGTAAGTCCAGGTCCGATTTGAACACCGGCTCTCCGCCGAAATGCGGAGGGTTGTATTTCGGCGATCATGGAAGCGTATACAAAGACCGTGATCCATTGAAAAATTTTATTCGGAGGAATGAGCATGGGCAAATTAAAAAATAAGTTACTTTTAGTGCCTGTTTTGAGTATGAGCCTCGCTGTCGCACCCGCCTTCCAAAGTGCTGAACAAGCATCAGCGCAGCCGTTGCAAGCTCCAAATGGCGCTTCCGTGCAGGTTTGGCTGACAGACGTACAGTCCGGCACGTATGTTGACCGCAAAGACGATTTGGCATTCACACCAAAGCAAACGGATAACCCGCTTACGATCCAGGTCGACGAAAGCCGCAAGTATCAACAAGTTCAAGGTTTCGGGGCGGCCATGACCGACTCTTCCGCTTGGCTTATTGGGAACAAAATGTCGGATGCTCAGCGCACGGAGCTGATAAAAAATCTGTTTGATCCCTCGTCAGGCATCGGCCTGAGCTTACTCCGCACTCCGATGGGCGCTACGGATGTAAATGCATCCGGGAATTATTCCTATGACGACATGCCAGCGGGACAAACGGATGGGGCGCTAGCCAACTTCTCGATCCAGCATGATGAGGCGTACATCATTCCGGCATTGAAGCAGGCTCTCTCGTTTAATCCGTCTATCAAAATCACGGCTACCCCGTGGAGCCCGCCAGGTTGGATGAAGACCTCAGGTTCTATGATAGGAGGTACTCTTAAGGACGAGTACTATTCTACGCTCGCGAGCTATTTTGTAAAGTTCATACAAGCTTATAAAAAAGCCGGTGTGCCCATATCCTATGTTTCGCCGCAAAATGAACCGATGGGCACTCCCACCTGGCCCGGCATGTTCCTGTCCGCTTACCAGGAAACCCAGTTGATACAGGAGATGGGCAAGGCGTTTGATGCTAACAATATTCCCGCGAAGATTTTAGCTTGGGATCACAACTGGGATGTTCCCTCGTATCCCGAGAAGATTTTTAGCGACCCCGCTGCCTCCAAGTACGCCGTTGGAACCGGATGGCATGTCTACAGCGGCAGTCCTATTTACCAAACTCTGGTCCACAACAACTATCCAAGTAAAGAAGCTTTCATCACGGAAGCCACTGGGGGTACTTGGCAAGCAAGTGACCAGGCAGCGTTCTCTGATGCACTTCATACTTGGATTATCAATGGTACGCGCAATTGGGCGAATGGAGTGATGCTATGGAACATTGCACTCGACCCCGATATGGGTCCGCTCAACAGCGACACGAATGGTATACCTATGATGCGCGGATTGGTTACCATTGATCCGACTAACGGAAAAGTATCCTACAATGTGGACTATCACGCACTCGCTCAAGCCAGCAAGTTTGTGAAGCCCGGAGCCTATCGAATTTACTCGAATACCTTTGGGCAAGGCAGCATAGAGGATGTCGCGTTTCAGAACCCGGATGGATCGAAGGTCCTGATCGCGTATAACTCGGGGGACGCCGCGAAGACCTTCAGCGTTGCAAATGGAACGCGATCGTTCGACTACACCTTGAATGCCGGCAATGCCGTCACGTTTAAGTGGGCTGGACCTCCGCAGAACGGAAATCATGCCCCGGCAGCGACGAATGTCTCGGATCCGACACATGACTTTACGTTCCAGCCGGGATCAGGTCCGGTTACGATCACGTACGATCCGGCATTACTGCCCCTCCAGAATACCATCCGTACCGGAAATAGCTTTCTCACGTATTCCTTTCCGTCCGGAGCTTCGATCCAGACAGGAGGAACGGCGCTGAACCGCAGCCGGTGGACCGTCACGTCTTCCTCGAATTCGGTTGGGGATGGGACCGGGAATGCAGCCGGGGATTTGGCCAAGAACGCGATTGACGGCGATATCAACACAAGGTGGACCAACGGACATGGGCAGAAGAACGGCGACTGGTTCCAGATCGATTTGGGGAGCCCTGCGAGCTTCAATCAAATTGTCCTTGATAACAGCGTAAACAGTTCATTCGACTACATTAATAAATATCAGGTATATGTTTCAAATGACGGCGTCAATTGGGGCAGCGCGATTGCAAACGGCAGCGGGGGCATAGGAAGGATAGACATCACGCTGCCAACACAGACGGCACAGTACATTCGCATCGTCAATACCGCACCATCCGGTTTCTGGTGGTCTATTGGTGAAATCAATGTATACGGGCCTTCGAATGGAACGGATTCCGGTTCGATCGCAGCTCCGACATCGGTATCAAACGGCCTTCAGCTGCAGAACTGGACCAGCCCGGAAGGAACTCAGGTTACCGTCGTATACAATGGAACCGGCAGCAGCCAGAGCTTCCCGATATCCACCGATAGCTCGTTTACCTATACGCTCCCCAGCGGGACTTCAGCGATGTTCACAACTAGGGATTCGTCAAGCTTCAGGGCACCGGCCTTCAGCAGCATGACGCCGAACGAAGGGATAGCGGGCTATATGATTACGATCAACGGTTCTAATTTCGGTAACTTACAGGGGCTGGGTACGGTGACTTTCGGATCGATCCCGGCCAACATAGAGAGCTGGTCGGAATCGAGCATCACCGCTTACGTTCCGAACGGGGTTCCATCGGGGACGGTTACGGCTTCTGTATACGGAAGCAGCGGAGTATATGCAGGCGGATCTCCGTTCAATGTTATAGGACTTCCTCCTGCGCTACAGCGGACGGGTTGGACCGCAACGGCTACGAATGTAAGTCCATGGGGTGATGTGCCCGGAAAAATGTTGGATGGCGATATTAACAGTCGGTATAGCTCCGGAACAGGGCAGTATAACGGTCTTTCGTTTACAGTGGATATGGGGCAAACGCAGACTTTCGACAAGATTGTGATGGATTCCGGCAGCAGCACCGGTGACTATGCGCGAAGCGCAGACGTATACGTATCTGCGGATGGAACCAACTGGACCAAGGTTTCTTCCGTAACAGGAACCGGCCCAGTCGAACTGTCCTCCTTCGCAACGCAGAGAGCTCGCTACATCAAGGTCGTCAACACCGGCAGTGCGGGTAACTGGTGGTCCATCGCAGAGTTTAACGTGTACAACTCAAAGTCGACTTGGACCGTAACGGCTACGGATGTAAGCTAGTGGGGCGATGTGCCCGGAAATATGCTGGATGGCAATTCTGAGACTCGGTATAGCTCCGGAACAGCGCAATATAATGGTCTTTCGTTTACAGTGGATATGGGACAATCGCAGACATTCAACAACATTGTGATCGATTCCGGCAGCGGCAGCAATGACTATGCGCGAAGCTCAGACGTATTCGTATTTACGGATGGAACGAACTGGACCAAGGTTACTTCTGTAACAGGAACAGGACCACTCCAACAGATCACCTTCAAAGCGCAGACAGCCCGCTACATCAAGGTCGTCAACACCGGCAATGAGGGTTACTGGTGGTCCGTCGCAGAGTTTAATGTGTACAACGCAGCTGCAGATTATCGGACGGGTTGGACCGCAACGGCTACGGATGTAAGTCCGTGGGGCGATGTGCCCGGAAATATGCTGGATGGCAGTCTTGGCACTCGGTATAGCTCCGGAACAGGGCAGTATAATGGTCTTTCGTTTACAGTGGATATGGGGCAAACGCAGACTTTCAACAAGATCGTGATCGATTCCGGCAGCGGCAGCAATGACTATGCGAGAAGCTCAGACGTATTCGTATCTACGGATGGAACGAACTGGACCAAGGTTACTTCTGTAACAGGAACCGGTCCACTCCAACAGATCACCTTCCCAATGCAGACAGCTCGCTACATCAAGGTCGTCTGCACCGGCAGTGAGGGTTACTGGTGGTCCGTCGCAGAGTTTAACGTGTACAACACAGCTGCGGAATGAGCGAACCAAGAGTTGAAATAAAGAGTTAAATCAGTAAGAGTAATTCCTTATAGGCAACAATGAGTTCTGTCTTTGACGGAACTCATTGTTTACCTGTCAGTCCGGACTGTAACGTATATGTGCGATAAGGATACCGTCCCAATGAGGAGAGGTGAAGCACAATGTTGGCAGTATAAGGGAGTAAGATCAGGTCCGATTTGAACGCCGGGGTCTTGTGAAAATAAAGTTTTAGACTGGAAAATAAAGTATTAGACTGAAAAAGATGGAAACTAAACATTAAAGTTGGAACCTGGTAATAGTGAGTAGAACTCAGTTAACGGGTGTTTATTGATAATAAGTTAAGGAACTTCTAGTACAGTCCCGATGATGCTCTGTTAGCTCATCGGGACTATTTATGTGAAGGATGAATGCGTTAAATATAGGTCGTAACTGCTAAATAGAGATTGTAACTGGTAAATAAAGATTGTTACTGACAAATAAAGCGTGTAACCCAAAGTTATATTCACACCCAGAGAAGTCCCGATGGTTCCATTGGGACTTCTCTATTATTAGGAGGACTAATCATGACTTCATCAATAGGAGATCGTAGTAGAATATGCGATGAAATCCTACTAAAGAATGAGTATATGTAAGATAAACCATTAAAATTGAGGGACGGGCAGAATAGTTTAAGATCAAGCGCGGTGAACCGTATCACAAGTAACGGCAAGTTTTTTTTTGGAAGACGCCACCCGGAGCTGCTTAGTTAATGGAGAAGTGAACCCAGTCTTTCCCTTGGATCGCGTTCATTCTATTGAAGAAAGATTGAGCTCGTGTGTTATTGATTGATGTTATCCAAGTCATATTGGCGTATCCCCGATCTATGCAGTATTTTTTACATGCCAGGTAGAGTTGGGATTCCAGTTCTGTATCTCTAAAGGGTTCTTTGACGAAGAGATCGTTCATGACAGCAATTTTATCTGTTTTCATCGTGCTAAATGTAAAGTAGAGTGTAGCAAAACCGACGAGTCTACCAATTTCTTCTACAACGAATTGGATACCATGTTGTTTGTCAAAGAGGGTTCGAATCAAATGATGGACGTTATCGATAGGCGGGCCAGGGTTTTGATAAAAGCCAACGATATATTCATACATTAATTCGGTCAAACTCGTTAAATCTTTAAGCTCAGCGGATCTTACTAAAGCAGACATAGTTATTCCTGCAGTTTTCATATTTTTAAATTATACATTGAATAAAAATACAATTGTCTTTTGGTGCTGCCCTGCAAGTGGCGTTCAAAAAAACGTGCCGTTACAGACAGCGCGGTGAACCGTATCACAAAATTAGTGGTAAAGCGGAGAGTTGCGGTTAATGTTAATTTAAGGATATAATAGTCAGATTATATAGATTCAGAGATACGTGGCGAAGTTTCTCCCCATTATTTAGGTAGTACTTTCTCATTTTATTCAAGACGAACAGTGGCTTATAAAATTGAGACGATCGGTTCGGTGGCGTGTGTGAAAAGGATGTTTCGCCCGTCAAAAGGAGGCCAAGATGAACGAAACAGCATTAGAGCTTCAGTTATTTGAGAACTTAAAGCCTGAGTTAACATCGTTCTGTTACAGAATGCTAGGATCCATCGATGACGCAGACGATGCTGTTCAGGAAACCTTTATTCGTTTTTGGCAAAGTTGGAATTCATTCAGGCAGGAATCCTCATACAAAACATGGGCCTATCGTATTGCATTAAACTTATGTCTAGACAAGCTAAGACAAGCCAAACGCCGCACTCGTCCCGTTGACCTATCCGACCCAGCGTTACTCATCGTCGAACCCCGCGAAAAGTTTCCTGACTCATCTTGGATTTGGCCTGCCCCTGATTTCTCGGATAGTCCGGAAGATATTCTCATTCGTAAAGATACCCTTCAACTCTGTTTTATTGCACTCTTACAAATATTACCACCCCGTCAACGTGCTGTTCTTGTTTTGAAGGATGTATTCGAATGGTCCTCCAAACAGATCGGTGAAACTTTAGAAATATCACCAGCAGCGGTGAACAGCGCCCTTCAAAGAGCCAGAGAAACGATGGACCGAGCGAAACTTCATTCTGACGAATTTAGCATGATGGATGTCGAACCTGATCGTGAGCTGCTATCACGGTATGTGGAAGCCTTCGAACAATTTGATATCAATGCGCTGGTAGCGTTGTTTCATGAGGAAGGCCGTCTGTCAATGCCGCCTTTCGCAATGTGGGTACGCGGCAAAGACGATTTGTTCAAGTTTTTTGCGCTTACACGCTGGCATTGTGAGGGATCCCGGTTTTTGCCGATTATGGCGAATGGGGGTTATCCTGCTTTCGCACAGTATGTGCCAAGCGGTGAAGACTCCTACTTGGTACCCTGGGGTATTCACATTATTGAAATAAAGGACAAGAAAGTATACCACGTCCAAAATTTCATTAGTACAAAATTATTTTCCCGATTTGGGCTTCCTGAACAAATACACCGATGAATATCGTAATCTGATTTCGTCTAAATAAATGAGAAACAAAATTACGATTATCATTAGTGAGGTGTCCTTCAAAATCGAAACAATCCAAAGTATGGAGATATTGGACCGAGTAGAGTCACATAACGAAGTGGAATCAAGCTTCAGAGGAGGGGCAAGCGCCAAAAGCGGAGAATGATTTGCAGGCCAATATGTAATGCCCTAGGCCGCTATAGTAGCAATGTCGAATAAAATATAGAAAGGACGATAGTTAATGCGTAAAATCATTCTATTCATTCACAGTACTATTAATGGAGTTGTCACTGGCGACCCAAGCGAGGACAAAACCAACTGGGCGGTCTGGAGAAATAGCGCTGGCATCGAGGAAGGTTCTCAGTATCTATTAAATATTTTCGAGACAGCTGATACCATTTTGCTTGGCCGCGGAACCTACGAAGACCTCTCTAGAAAGTGGCCGACTATTCGAGGGGCCAAACGGGACGATGGTGGTTCAAGCCTGGGTGATAAGATAAACAACGCCCACAAACTAGTTGTAACAAGCGCCCGCCCGCTCGACAAGCTAAAATGGGGAGAATTTGAAGCTCCAAAACAATTGACCGGCAGTAATATAGAAGAGCAAATTAAGGACCTAAAAAATGGTGACGGTGGCGACATTGTTATTTTCGGTAGTCCAACGCTCGTGCGATCACTTGCAAACGCAAATCTTATTGACGAATATCAGATAGTCATGCACCCGGTTGTGGTCAACGTAGGTGAGCATTTGTTTGACAATCTTAAGGAGCGGAAGGACTTCCATCTCGTGGACGTCAAAACACTTTCGGTTGGTTCCCTCTTGGTAACCTACAGACCCGCTAAAGCTTAGCTCAACCGGGCAGATCATTACTGTCAATACACCCGCCACGGGCGGGTGTATTGTTATCGACACAAATAGCTACCCAGTTGGTTAAGCGCAATGGACCGTCTGTTAACACAGCACGCCGTATTGCAAGGAAGGCTAAGTGAAATTGAGAAAGATATTACTAAGCCATCTTCGGAAACATTGATTCAACTTAGAAAGCAGCTTAACATCGACTTAAATTGGCTTCTACATATGGAGTAGCCTTAGAGAAGGGTGAAATTCTCCAAGAAAACAATTGCTGAACTTAGAATGGGGTGCCCGTGGGACCGTGATCCCGTGCGCAATGGCTGACCTCATAATACGGACGAGCAGTTTAGTGTAGTGAATTCTGCGAAGAAGTGGCACACTCTTCGGGAGCCAGCGGATTAAGCATCAAGCAGTTGCTTTAATTTGGATTCCGTAGAGGATCCCAGCACAGGCGTATAAATGCTGCAGCGTAAATCAGCACTGCCGTGCAACTGCAGAGACGTTAGCTCGAACAACATTTTCCCTGCCTTTGAATGGCGAAATTCGATTGTAACCTCTGGAGCGGAGCTTACTTTGCTTTGCTCCCACAGCCGGTTGAAATCAGGATGTCGCTCCTTCATCTCATCGAGAAATCGATCATACCACTCATCCTCCACATATTGCCCGTAATAAGAGCGAAAAATCGCAAGAAATCCGCTTGCAAAATGCTCCCAATTGACAGCCAGTCTCCGAAATTCCTTCCTCGTAAACAGTAGTGGAATCAAGTTGCGTTCTTCCGGATCCACGTCGTCAAAGTTGATAAACACGTGGGATGCAGCCTCATTCCAGCCGACAATCCAGCATCGCCGATCGGAGATGATCGTCGGGCAGTAGCGCAGTTCCCGAAGAATTCTGGACAAGGCTGCGCTAATTTGCGGCTGCCCCTCCTGGAACAGACTTGCTCCTGAAATGTTCGAGCTAGTCTCCAGCGCAAGAGAAAACAAATATTTCCGTTCATCGACAGTTAGTTTCAATGCAGAAGCTACGCAATCCAATACTGACGACGAGACTTTGATGTCCCTTCCCTGCTCCAGCCATGTATACCATGTAGGACTGACGCCTGCCAATTGGGCTACTTCTTCTCTTCTTAATCCAGAAGTTCTTCTTCGTGTTCCCGGGGGTATTCCGGCCGCTTCCGGACTAATCTTGGCTCTTTGAGCTTTCAGGAACACGGATAGCGCCTGCAGTCTCGTTTGGCGATTTATGCGATCCCCTCCTCGGGAATGTCCTTAAAGTGGTACTTATTATACTATAATAAACTACAACTTGTAATAGGATAACTGAAGTGACAAGATAAGAGCAAGACAGGACTTACAAAGGGAGGAATAACAATGGAACGGGTAGTGATTACTGGGATGGGCCTTATCACGCCGCTCGGAAATGATGTCGAGAGCTTCTGGAGTCGTTTGATTCGTGGCGAATCGGGTATTTCCCTGATCGATACTTTCGATACCTCGAGACATAAGACGAAAATAGCGGGAATCGTGCGTAATTTTGACCCTGAGGCGCATTTCGAGCGTAAGGATGTGCGGCGAATGGACCGATTTTGCCAGTTCGCCGTCGCAGCTTCCGAACAAGCAATTAACGATTCAGGCCTTGTTTTGGAGCGGATTGACCGTGAACGTATGGGGGTGTACGTCGGCTCGGGTATCGGCGGCATCCAAACGCTGTTGGAGCAAAAAGACATTCTAAGTAAACGCGGGCCAGGAAGGGTAAGTCCGACATTAGTGCCTATGATGATATCGAATATGGCCGCAGCACTTATCAGCATCAAATTCGGAGCCCTAGGTCCTACACTATCTCCGGTAACCGCATGTTCCATCGGAAATACAGCTATCGGAGAAGCAATGCGTGTCATTCGTTCCGGTATCGCGGATGTGATAATAGCAGGGGGAACGGAAGCAGCCATTACCGAAATCTCGTTAGCGAGTTTTGGAAATGCCACCGCGTTATCGACTAGAAACGAGGAGCCTTTTCAGGCGAGCCGTCCGTTTGACGCCGGAAGAGATGGTTTTGTCATGGCGGAAGGCGCCGGTGTTCTGGTGCTGGAGTCGCTCTCCCACGCTTTACGCAGAAACGCCAATATTTATGCAGAAGTAATCGGATACGGCAGCAGCTCAGATGCTTATCACATGGTTGCGACCCATCCCGAGGGAGCAGGAGCCTACCAAGCCATGAAAATGGCACTCAACGAAGCGAACCTTCATCCGGAACAAGTGGATGTCATAAGTGCGCACGCGACGAGTACGGATATCGGCGACAAATCGGAAACGGCTGCCATAAAAAAACTGTTTGGCGAGCATGCCTACCGAATCCCGGTTACAGCCAACAAATCCATGACAGGCCATATGCTTGGTGCAGCCGGCGGAGTCGAGGCCATCGCGCTTGTGAAAAGCTTACAGGAGGGGATCATTCCGCCGACCATAAACCTGAAGGATCCGGATCCCGATTGCGATTTGGACTACGTACCGAACGCGGCTCGAAGAGCGGAGGCGACCATAGGCTTATCCAACTCCTTCGGCTTCGGTGGGCACAATGCGGTGATTGCGTTGAAAGCGTTTATGGGATAGAACATAACTTAATTCAATGAAAGATTCACCTAAACATTCCCCGTTGGAAAAAGGCTGGAATCCGGTTTGGTTACAAGCGGACAAACGAAGAATCCTTCGTTAAACCGATCTGAATCATCGTGTATTGTTTTCACAGAATAAAATCGAGTGCCACGCTTGATTTTATTCTTGTTTTTTTCACATCCAGTTTGCTGACCGTTCACTTAAATGTATAATGATTATCTGAGGTGATAACAATGGCAAGATCCAAAGAATTTGAAGTTAATGAAGTATTGGATAAAGCAATACAACTGTTTTGGACACAAGGATATGAGAAAACTTCAATGCAGGAATTAGTTGATTTTATGGGCATTCATCGGAGAAGTATCTATGATACGTTTGGGGATAAGCATGCCTTGTTTATGAAAGCTCTTGAACGGTATGAGGCTAAGCAAACCCAAAAAATGAGATTCCTCGTTGAAAAGCAAAAGCGGGTCAAGGAATTAATCCGGGAAATGTTCGAATCGACATTGAGAAATGAAGGAGAGCCTCTGGGATGTTTACTTGTGAATTCGGGTGTGGAATTGGGCGTATTGGATCCGGAAGTTGCATCCTTGGTTGAGAAAAGTTATTCCAAGACTGAAGCGTTTTTGACTCAACTTCTTCAGGAAGGGCAGCAAACCGGTGAAATCAGGGCTAACCTTGAAGCTAAAGTTATGTCTCGCTTTCTAATGAATGCCTGGTTGGGACTACGCACATTGGTTAAAACCACGACGGATCAACAAAAGCTAAAGGATATTGTTGATACGACGCTGGCTGTATTAGATTGAACGTGATTACAACCAGCGTCATTTTTGAATACCATAATAATGCGGGCAAACAGCAGGTATAGCTGAAGGGGCAGCTGAACACCCTTATTTGTTGCAACGATAGAAGTTCTTGTCTTTCTCTGAGAAAAAAACTTGTATCCTGATCGTAAAAGAGCGGAACTTTAGGTATGATGACCAACGGGGTCACTTTCTGGGCAGAGGTAGGATTTAATCCTTTTAAAAAATTCTTTACTGATCGTTCTAGAAATGGTATAGTAAAAAGCAAGTTAGATCTAACTTTTTTCATTCTAATTAGAACGATCGTTCTTTAATTATACATGAATCCGAACTTTTGGAGGAGAGATTAATATGAAGTACACCGTGATTACAGGAGCAAGCTCCGGCATTGGATATGAGACAGCATTGGCGTTTGCTGCACGTGGCAAAAACTTGATTTTGGTAGCCAGAAGATTGGACAAATTAGAAGAGCTTAAATCGACGATCCAAAATAACCATCCTGAAGTAGATATTGTGATTCGTACAAGCGACCTGTCGGTTACGGATCAAGCCTATACACTGTATAACGATTTAAAGGAATATCAAATCGAGACATGGATTAATAATGCAGGACTTGGTGAAGGCTCCTTCGTAGCCGAGCAGAAACTGGAAAAAGTCGAAACCATGTTACGCGTTAACATCGAATCCTTGACCATCCTTTCAACACTATATGTGCGAGATTATGCTGACGTTGAAGGTACTCAGTTAATTAACGTATCATCAGCACTCGGATATGTCATTGCTGTCGGTAGTGTTGCCTACTCTGCATCTAAATATTATGTGAGTGCCTTCACAGAAGGGCTAGCAAAAGAACTCGAACTGAAAGGCGCGAAAACAAAGGCAAAAATTCTAGCACCAGCCATAACGGAAACGGAATTCGTGAAAAAATCAATCGATGTCGAAGATTTTGATTACAAAGCCAACTTGCCTAAGTACCATACTGCCAAGCAAATGGCGAGCTTCATGCTGGATCTTTTTGATAGCAACGAAGTGGTAGGGATCGTAGACCAGAACTATGATTTCAATTTGAGAGGGCAAATCTATCCCATCCTTGAAGAGCTGTAATATTTATTCGATTGATGGGATAACATCATTGGAAAAGGGGAATATGGAAGAATGGAAAAATTGTGGAGTAAAACGAATATCGGAAAAATGAATTTGCCTCATCGGTTAGCGATGGCACCAATGACACGTAGTAGAGCTCAAGAAGACGGTACGCCAGGAGAGGACGCTTCCCTTTATTACGCCCAGCGCGCATCCATGGGACTTATTATTACAGAAGGTGCGCAACCTTCAGATGATGGTCAAGGTTACTTGTGGTCTCCCGGGATCTATACGGAAAAGCATATTGAAGGGTGGAGAAAAGTTACAGATGCAGTGCATGGAGCAGGTGGGTATATGTATATCCAATTGATGCATGCCGGTCGTATGTCGCACCCCGACAATACACCCCATCATCGACAACCCGTAGCACCTTCCCCCATCGCGCCAGGTGTAGAAATGTTTACTGCTACAGGCATGCAGGATATCCCCGTACCACGTGAGTTAAGTAAAGAAGATATTCAAACGACCATTGCAGACTTCCGCAAGGCGGCTGCGGCAGCTATTGCAGCAGGAGCTGACGGTGTTGAAATTCATGGAGCTAACGGTTATCTGATTAATCAATTTATCGGGTTAAGTTCGAATACGCGGACGGATGAATATGGCGGATCAATAGAAAATCGTGCTCGCTTCGCCATTGAAGTAGCAAGAGCTATCGTCGATGAGATTGGAGCCGAAAGAACTGGCTTCCGCATATCGCCAGGGACCCCTCTTGGGGGAATTCAAGATGGTGAACAAGGTCCTGAACTTTACCGTTACCTGGTGCAAGAATTAGCCCAATTGGATTTAGCTTACCTTCATATTATGCACCTCGGAAATGAAGAACTGCTCCGAGACATTCGTTCCCTCTGGACGAATCCATTGTTAGTTAATCGGGCTGGACGGGCACTGGAAGATCTTAGCGCTGACATAGATAGTGGTCTTGCTGATCTCGTACCCGTCGGTGTATGGTCATTAGCTAATCCAGATTTAGTGGAACGACTTCAAAAAGGTGCGCCATTGAATGAAGCGGATCCGGCAACATTCTTTGGTCACGGAAGCAAGGGATATACGGATTACTCAACGATGAATGAATTAGCTGCTCAAGACAGGTAACAATAGGTATAGGTGAAAATGGCGTACAACTGAAAATTGTACGCCATACATCTTCCGCAAACACTGATTATGCATAGAAAGAGGATAAAACATGAGAGCAGCGCAAATGCACAAGTATTCAAAAAAAATTCGACTGGAACTGAATGAGGTGGAAATACCGATAATCAATAGCGATGAGGTTCTCATTAACGTAAAAGCTGCGGGTGTAAATCCATTAGACATTCTAATTATAAATGGCAGTGTTCGGATGATTTCTGATTATGAGTTCCCATTGACTTTAGGAAATGAACTATCCGGCGTTATTGAAGCCGTAGGAAAAGAGGTTGTGAATTTCCGTGTGGGTGATCACGTTTATACGCGATTGCCGATGAACCAAATTGGAGCTTTTGCGGAATACGCAGCGGTGAAGGAAGAGGCTATAGCCATCATGCCTGAAAATCTTTCGTTTACTGAAGCAGCGGCTGTACCCCTCACTGCTTTGACGGCATATCAAGCATTACATGATATGCTTCATGCTCAACCCAATAAAAAGCTGTTTATTCCTGGAGGAACCGGAGGCTTTGGTGCAATGGCAATTCCTATCGCCAAATCCATGGGTTTGTATGTGATTACAAGCGGCAGCGAAAGAGGCAGATCACGTACCTTGTCCATTGGCGCAGACCAATTCATCAATTATAAAGAAGAGAACTATGCGGACGTTCTATCCGACATTGATTATGTGATCGACACCTTGGGAACCAAAGAGATTAAAGCCGAAATGGGTATTCTAAAACCCCATGGAAAATTGGTATCCTTGAAAGCTGCGCCAAATTATCAATTTGCTGCTGATCAGAATTTTCCATTATGGAAAAGACTATTGTTTGGCTTAGTTGGGTCCCGCATCGATTCTTTGGCACGCAAGCATCAAATTGAATATCGTTTTATATTCGTGCAAGCCAATGGCAGTCAGTTACAAGAGATCACTAAACTTGTTGAACAAGAAAACATCAAGCCCTCAATAGATTCCGTTTATCATTTTAATGATATTAACGAGGCATTGGTTAAAGTCTCTACTGGCCATTCGCAAGGCAAAGTAATTGTAACGTTCTAAGCCGAGCTCTCGTAGCTGGATTTCCGATGACAGAGACGTATACCTATTAAAGCGACATATTTTTTTCATTTTATTAGAATGATCATTCCCTATTTTCAGTCTCTCCGTGCCCTGGCCCAAGAAAACTAGAAACGGCTGATATCAAGCAATTTTAACTTAGCTCGAAGTCTCCGCAGCTGAGCACGTGTAAATGAACTCGTTTCGTTTAGTTTGCAAAATCCAGGCAGCTGGAAACGTTACAATATGGTTTAAACATAACTTTTAAATATGAGGTGGGATACCAGAATGAGAAAGACGGTTCTTATCACAGGGGTTTCCGGTGGAATCGGTAAAGAATTAGCTGATCGGTTTGCCAAGGGCGGACATAATATAGTGCTGGTGGCTCGCAGCGAGAGTAAAATAGTGGAACTCGCACAGGAATATCGAAAAAAATACGGCATTCAGGCAACGGTCATGGCCAAGGATGTGGGGGCACCAGGGGTACCCGAGGAAATCTTCACGGAGCTCAAGGAGAAGGGGATTACCGTTGACTATTTGGTCAACAATGCCGGCTTCGGTTTGTTTGGGACATTTATGGAAACGGATATGGAGCAAGAAGTGAATATGATTGACGTTAATATCAAGGCTCTGACGGTTATGACGAAGCTATTCTTGCCGGATATGATCAAACGCGGGCAAGGTGGAGTGATGAATGTAGCTTCCTTGGTGGGTTTCTTCCCAGGACCAATGATGTCTGTTTACTATGCGACCAAGGCGTACGTGTTGTCGTTCACCGAAGCTTTGGCGAACGAAGTGAGCGGAACAGGCGTGACTGTAACCGCATTATGCCCGGGCCTGACGTCAACCGGCTTTGTTGATCGTTCTGGTATGGGCGCCTCGAAAATGTTGAAGGGCGCGATCATGGAAGCTGGAAAGGTGGCTGAAGAAGGGTATCGAGGCTTCTTGCGTGGCAAGACATTAATTATGCCCGGTGCCCGCAACCGTTTCATTGCGTTTATGCCGCGGTTGCTGCCTCGTATGATGATGACTCGTTTAATTAGAAGCTCACAGGACAGGACGGAGCATTGATTCGAACGAGAAACGTTAAACAATGAACGAGAAACTAGTCGTACTCCCAATAAAGATCATCTAAGGTATGGAGCATACCCAATGAGGGCTGTACAAATCTCTCGGTATTCTAAAAAATTAACTGCACAGATCAATACAATTTCTATTCCAAGACAAGGGGGGGAAGTTATTTATCTCTGGTGGTACGGGAGGCTTTGGTCAGATTGCCGTTCCCTATGCAAAGTCACAAGGGCTGTACGTTACCATTAGTGGTAGCGGGTTCGCACGTGCCTTGGCTCAAAGACTCGGGGCAGATGAGTTTGTCGACTATACAACACAAGACTATGTTTACATGCTGACAGAGTATGATTACGTTATTGACACCGAGGAGCCAGCGAAATTCATAAACATGAAGATACTGAAGCCTGGTGGAAAATTAGTGTCGTTAAACGCCGGCCCCAACGCCCGCTATGCTAATCAAATCCCAGAACTAGCAACGACGAAAAAAATTCTTTTCAGTCTACTGGGAGCACCTTTTGGTGGTATCGCTAAATGGCAAAGGAAAAGTTATGACTTCATATACGTGCAGCCGAATGGACAACAATTAGCTGCAATTACACAGTATTTTGAAAAAACCAACATTAATCCAGTGATTGATTCCGAGTACTCTTTTGACGAAGTGAATGCCGCGATTGCTAAGATTGCGACGGGGCATAGCCTAGGGAAAGTTATACTGATAGTAGATGATAGGCAACCAAGCCCAGCTCTTTGGTTCGAGGTGGTTACCCTAATTAGATTTGTGCCGATATCTGAGCGGAGAGATGCCGGTCCACCGCTTGAACTGTCGGGGAGAAATGGCTCTGCGAAGACGCGGCCGAAGGCAACGGAGCGATCCTCGATATATTGGACCGGGCTGCCGTCGTAGCAATACAGGATTTCGAACATTTTGTGATAATGGTCGGGATATGTCCATCCGGGTTCCGCTACTCGGAAATGAAAGCCAATTACCTGCAATGTGCTTGTAAAATCCGGGAAACAGACTTTGTATGCCAAAGCAGCTTACCCCCTATTATGGTTTGCCGTTATTATATCAAGGAAGTCTTCTCTAGTAACACTGGTTATTACAAATGGTCAAAAAAAGGAATGAAATCGTTATGTCATTTGGACAAGAGAGACGGTAGAATGAAAGCAGCTTTTCTGTATGCGCTTTCAAAAATGGGAATTACGGAGTCTGAAGGAGGCGAGTCGACTTTTACTCTTTGTTTGTTTACATGTTATACAAAACTTCAATTTGATCAGGGAAGGAAGTGTAGTTTTTGAGAAAGTTCTGGAATATCGCTTTGTCGTCTCTGCTGCTAGCAGTTCTATTGACACCATGTTTAAGCAGAACAGAAGCGGCCGCATCTTTGACTGGTAATGCAGAAGGAAGCACTCTTACTTCGATGGAAAGTCCCTACAAATTCAACTTTACTAATCAAGAAAAACCAGGGTATCAATCTGTCACCTATGATTTGTTAAAAGGTGGTGCCCCGCTGTATAACTCTTCTGTCGGGTATGGTTTTGTTAATGAGACCAGCGCTATGCCATCCAGGGCAGTTCATACCGCTACCATTACTTCGGATGGTACGGGCTTTTACATTACGGAGCCTGTTTTCTTTGCAGAACCGAATTACGAGAAAGTTAATTATAATAATTACGGCATGGCCTTCCGTATTCAAGCCCCTCCCGGTGCTTACAGCGTGTATGTGAAAACGACTTCCGACGCTGCAGACACAACGGTATCGGTCTCGGGAATGGAGACCAGCCGCCTGCTGAGAGGCGGGGCATGGGATGCAGCCAAGCTGGTGCCCAAAAAGGTTATCGCAACCGCGCTCGGCAAGGAGTGGACCTATACGTATGTAAACGGACGGGACTATCTGGATATAGAAATTGAGCCGAACAAAGTCAATACTCCCGTCGGTGTTGAGGAAATTGTTCTGCAGCCGATCCTGCCGCAGCAACGAGAGGATGGAAGTCTTCCGACGATATTCACACTCGGGGATTCAACGGTCAAATCCTACACCTTCGACGAAACGCCAATGAGCGGCTGGGGCCAAGTCATCGACGCCATGTTTAATCCGGACAAAGTGAATGTTATTAACTATTCCATGGGCGGGCGTTCGTTCAAGAGCGCTTACACGGAGGGGCGATTTAATGATATTTTAATAAGCGGCAGTATCGGGGATTATGTGTTCATTCAGTTCGGACATAACGATGAGAGCACCGATGAGTTCAGGCGTTTTGGCAGAGGGTCGACAGAAGCGATGTATGAAACCTATATTAAGGAAATCTACCTTCCTGCCATCCGCGCAAGGGGCATGATCCCTGTACTGATCACTCCGATGTCAAGAGTCAGAGGTAATGCGGCTCCGGGTTATGTCTACACCAATTCTTTTGTAAACCGAAAGTTTCCCGACATTATGAAAAGATCGGCCGAAGAATCAGGAGTGACACTTATCGATCTTAATTCGGAGAGCGTAAAATTTTATAACGAGATCGGAGTGGAAGCGACGACAGCCACCGTCATGTCCATTGAAGCGGGAGAAACTCCCGGCATGACGACTCGAGGAAGTTACGCCAACGGTCATCCGTTAAAGGTGATTGACGGGACTCACTATAAAGAAGCTTTAGCCAAACAATTCGCCCGAATCATTGTGACCGAACTCGTGAAAACAGGGGAAGCCGGCGATTCTACAGCAGCTGCGCTTGCTTCTTATCTTAAAGCGGGTATCAGGCATGCTGCCGCAACAGGTGACTGGTCAAAGGTTTTCCCCGAAATGGCCGGCGATACAACAACCGGTGAAGGTGCTTATTACCGCAATCAGATTGAGAAGTTGATTCAGTTGGGAGTTATGAGCAAGGACCGTCACGGAAACTTTAATCCGGATGCGGAGATGACCGCCCACGAATTCATTCAATCTATTTCCAAGCTGATGAATTTGGAAGAATCGACATTCGCCGGCTACCCGGACGGGAAGCTTACTCGGGAAATAATGGGCGCTATTCTGGATGACGCGTATCATGCGAAGTTCACCAGTAAGCCGAAATACATGACCGACTATAACGGAACAGCCGTGGTACCCGATGACCCGGATTATGATCCGTATATGGACCCGGGTGCCAGAGGCGCGATGTACTATCCTCTTGTTTCCTGGCAGCAGTTGATGGATACGGCGCAAATCGCACCTCACTTGGCTTCTAAAGTGAAGGAAGCATATGATCTGGGCCTTATCCGTTCCGAGAAAGGAATTGCCAGGGGACAAATGGTTAACGGCACAGAGCTTGAACCGAAATTGACAGTAACCCGAGAGAAAGCTGCTAAAGCCCTGTACTTCATGTGGGTTCTCCAGCAGGCTGTAAATGTTGAGAACGACGTCTCATCGCTAAAATAGGCAAACAAATAAAAGCGCTTACAACTCAGAAAGCAAAGGAGCAGCTTATGAAAAAAGGAATACTGGTAATGGTCTTTTTGCTCGTGTTCTCATTGATTCAGTTAGGAAGTCCCTTGACTGCGACTAAGGTGTCTGCGGAATTGGCGGACACGATTGTTCCGAGTCCGCCGGGCGCACCGGTTGAGCTTGCGGCCATACCCAGGAACAGCCAGGCGGATGTAAGCTGGGCACCGCCCGGATTCGGCCACGGCAGATCGATTCTATACGTCGGAACCGGTACAGATTCTGACAGTATTGCGATGGAACACTTTACATCCTTGGGATTCACCGTAACGTTCGCGGAGGATCGGACCGTCACTTCCGCCGATGCAGGGAGCAACGATCTGGTGTTTGTTAGTGAATCCTCCAGTTCGTCTTATATTGCTGACAAATTCAAATATTCGACGGTGCCCGTCGTCTATTCCGAGCCGTATGTGCTGGACGACGCAGGTCTCAGTAAGGCGAATGAAGGAGACTTTGGCAATATCGCGGGCCAAACCTCGGTTGTCATTAAGGACAGTGCTCATCCGCTTGCTGCCGGATTAAGCGGAATAGTTGACGTCTATACGCAGGCGGGAGAAATCAATTACGGAACGCCGGGCGAGTCGGCGGTTATTATTGCAACTGCTGCAGGCAATGAGAGTCAGGCGGTTATTTTCGGTTATGAGAAAGGCGCGAGCAACGTTAACGGAGAGCCGATCCTCGCACGGCAAGTTTCCACCTTTCTGTTCGCCGGTCAGGAAGCCGTGATGACGGCTGAGGGCTGGACGCTTATCGATGCCGCGGTCAAATGGGCGATCGGGCTGGAGGGCAGCTCCGAAACTTCGATGGATGCGAATAAGGTCAATTCGTATAAAATTTACCGAAGCACCAATCCGGAAGGTCCTTATACGATGGTTGCCGAGGTAGCGGATACCAAGTACCGTGATTTCGGACTGGATAACGGTCTGACTTATTATTATAAGGTCACTTCTGTCAGTGCAGGCGGGGAAAGTGTGCCATCTGCGACGGTTAGTGTCATGCCGATGGCGCCGTTGAACGCCCCGACCGGCTTGACCTCCGAAAGTGGTGACGGCCAGACGACGATTCGTTGGAACCCGGTCGCCGGAGCTGAATCCTATGTTGTGAAGCGCAGTACAGAGAATGGCATAAACTATGAGATGGTTGCCGGCGGTGTAACGGGAACCGAATTCACAGATGCTACGGTCAGTAACGGGGTTAGGTATTACTATGTCGTATCTGCCGCAAGTCCGGTGACTGCAAGCGCCAATTCTGCCTCCGTTCAAGTTGTCCCTGCACCCGGTAACGGAGCGCCTGCGATTCCGCAAGGTATAGAAGCGATTGCCGGAGACGCCCAAGTGATCTTGACTTGGCAAGAGACGAGCGGAGCAATATCTTATACCATCAAACGCGGAGCCTTCAACAGCGGTCAATATGAGACCGTCGCCTCCAATATCTATGGTACAAGCTACCAGGATGCGGGGTTGGACAATGGCACAACGTACGATTATGTGATTTCGGCGGAGAACGATCAGGGAGAAAGTTATTCCTCCGAACCGATCGCGGTTACGCCGGCGGATGTCGTGGTTGTCGCGAAAGACGGGACGGGTGATTTCACAACGGTGCAGGCGGCATTGGACGCGGCTCCGAACTACAGTACGAAACGCCATGTTATTTATATCAAAAACGGCGTATACCGCGAGAAGCTGAAAGTTCCGAGCACCAAGACTAATCTCAGTTTCGTAGGCGAGAGCCGGGAGGGCACGGTATTGGTCTATAACGACAACGCCAGCACGCCCGGTCCTGATGGAACTCCGCTGGGTACGTCCCAAAGCTCGAGTCTCTTTATTTATCCTACCGATTTTATTGCGAAAAATCTAACAATCCAGAATGATTCCGGCATGAATACGGGTCAAGCTGTTGCTGCTTATATCAGGGGCGATCGCGCTTACTTCGACCATGTCCGTTTCCTCGGTTACCAGGATACGCTGTTCACCAATAATGGCAGACATTATTATAGTAACTGCTTTGTTGAAGGGGATGTCGATTTTATATTCGGGCAATCTACGGCGGTGTTCGACCGTTGCCAAATCCACAGCAAACGCAATGGAGGAATGTTGACGGCCGCAAGTACGACGGAGGATACACCGTACGGGTACGTGTTCCTGAATTCGGAGATTACCTCTGATGCAGGGATCAAGAACGTTTATTTCGGAAGACCTTGGCGTCCGTACGCTGCAGTTGCATTTATCGATACGATGATCGATTCGTCGATCGCACCGTACGGCTGGAACAATTGGGGTAAAGTGGAAAATGAGAAAACAGCCAGATACTCAGAGTATAACAGCCGAGGTCCGGGGGCAAATCCCAAAGCGCGGGCTGGCTGGTCGAAGCAACTTACACCGGAGGAAGCAAGTCAGTACACGGTACAAAATGTGTTAAAGGGCAATGATAACTGGAACCCGCTGCGGATTGGCATCATTCCGTTAAGCGATGTATCCGCCCCTGTATTAACACTCGATCCTTTGGATACTCACGTGAACAATCCCACATTCACCGTATCGGGACGAGTGGACAAGCAAGCAGCCGTGACGATGAACGGCCGGCATATCGAGGTGGCTTCCGATCTTACCTTCCGCACAACGGTGGAACTGGAGCTGGGAGACAATATTATTGCCGTTCAAGCTACAGATCCTTCAAGCAACATGACGGTTGCCGTTTCATTGCGGGTCGTCTATGACAATACCGCTCCTGTCATTATGTTGGATAACCCGGAAGGAGAGAAAGTCGACAATAGCTATAATGCGTCTTCCAATCCTTATCCGGTTTCAGGCCGATTAAGCGAAGCGGGCACGGTATGGGTCAATGGCCAGGAAATTAGAGTGTCCGGAGATTTGGCTTTCACAACGAAAGTCAGTTTGCAACAAGGGAAAAATACAATCACGGTATCCGCCAAGGACTTGGCCGGCAATGCTGCCGAACCGGTTACGTATAATGTCACTCTGAAAAAGAGCAGCGTGCCGGGAGGGCCTGTGCAAATGGTTGGAGCGGCAGCAACGGATGCCCATACCATTGAAGTGACCTTTAACAGCAAACTCAATAACTTTGACGCAGCCGATTTTCAATTGCTTTCGGCGATGGGAAGCTGGGAGTCTCTCAGTCCCGGTCTTACTCCAAATCTGACAGTCAACGAAGTCAGCACCCGGGTGAACAAAAGCGGACAGACGGTTGCCGTCTTTCGTATACAAGAAGCATTGAACCCGGATGCTACATTCCAGCGGGAGATCGCAGAGAATCCGCATAATATTCCATTTCTGACAGCGTCCTACTATTCCAGCGATGCGGCGAAAAACATTCAGCAAGCCGATTATCTTCTGAGCTGGCAGTTGGACAACGGTGCCTGGTTTAAAAATATGCAGGCAAAGTATAGCAGGGCCTGGGACGGCCAGGAAGCGAAGTCCGACTGGTATTCCAGTGAGCATGGCTATATAGGCACCATCGACAATAACGCTACGACCAATGAAATTCTTTTTCTTGCCGTTATGTACAAAGAGACAGGGGATGAACGGTACAAGGCTTCCGTGCTCAGGGGACTTGAATATTTGCTGGAAGCGCAGTATCCGAGCGGAGGGTGGCCGCAGGCTTATCCGGCCAGAGGCAACTATTCCGATTATGTCACTTTTAACGACAACGCCATGATTCGGGTTATGAATGTGTTAACGATGGTATCCAAGAAGCAATATCCGTTTAATACCGATTTGGCGTCGGACGCGCTTATTGTGCGGATTCATGAAGCTTTGGGTGTGGGTTTGGGTTATATTTTGAAATCCCAGATCAAGGTTGACGGCAATCTGACCGCCTGGTGCGCGCAGCATGATCCGGTCACTTATGTACCCATGGGAGCCCGTTCTTACGAGCATCCGTCAATTTCGGGCTCGGAGTCTGTAGGTGTTATAAAATATTTGATGGCTTTGCCGAACCCGTCTCCCGAGGTGCAGGCAGCTGTTGACGGCGCCTTGCAGTGGCTTGATCAGGTCAAGCTGGAAGGCATAAAATATGTAGCCGGCGATCCGCAAGGACAATACTTTTATGAAGATCCGTTAAGCACGACATGGTACCGGTTTTACCAAATCGGCACCAATCTTCCGATATTCTCGGGGCGTGATGGCGTGATCAAACATAATATTCTCGAAATTGAGCAAGAAAGAAGAGACGGTTACCGCTGGGCGGGCGAATGGCCGAAAAAACTGCTGGAGGTAGCCCGTACGACCGGTTACTACGAAAATCGTGTTTACATTAAAGTAGTTGGCAACAAGTCAAGCAACTTAGCCGGTGAAACATTGGAAATCGGCCAATTGATCAGGGTCGAAGCATAGGAGAGAGGGAGAAGCGCAGCAGGCGTTGAACGAAAAGGAAGTAAAATCCGACGTTGCGGAGGATTTTTACTTCCTTTTCCTTTTTATCAGATTTCGCTGATCGTCGGATATTTTCCGACTGGCAGCAGGTGCTTGTTGGAAACTTTCGTCAGCGGGTACAGTCGGGATCTGTATGACCGTTTGCGTCTGACCGGGAGCTTAGGCCCTGACCGCCAATTCCGCTAGGCGGGGAATAAGCTCTGCAGGAGGAATCTGCTTTTCATTCTCCCCCTTGACTTCTTGAGCCGCCTGGGTGAAGGACGGATCATCGAGAAGTTTAAACAGGCTCCATTGCAGCGTCTCAACATCCGTTTCCTCCGGTAGATACGTAAGCCCGATCCCTCGCTTCTCTACGGCGGCAGCGTTAATATGCTGGTCCGCCATATGCGGAAACACGAGCTGCGGAACGCCGGCCACCACAGCATTCATCGTCGTCCCCGCTCCCCCGTGATGTACGATGGCGGAACAGGTCGGCACCAGCGCGCTTAACGGAATCCAGCCGGTTGTGCGAACATTCGGCGGCAAAGCTCCGAGCACGGAAGGGTCTGTCTCCCCGAGCGCCAAAACAACCTCCGCATCGAGATTGCGCACCGCCTCAATGACTCCGCTTATCCCGCTGACACCGGCCGTATGAGGGAGCACGGTGCCGAGCGTGACGCAGATGCGCGGACGCGCCTTCGGTTCCAGCAGCCATTCGGGCAGTGCGCCGCCTCCATTGTACGGGACGTAGCGGACGAACCATGCGGATGGTCGATCCAGCTCACGCATACTGGGCGGACATGTATCAATGATCGCGTTCGGGCGCAGCCGCTCCCCTGTTACGCCGTACCGCTCGCATACCGGGCGCAATTCCTCATAAATGAGATCGGTCATATTCGACATTTTGCCCGCCGATAGAATGCCAAAGCCGTGAATAACAGTAGGTATCGAGAGAAGAGAAGCTGCCAGCGATCCGGCGACGTCAAACGGCGTTTGCACGATCACATCCGGCTTCCATGAACGGGTGACTTCCACCGTACGATCCGCCGTATGTTTGCTGACCTGAGCCATCATACTAGCGACACTCTGCATATTTTCACTCGAGAAAGGATCACGGATGCCCTTGACCGAGCTCCCGCCTTTAAGGAGCTTCCCCATGATATCCACATCCGGCGAAGCTTCTACTGTCGGAAGTCCCGCACGGCCGCTTGCATCAACAGCCGGGCCGGTCGTGACCACGAGTACCTCATGTCCGGCCGCTCGGGCCGCCCACACAAAAGGAACGATAGGCAGAAAGAAACCTAATCCGGGAAAACTGGTGAATAGAATCTTCATCTTAAGAGTTCGCCTCCCAATTTATATTGCCGTGACGACAACAATAGAGTAGACCTTTCTCATCGGGCTGCCGTGGAACCACCCCCTTTCCTGAAATTACGGTGACTCCGAATACTGTCGACCTTGCTCAAACTCCTTTATCGTTGTGCTCCAACGCCTTCAAGTACAGACTTACGATTGCTTCAATGTCTTGGGGGTCAGGCTGCTCGGGCGGACGGTCGGTGATTAGAAGACCGTCGAGCAGAATATAAGTCAGCAGCGGTCCGACAAACATGCGTACGGCCCCATTGACGTCCGTTATTTTCACTAATCCCTTAACATTCGACTGCTCCAAAATAGCCGAAACGCTCTTCACGACCTGTTCCGGGACGGTCGAACGAAAAAGCTTGCCAAGCTGCGGGAACCGGGGACTTTCGGCAATAATCACACGAACCAACGCCAGATAGCTGGATTGCATCAAAGTCGAAATGAATTGATGTGCCAAGGCGTTTAACGCCTGCCGAAGCTCGTCGCGGCTGTTTATCACCATGCTTCCGAGCGAGAACAAGTTATCGGTTAAGCCGTGAATCACCTGTTTTAATACGTCGACCAGTAGGTCCTCTTTGCTCGGATAGTAGGTGTATATGGTTTGTTTCGAGACACCCGCTTCCGCCGTTATGGCGTCCATGCTCGTGGCTGCAAATCCGTTCTTAAGAAATAATCGTTCGGCCGCCGACCGGATTTGAGCCTGTTTGGCCTGTGCTCGGGATGAAAGTTCTCTGGAATTCAAGTAGCTGCCTCCTTTGGTGCGAAAAATCATACTGTACCGTACAGTTTGATTTTATATCCATTTAGTGGAAATGTCAACCCTTATGAAAAATCAGGCGAATTGATCTACCGCATGATATGCCCCTTTTGAAAGGAGGAATCGCCGTGGATTGGCTTCAACGTATGAACCATGCTATTGACTATATTGAAGACAACTTAGAAAATAATATTGATTATGAACAGATTGCCGAAATAAGCTTTGCAAATAAAACTTCGATTGTTTTAGTAAAGTCGGATGAGCTTAATGAGTATACGCACATCCCATTCAACCTAGAGTCTCATAACATGATTAAATCACGCTCAAGGTTAATAGAGAAAGGGGTCAGCGTATCTAAGTCATCTATTTCCGACGGTTTTTATTGTTTGGATTTTTTTGATCCCGACGGGGAGGATAGCTCTACTTTGCAAAATTGTCTATGTATCTCATCATTTCCGATATGCCCTTCAATTGATTTGCCAATTGCTCATTTAGCTTCTGCAGAGTTACCTGGAAAGAGTGTTCAATAGCAGTTAAATCTTGTGTCTCTAAGGCTTCAAGTAACGGTTTCATTCTCTCAATAGAATAGACTGTTTTCCTTAAACTGCTGATGATAATAATTTTTTTTAATTCTCGCTGTGTAAAGACCCTGTATCCGTTTTCCGGATTCCTCTCAGAGCGTATTAGCCTCTCCTTTTCCCAATGTCGAATAGCGGATGTATTAACACCAGCTATAGCGGCAACCTCCCCGATACTCATCTCTTCCGTTATCAGTATGTTTCTATATCTAGAGAAATCGGTTTTTCGAATCAGTCCTATGACCTCTCGGATTCGTTGCTTTTCTGTTTGAATGTTGTATTGCTGTAGATTGACTACCCATAGAGCCTGTTCTATGTGGCCTTTCTTTAATAACCTCATGACATCGTAGACGACAGGAATATCGTATCCCTTAATTAAAGCACGTAAGGCAACGAATGCTTGAACATGGAACGATGTGTAACATCTTCTTTTACTTGCTGTTCGAGGTACGTCGGGTACCAAGTCGAGTTCTTCATATCGTCGCAAGGTGGTCGTGCTAACGCTAAGTCTCTTGGCAATCTGCTTCGGCGTATAACTGATTTCCATTGTTGATCACCTTTCCTTTAAGTTAAACCTTAAAGTTCTACAACAATATTAAACGAAATATTGGGTTGGTGCGCAAGGGTTCAAGGAATATGAAACGAAATCTTGCATGAATGTTGTATGATCAAATATGAGCGGATGGAAAGAAAAGGATGCGAGGAGGAATGATATGGTGCCAAGGTGGCCTATAAATACCATAGCGGCGGGATATCGTCATACCGTCGGGCTTAAATTGGACGGCACGGTGACAGCTGCGGGTGATAATAAATATGGCCAATGTGATGTAAGCGGCTGGCGCGATATTGTGGCGGTTGCGGCGGGTAATGCTCATACGGGTAACGCTCATACAATCGGGCTTAAATCGGACGGCATGGTGGCGGCTGTAGGTTGGAATAAGCATGACCAATGCGATGTAAGCGGCTGGCGCGATATTGTGGCGGTTGCGGCGGGGTGGCGTCGTACCGTCGGGCTTAAAGCGGATGGCACGGTGGTGGCTGTGGGTCGAAATAATGAAGGCCAATGCAATGTAAGCGGCTGGCGTGATATGGTGGCGGTAGCGGCGGGTGACTGGCATACCGTCGGGCTTAAATCGGACGGCACGGTGGCGGCTGTGGGTAATAATCGGTATGGCCAATGTAAGGTAAGCGGCTGGCGCGGCATAGTGGCGGCAGCGGCGGGTTACCTTCATACCGTCGGGCTTAAATCGGACGGCACGGCGACGGCTGCGGGTTGGAATAAGCGTGACCAATGCGATGTAAGCGGCTGGCGCGGTATTGTGGCGATAGCGGCGGGTAGTAGTCATACCATCGGCCTTAAATCGGACGGCACGGTGGCGGCTGTGGGTTGGAATGAGCATGGCCAATGCAATGTAAGTGGCTGGCGCGATATTGTGGCGGTTGCGGCGGGTTGCGCTCATACTCTCGGCCTTAAATCGAACGGCACGGTGGTTGCTGTGGGTGATAATGACTATGGCCAATGCTATGTAAGCGGCTGGCACGGCATCAAACTGCCCGACAATTAGTTTTTAATATTATTAATACATATAATGATAGCCATGCGCCGATTTCACTCGCATGGCTTATATTTTGTATTTTTTCAGTCCTATTCTTGTAACATAGTTCGTAAGCGTCAAATGGCCCCCACCTTGTTCATATGGCTGGAACTGCGCTATATAGGACGAAAATTGATATGGGGTCGATTTCCCTCTAATACATGAGGAATAACTTCAAAAGAATATTATTGAAATCGAGTAATAGACCCTTCGGGTCTTTTTTGTCTTGACGATTATAAAAGCGAAACACATTAGTAAACGAGAGATTCCTTATCACCATAGTATTAAAGACATCTCAACAAGTGGATTAATGTTCCGTCGTATTCGTCCCCTAAAAAGCCAAGCGACTCACCGGTTCTAAGCCAGGCAAAAAGCAGCCTGACTAAGAACCCGGTAGATTCCATTGGCTTTCTTTACGGGGATTACAGGGAAGCACTTGTTTTACTGCAGCTCAAGGGACCATTATTTTCGGGATTCTTTCAGACATGAACGCCTCCTATTCATGCAATGTCAATCGAGTTGAGGGTTAAGGCACTAAAAATATCCGTATAAGATAACACTAGAAAGTATAAAAAAGACAACTAGTATAGAAAGATTCTTATAGTTTCGTGAAATAATCGATTCTATAATTGAAAGTAGAAAATAACCGGAGTTTTCAAATTAAGTTTGCAACAGTCCGTGAAACTATTCATATAGAAGGGTTCTACACTTTATATTCCAAAGGATCTAAGTTAATCTTTCTTTACCTTCCACCATCCAGATCGTCCCCATCTAATAAATAAAACACTTTAAGAGAGGGGGAAGATATAAATTTATTAGATTCCCCATTCCAGATGATACAAATTGTATTAAAAAGTAAAAAAATGATTCGGGAGGTTTCTCATGCAAGAGATCAGATCCACAAGACAACGACCGTGTAAATGGAAAAAGATCGCCTCGCTGCTAGTGATGTTCGTCCTTGTCCTGCTGCCGTTCGGCGCTTTGGCGCACGCGGAAGAGGCTGTCGGCGAAATCTCAATTTCTGCTGATGATTATGTGACGCCGGAAGATCGTGGCGGTTTCCTATTAAACATTAAACGCACCGGCGGATCATCAGGATTTGCGAGTGTCTCATTTACCATTGGCGGCTCGGCCAAAATAAACGAAGATTACGAAGCGTATGAAGCGCCTTCGGAAGACAGAATCCTGTATTTCGAGGAAGGGGTGACATTAATTCAGTTCATATATATAACACACAGCGATTCCCTGGCCGAGGGAGATGAGAATATCACCTTCACGCTTAGCGATCCGTATGGAGCGACGCTTGGCAACTCTATCGCGAACGTATTGATTGCGGATGAGGATTACCGGAATCCGGCTGCGGGCGAGATTAGCCTGAGTGCGGGCTCCTATTCAGCCGGTGAGGGTGACGGATATGCAAACCTGACCGTGAACCGCACGAACGGAGCGGAAGGCGCAGTGGCGGTTGACTACAGGTATGAGGGGTGCTACTACTGGCCGTGCAGCGCAAACGAAGGTGAGGATTATCTCGGTCATTATGGTTATATTATCCTTGCGGATGGCGAAACGTCGAAGACGATTCAGGTACCGTTAATCGATGACAGCGTGTATGAAGGCGACGAAAATTTTCATTTAGTCCTGCAGTCCGTGTCAGGCGGCGCGACCATCGGCAGCTTGAATAGTGCGGACGTGACGATTCTGGAAAATGAACCCCATCCGATGGTGACGCTGGAGAGCGGCACCTACACGATAACGGAGACCGGCTACAAGCTCAGCCTCAACGTGCTGCGCGAGAACAATTTGGATGCGGTTACAACCGTCGATTATATGACGGCGTCCGGCACGGCCGAAGCCGGCAGCGACTTTATTGCAAAGAGCGGCACCCTGACTTTCAATAAAGGCCAATCTTCGGCTCTAATTGAAATCGAAGTGCGTGACGACACAGTCTATGAAGGTGATGAGACCTTCACCGTAACGCTCAGCAACCCTACCATGGGCAAGCTCGGACAGAATGCAAGTGGGCAGGTGACCATTTTTGAGAACGATCCACCGCCAAGCGAAGTTGAATTTAGCGCTCTTCACTACTACGGCTTGGAAAAATCCGGTCAGGTTACGGTCGTCGTAACCCGTACGGGGTATACGGGAGGACCGGCAACCGTGGATTATGCGACGGGTTCGGGTACAGCCATAGCCGGGGAAGACTTTGTTTCCGCATCGGGCACGTTGACCTTTGCGCCGGGCGAAAGCAGCAAGACGATCCCTATTACGCTAATCGACGATAAGATGAAAGAGTCATTCGAAACATTCAGCGTACAGCTGGCTAAACCGACCGGGGGCGCCTTCATCGGCAATCAGGGGAAGGTGGCTGTCACGATTTACGAGAAGTAGTTTGTGAGTATGCAAGCAAGTTTCGGCCCCTCCGATCGGAGGGGTCCTTCTTTTTGGGGGTAGTACCACATAGCCATCAAGTTAAGAGAATTTAAACATCCTCCCAAACAGGAAAAAATCAAATTTTCTTCCTTTTGGGGGTGCAATATATCCTTAGCTTGATCGGCATGTGTCTCTACCCCAGAACCTGACTTACATGTCAGATCACCTTTGGCCGCTTCTTCGTTAAGAAGGAATTAGACTCCGGACGACCGGAAACAGGGCAACGGCCAATGCTCCTAATGCTACGGCAGCCGTTAGGAGCGTGATCGCACGCACCCGGCGTTCGGCGTAAGCGTCACATAGCACCAAGCTTTCATCGTGAGGCCACTTGTCCGATAGGCTGCGATGCGTGCCTGCCAATCTTGTCTGTGTTGTTCTTTGGTATTCATGAGATACCCTCTGTATTCAGGTTAATCTCATGATCTGATAGCTAGCCGAGTGGTTGAAGGTGGGAAGAGTTTGACGCTTACGCGGCTCACAATTTCCTGAGGCTCTATTACTTTAGAGGTTTTGACTCCAGCGAATAAGCCAATCTAAGAGCAAGACGCTAAAATCAAACAGCCGCCGGCTCTTATAGCCAGGCGGCTGTCCAGTATTTCCTTACTTAAACTCGTTCAGGCGCTCTTCCAGACGGTCCCAAGTTTGGGTGATGCCCTCAAGCATGCCCATGTCCATGACGGTCTTCAGGGCCTCCGCAGACACATATTCTGCACGGTTGACGAGCTTCGTCTTGCCGCCCAGATCGATAAATTCCAATCTAACAGCGGTCGCCGGCATGGCCTCGTTGGAATTGCCCTCGGCATCCGAGAAGTAATCGGTATAGATGATCGTCTCCGGTTCGGCAATTTCCTTATAAACGCCTTTACCCCAAGATTCCATGCCGTAAAATTGGCCTTGGTTCTGATCGACGCACTTCATGCAGTAGTGCCAAACGCCCCCGGGCCGGAAATCGATGTTGCAGACCGGCAGCTCCCAGCCTCTCGGGCCCCACCAGTGCTTGAGATGCTCAGGCTCTTTAAACATCTTGAACACGAGCTCGCGCGGCGCGTTGAAAACGCGCTCCAGCACCAGCACCCGATCGTTCTCTACCCTCGAAATCATAGCGTTGTTTGACATTGTATTTCCTCCTTATTCTTATAAATGGTATTATGACTTTTCCTTTTCTTGAAGTTCCCGCAAGTAGTCTTCCAGATTGTCGAATCTGTCTTCCATGATGCGCCGGAAGGACTTTACCCAAGAATCCAGTTCTTGGAAGGGCTCGGGCCGGAGCTTGTAGATCCGGCGATTGGCTTCGGCCTTTACTTCCAGAATCCCGCTGTCGCTTAGCACCTTCAAATGCTTCGAGGCTTGGGGCTGCCGAAGTCCCAGCCGGTCGGCGATTTCCCCCACCGTCAGCGGACCGTCGCGCAGAAGTTCGACGATATTCCTACGGTTCGGTTCCGCCAAAGCGCTTAGCATCGTCATGTCCATGCCCGGATTCTTCCCTGACATGTCGCTCACCTCGTTAATGATAGCCTCTTGGTATAACCTCATCTCCTTCATCATTATGGTTATCTTCTTGTTGAATTAAATATACACTATCAGGAATATTCCTGTCAAGGAATGTTTATAAAAAATAAAAATGGCACCGGTTCAATTCCGATTCCATTCTATTTTCAGGGCGTTTACTTAAGTGAAGGTCTTCACGTCACTCTATTTTTTTCAGCCCACCCTGTCAATTTTTCAGATGTTCTTCCGATGACTTTGCGGATAGAGGCTGCAACCCGGTCGGGACGATCCTCTTGCACGTAGTGAGAGGCATCATCGAGAGTCTCGGTTTCGTTCATTTTGAGGTATCCCTGCCATCTAGCCATCTCTGTGAGCGGAAAACCGGCGCTATCTTTGGCACCCCACAGAATTTGCGCAGGTAAATCAGACAGCACGTGCAGTTTAGATTCAATTTCCGCGAGCCACGAGCGAGCCTTCCGAATCTGCCTTGGAAATACCCATGTCGGTTTCCTTGATTTTGGAGTTGGGAAAGGATCGGTATAGGCCTTTCTCAAACCTTCCGTCACTTTTTCAGTTTGGAAAATCCCGTGCGGAACAATTTTTTTGGCGAAGAAGTTCCGCCGTGTCTGAAGCCAGTATCCGAGGGGCCATCCCCCCATGGCCAAAGAAAACATCTTCATTGCGGGGAGAGTCGCCGGCCAGGCCCATGTATTCATCACGACGATTCCACGCAGATTTTCCGGGTGGCGGACCGCGTAATTTAAACCGATCGGTCCACCCCAATCCTGAACGACCAGAACAAAATTCTTGAGGTCCATGCGACGAATAAAATCGATGACTGCATCAGATTGCTCTTGTGGCGTAAATCCATACCGGGATGGCGCCTTTGACATGCCCATTCCAGGGTAGTCCAACGCGATAAGACGAAATTCGCCGCGCAGTTCCTTAATGACATTCCGATAGAGATATGACCATGTGGGGTTCCCGTGAAGGAGAAGAATCGTCGGTCCCTGTCCTTCGTCAATGTAATGAATGAATCCGTCACGATAGGGCATCCAGTGGTCTTTGAAAGGGTACTCCATCGAATCCACTTCAAATTCTCTTTTCATATGTCTGTTCTCCTTTTTATCTTCAATTATTTTTCCCTCTTTATTCACAATGGTAGCGATCTGTGATACATTTGAAAAGTAGTTACATTAAGGTGCTATAGTTTCATAAAATGAACTATGGAGGGATCACCGATGATCAGTCCGTCATGTCCGGGGCAAATTGAACCGATCTTAAAGGTTTTAGACGGCAAGTGGAATCTGCTGCTATTGCGTGAATTGTTTAACGGCACCAAGCGTTTCGGGGAACTGCGACGTTCGCTTCATCCGATCAGTCCGAAAACTTTGACCGATCGTTTGCGCATGTTGGAGGAGGAAAAAATCGTGACACGCACTCTATACCCTGGGGTGCCTTTACATGTTGAATACGAGCTTACCGAACGCGGACAGCGTCTGCAGCCTATTTTTGCTGCCATGTGGGTGTGGGTGCAGGAGAATGGCGCGTGTCCAGGGAAAGAGTCGGACAATTGGAGTGAAGGTACGGAAGCCATGATGCCATGATGTAATTGTCCTGCGGAGCGGGTGAAATAGGAGCGACAATCGATTAGACGGGACTATATTTCGATAAAACAGCGGAAGTTCGGATTTATTTTCAATATCGAAACAATATACGGAACGGTTGGCAGGCCGGAACGAAAGTACACCTGGGACAAGACCCGGTCTTAGGCGCTTCCGGGGGTGAATGCTGTAGAAAAAACGGGTTGACCTTTGTTAAATCTTGTAGTAAATTATACGTGTATAATACAAATGATGCATAACACATCATTGTGGGGAGGTATTTGAAGTGCAAAGAGAAAATGTCCTGCAGCTAAGGGATGTTATGCAGCAATTTATTCGATCATTTGGTCTTTTGGAGCAAACAAAAACACCCTGCGGTTTTTCTTTGTCTTTATCCCAAGTATTTGCGCTGCAAGAGCTGGAAAAACAAACGCTCACTATAACGGAGCTGGCTGAAAAGCTTCAACTGGAAAGAAGTTCGGTCAGCAGACTCATTGATGTACTGGTTAAAGGGGATTTTGTTTCAAGAGAACTGAACGAAAATAACCGTAGAGAAGTCATACTGGCTTTAACTGAAAAAGGGATACGTTCAATACAAAGGCTGCGCGATCAGTCCGTTGAATTTTATAATTCCATACTAAGCAAAATGTCAGAATCGGAACAATTTCAGTTTTCGGAAAGCTTTAAAGCATTTACTCAATCACTGCTTGAAGTCAGGAAGGATTCTGCATTAAGAGTTTACAGTCACGGGGAGAGAGAACAATGAAACATCGGTACAATCATAAGGAAGAGGCCGCTTCAACATTAGCAGCCTCGGTATCAACCGTTATTTTCTCGATTATTGCTTCTTCGCATCATTGGCTTCATATGGGGATTCTTCTTGTGCTTGGCGGTTCAACGAACGCAATGGGAGCGATGACAGGTGTGGTATGGATCAGAAGAGTAATGATCTTTGCAACGCTGTTTACAACTGTATTTGCTGTTTATCGTATGGTTAAGCGAAAGCATATGCCTTTGTGGATGAAAGGTCTTACTTCCTTCTCAATAATAGTGTCGATTGGTTTTACAGGGTATACATTTGTCCAATTCGGTTGGTAAGACGAGGTATGGAATTGTTAAGATCATCTTTGTTTACCCCGAATTTGGTGCCACATGGTCACCATATCGATCCAGCCGCGATGTTCGGCAATCTTGCCGTCCTCGACACGATATTGACGGTACAGCGTGACATCAATTGCATTGTTAGTCGGCGCTGTTCCAAAGAACATTCCTTGGTGCGTGCCTCTCACAGTCATTCTTACGAGTACCTTCTCCCCTTGGCCTATGATCTCTTCGACGGTGTACTGTTTATCCGGAAAGGCTTCCAATATCCTCGCGGCGAATTGTTTCAGGCCCTCTTTGGATTGGTAGGAGAGCTCTTGATAATCGGCAGATAGAAACCGGTCCACGCAATCCAATTCGCTTCGATTCCAAAAAGCCTCGATAAACGCCGTTACTGTTTCAATATTGTTCTGTTCTATCGTTTTCATCTCAACACATCTCCTATTTGTCAGTTCTTTGGTTAAATTGACGGAGCCTGAATCTGGGGCAAAAGTGTACCTGTATCGAACCAGCCGTGATGTTCGGCAATTTTACCGTCGACTACTCGAAATTCACGAAACTGCGTCGCCTTCACTGTTATGCCCGTGGGTTCATTTCCTGCAAAAATACCTTTATGTGTACCTTCCATCAAGATTCTTGCGATTACCTTCTCTCTTTGGACGAGGATATCGTCTATGATGTAGCGTCGATCCGTGAAGGCCTCCACCATTTGCCCTGCAAAGAACTGATCTGTCCTATCCAATGCGCTCTGGTTCGAAATGTCCTCGATAAACGCGGTCACCGTTTCAACATTCTTCTGTTCTACCGTACTCATAACAAATCATCTCCTTTTGTTGGCTGCTGCAACCGGCTGCCGGACCGCTTATTATTTCATATGCTTAAACCTGTTCGCCGTCTGCCGTATTCACCGCTTAGATATTACTGACAAGCAGATCTGTTTGTGTTAACATGTGACTATACAGTCACTTTTGTTGTTTTTAATATACGTTACCATACGGTAACGTGTCAAGAGGCGCAAAGTAATTTATTCAGACTGCCGGAAGGAGGCGTTCCTGTTGAACAACGAAATATTCAAGGCGCTCGCTGATCCCAGCCGCCGCATGCTTCTGGATCTGCTTCACAAGTCGGACGGACGAACGCTGAATGACCTCTGCGCCCCGCTCGACATGTCAAGATTCGGTGTCATGAAGCATTTGAATATACTGGAGGAAGCCGGACTCATCACTACGAGGAAGGTCGGCCGGGAAAAGCTTCATTACTTGAACGCGGTCCCCATACGTCAAATTTACGAGCGATGGGTGAGTAAATACACTGAATCATGGGCGATCGGATTAACATCCCTTCAAAACGAATTGGAGCGTGGAAGGAATATGGAAAACAAACCCCGTCATGTAAACCGGATCGCGATTAAAGCAAGCCCGGAACATGTTTGGCAAGCTCTCACGGATCCTGCCAAGACGTCGAAGTTTTGGTTCAATTGCGCTCTCCGGTCCACCTGGGAAATCGACTCTCCGTTCGAACTTTGGAATGGGGAGGAGAAGAAAGCGGAAGGGATTATTCTTGCCATCGATCCTCCAAGCAAGCTTGTGATGAGCTGGCGCTTTCTCTCGCTACCGGGCACGGCCGGCGACAGTCCGTCACGCATCACGTGGGAGATCGAATCGCATGCTGAGCTTGAGGGAGTGACCCTCGTAACCGTAGTGCACGATGAATTCGAACAGGCTGCAAGCACGGCGAAGATCCTTGAAAATGGTTTGCCGATAGTGCTTTCGGGCATGAAGACATTGCTGGAAACCGGGTCGACGCTGGCTGGAAGTTAAACGGAATATGTCGAATGACAAACGGCGCCGCTTTGCATAGACTTAACGGAAGGAGAGTATAACTTATGCGCGAAACCTGTGTTCCGACTGGCGTGGAGTTAAAAGACACTGGTTTTGGATATACGTTGTCCTTAATAGGCGGTAAGTATAAAATGATCATTATGTATTGGCTGACTGAAAATAAGGTTATGCGGTTTAATGAGCTCAAGAGATGCATCGGTACCATTTCCTATAAAACGCTAAGCATCATGTTAAAGGAGCTGGAGGCTGATGGCCTTATCATACGCAAGGAATTTCCACAAATACCGCCAAAGGTTGAATATTCATTATCTGAACGTGGTCTTTCTCTCATCCCAGTGTTAAATATGATGTGCGAGTGGGGAGAGAAAAACGGCTTGCCGGCTCCTGAGGCTGTAAAGCGGTAGCCATAGCTGTTGTATATATCAAAAGAAGTATTTCCTCAGCAAGGAAATACTTCTTTTAATAATTAGATAAAGTTAAAGACTATCAACAAAATTCAAATAATCTTGAGCGCTTTTTTCCAATCTGCTTGCAGCAGGCACATTTTCTGCACCGGGATCAATTTCCCCAGGCTCATTTTCTGTGCCGTAATACGCAAAAAACGAACGATAATCTGCATTGCAATAGAGGAAGGACGTTTCAAACGGAGCTAATAATTGTTCAAGTGTATACCGGTATCTTCCGTTCTCACTATAATCTTCTTTTTTGATTCCTGCAGTTACGCCTAAAGCAACTTTACGATTCTTTAATTTATCTCCACTTGAACCATATGCCCACCCGTACGCTAATACATCGTCAAACCACTTTTTAAGAAGCGGCGGGCAGTTGAACCAATATATTGGAAACTGGAAAATGAGATTGCCATGCGATTCAACCAATTTTTGTTCTTTTGCCACGTCTATGTTTCCATCAGGGTAAGCCTTGGATAATTCATGAACGGTATACTTCTCCGGATATTTTCTTAGTTCTTCCACCCATCGCTTATTAATGGCGGATGTTTCTAAGCTTGGGTGTGTTACGACAACAAGAGTTTTCAACGATATGTCCTCCTTAATTATTGTTATTCTTGAGTATAAAGTTCACACTGTAAAAATGTAAGTATGCACTTTTACTACAGGTACTTTCGTAAAGGTGAGTGTATATGCTACAGAGCGCAATCCCGCGGGTTACGATTATTTGAAGGACATACAGAGCTTTGGCAATGTGGTTCTTGAATTGTGTGTAACGGCTGGGGATTGAGTGCGGAATCAGAAACTATCTTGACTTTGGAAACAAGGTTCAGTATTATTTCCAATAACATGAATATTCTGAAAAAAGCTGTGAAGAGAAAGAGTACCATAGGCGATGTCTTTCTGCAGAGAGCTCCGGCAGCTGAAAAGGAGTAAAGAACAGCCTTGGGAACATGGTCTTGGAGCTGCGCATCGAAAACCTTGACGGGTCGTAGGCTGCGCCGGATCCCGCACCCGTTACTGTGCTAGGGTATAAACGCGGGCAGCGTCGTACCTGAAGAGGTGAATGCCGCAAGGCATTGATGAAATTGGGTGGTACCGCGTGAGCATAGCTCTCGTCCCTTTGGGATGAGGGTTTTTTTGTGCTTCAACAAAAAGGAGGACGTCTGGATGGCGAATATTTTTATTGGCGGAGCATGGCCTTATGCGAACGGTTCACTGCACTTGGGACGTTTGGCGAGTTTATTACCCGGGGATGTACTTGCGCGCTATTATCGCTTAAAGGGAGAGAAGGTGCTCTATGTATCGGGCAGCGATAGCCACGGCACGCCTGTCGCCGTTCAAGCCGCTCAGGAGGGGGTATCTCCCGGGGAGATCGCGGGCCGGTTCCATCTGGAATTCGAAGAGTGCTTTAAGCGATTGGGCTTTACGTTTGACTTGTATACCCGTACTGACCAGGATTATCATCACCGCGTCGTGCAGGAGATGTTCCTGAAGCTGCTCGAAAATGGGTATTTATATGCAAAAACAGTCGAGCAGACTTACTGCGAAACGGACGGGCGTTTTCTGCCCGACAGATATGTGGAAGGTACGTGCCCTGTTTGCGGAAACCGAGCTCGGGGCGATCAATGCGATTATTGTTCCACCCTGCTTGATCCGGCAGACTTGACGGATAAGACTTGCAAGATTTGCGGTAATACTCCTGTGGAGCGTATGGCAGAGCATTATTACCTCTCGCTCTCCGCGTTCCAGAATCAATTGGCCGAGTATGCGGAACAAGCGAAGGGCTGGCGAGAAAATGCGGTGCATTTAACGAAGCGGTATCTCGAAGAAGGGCTTAAGGACCGCGCTGCAACCCGGGATTTAACATGGGGGGTCGACGTACCCCTTACCGGCTTCGAAGATAAAAAAATATACGTTTGGGTTGAAGCGGTGTGCGGTTATCTATCTGCAAGCAAGCAGTGGGCGGTTGAGACTGGCGGGGATTGGGAGTCATTCTGGCTCGGGACAGGGGAGCCGATAACCTCTTATTATGTGCATGGCAAAGACAATGTACCCTTCCATACGTTAATTTGGCCGGCACTGCTGCTAGGAGCGGGGGGCCTTCATTTGCCGGACCGAATTATTTCATGTGAATATATGACCCTGGAAGGGAAGAAATTTTCTACAAGCCGCAACTGGGCGGTTTGGCTGCCGGACATCATGAGCCGGTATCAACCCGATTCCATTCGGTATTTTCTTATTGCAAACGGTCCTGAGAAACGGGACACCGACTTCTCATGGAGAGAGTTTATCTACAGCCATAACGGAGAGCTTCTTGGCGCCTTTGGAAACTTTGTCAACCGTACGTTGGCTTTTATTGAGAAAGCTTTTGGGGGACGTATACCTGAAGGTGACCTTAGTGAAGATTGGAGAGGGGAATTGGAGGTTTTGTACCGAGACTCCGGGGTTCTTATTGAAGCGGGGCATCTGAAGGAGGCCATTGAATTAATCTTTGCCTGTATCCGCCGGGGAAACAAATACTTTGATGATCAAAAACCATGGGTGCAGGTTAAGGAAAGCAGGGAAGCGTGCGGGGAAACGCTCTATACGTGCGTACAAATTATAGCGAATCTGGCGAATTTGCTCCATCCTTTCATCCCCTTCTCCTGTGAGAAAATAAGAACGTTTCTAACACTGGAGCAGCCGGTTTGGCAGTTGGCCTCAGTGCCGGCAGGCCGGCGGATTCAGAACCTGGCGCTGTTATTCGAGCGTATTGATATCAGCCGGATCGAGGAGGAAGCGGGGTTATTGGAGAAACAAAAATAAGGCTTAGCGGGCATGGAAGCATAGTTTAACAGCATAGCTAAACATTAACGCATTTAAAGTTTAACGCTGCGTATAAGTTAAGCCGAAGTGAAGACTTGTATCGGTTTCGCGGCCAAAGCAAAAGAGCATCGTTAGACCTTGACGCATCAAGAGTCTAACGATGCTCCTGCTTTGTTAAAGTACCTGCAGCCTCGTTGCTGCATTTGCTTAAATCTTCGAATCGTCCGTGTATTACTTGCCTCCGTTATCGAGGTACGTTTGAATTTGCTTCTTCAGCTCGCCGCGAAGCTTATCCATGCCGAGAGTAACCAGCTCACCCTTGAGCTTGGTCACCTGCGTTTCCCAGTCTTTAATCTGGCCAGCCTTGAGCAGCTGAATGAAAGGATCGGTTTTGGATGAGATGTTAGCGAATTCCGCTTTGAAGCTGCTGCTGTCGAATGCGAAATTACCGAGCGGCGCAGTATAGTACGTGTCCGCTTTCGCCGAATATTCAAAGTACTTCCTCGCAGTTTCGTCCAGATCGCTGCTGAGCCGGATCATCGACGGATTCCAGGTGAATTCATAGCCAGGGAAATTGTAATTTTTCGATTCATCGAGATATTTGATTTGATTCTCGCCTACCGGCTCCCAATGCTTGCCGGGAACGCCGTATTCGAACAGATCGTGATTGTCCCTGCTGCTGAAGAGCCAGTCAAAGAACTTCATCGTTCTTTCGATATTCTTCGAGCTGGCCGGTATAGCAATGGAGTTGTTGGCCCGATAGTTGGTGCTGATGGCGTGCGGCTTCATCTTCCGGGCTTTCGTTCTGAGCACGAAGAATTCCAGATCCGCTCCGGGGATTGTGTCCTGCAGTTTTTGCCTGTCTTTGGCGAAGGAGTATAAGGTCCCATAATAGGATGCGGCTTTGCCGGACATGAAATAGGCTCCGCTGTCTTTCTGGCTGATGACGTCCTTCTCCAGATATTTGCTCCACTCCGCCCACTTGTCGTATTGCGGGAAGGCGGTCTTCATCGCATTGTAAGGAGCCGGCAGCTTGGCCCACTCCGATGCCGGATCGCCTTGCTCGACAATGTCAACAACCTTCTTCATATCGTCCGACAGGTGGACCATGAACGGGATTCCCGCGACCTGAACTTGCCGAACGGTGGGCAAATCCTTATTTTCTCCCTGCCAAATCTCCTGGAACCCGGAGCCTCCCCGTAATGCAAGCGGCGTAATGCCCTTCTCGTTCTCCAGCACCTTGTCGTAAAATTTCTGCAGTTCGTCATAGCTGTTGATGGGCTGGAATCCGTATTTCTCACGCAGGTCTTTGCGAATGTAGATGACGGGAAGATCATAGTAATATTGCGTGAATGGAATCGTGTACAAATGTCCGTCATACCGCTTGTTCGCCTCTACATATTCCGGAGGAAACGCTTGCTTGAGGCCCGGGTATGCGTCGTTGTTGAAGTATTTGTCAAGCTGGGCATAAGCGCCCTCCGGCACAAGCTCCTTCAGGTTCAAAAAATCGGCATCGAAGACGAAATCGACATCTTCGCCCGCGGCCATCATAAGCTTGACCTTCTGTTTATGATCGCCGATCGGGTTCCATTGAATGTTGATCGTCGTGTTCAAGGTATCTTTCGTCCGTTTCTCGAATTCACCGAGCACCGCCTGCATGTCCTTTGGCTGATCGCCGAACAGCATTCCCTTTAACGTTACAGGCGCCAGAGCCGACTGCTTCCCGGATGCGCCGGCGTCGGGGCTTGCTGATTCCGGTTTGCTGCTGCATGCAACCGTCGATCCGAGAATGGTCAAGGCCAGCAGAGCGGATGCGATTGTTTTCGATTTCATTGTTTGCCTCCCTTTTTGATTATCGTTCATCAATACTAAACCGCTGAACTGAGCGGATTCAGCCTTTAACGGCGCCAACCATCAAACCTTTTACAAAATATTTCTGCAGAAACGGATAAAGGAAAATGATCGGACCGATCGTCATGATTGTCGTCGCAAGCCTTACCGTAATAGCCGGCGCAATGAAATTCGGAACGTTAACACTCGCAGCCACCTGGTTGACATAGTCCAAATTGTTCATAATTCGCTGAATCAAATATTGCAGTGGAAACTTATTCGGATCGTTAATGAAGAGAAGCGCATTGAACCAACTGTTCCAATACCCCAGCGCATAGAAAAGTCCTATCGTAGCGAGAGCGGGAAGCGATAACGGTAGAATGATGCGAAACAGGATATAAGCATCGTTAGCGCCGTCGATTTTGGCGGATTCCGCCAGCGATTCGTCGATGGTGGCGAAGAAATTCCGCAGCAGAAACATGTTCCACGCGCTGATCATGCTGGGGAGGATGAGCACCCAAATCGAATCCTTCATACCTAGATATTTGGAAATAAGCAGGTAGGATGCGACCAAGCCGCCATGAAACAGCATTGTGAAGTATACGTAGAAAGCAATCCCGTTTCGGTACTTCACGGTTTTCACCGAGATTGCATAGGACAAAGCGCTGGTGAAGAGCATGGACAATATGGTTCCTGCGAAGGTTACTAACATCGTCACGCCATAAGCCCTATAGATTGTGCTATCCTGGAAAATCAGCTTATAGGCTTCCAGACTGAATTCCTTGGGAAATATCATATACCCGTTTCTCAATATTTCGGCTTCCGAAGTGAAGGAGCTTGCAAGTACGGCCAAGAACGGAATGAAACAGTAAACCGCGAATAAAACGATGATGAAGTAAAAAACAAGTTTGAGCAGCTTGTCCGATAAACTCTCCTTGATCATTCGATATTCTCCTTTCCTAGAAGATGGCGGAATCCGGCGCCGTTTTCTTGGCGATATAGTTTACGGCTACGACAAGTACAAAGCCGACGAACGATTGCAAAAAGCCTACGGCGGCGGACATACCCATGTCTCCGAGGTCCATCAATGCCCGGAAGACGTACGTGTCGATAACGTCCGTCGTCGGATAGAGCGCGGGATTGCGGCCGACAATCGCATAAATCAAGCCGAAATCACCGTTGAATATGCCGCCTACGGCCAGTATCGTCAGCAGTATGATCGTCGGTTTCAATAGCGGCAAAGTGATGAAGCGAATCTTCTGCCAGCGGCTCGCGCCGTCCATCGAAGCCGATTCGTAAATCTCCGGATTAATGCCGGCAATCGAGGCCATGTAGACGATCGAACCGAAGCCGGCTCCATGCCAGATTTTGAGCAGCACCAATATCGCGGGCCAATATTGCGGGGAGGATAAGAAGACAACCGGCGGAATTCCGAAGGCGCCGAGAATTTGGTTGAGGAATCCTCCCTCGGTCGCAACGAATGCGGTCATAATCATGGCTACAACCGTCCATGAAAGAAAGTGCGGAAAGATCATAACCGACTGTGATATCTTTTTGAACGCTTTGCCCCTGATTTCAGTCACCATGACCGCAATAGCGACCGCAGCTATCGTTCCAAAACCAATAAACAATACATTGAGAAACACTGTGTTGGTCACGATCTTGATCCAATCGTTCGAACGAAAGAAAAAGTCGAAGTTTTTCAGTCCGATGAACTCGCTGCCCGCAATCCCTTTGACCGCTTTGAAATCCTGGAAGGCAATGACAATACCGCCCATCGGAAAATAAGCGAAAACAAAGAACCACAACATGCCGGGAAGGGCTAAAGCATACATAAATTTGTTGCTTCGGAGTTCGTAAAAGATGCTCCCGACCGCTCCGCGTTTTTTCTTCATTCGGGTGCCTGCATATTCAGGCTCTGGGCGCAGTGCCGTTACCGACTTGCTCATCCGGCTCCTCCTTTTCCATATCTCCAGCAATAATCTAACTTTATGCCCGCCACCTGCTCCGCGAAAGTTTGGATTATGGCCAAAATCTTTATTTTCCGTCAAATTCGGGGTGTGAAATCTTACTATTTTGGTTGAATGGTACCGATATGAGGCCTCATGAATAAAATTTCTCAAATTCATTAAACGCTGCTTATGCTCTCATCCAAAACATTGAATTTCGGCTGTTTTCGGAAGTGATCCGGCGTTTTGCCGCAATGCTTCTTAAACGAGACATAGAAATAATTTGTATTCTCGAACCCGACCAACTCGCCGATCCTGTTCGCAGGCAAATCCGTTTGAATCAACAGCTCCTTTGCTTTCGCGAACCGATACTCCGTCAAATAGACCGATATCGATTGCCCGACGGCATCTTTAAATACTTTGCGCATGTAATTGGTTGACAAGCCGCCGACCTCCACAAGCGTATCTACGGTCAAGCCCGGGCTGCTGTAGTTCTCATGAATATACCGCAGCACCTTATCCACAATCCATTTGTTCTTCTGCTGCGATTGCCGGTCCCTCATATTGATCGAATGCTCGCAAAGCTCCATGTACCACTGCTCGATCTCTTCCATGGACTCCTTTAAATGAAGCTGCTGGCTAAGATAGCCGATATCCATTCGCATCACTTCCTGGCCGGCCGAACCCATCGCCTTGGCGATCCGGACGACCGCGATTAGCAGCTGGGCAAACACCAGCATCATTTCGTCGAATGGGGCCTTCCGGGCATAAGCGATAAATTCGCCGAGAGCCTCTCTCGTTTTCTCAAGATCTCCCAGCTTCATGCGGTCCGTCACTTGCTTCTCCAGGTGTGCGATATGACCTTCCTGCAGCGCTTCTCTCGTTTCCGGAAAATCGCGGTTTATTAAACAGCCCGCTCCGAGCACGATTCTGTATCGCGAAGCATCATAGGCGGAGCTCCATGAATGCCGGATTTGTGCCAGTCCGTCAACAAGCGTACCCAATGCGGCGGATACCGAGAGCTTCAGAAATTTGCCGACATTCGTTTGAATCTGCTCAAGCGCAGCAGCGATCTCCTGATCTTCACCCGCCGCCTCGCGCGGAATATTGACGATGAGCGCAATCGAATCTTCCCTGCAATCGAAGCAGACCGGCTGGTATGTGCCCGGACTAAGCTCTACGGCAATATTGGCGATCGCATATTTGAATAAAGAAATATCCGTTTGCTTATAGGCGTCCTGAAGGCTGCGAAACGAATCGATTCGAAGCAGACATACGAGAAAATGAGGGTGTTCGAATACAATGCCTGCTTGCTTTAGCTTGCGCACCATTTCGGCGTCGCCGGTCCAGCCGCCGGTTTTCAATAGTTGAAGCACTTCATGGCGTTTGGCGGACTGATAGTCGACGATGCTTGTTTGCAAATCCTGAATTTTATTCTCCAAATAAGCGAATGTGCCTCCAAGCAAATCCAGCTCGGACACGGGCTGCCGCTCTCTCGAACCGAAGGAGGCGTCTCGCACGCTTCGGGTCAAACGATGAATCGGACCGTAAATGATTCGGGTGAAGAATCCGGCAAGCGCGAGCATGCTCAAAAGCAGCACGACCGTAGCCGATAAAATAAACCGTTTCATTTCCTCAACGTTCCGGAGTACATTGTCATAGTCGATGACCCCGATGAAGGTCCATCCCAAACTATCGGACTTTATGTACGTGATGCGGAACTTCCGTCCCTCCATAGTCAGCTCCATGGTGCCTTTTGGTTCGCTTGATGCTCCGATTCTTTTCACATAGCTCTGATCCGACAGGTTTCTGTTAATTATGGCGCTGTCCGTATGAGAAATGACCGTTCCTTGCTTGTTAAGAATTATCGATTGAAAGGAGCTGCTGCCGGTCCCGCTCATAACCATCCGCTGCAGCGTTTGCTGATCCAGATTTACAACCATGGCACCGTTCGTGACTCGGCCGATGGAACTTAAATATACAAGGGAGATCAGATTGCTGTCGTATGGTTTCCCATCGATGTCGTACCGGATATGACGTGAAAAAAAGATGCCGGACCGGTTTGGCTGGATATTATCCAGCAGCTTAAGCATCCCGGAATCATAGAAATCATCGAATGTTCGCACGGTGGAAAGCGAGGAAAAGACGAGCCGCTTCTGATAATTGAATAAATAAAGCGAGTGCACCAGCGGGTTCGTACTGCCGAGCTCGTAAAGCTTGCTGCCGATTCTCCCCAATGCGCTCGTATCGAAATCCTCATTGTAGAAGCCGTTCTGGATATTGGCGTCCCCGAAAGCGCTTGCATAATTTTCGTATGTGGAAGTGAGCAAAATGTTTGCCGTATTATACGACTGTTCAACAGCGCGATCTGTGGAACGATTGATTTCCAGCGTCAAATTCCGGGATACCCTGGAGGTAATTACGAACGTCAAGACCGCAATGATGAGCAGGCCGACAAGAACATATGACGATACGATACGGATAAGCATGTTTTTGTTGCGCATGAATGACCTGACGAATTCGATGAAGATCCCCCCGCTTTCAGCAAAAGCATGTGCCTCATTTTAACAGTATCAGAATTAGTGCTGAAAAGGGCTCCAGTTTTTTAAGATGTAAGTCAATTTTCTTAAGGACTTGTATCTGGACGAGTGAAAAAGGGGCGGCAAATCGGCAGCAAATGAAATAAATACCACTTGCATGACGAACATATATTCGGTATATAATAAGACCATACGTTCGCATTGGAGGGGCTGCAAATGTCACTTGAAAAATATATTGGCCGTCTCGTTACAATCATGTACATTGACCGGAACAACCGTATAACTAAGCGGACAATTCAGATCCACTCGGTGCGTAATGGCGTCATTCGAGCATATTGCATGACTTCCGGCGGCCCTCGAATATTTCATGTTTGCAATGTTCTGGCCGCAGAAGCGGCATAAATCCAAAATATACCGCCTCTATACCTGCAGCCGCGCGCTTATAATTGGAATAGAGGTGTTTCTATGTTTATTGAACCGATGCAGCTCGAGAAGCGGGAATCCCCGTTCGACGACAGCCGCTACGTATTTGAACCGAAAGTATCTCTATAAACCAGCATGTACATTATGAAAAAAACAATCCCATTCCTTTTGTATCATGCATTATTAGCATAAATTATAGTTGTACATAAATATCAAACTGTACAAAATGGCGGGAGTGCTAACGGGCAGTAATGCGAAGAAAATAATTCAATAATCATCATCGACTTTCGAAGATAAGAAGCTATAATTATAATGGTTAAGAATACCAAATTAAAACAGGTGGTGGTAAAAATGGGCGAGCATATTACAGACAACATTCCGTTCAAACAAAAGATTGGAAATTGTTATGTTCATGTTTTTGATTTTGAAAGGGCATATGATTTTTATACCAACATATTAGGCTTAAAGCCTGCCTGGACCAGCAACGATAATAATAAACCACTTGCCGGGTTTAACATGGAGAATGGAACTGGATTCATCATTGTAGGGATGCCAAGCAAAGTTACACCATTACCTTACGCGGCATTTCATTTTCAATGTACGGATGTAGCAGAGGCACATCGGTATTTAAAAGAAAAAGGAATACAAGTAACGGAAATATCAGATAGTGGTGATGGATTTGAATTTTGGGATACCGAAGGCAATAAGTTACACACAATGGCGATATAAATTGCTAAACTAACGGAACACGATAGTTCCAAAACCCACACCGAGAGGCTGCCGCGAAAACGGTCGGCAGCCTCGTTAAGCTAACTGGCAGTTTAACAGAGCGATGACTACTGTTTTGAGAAAATAACAGCATCCATTTTACAACTTCTATCCATGAGCATGCGTCTAATTCTTTGTGACTCGATATAATTACAATCAAAAGAAAAAGGCGGATTTTGAATGACAAGCTTCACTGCCTAAAGTCTACCTGACGGAGAGGTGTCGATGAGATGAAAATGAAACGGATTTATATGTTCGGCCTGGCGGCACTGCTCGCTGTCGGAGTTCCCGCCGGGACGGCCGGAACCGCGCAGGCGGCTGAGGCGGCAGCGCCAACGGCAGCCAATGTGCCGACAGCAGCCGAAGATGAAACCATGGCCGTGCCGGTGTCATCGGCCATTCAAGCGTCTGCGGTCCAGCGGGTCCAAATGGGGCGGTCCGATATGGCGTATGTGCCACTGTTTGGCTCGCGCGCAGCGGACCAAGACGCTATTGCGAAAACGGTGACCATCGCGAACCGGCTGCTTAAGAACGCAAAGCCGACGACGGAGCAACTGGTCGGAGAGGATGTCTATTTCGCCACCAGTGTCGATATCAAGCTAACCGATGGCACCGATATCTACTTACAATTCAATGATTCACAGCAGGTCTACATCCTTGTCGGCGAAGATAAATATATCGCCCAGGATGCTACGGCCATCAATGAGTTTTACGCCTTGCTGGCGGTACCTCCGCAGAGAGATATCAGCACACTCAAGCCGGCCATCGGACAGACGGTTGGTGTTACGGGCAGTGACGCGGGTAACTATAAAGGAACGGTTCGGATCTTCGTCGAGACCCCCGGCTCATCCGGTGGCTATATGACAGCAAAGGGCGTGGGTTATCCGTCCAAAAGAGCACTGCTTGTCTTTACCGCACCTTACATCGAAGCACGTTACAATTTTCAATTCACGATGCCGGCCTACGGCGAAGCGATCGACGGCACCTTTAAGCCGATCACACCTGGCATTTATGACCTCTACATCGACACCGGCTGGAGTAGAACCTCCCAGCGCGTTATGATCGCTCCTCCAGCCGCTCCTGCGCTGGCCATCAATGGTGTCGCGGTGAACGATTCGGCGCTTGCACCAGTCGTCTCGAACGGTGTCATGCTGCTACCGATGCGCGCGCTTGCGGAATCGTTTGGCTGGTACGTGAGATGGGACGCAGCGCATAAAGCCGCATTCGTTTCAACGCAGCCTGATACGCAGGAAATCAACCAAGGTAGCAGCGCAACGCTGTCGCTATGGGTGAACGGCAAGCAGCTTACCGGCGTGAACGCCAAGCCGGTTATCAAGAAGGGACGCGTCTATTTGCCGCTGCGCGCGACGTCGGAAGCGTTCGGCTTTCAGCTGACGTGGACGCCAAGCGTGCGCGGGACGCTACTCGTCTTCAAGCCGCAGCTGCTCGATGAAGGCGCGTACGCAGGAGAAGCGAAGAAGTTGGCCGCCACGAAGTTGCTGAACGGCTATGTAAACGCCATGAACAGTCGCGATGCTGTTGCGCTCGGCCGAATGTTTGTGAAGAACGGTACACCGGCGCAGTTGTTCGAGATCATTGGCCAGCGGCTCATTACGGGCATCCGCTCTGTGACGTTCGAAGACCGTCCCGGCGGCGCACTGCTGGCGTATGTGACGTTCAGCTATCTGTTCGATCCGTACGGAAATAAGTCGGGCACTCCAGGAATCGTGTTCATGCAGGAAAATGGCACGTGGAAGATCTCGGACGTCGACTGAATGGCTGATTAACACAGAAATGAGGGAAGTGGCAGTCTCGGACGTTGCGTCCAGGACTGTCGCTTTGTTTGCGCTTTACCAATTAAATTCGGACTCTCCGTTCTTTAAACGGGCACAATAGCTAAATAAATAGAATCGATCTGAAAGGGCATCACCGCTGAATAAACCCAACCAGCGTTACGCTAACGAGGAACGAGAGTTCAATAAATTATAGAAGTAAAGGAGATAAGGATTAATTGGAAATAAGCCATTGGCACTTGGGTTATTACAAGGATGGTAATGACATAGAAGCTGTATGTTTTTTTGAAGAAGACAGTTGGGTTGTTTACTACGATGATAGTAACGATAGTGGATTATTTGTTAAGTCTCAGCCAAGACATGAATTGTTTGGTGTTGTGATTTTTAAGGTTCGTGACTACGTAGAAGCAGAAAATAGATTTTATGAATGGGTAGAACGCAGTCTACTTCCATATAGAAAAAAATGCTAGTCCTTTTGTTACGCTAACGGGTACGATAGTGGAGCAAACTGCTGCGGTGCAGATGCTCCATTTTTTCGTTCTTAGGCAAGATAACAGAGAAACATTATCCGTGCAGGAGGCGTCTAATCTTAGACAGGCGATAGAACTCACTGGAGGATGATACACAGATGGAATTAGCACTTGGAATGATTTTAATATCCTGCTTAGTCGTATTTACGATTTGGAAGAGTGTAATTTGGATCCACAAGGGGATAAAATATAAGCAAACAGCTGAGATATTAAAAGGAATACTTGCCTTTTGCATACTCGCCTTATGCACTGGCATAAACTACTGGTTCGGATCAATCGTCTATGATATCTTCAAGATGTCTGAATCGATATCTTAAAAAAACTTTGCCGCGGAATCAATCGGCAGGTTCGCTCAGCTCCCTCAGAGAATAAGGTTTTTCTCACGAATGCTCGCTCATTCGCAGAATTTCACATTCATGTCTAAATAGGAGTTTAAAGGATTACATGAGATGGGCTAAGCAGTTCCGTTTGAGGGCATGCGGGAATAGAAGGTGCTGGTCTAATTACAACATCTTCCATATAAAGATTTACTGCACGTCTCTCTCCACAAGGTCCTTGGGATTCACTCTCCCAAATCTCAACGGGTCTATGCCCTCACATTCCTTCGTCCTATCTATCCAAGGTGTGGAGTCCGATCAACGTTAACGGAACGGGTCTATGCCCTAAAGCCTAAAAATCTCGGTACTCCGTGCTTTCTTTGTGAAATCCTGCGAAACGAGCTAATCTACGTGTCTGGGTTGCGAATTTAGTTGTTAAGCTGCTAGTGGCGGTTGAGTCTTATCCGCGGAGAAAGTTTGTCCTTCTCTCGCCATGGCTACAAGCATTCGAGCCAATTTACCAATCAACTTCATCATGGATTGCATTTTCGTCATTCGTTTTACTTCAATGTTGTGTGCATGCAGGGCTTGGAATGCACGATTGTGAGATAAGAGGTGAAACACCGAGAAGTACAAATGCTTCCGTAGTAATGAGTTTCCTCGTTTGGTTAGCTTAATGTGCCCCTTATACTTGCCAGAACTACGTTCCGCTAAGTTTAATCCAGCCTTTCGCAATAACTGATTCCCGTGAGACAGCTTACGTAAGTCCCCGCCAAATGCGAATATGGCAGCCGTTGCAGGAACGGAAACACCGGCGGATCGAACGAGATCAGAACAGGGGATTTCGGGCAATAGCTTTTCAATGATCTCGTCCGCTTCATCAATGATGTGGCAGATTCGTTCATATTCTTCGATGAGGTGCCTAAGTTCCCATTTGTCTTCTTCAAGGGCAGTAGCGTCTCCAACGCTATGTCTAGCGAGTGTTTGGAGCTGAGTCGCCTTGTTCCTGCCTCGCACACCGCCAGGTCTAGCCATATACACTCCCCAGGTTTGCACCATCTGCTCCGGAGTTAACTGCAATACGTCAGATGGGGCTGGAAAACGACGCAAAGTAGCTAATGAACGAGGGCTAAAAATATCTTCGAACGCTTGTCTGTATTCTGGAAAACGGATATCCAGCCAACGGTGGATTCTGTTCTTAATCCGTCCGGATTTAACAACCCAATGCTCTCTGTTTGTGACAATAACCCGTAAGCGGCGGAAGGCTTCTTCCTTTGGAGAGAAGGGCGTGTAGAACCCGCGACTCACTGCATCTGCAATGACCAAAGCGTCCTTTGGGTCATTCTTTGAGGGGGAGTTGTCTCTGTTTTCCTTATTGCGCTTGGTCGTCATTGGATTAACAAGAACAACTGAAACACCTTGTTTCATTAACCAATTGGCGATATTGAACCAGTAGTGACCGGTGCTTTCCATTCCCACAACGACGTCATTCAAGTTGTGCATTTTCTGTAATTTACGAATGTTGCTTATTAAATGCTCAAAGCCCACATGGTCGTTCGAAAACATAATTGAGCGATTGGTGAGGACAATACCTCGAAAGTTAATAGCTTGAGCAGCATGTTTCTCCTTGGCAATGTCGATGCCTATGACAAGGGTGGAAGTAGAAATACGTTCTACACGTTGATTTTGAGCTTTAATTAATCTAGACTTCATAATAACGCCTCCTAAGGTGAGTTCTGAGGGCTGCAACCCAGTACATACTCATCCTAGCGGGGCGTTCGTTTTTCTGCAAATTGAATCTACTAACACCTACAGGAATGTTAACGGGCAGTTTTGTAAAATGAGTTTATAGATTACATTCGCACTTATGTGCGTTAGAATAGAGTGTGTGTATGGAAATAATGTGGAGAGAAGTGGTTAAATGTTCAAATATACTTTATGTTTCGTGAAACAAAATAACAATTTGCTTTTGTTAAATAGAGATTTTGCTCCAACAAAGGGACTCTGGAACGGTGTAGGAGGTAAAATTGAAGAAAACGAAACACCGTTAGAATGTGCAGTACGTGAAACATTTGAAGAAACTGGAATTGAACTATTGAATATTCAGTATAAAGGAATCGTTACGTGGGATGTCGATGGAAGCTATTCAGGAGGCATGTATGCATTTTTAGCGGAACTACCACACGAATATGTCTATTTGACTCCTTCAAAAGTAGATGAAGGTATTCTAGACTGGAAACCAATAGACTGGATTTTATCTGAGGGTAACTTTGGTGTTGGAGAAATGATTCCTCAATTCTTGCCAACAATATTGAACAATGAAGGGTGTTATGAACATAAATGCACCTTATACAATAATAAGTTAACCAGCTATACTGCAATACCTATTACTCATGAACTTGTGTTGAACTAACGGACACAAGACTTTAATATAACAACACCACGAGGTTGCCGCGGGATCGTTCGGCAGCCTCGCTCTGCTAACTGGCAGTTTTGTCCAATACATGGGAGGTGTTTGAAATTAAAGGATACACATGTAGTTGCTGTGGTGATTACCATGATGAACTCCCGACGAGCTTCGGGAACCCAGCACCTGTTTATTACGACATTGCCTCGCCCGAGGATCAGGATAAGAGGTTTGATCTAGGAGAAGACTTATGTATTATGGATAATGAGTATTTTTTTATCCGTTGCTGCATTGAGATTCCTATTATCGATACCGATGAACACCTGATTTGGGGAGTCTGGGTTTCTCTGAGCGAGGCTAATTTCAATAAAACAAAAGAGCTCTGGGACAACCAGGAATTACTTGAGCCAATGTATAGTTGGCTTTCTACTTCTTTGCCTTGTTATCCCGACACAGTAAACTTAAAAGCATTTGTACACCATAGAGGAAATGGACTAAGACCTTACATCGAACTGGAACCTACAGACCATCCTTTAGCGGTAGAATCTAAAATTGGAGTTACATATGAACGTGTTCAACAGATAGCTGAAGAACTATGTTCAAATAACGAACGAACAATGACAAACTGGCCATTTGAAGATCGACAAAGTACGGCTGTAATTACAACATATGGGGTGATGATGAAGAAACGCTTCATTTTATATGTATCACATGATGAAGATGATGGAATCTGGCAATTTCTTGAGGGCGCAACAGTCGCTGAAGAAGAAGCAAGAATGATAACTCTAAAAGAAATAGTTGAATTAGACCCCAGCCTAATTGAACTATCTGACTTAACCTTGGGGTGGATAGCCTGGAGGGAATCAGTTAACGACCAGTGGCACAAGGTGAAGAAATAATTGGGCAAAGCAATTGCGCTAACGGGCACGATATTCCTAATAGAAAGTGACAACAAATTTCTTGAGAAAAGGTGAGTTCAATTGACTTTAGGTTACTTCTTACTTTCAGTTGTGATTTCAATTATTCTCTTTTATATTGTTGGTATTACGATTCAACCAAACAACAATGATGGAGGAATGATTGCTATTATTGGAATTGTTATTTCAATACAGCTCTCATTTATAACTGCAATTTTATTAAATAAAAAAACGTAAGGGACAGTAAAACTAATTTAAAAACAACAGGGTGTATTTTAAATGTAACTCTGAGTTTTATGCTAAAGGAAACGATAGCGTAATGATTATGTCTGGAGCAGGCGCCGCGGCAATCTTTTCCTGATCGTTGAAGTAACTGGCTCGGAACAATCATACTCAAATTGGGGCAGTAGAGCAGTTTTTGGATGCATGCTCGACAGAATGGAGGAGGGGGGAGTTCATGTTTTTTTTGAGGAGAATGGCCTTTTGGTTCTCAGTATTTAGCATCATTATTTGTTTTAAAGACTACTGGGAAACTCTTCATGATCCCATGATTCTCATGATTGGACTCGGACCTTTTGAACCATTTCATCATTGGATGCTTGATTTTGATCCTTTTAAGCCACCAAATACTGCCGATATCAGAGAAAAGTTTCCTGGTTATATAGCACATTTTATTTTTTTCTTTTTAATTGGAACAATTCTTGATAAATTTGCTCGATCATTTAAACGTAAGCGAAGGAACTAATGGACATAGAGACTGCCTCGCAATCAATCGGCAGCCACTCCGAAGGGTCACTATAATCCTTAACCATTTATACCCTCCACAAATATGGTAATATCGTTGAACTCCCTCGGTACGAATTAGTTTTCTCACGAATGCTCGCTTATTCGCAGGATTTCGCCCCTTTTATGAGGGATGAAAGTTAGGAAGAGCGACCCCGTTATAGACGTTGGCAACATGAAGGCGTAGGGGATAGAGGGGGAGGTTGTCGCCCCAGACATTTCCAGATACTGCACGCATTCTCCACGCCACCCTCGGAGGTTTTCACTCCCATGTCTCAACGGGTCTTTGCCCTCTCATTCCTTCGTTACACCTGTCCAAGGGGTGGAGGCCGGTCTTGCTAACGGTACGGGTCGGTGCCCTTTGGTTCAATGTATCCGGTACTCCGTGCTTTCTTTGAAATCCCGCGAATAAGCCAATCTACGTGCAACGCAACGGTATGACTTGGTTTAAGCAGCTTGCTGAAGAGGGCGTGTCTTCTGTGGGATGTAAGCTTGACCCGTACGTGCCATGCCGACCAGGATCCGAGCCAGTTTGCCGCATAGCTTCATGATCGGCCTCATTTTCTTCATCTTCTTCACGTTCACATTGTATGCATGCATTGCTTGAAACTCGGGATTATTCATCACGAGACTCATCGTCATCATGAAGATAAAGCGTCGAAGGCGAGATCGCCCGCGCTTGCTGATCTTCATCTGTCCGGTCCATTTACCTGAACTTGCTTCGGCAAGATTGAGACCCGCATGACGCAGCAGGGCATTTCCGTGAACAAAGCCGCTTAAATCGCCGGCCTCACCAAGAATACCGGCTAGCGAGATGGCACTAATCCCCTTAACGGCCAGCATGGACTTCGCGAAGGGAATGCGTTCTAATACGGAAACGATCTCACGCTCTACGTCCTTCAACTGTGCACAAGCCAAGTCATACTCTGCGAGCAGCTGCTTCAAATGAAGCTTGTAGGCCTGCTCTGCTTGTCTGGAACCGACAGAGCGTCCAGCCAGTGCGATTAAGGCGCGGGCCTTCCGCTCACCGCAGTGCCGCTTCATAAGAGACTTCCATCGCTGAATCAGATCTTGTGGTTGTAACTCGCTGAGTTCCGCTGGCGTTGGAAACAGACGAAGCGTAGCTAACGAACCAACGCCTATGAGGTTCCGGAATACCTGCCGCAGCTTAGGAAAAACCACGTCAACCCAGCGATGAATTTGGTTTTTGGCGCTTACGACTCGCTTCACTACAAAGTCCCGGTTGGAGAGTAAGACGCGGAGCTCTGTAAAGGCTTCAGGTGTGGTGCGTGCGATGGAGTAATACCCGTTCTTCACCATGTCGGCAATGACAAGCGCATCCTTTTTATCGCTCTTTGAGGGCGTATTGTCGCGGTTTTCTTTGTTCTTTTTCACAAGATGCGGATTTACGAGAACGACTTCAAACTGGCGTTCTGCAAGCCACCGGGATACATTGAGCCAGTAGTGTCCGGTCGGTTCCATTCCCACAATTGCTGTCGTTAAGTGATGGGCGGTCTGCAGACGCTGGATCCATTGAAGAAGGTTGAGAAATCCATCCTCGTCGTTGGAAAAGGATAAAGGATTGCCGATCACGATACCGCGAAAATTTACGGCGCGTGCGACATGCGTTTGCTGGGCGATGTCGATCCCGACGACGAGATGCTGGGCGGTAATTTTTTCAATGAGTTGATTTTGCCGGGCTTGGGATTTAAACTTCATAGTAGAGCGTCCTCCTGGATGATGGGATTTTTAGGGCTATGACCCGTTGTGTACTCCCATCGTACCGAGGCGCTCGTTTTTTTGCAAAGCGGAAATTTAACGCTCTACAGGAATGCTAACGGAGCGATAGTACAGAAAAAAGCGATGGAGACGATCCATCGCTTCGTTGTGCTAACTGGCAGGATAATGCAACAAAACTCGCTAAATGAACGTCTAAGCATTGGAAGTATTAGGGATTTCAATGGGAATTGCATTCAAGGTAAGGAGGGGGTTAATATCAAGCGTACCTTAATGATATTGGTGTTCCTTATATCCGCGACAGCAAATGGCGTTTCAATATACAATCGGATACAAACCTTTTATTAAGGTTTGTTCTTGACTTTTTAGCAGAGGAGACCTATTTATGAGATTTGTTATTGATATGCTTTCATTCGCAATTCCCATAACGCTGATTTACTTTATTGTTAGAATTTGTTTATTGAAAGTGTTTAGAATCACGTGGGTTCGAGAAGTTCTTAATATATCTTTTGTTTTATATATTTCTTCATTAGTATTTATTGTTTGGCTTTATTATGCCACTCAGACTGACTATGTTCTATATAATCTTATCCCTTTTAAAACTATCATAGAATACGTTCAAGAATTCCCTTCTAGCACGGCTATTAAAAATATTGTGGGTAATCTCGCAATTTGCATGCCGTTTGGTTTTTACTATTATTTCAATCTCAGGATCATACCCAAAATCAACATAGCAGTTTATGCTGTTATTATTCCGGTGATTATTGAATCCATACAGTTGTTGATGTATTTCATTAATCTAGGAATGAGGGCTGTAGATATTGATGACGTTATCTTAAATTGTTCCGGCATTATAATAGCGTACTACATGACGAAAAGTCTTTTTCAGAAGAAGCGGAATCCCGCTAAATTGCGACGCACGGTCGGTTACTAAGTTTAAGTCGACTTCTGTGAATTCGCAAAATCTTCTCGATAAATGATTAAGCTAAACATTCCTGTTAGTCCTAAGAAATGGACTTTGTCAAAAAAGGAGCGCCTCGGTATGATGGGTTTGTCCACGGGCTCGAAACCCAACACCATCAAGGAGGCGCTCTTACTATGAAGTTTAAGCAATCGGACGGGCAAAATCAACGTATTGAACGAATTACCACCTCTCATCTTGTTGTGGGAATTGACATGGCAAAGGAAACCCATGTTGCACAAGCCACGAATTTCCGCGGAATAGTCCTTTCCAATCGGCATCTTTCGTTTAAGAACACACATGAAGGATTTGAAAAATTACAACGGTGGCTGGATGCCTTACAGCAGAAACACAGATTAAAAAGTCTCATCATCGGCATGGAACCGACAGGACACTATTGGACAAACTTGGCCAATTGGCTTGCTCAGAAAGGAGTAAACGTTGTTTTGGTGAATCCAGCAACGACGAAACGGAACAAGGAAAACCGTGACAACTGTCCCTCCAAGAGCGATCCGAAGGACGCACTTGTGATCGCAGATGTTGTGAGCCGTGGCTATTACTATGATTACACTCGTCAAGCGACTCACTTTCAAAGGTTACGCACCATTATGAGCGATCGAGAATTTTGGGTTGCGAATAGTGTTCGATTGCAGAATCGTATTGTTCGGTGGCTGGATATTCGTTTCCCTGAGTATGCTTCCGTTTTTAAACGGTTGTTAGAGGAGTATCAGCGCATTGCCAATATCTTAGAACAGATCGAAAAAGAACTTGTAACTTTACTAGGTGATATACCTCTAGTCAGCCAACTTCGCTCCGTAAAAGGTCTTGGAACGATTTACATTGCAGCGATTCTGTCTGGTGCAGGTGACTTGAAACAGTACGCCCATGGGCGTCAGTTACTGAGGAAAGCCGGTTTAAACTTAGCCGAAAGCATGTCAGGAAAACGCAAGGGAGAGATCGTGATCTCCAAACGAGGAGATGCCAAACTGCGAAAATATATGTATCTCGCTACGCTTACACTGGTAGGAACCAACCCAGTCTTTCGGCAGTTGCATGAAAATAATGTTCAGGTCAAGCATATGAGCAAGCAACAATCGGTGTTTAAGCTGCTTGGGAAACTGGCTCGAATCCTAATCGGTATGGTTCAAAGCGGAGAGAAATTCACTCCTGAAAAAACAGTCCACTCGTACGCTCAAGCAGCATAAAACGTGATAGAAACCACGTAAATTGACTCATTCGCAGGATTTCGACTAAAGAAAGCACGGAGGACCGAGTACGTCTCCGATAAGGGCGCAGACCCATCAGCTAAACGCTATCGGTCTCCACACCTTGGATAGGTGTAACGAAGGAATGTAAGGGCATAGACCCGTCGAGCCGTGGGATGGTAAACCTTCAGGGATTTGTGGAGTATGCGTGCAGTAGAAAAGGCCTTTGGGGAAATGTTCCAGACGTTTCTTCTATTTCCGCATGCCCTAATCCTAGACGGAAAAGTACATGTGGCTTACATTCCCCCCAACCGTTACAATACAAGGTGATGAAATCCTGCGAAGGAGTGAGCATACGTGAGATAAACCTTTAAAACCGAGGGACGGAGTACGATAGTTCAACCATTACACAGCGGCAGCCGGCCAAACGATCGGCTACTTTTTTAAGTTTTGACACCCTGGCACACATGTGACCCCGCACGCCAACGGTCATTTTGCCAAAATGTGAATATAGTGTGTTAACCAGTTAAAGGGGGTTTTGCCATGGGTGCGAGGGTTAAGTATAGGTCGTCTGACGTTGATTTGTTGGCGCGGCTTATGAGGGGCGAGGCACAGGCGGAAGGCGAAAAGGGTATGTTAACGGTTGGCGCTGTCGTGATTAATCGGGCCGTAGTCAGGTGTTCGGACTTCAAGAACGTCAACAATATTAATGATGTTATTTATCATTATATGAATGACGATGCCATGTTCGATGCCATATTAGAACCCGATTTTTATCTGAAGTCACGGGAACGAGAGCGGCGGCTAGCTGAACAGACCATAAAAGGCTGGCGAGAATGGCCTTCAAAATACTCGCTGTGGTATTTCAACCCGTGGGGGCCAACATCTCAAGCTTGTCCCGCAATGTGGTACGGTCAACCGCTCGCGGGTGCTTGGAAAAATCATTGTTTTTACCAACCTACAAGCACGGAATGCGCGGAAATTTACCGATAAAAAGCTTTATAAGGGCGAATGCCATAAGGCATTCAATGCCTGGTATGCCATCGACTACGAAAAGTTGCCTTAAAAGAAGCACAGCCTCTTCTTGATAAGAGTCCTCACCTGACTGTGAAAAAATAGGTGATCAATTAAAAGTAGTTACAAATCCAAACTTTAAATAATCAAGGGTGAGCTTTTGCCAAATTTCAAGTAGTATCGGAAGAAGATTAAGCTAACGGAGACGATAGCACGGCAATGGAACCGATCCATCGTCTGTATTAGTGTTAGTGCAATGAGTACAGCGGCAGTTTAGACTTTATTTGTTCGGTCCTAGTCCGCCGCTGTTTCATTTTCAGAGCCAGTCTAATTCATAAACCCCGTAACATCAAGGAGCTCAGTCTAACACTGTATTTTCTAAAGACACTAACCGCGAGTAACAAGCAAACCTGGTTATACTATAAATTCCACGAAACTGGGCGCTCGCAGCATGCCTGCCTTGGTCCAATTCCGCATCCTTACGCGCGCCCTAATCCTTGGTTCCACGTAGACATTGGTGTTATCCTCGCCTGTAATTAACTGCCCAACAACGCCTCTAAACGCTTTCTTCGCAACCGGGGGTACGCCGAGTTCTATTACGCCGGCAGGGCGCAATGTACCAGCATCGCTGTGCACCGCAGCCAGCCATCCGAACTGCTGCTTACGCCATCCTGTTATATAAACGTCAACATACGTCCAGTTAATGATTTTTAGCCAATTTGGGCTGCGCTCACTAACATACACAGACTCTTTCCGCTTAGCTACGATACCCTCCATATTTCGCTCCTTAATCACGTCAAACAGTCCCTTACCCGTGCCCTCTATTGTAAGTACGGATCTGAACGCCTTCGAGCCACCATACACGTCCGCCAGGATCCGTTGGCGTTCGTATAGCGGCAGCTTGCGTAAATCCCGCCCATTCAGATCCAAGATATCGAAAGCGTAGAATGTAACGGGATTATGGCGCATAGCAGCAGCTATTTTATCGGTGTTCTTAACGGCAAATCGCGTCTGCATCCGCTCGAAATCGATTGCGCCGTCCTCGTCATGGCACGCGATTTCACCGTCTAAAACGACGTCTTCAATCACTGGTACGTCCCATAGCTCCGGATAGAGGCGCGTGACTTCGTTATCGTGGCGTGTGAATATGTGTGTCTCGCCGTTGTGGCGAGTAATGATAGCGCGATGACCGTCTATTTTTGGTTGGAATACGTAACGCTTGTCGTCGAACGGGTCGGGCGCTGTCTCCAGTAACATCGGATATATGAAATTGTACATAAAAACACCTCTAACGCAATTATAGCGTGCTTGCTATAGAGATAGAGGTGGTAAGTTATGGGGGGAGGAGATATGATTCTGTCTATTTTTGTGCAATGGTATTTTTTATGAAACCTCTTAAAATCCGGTACTAATAAGATCTAATCTAATTATTATTGTACATATTATTTTTGTGCAATTTAATGGAGATATCCGAAGATCGACGGCCACCGTCTGATCCTTTCCCTCACTAATGGCCAAGTTCATTTGTATACGCGGCACAATAACGAAGTTACGCGCCAGTACCCTGAGCTGCACAGCGTGCCGGTGGAGCCGGGCTGCAGCGTTGTTCTCGACGGCGAGGTGGCACGTATGGACGAGAGCGGCTGGATCGATTTCGAAGCGGTTATGGAACGATTCAAGCTGACGAGAACGACAAAGATACGCGAGGCCGCATTAACGAAACCCGTCCATTACTATGTGTTCGACGTGCTGCATTACAACGGAACGGATGTCCGCAGTTGGCCTCTCTTAGAACGAAAAGCGCTGCTTATGCGAATCCTTACCGCTAATGCGTTCTACTCACCTGTTTTTGCCGTAGAGGGCGCCGGTACCGCCTTATTCGATTCCATTAGAGCGCGCAATTTGGAGGGGATCGTGGCGAAGCGCAGAGATAGCCTGTATGTTGGCCGGCGCAGTGATAATTGGCTGAAGATTATCAATTACCAGTACACCGATGTCTATATAGCGGGCTATCGAAAGGATCAATTCGGATGGTTGGCGCATATGAACGGCAGTTCGGCAGGCATTATCGAATTATCGGTACCAAGCGCGCACAAGAAAGCCTTCTATGGTGTGGGAATACGATAGTTACCGGTGAAGACCGGGATTATGTGTATGTGCAGCCGCGTATCAAGGCCCGCGTGAGATTTCGCAACAGGACGAAGAACGGGATGCTGCGCTCGCCGGAGTTTGTCGAATTTATGCTTTAATTCAGCTGAATAAACGAACGTATTATTGCGAGCAGGCAGAGCCTGTTCGTTATTTTTTTGATATAAGAGGGAAGCCTGCGGCTTCGTGTTTTTAATGGACTCAGCGCAAGCGGATGCCGGTTATGTGCCAACGACCGTAATTTGATTAAATTGTAAAGGATTTCAAGTGAATTATGTCGAATATATTGGTACGATTTTCCGGGCTCATCGAAGCATCGGACACATAAGTCAGAATCGATGCGGTGATGAAGCCCGGTTAATCGAGGTTGATCAAAAAGGAGTGATATGATGAGAGTCAAATCGATTTTTGCGTGTGTGGTTATTGTTATTGCTTTATTCACCGGAGCGTTTTCCGCGGCAGGTGCGGAAACGGCACCCCGACAGGCGGTTGTGGATCCGCTGCTGATCCAAGCGCTGCAGGCCGCCCCCGGAACGCCTGTTGAAGCGATCGTAACCTTCAGAGGGAATGATGCCCCGACAGTATCCGATATCGAGCTTTTGAGAACGATTGGCATTAGCCAAGGAGCAGCGCTTCAATCCCTTCCGATGGCCGGCGTTGTGGTTACTTCGGATCAGGTTAATGCGCTTGCCGCAAGTTCGGCAGTCCGTTCTATCTTTTTCAATAAAAAGCTGGAATATTTCAACTACGACAGCACTGCTCTAACCGGAGTGGATAAGGTGCGTGGCGATGCCGGTATGTCCGTAGAGAACGGGGGTCTCCCTGTCTCCGGCAAAGGAGTGACCGTAGTCGTGAATGACAGCGGAGTCGACGGAACCAATAAAGACATCGAATTCGGAAGACATCTGGTGCAGAACGTAAGCGGCGCGACGAACCTTCACGCTCTCAGCGATTTGCTTCCCGTCACTTACTCGGAAAATATACCGAATACCGATACCAACTCCGGACACGGCACTCACGTGGCCGGTACGGTTGGCGGGACCGGCGCGATGTCAAACGGCAAATACGAAGGAGTGGCTCCGGGTGCCGACCTGGTAGGATACGGATCGGGGGCGGCTCTCTTCATACTGGATGCGCTGGGAGGCCTCGATTATTCTTTAACCCATCAGTATGAATATGGTATTCGAATCATTACCAACTCTTGGGGTTCCTCCGGCGATTTCGACCCTGAAGACCCTATCAATATCGCAACCAAGAAAGCGTATGACAGAGGAATCGTCGTCACTTTCGCCGCTGGAAATGAGGGTCCGGGAGAAGATACTCACAATCCTTATGCAAAAGCTCCTTGGGTCATCTCGGTTGCGGCAGGGGATAAACAAGGCAAGCTTGCGGATTTCTCGTCGCGCGGAGTCAAAGGGAAAAAAGGTACGTTCATGATAGACGGTCAAACATGGACATGGGAAGACAGGCCGACCGTAACGGCTCCAGGTGTCGATATCATCTCGACCCGGACCCTGGCTCCCGTTTCTTCCCTCGCGGCGGCTGATGACGCGGCTGCCATCGAACCGGCATATCTGCCGTATTATACGATGATGAGCGGAACATCGATGGCTACTCCGCATGTGGCAGGAATAGTCGCATTAATGCTTGATGCGAACCCGGCCTTGTCCCCGGCGGAAGTCAAACAAATTCTTCAGCTCACCGCGACCAATATCCCCGGGACTGAATCGTGGGAAACCGGAGCAGGCTATGTCAATGCATATGCGGCCGTCGATTATGCTTTCAAGGCTAAAAATTACGGAAAAACGGTAAACCTGTTCCGTCGATTCAACAGCAATGCCGACATCACTGCCGCCCGGACGCCTTTCATGGTTGACTATAACCCGGCGACAGGCAGTTCGAACCGTTTCAGCTTCTCTGTGGAGGCCGGTAAGACGGAACTGGTTGTCAGGATTAATGCATATGGAATTGACGAAACGACAGGCAATCCGATGAATCTGGTGCTGATCTCGCCGGGCGGAACCGAATACAGTTCGGGTGTCTACGTATTGTTTCCGCTCTATACGGACCGGACGGTATCGGTATCGACTCCGGAAGCGGGTACCTGGACGGTTGAACTTAGAGGGGTGAGAAACACGGCAGCACTGCCGGAAGAAGTAAAAGGGACGGTCACGTTAAAAACAGCGAGCGGATTTACCGGTCTGAGCGATATTGCGGGAAACCCGGCAGAAGCTGCGATCAAAACAGCGGTAAGCGAACGCTTGGCGGACGGTTATGCAGATGGAAGCTTCAAACCGAATCAAACGCTGATACGTAAAGAGCTGGCGAATTATTTGACGATGGGTGCGGAAATCAGACAGTCGCTTCCATCCACCGCATCTTTTACAGACGTGAATGCCGCCGATTTACCCTTCGTCGAGGCGGTAACTGCCAAAGGAGCCGCATTTAGAGATCGTCTGCAGCAGCAAAACGGAGTCTTGCTTCCTGTCTCGGCAGGAAAATTTGCTCCGGGTGCAGCCGTACTCCGCGCCGATCTGGCTTACTCGCTTATACAAAGCATGGGGCTGCAGGAACAGGCTTCCGCGCTTAGCGGTCTGGATGTTACCGTTCAGTACGGAGACCAGAGAATCCCCATCGAGGATGCGGCCGACATCCCTGAGGCCCTCAGAGGGTACGTTCAGCTTGCTTTGGATTTGAACATTTTAAACGCTTATTTCACGGTGACGCAAAGCCCTTATGATATGGCCCCTACCGTCCATGCCGTTTTTAAGCCCGGGGCAAAAGTAACCCGAGGGGATTTTGCTGTTGCGATTACCCGCTTTTACAACGCTTATTTAGCCGGTTAACTATCGAAAGTGTTTGATCAAACGAATACTTATTTGTCAGTCTGGGCAGGGCTGCCGTTTGGCAGCCCTTTGTTGATCTTGGAAGTGTGTGAGATTGGATAAAAATTAAGAGGTGAAGAAACAAATTTTTTTGATTTGAATGGTGCGCTTCTTGATTTTAAAGGTGCGGGATTTCAGGCCGTGTATGCTTTCTATGAGAAGTATAAACCCATGCTCAAATAAATATGAGCGCTGAACAATTTTATCAAGAATGGTGTAGAACCGGTAAAAAACACTACACAAGATTTTTAGAAGGACAATTGTCATTTGAGCGGTCCGAAAATCGAAAGAGTAAAGAGATGATGAAGACAAGTACTGGTGAATGGTTGTCCCACGGCAGGAATAGTGGTCATCTTTTCAATCGATTGCAGGCTTGGCACCGTAATTCCGGCCATGACGGTAACAAACGCAAAAGGAAAATCTACCTCAACTTACAGATCATTTAGAACTGATAGCCAAACCGGATGCAAAATTGCAACCGTTACGGCGATATACGATAGTGGAAAACGGTTGCTTCGGCAGCCGTTTTTTTAGCTTAGGCTCTGTGAAGTGTGTTATTGATTTTTTATTGAGATAGACTACTGTGTTAAAATTAACAAAAACAGAACGGTGGTGTTAATTTATGAAGTTTGAATATAACTTTGTTGCCCGTTGGGTTGTGGATGGATTTATTGAAATAAATTCTCAGAGGTCATCATTTAATGTCACTTATGTATCTGACTGTTTAGGTGATTTACTTTCCGCACTTTTGTTAATAAATTCAAACTGCGTTTCAAAGGACGATGGGTTAAGAACAGTCACGAGTTGTCATTGGAACAGTGAACCTTGTATTACAACTTGGAATTTTACATTAAAATCAAATGGAATATTACATGTCATAGTCAAAAATAACGCCATGGAAGGGGATGGAAATAAAACAGACATCGATACAGAGTGTCCTTATGATACTTTATTGGAATTAATCATTTTGAAAGTTGATTCTTTAATTAAAGAACATGGAATTGTGGGATACAAAGAAAATTGGGACCATGAGTTCCCAATGAGTACATTCCTAAAATTAAAAAACTATTTGCTTAATAATAAAACCTATTCATTAAAAGAAATTGGAGATGAATATGGCGAAATAAAGAAAAGTGATTTACGTAACGATATTGCGATATTGTACGCTGATTAAGCTAACGAACACAAGAGCTCAACTCCGAAGGGGCTGCAGAATCAGTGGCTGCCCCTTCGCTCACCTAACGGGCAGACGGATGTAAGAAACTTTTGACTATTTACTCCGTCTAATGATTATATACCTATTGGTCGAGGCTTTTCTCGGATGAAACGACGAATTATAGTTGTAGCTTTGTTGTTACTTAGAGAAACATCGTTGAATGAGAGGAGTGGTGAACATAAAGCGTTTACTCGGAATTATATTGTTATGTACGAGTGTACTTAGCGGGTGTCAAGAGAATAGCAATATTTACTCGGGTATTGAGAAAACTGATATTGAAGATATTTCTAATGCCAAAAATTTAGAGTTTGTTTATGAATACAAAGGGTATACCGATCATTGGGCAGCAGCTTATTACGTATACAAAATGATAGATAATGATGAACACGCTTCTAAACTTGTTTTAAAGTATGTTGGAAAGCAGCCAGAACCGACAGGCGAATTAAGGTATGCATATGATACTGAAGGTGGTGGAGCTGGAAGTGGTACTTTGCCAAGTGACCATTCAAAGGATGGAATTTATTATCTAGGTTCTTCTGGAGGTAATGGCGCCATTGCAGCCCGAAATTCCTTAGTTAAGATGCAGGTCAAATGGAATGGGAATACAGAAACTTTTGAACTAAAACCCGAGATTAATCGTTAAGAGCTCAATAAACATCAGCGAAGGCTGTCGGGCAGTTAGATCGGCAGCCTTTGCTCAACTAGCGGGCAGGATAACGTGATAGTAACCTTAAATTCATTGGGAGAAAATAATTTAAATTGTGAGGTAAGTGTAATGATCATTGAGTATCGGATTCCTACGCTGCTTCAACAAATAATGCGTTGGGAACGAGAGTTTTCCAGAGAAGTAGAGTATTTGGAGACTCCTACAGGGCTTTTCTTAGGCATTGATTTTAATGAGAAGGAAGGGTATTTCTGCACACCAGTGGATTCTTTTCCGTTTGCACGTACCGGAGGAGACGGTATACATTACGCGTTGTTAACTGATTTTGGTCTTGTCAAAGACTTGGATGAAGCGCCAGTGATAAGAGTCTCACCAATGGATTCAGATCGCGTACGGCTTGTTGCTCGAAATCTGCATGACTTTTTTTCGTTACACTTATTTGACGAACTGGCATTACTTAATGAATACCCGAGTGAAGAGGCGTATCTCGAGAGTGTACGTAAGGAAGAGGCTCGAGATCTGAATTCAGAATGGTTTGATCATGATCGATGGAAACGAGAGAAACAGAAGGTGTTGAACGAAGTCCAGGAAAGGTTTAACCTGACACCTATTCCGAATCCAGTCCAATACCTGCAAGAGATTCGGTTTGAACGGAGTTTACAGATAACAACTTTGACGGAAGATTCCCTGGGAATATTGGCTCCGCTCTTAGGAGCACAAGGGAAAGAAACATTCCTTGCTTCGATTCGGAACTTGCAACATACATCCTCTTCTAACAGGGTTATAATTGAGCGCCATGCGAATGAACTTCTTAAAATGGGAATGACCCATGAGGCAGAGTCGTTACTCGCTCGATTGTTACGCTAACACGACACGATAGTTGAGAATGAACCGCCACATTGGCGGTTTTTCTTTTGGTCAAAAATCAACAATCAAGGATACAAAACCTTAGCTTAATAAGAAAATCAAACAGATAACATAGCCATTCTTTTATGACAAAACTGTAAGCTGCAAACAGGTTAATGTAAGACAAAATCAATGATTCGTGATTTATGATTTATATGATGATTACTGTGAGGGAAAGAGGCTGAGAACAAATGTCCAAAGTTAAACAAGAAGAAAATTTTAAAGCGAATATTGATTTCCCGGGCCGTTGGCTTGGCGGGGTCACGTTAATCCTGGGACCGCTGCTTCTATTACTGGGTGTGGCGCTCCGGTACCCGTTTGATTTCTTCTTTCCGGAACAGCTTGCAGCATTTAGTGAACACCCAACCTTGATGACCGCATCATACAGCATATTCGCCGCCGGCAATATTCTTATGTGGCCGGCCATCATCACATTAGCGGGGAGGATAAGCGGAAGGAGGCCCGGTTGGGCATTATGGGGTGCAGCGTTCACAATCTTCGGATTATTTGCCCGTACATTTCATGCCGGTATTGATCATCTTGCCGTCCAGCTCGTTCATGAACAAAGTGTCGAACTTGCCGCCAGCGTAATCGCCGGTTCATACGGAGCATTTCATATTTTCAAAACGTTTAATCTCTGTATTATGTCAGGATGGGTCATCCTTGCAATCGGTTCATATCGCGCCGGCGCATTGAAATTATATCAATGTGTGTCATTAGCGCTTATGGCATCACTGCCACTGGGCGTCCTGAAAGGCAGCACATTATTTTCATTAATCGCAACGGTCGGGCTATGCATCGCACTGATACCTTTAGGGATCAAGGTGCTTGCAGAAGGCTCGAGACCTTCGGCAGTAATCGTCATAAGCAGGGCAGTTATGACAATAGTACTGATAGGTTTATTTTTCTTATTTGGTCAAGCAGGTTAACAGGTTTACAAAAACACCTAAATACTTTAGTTTATTAGTGAGATAACGCATTAAATGGGGTGGGTGAATGATTGAAGCGGTAGTATTTGATTTTGACGGGTTGATCAGAGACAGTGAAACGTTCGAGTTCTACTCATTCCAAGAACTGCTTACTGAGTACGGTATTGAACTGCCGTTGGAATTGTACAGCGCCAGAATCGGTGGACATTATAATTCCTTTGATCCGTATGAACATCTACAACAAAGTTTAGGAAAGGTACTTGATCGGGAGTTACTTAGAAAACAGCGAAGAGACAAGTATGACAAGTTGATCATCAATCAGAAGGCTCGTCCCGGGGTTCAACAATACTTGGAAGATGCCGAGAATTTAGGATTGAAAATAGGTCTGGCATCGAGCGCTCCGCGTGAGTGGGTCCTCACCAACTTGGAGGAATTGGAGCTTATGAGCTACTTTGCTTGTATCCGAACCCACGAAGATGCCATAAAGGTTAAGCCCGACCCCGAGCTCTACTTGCAGGTTTTAGATTACTTTGGAGTTAAACCGGTAAACGCAATCGGTTTTGAGGATTCGCCCAATGGAGCAAAGGCAGCGAAAGACGCCGGTATGCTTTGTGTCATAGTGCCAAATGAACTTACAAAGAATTTGCCATTTGATAATTATGACCTGCGATTAAACTCCATGCTGGAAATGAATTTATCAAGCGTCATCAGTTTGTTATCTCAAGATTCGTCCTTACGGGGCCTCACAACAACATAGGGTTATTCGGGGGTTATTGAACAGGTTGAAGCGGTGATAATTCTCATCGCCCCTCGCTTCTGTATCATGTACAATAGATGCAAATAACTCCTCCGCCAAGAGGTGAAGAATGAGAATGGAACCAAAACATATATTCAACGGCTTTGACCTTTCGGCTATTGAAGAAAACATGAGGAAAACGTTTGTATATTCTCTCCTTGGGAACAGTGCGTCCTTACAAGCACTCTTGAGTGAAGATCCGGGAGCAGCAAATTTCGTTCTGGGATATTTCACGCCAATACATTTTGCCGTCAGATCGGGGCATTCCGACTCAGTCCGGCTGCTGCTTAAGTATGGAGCGGATATTACCGGTAACCCTATCGGATGGTCGGACGACCCGCTGACAAAGGCTAACGATCGGGGATACAGAGAAATCGCAGAGATTTTAAAGCAGCACCTTGACAGCAATTTTAGAGTCTCACCCACTGGAAGCAAGCTTGCAAATTTGATAAAAGAGGGGCGTATAGATGAGGCCCTGAGGGAATTGGATAATTCCCCGGGAATGATTAATGCTGGCGATGAGCGCGGAAATACGCCGATTCACTGGGCAGTTCTTACCCGGGACCTGAGGCTTATCGACAGCTTGATTCAGCGGGGCGCGGATCTTCGCGCCAAGAGAGCGGATGGGGCTACCCCTTTGCAGGTCTCCATTGAAGGGGATTATTGGTTCAGGAATGGTCGGGATTTAAGTGTGAAGGCTTTGCGTAACGAGTGGTTCCTCGCCGGGTACCTGATAGCACGCGGGGCGGAATATGATATTTGGACCGCCGCTTCAGTCGGTGACTCCAGGCAGGTTGCTTCCTTTCTCCAAGAGGATCCGTCGCTGGTTAATACAAAAAATTCTGTAGGTAAAAGACCCCTAAGCTATGCCGCCAAATATGGGAATGCCGTTATGGTCAAACTCTTACTCGAATACGGTGCCGATCCGAATGCGGAAGAGAGAAATGCCCCGAATGGAAGTGCGCTTTGGGCAGCGGTTAAGGATAACTGCGAGGAATGTGTTCAATTACTGCTGGAGCATGGGGCGGATCCGAATGCCGTAGTGGAATCGGGGGGGAATTGTTTATTCATAGCCATGAGGAAGGGGCACCATTCATTGGCGAAGCTGCTCTACACCTATGGGGCATCCATGAGTCTCGACGCGGCATGTTCCTTGGGGAGAATCGATTTGGCAGGTGAAATCATAGCAGCGAACCCATCGTCGGTTAACTTTGGCGGCGATTACGGACCACTGTGCATGGCTGTGGCTAACGGGGACATGGATATCGTAAAATTGCTGATGCGAAACGGCGCCGATTTAAACGCGCCTTGGTATGCCAATAATTACATGGGGTATGCCGTTGATCAGGGTCCGGAAATGCTCAGGTTTCTTCTGGAGTCGGGAGCCGACCCGAATAACGCAAACTGGCTCGGTATTACCTATCTTCATAAGGCAGCCTGGCTGGGCAGCCTGGAATTTGCGCGGCTGCTTATCGAGTTCGGAGCAGACCTGAATGCTGTGGACGAAGAATACCATTCTACTCCCCTCGGCTGGGCAGCGAAATATGGGCAGAGCGGAATGGTCCGGTATCTGCTGGACAAGGGGGCAGACCCCAGGCTCCCGGTAGACCAACCGTGGGCGCAGCCGATCTCCTGGGCAAGACGGAAAGGATACTCGGAAATTGCCGATATACTGGCAGTTGCATCTACTGACACAGATGCAACTGTTAATTGAACAAGCCCCGATTAAAAACCCTTGTCCAGTTTAACAAAGGGGCATAAATATGTACCGGGGAGATGAACTAACGTTGATGGATACTCAGAGTGGAGAAGATATGCGAAACACTGTATCGGACAATGCAGGCGGCGGTTTACGTGGTGTGCGCGCGCAACCCTCGGCAGAGTTGTCCCAGGCAGTGCATGATTCTTATGGGATTAATAGCTTCACCAACAGCATTGACCTGGGTGGATCTTCAAGCCTTAACCTTCTTGTTATTGATGATCGGCGCCGCTATGTAATTAGGGTGTACCGTCCGTACGTTACTGAAGCCAGGCTTGCGGATATCCAGCTGGCCCGCTGGGAGCTGAACGTCCACGGTGTGCCATCATCTGAAGTACTCCCGACACTGGATGGGAGGCAGTGGATCACATTCGAAGGCAGACTCGTGGAGGTTGAGAAATATGTAGAAAGTGATGCCAACATGGATTCATGGGAACACCTTATGATGGGTCTTCCAATACTGGGCCGGGTTCATACCATTCTTCGGGGGATACCATTTAGTACAGAAGGAAGGAACCCGCTCTTCGCAAATCACATTGAGCCTCAGAAAGCTATTGGCATGACAATGCAAGGCACTGAGCGCATACGAGGATGGGGACCGTCAGCGGATTCTCTGAAGCTGGCGGATGCCGCAGAGGAATTGGCGCACTTAGTCTCCGCAGGTGAACGAGAGTTGGTCCCGATGCTTCCTCGGCAGGTGGTGCACGGTGATTACTGGCATAACAACGTGTTCTTTCTGGACGGCCGCGTGGCACTAATCAGTGACTTCGACTTCATGGGCGAGCGTGCCCGCATTGATGATCTCGCTCTTACGCTCTACTATTTTGCTTGTTCCGGAGAACCTGTATCGGAACAACAGCTCGGCAAACTTCGGAATCTTATCGACGCTTACGATCAAGGGTTGGACGAGCGCTTGACGAGCGCGGAACGCTCAGCCCTTCCGCTGGCGATCGCAAGGCAACCATTGTGGTCAATCGGCGGGTGGATCGCCTTGCTGGATGACGAGGAGGCTGCGCGGCGGCACGCGGCGGGAATGCTTGGTGAGGTGGAATGGGCGTTATGCATCGTACGCGAGCTGGATAGATGGCAGAAAGCGTTCACGTAGGCATGCCGGACGTTGTGTTCCTGATTGGGGATTGCAGAATTCGCCTCATACTGAGGGAGAAAAGATAGGCAGACAGCAAGAAAGAAGGCTGCCTCGATTTAATATCGTGACAGCCCTCTACAGTAAGCTGAAGCAGGTCGAGCGTTTTCTGATTAAAGGGGTTCCGTCTGCTCAGGCAAGTAGCGGATCAATGATTCTTGGCCAAGGGTCTGATATTCGCCCTCATGGGCTACCACAGAAGCTTCCTCGATCCAGCCGAATGCCCAGTTGGAACGGTCGACGTCGGGAAAATGCTGAATGACCTTCGTTTCGCCATCAACCAGTGGACCTCTCGACAATCCGATATCGATCAGCTTGGCCGCCTCATCGCGCCGGAGAAACCGGTTCGGTTCGAATGTGGTCGTTTGACCATCCACCATGTGGAGCGATTTGGCTGTTCCCACCGCATCTTTAGCCCAGCTGCCCTCAAGATCGCTGAATGAAGTCAGCGGAATGGGATGGATCCCGCGCAGCCGAAGTATGAGGGCGACCATTTCAGCCCGCGTTATTGGCTCGTCAGGCCGGAATTTGCCGTCACTTCCTTCCATGTAGCCTTCCTGCGTAACTTTCACAATATACGTGTGAGCCCAATGGCTGTCGGGTACATCCGAGTAATGTACCGGCTGACCGGGATTCACCTCGAGATTTTTTATTCTGGCTATAACGGCCGCCGCCTCCGCGCGGGTCAGGTCCGATTCCGGGTGGAATTTGCGGTCGGGATAACCCTTGAAGAAAGGCTGATCTGTCTGAGTTCCTGGCTTCAGCTGAACGCCGGTAATCTTAATCGACAAACCGGCATCCGAAGCAGCCGCTCCGACGATCTCGAGGGGCGTCCCCACCTGTACATCGGCCCCCATCCGCAGATTGAAATCGAATGCTGCGGTGCCGCCCGCTGGTATGTTCTTTAGATTCCACTGCAGCTGCCTCAATTCCGCCTTCCATTCCGCCGACCCCGCCGCGCTGATTTCAAGACCGGGAGGAAGAACGAGGTCGATGTTTACATTAGAGAGCGGCTCGGTGCCGTTGTTATAAACGAGCAAATGAAGCGATGCTTCTCCGCCCGGGCTCACTGTCGTCTGGTCTGCGACAAGCTGGATGTCCAGTCCTGTTGGTGTTTCCGCGAATACCGTGAAAGGGCAGATCAGCAAGACAAGCATACATAACCCGAGTATGCGGGAACAAAAGGCCGACACCTGTTTATTGTTCATACGTTAGACCCTCCTCTAATTAATCCGTTGTTCCTATATATTTTCGGAGAATGGACTTGTTTTGGGACTGCCGCGCTGATATCTGTATAAGAAACCGCCAGTTCATTCACCGGTTCGATTGCCTCTTGTCTCATTGCGAAAATAGTCCGTTAAGTGAGATTTGAACAATTTTCCCGGATAGCTGAGCTCCCTGTCTTTGTGGACAATAAGACCATGCACGGAGAGGATCTCCGGAAATGGCAGAAGTTTAAATAGACCAGCCTCAAGGTCGTCTTTCACGGCCACTTCGGGAATTAAGGCAAAGCCGATACCAAGCTTCACCGTTTGCTTGATCATTTCAAGACTTGGAAGCTCGAGCGCATTGCTTGCATTTACTCCGGATTCCTGCAGGACCTTATTCGCTTGCGTGGTATACAAACAACTGGTTCCGAAGCTGATAACGGCTTCTTCGTTTAAAATCCCCAAACCTTTCCTTTCAACTTCCGCCGCCAACGCGGTTGGCGCAATGAAGATCAGCTTCTCCTGGGCCAGAGGATAGAAGAGAATGTCGTGGCGCCCGGGGTCGTGAGGCACAATCCCGAAATCAACAGCGTGATCGAGCACTTGATTCAAAATATCCTGATGGAATCCCGTTTCGATTCTTAATTTCACTTGAGAATATTCTTTCATAAATTCACTGACAAATCCGGATACGCGCGTCAAGAAAAAAGCTTCCTGCATTCGGATGGACACGGTCCCGCGGGGGTGATCGAGCTCATTCATATTTTCCTCGATAGAATGGCCTAAATGAATATATTGATAGGCGAACTTCGCAAGTCTGACCCCGGCTTCCGTAGGTTTTACTCCCCTGGATAAACGATGAAACAGCTTTTGCTTACAAACTTGTTCCAGAAGTTGAATATGGGTGGTTACCGTTGATTGGACATACCCTAATTTTTCCGCAGCCCTGCTAAAGCTTTTTTCCTCCAGGACGGTGACAAAAGTTTTAAAAAAACGCCCTTCCAGTAATTCAATCACCGGTTCACAGCTCCTTGGTATCGCGATTCGAAATGCTACGGATCATTTATTCTCATAAGTAAAATAGCTAAAGATAAGATATCATAAACTCATGCAAATAAGAATAGCGGCAGTTGATAGATTTTCAATGCCGCAAGGGAGGAAAAGAGAGTGAATAAGATACAAGGATTCAGATTAGGGATTTATGTGTTCAAGGACGCGGAAATAATTGATTATGCAGCCCCATACGGTGTGTTTTCGGTTGCGAGGAGACTTGATCCGGAGCTGGAAGCTTTTCTCATAGCTGACGCCATGAGGCCGGTTCAGACTCAAGCCGGTTTTACAGTTCACCCGAATTACAGCTTTAATGATATGCCTGATATGGATGCCTTTCTAATCCCCGGCGGATTCGGTACGCGGCAGGAATTGAATAATAAACGACTGCATCAATATATTCGATCGCTCCCCGAAAACACTTTACTTACAAGTGTTTGTACGGGTTCATGGATTTATGGCAGAATGGGTCTCCTCGATGGTATCCCTGCAACCAATCGTAAAGAACCAGATCGCCTGGAGGCTTCCAATATGGGGAAAGTACCTATTGACCGCTTGGCTGAGATCGCTCCTGCTTGTAAAATTAGCAGGGCGAGAGTAGTCGACAGCGGCAGAATTATTACTGCCGGCGGTATTGCATCCGGAATGGAAATGGGGTTTCATCTATTAAGGCGGGCCGGTTATGACGAGACCTTCATCAGCGACGTAGCCCGTGTAATGGAGTACCACGAAGCATATGAAAGCTATAGGAATGATATCGAATATTTTAACCGGCAGTAAGGCTCTGGTAATGCCCAACAAAATACAAAAGGCGATAACCGGTTTAGCCCATGCGGCTAAACGGTTATCGCCATTCTTGTTTTAAGCCCCGATGGTATCGCTTAAGCGGCTTACCCCTTGGCGTCGCATTTCTTCCAGTTAACGTTGTCGCCTGTATTGGGACAAGCCTGAAACAGTTCGCCGTTTTTATATTTCATTTTCCGTCCGGTGACGGTTTCAAATTCACCGTCGAACGGCACGATTTCCCCTGTTTTATAGGTTCTGTGTTGACTCATGCGGACTCCTCCTCATAAAGGGCTTCTTCCAAATGATACCACGCTTATTATGCGCTCGATCTTTTGTTTTATTCATTTGTCACAGTTATAGAGCTCTGCCGAAATAGGTCGCCCCAAAATTCATTAAGAGAACGGTATGCCTGAATTTGGAATACCTTACCTGACGGCCGGTAGCGACGGCGAGGCGGACCGAACACGCAGCAAGCTTGTCTGCCATGAATCGATCGGGTATAGTTAGTATCAAAACATTTTCAGTGAGGTATGTATGGCAACAATTCATGATGTGGCGTCGAGAGCGGGCCTTTCGGTAACTACAGTATCCCGTGTACTTAATAACCGAGGCTATATCAGCGAGGCAACGCGGAAGAAAGTGTTCGAGATAATGGATGAAATAGGCTACCAGCCTAACGAGATCGCCCGCTCTCTGCTGCGCAAGCAGTCCAATATCATTGGTTTAATCATTCCCAATGTGTCCCATCCTTTCTTCGGGGAACTTGCGGATCATGTGGAAGATTTCGCTTATCAAAGCGGGTATAAAATATTGCTCTGCAATTCCCAAATGGATCCGGTCAAGGAAAAAGACTATATTGAGATGTTGAAACGAAACCGGGTTGCCGGCATCATCATGGGAAGCCATACGCTGGATGTGGACTTCTACCGTAATCTTCATTCACCGATTGTGACGATCGACCGCCAGATCGATAATGAAATACCCTTTATCGCTTCGGATAATTATCTTGGCGGCCAGCTTGCGACTGAGCTGCTCATCCGGAGCGGCTGCCGGAAAATCGCCCACGTTTGCGGCAATTTGGAGCTGGATCTACTTGCCAATAAACGAAGTGACGCATTTGCAGACATAGTGGAAAAATTCGGTATTCAGCATATAACCATCCAAACGGATATGAATGTATTCGATCAGCTGCAGTACAAGGGCATCATCGATAGGCTGTTGGAAGAGCACCCTGATGTAGACGGCATATTTGCTACGAGTGATATTATTGCCGCCTTTGCCGTGAAAGGATGTCATCGGGCCGGGAAACGGGTGCCGGAAGATGTTCGCATCGTAGGGTACGACGATGTTAATGCCGCTTCATGGATGATTCCGGAGATCACCTCAGTGAAGCAGCCGATTGCAGAAATTGGGAGGCTGGCGGTGGAGCTGATTCGCAAACAAATCGACGGGGAACCGTTTACGGCGGCTAACGTGCTGCCAGTCGAATTGAAAGAAAGGTCGACTTCCTGACCGTGGGCTAATATAACGGAAATCCAATCTCTGTCTCTCCGGGGTTGGATTTTTTTCTATTCAAAATATATCAAAGGATTGACATGTTAAAGGATTGACATAAGACAAACGTTTGACATATAATCGGAAATGTAAGCGGTTTAATACTTTCATAATACCAATCATAAATGGGGGAAGAAACATGAAGCGTTTTAAAGGATTTCAAGGACTTATTCTTGCGCTGCTGTCAATCATGGTCCTCTCGGCGTGCGGAAACTCATCGAACAGCGGGACGAGCGGCGGGGCCGCAGCAGAGACCGCGGGCAATGCAGGTACTTCGGGCGGACAGGTAAAAATTACGCTTCTTAACTCCAAGGGGGAAATCCAGCAACAACTGGAGGATGCGGCGAAAGCGTTTCATGAAGATAATCCGAACATAACGCTGGAAATCCAATCGGTACCGGCCGGCTCATCGCCTTTCGAAAAAGCGTCCACATTATATGCATCCGGAAATCCACCGACGATGCTCATGCTGGATACCGGCGACGTGGAGAAGTTCAAAGACCGTATTCTTGACCTGAGCGGTGAGAAGTGGATGGCAGATACGGTAGCGCATGCGACCGACCTTACGACATACGACGGCAAGAACTATGCGTTTCCGCTGGCGATCGAAGGCTATGGCTTTATTTATAATAAAGCCGTTGTTGACAAAGCGGTAGGCGGAAGCTTCGATCCATCCACAATCAACACAACGAGCAGCCTGGAGAATCTGTTCAAGCAGATCGAAGCATCCGGCAAAAAAGCGCTCGTCATTTCACCGATGGATTGGTCGCTTGGCGCACACTATCTCCCGCTTGCCTATGCCGGACAGAATAAAAATGTGGCGGATGTGAACAAATTCATCGATTCGCTGAAAGCCGGAACGGCTTCTCTTTCGACAAACAAAGTGTTTAATGGGCTCATGGATACGTTCGACGTTATGATGAAATATAATATCGACCAGAAATCCCCGCTTTCCGGCGCCTATGAACGCGGTCCTGAGCTGCTCGGCAAAGGCGAAGTCGGCATCTGGTTCATGGGGAACTGGGCATGGCCGCAAATCAGTGGATTCGACACGGCTAATAAACAGTATGGTTTCCTCCCGGTGCCGATCAGCAACAATCCGGACGATTACGGGAATCAGGAAATATCGTCTGCCGTTTCCAAACGAATCGTTATCGATAAGCAGCAAAGCACTCCCGAGCAGCAAGAAGCGGCGAAGAAATTCCTGAATTGGATCGTGTATGAGCAAAAAGGCCAGGACTTCCTGGTGAACAAAGCAAGCATTATACCGGCGTTCAAGAACATCACGCTTCCGGCGGCAGACCCGCTTGGAAAATCGATTCAGGATTACATTGCAAGAGACAAATCCGAGCAGTCAATGAGCACATTGCCGGCCGACCACTGGTCGAAAGTCGGCGCTTCCATGCAGAAGTATTTGGCGAAAGCGGGAGACCGGGCTACGCTCGCTAAGGAAATCGAAGACTATTGGAAAAGCGTGAAATAAGGTTTCAAGACTATAATTTAGGGAGGGCGATGGATAAGGCCGCATTCGTTTGCGTCTCGTCCATTGCCTTCTTACTGAACATGGACTCCCCGACATTAAACAAGAGAGAGGGATCGTTATGATTTCGGAAAAGGGAGTGTGGAATCGCCTGCGCAGCAGGCTGCTTTTCACCGGACCGACATTGTTTGCGTTTCTCACGGTAATGATCGTACCGTTTGCTTACGGGATTTATTTAACCTTTACGAATTGGGACGGTATATCCACGACACATACGCTGGTCGGTTTCCAAAACTACGGCGAAGTGTTTAAAGACGAAGTCTTCTGGCAATCGTTCGGGCTAACGCTCAAATATGTATTTTTTTCTGTCCTGCTTACTAACGTTATCGCATTTCTGCTCGCATATATGCTGACAAAGGGCCTGAAGGGGCAAAGCATTTTCAGGGCGGGTTTTTTCCTTCCGAACCTCGTCGGCGGTATAGTGCTCGGTTTCATTTGGCAGTTTATCTTCTCCAACGTTCTTGTGTATTTCGGCGCAAAGACGGGAATTTCGATCTTCAGCGGATCCTGGCTGGCAGAACCGGATAAGGCATTCTGGTCCTTGGTCATCGTAACGGTCTGGCAGTATGCCGGCTACATGATGGTCATTTATGTCGCCGGACTGATGAGCGTACCTAATGATATTCAGGAAGCGGCAAGCATTGACGGCGCTAACGGCTGGATGAAAATGCGGAAGATGATCCTGCCGCTGATGATTCCATCCTTTATCGTCTGCATTTTTCTATCCTTGCAGCGCTGCTTCATGGTCTATGACGTGAACCTCTCTTTGACGAAGGGCGGGCCTTTCAAGAGTACCGAATTTGTATCGATGCATGTATACGAAAAGGCATTCCTTTCCCGGGATTACGGGGTCGGCCAGGCGGAGGCGCTCGTGCTGTTCCTGCTTGTCGCCGCCATTACGCTGCTTCAGGTTTATTTCAGTAAAAAACTGGAGGTGGAGGCATAATGGCAGGCAGCAAACCCTCCTCATCCTTGGTGAAGTCACTCGGCCTTGCCATCTTTCTGATTCTGTTCATTGTTCCGTTTATAATTCTGCTGCTTAATTCGTTCAAAGAAAGTAATGCCATAACATCCAATCCTTTGTCGCTTCCAGGCAGCTTCGACTTAACCAATTATAGGGATGCATTTGATAAAATGGGCTACATTGCCGCATTTTCGAACACGCTGGTCATTACGCTGGCGAGTGTGCTCATTATTTCGCTCACAGCTGCGATGACTGCCCATTATTTTGTGCGAAATAATACCAGGGCCAATCAATATACGTTTCTTTTGATGGTCGCTTCGATGATCATACCGTTCCAGGCGATCATGATCCCGCTTGTGAAAATTTACGGTTCTTTAGGTATGCTGAACAACAAATGGTCGCTCATCTATATGTATCTCGGTTTTGGCAGTTCGCTGGCCGTGTTCATCTATCATGGTTTCGTGAAAAGTATTCCGAAAGAGCTCGAAGAGGCGGCCATGATTGACGGCTGTACGAAGACGCAAACATTCTTCCGGATCGTCTTCCCGGTGCTTACCCCGACTACGGCCACAATATCGATCTTGAACGTGCTGTGGATCTGGAACGACTTCCTTCTGCCGTCACTTATTTTGGTCAATCCGGAGCAGCGCACTCTTCCGCTCTCGACATACAACTTCTATGGAACGTACACGGTGGACTACGGCCCGCTGATGGCCGGCCTAGTTCTGACTATTCTTCCGATTATCATCGTGTATCTGTTTGCCCAGAAATATATCATTCAGGGTGTTATGCAGGGCTCCATTAAATAAACGTAAGGGTTGGATGGCTTATCAAAGAATCGACAGAATATACAAGAGAAAATGCCGATCGCTTTATTAGGGAGTCCAAGCATCTGGTTCGTCCGGATTACAGGCTGAACTATCATCTGATGGCGGAGTACGGCTGGATGAACGATCCTAACGGTTTCGTGCAATATAAGGGACAGTATCACCTGTTTTATCAGCATTATCCGTACAAGCCGGCTTGGGGGCCTATGCATTGGGGTCACGCAATAACTCACGACCTCATCAAGTGGGAGTACATGCCGGTAGCCTTGGCGCCGGGCGGTGAATTCGACCGTGACGGCTGCTTTTCCGGAAGTGCTATAGAGAAAGACGGCAAACTTGTGCTGATGTATACCGGCCACTTCATGACTGGGCCTGACAAGGACCGCGATTACAAGCAGGCCCAGGGTATCGCGGTATCGGAGGACGGCTTAACGTTTGCGAAATGGGACGGCAACCCTGTCATCGGCTATGACGGAATCCCTGACGGCATCAGCCAAAAGGATTTCCGTGATCCGAAAGTGTTCATGCTGGGCGGCCGGTATTATGCCGTTCTAGGTTCCAATGACGGACAAGGGAACGGACTTGTTCTGCTGTATCGCTCTGACGATTTGCTGCAATGGACGTATGTAAATGTGCTGGCTGCGAGTGATGGCAGCTTCGGTGACAACTGGGAATGTCCGGATCTGTTCCGATTGGGTGTCAAGGACGTGTTCATGCTGTCGCCGCAAAGGATGCCCTCGCAGGGCGAGGCCTACCGCAACCTTCATTCCACCATGTACGTGGTCGGCAAGTTCGATCCGGCGGAAGGGAGATTTCATTTCGAACGTTATGCACCTGTCGATCACGGCTTCGACTTCTATGCGCCGCAGTCGACAATCGATGATAAAGGACGCCGAATTGTGATCGGCTGGATGGACATGTGGGAGACGGAGATGCCGACTCAGAATGACCACCACTGGGCGGGAGCGATGAGCCTGCCTCGAGAGGCTGTTCTGGACAGAGAGCGGGTGCTGTTCCGCCCGGTTCAAGAAATCGAGGCCTATCGATATAATCCGTTTGAGCTGCAGGATCTTACGCTTGAGGGAGAGCGAGACATCGAGAGCGGCGGCGACAGCTATGAGCTTCAGATCGTGTTCGAAGCAGGAAATGCGGAGGAATTCGGGGTTAAGCTGCGTGTCGGCGGAGAAGAGGAAACGGTGCTGTCCTACCGCCCTGATGACGGTTTGTTCCGTTTCAACCGTGAGCGGGCAGGCATCGGACCGGGCGGTGAGCGGCGGGTACAGGTCGGACTGGCGGAAGGCAGGTTGTCGCTGCGCATTTTCGTAGACAAATCCTCTGTCGAGGCATTTATTGGAGACGGCGAGTATGTCGTCACCGGCCGCATCTATCCAAGGCCGCAGTCGCTCGGCATCAAGGTGTTTGCCAAGGGGCTTTGCAAGCTGGAATCATTTCGGAAATGGGATATTCGCTAGCTGGGGCCGTTTCTTGCAGATTTTTTCAAATGACGGATTGTAATATGAGGTGCGACTGCTAAAAAACAAGTCGTCCATGAATAGATTCGTGTAAAATGGAAGTTACTACTTCTGTTCAAAGAAAATAAAGTACTATATAGACTTATTGGATCACGTCAAAGAAATTATACATTTATAAATACAAAGGAACACAGATCAAATATGAACTGTGTTCCTTTCATTTATTCTGCCACTTCAGGTTCCGTACGTGGGGGCGCTGTGAGTAACGACAGCGCTGAGTCGATGCAATTATCGATCCATTCCCGATTAGGATTGGATTTCTTCAATACGGTTAATCCGATGAAAGCTACCACAAGGGACTGAGCTATTGCCCGGCAGTTAACCGATCCATCGATCTCTCCGGAGGTTACACCCCGTTCAAGCTTATCTTCAAATATCACCGCCAAATATTGTTGATGCTCTCGTGTCAAAATTTCAAACTTCGCGTCGTGCGGAGCCAGCTCCGCCATTGTATTAATGCAGAAGCAGCCATTCCGCTCATGCGTTCCGTTAGGGAACGCCCCTTCCAGAAACAGAAGCCTGAAAGCAGTCTTGACATTCGTAATTTTGTTTAGCTTCAAGCGGACGGATTTAGCATGTAATTGGTTATAATTTCGAAGAGCCGATTCAAACAAAGACAATTTGTCGCCGTATGCAGCATATAAACTAGGTTTCTGAATCCCCATGCGAGATGTTAAATCACTTAGTGAAGCAGCCTCGTACCCTTTTTCCCAAAAAACATGCATAGCCGCTGTTAATGCCTTTTGTTCATCGAATTCGCGAATTCTAGCCATAACGCCTCCCGATAAAATACCTTTTAGTACATAAATATGATATCGAAACATTTCATACAGGTCAATGTTTTGTTGACATTCCTGATTTATTATGAGTAAATTGGATTCATAATAATATACCGATCGGTACAATTAAGGGAGGTTTTTCAATGTCAAGTTTCCCGGAGCTCCGTCCGAATTACATGGAGTCACAAGCTCAACTTTCGAGCGCAGCGGTTTTACTATATGCGGTCATCTGCGGCTCGGCAGTAGCCACGGTTTATTTTTCTCAACCTTTGCTTGATGCGATCGCTATAGAATTTGGAATCAATAGCTCTGTCATCGGCACGGTAGTAACAGCGACACAGATGTGTTATGCGTTGGGATTATTTTTTCTGGTCCCGCTAGGGGATTTGCTCGACCCGCGTCGACTTGTAACCGGAATGATGGTGTTTATAGCGATCGCATTAAGTATTGTTGCGTTAGCTTCGAATACTTTATTTCTATTCCTCGGCATGGGGATGGTTGGTTTCCAGGCTGTAGTTGCACAAGTCCTTGTTGCACTTGCCGCTGATCGAGCGCCGCAGCACAGTCGTGGCCGGACCATTGGAGTCGTTACGAGTGGTATCGTAATAGGAATTCTACTGGCCCGTGCCTTCTCGGGTACCTTAGCGGATATGGCTGGATGGCGATCCGTTTATATAGTCACGGCAGTAATCACGATCTGCATGGCTTATCTATTCCTAGCCGTTACACCCGCTGCACGGCGTCCGCCTAGTCAAAACACGTATTGGAGGATACTCCGCTCCATGAAGGATTTATTCGTTCAAATTCCACTATTAAGAATTCGTGGACTACTTGCCTTCTTTATTTTTTCGGACTTTAGTATATTATGGTCCTCAATGGTATTGCCGATGAGCTCCCCTCCACTTTCGTTCAGCCACAGTGTGATTGGATTGATTGGACTTGCCGGTGTAGCGGGGGCGCTGGCCGCCAGCAGTGCGGGACGACTGGCAGACCGGGGATTAGGACAACGGACGACAGGCATCGCTTTGTTTCTGTTATTGTTTTCCTGGCTGCCAATAGGGTTACTACAGCATTCCATGTGGTTGTTTATCATAGGGGTCGTTATGTTGGATTTCGCGGTGCAGGCGGTTCACGTTACTAATCAAAGTATGATATTAAGTACTCGCCCAGAAGCGGGGAGCAGGCTAACCGCAGGATACATGATTTTTTATTCCTTTGGAAGCGCAACAGGTGCAGTAGCATTGACCTGGATTTATTCTTGGGCGGGGTGGTTCGGCGTGTGCATACTGGGGACCTTGGTAAGCATGATCGCGGTGTTATTTTGGGCTTGCACTTTGAAAATGTCCGATCGTTCTCCTAAGGCTGGAATCTGCTTATGAAGTATTCATGGACGAACTGTCGCACTTAGATTGACAATCCGTCAAATGAAAATAGTGGTTGATCAGGGCGTACATGTCCTGATCAACCACTTTTTGTTTTTGGTCCGCTTTAGTTGAGCGGCCCACGCTTACACAGCTGCTTATAGAGGCAGAATGCCATACACCTCGGAAACCGGTAATGGAACAAAACGGATGCTTTTATCATCTCTTTGGAATATATAAATACCTGCTTGCTCTTGCTCGCCGTTATTCCAGCGCGTCCGGCTGTTTCCTATCCCCATTTGTTTCGCATCGCAATAAAGCCCCCGTGCATAACCCGGGGTGCGGAACACCACATCCGTACCATGCTTCACTTCCCCCGGATAAGAAGAACAGTACATCAGCTTGCCATCCACCATACAAACACTATGGGGATGATGAACCGCTTCGGGATAATGGACCCTGAGCGGTTGTCTTGTAATCAGCGATAGCTCCATAATCCCCCCGGATGGCCTTTCTTTCTGAGGTCTCCAGGGTCCATTCAGACAAAACATCGAGACAAATAAACGATCTCCTTGAATGAACAGATCGTTGAGATGAAGGACATCCGTCTCCTCAGGAAACAGCTTGATGTCGTTCACCTTCTGAAAGCCCGGCAGAAGATACATGCCGATCGCATTACGGTGTGTTTCCACAACATAAGCCACGTTTCGGTCAACCGCAACCCCATGATAATCGAGTGCCAGTTTATTGGAATGAATAACCTGAAAGTGATTATCGAGGAGCAAGAGGCCGGAGCTCGTCGTAGCCAAGACATACTGATTATTGTACTTGGCGATGCCTCTGCAATCCTCTCCCAACAGTTTTTCGTATTCTCCGGTTTTCGGGTCAAGCTTGAACAGCCCTCCTAATTGATTACAGCAAGTGACCAACCATTTCTTATCCCACAACATCATTTCTTCATTCCTCCCGATTCGAATGAATAGGACTCCCGCTTTCTATTAAGCTATGATAGTATATGAAGCTTTTCTATTAACAGATTGTACATATGCGCCTGAATCGGGAGATTGAAACTGGACCGGACAAAAGTCAGCCTGTCGTCTACAACCTTAAGAACCACCTTTTCAGTTTTGAACTCATTTTTGCCATCGACAATGCTTTCCCGGGCATGTGGGTGAAGAACGATAAAGGTGAAGTCGTATACGGCTCGGTTCAGCCGGAAGTCAAAGAAGGTCTTGAAATTCTGCAAAAAATGTATAATGACCGCTTGATTCTGCCCAGCATGGTTTAGGGAGTGCGAGCTGCGGGCCGGGGTCCAGAGGCGCAGCACCGGCTGGAATCGAAACCGTTCGAATTTCGGGTCCGGCTCAAACCGTTCTCATCGGGGGCATGTTTCTCCTCTCACGTTGGGGAAACAGGTAATCCCGTGAAGACATAGATTACCAATAAACATGATCGTTACACTGTGAGATAATCAAAGGAAAAACCAACGTTTGTGTGTTATGAAATCAAACAAACCTTGTATGCTTCGAACTGATGTGCTGATACAATAAGGTCAGGAAACGCCGAATGCGGATTCGGCTGCATATGGAACATCAAGCGCTGCTTGGGCAGAGCCTACCGCGAACATCTTTATTCAATTGCAGTTGAAATAATTGGATAGCAATATCAATGCGATAAAATTCAACAAGAATGGCAGATGAGGAAAGCTAATGATTAAGAAAATTCCAAAGCTCGCATGGTTTAGCATCGTTATCGTATTAATGACTATTTGGATTTATCAAGAAAAGTTAAATGAAGTTGAAGAACATGCCAGAACCATTAAACTGCTTTACCAAGAAAAGAATGATACGGCTTTTATAACCCTGTTGCAGCAAACCCCCTCGTTTTTACCTTTTGCACAGACAATGGAAGCTATAAGTACATCCAGTGAAAAAGAAAATCCAGCCCGAATACAGCAGCAGATTGAGCGGGCTAAATCTCAATCCAAAGAGTGGGAAGCACGCATATGGACCTTAATTGAATTTAGTGACGACCATACAAATAATCCGGATCCACTGCCCATGTTAAATCACTCAGTCGGAACTTCTGAGAAGCAGAATAAAATGTTGGAACTTACATTTCACGCTCGGATTTGGCGTGTGGTGTATTCGGTTAGTGGAACTTACTGGAAGGCGAAACCGAAGTTAATTGATGAAGAATCGAGAACGACATTAACAGCGATTGCCAATGAACTTCGCTCCATGGAGAAGACCATAAACACATTAAAAGAGAGTGCTGATTTTATGCAAACTCATGAAGATTATGATGAAACCATTAAAAAACAATTAATAGATCAATTTGGACGGCATTTAGAAAAATTGATAAAAATCCAGGACGATTTTTTTCAAAAGCAAAACGAAGAAGTGGCAGATACAAATAATGTAAGGTAAAGCGAGCGTGGGGCATATTTAATATCTAAAAAATTCAGGAGATCAATAAATAAACTATACCATTGAGGCTGCCTCCAATTAGATACGGATATCTTCCAATCGAGTATCGCTCCTATGAATCTTTTCTAATAGAGCAGGTTCGTACCTCGGCTCCTCTCCGAAACCCGGATATTTTCCCGTGGGTCCAAGCAGCGATCGATCTGGTTTTATGTGAATGTATGGAGTCGTCCGGGTTATCGAGTGGGTAAGAATGAATCCTATGAAGAGATGGCGCTTGCGCTTCGGGCGTGGGCATATCGTCATCAAATCCAAGTAAAAGAATTGAACTAACGGAAACGATAGCTTCATGACGACTGCCGATGAAACCGGCAGTCTGTTCAAATTAAGGCAGGATTCTTTTATGATTTGGCGAATAACCAAACCTCGAAGTCAATCGCAAAGGAGTGTATTGGCTACAACTAACGGTTGAATGCCTATCAACTTTGCTTACATTTCTTAACCTAAGCACTAAGAAAATACTTTATTTTCCATTCTAGACTACCGCTGCTTTTTATTGTCGGGCCAGTCTACTTTAATTAATCGGAGCTGACGCCTTGAAACGATTACGATTCAGCTTGCTTGGATTTAACCGCTTCGTCGCCGCCGTCAGTTCCAATATGGCGCAAGATGACGGCCGCCAGTATGGAGAGGATCGCGATGCTGCCTGCGCTCGTTGCCGCTGCTGCATTGAATCCCGCCGTGAAGGCTGCCTGCGCCTCCTCAAGCAAGCCGGGAGGCAGTTCTTGCGCTACCGAGGATGCCCCCGCGAGGCTGTCTCCGACGGCCTTGTGGACATCCTGAGCCAGCGTATCGGGTATCCGGTCGAACATCCGGCTGCGATAGACGGCGGTCGTGAGGCTACCCAGCGTGGCAATGCCAACCGCCAGGCCGAGTTCCTGCACAGTCTCGGACATGGCCGAGGCTGATCCTGCCTTCTCCGCTGGCGCCGCTCCTACCACCAGATCCGTGCCTAGCGCGGCGATCGTGCCAAGGCCGAGATAGACGAGTGAAAACGCGGCGGTGACCAGAGCAATGCCAGATGGCTCGTTTTCGAGGCGCGTGAGCATCAAATAGCCGATGACCGACAGTCCGAGCGCACCCGCGATCACATAGCCGGGCCGGATACGCCGCGATGCCAGCGGTGCCGCGATGCCAGCGGCCAGCATAGCGAGCGCCGGTGGCCCCATCCAAAGCCCCGCTACCAGCGGCGGTAGGCTGGCAACCAGTTGTAGGTACTGAGTGACCAGCAGCATCGTTCCGCCGACGCCGATGAGGCCCACAAGGAGTACGACCAATGCGACGCTGAATACCTTGCTAGTGAAAAGATCCAGGTCGATGAGAGGACTTTCCAGTCGGCGCTGTCGCCGAACGAACAAGATCACGAAGGCGAATCCACCAGCAATCGCAAGCGCTGTTCCGGTACTGAGCCCATTTTTGGAGATCTGCTTGATGCCGTAGATGATGGGCAGCAGGGCTAGGAGCGAAAGGGTGACACTCAGGATATCCAACCGGCCGTCCTGTGGTGCTCGGTATTCTGGAACGAGAAAGGGTGCGGCTACAAGCAGGAGCCCGACCACCGGCACCGCGACAAGAAAGGCCGCACCCCACCAGTAGTGCTCTAGCAATACACCGCCCACGACCGGGCCAGCCGCCATGCCGAGCGCGAACATGGTCGCCCAAACCCCAATCGCCAGCGCACGCTGGTGACGGTTGACGAACATGTTGCTGATAAGTGCCAGCGTCGATGGCATCAGTGTCGCGCCCGCCACACCAAGCGCTGCACGTGCTGCGATAAGCGTGGAGGCGCTGGTCGAATAGGCCGCGAGTACTGAAGCAATTCCAAAGGCAGCCGCCCCGACCATCAGCAGCTTGCGCCGCCCGATGCGATCACCCAGCGTTCCCATCGTGATGAGGAAGCCGGCGATCATGAAGCCATAGGCGTCCACGATCCATAGGGCCTGTGCGCTCGTCGGCCGCAGATCGATTGCTAGCGCCGGCAACGCCAGATGCAACAGCGTCAGGTCGAGCCCGAGTAGGATGGTTGGTAGGGAGAGAAGCGCGAGCCCGGCCCATTGGCGCGGGCCGGCGAGCCTCACGGACTGAAGTGTTCGCCCCACAGGTCCTTCAGTGGTGCATGGATTTGCCAAGAGAATCACTCCTTCTGATCTTCAATGCTTAATTAAATTACACAAGCTTCCTTCCTTTATGGCATCCCACCGTCCCCAGCGCATTGGCTTTCAGTTCCACTTGAGCGGCATGAGCAAGGAGGAAACGACCTCCTATATTCGGCACCACATGACCGTAAGCCGGACGGAGCGGCCAGTGTTTGCCGAAAACGCGCTTAGCCGGATCTTTGGCCGCTAGCCAAGGACTCCGTATGTGTTGAACCAGATCTGTGATTGAAGAAGCCGACGTCGGCCGCGTACTCGCCGATATGGACCGGCAGCGACGTTACCAGTTGATCCGCATAAGGGTCCCGTACTCTTATGCGGTTGGCGCATGCTGATTCTCGCATGAGCCTTCTTGTTGAACGCGGCATACTTCTCGCGTTGTTGGCGGATTGACGGTACATTTCCAACGCCATTGTCGGTGAGATTTACACCGTCATTTTACGCGGGCGGCAACAGAGACAACTCCAATTACTTCTAAAATAATCGTTCATGCTAGAAAAGATAAGCCATTTTTCCTCCTCCACTCTTTATTGTCTAAGTCGAGTATACATTGCATATCATTATCAAGTATAATGATTATTAGTGATATTAATATCACTTTTAATGATGGTGGTGTAAATCTTGGAACTAAGCGACCTGAAGTTATTTCAAGCAATTGCTGAAGAAGGAAGCATTTCTGGAGCTGCAAAGCGATTAGATTATGTTCAGTCCAATGTAACTGCAAGGTTACGTAGACTAGAGGATGAGTTGGGAGTCCTTCTTTTTTATAGAAGACCTAAAGGAGTTCAGATCACAGAAAAAGGTGCACTTTTCCGTAAGTATGTCGATTCAATTTTGCAAATGGCAGATGAGTCGATCAAAATACTTCAAGATCACGGTAAACCAAGTGGATTATTAAAAATAGGTGTTGTTGAAACGGTTACGTGCGGAAATTTCATGAACCTAATTGCTTCTTATCAATCGCGGTATGAACAAGTATCTCTCAGTTTAGAAACAGGCAATCCTCTTGAATTAATGGAGAAGGTAAAGAACTTTGAATTAGATGCTGCTTTTGTAACAGGTGAGCTGACTATTACAAATTTCGATACCGACTATTTATTAACGGATGAAATTGTATTATTATCTGGCAGGACATTAGATGTCTCAGCTTTAATAGAGCAAAAGTGGGCGATCTCTCCTAGAGGTTGTCCTTTCAGAATGAAATTGGAACAATGGTTGAAGGATGAGGGAGTTGCACTAAAGAACTTCATTGAGATTAGTTCATTAGAAACGATTTTAAGCAGTGTGAGAGCTGGGTTGACGTCCACCATTCTACCTAAATCGGTTTTAAAAGGTCCATATGAAGATTTACATGTGTACCCTATACCCGAATCGTATCAATTTATTGAAACAGGTCTTATCAGAAGAAGAGAAAAATATATGAGCTATGCTTACAAAGCTTTTGCAGATCTAGTTAAGGAAGAAGGCCTGTAAAATGTAATGCCCCCAATATCAAGACACGAATTTCTGAGAAATACGTTATGTCCTCCTTCCAGTGGTTAGGAAGCTCTCAATGCTCTCTAACAACAAGGAGTTAGGCGATTGAACATCCACGAAACTCAACTCCCGTTAATTTTATTACGGGGGTTGAGCGGGGCGGCTTCATACAAGTATTTATCTGAAATTGATAACATAGACTTACTCGAAATAACCATTCAACTATTTTTATTTAAGACAAGATGGGTAATAAATCATACACAAGAACTAACCGACCTGTGCAAAAACATGTGGTTAGTTAATGTCGTTATTTTATTTATGGTTGCTGTAAACTTGCCTGAAGAAAAAACACTTGGATCTACTCCAGCAAATGCTACCAACTTCTTTGCGTGATCAAAACGATCGATTTCCCCGATTTCAGCTAAAATTGTTGCAGAAATTTTAGTGCCAATACCGGGTATCGATTGGATTCAATCAACTCTTCAGCCAGGGCCTCTATCGATTTATCAAGGGTTGTTATTGGAGGAGCGATTTACATAAAAATTTCTCCGCAATCATATTTGTTGCTGATTGAAAGCAGGTTTTAGACTATTACAGTAAGCCAATCAAAAACAATAAAGAAATCACCCAGGGACGTGGTTCCAAAATTATGGTAAGTAAGATGTGGTTATTGGATCATCAAATGTTGTATACTACGCCAACACAGGCGAATACGTTAGTTCAATGAAGAGCTCTATACAAACAATGAAGGAGCTGCCGCGGCAGCTCCTTTGACATCTTCACAAAATATCGGATTTTGTATCTACCGGAGTTGTTGAACATGAGCACGCGCAGGCGTTCTCAATTTCCACGTGATAAAAACTAAAGCAACTATAGACAAAACTGCGAAACTTCCATATATCGTAGACAGATTTTTGGTTGATGTAACTTGTGATCCCTGCATTGGAACCACCTTGCCGGGGTGTCAGCGAGAGTGTATGCTGGATCTATATGTCATGGTCGTACCCATCTAGTTTCAGCTGCCACATGCAAACGGTTACTAGATTCTTAATCAACTCTTCACTAACCGTTTATGTAGTGCATTGCAATCGACGGTCTCAAATAATTAACCAAGGGGTCACTAATGTGACCGTTATAGATTCCATTATCACGTTTAGTATACTGCAAGTCAGACTGCACCTTCACTAGCTCTACTGAACGCTGCCATGGGCAGTAGACATGGCACTCCTTCTTCAATGGATGACCCGCAGTAACAAGAGCGTCATTATTTAATTTGGCAAGATTCTTTGCTACTCCGCCAAGAAGTGCTGCAGTTGCTGCTCTGTAGCATCGCCGTTCACAATCTTTTCCTTGATCGGCTCGGGGGCAAGGGGACGCTTGAAACGGACGTAATCAAATTCGGCTATGATGTCGGCGCGGTCGTTTGGTTCGTTGAAAACGGAAGAGTTGAACGCGAGAGCATTCATACCGAAAGACTTCTTTGTATTCCCGTGGGCATTAATTCCTACCTGAAGTGTTGCAGGGAGATCAGGACGATCGTAGCGCTTCAACAAAGTCCAGTCCTTCTGTTCATCATACTTATAAAACTGATAGTAGGCTGTTCCGACCCGAGCAATTTTCAATTGGATCCATCCTTCATGGACTGGTGTCTCCTCCCATGTGAATTGGCTCTGGTGGTTGGTCTTACTATCCAGAACCATCTCGGTCGGATTGTACGGAGTGCCGTAATTCAGGTACAGCCAGTTCTCCTGTTTGGGTACCCATGTAGCCGGTGTGATGTTTTTCGGCGCACGTACCAGCAGACCTGCTAGTTCGAAAGAGCCGGTCGGGATGTCGGACTGTTTGCCGGTTACTTTGAGCCGCGCAGTGACCACGAAGTCGCCGGTTACTTCCTTGAATAGATAAACACCGCGGTAGTCGCCATACCAGGTTGCGGTGTATGGAATAAGGGTCAGTGAGCCAGGATGGGATTGGTTTACATCGAGAATATCGATTTGGCTCGGCCAGCCTTCCACCTGATCGTTGCGCAACCAACTGCTTAATGTCGATCCATCGTTGAATTCGTCACTAAGCGCTGTCAATTCATCCTTCTTCCCGGCATCATCGCCTTTGTTCGCTTCTGTGGCGGAACCGAACCCGATGATCGAAAGGCCTAATAAAGCTGTAATGCCTGCTCTGGCAATCGATTTTGTTTTGTTATTCACGCTGTCTTCTTTCCTCCCTTATTTTCTTTTAGTACTGCAGCTTCATGGAAATTATAGGATGAATTCATAAAGTTTACAAGAACGCACAATTAAGTAATGGACTTACCTACAGGTAAGGATATGGAGGGATTCAGGTGAACCAGGAACGGGAGAAATGTCCGATTGAAATTTCCTTGGATGTGATCGGAGGCAAATGGAAAGTATTGATATTGTGGTATCTGTTGTGGGAGACGAGGAGGTTCTCGCAGCTGGAGCGGCTTATTCCCCAGGTTTCTCAGAAAGTACTGGCAGAGAAGCTGCGGGAGTTGGAGGAGAGTGGTCTGATTGAACGCAGAGTGTACCCGGTTGTGCCCCCGCGAGTTGAATATTCTTTAACCGAGGGCGGCCAGTCGATTCGTCCGCTCCTGATGGCGCTACTGGATTGGGGAAACCACTATAAGAACATGAACGAGGACTCGGGGGCAAGTACGACCATACGACCATGTGCAAGGGGATCAGTTAGTCCTTGATGATATTTGTAAAATACGATGGACAGCCCAGTACAAGCTGTTGCTAATACTACCTAAAGGACATTATCATAATGTCGATGACTTAGATGAAATCACTGCCAATGAGATTATGAAGGCATCCAGACTGCTTGCGAGTTTACTGAATTCCCATTTCCAACCCGATGGAGTAACCATTCTTCAAAACAATGGGAAATTTAATGATTTAAATCACTATCATATGCATATCTTCCCTCGCTATGAGTCGGATGGTTTTGCTTGGGTAGAACCATCTGATTCAACAAACGCAAAAGGACGTTTAAAAGAAACCACCACGAAGTTGGTTGAATTGATAAATCAGCAGTCTCTACGCTAACGGATTACGATAGTGAAATAACGAGGGAGTAGATTGCCGCGGCAACTGCTCCTTTGTTCTTCATTTAAGTAACGGGCAGTTTTGTTCAACAAGATGTGATAGAATATGATCACATTCGTCGGACAGAAACAGCCTTCTCCGTTAACGGTCAGGGTAACGGGTTAATAGTAAACTGATTGTTAATGGAGCGGTAAACAATTGAACGATAAACAGGATCCTTCCTCGCATTCATACATACTTAACATTATAAATGAATATCAACACGAACTATACCGTTATTGCAGGGTGTTAACCGGATCCGATTGGGATGCCGATGACCTTATACAGGAAACGTTAATGAAGTTGTTTGCTTTCGGAAAGAAAGTACATATTCCTTTACAAAAAGCTTATGTTTTCCGCATTGCAACGAATGCTTGGATTGACATGTGCCGCAAAAATAAACTCGTGTTTGAGGTACTGCAAGACGAACCTGATATTCCTGCAATGGAAACTGACCCTATAGAGATTAGGGATTCACTGGAACTACTGCTGCTTAGGGTACCCCTAAGTCAAGCGACTGTTATGCTGCTTATAGATATCTTTCAGTTTACAACAAAGGAAACTGCAGAAATGATCAATTCTTCGGAAGGCGCGGTTAAAGCACTGCTTCATCGTGCAAGAACCGGAATCCGCAAACACTTTCACCCCCATCGTGTAGAGAAGAGTTCCCTCATGTCACGATCAAAAAAACCTACCAAAACTATGTCAAAAACAGAACCACCGCATCAGCTCATTAACCGCTTTTCAGAAGCTTTCCTACGCAGTGATCCCTATGATATCAGTCGCGCCTATATGGAATTGAATCGTAACGAAATCGAAGTCGCTCAGGAAGAAAACAGCGGAGCTCTTTATTTTCGATTTCGGGACCCGGAAGGGAATTTATGTTTCATTGAATCGGAAAATATTTTTTGATACTGCGTATCGATTCGGAGAAATTTTTCGTTATACAAGTGAACTGAGTTCAACAGAGGGAGCGGAGGATAATGGGTGACCCGGTATTAAATCGAATTCGAATGGTTAGTTTGCGTGTACGAAATAAATCGAAGGCAGAAGAATGGTATACAAAAAAATTGGGACTGCAGGTCTTATGGAGAAATGAATCTACGATTGGGCTTCAAGCGAAGGAGTCGTGGGGAACAGTCGTAGTACTGGTGGAAGCGGCAGACCCGTTACGCTTCGAGCAGGAGACGGTTATTCACTTTACCGCGTCAAACATTCATGAGGCATATGAGAAGGTGAAAGCAAGTAGTACTGCTTATGTTGAACAAATTCAGACTTCTGGTTCTACAGCGATGTTCTGTTATCATGATCATTCCGGTCCACCCACGATGATCTGGTCAGAGTTAAATCCAATAGATCGCTCCGAGGATATAGCAAATCTGATTTCCCGGTTTGTCCCAATACTAGCATAGTCAAAAGGAGAATGGGAATGAACGACTCGAAGCAACAGTTAACCCACATAGGTGTCGTATTCCGGCATGCCGAGGATATCGACAAGATGAGAGATTTTTATGAAGACATATTGAATATGGAAAGGCAATGGATGACTTCGACCGGAGCAACCGGATTGCGAACGGGAAAGGGGCCTGGCCCAACTTTCATCATCGATTCCAAACAATCCAGTCCGGATAGCTTGGTTGCTTTCAACTTTGAGACGGCTGACGTATTCGGTTGCCACAGGAGGTTACAATCTCAAGGGGTTGTAACCACTGATGTCCAGACGTTTAAAGACCATTCAGCGCTGTTTCATTTTACGGATCCGGATGGATACACCCTCATGGTATGGGGTTGCAATCAAAGCGTAAAGGAATAAGCACGAATGATAATAAAATCGAAACCGACGACATTAAAACCCAAAAAAATAGGAGATGCATATGAATAATATTGTCTCGTCTGGATATGGCAATCAGTCTAAAAATACAAGCGGATGGATATTCAGCGTATGAAGACCGTGTCATTGGTGGCAAGTTCGTGGATATGTCGACACTAGCTGGCGCGGCTGGACTGTTTTCTACGACTTCAGATCTTTACCGGTTTGATCAAGCACTCCAGAATGGTCAGTTGCTTAGCCGGCGCAGTTTAGAACGCATCTTCACGCCCTTTAGACAGAACTACGGATATGGCTGGCATATCGATGAGCAAGTTTTTAGTGGAATCAACCGTAAAAGGATCTACCATGGGGGGTTAAATGATTCCGGATTTTTCACGCGCATGACTCGATTTAGGGATGATCATTTATTGGTGATTACGTTAAGCAACTTTCTGTTATCGCCTCTGGAAAAAATCAATCGTGATCTGGCAGCTTTGATATGAGAAACGATAAACGATCCGGAGAAAGCAGGTCCCTATGTAGGTGAACCGGCAAGGCATACGGATTATGAAAGACTTGCGGGTCAGTATGAAGCCTTTATGCCGATCCCGGTTACCGTGGAACAATCACGGCTATTTATCTCCATATTTGGGTTTAAACTCGAGCTCTTCCTCCAAAACGAAACAGAGACACAGATCGATTGCTATTCCAAAGCTGCATATGTTCGTGTTACCTTCCATAAGAACAAATCAGGGGTCGTTACTGGGGCAGCTATTCAGTGGCTCGGAGAAGATGGCTATTACGCCAAGAGGAGCGGTGCAAATGAATGACCAAATGACTGATAAGAAAGTACCGGATTTAAGAAGAAATGATACCATCTTTTTAAATGTGTAGGATTCCAAAGCCGCCAGTGAATGGTATGCAAGCAAACTTGGACTGAATACATCCTATGCATCTAGGAAGAGCAAATCCACCAAGCGGCATTGGCATAACCATGTTGAGTGATTCAGGACATAACGCAGGAGTCTTGTTTAACTATTTTACCCCGGATATCAGGCTGGCACACGACACTATGAAAGAAAACGGTGTAGAGATCGTTGGGGAAATAAAAGATTTTGGCGATTTCGCGGAGTTTAATTTTAAGGATTTAGAAGGTAATTTGATGATGGTATGTTCTTGGCAGAAGAAGTCACCTATCGATTCTCAAAGCTGATTTTTAATTAATGAGCACTCGTAAGTTATTAAAAGACTGTTCATTTCAAAAGGGCTGCATCTTGGCAATCCTTCCCTCCGCTAACGGGCAGGTTATTTCCAATATGTGCTATTAATGGAATCAGTGTGATTTAAGGGAGGAGGAAGTATGAAACTAATAAATAAAGTGATTCTCACTATTATCATTTTTGTGTGTATAATCGGCTGTTACTTCTACATCAATTTTATCGGTGGGAATCGGTTTACTCCGTTAGCCGCAGCGAAAGCACAGGAATCTGTAGGAAAGGATGTAACGGTGTTTGATCAAGTAGACTTATCATGGGGAAAGGTGTTTTTGATTGACACACCGAACGGGGAGCGCACAGCTGTTGTGCGTAAAAAAGGGCCATTCTGGTTTTGTAATTTTGTAACCACATTCGATGATGTAAGTAAAAGCGATCCAATAAGAACTGTTGGTTGGCTAAATTATCAGTATACGGCTGTTAACCCTCCTGAGTCGGTAACACTTATAGCTGTTATTTCAAATGACCCGCAAATTGCTTTTATTGAAGTTGGTGATGGAAGTGACCGTGTAAAAAGGAAAATAGAAACCAACAAACCATTGTTAGTGTGGTGGCCTAAGACATTTCCAGGGTCTAACCTAAAACCACTAGCATTATCCTCTGAAGGAAAGTTACTTTATGAATACCGTTTTGCACAGGAAAATGTAACTGATACGAATACCCTAAAATGGTATCCTGTGCAGTAAATTTTGAACTAACGGGAACGATAGCTCCATGACGCCAGGCTACCGGATGATTAATCGGCAGCCTGCTCAACTCCCTCGGGCAGCATTCCTATTATTAAGAAATATCGGGTTTGAGAAATAAAAAGACTTGGTATGATGTTGATGGGTCCACTACGCTGGTCAGCTACCGGATCCAAAAACAAACCAAGGAGACTATAAGATGCATTCTACTCAAAAGAACGAATTAATCAAATCACATCTTCTACCTTAATTGTCGTTGTGGACATCGCAAAATTTAAACATGTGGCCAGGGCACAAGACTACCGCGGAGTGGAGTTCGGGAAGCCAATTACGTTTGAAAACAATCGGGAAGGCTTTGAGTTGTTCGTAAGTTGGTTCCGGAAGATTTCAACGGAACGAGGGTTCCAGGACGTCATAGTGGGTATGGAGCCTACCGGTCATTACTGGCTGAATCTCGCTCATTTCCTTAGAGAAAAGCAAGTTAGGTACGGTGTGGTGAATCCACTGCATGTTAAGAAAAGCAAAGAACTCGATGACAATTCTCCAACGAAGAATGACATCAAGGATGCGAAAGTCATTGCACAGCTGGTCAAAGACGGGAGATACGCCGTACCAAGCCTCCCCCAGGGCGTTTATGCTTGCGGGAAGCGATGAAAATTCGCGATCACCTAACGACTGATCTGTGTGTTGTGCAAGCACGTGTCCATAACTGGTTGGATAGGTATTTTCCAGAGTTTCTGACGGTATTTAAAGATTGGGAGTGCAAGTCAGCCATCCAAATGCTGAGCCTTCATTTGCTGCCGCACGAACTTGTTCACATGCCGGATGAAACCTTGTTGCGGCACCTGAGGGAAGCTGCAAAGCGAGGGCTTGGTCTAGGTAGAATCAAGAATCTGAAAGCAGCAGCGAGTTGTTCTATCGGCATACGAGACGGTTCAGAGTTAGCTAAAATGGAGCTAAAGCTACTGCTGACCCAGTACGAATGGTTTCAAAACAAGCTCGAAGAACTGGAAGCAAAATTGGATCAATTGCTCATGCAGATCCCACATGTGCAGCTTTTGCTGGCCGTTAAAGGGATCGGCAGGGACACCATCGCAGGATTTCTTGCTGAGGTAGGTGACATTAGTCAGTACCGTCATCCAAAGCAGATCACGAAGCTTGCTGGATTAAATTTGAAAACAAATACATCTGGCACACATACTGGACAGACCAAGATAACCAAGAGAGGCCGAAAACGTCTTCGCGCCTTGCTCTTTAGAGTGATGATGCCGTAAGTTGCTAAAAATGCAGCCTTCCGAGCCTTGCACGAGTACTACACGAAACGGCCGGTAAATCCATTAAAAAAGATGCAATCCCTCATCGCTTTATGTAACAAACTGATTCGGATCCTATTCGGCATATTGAAAAAAGGACATGAGTTCAGTGAGGAAAAGATGATGCAGGATATCCCTCGATTTGGAGAATTACCGCAAGCAGCTTAAACTTAAACGTATTTTCAAAAGGCCAAGATTAATAAGATAACAGAAGCACGGATGAGTCGGAACGACGTTAACATACGGACGAAGATCCTTTCGGGCAGCATATCTGACCTCCACCTCATGGAAAGGTTGAATGAAGGAATGTGGGAGCGTAGACTCTGCGAGATGTGGGAGGGTTGACCGCAATGAGACCATGTGGAGATCCATAGGTGCAACCATACTTTACCGGAGTAACCACTTTTTACAGACGGTGGTCTAGGCGAAGGCTTTTTTGCGCCTTCACCAGCCCCACAAATTTCTTCATCTACTACTTTGTTCCATAGAGGGAGTATATTTGTTCAATGTATTTTTCTATTCTCTTTCAAATTATAATGAGTTCAACGAATATTGAAAGTGGGAGGTAAATATGAATTATAAGAAATTAAGTAATATACTTGTATTTATTGTGAACGGTTTGACTACATACTTCAGTGCCATGTTTTATTTATGGAGTGGTCATACTAGATTGATTTATTGGACGTGGTTTGCTTTTGTTTTGACTAGTCATATTTTGTTTACTTTCTTTCCAAAACAATTCTCCTTCTTACTAAATTTCATTATAAAAATCGTTTTGCACGCTTTTACTACGTATTTATTAATGGTAGTTTTTGAACAAGTTTTTGGACAACTCTAGTCATTTTAAACAAACGGAACGATAGGACCACGACAACAGACTAACGGCATCTTCGACAGAATGAAAAGAAAGTAATCGTGCTTAATTCTCCGAGCGACGTTCGAAAGTTTATAGTTAGCGTGATGAACTGACGAGGAACAAGAGTTTAATAAATACCCACGACGAAAGTGATCTAAAGTAAACGTGAGGATCTCCAAGTTAAGTTCTTGAGGTCAAAGATAACATTCTACCTCTGACAACAATGATTCTTGGAATGCGGTGGCTTTGAAAGAAAAGCGAATACTATATCTTGGCAGATGTGCGTTGGAGAGGTTTTAATGATAGTCAAACGGCGGGAGCTTTTTTTGATGGTGCGTTTTATAGTGTGATGAACAAAAGTCATTATCAACTAACTGAAACGATAGTTGAATGTCAAAGGCGCTGTCGCGCGGCAGCGCCTTAGCTCAGTTAACTGGAATGCTCAGTATGCAAGGACAATAATTTTTAAGGTCGTGAAATGACGTGAATATTCATTTTTTATCTGAGTCTGAGTATCTGGTTAAAGATGTCTCTGTCGATCATATACATGAGCGACCATTTTGCATATTTGATTTAGAAGGCACGGGCATTGATGTTGAGACGGAGTACATTACCCAGTTTGGCGCCATTATTTATCAAAATGGCAAAATATTGCGTAAGTTCAGTACCTTGGTAAAATCGCCGAAGTTGATTCCGAAAAGTGTTGAACAATTAACGGGGATTACGAATGAAAGATTAACCGATGCCCCAGCTTTTGCAGAGGCATACGGGCAGTTTCTTGATTTTTGCGGAACAGCAGTATTAGTCACTCAGCTGGTTATGAGTATGACCTTCCAATGCTTAAAAGACACTGTCGAATGAGTAATTTAGCATTGTTTGAGAACAGTGTTATCGACACTAAGGCATTATTTACAAAAATACGTCCCGAACTTTTTGAAGTATTTAGTACCGATTTTCTTGTTAAGTATTACAAAATTAAAGCAAATGATATTAAACGACATGACGCGTTAGGGGATTGTGTTTTGATAAGCAGGATATTAGATCAAATATTAACAGAGTATAAGGAAAGAAATATACTCGAATTCAATGTTCAAGAGGGTCTAAAGGTTAAACGATTTACTATTCCTGCGATGTATCTTAAGGAGGAAGAAAAAAATGAATAATAACTTCCAATGGTGGATGGCGTACTCATTCCGCTAAACCGATACGATAGCCTAAGGGAAAAGGCTCGACTCGTTTTACGGCAGCGAATTCCGTGGGGAGCCTAACGGCGAGAAGGATCCCACTTCCTTGAAGCATCCTGTAACATTAGGGGAAGGCGAATATTTTGTGCTTGGTGATTATTGGAGACGAAGCTTTAATGACAGTCAAACGGCAGGTCCAATTACAAGCTCTGAAATAGTTGGCAGTTGTAGGATGGGAAGGACCGAAGGTATCATGGGATTACCAGCAAGGAGTCATTGTCGGAATTGAGCCTGACCGTGTTGCGATCGTCAGAAACGTTAGCTTCAATGCCCTGCGCGTAAGAAGCACGGAAGAGATTATGGGCATGGCTCACCCGGAGGCACTTTGGGCCAATGTTGAGCATAAGGAGGATATTCAATCGCTGAAGATCGGGGACCGTGAAGTATGAACTGATCGGAGACTTCAAGCTCACAACCCCACTCCAAGCGAAAGCAGCGAATTTTGAACGTGTCGGCAGTCTTTTTGAGTAATAGAATCACTAGAAGAAATACATTCCCCATAAGCGACCTGTGCGAATCCGCAGCTTCATTTCGCAGTCAGCAATGAAACAGTATTGAACTAACTGGGAACGATAGCTCCATGACAACAGACTGCCGGCATCATGGTCAGCCTGTCAACTATCAGGCAGATAGTGGACCATGCAACTTTATCTAATTGGATTATGTATAATTATGTAAAAGGCAATAAACCGAGAAAGGATAGCCATGAAGCCTCGAATAAAACTTGTATTATTGATTGTTTTACTATTTTTAATTCTCGTAACAGGAGCAATTACGATAATAAATTTTGCTAAGGGTTTAGGAGATAGCCATAATCAAATGGGGTAGTTCAAACCAATAAAAGTCTCATGAAGCTGGCGTTCCCAACTGTCGGGTGACAAGAAACATTATCTCATTAATTACCGCGTAAATTGCGGCATTTTTATTTTATGGGATCAAGTTCTTGTCGAAACCAAATGACAAGAACTTGATCCCATTCCCGATGGAACACTGTGAATTGAAGAAGGGGCTTAAGTAAAAGCCGGCAACGTGTCCTGCTCATTAACGGGTAGGATAGGTAATGAACTTAACTTGTAATACGATGTAGTGTGTATTACAATTTAGTTATCTTATTCGGGGGTGATAAACCGTGGACAAAGAATTGATGAAAGGAAGCATTGACATTTTATTGTTGGCAGAACTAAACCGTAATGATTCTTACGGGTATGAAATTGTAAAGAACTTAAAACAAAGAAGCAATAACTTCTACGATATGAGCGAGGGAACGTTATATCCTGCTTTAAGGCGCTTAGAGAATAAGGATTTTGTGACTTCGTATTGGGGAGAATCGAACGATGGGGGCAGAAGGAAGTATTACCGCATCACCGAAGATGGCAAATCAGAACTAAGACGCAAACTTAGCGAATGGAAGGAAATTCATTTCATGATATTAAACGTTACGGAAGGCGCGATATGAGTCATATTCAGCGTTACTTACAACAAATTTCTTCAAACCTTGATTGTGATTCCAGTACGAAAAAAGAGTTGATTGAGGAGTTTCAGGACCATTTGAAGTTATTAAAGAAGGAGTACATGGAGAAGGGACTTTCAGAGGATATAGCCGAAAAATGTGCGGTTTTCGACTTCGGGGAATACAAACCACTGCAACAAAAATTAAACCAAACACTTAATCCCTTCAAAATAATCTTAAAAGTAACGCAATGGCTATTCTTGGGTATATACACATGGTTCATACTAATGGCTTGTTTTATTGGAAAATTTGATAACTTATCTTACATAGATAATGCTGAAAGAGGGGTTACTCTAAGGTTTAATTGGGGGGCCAATCTCTATCCAAACCATAATTTGATTCCACTGAAAGGCATAGACCAAGAAATCGTTTCATCTATATTCTGGGTTGCCCGAAGAAATGCCTTTGATATTACATTCTTCAATACAGCTTTAGGTGTTGTTTTATTGTTTATTCCTTTAGGTTTTTTCCTTCCGGTATTATTTAAGGTCAATACTCTGAAGAAAATTCTGACTTATTCCGTTGTAATGGGGGTATCTATGGAATTGCTACAATTCATAACCCATACTGGAATTGTAGATGTAAATGATACTTTATTTTATGTAATCGGTTCAGCGATTGGATGGTTTATGTTCTCTTCCATAAGAAAAGTAAAAGTACAACAATTAGGAAATGTAAAAGCCTGATTGCTAAACTAACGGACACGATAGTTAAATCATTGCGGTGTTTGATGACGAAGACGCAATATCGAGCATATTGCACGGCACGGCGTTCCCCCCGTTGAAGCCGAGGAAGCATTTTGGGATGAGGACTGGCTTCCATTTCATGCCCATAGTGAACCTAGTAAACCCGCGCGAGCTCCTGGCGATCCGGATGGAATGATCAGAAAAAATCTTAGACCAATAAATAATGTGGGCAGATTAGTTAATTAATTACGAATGTTGATTTAGGGGGATTTATGGTAGATTATTAATGAGATTGAGCTTAGCTGAGAAAAGATTAGAAAGGTGAGATGAGATGAGCAGAGAAGAGATGAGAAAAGTAAAAGTGGTGAGCCTTGATTTTGCTGTGGGAAAAACGCAGTTTTTCAAGGAGGACTCGTTATGTTTGTAATCAAGGTAATTCTTTCAGCCATTGTTATTGCTACTGTTACAACAATCGCAAAAAAGAATACTTTACTTGCTGGTTTTATTGCTGCTTTTCCAATCACAAGCATGATTTCAATTGCTTGGATGGCTTACAACAAACAGAACAATACGGAGATTTCAAATTTCCTCATTAGTGTACTTTGGGGTATTATTCCAACAGTTGTAATGTTAGTGGCGACAGTAATTGGTTTGAAAAAGGGAATGCCACTAATTGCGTCAATTGGAATTGGGTTTAGCGTATGGCTTGCTTTTACAATTGTATTTCAAAAAATTAACGTCTAATTTTATTTTAAGCACTATCACCGTCGATAGTCTTTTCATTTGTTGCAAATTATAACAAATGTTCCGACTCCAGCATTGCACTCCCTCGGTACGAATTAGTTTTCTCACGAATGCTCGCTTATTCGCAGGATTCCGCCCCTTTTATGAGGGATGAAAGTTAGGAAGAGCGACCCCGTTATAGACGTTGGCAACATGAAGGCGTAGGGAAATAGAGGGGGAGGTTGTCGCCCCAGACATTTCCAGATACTGCACGCATTCTCCACGCCACCCTCGGAGGTTTTCACTCCCATGTCTCAACGGGTCTTTGCCCTCTCATTCCTTCGTTACACCTGTCCAAGGGGTGGAGGCCGGTCTTGCTAACGGTACGGGTCGGTGCCCTTTGGTTCAATGTATCCGGTACTCCGTGCTTTCTTTGAAATCCCGCGAATAAGCCAATCTACGTGCAACGCAACGGTATGACTTGGTTTAAGCAGCTTGCTGAAGAGGGCGTGTCTTCTGTGGGATGTAAGCTTGACCCGTACGTGCCATGCCGACCAGGATCCGAGCCAGTTTGCCGCATAGCTTCATGATCGACCTCATTTTCTTCATCTTCTTCACGTTCACATTGTATGCATGCATTGCTTGAAACTCGGGATTATTCATCACGAGACTCATCGTCATCATGAAGATAAAGCGTCGAAGGCGAGATCGCCCGCGCTTGCTGATCTTCATCTGTCCGGTCCATTTACCTGAACTTGCTTCGGCAAGATTGAGACCCGCATGACGCAGCAGGGCATTTCCGTGAACAAAGCCGCTTAAATCGCCGGCCTCACCAAGAATACCGGCTAGCGAGATGGCACTAATCCCCTTAACGGCCAGCATGGACTTCGCGAAGGGAATGCGTTCTAATACGGAAACGATCTCACGCTCTACGTCCTTCAACTGTGCACAAGCCAAGTCATACTCTGCGAGCAGCTGCTTCAAATGAAGCTTGTAGGCCTGCTCTGCTTGTCTGGAACCGACAGAGCGTCCAGCCAGTGCGATTAAGGCGCGGGCCTTCCGCTCACCGCAGTGCCGCTTCATAAGAGACTTCCATCGCTGAATCAGATCTTGTGGTTGTAACTCGCTGAGTTCCGCTGGCGTTGGAAACAGACGAAGCGTAGCTAACGAACCAACGCCTATGAGGTTCCGGAATACCTGCCGCAGCTCAGGAAAAACCACGTCAACCCAGCGATGAATTTGGTTTTTGGCGCTTACGAGTCGCTTCACTACAAAGTCCCGATTCGAAAGTAAGACACGTAGCTCTGTGAATGCTTCAGGTGTGGTGCGTGTGACAGAGTAATACCCGTTCTTCATCATGTCGGCAATGACCAACGCATCCTTTTTATCGCTTTTTGAGGGCGTGTTGTCGCGGTTCTCCTTGTTCTTTTTCACAAGATGCGGATTTACGAGAACGACTTCAAACTGGCGTTCTGCAAGCCACCGGGATACATTGAGCCAGTAGTGTCCGGTCGGTTCCATTCCCACAATTGCTGCCGTTAAGTGATGGGCGGTCTGCAGACGCTGGATCCATTGAAGAAGGTTGAGAAATCCATCCTCGTCGTTGGAAAAGGATAAAGGATTGCCGATCACGATACCGCGAAAATTTACGGCGCGTGCGACATGCGTTTGCTGGGCGATGTCGATCCCGACGACGAGATGCTGGGCGGTAATTTTTTCAATGAGTTGATTTTGCCGGGCTTGGGATTTAAACTTCATAGTAGAGCGTCCTCCTGGATGATGGGATTTTTAGGGCTATGACCCGTTGTGTACTCCCATCGTACCGAGGCGCTCGTTTTTTTGCAAAGCGGAAATTTAACGCTCTACAGGAATGCTAACGGGTACGATAGTTCAGAAAAAAGCGATGGAGCGATCCATCGCTTCGTTGTGCTAACTGGCAGTTTAGTGCTAAAAGAGGAAATGGGAGAAGTTGAAAGAATACACTATTGAAAAGTTTATATGGAAGGTAGGTTGAATGGTTGAATTGAACAAAATAGCCCCGAGAAAAATACATATTATTGGTTCCGTTGGGAGCGGCAAAACAACTTTAGCTAGGAAACTCTCAAACAAACTGAGTATTTCACATTATGAATTGGATAATGTTGTTTGGAAGAGAAATAAACCACGTGACATTAAAAGAACTGATGAAGAACGAGATCACTTGTTGAGCACTATTATTCAGTCAGATGCTTGGATTATAGAGGGTGCTCATTATAACGAATGGGTGTTCCAAAGTTTTAATAATGCTGATTTAATTATTTTTTTGGATACTGATTATCCCAAACGGAAATTTAGAATAGTGAAAAGATTTATCTTACAGCTACTAAGATTAGAAAAATCAAGCTATAAACCGACTTTTGATATATTCAGGAACATGTTTATCTGGAATGATAATTTTGAAAATCGAATTAAACCAAAGGTTATAAATAAGTTGGAACAATATTATTCAAAGTCCATAACGCTAAAAGATGCCATTGAAATTACAAACTACTTAAGCTAAACGGGTACGATAGTTAAACACTGGAAGGGCTGCCGCGTGGTAGCCCTTCGTTACGCTAGCTAGCAGTATACTATGGAAGGTGTTCCCATTTCACTTAGTGTAAGATAAGCTTAATGAAGACTTGAATTATGCTTATGGAGGACAAAATTGTGGAAGTCAGACAAATGGCAACAGCATTCTTGATGCATCAAGAGCATGTATTGATGATGAAGAAGGCTAACAGTAAGATTTTTAATTTTGAATTTTGGGGCGGTATTGGTGGACACCTTGAGTATGAGGAATTAAATTTTCCAATGAAAGCAAGTTATAGGGAGATTGACCATAGGAACTTTATCCCCTCAGATGAGGGAGAATTGTTTTGGATTCATAAGAGTGAACTGTTGAACTTGAAAACTTCAAAAGCCATCAGGTTTACAATTCAGCATTATCTTGAAAATCCTATTCGGGTCTGTCAAATCTTTTGTGTAAACTCTTTTCGTGCTTTCCCCCGAGGGGGAAATTTTATCGCAGATGCTGTCCGATGCGGTCCGGATAGAAAACGGAGAGCTGCAGCAGCATTTGACCCCAGTTTTGAACGCGGCCTGTCCATTTACGCGTAACATCCATGGTGGCCAGATAAAGCATTTTCAACAAGGATTCATCCGTCGGGAAGATGCTTTTTCCCTTCGTCACTTTGCGAAGTTGGCGGTGGTAACTCTCGATGATGTTGGTGGTGTAAATGAGCTTGCGGATTTCGGGTGGGTACTTGAAGAAGGTGGCCAGCTCATCCCAGTTATTGCGCCAAGAGCGAATGATGAGCGGGTACTTATTCCCCCAGGTTTCCTCGAAGCGATCGAGTTCGACGAGTGCCATTTCTTCCGTCGCTGCTTTGTAAATCGGCTTCAGGTCAGCTGTTACCTTCTTCAGATCCTTGTAAGAGACGTAACGGGTGGAGTTGCGGATCTGGTGGATGATACACTTCTGAATATCCGTTTTCGCGTAACAAGCCTGAATGGCTTGGCTGAAGCCGGTCAGATTATCGACACAGATGATAAGGATATCATGCACGCCCCGGTTCTTCAGGTCGTTTAGAACATTAAGCCAGAACTTGGCGGATTCATGCTCACCAATCCACATGCCCAGTACATCCTTGTTGCCATCCAGGTCGATGCCGATTACCATGTAGGCGGCTTTATTGACAATGGCACCATCTTGCTTCACCTTGAAGTGTATGGCATCCAGGAAGACAACCGCGTACACGCCTTGGAGCGGCCGGTTCTGCCATTCCTTAATCAAGGGAATGATCTTGTTGGTCACGTTAGAAATAAAGGTGGGAGAGACCTCAATCCCATACAGATTTTGCAGATGATCCTGAATCTCACGCGTGCTGACACCTTTGGCATAGAGGGCGATAATCTGATCTTCAATGCCGGTCACATTAGACTGGTGCTTCTTCACCACCAGGGGTTCAAATTCCCCTTGCCGGTCACGGGGAACGGCGATCTCCTGATCACCATACTCACTTACGATGGTTTTCTTACTCTTGCCATTACGACTGTTGGTCGTCTGCTTGTTCTGCATGTCGTGCTTCTCATAGCCCAGATGTTCATCCATCTCGGCTTCCAGCATCTCCTGCAGCGTTTCGGCAAACAGCTCTTTCAACGCATTCTGTGCATCCTGCGCCGAGACCAATTTATTCTCCTTGATGAACTGCCGGAGTTGCTGTTTCGTCCATAATCCCATGTGTTCTCCCCAACCTTTCTTCTACTTCCATTGTAATAGGTTTAGGAGTTTACACAATCTATTTTACAGACTCTCCTATTCAGACAAATGTTTGCGTTGGAGCAGTTACAGTTAATGATGAACAGCTTCCACACATCCAATGGTCTACTGTTAAACAAACTTCATCCTTCTGAAAATTGTAGCTTTTTGAGTTTAAGCTATCGGGAGACTATAGCTCAATAAAGACACGAAGGCAGTCGGTATGAACTGTCGGTTGTTTCTTACTGGAAGATTATTAAAAAAGGAAACCCCTCGGTTATAGTCGAATCGATAACAGTCATCTTATTAGAGGAGGCAAGTGAGTGCTTCAACTGATCCCTGTTCCGGAAGATAAAAAGGAAGTTCTTCAAAACCTTTATCAGCTATATCATTATGATTTTAGTCAATTTACCGAAAATGACATCAATAGCTTTGGATTATACGAGATCAGTTTGGATCACTACTGGCAAGATCCTCGATGGAATCCATTCTTTATTCATTTTGCGGACAAAATCGTTGGCTTCCTTGTAGTACTATTTGAAAATTATGATGTTGATCCAGATCCGACACACGTTATATATGATTTTATGGTGCTTAGGAAATTTAGAAGAACCGGTGTAGGGAGGAAAGCCGCAGAAAAAGCGTTTAATTTGTTTAAGGCAAATTGGAAAGTTGCTCAAATGAGTAACAATGAGCCTGCTATTCTATTTTGGCGTGATATGATCAGGGAGTACACGGGTGACACTTATTCCGAATTATTTAGGCAAGACTTAAATAAGTATGTTCAAACCTTCAGCAATAAAGGCTCATAAATAACAAACGGGCATTGAACTCCCTCGGTACGAATTAGTTTTCTCACGAATGCTCGCTTATTCGCAGGATTTCGCCCCTTTTATGAGGGATGAAAGTTAGGAAGAGCGACCCCGTTATAGACGTTGGCAACATGAAGGCGTAGGGAAATAGAGGGGGAGGTTGTCGCCCCAGACATTTCCAGATACTGCACGCATTCTCCACGCCACCTCGGAGGTTTTCACTCCCATGTCTCAACGGGTCTTTGCCCTCTCATTCCTTCGTTACACCTGTCCAAGGGGTGGAGGCCGGTCTTGCTAACGGTACGGGTCGGTGCCCTTTGGTTCAATGTATCCGGTACTCCGTGCTTTCTTTGAAATCCCGCGAATAAGCCAATCTACGTGCAACGCAACGGTATGACTTGGTTTAAGCAGCTTGCTGAAGAGGGCGTGTCTTCTGTGGGATGTAAGCTTGACCCGTACGTGCCATGCCGACCAGGATCCGAGCCAGTTTGCCGCATAGCTTCATGATCGACCTCATTTTCTTCATCTTCTTCACGTTCACATTGTATGCATGCATTGCTTGAAACTCGGGATTATTCATCACGAGACTCATCGTCATCATGAAGATAAAGCGTCGAAGGCGAGATCGCCCGCGCTTGCTGATCTTCATCTGTCCGGTCCATTTACCTGAACTTGCTTCGGCAAGATTGAGACCCGCATGACGCAGCAGGGCATTTCCGTGAACAAAGCCGCTTAAATCGCCGGCCTCACCAAGAATACCGGCTAGCGAGATGGCACTAATCCCCTTAACGGCCAGCATGGACTTCGCGAAGGGAATGCGTTCTAATACGGAAACGATCTCACGCTCTACGTCCTTCAACTGTGCACAAGCCAAGTCATACTCTGCGAGCAGCTGCTTCAAATGAAGCTTGTAGGCCTGCTCTGCTTGTCTGGAACCGACAGAGCGTCCAGCCAGTGCGATTAAGGCGCGGGCCTTCCGCTCACCGCAGTGCCGCTTCATAAGAGACTTCCATCGCTGAATCAGATCTTGTGGTTGTAACTCGCTGAGTTCCGCTGGCGTTGGAAACAGACGAAGCGTAGCTAACGAACCGACGCCCATCAGGTTCTTGAAAACCTGACGAAGCTCAGGAAAAACAACGTCAACCCAGCGATGAATTTGGTTTTTGGCGCTTACGACTCGCTTCACTACAAAGTCCCGGTTGGAGAGTAAGACGCGGAGCTCTGTAAAGGCTTCAGGTGTGGTGCGTGCGATGGAGTAATACCCGTTCTTCACCATGTCGGCAATGACAAGCGCATCCTTTTTATCGCTCTTTGAGGGCGTATTGTCGCGGTTTTCTTTGTTCTTTTTCACAAGATGTGGATTTACGAGAACGACCTCAAACTGACGTTCTGAAAGCCATCGCGATACATTGAGCCAGTAGTGTCCGGTTGGTTCCATTCCCACAATCGCTGCGGTTAAGTGGTGGGCGGTCTGCAGCCGCTGGACCCATTGAAGAAGGTTGTGAAAGCCATCTTCGTCGTTTGAAAAGGATAAGGGATTGCCGACCACGATACCACGAAAGTTTACGGCACGTGCGACATGCGTTTGCTGGGCAATGTCGATCCCGATGACTAAATGTTCAGCTGTAATCTTTTCTATCAGTTGATTTTGCCGGGCTTGCGATTTAAACTTCATAGTAGAGCGTCCTCCTGGATGATGGGATTTTAAGGGCTATGACCCATTGCGTACTCCCATCGTACCGAGGCGCTCGTTTTTTTGCAAAACGGAAATTTAACGCTCTACAGGAATGCTAACGGACACGATAGTGAATTGATTATTTTTGAAGCAAGCACCGTGAATTAATATCGCGCGCAAAAGTTACACCTCGTCATCACACAGATTAGGAGGCTTGAAATGAATCATTCCTCGTCATATACAGTTGTAGTAATCGCAGATATTCACGGCAACGTGGCTGCACTCAACGCTGTTCTTGAGAATCTTCAAAACCGACCATATGACAGTCTGGTGGTCGCTGGCGACTTAGTGCTGAACGGACCCCGCCCCGCCGAAAGCCTTGACATGATAAGGAATCTGGGCGTTCCCACGATTTACGGGAACACAGACCTGTTGGTCTTTGATAAACAGTACTCCGAGGAAAGACTGGACTGGGTGAGAGAGAAGTTAGGAACAGATGGCTTGAGCTATCTGAAGAGTCTGCCCTTTGAGTACAGAATAACTCCACCAGGAGGGCAGTCTCCGGAGGATGACCTTCTCATTGTGCACGCAACACCTACTGATGTGACCGGTATATTGGTTCTTCAACCTGTTCCGTTCAGTCTTCGGACGATGACTCCAGAAGAGGAAGCCAAGACACTTCTGGGGGATGCGAAGGCCAATCTGATTGTGGCAGGACACCTTCACTACGCAGCCTATGGCGTTCCGTGCGGTCAGCGATATAGCATCATTGATTCAGTTGGATTTCCATTTGATGGAGATCATCGAGCCGGATATGCAAGTGTGACATGGAATGGACAAAAATGGAATGTAGAGAATCACAGGTTGAGCTATGATTACCACAGAGTTGTAGAGGATGTCCGGCAATGTGGTGCGCCTTTTGGTGAGTCGTCAGCTCAAAGGATTCTTCAAGCCCGATCCAGACCGATCTTAGAGAATTAAAGACGGTAATGGTGCGCGCTTTACGACATCCGCTCCGCTAATATTGGGGAGGACCGCCAACGTGTAACTGCGTGTTTGTGCTCCAGGCGCTTCGCGCCCGGGGCTAGATCATGGACACAATATATGTCGGACGACAAGAACATCTATACAATGGAAGTCGCATAAACTGGGCTTTTTTTATTTGTATAGAAGTTCTTGTCGTTTGCTCAAGAGAACTTCTATACATTGCCGTTTGGCAATAAAGGTACGTTATTTTATTAAGAACGGGAGGATAGTACGACGATTTATCGAATGTGAATTACGATTACTCAGTCAAGACGGTTGCTGAATCGCGAATACCTTAAAATTGAATTTATTGTTAGGAGGAGGCAAGATGGAGTTCATATTTATTCGACATGGCCATGGAGAACATCTCAACGACTATCCAAATCGGTTGAATACGTTACATCCTAGTCTTACAGAATACGGAAAATTTCAGGTCGTGCAACTTCGGGATAAAATAATAATTAATTCTGATGATTTGATTCTTGTAAGTCCAACTAAACGTACAATTGAGACAGCAATGATGTTGATGAATAGTTTGGATTTCATTATTACTCCGCTTGTTGGTCCGAGAATGTTCCCACAAAACCCCGAATTTCCTTTTCTTGCTTGTGATCAGATCCTTTCGAAAACTGAGATTACAAACTTTTATGGAGACGCAGAAATTCTAGACTTTAATTTGGATTGTTGGAAAGGAATTAACAGGGTCGATCAGGACGTTTTTGAAGGATATGCTAAGCAGTTATTAGATTGGATCGGAGACAGATATAACAGAATATTTATTATTTCACATGACGGTACAATAACGAATTATCGAATATTGCTTGGAGAAGAAGGATTGACAAGAAGGGATTTTCTGGGTGAAACAGGGGTATACAAGATGATTGTGTAGTCTTATCCTCCCTAAGCGAAACGGATACGTTACTTATAAAGGGATCGCCCAGCTGCCGCGCAGTCAATTAGATCCCTTTTTCCTTCGCTCGCTTAACGGGGCAGATTTGCGCAACATGCCAAGCTTGGGAAACCGCAATAGGTCAAAAGAGGAAAATTTAAATGAGCCGCGAAATTCTATAGTTAAAAATAATGGGATCGGGAGAGCGTGGATGAGCAATCAACCCGTTACGGTTCAAGAGAGGCATCGCCTTTTAGTTTTTAATGTAATGGACTACATCGAAGAGCACCTTAACGAAAAGCTTACGCTCCATAAGGTAGCGGAGTTGGTTTCGTATTCGCCTTTTCACTTTCATCGCCTATTTAAAGCGGTCACCAGTGAAAACCTAAACGATTATGTTAAAAGAACTCGTTTGGAACGAGCCCTAACTAAAATCATACTCTTTCATGACCAGAGTCTATCGGAAATTGCCATAGATTGTGGTTTTTCTTCGATCGGCGATTTTTCTCGTTCGTTTAAAAGTTACTTTGGAAGAAATGCTTCAGAGTTCAGGGAACAAGGTAATCGCCAAAATCGCAAGATTTGTGAAATAGATCGCAAGATTACCGAAAGATATTTCGATACAAAATATTACAATAGTATTAATCCGGATGGTACAACGCGCATTGAAGCAAAAAGATCACTAAAGGTTACTGTAAAACAGCTGCCTTCTTACAGTGTCATCTATGATCGATGCATTGGAAGACCAGATCCTTTCTCTGATCAAGAAAGGATCCGACAAGCGTTTGAGAGGGTTTCGACCTGGGCCAAGTTGAAACCGAATGTTATTTACCAATCCATGAACATCGGGATCCCTTATTATTTCCCTTTACTGGGGGAACAGGTCCATTGGAGGTATGATGCTTGTCGAACGATTCCTGCTAATCTGGATGGTGACCTAGGAATGGGCAGTCGCCGGATTGCCGGTGGAACGTATGGTGTCATTCAGTTAGAGAAACATCCCAACCTGTATGATTCCATCATGGATATCTTATTTTATGAATGGCTGCCTGAAAGTGGTTTTGTCTTCGATGATAGCAGACCGCTGCTGGAGCTATTCCCAGTATCCGATGTCGGACATGCAGTTTATGTGGATTGCTGCATTCCAATTATTAAACGAGGTTAGGAACGGTGTCTTATGAATGTGCAAATGACAGTCCAAGGTACTCTATCTCTGGTAGGTTTCACAACCGAAACGACTGACTCAAGCGGTAGGGCTTCCTCAAACTTAGCCAAAGCATTAATCGAACGCATAGGCGAGATCACCAGCCGTAAAAACGATAAAGTGTATATCTTCTCCACGTTTTCTGACGACTATATGCCTGGGCGAGTGTTTACGCTTTTTGTCGGTGTTGAGTCAGAGGATCAGGTGCGGCTGCCCGAAGGTATGTCTTTAAAAAAAGTAGAGGCGCATCAGTATGCGGTTATTTCTCACAACGGGTCCACGCGGACTACAGGCCCCACTGTGGATTTTTTTCTGAAGCAATGGCTGCCGAATTCAGACTATGTTGAAGCTTCCCCGTTTCATTTTCAAATATTGAGGGTTACGGGGATTGACGACCCATCGTCCGTTATAGACATATGGTTCCCCGTCGTATTAAAAAAAGAAAAACAAGCTATAGAACCTATCACAGTCCCTTCCTTAAATTACGACGGAGGTTTTATCCATGTTTTATGGGATTATCATGAAGCGGCGGCGGAATGGTATTCCAAACACTTTCTTTGGAAAAGTGGTGAAACCCATGCCTCTAGCTCAGAGAAACTGACCCGGCATGCTTTTGGAACATGGATAAAATCTGTACTTTCCGAAAATGGGCCGCATCCAGGTTTGGTGGATCGCGGAGTTGATCCCAATGTACGTTGGTGCTGGAATACGAAAGATATTGTGGGGGCTCACAATTACTTTAAGGAAAATGAAATCCGAGTTTCCGACATCTATTTGGGTCCGGGGGAACGGTATTATTTCGATCTTTGGGCGACTTACGAAGGTACGCGTCTGACCGTTTGCGGGTACCCGGAGCTTGAACAAGACTACGGAGCAAGACTTTGTCCGGGTTGGGTTCGTATCGGAGTTAGGGATGTACAAGCAGCCAAGAAGTGGTACCAGAATTATGTCGGGATGTCTATCCTTGAGGAGCATCCCGAACAGGGATGGGCTCTTATGGGACTTGGGGTAGAGCATCATCCAGGAACATCCTTATGGTGGCTGGAAACGCTGCCCCCGAATGCCTATACAGGACCAATTAACGGCCCTGCTACACCCTACTGCGTCCTTCATGATAAATGGGTATTCCAAAACTATCATCAATTCTTACTCGACAGCGGTGTATCCGTTTCCGATATTTCCGGTAATCTAAACGGATTTGCACGGTTCCATTTCTTCGATCCAGATGGAAATCGATTTAGTATTCAAAAATATTGAATTTTTTCATCTTAAGGAAATATCGCAGAAATAAGATTGGGAAACAAGCTGCAATAAAAGCATTTGACCTGTATGAAGGAAACTGGAGAGTAAGCAATTCGATTGGAATACATCTGTTCAAAACTTTTGGAGAAATGTTATCAAAGAATATACAAACGATAACTATAATGAAATTAGAAGAAAAGACAATAGAGGCCCAGTGCAAGAGTTTACAAATATTAATAGTAATGATTCAGATTGGGTTTCAACTAAACATTCCTGTTAGTCCTAAGAAATGGACTTTGTCAAAAAAGGAGCGCCTCGGTATGATGGGTTTGTCCACGGGTTCGAAACCCAACACCATCAAGGAGGCGCTCTTACTATGAAGTTTAAGCAATCGGACGGGCAAAATCAACGTATTGAACGAATTACCACCTCTCATCTTGTTGTGGAATTGACATGGCAAAGGAAACCCATGTTGCACAAGCCACGAATTTCCGCGGAATAGTCCTTTCCAATCGGCACCTTTCGTTTAAGAACACACATGAAGGATTTGAAAAATTACAACGGTGGCTGGATGCCTTACAGCAGAAACACAGATTAAAAAGTCTCATCATCGGCATGGAACCGACAGGACACTATTGGACAAACTTGGCCAATTGGCTTGTTGGGAAAGGAGTAAACGTTGTTTTGGTGAATCCAGCAACGACGAAACGGAACAAGGAAAACCATGACAACTGTCCCTCCAAGAGCGATCCGAAGGACGCGCTTGTGATCGCAGATGTTGTTAGCCGTGGCTATTACTATGATTACACTCGTCAAGCGACTCACTTTCAAAGGTTACGCACCATTATGAGCGATCGAGAATTTTGGGTTGCGAATAGTGTTCGATTGCAGAATCGTATTGTTCGGTGGCTGGATATTCGTTTCCCTGAGTATGCTTCCGTTTTTAAGGATTGGACTTGCCCTCGATCAATGGCGACCCTAAAAGAGTTTCCGTCCCCGTCTGATCTTAATGGCCAATCAACGGAAGGGGTCATTACAGCTTGGAGAAAATATATGAAGCGAGCTGGCGGTTCCACTGGCATACAGAAAGCCGCCGAATTAATCTCCACAGCCAGGCGGAGTGTAGGAGATACGTCTGCGCTAAGGGAGGCTAAGCACGATTTACAACGCTTGATAGAGGAGTATCAGCGCATTGCCAATATCTTGGAACAGATCGAAAAAGAACTTGTAACTTTACTAGGTGATATACCTCTAGTCAGCCAACTTCGCTCCGTAAAAGGTCTTGGAACGATTTACATTGCAGCGATTCTGTCTGGTGCAGGTGACTTGAAACAGTACGCCCATGGGCGTCAGTTACTGAGGAAAGCCGGTTTAAACTTAGCCGAAAGCATGTCAGGAAAACGCAAGGGAGAGATCGTGATCTCCAAACGAGGAGATGCCAAACTGCGAAAATATATGTATCTCGCTACGCTTACACTGGTAGGAACCAACCCAGTCTTTCGGCAGTTGCATGAAAATAATGTTCAGGTCAAGCATATGAGCAAGCAACAATCGGTGTTTAAGCTGCTTGGGAAACTGGCTCGAATCCTAATCGGTATGGTTCAAAGCGGAGAGAAATTCACTCCTGAAAAAACAGTCCACTCGTACGCTCAAGCAGCATAAAACGTGATAGAAACCACGTAAATTGACTCATTCGCAGGATTTCGACTAAAGAAAGCACGGAGGACCGAGTACGTCTCCGATAAGGGCGCAGACCCATCAGCTAAACGCTATCGGTCTCCACACCTTGGATAGGTGTAACGAAGGAATGTAAGGGCATAGACCCGTCGAGCCGTGGGATGGTAAACCTTCAGGGATTTGTGGAGTATGCGTGCAGTAGAAAAGGCCTTTGGGGAAATGTTCCAGACGTTTCTTCTATTTCCGCATGCCCTAATCCTAGACGGAAAAGTACATGTGGCTTACATTCCCCCCAACCGTTACAATACAAGGTGATGAAATCCTGCGAATCACTGAGTTTACGTGAGATAAATCCTTAAAACCGAGGGACGGGTACGATAGTTCAATATTTATAGCGGCAGCAGATCATGGTTCAACTGCCATTTTTTATTGATGAAAGGGCAAGGTAGTTCCAATATGTGTTAATGTTAATTGGATGAAGCCGGTATTAAAAGGTGAGTGATAGCATGAAACCGGAACAATTCATTGGAATAATTAAAGACCAAATTAGAGACGCGGGAATTAACGAAACAATAGAATTTATTAAAAAGCCCCCAGGTAGAAAACCAAGGAAAAAGCATGTTGAACTGTCGGAATGGTTTAATTCCTTAACTGATAAAGACAGATCAAATGTTATGAAGATGATGGAAGAAGCGGTGGATGCTTCGTTATTCGGACTGTTTTGCACTTTGGATGGCGTTCGATCGGTAGGCGAGCAAACATTTGAGCTTTATGTAGTAGAGAACGGAGATAAGAAACTATTGAATGATCAGAATGAAGAAGCTCTTCATGATATTTATAACTCAATGACAAACCCAATTGATTAATTTGATTTTGATCTAGGGTTTTACGCTAACGAATACGATAGTTCAAGAACGAAAGGGCTGCCAGGTGGTAGCCTTTTCTCAACGGAGATTAATACAATAAGCGAAAGGAGTGTAGCAAGTGAAAGACGAACCAATCATCATCATTGACTTTAATCAGAACAGATTGAAATTTGAGAAGCCTCTGCAAGTGTGGCAGACCAACAAACCCGAAAATATTAAAGGTATATTCGAGAAGGTACAGGAGGCTATTAATGGGCAGCTCTATGTGGCTGGTTATGTCTCTTATGAATGCGCACCCGCTTTCGATAGGCATCTCAGCGTTTGTGAGCCTGATGCAGAGTTTCCTCTAGTATGGTTTGGTGTCTACGATAAAACAGTGGAAGAAGACGCCATAAGGGAGCATGGGGGCTACTGCGTATCAGACTGGAAGGCAAATACTGACCGTGTAAAATATGAAAAAAACATTGAAAGCATTCATGCGGCGATTGCTAGCGGAGAGACGTACCAGGTCAACTATTCGATGCGTCTGCGGACAGAGTTCATTGGGGATGACTTTGCCTACTACGAAGATTTGCGAGGTGTTCAGCAAGGCAATTATTCCGCGTATTTGAATGTGGGGCGCTACCGAATCCTGTCTGTTTGACCCGAGCTTTTCTTTCACTGGAATGGAGATATCATCCGTACGAAGCCGATGAAAGGTACCCTTCCCAAGTCTGAGAGCAAAAGAGCTTTGCTCGAATCCGAGAAGAACCGGACAGAGAATGTGATGATCGTGGATCTCCTTCGGAACGATATAGGCCGGATTGCCAAAACAGGCACTACAAAGGTTCCTAAGCTGTTCGAAATCGAGGAATACCCTACCCTATACCAAATGACCTCGACTGTAGAAGCGAATACTAAGTCGGGGTTAACCCTGTTCGATTTATTCCAGGCTATGTTCCCGTGCGGGTCTATTACAGGGGCCCCAAAAATTTCTACCATGAAGATTATATCTTCCTTAGAGCAGGAGGCACGTCACATATATTGCGGTGCTATCGGGCTCGTTGTACCGGGTGAAGGCATTACGTTTAACGTGGCCATCCGCACAGTTCTTGTGGATACGCACACGCAGCAGGCTGTGTATGGAGTAGGGGGAGGAATTATCTGGGATTCGACCGCTGAGGAGGAGTACGAGGAGATGAAAACGAAATCCAGAGTGTTAACTTATCGGAAGGAGCGTGGGAAGACAGAAGCAAGAGTTTTGGAATGTTGACATACATGCAGCTAAAAGGGTCACGATAGATAAACATAAAGGGTTTCACATATTAGCCATGCATAATATGTGAAACCCCTTATTTCATTTGATTTTTTGAAATTAAGTCTTGATAAGCGATGGTGTAGCCTGCGAGTGATAAAGTTTAGACTATCGATAGCATTAACGGGCAGATTTGTGCTGCAACTTCCATACATTTCTTCTCGTCCAATATAGAGATTTATCATATACGGAAGTCTAAGGAGGCGCGTTCATGATTGGAATTTTTCTTCGACGAATCAGTTACTTTTGTCTTTCCCTTTCCGTTCTGTTTCTATCGAATACATTCGCTCATGCGGAAGAATCGTCTGGAGATGTTGCTCTAAAGAATAATGTCGTTTCTATGGAGGCCGGATGGGATTCTCAGTTTCTCGTTTATGCCGATGGCCGTGTAGCTGCCTGGGGAGCGAATAAAGACGGCCAACTAGGTGATGGTACGCTGTATGAGCAATATATGCCAAAATGGTCTTCTCTAGCGAATGTGAAGCAAGCTGCCTCTGCTGATGGCACTTCCTACGTGCTGCTCAAAGACGGTACCGTATGGCAATTTGGCAGTTCCTACGATAGCGTCAAGGGTAACTTTATCGTTGATCCGCCGACACGGATTGAAGAGCTATCGAACATTACTGCGATCAGTGCTGGAGCGGGGGCGTTGATTGCGCTCAAGAGCGACGGGACGGTGTGGACACTTGGTAACGATACGCAAGGTGAACATAGAGCAACACAAGATAAACAAACGCCGGTACAAGTTAGCGGGCTGCAGGATGTGGCCTTCATATCTGCGGGCGGCTATCATATGATGGCGTTGACCCGAGGCGGGCAAGTATGGACGTGGGGCTACAACTACTATGGCGCAATCGGCAACGGCACGAAGGATATGCAGTTTGAGCCATACCATGTGACAGGAATCGGCAAGGTCAAGGCCATTGCGGCGGGTACTTACGATTCAAATGCGCTTCTGGAGGATGGCAGCGTTTGGAATTGGGGGATGACTACCGGGCTCGCGGGCATCCGCAAAAAACCGGTGAAGCTTAACACACTGAACGGCTCGGTCGCCATCTCTGCCGGGAGTCAGCTGTTGGCGCTGCAAGCCGACGGAACAGTGAGCACGGTAAAGGGAAAGGTATCCGGACTCTCAAGCGTCATCCGCATCAGTGCAGGAAATTCATTGAATCTTGCCCAGACGAAGAACGGATCGGTATACGACTGGGGCTTCGGCTATCCGGGCGATGGCTCTGAAAAGGCATCCATCAATAAGCCGTCTAAACTAAATATGCCGCTTAGCTTTTCTATTAATGGCACACCGGCGAAGGTAGAACTGTCTCCAATGCTCCGTAACGGTAGTCTCTATGTGTCTCGTTCGGAATTGTTTCAGGATATGGGGATTGAGGTGCGGCTTGCCTTCTCCGCTCCGGACCCAGATGCTTATAACGCGGTTTACGATACGTGGACATTCATGAAGGGGGATCTGCACGTAACTTACTCGTCGCGCGATAAACAGTACCGGGTCGGTGAGGAGATTGCCGCCGGCGCGCCTCAGCCTTTTGCGGTTTACGGCAACTACTCGAATACAACCATGTTCCCTCTCCGGTTTCTGTGCGAAAAGCTAGGTATTTCGATTACTTTTAATGCAACGGCCAACACGGTGATGTTAACCGCAGGTGGAAGTTAAGGTTGATTGGTTGGACTTATTGTTATCCTTCGATCGGCAGCCTTAGGATGCAATCGAGCAGTTGGCTCAATAAGAGGTTGCTGCGCGGCGGTCTTCGCCACGGAACAAACCATTAAGTTTATGGAGAACCGTAAGCGGATCGAATTGAAGTTGCTTGATACGCTCCTTTCCCTACCTATACAATTGAAAATGTTAATCTAGACTGGGAAGATGTCTTTAGTAAAGTCCACACATCGATCCCGACGACCAGATGCTGGGCGGTAATTTTTTCGATGAGTTGATTTTGCCGGCTTGGGATTTAAACTTCATACATAGAGGTCCTCCTGGATGATGGGATTTTAAGGGCTATGAACCGTTGCGTACTCCCATCGTACCGAGGCGTTCGCTTTTTTGCAAAGCGGCAATTTAACGCTCTACAGGAATGCTAACGGGCACGAGAGTAAAGAAGTTCTATCCACGAGAGAGGGGAATGATTATTGCTGCAGAGATACATTAGATCAGACCAGGATCAATTGGAAGAGTTTATGAAAACTATGTATGTTTCCAGAGGATATGTCTTTGATCCGGAAGGGTCGCATTCAGATATTAGAAGTATTGAACTTCTATATTTTGAGACGGGAGGCGGATTCTGGTTATTGAAGGAAGAACAGAGCGTTATTGGGACTATTGGTTTAAAGGGTATTGATTCTGAATACAGAATCGGTGAAATAAAGAGGTTCTTCGTCTTACCTGAACATCAAGATAAGGGTTACGGCAAAAGCATGATGAGCCAAATAATAGAATTTGCAAGACAAGCTGGATTAATAAAGCTGAGGTTGGACACTATGAAACAATCTTATAAAGCGATGTCAGTGTTTCGAAGTTTTGGCTTTTATGAGATACCAAAATACAATGATAATGATATTGCTGAAATATTTATGGAATTATCCATTGTGTCATAAACGATTTCAATCAATATAAGTTCAGCTAACGGATTACGAGAGCGCGGCGGTGGATTTTGATCCATCGCTTATTCTGCTTTCCACTGAACAAACGGGCAGCATTTGCGTAATAGCGTAACAAGTTGTTTTGGTGGCATAGTTTATGGTTGTTTTGTATGATAGGAATAAACCAAAGGGGAATGTTATGAAACCAATTATGATTGATTTTCCAGATGAGTTTCATACTGAACGATTAGTAATTAGAATGCCAAAACCAGGGGATGGTAAGGTTGTATTTGAAGCCATTAATGCTTCGATAGATGAGTTGAAACCTTGGTTAAAGTTTGTACAAAATGAACAAACCGAATATGATATTGAACTTTCAGTTAGAGAGGCACATGTAAGATTTATAAGTCGTGAAAATCTAAGATTCCTTGTCTTCATGAAAGAAACGGGGCAATTTGTTGCTACGTCAAGCTTACATAACATAGACTGGGATGTACGGAAATTTGAAATTGGATATTGGATAAATACACGTTTTAGTGGCAATGGGTATATGACTGAAGCAGTTGAAGGTATTTGTGATTTTGCATTTAGTCAGTTGAATGCCCGAAGATTGGAAATACGTTGTGATACTAAAAATACTAGAAGTAAGTTAATACCTGAGCGATTACACTTTGAACTTGAGGGTATTTTCAAGATCGAAGATTTATCTGTTGATGGAAGCGAATTGAGGGACACATACATTTTTGCAAAGATACAACGATGATATGTTGGATTAAACTAACGGATACGATAGTTCCATGACCACAGGCTGCCGGCGTTTATCGGCGGCTGCTCTACTATTGGGTAGCGTGATGGTGCTTCGGAATCATGCGCTTTACTTATACTAAACATTGAGCAGTTTTAAGCAGTAACTTTCCAGACACTGATAACGTATAAATGGTTGCGTCTAAGTGGAGAATCGGAAATCGGACCTAGTTCTTGTCATTTATCGGATCAAGTCCTTGTCATCCGTCAGCCCAAAACCCGCCAATAACTTTGGCGGGTTTTGCTTTGGAAAAAGTGTAGGATGACAAGAACAAGTAGTATAAAATGGATATGAAAGTATTTCATTATTTTATGGAGGCGGAATTCTTCTGTATAAACGGATTTTAAAAAGAAAGAGAGTAGTTCTGTTTGTCTTGTGCCTGCTTCTTATAGCGGGTACACTTCCGGTATCGGCAGAAGGCGAGAAGAGGGGGACTTCCCGCTAAAGAAGTGATTGTAACATTCTGGCAGCCCGATATTTTGAACTACACGCCGGCCCTTCAGTCTTATATGAACAGTGCCATTTCCGGCTTACGATTAACATCCAATCCATTCCGATCGGCGAGTACTCCGATAAGCTGAAAGTCGCCTTTGCATCAGGGGACGTACCCGATCTGCTGATATTCCCTAACTGGCTGATTCCCGAATATTCGCACTATGACGGCTCGTTCGCAACGCCAAAGCGGACCCGGTCAAGCTTTGGGCAACCGCCGTCAAAAATGCCAAAACGCTAGCCGCCAAGCATTAAATGCATACCAAAAGCCGAAACTGATAAGAAGTAAACCGGAAGGAATCGACAGCTTCTGTACGAAGCTCCGCGATTTCTCGTTTTCAATCCGCTGCTGCTTTTTTTAAAAATTACGAGAGAACGAAAGCGATCAGACATCCAAGCTTACCTTTCGGCTAGCCGTTCCCTCTGCCAAGGAAAGGATGAGTCCTCATAAAATCTATTAAAACTTTAATAAAAAACTTATCAAAAGGTAACCAAGTACTCATTGTATGCTGCATAGCAATCATTATTTCCGTACCAATCGTTGTTGTTTATCGAATTGGTAAAGGAATAGGAAAACTTATATTTCATATGCTACACTAAGCTGATTCCTCCGCTGGAAGTTGAGGTATTTATAAACATTAATGTTAGTTCTTGGAAAAAGTCTTTGTCAAAAAGGAGCGCTTCGGTATGATGGGTTTGTCCACAGGTTCGAAACCCAACTCCATCAAGGAGGCGCTCTTACTATGAAGTTTTAAGCAATCGGACGGGCAAAATCAACGTATTGAACGAATTACAACCTCTCATCTTGTTGTGGGAATTGACATGCCATGGCAAAGGAAATCCATGTCGCACAAGCGACGAACTTCCGCTAAATAGTCCTATCTAATCGGCATCTTTCGTTTAAGAACACACATGAAGGATTTCAAAAATTACAACGGTGGTTGGTTAGCTAAACGCTATCGGTCTCCACACCGTGGAAAGGTGTTGGTGATGAAATCCTGCGAATCACTGAGTTTACGCGAGATAAACCCTTAAAACCGAGGGACGGACACGATAGTTAAATCAGGCACAAAAAAACGCATTGTCTGTGCGACAGTGCGTTTTTTTATAGAATAAGAATATCGTACGGGTTAGCTTATACCGCTTCGCTCAGTGTGCTGGATGATCTGAAAAACCGGGGCGTCCAAGCTGATTGAAGCCGGGTTTCACTTGTCTGCTTCAATAGTCGAATATGCATCAATATAATTTGTTCTTAACCAGTCTGCAGCACTGAAATTAATTTTTTTTGATACTCCAGCGTATTTTACTACTGTTGGTACAACACTGTTTAAAGGAATGGTTTTATAAGCATAAGGCAGTTGCTCGTTGTAATCATAAGTAAAAGTAAACGGTGTATCCGGCGGGTTCGTTTTACTCATATTTTCTACCCCGACGATATGTGAAGACCAAGCCCATTTCCCGATCGTTGATTTGTCATACCAGGTTATTCCCTTGGTAAACAAGTTATCGCCATTATTGTCCCAGCTGCTTCCTATATAAGATCCGCTGCTGTTTGTTACTTTTGAATTTACAATTAAACTATGGTTCATCGCATTTTTAAACAACTCATCGAAAGGTGCACTCATATTGCCTGTATCATCACCTTGACGTTCTGCACCGATTATCGGTTCATTAAATGCATTATAAACGTTGGTATCCCCTGCGATCGAAGCTCCATTTCTAGCATTGACTCCACGTGATAACTTATCTCCGCCATATTTTGAGATAGCGGCTACACGATCCATAACACTCTGATGCGTCGAATTATCAAAATAATTATTAAATAAATGCCCGGCACCTTGACGAATCATTGGCAAACGTTGCCCAACATTCGTATAACGATTATACGCCATGGTCAATCTAAGTCTTTGATTTCCATCTTTAACTTCGACTCCGGTAGGGCTAACGTAGTTCGTATAATCCTTATCGCCGGAGCCGACCAAATGCACCTTAGAATGATATGCGGCATAAGCCATAATTTCATTTTTGGTAGCGCCTTCATTACGCATTTTATAATATACACTGGTTGACGGGTCTAGGGAGCCTGCTGCATATTTTTGCTCCATATATTCGATCGACTGATAAATCGAACTGTTCTCATCTGGATCTTCAGTTGCTTCTAATCCGAATTCATTCCAAGAAAAAGTGACATTGGATGAACCGTTTTCCATGTCAATCATCCCATCTGCCGCGATAGAAAACTTACAGTGGTCGATCCATACATTGTTAGCGCCATTTACCTTGATAAATGTCCAGCCTACCTCTTTATGCTTTCCGGAATCATCCCATTGCCACATTTCGTCAAAGTTGAGATTTCTTATTACAATATCAGTGGAGGAACCCTGCAGCTTTATTTCTACATGCTTAATTGTCTTGCCTGATGTAGAGAAAATGGTTAACCCATCTACATTGGATATGCTTAATTTAGATACACCGGAAGCCATTAACAGTGGATTCGTAAACCCGTTCGTTGGGTTCGGATACTTTGTAATAAAACTATACTTGGATCTTTCAGTTGAATTTAGAGCTAATTCAGTCCATCCTAAGTTAATAACATCCGTAACTTCAATTACTTTAACAGTACCTTTACTTGCATCCAGGATTGCCTGTAAAAACTCTCTTCCATTACTGACTGTACGATAATAAGATGTTCCCACATAATTACTTCTGTCCTTTACTCCTAAAGAAGCATAGCCGGTAACGGATAAAAAGCTGGTATCATAGCTCTTTTCAACCTTAGTCGTATTAGGTATTGAATTAATCACCGCTGCCTCTACTACGTTATTGCCTGCATCAATATAAGATGAAGTCACCAATAGACTTCCCAACACCAAACCACTTAAGACTTTTTTCATCATAATAAAATTCCTCCTTCAAATATTAACTCCACGCCGCAATCCATTTATGTATCACCTATTATCATTATCACCTCCCCCTCACATGAAAACGCCTCCAATTTTCCCTTTAACGATTCCCGAATAATATCCGGAAAGATAAACCGGTAAATCGGCATCATGTGTGTCATGGAAAAAAGGTAATTCTTATTACACGTATAGTAGCATAGCACATGATATGAATCTATAGGTGTAAGCGCTCATCCCGTTAATGGGATATTTGGTTATTTAGTTAATTGAACTCCCTCGGTACGATATTGTTTTCTCACGAATACTCGCTTATTCGCAGGATTTCACCCTTACTAGAAATGTAGAAAGGTAAGAAAGATGACCTCGTAATAGACCTGAGCAACATGAAGGCGTGAGGAAATAGAGGGGGAGGTTGCAGCCCCACATTCTTCCATCTACTGCACGCATTCTCCACGCCGCCCCTGGAGGTTTTCACTCCCATGTCTCAACGGGTCTACGCCCTTTCATTCCTTCGTTACACCTGTCCAAGGGGTGGAGGCCGGTCTTGCTATCGTTACGGGTCGGTGCCCTTTGGTTCAATTCATCCGGTACCCCGTGCTTTCTTTGAAATCCCGCGAATAAGCCAAAACTCGTACAACGAAACGGTAAGTATAGGTTAAGCAGCTAGCTGGATTGGCATCGTTTTTGGAGCGTTGTAAGCTTCACCGCTGCGAGCCATTCCAACTAAGATTCTGGCTAATTTGCCACACAGCTTCATAATGGACCTTATTTTCTTCATCTTCTTTGTCTGTACATTGTATGCATGGATGGCTTTAAACTCCGAATTATTAGCAACTAAACTCATGGTCATCATGAAGATGAAACGTCGGAGACGAGAGCGTCCACGTTTGCTAATCTTCATCTGTCCGGTCCATTTACCTGAGCTTGCTTCTGCAAGGTTGAGACCAGCATGACGCAGTAAGGCATTACCGTGAACAAAGCCGCTTAAATCCCCCGCCTCACCTAGAATACCAGCTAACGAAATCGCACTTATCCCTTTGACAGCAAGCATGGATTTCGCAAATGGAATGCGATCCAAAACAGCGATTATCTCCGTTTCTACTGTTTGCAATTGCCGGCAAGCAAGGTCGTACTCATCGAGCAGCTGCTTCAAGTGAAGCTTGTAGGCATGTGTGGCTTGCTTAGAACCCACAGATCTGTAAGCCAATGAGATAAGAGCTCGAGCTTTTCGCTCACCAGAATGCCGTTTCATAATCGATTTCCAACGTTGTAAAACGTCTTGAGGCTGTAATTTACACAATTCTTCGGGCGTTGGGAAAAGACGAAGAGTGGCCAATGAACCGGCACACAGGATGTTTTTGAAAACTTGTCGCAGCTCAGGAAAAACAACGTCGACCCAGCGATGAATTTGGTTCTTGGCACTAACGAGTCTCGTAACGACAGAGTCGCGGTTTGAGAGAAAAACACGTAGTTCATCGAATGCTTCTGGTGTGTTGCGAGTGAACGAGTAGTAGCCGTTTTTGACCATATCTGCGATGACCAGGGCATCCTTTTTGTCACTCTTGGATGGCGTATTGTCGCGATTTTCCTTGTTCTTTTTCACGAGATGTGGATTGACTAGAACAACTTCAAACTGACGATTTGAGAGCCACCTGGAGAGGTTAAGCCAGTAGTGTCCGGTAGGCTCCATACCGACAATGGCTGCTGTTAAAGCGTGAGCGGATTGCAGCGACTGGATCCACCGAAGAAGGCTATTAAAACCCTCTTCATCGTTTGAGAAGGATAGGGGATTACCGACCACGATTCCCCGAAAATTAACAGCACGTGCGACATGCATTTGCTGGGCGATGTCGATCCCGACGACCAGATGCTGGGCGGAAATTTTTTCAATAAGTTGATTTTGTTTGTCCTGCGATTTAAACTTCATAGTAGAGCGTCCTCCTAAGATGATGGGATTTAAAGGGCTATGACCCGTTTCGTACTCCCATCGTACCGAGGCGCTCGTTTTTTTGCAAAGCGGAAATTTAACGCTCTACAGGAATGCTAATGAAGACAAGAGCACAATGAGGCTGCCGCGGGATTGATATGCTCCCCTTTGAACAGGTTTAAAAAATAAACTGGCTACTCCAAAGGAGGCGATCATAGGAGAACTTGAAGCAGGTGTAGGCACTCGGGAGGAGGTGGAACGTAAGTACAGCATTAGTGTATACACTGCTGAAATGGCGGCACCGCTATGAACTGTACGGCGTGGATGGCTAGCGGTGACCTCACAATACGAACGGACAGATTAGTAAAGAAAGAAATGGTATAATTATCTTGATTTTTAATTTTCCGGTAGGTGGTGTAAATCAATTATGGAGTATATTAAAGCAAGTGAATTTCATTTAGGTATCCCTGTTGAGGATTACGGAACAAACAATCGAGAAGGGGATGCGTCTTCTAAATCAAGCCATTCACTCACACATTATTACAAATCGCTACGGACTGCCTCTTATGGTCGAAAGTAAAAGTGGCTTAGTTATTGAAGTCACCGATGGGATTGGGTACAGTTATCGACCAACACGGAGCATCTTCTACAGTCTTGCAAAAATATCAGCTATTCATATTGCTGAAGCGTTAGCTGAAGACCTTCGTAGTCGTGATCTTAACATTACTTCCGTTGCGTTAACTCCTGGATGGATACGTTCAGAATCGATGCTAGAAGGCTTCGGTGTTAAAGAAGAAAATTGGAAAGATGCAATTAAAAATGAACCCGACTTCATAAATTCAGAATCTACTGGGTACATCGGTAGAGCTGTTGTGGCACTGGCTGTTGATCCAAATGTTAAGATTAAGTCAGGCAAGACTCTTACAACTGGGGAACTGGCCATTGAGTATGGGTTTAATGATATCGACGGTAGGCAACCGAATTTTTGGGCATAGCCATAAAATGAGCCAAAGGTATTGCACTAACGGATAACGATACTTCAGAATTAGCCGCCTAATGATGGCGGTTTTTCTTTTGGTCAGAAATCAACAATCAAGGATAACAGAGCCTTTTTAAAAAAACTAGTATTATGGATACAACCCTCCCTGCCCGAATCGGTTATAATCAAAAAAGCGAAGAAACGGAAAGCAAGGTGAATCCGGTGTTGGTTCTAGCAAAAGAGGCCCCGGGCGCGTGCCGCTCATGAATTCGTTTCATTCCTATCATTCGTACAGCAGCAATGGCTTGATTTACATTAACAACGGCTACAAGTTTCCCAATATGCATAGATGGGGGCCGGGCGTACGCGATGTGTATTCTTTGCACTACATTGTAAGCGGGAAAGGAACCTTGGAGACGCGCAATACCTCTTTTCCTTTAAAGGCGGGCGAAAGCTTCGTCATATTACCGTATACGGAAATATACTATTATCCCGATCCGCAGGACCCGTGGGAGTATGTGTGGATCGAATTCAAAGGCGACGAGGTGCCGCACCTGCTGTCCATAACGGAATTTGCGCCCGATAAGCCCGTTGCTGCGGAAGCACCAAGCAATTTGGAGCCGATGTACGGTATCGCCAGTAACGCGGATGCCAAGCCTTTTGAAAAAATGCGTTCCGATGCCGAATTGCGGCTGCTGCTGTCTTACAGAAAATCGATGCCCCATTCGGCCAACTGGCGGGCATCCTGAAATTCATGCTCGAAGCTGCCCGGATAACCGGCGCATGTATGGGTGCCATACGCATGAATACATGCCGAGCTTTAAGCCCTTCTCATGAATGTAGTCTGCCAGCGCCTTCATGCCGCTCAGGAATTTGGCGGGATCGGCGACCAAATTTCCATCCTTGTCCCGTTCCTTCAAGCTCCAGCAGTCATCGATTACGATGTACTCGTAGCCCGCATCCTTGTACCCCTCCGCCGAAGAGGTCCGCCACGTCTTTAATTAAATGTTCGTTAATATCCCAAGTGAACGTGTTCCATGAATTCCACCCTAGAGCGGGCAACAGGCCTAGCTGCTTATGATTGATCATATGAAATATGAAGCTAGCACTAGCGGAGACGATAGTGAGGAGTATGTGCTAATGGAGTCTCTTACGATTGAATACATGTAAACAATGTGCAGACCTTTGTATTTCAAGGGGGTCCACACGCTCGTTTAGATAATATCAGCTTTACTGGTACTACCCTATCTATGAAGACTTCGCATGATTGATAGCGGTCTCGATGTAGGCTCTCAAAGTCTTGATGAACGTTCGCATTGCGTATCCAACATATCTGTCGCTGCGGTAGATCAGACAAATGTCCTGAGAGGGCGTAGGATTCCTCAGGTGCACGACTTTGATGTCTGTATTGTGAAGATTATCCAGTAGCAGCCGCGGCAGAACACAGGCGCCAACTCCGCTCTGTACCATCTGGAGGAGGGAGGATAACGTTGTCGTCATCATATGCGGCTGCAGAGTAAACCCGTTGTCCATGCAAAAGCGGTCGATCAGCTTGCGGCATTGATGGTCGGGTGGAAACATGACCATCTTCAAGGTATGCAGCCTGTTCAATGGGATGAAGCTCTCCGTGGCAAAAGGATCATTCACACTTACCGCCAATGAGAACTCCTCGTGAAACAGGGGAATTGACGTTAGACGTTCATCGATAACAGGACCAATGGTTACGCCGACATCGATGCTTCGGTCGAGAACTTGTTCTGTTACTTGCATGGTTTCCAGAAGGGACAGCGAGATGGTGGGATAGGTCTGATGGAAGTTCAGTAGCAAGGCGTTAAACATGAGATCCGCGTCACCGGGCAAGACGCCGATGGATAGTGATCCGCCTTGCATCTGCTTCAGGTCAGCAATGGCGTCGCTCGCTTGCTGCAGATGCCTGAACACGGCAGCACCGTTTTCATGAAGAATCGCTCCGGCTTCTGTAAGGACAATTGTTTTTCCCACACGATCGAACAACAGCACCCCTAATTCTTCTTCCAATTTCCTTATCTGCTGGCTGATGTTAGGTGCGCTGACTCCCATTTTTTCGGCTGCCCTCGTGAAGTGAAGCTCTTCACAAATCGCCATAAAATACTGTAGTTGTTTTAGCTCCATATTACACCTGCTTTCAATTGCATCGCTGAATTCATATTCAATGATTATTCTCACTCCATCTTCTTTTTCTGTCAATGAATAATCGTTAACTTATACTTAACGTTCCGGTAATGCCCACTGCATTGATGGAAAGTTCTATGGAACCTATACTAGGAACATATCAAGCGCTTCTCATTGCAAAAGGAGGAAATCAGTTCCGTTATGAATGAGGAGGTAAACTTGGTTAAGAAAGCGAACCACATTACCCAAACCAAATCAGGAGGCGTTTGATTATGACACAATCGATTATTAACACCGGTAAAGTACTGCATCAGGTTGTTCTTGGTAACCTTCAGGGAGTTACGGAGGGATATTTCGACAAGCAGCCGGAAGGCTTCAACAATACCATTCGTTGGAATGTCGGCCATATGATTTATTGGATGGATAAGTATTCTACCTTAAGCTTCGGCTCTCCGTCGGCCATACCGGACTCGTATGAGACGCTGTTTAACTCTGGAACAAAGCCCTTGGACTGGACTTTTGCTCCTCCATCGAAGGAAGAGTTGGTCGAGATTTTAGCGGCGCAGCTTTCCCGCCTATCTGAGCTGACACCTGAAATGCTTGGCGAGAAGCTTTCAACTTCGCATGTCTTGGGACCGTTCCAATTCAACACCGCCGGCGAGTTGTTCAACTTCGCTTTGATTCACGAAGCCATTCACCTTGGAACGATATCGAGCCAGCTGAAGGTCCTGTCGCGCTAAACAATGAAAAGCAAGCGTCCTTTTTCATGGCGTCTCATCAATCAGAAGGCTGAAACCGATTTATCCTCTCTTTCAAAACACCAATAAACTAATATGAGGAGGATTCTATCATGGAGAAATCCGTAGGCTCAGTCCCATCCCGAACTTGCGAAGTGTTTGATGCTTTTAGGCGGGCTTTTGAAACAGGGCATACAGTCGATTTTCTAAAGATGGTTACGGAAGGTTTTCATTTCTCCGTTCCACTCCCGCTAGAGGGGTGGAACCACGAGCAGCAAGGAAAAGAGCGGTTCGAGGAATTGATCAGGTTCGAGCGCTCAGTATTGCAGGTGGAGCTGACTTCGCTCATCGTGCTTGAGAATGAGGACAACGGGATGGTGGTATTTCGCGCGGAAGGTTCGTTGAATGGGCAGCCTTATCGCAATGAGCTTGCGGTTGTCTTCGAGTTCGAGGCAGAGCGGATCCGCTCATTCCGCGAATATGTAGGTATGCCGTTAAAAAACTACGAGACCCCATAATAGATATTACAATGAACGGAAATCTTATGCCCCTTAAAAATCCACGGGAAGATAAAGGAGTTATTCTTGCCCTCATCCACGCACCAAAAGCTTTCAAGAGCTTCTCGACAGCTTTTAGCCATTCCTTTAAGTGCTAATCGCTGTTTCCCTGAGCAGATAATACCTATATTATGTATATAATTCATATTTGCTATGTATATATGTCAACAGAGTAATGCGCTTATAAACAACAAAAAAAACCCCGATTTCTTAGATCGGAGTTTTGGCTTCGGTTTTAACCGGGGAAGTGGAGGTTCGGACTACTAGCTCCGGCTTCATGATGATTTTGTTATACCCGGTGCTTTGGTCGGAGGGCTTACTAAGCAGATCAAGCAATATTTGCATCGCTTTCCTGCCCATTTCCTCCTCCGCTTGCGAGATGTAAGTGAAAGAGCCTGACTCGTCAAGCCCGGGAGACGGGTCATCGAAGGTGACGATGGACAGATCCTCCGGGACGTGAATTTTCAACCGCTTTGCAATAGATGCGATATGAAGTCCCAAGCGGGCGTTAAGTGTAATAATCGCCGTCGCCATGCTGTTCTTGATATAGCGGTAAAGCGCGTGTTCTTCATTGATTTTGTTATAGTCCACATGGAATTCCGTCAAGATGAGCGATGGATCGATGAGAACGCCCTTCTGTTTCAGCGCTTCCATATAACCTGAGATCCGGTGTTCAACCGACAGTGTCGGGAGCGGTGAATCGGAACAGATGGCGATTTTGCGATGGCCGAGATCCCACAAGTGATTGACGGCCAGCTGTGCGCCGAGAGAACCGTCCGAACAGACGAAGTTCGTCTCAACACCGGGAAAATACCGGTCGATCAGCACGAACGGAAACTGTCTGAGCTTCAACGCCAATATTTCTTCATTATAATTTTCGGCGTCAGAGGGGAACACGATGAGGCCGACGGCCCCATTCCGGATCAACTCCAGTATCGCTTGTTCCTCGCGTTCTTTGGAGTTGTTCGTGAACTGGATGACAAGGTAGTACTCCGTATCTTCCAGCACTTGATTGAGGCCTTTGATCAAGCGAATCGCAAAGAAATCGAAGATACTTGGAATAAGAAAGCCGATCATCTTGCGACTCGGCAACGGTGCTGATTTGACTGCGGCGCCCCTGTCGTCGTTTCTTGGTTCCACCCGCGGAAGATCTTTGCTCAGCTGCTGCGCGTCTTTATTTACGAAGCTGCCGCGTCCGGGTATACGGTAAATCCAGCCTTCTTTGGCAAGCTGGGCGAGCGCGTTGGCTACCGTAATGCGACTGACGTTGAACTGCTCCATCAATTCTTTCTCGGAGGGGATTTTATCTTCAGCGGATAATTTTCCGGAGGAAATCAATTCTTTGAAATAACGCTGTATTTGAATGTATAACGGCTGCCTGTCATTGTGCATCAAACTACCCCCTGCAACAACCAATTTTCTTACATTATATCAAATATATCTTTACCGTCAAGGAACCGCAATTTATAATATCCACAACGTACGATTGATCTTTGTTAACCATTTACAAGGCATAAAACGAATGCTATATTTATATATATTAAATATGTATTATAAGTCGCAGGAGGTCTGTTCATGCCATATGAGGCTATACAACCTGAACGATTGGAGCAATTTAAACGGCAGATAGAAGCCCATATTTATACAAAGGCTGCGCCGCTTTCCGTTGATGCATTTGTAACGCGGGAACCTGTACCATATACCGAACGCGAATCGGGCACCCATTTGGGTTCAATCCAGCCGGGAGATAAATGGGGCGGTCTATGGGACTGCGCCTGGTTTCATTTTAAGGGAAACGTACCGTCCGAAGCAGCCGGAAAAAAAGTTGTTCTGCTCATAGACGTCAATGGGGAGCTTTGCTTAGTCGACCTGGAGGGAGTGCCGGTCCAAGGTCTGACCAACATTAACTCCGAGTTTGATCTTAGCCTCGGTCTGCCGGGTAAACGCGTCGTACCGGTCACGGACTTTGCAGACGGTGACGAAATCATCGATCTGTGGGGCGATGCGGGCTGCAACGATCTATTCGGAAGATACCAAAGCGGCACATTAAGGGAAGCCGAAATCGCTGTTTGCTGTGAAACGATGCGGCAGTTGTACTTTGATGTCGAAGTGCTGCTGGAGCTTGCCCTCCACCTGGATCCTTCATCCAGGCGCTCGCAAATACTGCAGGCACTGTATGATGTGTCGTTAACTATGAATGTGTTCGATGAAGAGCATGCGGCTTCCGCCCGAGAACGCCTTGCGCCGGAATTGCAGAAACGAGGCGGCGATCCGACGCTCACCGTGAGCGCAATCGGTCATGCTCATATCGACCTTGCATGGCTGTGGCCGATCCGGGAAACGATCCGCAAAGGCGCTCGTACCTTCTCCACCGTCCTCCATATGATGGAACGTTATCCGGATTATCGTTTCGGCGCCAGCCAGCCCCAGTTGTATCAATGGATGAAGGAGCATTACCCGAGGCTGTATGACCGCATTAAGGCGAGAATCAGCGAAGGACGCTGGGAAATTCAGGGCGCCATGTGGGTCGAGCCCGATTCCAACGTTTCCGGAGGCGAAGCTTTGATACGGCAAGTGCTGTATGGGCAGCAGTTCTATGAGCAGGAATTCGGCAAACGAGTCCGAATGCTGTGGGTGCCTGATATTTTCGGTTATACGGCCGCGCTGCCCCAAATTTTGAGAAAATTGGGTATCGACTATATGGTAACCCAAAAACTGTCCTGGAATAACACGAACGACTATCCTCATCACACCTTCTTATGGGAAGGCATCGACGGCAGCAAGGTGCTGACGCATCTGCCGCCGGAAGATACGTATAATTCTCCGGCCGCTCCGCGCTCTCTCGTCAAAATCGAGAAGGAGTATCTGGATAAAGCCGTTTCCGACTGCGCTCTGATGCTATTCGGGATTGGCGACGGCGGCGGCGGTCCGGGCGAAGAACACCTGGAGAGACTCGGCCGCGAGCGGAACTTGCTCGGTCTGCCGCCTGTCGTACAGGAACTGTCCATCGATTTTCTCGACAGGTTGAATATTCGGGCCGACCGTTACAAAACATGGCGCGGCGAGCTCTATCTGGAGAAGCATCAAGGCACTCTTACGACGCAGGCTAAGAATAAGAAATATAACCGCCGCATGGAGAAAGCGCTTCGCGAGCTGGAATTTGCCGCTGTACTAGCCGAGTCGCGGTGCAATATCGCCTATCCGCAACGGGAGCTTGATGAAATCTGGAAGGAAGTGCTCTTATACCAGTTCCATGACATTCTGCCGGGCTCATCCATCAAGCGGGTGTACGATGAATCAATTGCCCGATATGAAGTTCTGCTCGAACGTACGGAGCAGCTGATCCGCGAACGGTACGCGGCATTGGCGGCGCGAGCATGCTTCCCGGAGAGCGGCGAAGCGGCCATCGTCTTTAACTCGCTGCCTTGGGAGCGCAATGAGTGGCTCTTAATTGCCGGCGAGTGGAAGCAGGTTTCTGTACCGGCAATGGGTTATTCGGTTATGAACTGCAATGCGGGCTCTACTGCGACAGTAGTGAGCGGTTTAAGCGCGGAACCCGGCCGGCTCGAGAATGAGTGGCTTCGCATCGAATTTCTGACTGATGGCACAATAGGCTCCCTATACGATAATGCTGCAGGACGCGAGCTGATACCACCTGGTTCGGCCGCAAACCGGCTCATTATCTATGACGACAAAGACGGCGATGCCTGGGACTTTCCGGCGGATTACCGGAGCAGACTGTCGGAGCAGGCGCTGCTTCGCGATACGCGCGCTTATGTGGACGGCCCGGAAGCGATTGTCGAGCAGACATATCTCTTCGGCCAGTCCAGGCTTGTGCAGCGGATCGTTCTTGCGGCAGGCAGCCGCCGCGCCGAATTTCGGACTCAGGTGGAATGGCGGGAAAGCGATAAAATGCTCCGGGCCGCTTTCCCGCTTGATATTGCGACCGACCAGGTGAATTGTGATATACAGTTCGGTTACCTGAAGCGTCCCACACACCGCAACACGTCATGGGATTATGCCCGAGACGAAATATGCGCGCATCACTGGATCGATTTGTCGGAATCGCAGTATGGTGCGGCGCTTCTGAGTGATTCCAAATACGGATTCCGGGCTTCCGGCAATGAACTGGACATCAATTTGCTTCGCAGTCCGGCTTACCCGGATCCCGAGGCCGACCGGGGCACCCATGAATTCGCTTATGCCCTGATGCCGCATACAGGCGATTTCGTGCAGGCCCAGGTATATAAAGCGGGCTATGAGTTCAACGTTCCGCTGCGGCCTTATTTCGCAGGTAAGTCAGGAACGAATCAGAATGTCGATTATCGGAGAACCTTCTTCTCCATTGATCATCCGGGCGTTATGATCGAAGCTGTCAAGAAATCGGAAGACGGCAGCGGATTGATTATCCGGTTATATGAAGCATTCGGCGGGAGAACTAAAGCCGGTCTGCATGTTGGGCTGCCGTTCAGCCGCATCGAGTCGGTAAACATGATGGAGGATCAGGCCGAAGCCATAGCAGCGGAGCCGGGAGAGCCGGTCGCACTTACGTTTTCCGCATTTGAAATCAAGACGCTTAAAGTTATGTTTTGACATTCCGGCGCAATAAAGCATGAGGGGACGCTATCCCGAAGCGTCCTCTTTTTCCTGTTCTTCCACTATATTAAGATCCGGTTTGACGCCAAACCAAATGGTGTCTTACAATGAATCGAAACAAAGTATGTAAGCGGTTTCTTACCCTGAGAGCAGCTCATTAGGCCGGACAACAGCGGCAGCTGTTCCAAGGTTAAAAAAACGCAAAAAAGATGCCAAATTGTGAAAAGACAGACGAGCCCCCTTTACTTAAACTAAAAGAAAAGCCTTAACATTCGGCCATAACTCGCAATTGCAGCAGCAATGGCAAAACGAGGGGCGATTGGTAATAAATAAAGCGGCACATATTAACTCAAGGGAATGCTGGCGGACCCTTGAGTTTTCGCGGTTTTCGCATAATATACCATACTACATTTAAGAAGTCCGGGGGGTCTGAGGATGAAAAAGCTGTTTCTGGTGTACGGTCTTCTTGCCGCGACATTTATGGTCTATATTTGGTATTACGGCTATCGGGACGACAAGCTTGGCGGCTGGGAGGAAGGCACTGCCGGCCTTGTCGGGGAAATCGATGAGAATTATGTTATGGTAACGTTCCAATCCGGGCTCGATTACTGGCGGGGAAGCATGAAGGGCTTCGAGGACGCTGCGCAGGCGCTGAACGTTTCCGTCGAATTCCGGGGAGCCACCCAGTATGACGCGAATGAAGAAATCACCGTGCTGGAGCAGGTGATAGCCAGAAAACCGGCGGGTATCGCGATCAGTGCCATCAATCCGGAAGCGCTTAATCAGACGATTAATAAAGCTGTCAATGCCGGCATACCCGTCGTTCTGTTCGATTCCGGCGCGCCGGAAAGTAAAGCCTACGCTTTTCTCGGGACGGACAATTACGAAGCCGGGGCGCAGGCTGCACGCGAGATGGGGCGGCGTCTGGGCGGAAGCGGCAAAGTGGCGGTGGTAACCCAGCCGAATCAGCTGAATCATCAGGAGCGGACACACGGATTCCGCGATACGCTGTATAAAGAATTTCCCGGTATGGCCATTGTCGATGTCGTCGATGGCAAAGGGGATACTCTTGTTTCAGAGAAGGCGGCCATGAGCGTCTTGGACAAGCATCCGGAGGTGGCGGGTTTTTTCGCAACGCAAGCGAACGGCGGCGTCGGGATCGGGCAGGCGCTGCAGATGCGGGGACTCGCCGGGAAGCGGGTCGTCATCGGCTTCGACACGGATAAAGGAACCCTTGATATGGTGAAAGACGGCGTCATCAATGCGACACTCGCACAGGGGACGTGGAACATGGGGTACTGGTCCCTGCTGTCTTTGTTTCACCTGCATCACCAAACCACTCAGCCGCGCACGAACGGGGAGACAATAGGGGTCCACCCTGTACCGCCTTATTCCGACACTGGAATTACCGTCGTTACCCGCAGCAATGTAGAGGACTATTACGCCAAGTAAATTCAGCATGCGAGGGGTGACGAGATATGCAGCCGCGGCAAACGTTCAGCGTAAAAACCCTGTTTCAGCGTTTGATGATGAGAAATATGGCGATCCGGTACAAGCTGCTTGTGCATTTTTTATTTATCAGTATTTTGCCGTCCGTTGCGCTTGGCGTGCTGACCGGGTGGGTCGTCGACAGCATTATTGAACGGCAAACGAATGAGAATACGCTCCAATTCATTGCCAAAGTAAACCGCAATCTTGAGTTTTATTTCAGCAATGTGCAGAATACAACCTACCTTATTTCGTTCAATTCGGATATTCAGAAGTTTCTGTATGACGACAGGATTTCGGCGGCCATGGCCAAAGGTCAGGCGGGATACGAGGCGAGACGCTTCCTTCAGGGGTTTACGACCCTTCATTCGGAGATAGCCGGCATTATGGTCGTCAATTCACGCGGGCAATATTTAAGTAACGATATGTATGCGAAAGCGCCCGGGGATTTGACGCTTGAACGCTGGTACCAGGAGGCGGTTGCGGGCAGAGGCATCTTCCGGATGATCGGACACCCTTCCCCGCGGAACGTCACGACGCACGCCGATTATAAGGACAATGAGGTGATCTCTGCCGTTCGCGCCATTGTAGACCCGGATACGCAGAAAGTTATGGGCGTGGTGCTGATCGACTTGAAGCTGCGTGTTATTTCCGAGACTGTACAGGATGTCCGTCTCGGCAAAACAGGCTATCTGATGGTAGTAGACGATAAGGGCCAACAGATTTATGTGCCGGGGCAAATCGGAATCCGCTCCATTCCGACCGCCTGGCTGCAGGGTCAACCGTCCGGCAATTTTGCGCGAACGGTGAATGGGAGGAACCTGGAGTTTATATTTCGGGTGTCGACCTTCACCAATTGGACGACGCTCGCCGTTTTCTCGTCCGAGGAATCGGCGCCCGAGGTCCGTAAAATCCGGCTCTATCTGGGCAGCTTCGTGTTCCTGGTCTGCATCCTCGGAACAACGGCTTCATTCGCGCTATCGAGAAGCATTTCCCGGCCGATCCACAGGCTGACGAACTTCATGTACCGCGCAGAATCCGGCGACTTGACGAGCCGCTTCTGGGGTGACGGGCTTGATGAGGTGGGCATGCTGGGGCGCAGCTTCAACAGGATGCTGACGAAGATTAATGATCTTATCGGGCTGGCAGAGCGGCAGGAGCGGCAGAAGCGCAATGCCGAGCTGCGCAGCCTTCAAGCCCAGATCAAGCCGCATTTCCTGTATAACACGCTGGATACGATCCACTGGATGGCGCGTAAGCAGGGTGCCGAGGATGTGTCGGAAATGGTGGAGTCGCTCGCGAGATTGTTCCGGATCGGACTCAGCAATGGCAGCGAATATATACCGCTAGCCGAAGAGCTGGAACATAGCAAGAGCTATCTGCAGATACAGAGGATTCGGTATAAGGACAAACTTGGCTATACGCTGGAGCTTGATCCGGATATTTCCCATCACCGGGTTCTGAAGGTTATTCTGCAGCCGATTATCGAAAATGCGATTTATCATGGTATTAAGGAACGGCGCGGACCGGGCCATATCACCGTGAAGGCGGCAAGAGATCAAGGGCGGATCGTAATGACCGTTGCCGATGACGGTGTAGGCATGAACGCAGAGAAGCTGCAATCGCTTCGCGAGAAGCTTAAGCGAGCGCCGGATGCTCAGCCGGAACTCGAAAGGTCGGGCTACGGGCTGGTTAATGTACAGGCCAGACTGCAGATAACATTCGGCAGCGAATATGGAATATCGGTGGAAAGTGAACGCGGAGTCGGTACGACGGTTACACTTGTACATCCGATTATTCAGGAGGAGGGGTAACAAGATGGACTCGGCATTGCGATACTGGAAGGTTATTATAGCCGACGATGAGCCAATTATACGCGAAGGCATCAGGAGCGCCGTCGACTGGCCCGCTCTGAGACTGGAAGTCGTTGCGGAAGCGGAGGACGGAGAAGAGGCGCTCGAGCTTGCGGTTCAGCACCGGGCTCATATTATGCTTGTCGATCTGAGCATGCCGATAATGGATGGATTGACGCTCATTCGCGAGGTGCGGGAACAGCTGCCGGATTGCCGTATCATCATTGTGACCGGCCATGATGAGTTCGGTTACGCCCAGCAGGCTGTCCGGTTCGGCGTCGATGAATACATTCTTAAGCCGGCCAATCCCAGTCAACTGCATGAGGTGCTCAGCAGAGTGAGAGAGGAGCTTGAGCGCACGGCCATGCGGGAAAGTCATCTGGAGATCGCATCACGGCAAATTCGCAAGAACATCCCGCTGCTGAGGGAGCGGTTCTGTAACGAATGGATCCAAGACGCGCTCAGCCAGCAGGAGGTGGCGGAACAGCTGGCGTTTCTGGAGCTGCCGCAGAGTCCGCCGGATTTGCTTGGCATTTTGCGTTGGCCTGAGGTTGATTTGGGACGGTCGATCCACTCGGAGCGTGATCGGCAGCTTCTGCTGTTCGCCACCGAGAATATTGCTTCAGAGCTATTGTCACCCTATGTTCATGTTATTTTCCGGGATTCGTCAGGCTTCATATGCATGATGGTATGGGGGACGAATGATGAGCAATTGCTTCCGGCAATCGAGGAGTCGGTAAATCGTTATCTCAAGCTGAATGTTGTGACCCGGCATGCCCTGGTTTCGGAAGAAGCGGGCTATTCCGGCGTAGGAACCGCTTATCTCAGGGCAAGGGAAGGGGTCTACAAAGAGACGACGATATCGCCGTTAATTCGCCGTGCCCGGCAGTATGTGCGCGAGCATTTCGCCGATTCACAGTTATCGCTCGAAGGCGCGGCCAAGGCGATCGGCGTCTCGCCGGTCTATCTCAGCCGCTTGTTCAAGCAGGAGCTTGGCACCACCTTTGTCACCTTACTGACCCAAATGCGCATTTCCAAGGCGATGCAGCTGCTCGGCTCGACGGGCCAAACCGTTGCCGAGATCGGCGAGGCGGTAGGCTATGAATCACAGCATTATTTCAGCACCGCCTTCAAAAAAGTCGTAGGCGTCTCTCCCAACCGCTACCGGAGGTCTGAAGCGACTGAGGAATAAGGCTGCAGCTCATCCTTGCGGCCGGCTAACCGGCGCCAGGGGAAGAAGGCGCTTACAACAAAGGTTAAATAATTGAATAAAGTTGTCGGTTTAGTCGAAAGACTCCCCTCGGTGATCATGATAAATTTTAATCAGATCAACGAAAGGGGAGTTTTTATTTTGAAAAAAATACTGATGGCAGCATTAATGATCGCACTCGTACTGACTCTGGCGGCTTGCGGAGGCGCCAAGAACGGCGGAAGCACCACTACTGCGGGTAATTCCGGCGGCAATACGGGAGGAGATAAAGGTACAATCGGAATTGCAATGCCGACAAAATCGTCGGAGCGCTGGGTCAATGACGGCGACAACATGGTAAAGCAGTTTGAAGCGTTAGGCTACAAAACAGATCTTCAGTACGGCGAAGACGTCATTGAGAATCAGGTATCGCAAATCGAGAACATGATCACCAAAGGCGTGAAGCTGCTCGTTGTTGCTTCAATCGACGGCGAATCCTTGACGGACGTGCTGCAGAAAGCACATGACGCCAATATCCCGGTTATCGCTTATGATCGTCTGATCAAGAAAACCGACAACGTCAGCTACTATGCAACTTTCGATAACTTCAAGGTCGGTGTGCTTCAAGCTTCTTATATCGAAGACAAATTAGGCCTCAAAGACGGCAAGGGTCCGTTCAACATCGAGTTGTTCGCTGGTTCCCCTGACGATAACAACGCTACTTTCTTCTTCAACGGCGCGATGAGCATCCTGCAGCCGTATATCGATTCCGGCAAGCTGGTCGTCAAGAGCGGTCAAACGAAGTTTGATCAGGTCGCAACGCTTCGTTGGGACGGCGGCGTAGCCCAATCCCGGATGGATAATCTTCTGAGCGCTAGCTATACTTCAGCGAAAGTGGACGCGGTTCTGTCCCCGTACGACGGCATCAGCATCGGCATCCTGTCCTCGCTGAAAGGCGTCGGCTACGGCTCCGGCGACAAGCCGCTGCCGGTAATCACCGGTCAAGATGCGGAAGTCGCATCCGTCAAATCGATTATCGCAGGCGAACAAACGCAAACCGTTTACAAGGACACCCGCGAGCTCGCGAAAGTAACGGTAGCGATGACCGACAACATTCTGAACGGCAAGGAAGTGGAAGTCAACGACGAGAAAACCTACAACAACGGTGTGAAGATCGTTCCTGCTTACCTGCTTAATCCGGTTTCCGTTGATAAATCCAACTACAAAGAGATTCTGGTAGACGGCGGTTATTACACTGAAGACCAATTGAAATAAACGTATCTGTGATTGCGTGGCGGCCATCTGCGGCCGTCACGTAGTCATTTCATAATTAGTGAGAAGAAAGGCCGGGTGAACAGATGGCGGACTATATACTGGAAATGCGCGATATCACCAAGACATTCCCCGGCGTCAAAGCGCTTGCGAATGTTAATCTCAAGGTCAAGGAAGGCGAAGTTCACGCTCTCTGCGGCGAGAACGGCGCAGGCAAATCGACGCTGATGAAAGTACTGAGCGGCGTTTACCCTCACGGCTCCTACGAAGGGGACATTTTGTTCAAGGGACAGGTGTGTGAATTCAAGGATATCAAGCAGAGCGAGACGCTGGGTATCGTTATTATTCACCAGGAGCTTGCCCTCATTCCATATTTATCGATAGCGGAAAATATTTTTCTCGGCAACGAGCAGGCCCCCAAGGGGATTATCGACTGGAACGACACGAACGTGCGGGCCAAGGAACTGCTGGAAACAGTCGGGTTAAATGAAACGCCGGCTACGCTGATCACTAACCTCGGAGTAGGTAAGCAGCAGCTTGTCGAAATTGCCAAAGCATTATCCAAGAAGGTCAAGCTGCTCATTCTCGACGAGCCGACGGCGGCGCTGAACGAAGAGGACAGCGAAAATTTACTGGACCTTATTCTGGCATTCAAGAAGCAGGGTATTTCCTCCATCATCATCTCGCACAAGCTGAACGAAATAGCCAAAGTAGCTGATTCCATCACGATACTGCGCGACGGCAAAACGATTGAAACGTTGGATATGCGAGCGGATGAGATCACCGAAGACCGGATTATAAAAGGGATGGTCGGCAGGGATCTGACGAATCGTTACCCCGAACGGCAGCCGCAAATCGGCGGTACGATCTTCGAGGTTAAAGGCTGGAACGTTTATCATCCTCAGCATCTGGAGCGCAAAGTGATCGACAACGTGGATTTCCATATCCGCAAGGGAGAAATCGTCGGTATCGCAGGACTTATGGGCTCAGGGCGCACGGAGCTGGCCATGAGTATCTTCGGCCGTTCCTACGGCCGCAATATCTCGGGACAAATCATCAAGGACGGCAAGGAAGTCCGTTTCCATGATATCAGCGATGCGATCGATCATGGCGTCGCTTATGTCACGGAAGACCGGAAACAGTACGGGCTAATTCTCATCGACGATATTAAATCCAATATATCATTAGCCAGCTTAAATAAAATATCCCGCCGTTCGGTGGTCAATCAGAACGAAGAAGTGGTTGTCGCCGAAACTTACCGGAAAAAAATGAACATCAAAACACCGTCCGTGCTGCAGAAAGCGGGAAATTTGAGCGGCGGCAACCAGCAGAAGGTCGTTCTCAGCAAGTGGATTTTCTCGGGGCCGGACATTCTCATTCTGGACGAACCTACCCGGGGGATCGATGTCGGAGCCAAATATGAGATTTATACAATCATTAACCAATTGGCGTCCGAAGGCAAAGGAGTGCTTGTGATCTCTTCGGAGCTCCCCGAGATCATCGGAATGTGCGACCGCGTTTACATCATGAACGAGGGCCGGATAACCGGCGAAGTTAACCGCGAAGACGCAACTCAAGAAACGCTAATGAAATATATGACACAAAGCAGGGGGTAACAAAAACGATGGACGTCTTGAAAAATCTGTTCAAGAGTAACTTCCGGCAGTACGGCATGATTCTCGCGCTCGTACTGATCACAGTGCTGTTCCAGATCCTGTCGGATGGAATACTGCTCAAACCGCTTAACGTAACCAATCTCATTCAGCAAAACAGCTATATACTCGTGCTGGCCATCGGTATGGTGCTGGTTATTATCACGGGTCACATCGATCTGTCCGTGGGCTCGGTAGCCGCATTCGTCGGCGCAGTATCCGCCATAATGATGGTGGATCATGGCATGCCTTTCTACATCGCTTTGATTCTGTCTCTGATCCTGGGCGCGCTTGTAGGGGCCTGGCAGGGCTTCTGGATTGCATATGTCCGAATACCGTCCTTTATCGTTACGCTCGCAGGCATGCTGCTGTTCCGGGGACTTACGATGGTCGTGCTGGACGGCAAATCAATAGCGCCTTTCCCGAAGCTTTTTCAAAAAATGAGCTCCGGCTTTCTTCCCGATTTCGATCAGGACCCTTCTATTCATATTCTTACGATCCTCATGGGTCTCCTGCTGGGTGCCGTCACCATTATCCAGGAGATCAAGAACCGCCGCGCGGAGCAGAAGTACCAATTCAAGGTGCTCCTGATGCCCTTATTCCTGGCGAAACTGATCGCTATCGTAGCGGTTATCAATATTTTCACCTATGTATTGGCACAATATAAAGGGATACCATTTATTCTCATTGTTCTGTTCGTGCTCGTCGTTGTCTATACGTTCGTGATGAAGAGAACGGTAATGGGACGCCACACTTACGCGATCGGCGGCAATGAGAAGGCGGCGAAGCTGTCCGGGATCAAAACCAAACGGGTAACGTTCTGGGTATTCGTCAACATGGGCGCATTGGCGGCATTATCGGGCTTGATCTATGCCGCGCGTCTGAACGCGGCTACTCCCAAAGCCGGCGTCAACTTCGAGCTTGATGCCATCGCGGCTTGCTTTATCGGCGGGGCTTCTGCCTCAGGCGGGATCGGAACCGTCATCGGCGCGATGATAGGCGGCTTGGTTATGGGCGTCATGAACAACGGGATGTCGCTTATCGGTCTTGGCATCGACTGGCAGCAGGGAATTAAAGGCTTGGTTCTGCTTATGGCCGTAGGGTTTGATATTTACAACAAGAATAAAACCGCTTAATATGGATGGAAAAAGGAAGACCCTTCCATAAGTGGTGAATCAGTGATGAAATAAAGGTACTGCCAGGGGCATTATCGATTATATCTCTATGCAAGCAGGAAACGGGAGATATTTGGCATGCACATTTTGGAGCCGCGGCTATAGCTGCGGCCTTTTTTGTCAAGGAAACAGCCTGTCTGAAGAAACAGCCGCCAGCGTTACCGCCCAATCCGCAAATATGCTGAGAAAGCATGGATTCTCGCGAGTGGCGGATACAATACCCGGTATCGGCGTTATACAGGCCGAGGAGATGATCCTGGAAGTAAAGAGCAGAAGCGCACAACGATTTAATCGGCCACATGCTAACCTACTCTCATGCGTTGAATATTTTGTTCGACCTGGGCCATGAATCTTATTTCAGGAGAGGCGTCGCTCCTCTGTTGAAGCTGGTTAAGGTGCTTTCCATTCTAACAAGGAAAGGTTTTTTTTGTTTTATATTTTAGGTTAAACCAAAACGGAGCAGGTCGAATGATTCTGGAGAAGAGTCAGCGGTCGCCTTTGTTCGGGGATTCCCACTTTAGCTCATCTATTCAAGGAATCCCCGAACAACAGCGATCGTAAGAACATTCGACCCGCGCAGTTCCCTGTGTTTAACCCAAATTAAAAACGAGGGGCCGTCCCATCGTCATCTTTGATGACTTATGGGACAGCCCCTTCTTCTATATTCGGAAAGTACAAGTGTGAACGCGGTGCAACTAAATCTATAAAACTAAGATTCCGGTCAAACCGCTCAAGATCCCGATCGCTATAACCGAAATAAGAACGAATGCCAGCACTTTACGGGGGAAGGTTTTAGCCACCATCAACAATGACGGCAGACTAAGGGCCGGAAGAGTAAGCAATAAAGCGGCCGCAGGCCCGGATCCCAATCCTAAAGACAGAAACGACTGCAGGATTGGAATTTCCGCAGCGGTCGGAATGACAAAGAGAGCGCCGGCTATCGCAAAAATGACAATGGCCCAGAAACCGCTCCCCATCTCGACCGGAAATAACCAGGTCTGTAAAGCGCCAAGCAGCAATACGGAGATCAAATAGGCGGGCACTACGCTGATCAGCATTGTCCCCAAGCTCCTGAGCCACCGAACCCATAACGCTCCCTCCGGCTCCGGCAAGCTTGCTGCTTCTGTCATGCTTTCAGGAATTGAAGTTTGTGTTGCAAACCGGTTTGCGAAATAGCTGATTCCGAATGTGAGAATAAGGCCAAACGCCAGACGGATGAGAGTGAACTTCCAAGATAAGACGAATGTCATAAAAATCAGCGTCGCAGGGTTCAGGACGGGATTTCCGAGCCAAAACGCGAGGCTTGCGCCGATGGATACATTTCTTTTGCGTAAGCCCGATGCGATGGGCGCCGCACAGCAGGAGCACATCATGGCCGGAATAGCGGCGGCACCGCCTATGAACGTGCTTTTGAATGAGGCTTGCCCGAGTACCCTGTAAAGCCACTGGACGGGAAGAAGCACCTGCACCAAGGATCCAAGTAAAATCCCGAGAACCGCAGCTTTCCACACGGATTTGAAATAAGCTGCGGCGTATCCCGCGGCTGCTTCCCATGACGGTACTGCATTGGAGAGGATCGAGGATCCGATTGAATGCGAGCTGGCGGCAGTGAAAGCTTTATGATAATAGGGCCACCACTTTACGTAGAAAAGACCGGCCAAGGCGATGGTGACGAATAAACCGATCAGTAAAGCGGTTTTAATCGTTTTTGGACGGCCCTGCAATATGTTTTCACTTATTGGCAGCATATTTTCCTCCGATTGATTAACGTAATTGAACATTAAGCATTATAGCATATTTAAGGCTTCTCTACTGCGAATATTTGCGTTTCTCTTAAAGGAAGGGTACGATTCAAATAGTGCTGTTTGGTATCGTTTAAATAGAGCTCGAAAGGAATGTGCGCGTATGAATACAGCTGAAAATGTGAAATTGACTTCTTTGTCAAGTAAGGGAGGCTGCGGCTGTAAAATCGGTCCGGCCGATTTGATGCAGGTCATCCGCAATCTACCCGCCTCGGAACCCAACCCGAACCTGCTTGTCGGGCTTGATACCAGCGATGATGCCGGCGTATACCGGATTAATGATGAGACGGCGCTTGTTCAGACCGTGGATTTTTTCACACCGATTGTGGATGATCCATATGCATTCGGACAAATCGCTGCGGCCAACGCGATCAGCGACATATATGCAATGGGCGGCAAGCCGTTAACGGTATTAAATATCGTCGCTTTCCCTATATCGACATTGGACAAGCAAATTCTGTCCGACATCCTGCGCGGTGCGGCCGATAAGGTCCGGGAGGCGGGGGCCACGCTTGTCGGCGGTCATTCCATTGACGATAAAGAGCCGAAGTTCGGCCTTGCAGTAACGGGGATCGTCCACCCGGATAAGGTGCGAACCAACGCCGGCGCGAAGTCCGGTGATAAATTGATTCTTACCAAGCCGATCGGCGTCGGGATCATGACAACCTCAATTAAGAAAGACCAGTTAACGGCGGAAGAGACGGAGCGGGTTACCCGTGTTATGGCTGAGTTGAATAAAACCGCTGCCGAGATCATGGAGCCCTATGATGTGAACGCCTGCACGGACGTCACCGGCTTTGGATTGCTGGGACATGCCCTGGAGATGGCCAAGGGAAGCGGTATGGGGATTAAAATTATACAACGCGATGTTCCTCTTCTCCCGCGCGTTAGAGAGTTGGCAGAGAAGGGGTTTGTGCCGGGAGGCACAAAAAATAACTTTGCGCATGTACAAGGCAGCATTTCCTTCCCGGATGATATGGACCAGATTGACCGCTGGATTTTATGCGATGCGGTTACGTCCGGCGGATTGTTGATTTCGGTGACGGAAGCCCAATCGGAGCAGCTACTTCAGCAATTAAAGCAAGCAGGGGTTGAAGCGAGCATGATCGGTGAAGTAACGCAGCTCCATCCAGGTCAAATCGTGGTTGAATAAAACGACAAACATTAAGGCAGAAGGAGTCTTCCAAATATGTTTCAGGATATAACGCTGGAGGAATGGGCGGATCTCAGACTGAGGAAGGAGCTTGTTCCGATCGATGTAAGGTCACCCTCTGAATATGCCGAATCAACCGTTCCCGGCAGCTTGAATATCCCGTTGTTCAATGATGAAGAGCGCGCCGAGATTGGGACTATTTACAAGCAGGTCAGCGTTCAAGCCGCAAAGGAAAGAGGTTTGGAGATTGTTTCGGCGAAGCTGCCGGCCTTTATCAAGCAATTTGCGGAGATTAACGAGAAAAAAGCGGTGTTCTGCTGGCGCGGGGGAATGCGAAGCAAAACAACGGCAACCGTATTGTCATTAATGGGCATTCATGCTTACAGACTTTCCGGCGGTTATCGTGCATACCGGCAGTGGGTCGTCCATACCTTGGGAACGATGTCGTTGCAGCCGGAAGCAGTTGTCATTCACGGAAATACGGGGAGCGGGAAGACGGCCCTTTTACGAAGATTGAAAGACCGGGGTTATCCGATATTGGATTTGGAAGCATTGGCCGGTCATCGCGGTTCCATATTCGGACAGATCGGGATGAAGGCGCATAATCAAAAGACATTTGACTCGTTACTTGTTGATGAGCTGATTCAATTACAGGAATCTCCGTACGTTTTATTCGAAGCTGAAAGCAAGCGAATCGGTAAAGTCGTGCTCCCGGAATTGTTGATTAATGCGAAAGAACAAGGGCATCACATTTGGATCGAAATGCCGATGGAAGCACGGATACGCACAATCCTGGAGGATTACCAGCCTTGGGAGCATCAAGAAGAATGCCTGCTTGCTTTCCGGCAGATCAAATCCCGTTTGCATACGCCGATCGCCGCGGAGATCGAAAGCTGCCTTAAAGAGGGGCGCTTCGAACGTGCAGTCGAGCTGCTTCTCATCTATTATTACGATCCTCGCTATAGTTATGCAGCCGAGCAGTACAAGCCTGAGGGCGCGACGATTCTGTCCGTCCAATCGGTCGATGAAGCACTGGCAGCAGTAGAACGGGTGCTTCAGACAATAAAGCCGGCTTCAGGTGACCTGAAAAGCCGTAATCCAATATAAAACAAAAACCCGGCCGCATGATGTCATGCGCCGGGTTTTTGCATTAAAATCTATAAGCTGTGTGCCTTACTTAAAATCGTCACCGGTTAAATAATTGTAGAACGGCCGGTCGACCCAGAACGTATAGGTCGAGACATGCGCCTCCGGGGCGATTTTGCGGAATCCGGCTGCGATCGATTCGGAGTCTTTGTTCAAGGAGAAGGACTGAGCGTAATACGGTCCGTCTCCGGTAATTTTATTGTTAGTAATGATATCATAGTCTTTGAGTTTGGTAAGTGAATAGTAAAGCGGCTGCCACCAAGAACCGGCGATAAGGCCCTTGGTATCGTCGCTGTTCTTCTTGGCGTATTGAAGAACGATCGGCTGGAAACGCTCTTTATCGGCCGCGCTTTTGAACTCGAACGAAATGTCGTATTCTTTCGCGGAAGCAATGTAGTTTCCGTTTGCCAGCTTTTTGTAACGGTTATCGTTATCGGGTGACGGCTCACCCCACTCCAGCAGGTGAACGAAGGCTGACGTTTTCGGCTCGAACTGTACCTTGGCGTCGATTCCTTCGCTGCGCAGGAGGCCGATCAGCTGGACGGCGTGTTTAATGTCGGAATGGCCATAAGTTATCGTAAGCGAATCGATAAAGTTGGGATCGTAACGGGAGTCTTTCAGATTGTATCCAGTCACAAGTCCCTGCTCGAGCGCATCGTTAACGACAGCTTCAAGCTCAGGCGCTTCAATAACGTCAGACGTGCGGTAGGAGTCGAACAGCTTGGCGTAAATGTCCGCGTCGCTCGTCCGGCCGATATAATGCTCATACAGCCCCTTTGTTGAGAGCACTTGACCGAGCAGCTGCTCCACGAAGGCTTTGGTGGCGGGCGCGCCGGGTTTCAACTCCTTGTAGTAGGCGGGCGCGACAAGTCCCGCATCAATGGCGGCAGCGACTTCCTGAGCGGCCGTCACCGACTGAAACACATCCGCCTTCAAATGAAGCTTCGTGAGACTGCTTGCCGTCTTCGACTGCGGGTAGGAGTAGGCGAGTTCGCTCAAATCTGCCGCTTTGACCGCGATAAATAGTGCTTGGAAGGCACTCAAAGTCCCTGACGCACGTACTTCAGAGCCGCTTAGAATACCGTTTCCGCGAAGTGCGGCGGCGGCTTCATAGAACGGGCTGGAAGCGTCCAAATCGCTGAATGCCACGGCTTCTGCGGGCGGCTTCAGCTGCAGGATGCGGGCGACGGTCTGAATATAATCGCCTTTGGTCGAGCGATCCGGCACAACGACTCCGAACTTTTCCTTCAGAAATAAGGGGTAATCCTGCTGAATGCCTTGTTCGGCCACGGCCGCCACGGGCGACGGGTTCAGCCCGGCGTGTGCCGCCGTTACAGAAACGGTCAGCAGCATTGAAACGGAAAGTACGGCTGCAGCCAGCCATCTGGGGTGCTTGTACGGTTTACGCATCCAAAAACCTCCCAAGAGAAGTTAATTCCGACTAAATAAATTGGAAATATTTACATCACTCTATCATCCGAATAAATCCCTTGTCAATATAATAAGATCATAACGCTGTAAACCTGGTCGACTTCCTTGAGCATGGATTAATTCTTCCGAAAACATGTCATCCGTTCAGAGAGCTTATAGTTTGTGGAGGTTGACAGACCTATGGCCGTTTTTCGAAATGGAAAGTATTCAATTATTCCGCAGTGATCGGTAATTGGATAATAAAGGTCGTGCCTTGACCGAATCGGCTTTCTACTTCAATGGTACCGTTATGGGCCAATACGAACTCCTTGGCGATCGCAAGTCCTAATCCCATGCCGCCGCTGTTGCGTGTGCGCGCTGCATCTGTTCGATAAAAACGATTAAATATGAAGGGAAGATGCTCTGCGTCAATTCCCGGACCGGTATCGGCAACTGTAACGCGCAGCATGTCAGCAGAGCCGGTGTGCACTGGGACGTATTCGACGGTAATTGTGACCGAGCCTCCTGGGCGGGTATAGCGTACGGCATTGATTACGAGATTCATAAATACCTGCGTCATCCTATTCGGATCGATAAGGATTGTGGGAGAGAGGGTCTCCATATCCAGTTCAATCTGAATTTGTTTGCTTTGGGCGTCACCCGAAACCCTGTCGATAACCCGCTGCAGCAGGGGCGAGACATTGGTGGGCTTCCGCTCAATCGACAGCTTCTTGGCCTCGGCGAGTGAAAGCTGATACAGATCATCGACAAGACGGGTCAAGCGGATCAACTCATCCTGCAGCGGCAGCAGCATTTCCGGATCGATGGAGCGGCCGCTCTGCTGCACGAGATCCAGCTTCCCGCGAAGGATCGTGATCGGCGTTCTAAGCTCATGGGCGACGTCCGCGACAAAATTGCGCCTAACGTCCTCAGCCCGCTGCAGCTGCTGGGACATATCGTTGAATGCCCGGGCAACAGTAGCATATTCATCCTTGCTTATAATTGGAGCTTGAATCCCGAACTCGCCTTTACCCAGGCTCTTAATGGCCGGAATAAGCAGTCGGATTGGTTTTGTCAGCCGTTTGGACAACCAGTAGGCAGCAAGGAGAGAGAGAATAGTGAACACGATGCTGCTTGCCAAGAGTAGAACCGACACCGAACTTCCGATGCCCAGCTGAATGATTGACAAGTTGGCCACTTCCGGGTCGTGATAATACATTAGAGCGATAGTCTTACCATTTAATTGAAGAGGGGTTCGAATTCCCAGTTTTGTGATTTGTTCCACGTCGGCGGTTCCTCTTTGGTACAGTGGCTTTTGTTCGGTAGACATCAGCAGATAACTTGTGTCCGCAGGACTCTCATGGTCTCTCTTTTTTATTGCCGGTGCCTGCTGTACATTCTCCCATGTACCTCCGCTCTTCCTGTAATAGTCTGTAAAAAGCTTGGATAAACTATCGATCTCGTAAGTTCTGTCCGCAATCCGTATGTGCTCAAGCGTTGCTTTCACTACAAATTGCGTCAACAGTATGAATACCACGCTCATTGCAACGATAATTGCTGCCATTGCTAGAAACAGCTTGCGCCGGATTGTCATGGCCGGTCTCCGAAGCGGTAGCCGAATCCGTAGCCGGTTTGGATAAAAACCGGGCTGGCGGGGTCGTCTTCGATTTTTTTTCGAATCTTGCTGATATGGGCGTCAACCGTTCGCTCGTCATTCAAGATGTCGTCCTCCAGTGCTGCTTGCAGAAGCTGGAGCCGGCTGTAGACAATCCCCGGTTTGGCTGCCATAGTGAGCAGTATTTTGAACTCTGTAGGCGTCAGTTGGAGTGCTTCTCCTCTTTTCCATACTCGGCATTGCACTTCTGAAATTGACAGCTCACCGCGTTCGAGCGTTTGTAAAGCTAGCTCGCTTCCTTCCATCCGCCGCAGCAGGGATCGGATCCGTGCCACGAGCTCCCGCATTGAAAAGGGTTTAGCCAAATAATCGTCGGCGCCGACCTCAAGCCCTATGATCTTGTCGGTTTCTTCGGCTCAGGCCGTAACCATAATAATACCTACACGGCTATTCCTGCGCAGCTCCCGGCATACGTCGAGGCCGTTCATCTCAGGCAGCATCCAGTCGAGCACAATGAGTGAAGGTTTAAACTCCGCAGCCTTCCGCAAAGCTTCATTGCCCGTTTTAGCGGTAACGATCTCGTATCCTTCCTGGCGTAAGAAAGGCGCCATGAACTCCAGCACCTTCTCCTCGTCATCCACCAGCAGCAATGTATGCTTCATTTCCTTCACCTACCTTGGTTTAGCAGCTTTATTACATACATTATACATACTCATATCGCCCGATTGGGAAAATTCACGGGAATCGCAACGGAACATCACAAGTTCACAACATCTTGTTGTTAGTATGGTCTTATCTTTAAAAACCAAAGAATAAGGATGATTTCAGATGACAGATTTCCGATCAAACCAAGTGGCCCGATTATCGGGTTTTATCTTTCTGGGCCTCTCTTGGCTGCTGGTTGCTTGCATTATTATACAGACATTCATCGCAGGCATGGCAATCTTTAGTGATGCGGCCCAGTGGAGCAGTCATGTCAGTTTTGTGCATTTGTTTGAGTTTTTGCCGATCCTGATGCTTATTTTTGCTTTCGCCGGCCGTTTACCGAGAGTGCTGGGCTGGCAGACGTTTGCCTTATTCTTACTGCTCTTTTCCCAATATTTTACGGCTAATCTGCCTGGGGCGGGGGCGTTTCACCCGGTGATCGCCCTGGTTCTGTTCTGGCTCTCCTTCAGGGTCGCCGGGCAGACAGCGCGCTTGAACTCCGGCTTGGGAAAGGAAGAAGTAAATTGAAGCCATTCATTTACCGCTTTAACCGCATATTTCTGCTGCCGCTAATGCTGGTAATCTGCATATCACTCACAGCCTGCGGCGGGTCGATTCAGGGGAAGGTTCCGAGCGAGATCGACATGGGGGCTGCGAATCCCTCACATGAAAGCCATGGCGGTCATGGCAGTGCTTCGGAAGGGCACCAAATCCTGCGCGGATATGACGGAGCAGCCGTCAAGCGGGCCTGTCCGCACGTTTGAACTGAAGGCAGCCAAGACCTCGCTTGTACTGACCGGCGGAAAAAAGAGCAAAGCATGGACCTATAACGGCTTCACCCCAGGACCGGAGCTGCGGGTGCGGGAAGGGGATCGTGTTATTGTAAATCTGGTTAATGAGAACATCGATAAGGGAGTAACGATTCATTGGCACGGCGTCGTCCTTCCTTGCTCACAGGATGGTGTGCCGGGTGTAACCCAGAATGCCGTATGGCCTGGCGAACAATTTACTTATGAATTTATCGCCGGTCACCCGGGAACGTATTGGTATCATTCCCATCAGCAAAGCTCCCAGCAGGCGAAGATGGGACTAATCGGACGGTTAATCGTCGAACCGAAGGGGGAAACGTTCCGTTATGACCGCGATTATGCCGTGACCCTTCTAGAGTTGAACGATAAGCACAAGTTAACCAACGGTGTTTTGGGTGGACTGAACTTAAGCGCCAGACCGGGGGAAACCGTACGTCTGCGGCTGATCAACGCTTATAATCTCGTTCAGTGGATGAGTGTGGCAGGTGCAGATTATAAAGTTATATCGATCGATGGGCAGGATTTAAACGGTCCCGGCTTGATCCGCGGCGAATGGATTCCAATTGGAGGCGGGCAAAGGTATGATTTGCTGTTTACGATGCCGGAAAGCGGTCAGGTAAGGGTGTACAGTAAGACGGAGAAAAATTGGAGCATTGCACTTGGAGAAGGTGAGGTACCGGAGGATGTGGATAAAGACGCAAAGGCGTTTGATTTTACAGCCTACGGAACGCCTAAGGACGATGGAATATCACCTCAGATGAAATTTGACCGGGAATACGATATGGTGCTTGGTCCGATAACCATTAACGGAAAAACCGGCCATCACATTCCGCCGCTCATGGTGAAGGAAGGGGAATGGATTAAAGTACGGCTCAAGCACGAATTAGGGTCCGAGCATCCGATGCATTTACATGGACATCTGTTTAAAGTATTGACGAAAAGCGGAAAGCCGCTGACCGGAAGCCCCATTTACGCGGACAGCATTTTGCTTTTCAAAGGCGATGAATATGAAATTGCCTTTCATGCGAATAACCCCGGCTTATGGATGACTCATTGTCACAATCTGGGACACGCTGCCGCAGGGATGACGATGATGGTCAATTATGAAGGAGTTTACACGCCTTACCGGGTCGGAACCAAGTCGGGAAATATCCCGGATTAATATATATTCCAGAAAGGAGAATGTGTGAAATGAAAACAATAAGCCAAACCGTGCTTGCCATTATCGGGGGATTTCTTGGGGGATTTGTTTTGTTCGAGCTGATTGTAAGAACGGCGCTTCGCACGTTGGACAGTGTTCCGATTGCCTTAATCGGGACATTGTCCATGGTAATACCCTTTATGGGTGCCGTTATAGCAGTATGGCTTATTCGCAGGAGGCGACGTTCATAACATTTTCCACCATGATTATGATTTCGAACGTCTGTGAACATGGGTACTCCCGCCCACCACATTGGCAGGCTGCGTCTTGTTGTACAGCCAATACTGCGGGGTATCGGTCACGTTCGCAATGTGAATCTGGAACTCTTTGTTCGGCAGCTGGCTGGAACGGATCAGCACCCGGTTTCCATCGACGGTGACCGCCTCAGAAGGGAGAGCGAACCTCTGCCCGTCTGTCAGGACGATAAAGCTGTTTGGCAGGTGAGCGGAAGCCGGATCGATCCTTTTCTGGAACGAAATGATGGCGCTCTCCTTATCGGGACGTTGAATGGCCGTCGGAAAGGGGGCTTCGGTATACATGTAACTGCCGAGATGGTACTCGTAAGCCGTCCACGTGGAGAAGCCCATTTCTTGAGCGGTCCTATGAAATTGCCGGAGCCAGCTTCGGTCCTTCACCATCGAGAGGCGGGAGCCAATATCGGCTTGGACGCCCAGCGGCAGATCAGGATGAACGGATCGTATTTGGTCAATGAAATTCTGATAATTGCGGATATAGCTGCCCGGCAGCACCCCCTGCGGCTTCATCCAATCCGGCCAGTGCGTCTGCAGAATGTGAAGGTCGGGATCAACTGCGCTGATCATTCGGGCTGCATCGAGACCTTGATATTCCCTCAGCCGATGAACCGAATCGAGACCGGCGTCGACGGCGAGAGACCAAGTCGCTACGAGAATATCCTTCCGCGAATCCCGTACCCCGCCATATCCGTTAATCAATTCAGCGAGAAAGCCATTAACCGCTTGGACGCGGAAATCGACCCATTGCTCATACAGCTCCGGATTTTTTAAATAGTAATCCGATGCGGCAGGATCGGTAAAGTTCGGCATTAACCTGCCGGTTGCTTGCAGGAACGCCTCTTGAGCGAGCGGTCCGACATCCCCGTAGACACCGCTGTCGATGCCGTCCCATTCCGGTAAATAGGGCTCAGCCACCTCGATGCCATCGAACGGGTATTCCATTACAAGCCGGACAAGCGCTTGTTTCTTCCAGGTTCGATATCCTTTGCTGAAAGGGGAGAAACGATAATAGCCGTCATTAACGGGCTTGAGCAGCTTCATCTGCCATCCGGGCCACTCGGCCGGGAATTGTTCGACCGAATAGGAGCCGTTGCCCAGCACAGTCGCCCACACGGCGACACCGCGCTCATGGAAGGCGTCTATAAGCGCACGGTCCACGATATTTTCATTTACGACGAAATAACGGACTGAAGTGTAGCCGTTCTGCAGGATTTCATCCGCGATGCTTTCCGGAGAACGGTTCCGGTAATACAAGAAACCGGGGTCGATCTGGATAGTCGGGCCGTAAAGAGCCGCCTTATTCCGTTTCATGGTCATTTCCTCGCATTCTTCATCAGAGTATAAACCTATCTTATGCGTATTAACTGTTTCTGTATGAAGGCCGCGCCCGCCGCTTATCTGGATAAACGATGAGGGCAAATTGATCGATAACGGAACTCATGAATTGCTTAAACGAGCGGTAGAAACTCTGGTGGAAGCGATCCGAGCCAAATGATGTGTTGCATCATCGCGGCACTAAACAGTTATACTGAAACATTACCTTGCCCCTCTGAATCCCGGTTCTTAAACTAAGAATGAAACTAGTGGAAAATCGTTACGAGACGGCAATCATGTATGCCGTAAGCCGTAGATGGACATCTGTTCATCTACGGTTTTTGCCGTTTATACCGATGCTTAATCACATTAAGGAAAGGACGATGACCGAATGAAACCGGAGCAATGCTACACGATATGGTTTTCACAGAGAACGGGAAGCACTTTGCTGAATACAGCACTTGCATCAACGGGGGTAGCGGGGAATCCTGGAGAATGGCTGCATGGGAAAGACCCCAAGAGGATGACGCGGGAGGATTTGGAACAGATGTGGAAGGAGGGAGCTTCGCCAAGCGGCATTTTCGGACTGAAAACAAGCTTTAATGCCGAATGGCTTTCCGCATTTCGAAACATCTTCCAATTACCGCAGACGGCCACGAGACCGAGCATCTGGCGTGCAGCTTTTCCGAACTGCAATAAACATATCTATATGACCCGAAGAAATAAGGTCCGATTGGCCGTATCCTGGTGGAGAGCGATCGTATCGGGAGAGTGGCATCGGCGTTATGGGGAAAAGCCGCAGGAGCACGATATTGCAGGCCAATATAATTTCGACGCGATCAACCATTTGTACATTGAATGCTCATTAAGGGAAGCCGCGCTGGAGGACTTTTTCTCGGAAGAAGGCATTGTGCCGCTTACGATCGTCTATGAGGATTTCATTCTCGAATATGAAGCGACGGTACTAAGAGTATTGGAATTTCTTAATATCAAGACCGATTCCGTTAAAGTCGCGCCGCCGGCTTTAGATAAGTTAGCAGATGACATCGCCGAGCAGTGGGTGCAGCGCTACCGTCAAGAGCGCCAAGCCGGCTGGGAAAGACTGGCCTGGTGATCGCGCGGCACCAATCCGTTTTGCATATGGAAGAAATGTACGCGGAGAATGGTTCGTTTTGGATAGATGAATCCAAAGAAGAAGGAGACAGACTCTCAATACAGCAGCTTGAAGAGCTGTGTAATTGGCAATCAAACCCCTTGGCGGCACTTCCTCAATGGTTATCGATACTCGCTGGAAAGATAACTACCGATCCCTAAGCTCTTACTATACATCCCTGAGCCGCGCACAATCAATCGACAATGGGCATAAGTTAGGATATCTCAGCTATCAAGAAGGACGGGATATGATGAAGCCCATCTACGGAAGTTATACCGAGTGTAAAAGGATTCCGGTTTATTATCCGCCGCAGTACCAACCACAGCAGCCAGGTATCGAAACATACATGATTCCAAGACCCGTTTCCGAAAACCCCGCATATACGGGAAGCGGAAAACTGCGCGATAAAGTTGTAATTATAACAGGCGGAGACAGCGGGATTGGAAGGGCTGTGACGTACGCGTTCGCCAAAGAAGGGGCGGACATCGTCGTCGTCTATTACAATGAACACGGGGATGCTCAGGAGACGATGGCAAGGGTCAATCAGCTGGGCCGAAGGTGCCTCACGCTCGCCGGAGATATCGGTGATGAATCGTTCTGCAGGCATGTGGTGGAAATGACGATCCGCACTTTCGGCCGAATCGACTGCCTGGTTAACAACGCGGCGGTGCAGTTTTATCAGGAGAGCATTGAAGGCATCACACGCGAGCAGCTGGAACTAACCTTTCGGACGAATATTTTTGCCATGTTCTATCTCACCAAAGCGGCCCTCCCTTACCTGAGACCAGGAAGCACGATCATCAATACCTCGTCCGAAACGTCATTTGTGGGATTCAAAGGGCTGATCGATTATTCGGCCACCAAAGGCGCGATTACCACGTTTACGCGTTCCTTAAGCATGTCGCTGATCGACCGCGGAATCCGTGTAAATGCAGTTGCTCCGGGTAGAACGTGGACGCCTCTGCAACCGGCATCGCTGCCTCCGAATATTTATATGTCGGCCGGTTTTGAACATCCCATGAAACGGGACGCTCAGCCTTGGGAGATTGCGCCTGCATACGTCTACCTGGCATCTAACGATTCCACCTATGTGATGGGACAGGTGATCCATGTTAACGGGGGGACGTATTTCGGTCAATAACCGTTCGGGGGTATCGCGATGGCTCACAGTATTTTTGCATATATACTTCGGGAAAATTTGTAATAGTTTTAAGTGTCATGATTACATCCTCACTCCTTTGTATAAATATATCTAGAGATGCTTGATGATGGCAGGACGCAGCCATATTAGGAGCATTTAACATCGCATTCTTAGGAGGAGGACGTCACAATGAATCATCTCACTGAGCGTGAAAACACGAGGAGGATTACTAGCAACATCTTCAAGGGTTCGGTTGGAAATCTGATCGAATGGTACGATTGGTACGTTTATGCTGCGTTTGCCGTCTATTTTTCAGCTGAATTTTTCCCGAAGGGAGATCAGACGAGCCAGCTGCTTAATACAGCGGCGATCTTCGCGGTTGGCTTCCTTATGCGCCCGATAGGGAGCCTCCTCCTCGGCCGCTATGCTGACCGTCATGGCCGTCGTGCCGCGCTTACGCTGTCTATCACCGTCATGGCCGGTGGTTCCCTGATCATTGCCTGCACCCCAAGTTACGGATCCATTGGCGTGCTGGCGCCTATTATTCTGGTTCTTGCGCGCCTTCTCCAAGGTTTGTCGCTTGGCGGAGAGTATGGAACCTCGGCTACGTATCTGTCCGAGATGGCCAGCAGCGGCCGCCGCGGCTTCTACTCGAGCTTCCAATACGTGACACTTATTGCCGGGCAGCTGGTTGCGCTGGGCGTCCAGATCATCCTCCAACAAATACTCAGCGAATCCGATATGAAATCATGGGGCTGGCGTGTTCCATTCGTCATAGGAGCAATGGGTGCATTGGCCGTATTGTGGCTGCGCCGCACGATGGACGAATCGGAGCAATTTTCCAAAATGGGCTCTGAAAGCAAGGCAAGCGCAGGTACAATCAAGGCGCTGATGAAGCACCCCAAGGCGGTGCTGACGGTGGTCGGACTGACGCTCGGCGGAACGGTCGCTTTCTATACATACACGACGTACCTGCAGAAGTTCATGGTAAATACCGTAGGAATCCAGAAAGAGGTCGTCAGCTGGATCAACTTTATAGCCCTTCTTGTATTCGTAATCCTTCAACCGCTTGCCGGTATGCTGTCCGACCGGATCGGACGGCGTCCGTTATTGATTAGTTTCGGTATCCTCGGGACTTTGCTGACGGTCCCGTTATTCTTGTTAATGCAGCAAACGAAGAGCCCTATTGGCGCTTTCTTGCTCATGATGGTCGGCCTCGTCATTGTTACCGGTTACACTTCCATTAATGCAATCGTGAAGGCCGAGCTCTTCCCTACAGAGGTCCGTGCTCTTGGGGTAGGCTTTCCCTACGCACTCACCGTTGCGGTGTTTGGCGGCACAGCCGAGTTCATCGCGTTATGGTTCAAAAGCATTGGATTCGAGTCGCTTTTCTATTACTATGTAGCCGTCTGCATTGCCGTCAGCTTCATCGTCTACTGGCGTATGGGTGAGTCTTCGAAGGTCTCCCATATCGAATCCGAAAAACGATAGATAAGTCAAAGTTATCGGGAGGATAGCGTCGGCAACTACTGCCTAACATAGTGACTTTCAATTACGGCAGCGCGGCCGTCTGACTGTGAAGTCCGGCGGCCGCCGATGCTCTTGCGTTCACTATTGATGAATATTGAGACGATAAAATAGGAACCAAGAGTTCTGTGTAATAGATAATGTCGCAAAAATTGGAAAAATGTGTTGACACAAATAATAGGGTTCCTCTATAGTACAAATTGTAAGCATTAAGTAAACGTTTACGTAAACGTTTATACAAAATTCAAAGATGCTGGTATAAAAAATTCGGATTCATTAGGGGGAAAAGAAAACGCTGCGGTCGTTAGGGGTCGCCAAAGGGGTTGATCAATTCTGAAAACACCTGTATGAAACAAGATTGATTATTCTATATCCCTTATAAATCATTGGAGGTAAAAAGCATGAAATCATATAAACTTCTCGTTTTACTGATGTTATCCTCGGTCCTGGTTCTTTCTGCATGTTCAATGAACAATCCCGGCAACAATGGCTTCAGCGATACGGCAAGTAATGAAAACGCTGCCAAAGGGAAAAAGCTTATGATCGGCTTGACGGTGCCGACACTCGGAAATCCTTTCTTTGTCTCAATGTCCAAAGGTGCGCAGGAAGTGGCAAAAAAGTATAATGCAGAAATTACTGTCGTTAGCGCTGATCAGGATCTGGCCAAGCAGACGCAGCAATTTGAAGACTTTATTACTCAAAAAGTCGATCTCATTCTGCTTAGTCCGTTCGATTCTAAAGGAATCGCAGGGGCCGTACAGCAAGCCAAAGCGGCTGGCATTCCGGTTATAGCCCTTGACGGCAGCGCAGAGGGCGGAATTGACTCCGTCGTTATGTCTGATAACGTTCAGGCTGGAAAACTGGCCGGCGAGTATTTGGCAAAGCGTTTGAACGGCAGTGGCAGCATTGTCGTCATCGATGGTCCGCCGGTGTCTGCCGTCACGGATCGAATCAAAGGCTTTGAGGAAGTCCTGAAAAATTATCCGGATATCAAAGTAGTCGCAAAACAAAATGGAGAAGGCAACCGCGAGAAAGCGCTCGGTCTTATGGAAAACATTTTGCAGGCAAACAAGAAAATCGATGCGGTATTTTGCATTAACGATGAAGAAGGTGTCGGCGTCAAAATCGCACAGGAACAGGCGGGACGTACGGACGAATTTTTTATCGTCGGTGTCGATGGCGCTCCTGGTGCAGCGGATGCATTGAAAGAGAAGAAAAGCTATGCGGCAACATCCGCTCAGTTTCCGAACCAGATGGCAATTCAAGGGGTTGAACTCGCACTGAAAGTCATCAAAGGCGAGAAAGTCGACCCGCAAGTACTCATTCCCACCGAGCTAATTACACAGGACAATGTGGATTCATATAGAGGCTGGTAATCGGGCAGCCGGAATAACTGTTCAGAGGGGTGGAACGATGGAAACTGTACTTGTACAAGCACCGGTTACGGAACCAGAAACGGCCAAACAGCTTGTTATGAAGATGGAGGCCGTCCACAAGTCGTTTTCCGGCGTCAATGTGCTTCACAATGTTCACCTAAAGCTCTACAAGGGTGAAGTCCACGCCCTTATGGGAGAAAACGGCGCAGGAAAATCGACCTTGATGAAAATTATGGCGGGGATACACAAGCCCGATTCAGGCTTGACCGTCTACAAGGGAAAAGAAGTACAATGGCATAATCCCTTGGAGGCCAGAGCCAACGGGATTAGTGTCATTCATCAGGAAATCAGCTTGTCGCCGAATCTGTCGATCGGTGAAAACATCCTGATGGGCACAACCTATCCGAAAAACAGATTAGGGCTCGTCAAATGGAGTGAAATCCATGAAAAAGCAGAGACGGTTCTCCGTTCCATCGGATCCACGCTAAATCCGAGGGCGAATGTCTCGACGCTCAGTGTTGCGCAGCAGCAAATGGTGGAGATCGCCCGGGCGCTGTCCTTTAACTCCGAAGTCCTAATCATGGATGAACCGACGGCTTCTTTAACGGATAGAGAGATCGAAAAATTGTTTATCATTATCGGGGATTTAAAACGTAAAGGCGTTTCGGTTGTATATATTTCGCATCGGATGGATGAGATTTTCCGTATTTCGGACCGATTTACCGTTTTGCGGGATGGTCATTGGATCGCCAGTGGTCCTATAACGGAAACGAATCCGAATCACTTGGTCAAGCTTATGGTAGGCAGGGATATGAAGGAGCTGTTCCAAAGAAAGCCGAAGGAACCCATGCGGGGCGAAATCAGCCGCAGGCCTGTCCTGGAGCTGCGTAATATCTCCGACAAGAAAAGGATAAAAGAGGTTTCGCTGCGGTTATTTCCCGGTGAAATTGTCGGTCTCGCCGGCTTGGTCGGTGCGGGTCGAACGGAGATGGTTCGTGCCATATTCGGAATTTCCGAGGTTATAGAAGGGGAAGTCTTGGTAGAAGGCAGACCGGTAAACATCAAGTCTCCGGGCGATGCTATGAGCTATGGGATTGCCCATGTGCCGGAAAATCGCAAAGAGCAAGGGCTGTTCCCTAACTTATCCGTGAAGGAAAACATTCTAATGGCACAAATGCGTACTTATAGGAAAGCGAGCATACTGCAGCACGGTAGAATGGACCGGGATGCGGACCGCTACATTAAGGATTTGGGCGTTAAGACCGCGTCGAAAGAGCAAAATGTAATGAGGCTCAGCGGCGGAAACCAGCAAAAAGTTGTGATTGCCAAATGGTTATCAATTGCGCCAAAGGTGCTTTTGCTTGATGAGCCGACCCGCGGTGTCGATATCGGTGCCAAAACTGAGATCCACAAAATCATCAGCGTGCTGGCTGAACAGGGAATGGCCGTATTGATGATTTCTTCCGAGCTGCCTGAAATACTGGGCGTCAGCGACAGGATTCTGGTAATGCACGAAGGGCGAATAAGGGCCGAACTGTCAAGTCTTGAAGCGACACAGGAAAAGATCATGTATTACGCAACGGGGGAGGTCGAATAGATGGAAACGAATATTACGGCTTCAATCGTTGATGAATTGGGGACGAGAAAAAAGGTAATGTACTATTGGAATCAGCTAGGAATGCTCATTATTCTTGTTCTTCTTTGTATTCTTATGGCTGTTTTTGCTCCCAATTTTGTGGAAGTGAGCAATGTACTAAACGTTTTGAAGCAGGTATCCATTACAGCCATTCTGGCAGCGGGTATGACGATCGTCATCTTGACAGGAGGTATTGATCTTTCTGTCGGCTCCACACTGGCGCTGTCCGGCGTCCTCTCCGTAATGCTTACAAATGCGGGACTGAACCCGATCTTATCCATGGCTGCTGGAGCTGCTGCCGGTTATGCGGCAGGCGCGATTAACGGTTATTTCACAGCGGTTACGAAACTGCCTTCATTCATCGTCACATTGGGCAGTATGACTTACCTTAGAGGGCTGGCTTACGTAATCAGCGGAGGGTATCCCCTCGTGCTCCAGAATAATTTGTTCAAATTCATGGGAGCAGGTTACATGCTGGGAATTCCGACCCCCATTTATATCATGGCTCTGGTGTATGTCATCATGTTTTTCATGCTTAAATATACGATGTTCGGTCGTCATGTCTATGCGATCGGCGGCAGTGAAGAGGCAGCCAGACTAACAGGCATTAAAGTGGAAAAAACACTGATCAATGTTTACTCCTTCAGCGGTCTTCTTGCAGGTATTGCAGGCGTGGTTATGGCGGGACGCTTATTCTCGGGACAGCCCATGGTGGGAGCGGGAGCCGAGCTTGATGCAATTGCCGCAGTAGTTCTGGGGGGGACAAGCTTTGTCGGAGGATTCGGCCGTATCCAGGGAACAATCATCGGCGTGTTGATCATGGGGGTCCTTACGAACGGGCTTACTTTGCTGAACGTTGATTATTACTGGCAGCTTGTCGTTAAGGGTGCGGTCATCGTCATTGCTGTACTCCTTGATCGTTTGCGCAGCAAGAGCTGAGGGATATACGGGTCCTCGTAAGCGGACCCGTATACATGCGGTACCAATGGTTTGCGATTCAGCGGGGTTATTGCAAGCGTATGCATTTCTTGTTTTTGAAAGGGGCATAGTCTGTAAATGATTATAAAAAATGAAAAGAAAAAGACGTTTGCTAAACTTGCGGAGAAATTGCTTGTTTTTATTTTAGTGACGGCGATTATTCAAATCCAGTCACCGGCACCATACGTTCATGCCGCTCCGGGTACGATTACGAATCCGAGCTTCGAAACGGGAGATCTGAGCGGCTGGACGACGGTCAGCGGCAGCGCGTTCAGCAGCGGCGATGTGGCGGTAGACAGCGATTATTGGAACAAGCAGTCATTTGGCCAGCATAACTTCTGGCATATTTGGGGCGGGAGAGGCGACAATTCCAAGGTCGGAGTCCTGAAGTCCGAGGCTTTCACGCTCGGCGGCAGCGGCCAGATTGATTTTCTGATCGGCGGGAACAGTGATATCGACAGCTTATATGTGGCGCTTGTCAGAAACTCCGACGGGGCGGAGCTGATGAAAGCAACAGCTAACAACTCAGACACGTATTCACCGGTTAACTGGAATGCGTCGGCTTATGCCGGCACGGTCGTCTACATTAAAGTCGTGGATAATTCGACAACCGGGCATATCAATTTGGATGACGTTAACGTACCGCAGAGCGCATCGCTTAACCGGCATGTGGAACCGGCGCTCTATAACCATGATTTTGAGCAGTCGGATTTGTTCCCGGCCGAAATCAAGGGATGGATCAATGTAAGCGGTGACGCCTTCACACCGGGCAGTCTGGTTCACGAGACAGAGTACAGCCAAGGCGGAAAGTTCAACCAGGCCGGAACCTATCATCTGTGGGGCTTCAAGGATGGAGGCGACAGCCAGGTTGGTGTTCTGAAATCGTCTACGTTCACGCTTGGCGGGAACGGCGGCATTGATTTTCTGATCAACGGAGGGCGGGACAGTAATAATCTATACGTCGCGCTGGTCAGAGAGTCGGATGGAGCGGAATTGTTCAAAGAGACCGGCCGCAACTCTGAAGCCTATCAGAAAGTATTCTGGGATGCATCTGCCTATATCGGTCAAGATCTTTATATTAAGATCGTCGATAATTCGACCGGCGGATGGGGACACATCGGAGTTGACGATTTTAACGTCGTTAATTCGAAATTTGCAGGAGGCTTGATCGGTCATTGGAAGCTTGATGAAGGTACAGGGACGAATGCCGCAGAAGCGGTCACGGGTACAACCGATCCTGTCTCATATTATTTGAATACCGGAGTGTATCAGCCTTCCCGGAATCCGTTGTGGAGAAGTGACGGTATAAGCGGCGGCGCGCTGTTGTTCGACGGATATTCCACATGGGTGAAACGGCCGGCGGATAAAATCCCGACACCGTCGAAGGCGATCACAGTTGAAGCGTGGGTCGCGCCGAGAAACTTCGAACACGGAGACGAAGGGCGTCTATCGGCAATTGTGAACCAGTATAACCGTGAAGCTAAAGAAGGGTTCATTCTCGGCAATTACAGGCACGGCACATGGGGTTTCCAGTTCGGTACGGGCGATAACTGGCGGGAAATCATGTCGGACAGCCTGCTGCCTTTGGATGAATGGTCTTATGTGGCTGCCACTTATGAAAGCGCCTCCGGCGTTGCGTCGTTATATCTGAACGGGAAACGGGTGGCCTCTGCCAATTTCCCGGCTGGCCAAACGATCGCTCCGAGCGCTACCGACCTGCTGATTGGAAAAAACAGCCAAGGCTTCTGGCTCTACGGGTTCAACTTGAACGCATTCAGCGGGCTTATCGATGAAGTGAAAATCCGCAATCAAGCGCTTGGCGCAGCGGAGGTCCAGAGCGCTTACCATAATTATATAAGCGCTTTGAGCGGCGGCAACTTGCCGACGGCTGACAACCGTATCGACCGAACCGTCCTGGCAGACGATTCGCAGCGTCCTCAGTTCCATGCCGAACCTCCAGCCAGCTGGCAGAACGAACCGGGCGGGCCGATCTATTTCAACGGTCAGTATCATGTCTTCTACCAAAGCAATCCTAGAGGACCTTTCTGGAATCATATCCGCTGGGGGCATCTGGTAAGCAGCGATATGGTGCATTGGAGAGACGCCAAGGATGCGGTCATCCCGGGCAAAAACGACGTCGATCCCGATGGCGCGTGGGCCGGCGGCTCGGTGCTTGACGGGAATGGCGTACCGGTCATCTTCTATACGGCGGGCGATGACCGGAGGACGCCGGGCCAACGGATCAATATCGCGCGCAGCACCTACCCCAAGGACGGGGACAACGACCTGAACCGCTGGGATAAAAGCCCTAAGGTGATCGTCGATCAACAGCCCGGCCAAGGCATCATGGGAGAATTCCGCGATCCGTTTGTGTTCAAGGACGGTAACACATGGTTCATGCTCGTCACCTCCGGCAAGAAAGACTCTGGCGGAAACGACGTAGGCGGAACGGCGTTGGTATACTCGACGACGGATCCGACCTTGGAGGGCGGTTGGACTTACCGCGGGGAGATGTATGCAGGAGACTACGCCGCATATCCGGAGACCGGGCGGGTATGGGAGCTGCCGATTCTGCGCCCGCTCGGCACGAGCGGCAAATATATTTTCCTGATTAATCCGGCAAAAATGTCGCGTCAGGAATACCAGTCCCGTTACACGTACTATTGGATTGGCACCTGGAATCCGGAAACGGCCCGGTTCACGCCGGATAATGACGCGCCGCAGCTGCTCGACGTCGGCGAGCACTTCACGGGACCGGCTGCCATGGTGACGCCGGACGGCCGGACTGTTATTTACAGCATCGCGCAGGGCAGAAGAACGGCTTCGATGGACTATAACGCCGGCTATGCCCATAACTTCGGATTGCCGCTCAGCGTCTACCTGCGTCCGGACGGGAAGCTGGGAATGGAACCGGTTTCCGAGCTGCAGTCGCTTCGGGGAGCACAACTGGTCGACATCACTTCAGATACTACCTTTGCAGCCGCAAACACGGCGCTCTCCGGAGTCAACTCGGATATGTATGAAATTGAGGCGGAGATTGATCCCGGAGCGGCCAACGAGGTTGGATTCAGCCTTCGTCGTTCACCGGGCGCGGAAGAGGAAACGGTCATTTACTACAAGAAGAGTTCGAAGGAGTTTTTTGTGAACCGCACCAAATCGAGTCTAAACCCCGACGTGGAGAAATGGTATCAGGGGGGAATCACAGATATCGGTTCGGAAAATATCAAGCTTCGTATTTACGTGGATCGATCGATGGTGGAAGCGTATTTAAACGGGCTGAAATCGTTGACTACCCGCGCTTATCCGAGCCGAAGCGATGCCAAGGGTCTGCAGCTTTGGGCAAACGACAGCTCGCACACCGTCGTCGTCAAATCATTGAAAGTATGGGCGATGAATTCGGCGTATCCGGCGGTTAGTCCGACGGGAGTTTCCGTGACACCGTCCGCTAAAGAGATAATCGCAGGCGACAGCGAACTGCTGACGGCCATTGTTTCTCCTTCCGGCGCGTCCGACAAAGATGTGATCTGGACGTCGGGCAACACGTCCGTCGCGACAGTTGTTAACGGCAGGGTCACGGCCAAAGCAGCCGGGACCGCCACGATTACGGCCAAAACCAGAGTCGGCGGATTAATCGGCAGCAGCACGATTACGGTTGTGCCCGAGCCCGCCCACGGTGAACTGGTCAATCATGATTTTGACGATAATTTGAGCGGTTGGACGATTCTAAGCGGTGACGCCTTCAGTAATCTTGATGTGACAACGGCGAATGATTGGGGATGGGGCGGGCCGTTCAACCAGAACGGTAACAGCCACTTATGGGGTGTCAAAGACGGCACGGATGCGCAAACCGGTTCGATGCGTTCGCAGAAATTCATTCTTGGCGGCAACGGTCAAATCGATTTTCTGATCGGCGGCGGCAACAATTATTATGATCTGTATGCCGCGCTAGTCAGGTCCTCCGACGGAAAAGAATTGTTTAGAGCAACCGGCGGAGACCGGGAAGCCTACAGCCGAATGTATTGGGACGCTTCCGATTATATCGGAACGGAATGCTATATTAAAATCATCGATAACGCGACAGGTGGGTGGGGACACCTGAATGTGGACGACGTCAATGTACCGACGCAAGAGCCTCTCACGGCAGCCATCGCCAATCCCGATTTTGAAAGCGGTAGTCTGTCCGGCTGGACGGTTGTGAGCGGCAGCGCCTTCAGCAATCCGGATGTGACTGCGGATTCCGGCTGGGGATGGGGGGGACCGTTCAATCAGAATGGAACGTACCATTTGTGGAGCTTCAAAGATGGCGGAGACAGCCAAACGGGGGTCGTCAAATCGACGACCTTCACCCTCGGCGGCAGCGGTTGGATCGATTTCCTGATCGGCGGCGGCAAAGACATAAACAATACATACGCCGCTCTCGTCAGAGACTCCGACGGTGCAGAATTGATGAAGGCCACCGGCTATAATGACGAAGCATATACCAGAGCATACTGGGATGCTTCTGCATTTCTGGGGGAGCAGGTATATATCAAAATCGTCGATAACGCTACTGGCGAATGGGGTCATATCAATGTCGACGATTTCCATGTCTATAATACATTGGGCGACATCACGGCCGGCGACAGATACCAGCAGTACCGACCGAAGTTCCATTTCTCGCCTGACCGCAAATGGATGAACGATCCGAACGGACTGGTCTATTACGGCGGAGAGTATCATCTGTTCTACCAGAACAATCCGACCGGCACAACGTGGGGGCCGACGTTCTGGGGCCATGCCGTAAGCACCGACCTGGTGAACTGGAAGGATCTTCCGGTCGCGCTTGGACCGGATATGAACGGATTTCCGTGGTCGGGCAGCGTGGTTGTCGATACCAATAATACAAGCGGATTTCAGACTGGAGCCGAGAAGCCGATGGTAGCCGTCTTCACGCACGAGAAGGCCGGAGTCCAGACGCAAAGCCTCGCTTACAGCAACGATAAGGGCAGAACGTGGGCCAAGTACGCGGGCAATCCGGTTATTCCGATGCCGGGCGGACTTGGTGTATTTCGCGATCCCAAGGTATTCTGGCACGCCGGGAGCAATCAATGGGTGATGGTCGTTTCCGCAGGCGATCGGGTACGATTCTATACGTCCGCCAACCTGAAAAGCTGGACCTACGCGAGTGAGTTCGGCAGAGCCGCTGGTTCCCACGCCGGCACATGGGAATGTCCGGATCTATATGAAATGGCGGTGGACGGCAATCCGGCGAACAAGAAGTGGGTTCTTGCGGTTAGTGTCAGCAGCGGCGCTCCAGCCGGAGGATCGGGCATTCAGTATTTCGTCGGGCAATTTAACGGAACAAGCTTCACGAACGATAATTCTGACGATACGGTATTATGGATGGATTACGGTTCAGACAATTATGCTTCTATTTCGTTCGGAGATGTGCCGGTCGCGGATGGGCGCCGAATCCTGCTTGGCTGGATGAATAACTGGAGCTACGGCCAAAGCATCCCGACCTCGATCTGGCGAGGCTCACTCACGATTCCGCGCGAAGCGAAGCTGGTAAGCGCCGGATCAGGCGTCCGATTGGCGCAGGCGCCGGTGACGGAGCTGAACGCTCTGCGGGGGGTGAGCAGCAGTTGGAGGAACCAAATTATTACGCCGGCAAGCGGCAATCTGCTAACCGGAGTGACGGGAAGCACGGTGGAAATTGTGGCGGAGTTTCAGAACGACACGGCCACGGCTTCCGAGTACGGATTCAAAGTACGCAAAGGTACGAACAAATCAACAGTTATCGGATATAACAAAGCAAGCTCCAAGCTGTTTGTGGACCGGACTGCATCAGGCGACGCCAAGTTCAACGCCGCCTTCGCTGCAAGGCACGAAGCTGCGATGACTCCAGACAACAAAAAGGTGAAAATCCGGATTTATGTGGACCGCTCCTCGGTCGAAGTGTTCGCCAACAATGGAATGACAGTGATCAGCGATCAAATTTTTCCTGCGCTCGCAGATGCAGGACTTGAACTGTATTCGACGGGCGGTAACGTGACCTTGAAAAGTCTCACCGTCTATCAATTGAATGCGGCGGAGAACGATTTGTATCACAGGGAAAAAGATTGACACTAATTAATCGAAATGCGTATAATAGAAACAATTCACACTAATAAAAACGATTACGTAAACGTTTTTTCCTGGGAGACAGATGCGATGAAGGCAGGAATTAAACAGGTTGCAGAATTGGCGGCGGTTTCGACGGCTACAGTCTCGCATGTTATTAATAACACGCGATTCGTCTCCAATGAAACGAAAGAAAAAGTATTTCGCGCTATGGAAGAGCTTGATTTCCGGCCGAATGCCATTGCGCAAAGCTTACGGAGCCAGAAATCGAATACGATTGGTTTGATTGTGCCGATTCTCCCCTCAGATACCTCCAATTTCTTCTTTATGACGGTCGCCCAGGGCATCCAGAAAACATTGAAGCGTCACGGATACCAGGTGCTGCTCAGCAACAATAATACGGAAGAGCTGGAAGAGGAGAAGGAGCAAATCAGGCTGTTCAACACGAAGCTGATCGACGGGTTAATAATCGCTTCGATTGCCGAGGAAGTCGGTTATTTGAACGAGATTGTGAAATCCAGATTCCCGGTTGTCTTTATTGACCGGAAACCGGAAGGCTATAAGGGAGATTATATTTTATCCGACGGTTTCGGCGGAGCGTTCAAAGCGATGCAGCTGCTGCTCGACAAGGGTCACACAAGAATCGGTTGTATTACCGGCACACTTGGCATATCAACAAGCAACGAACGGTTCGAGGGTTATAAGAAAGCGTTAGCCCAGCCAGGCATACCGTTTGATCCGTCAATAGTGAAGATTGCTAATTCCAGTTTTGAAAGCGGATACGAATGCGCAGAGCAATTACTTTCCTCAAGTGACATTACGGCCTTGTTCGTAGCCAATAATGTACTTACAATGGGCGCGATCGGTTACTTGCAGGAGAAGAAAATCAATATTCCGGGGGACTTGGCCGTTATCGGATTTGATGACTATGACTGGACGAAAATCACGACACCGCCGCTCACCGTCATTAGGCAGCCTTCCTTTGAGCTGGGCGAGAAAGCGGCTGAGGTTATGGTCAACAGAATTGAAAATAACGATGAACAGCAAGAGTTCAAGGAGTACCGGCTGCAGACGGAATTAATCATAAGGGGTTCGTGCTGAACGGGCACATAGGGAGTTCCCCTTTTTTTTGAAGGTTAAGAAAACGATTACGTAAACGTTTGAATCATTAATACTCAGGCTCTGAATATAAGCCCAGCGTATGCTTTTGAAGTGAGCTTTATGTTCAACGGAAGCGTACCGCTGGAATTAGGGGGATGCGAGTTTGACACAGTCAGCTGATGAACGGGTAGGTACTTTGATCGCCGGATGGTCTTTCCCCGAAGGGGAGGGGCATTTTACTCTGGACACGGCAACAGGCCGCTTGGACAAGGTTCAATTTGCTCTGCTTAACGGACGGTTTCAAGCTCCCCAAAACCCGGTATGGCGGAAGGGAATTACAAACTCGGCCCTGTTGTTTGACGGATACTCAACCTACCTGCGTCGTCCTGCGGCGGAGGTCTTGATGCCAAGCGCCGGTTTGACCATAACGGCCTGGGTGGCTCCGAGAACGTATGAATATGGAGCCGAGGGGCGTCTGGCCGCTATTGCGAACCAGCACAACAGGGAGAAAGCGGAAGGTTATTTGCTCGGGGTGACTCGTCACGGCGAATGGTCGCTGCAGCTGGGGCTCGGCGGCGAATGGACGGAAATATGGTCCCGGGAGCAAGTTCTCCCGCTCAATCGATGGTCTCATGTTTGCGCGACATATGACCAGGCAGCATCCTTATTAAAGCTGTATTTGAACGGAACGGAAGTCGCATCCCGGCAGCTTGAACAAAGCGCAGGGATTACTTCCTGCGGCGAGGATTTGGTTATCGGCCGCAACAACCACGGTGTTGTTCTGGCGGAGTCGTTCATTATGAATCATTTTGACGGATTGATGGATGAAATAATGATTTATGACCGTGCTTTGAGCGCGGATGAGGTGCGGCGCGCCGTTCAATCGGCACTTGCTCCGCACGAAGGAGTAATTCCGGTTCCGGACCCTAAGGAACTTAAGTATCCGCGCGAGCTGTGGAAGGATGACAGGCATCGTCCGCAATTTCATCTGACTCCTCCGGGGCATTGGATGAACGAGCCGCACGGTCCGATTTATTTTAACGGCAGGTATCATTTGTTTTATCAGTATAATCTGAATGGACCTTTCTGGCATTACATTCATTGGGGGCATTGGGTGAGCGAGGATTTGGTTCATTGGAGAGATCTGCCGCCTGCATTGTCGCCCGAGCCCCGGATTGATCCCGACGGCGTGTGGTCGGGCAGCGCGACGTATGATGAGAACGGTATTCCGGTGCTTTTCTTTACAGCGGGCAACAATGAACGTTCTCCGAATCAAAGTGTCGGCTTGGCAAGGAGCACTTATCCGCAGGATGGCGATCTGGATCTTGTCAGATGGAACAAACTCGATCATCCGGTAGTCGTGCAGGAACGGGGGATCGGTTTGTTCGGGGAATTCCGGGATCCGTTCGTCTGGAAGGATGGCAGTCGTTGGGTCATGCTGGTCGGAAGCGGGGTGGAAGGGTTAGGTGGAACGGCATTGGTCTACGTGTCGGCCGACTTGACGGAATGGGAATACAAAGGGCCGCTCTTCGTGAGCGACTACATAAAGTACCCCCATCTCGGTGTCGCTTGGGAGCTGCCGGTTCTGCTTCCTCTGCGGCGCGAAGGTGAAAATACCGGCAAGCATATCTTCCTGATCTGCCCATGGGGAACCGGTATCAAACCGGATGTTACCTACTGGCTTGGTACGTTCGACCCGGTTAACCTGCGCTTCACACCGGATCACGAAGAACCGCGGCTGATCGATGTCGGGGATGTTCACTTTACCGGTCCGAGCGGAATGGTCGACCCGGCGACAGGGAGAACAATCCTGTTCACGATAGCGCAAGGGGAACGGACACCCGAGATCGATTACGATTGCGGCTGGTCCCATACCGGGGGAATCCCCGTATCCTTGAGCCTGCGGCAGGACGACCGTCTGGGCGTCGAGCCGATTCAGGAAATGGAAAAGCTTCGCGACCGTTTGCTGCTGGAGCTTCACGACGTGAAATTGGACGAAATAAACCGTCATCTTCAGGACATTCAAGGCGATATGGTGGAAATCGAGATTGTGTTTCGTGATGGAACTGCCGAGCATATTGACCGCTATGGAGTGTCACTCCGGCGATCGCCGGAAGGCGAAGAAGAAACTGTCGTCTACTATGACCGGCATCAGCAGAAATTGTGGGTGGACCGCAGCAAGTCCACATTGGATAACAGAGAGCGGCCGACAGGCATACAGGGCGGTTCGCTTCATTTGAACCAGGAGCCGCTCCGGCTGCATATTTTTGTAGATCGCTCCTTAATCGAGGCTTATGTGAGCGGCTTAAAGAGTCTCACGACACGCACTTATCCGTCACGTACGGACGCATGCGGCATCCGGCTGTATTCGGATGGGAATCCGCATATTGAAACGATTAAGATTTGGAGCATGCAGCCGGCGTTTTCAGATTAACTATTACTTGTGAACGATATAGGCGGCTGGAGTTCTTTCGGAAAAGGTATGATTATTGAAGCGGAGAAGAAGGAGGCGGTGAGCCCCTTCTTCTTTTGTTTCCATCGCCTCTAATCAGCATAACGATAAACAGAATGGCCGGAATAATTTCAATATATATCGGATTGACCATGAATTGTTTCGATACAATATCCCCGATCTCCAGATGTCTCTGCCAATTTGGAGGGAGAAAAGCAGTGAAATAAATAACGGCTCCGACAGGAAGGACAAACTTTCGATAATCGGTGTGAAATAATTGAGCCAGCCCAAGTACGGCGGCCAAATGCCATAATGTTGCTTTGATAAATATGCCCGCATAAAAAAGTAAGATCACAAGAGCGTCAAAACGCTCGAATACTTCCGCGATCTGAATTAACTGTATGGTTTGAAGCAGGGGGATGGTACTGATGCCGGTGAATTCCGGCCCCAGAACGGCGAGATTAATTATATTTGTGAGAAGGATAAGAATGGCCGATACAATATAAGCGCGAATCGACGCTCCGGACATCCCTTTCTTCTCATTCAGATAGCTCCAGAACACAAGAAAAACCATCATTTGGCCGAAAGGAAACCAGGTAGTATAAAAACTTTCCCTTAATACGGGTTGGATTCCGTTTTCCAAGACCGGAAGAAGACGACCGAAATGAGTTATTCCTGAGAAGAAGGATGTGATAATCAAAATAAAGTAAAAAAACAGCACGAATGGCACTATAAATTCGGCAACCCGAAAGAAGACCTCTATTCCCTTGTAAATTACATAAATAGATAGAGACAGCATAATAAGCATAATAAGGGAAATGGGGGTCTGGGGAAGAATGGTCATGAGGGTAAGATCCCCGAAGTCCCGCAAATTTCGCATGGATTCATAAGTAAAATTCAAGGCGTAAAACAATACGGTGAACTTCCCCACATAAGAGCCGAAATATTGAATCAACATCTGGTTAAGGTTTTTTTGCGGTTCTCTATGCTGGATCGCCAAAAACAGCATAAGCAGCAATAACCCCAACAGCGTGCTGATTAAAACCACCAGCCAGGCATCCTGCTTGGCCTTGATTCCTAATTCAAATAAAGGAGTACTTCCGATTTGCAGCAGGATAATCATCGCGCCGAGCTGGTACTTGCTAATATTCCCCATATATAACCTCTCTTTTCATTCCTTTTTACCGGATATCTTGGAGAAGGAGTCATTAATCATTCCGGTTCGCCGGATCGTTACCTTGACGTTAACGTCCATCCTAACCTTGTCGAACTCAGCTCCCCAGTTCTTGCTTAATTTTTTCCAGGCTTGCGGATATTGCCTGTGGAAAGCGTCCCCGAAGCCCAGTGCGTCCGCCTTCATCCCTTTCAATGCTTGAAACGATTTTTCCACATCGGCTTTTATTTGTTCCTCGATATACTCCTCCAGTTTACTCAAGACGGCAGACTTTTTCAGGTCCAGGTCGCATGATGTTTCCATCAAGTTTCCTTTGACATTGATATCTACGGTCATGAACAAATGACCGTCCGAAATTCTCGGTTTTAATTGTGTGTCGGATTTATCAACCAGGAAGGTGGACAGCTGTTTGATCCGATTCTCCCCCTTACAGGAAAACACTACGGTCGTTCTATGTAAGCGATTCGTTATCCAGGGTACGCCCTGACTTTCCTTCCAGCTTAACCAACCCGTAAATTTATCCTGCTTAAATACCCCGACCCTATCCACTTTGATTGCCGCAGGGCTGCGAGTCTCCTGAAGTGATTTTAAAGAAGCTTGTCCCTCGTGTGCACCCGCAATTTTGATCTCCTGCAAAGTGGCGCTTGCGGTAGGATTGGCTACTATAGAAATTAATTCATACATTTTGGAGAGGGCTAAGTTGGATTGGCCGTCTAACTGTTCACTTACCAGGTTCGTAATCGCTTCTCCGGGAATCGTTTCTAATGGCGTAAGAACCTCCAATACGTTCTTTGCAGCTCCGTTAGAAATAAGGACGTCCACATTTTCCCTTTCCTGGTTGCTTCTTAAATGGTAATCCAATATTTGATCTATCCCATATTTAGCAACACGCTGGCTGATGATAACCACACGTGCATGTGAAAAGAAAGGACGGCGAGGGGCTTCTAATTCACTCTTTTGAACCGCCTCCAATATTGTCTTTCCTTTCGTTGAATAGACCGTAATCGGCGATTGGGAGCCGCCCCTGCCGGATTTGCCCTGGCTTGACTGCGGAATGATGATTTGGAAGGTTAATATCCATTGATTGTTTTCGTCCATATCAAAGGCCATTGCGCTAATAATCCCCAATCTGTTTAGTTCGATCCGGTTCCAACAACCGCCTACAAGTAATGAAAGGGTTAAAATTAACAGCACGATTAGCCCTCGCTTCATTTCCTTTACTTCTCCTTTTCCTTGTCGGAAGGTTCAGGACGCAAATTAGCGTTTTGACGATCAACATTTTTTATAGAAGAAAGACGCGGTCTGGTAATCATCATCCACCTAGGTACCCGTAAAAGGGTATCTTTTAAATTACTTGGTCTGAAAGGGGCTATCGGAGTCAAGTAGGGAACTCCGAAAGAACGAAGAGCCGTCATATGAATCAAGAGAAAGAAGAGCCCCGACATAATTCCGAACAATCCCAAGGTTGCGGCAAGAAGCATCAATACAAAACGGATCATTCGGGCGGCAATCGAAATATTAAACGCCGGAACGACAAAGCTGGAAATCGCCGTAAAGGCTACTACGATTACCATGGCTGCCGACACAAGACCTGCTTCAACCGCCGCCTGTCCCAAAACAAGCGCTCCAACGATGGATATCGCAGCACCAATCGCCCTGGGCATTCGAATCCCCGCTTCCCTTAATACTTCAAACGTGACTTCCATCATTAATGCTTCAAAGAATGCGGGAAAAGGAACCCCTTCCCTTTGTGCGGCAAGACTGACCAGTAGAGTCGTGGGTACCATTTCCTGATGAAAAGTCGTGATTGCAATATAAAGAGAAGGCAAAAGCATCGAAACAGTAAAAGCACAGAAGCGCAGAATTCGCAGAAAGGTAGAGATATCAAACCTTTGGTAATAATCTTCGCTGGCAATGAAGAATTTGAAGAAGGTGATGGGAAGGACAAGAACAAACGGTGTTCCGTCAACCAAAATGACAATCTGCCCTTCCAAGATGGCGGCTGCAGCACTATCGGGACGCTCCGTGTTTATCATGGTAGGGAACGGGGTAAAAGTTTTGTCCTGTATAAATTCTTCCAAATAACCGCTTTCCAGAATGCTGTCCGTGTCAATACAGTCGAGTCTCTGAAGCACTTCTTTCACCACTGAATCATCAGCGGTCCCTTTTAAATACATAACACTAACGTCAGTTTGGGTTACTCGTCCGATTTTACGGTCGATTTTCCATAAGCTAGGGCTTTTGATTCTGCGCCGAAGTAACGCTGTATTTGTGCTTATATTTTCTGTAAACCCGTCCTTAGGCCCACGGATAACGGATTGGGACGAAGGCTCTTCAATGCCTCTATGCTCCCATTTGGCACAGCCTGCGGAAATGCCCTGATCCCACCCCTCAGCGAGAATAACGGTATTCCCGCCGAATAAAGCCGAAATTAAATCATCGAGCTTATTTACCGTATTTGTGGCGCCAACGGTAACAATCTTGTCTTTAATAGACGTAAAAGAATCGGATTCCGCATCTGACATAATAGGCTTAATTATGTTGTCGTTAATGATCGCGGAATCGATCAGACCGTTGATATAAACGATAGCCATCGGCAAACCACCCGCACCTTGAAACGTGCGAATGGTAAAATCCGAGCTGCTTCCCGACAACGCCAAGATCTTGCTTATATTTTGCTGAAGGCTGTCTGAAATCGTTTCGGCTTGTTTGATCTCTTCTTGAGCGCCTCCCTGCGGTTTCTGATTCATTTTTCGGACAAAATACTGCAGTAATTTATTCATCTAAGGCAACCCCTGAGGCAGTATGTAATAGTTCCCATTTTCCCCTTCATGAAGAAGGGTTATACATGAGTCATGAGGGGCAGCCCTTTGCTTGATCCGGCTAGGGGGATATTGAGGAACGCTTACGATAGAAAGAAGGGGTTACACCATCTGTTTTCTTGAAAGCTTTACTGAACGACTGGATATCTGGGTATCCGAATTTTTCTGCAATTACCGTCAATGGTTCCGTAGTGAACTGGATCATCTCCTTCGCTTTCTCGATCCGAAGGAGCTGGTGGTATTGAATCGGGCTCATGCCGAACGTTTTCTTGAACAAATGGATCAAATAAAATTTGCTGATTCCCGAGATGTCAACCAATTCTTCCAGCGTCACTTTTTGATCGATATGATGTTTCAGATAGTTACGAAGCTTGACCAGTTCATCCATATTGGTAAGCAGATGAGGATTCTGGTTCCAATAATTCTCGCGCAGAAGATGAATAAATAGCTGAATGAACATACCTTTGATATTCATCTCGTAGAAAGGCAGCTTCATCTGGGTTTCTTTAATAATGTCAAACAGCATGTTCTCGATGATGACGGGATTACGAAGCCTTAGATGGCTCGCCAGCGGTACGGAAAAAAGGTCCAAAGCATCCTCGCGGAACCACTTCATCTCTTCCTCTGAAATTTCCTCAAGCGGTTTGAAAGAAACCTTCACGTCCGGGCTGTCTTCCTGGTAAAACAAATCGAAATGCAAATGGGGCTGACGCACTGTTTCCGTTCCGATTTTCTCAATGGAATGTCTCTGTTTCGGCCGAAAAAGAAACAAATCCCCCGCTTTCCCTTCATAGCTTTGACCTTCGATGGTTACCCTGATCCTGCCTTCTTTCACATAGAGAAGCTCGTAATCGAATAATACCCGCTCTTTCAGTTTCCATCGGAACGGAATGCTGCTGTCCATCGCTACCCGAATGTAGGGAGAGAGCTGCTCAATCAACAAGAGAATCACCTCAACAGAAAGATGGATTTAAAAAAGCAATAACTGACAACAATTGAATAACCTATGCCAACGACTTCTGAATATTCCTAATATACAATGAAGTCATGGGAAGCAAAAGTCACCACCTCAAACTTTCCAGAAGCATCCCAATATGTGATAAAGATATACAAATTACGCCAGGTAACGCGGGATGCAATAAGAAGAACCGCCATGGGAGGAAAAAATTATGAATTTTTGGCAACCGAACAGTCCGCTGGGTGGACTGCCCCTGATCAAAAATGCAAGCACCCTTCGCGAATCAAGCTGGGACCGCACGGGAGGGAACCGCGATTTTAAAGTGGTCGAGCCCGGAGAAACATTTGTCGTTGCAGATATCAAGGGGTCGGGATGCATTAAGCATATCTGGATGACGACCCGCTGCTATGCTCCTAAATATCTGAGAAAGCTTGTTATTGAAATGTATTGGGACGGAGAAGAAAATCCAAGCGTAAGGGTGCCTCTTGGCGATTTTTTCGGGATTGGACATGCCACCTGCAAGCATTTCGTTTCCCTGCCGCTCAGTATGGTCACCGGTGAGAAACGAGGTCCCAAAGGACCGTTCAGCGCTGCAATGAACAGCTACTTTCCGATGCCGTTTGCGGGCGGCGCAATTATTAAAATCATTAATGAAAGCGAATCCAAAATCGAGAACCTCTTTTATTACATCGATTATGAGCTTACCGATGAGCCGTTGACAGATGATGTCGGCCGTTTCCATGCGCAGTGGAACCTTGAAAATCCATGTGAAAAAGTAGTGTATGAATCCGAGCTTGAAAATCCGGCGCCATGGGATCTTCCGGGGATTAACCTAACCGGTGAGGACAACTATGTTATACTCGACGCCGAAGGAAAAGGCCATTACGTAGGCTGCGTGCTGAACATTGACAACTTTGACGCCTCCAATCAGGAATTCACCTGGCCTGGTGAAGGTGACGATATGATATTTATCGATGGTGAGGTCTGGCCTCCGTCCTTGCATGGAACGGGGACGGAAGATTATTTCAATGCCGCCTGGGGATTTCCGAGCGGGGAGTATGCCGCTCCCTATCACGGCATTTCACTCGGAAGCGATGTTCAGGAGCATTTCGGCAAATGGAGCTTGTACAGGTTTCATATTGAAGATCCAGTCAGATTCCGGAAGTCTATCAAGGTGACCATCGAACACGGGCATGCGAACGACCAGGGGAATGAATTTTCGAGCGTAGCCTACTGGTATCAGCTGGAGCCGCATAAACCGCTTGATCCTTTGCCGCCGGTGGAGCAAAGATTGCCGCGAAGATGGCCTGAACACGGATTGTGGGATCGATAATTACTGCCAAGGGGGATGCCGGTATGTCTTATCGAAGAAAAATGGGTTTGGCTGCTATGCTCATCATGTTGGTAATGACGTCAATCTTGGCGGGATGTGCGGAGAGAAAAGAAAACGCTATCAATACGACTGTCAAAAAATCGGATAACAAAGAAGGGCAATTTCTAACGGTTCTTGTGGAGGGGGGAAGTCCCGCCTTCACAGTGGTTAATGAAACCGCTGAACAATTCAGAAAAAAGACGGGCTATGAAATCCGGGTGGAAGCCGTTCCTTACATCGGCGTTTATGACAAGTTGAATGCGGAATTGAAGGCGAAAGCGGGTTCTTACGATGTCGCAACCATCGATATATTATGGTTCTCGACACTTGCTCAGGGGCTTGCGCCAATGGACGATCTGATGACGGATGAGGTGAAGAACGACCTGTTTCCGAATTTGATTGACGGCGGGACCGTTGACGGCAAGGCACTGGGCATGCCGGTATGGACGAACTCGAAGATTTTGTTGTACCGCAAAGACCTGTTCGAGGATCCGAAGGAAAAAGCGGCTTTTCAAAAGGAATACGGCTACGAGCTGAAGCCGCCTGCCAATTGGAAAGAATATCGGGATGCCGCGAAATTCTTCACACGCGACACGGATAAAGATGGGGGTAAGGATCTATATGGGACGAGCGTATTCGGTATGAATAACGGCGATTCCGTTGCCAGTTGGCTGGATCATGCGGCGCAAGCCGGGGCTGGACCGCTAGTAGTCGGTGAGGGCGGTAAAGCGCTGGTCAATACGAAACCGTATGTGGAAGCACTGGATTTCTTAACGAAAATACTCAGGGAGGATAAATCGGCCCCCGAGGGCGCGCTCAATATGGCTTCTTCGGAAACGTCCGAGTTGTTCATGAACGGCAAGCTTTCGATGATGCTGGCATGGGGGCATTTCTTCGTCCCATCGGACGATCCGGCCAAATCCAAAGTAGCGGGAAAGGTAGGGGCGGCACCGATGATAGGCGGAGAATCCGGGGTGGGTGTTGTTCCGGGACCTTGGTATCAAGTCATTCCAAGCTCATCAAAGAAACAGGCTGCAGCCAAAGAATACGTTAAGTTCATTTATGAGCATAATGAACTATTTATGCAAGCGCTTGGCGTGGCCGCGCGCAAATCTGTCTTCAGGCAGTATGGACAGAAATCGGAGTACGCTCACCTAAGCGCGCTTAATTCAACCTTATCGGCCAAACAGACGCAGAATCGCCCGGTACTTGAGTATTGGAACGAGATTGAGAGCGAGGCATTGGTTCCGGCCCTGCAGTCTGCCTTATCAGGTAAAGCAACGCCGCAAGAGGCATTGGATCAAGCCGCTGATCTCATAAATGAGATTCAAGGCCAGTAAAAGGTGAAGTGTCCGGTGCGGAGGGTAGTCTAAAGTCTATCCTCCGCTTCTATTCCATTGAAATCAAAAGGATGATGACTCCCATGACCAAGAGTGATCGGAGAACAGCCCTGTTGTTTTTCTCTCCGGCTGCCGTTTTCATGCTTCTCTTTTTCGTATATCCGATGTTTCTCTTAATCAGAGACAGCCTGTTTGATTCCAAAAGCGGTATGCAGTTTGTAGGAGCGGAGAATTATAGCAGAGCCCTGACCTCGGACCGTTTCTATCAGTCGTTGTACAACACGGTAGTTTTTGTGCTAGGTGCGGTGACGCTCGAGCTGGTGATCGGACTCATTCTGGCGCTCCTGCTAAGCACAGGTTTCAAAGGCAATCATTTTGTGCGAACGTTGTTTTTAAGTCCGCTCATGATCGCTCCTCTGGTTTGCGGCCTGATTTGGAAGTTTATGCTTAACGATCAATTCGGCATCCTCAATTCCCTTCTTTACCGGGCAGGCTTGATCGATAGTCCTCAGAGCATCCTGTGGCTATCGGACAGTAAATATGCGCTTCTTTCCTGCATGCTGGCGGATGTTTGGCTGACTACGCCGTTTATGATGCTGATTCTGCTCGCGGGCATACAGGGAATATCGGGAAGCTTATACGAAGCCGCCCACATTGACGGTGCAGGCCGAAGTCAACGGTTCTGGCACATTACACTGCCGAGCTTACGGCCGGTCATCGTCGTCGCGGTTCTTATTCGAATGATCGATGCGGCACGCTCGTTCGATATCATATGGGTTTTAACCCAGGGAGGGCCGGGTTTCTCCTCTTCCGTTCTGAGCACAATGATCTATAATACGATGGCGCGCTATAACCAAACCGGATATTCCAGTGCGCTGGCCGTATTGTTTATGATCGCATTATTATCCGTTTGCGGTTTTTTCATGATGCGGTTATGGAATCCGAATAAGAAAGCAGCTTGACAGAAGGGGGTTCACCCAAAATGAGTGCATTCGCCGGCCGGAAACTGACGCTTGGTTCCGCATTGATCCTCGTTTTAACGGGACTGTTTGTAATCGCCTTTTTGTTTCCGTATGTTTATTTGGTCATGACTTCCCTGAAACCTCCGTCAGAGGTTATTTCCTCTTCACCGACATTGTTTCCTTCGGTATTCACATTCGACAATTTTCGGAAGATGTTTGAAGTTCTTCCGATTGGAAAGTACTTTGGCAACAGTTTTTTTACCGCAATTTTCAGCACAATCATAAGTGTTTTTCTTGGATCGCTAGCCGCATACGGTTTATCCCGGTTTTCCTCCCGCTTAGGAAATTTGTTCTTATTGCTGACGTTGGCCGTCCGTATGGTGCCTTTGATCAGTGTAGCGATTCCCATGTACCGGATCATCAACCAGCTGGGCATTTACGACACGAAGCTGGCGCTGATCCTTGTGTATACCAGCATTAACATCCCATTTGTGATTTGGATGATGATCGGATTTTTTGATGGATTGCCCAAGGAGCTGGATGAGTCGGCCCGTGTGGACGGCTGCAGCAGATTCGGGGCGTTCATGAGAATCATTCTGCCGATTTCGCTTCCGGGACTGGCTACGACCTCCATCTTCAGCTATATGCTCTCGTGGAATGATTTTCTGATGGCACTCATGATGACGAGCACTTCCGCCAAAACCTTGCCTGTCGGCCTATCCGAATTTTTGACCGCGTACAACCTTGATTTAGGGCCAATGACTGCGGCGGCGGTCACTTTCAGTTTTCCTGTCATGGTCTTCTCATTCCTGATTCAAAGATATATTGTGAGCGGAATGACGATGGGAGCGGTTAAGGAATGATGCCGTTATTTATATGCTGGTTCGGAACTCCTATTTTATCGACAGCGAATGTATAGGGAAATTTTACTATTGATATTCAGTTTGAGTCCGGCTAGAATAGGGGATGCAAAACATAATACGCGGGATTGTTACTGCTCAGCAGGCAAGACCTAAAATGTTTCAAGAATGACTGCACCGTAATGGGTGCGGATTATTCTTAAACGTTTTAGGTCTTTTTTTCGTTCCGCTGCCGGACCGAAGGGGGGATCTTTTGAATTTAAGGGTTGTTTCAGCAGTAAAAGCTGTTTGGAAGCCATATTGGCAATTACCATGAGGAGGAAGAAAAATGAAAAAAGGATTTAAATTGGGGAAATTGATTTTATGTTCGACGATTCTTGCAAGCAGTCTGGCCGCTGCCTCCGTTTCGGCGACCGTTTCGGACGATTACACCGCAATCTGGTCGCGTCAACAAGCGGAGAAAGTAGCCCTCACGCAACAGAACACAGCTCCTGAGGTAGACATGGACTTCGATCTGGTTGCGCCGGATCAATGGGTTTGGGATACGTGGCCGCTGCAGAACCGGGACGGTTCTCTGGCCATCGTAAAAGGATACAAGGTCGCGTTTGCATTGGTCGCGCCGCGCAGCTTGGGTTGGGGCGAGCGCCATACGCATGCAAGAATCGGCATGTTCTTCTCGAAGAACGGCAAAGACTGGACCTATGCCGGAATTCCTTACAACTATGATAAAGCCTTAGGCCATATGCAGTGGGCGGGGACGGCTATGCTGGACGAGAACGACAAAGTTCACCTCTTCTACACGGCAACCAGCGATATGAACGCAAATGGCGGTAAAGAATGGAATGAAGACGGATGGGTGCAAAGAGCGGAGCAGCGCATCGCCAAGACTACTTTCGACATTAGCGCCGATAAAGACGGCGTGCATCTCACGAACGAAGGCGAACACAAACTCATTCTTCAAGCGGACGGCAAATATTACGAAACAATTCAACAATTCCAAAGCCATGGCAATATCATTACGGCGTTCCGTGATCCGTTCTTCTTCCAGGACCCGAATACCGGCAAAGAGTACATTATTTTTGAAGGCCAGGCCGGCAGCAACTATTCTTTGAAACCTGAAAACATCGGCGACGAGGAATACCGCAAAACCCATTCCGTTCCGGAAAGATCGGAAATGTACAACGGCAATATCGGTATTGCGGAAGTGCTTGACCACGATATCACCAAATTGAAACTGCTGCCGCCGCTGGTCGAATCGATTGGTACCAACCATCAATTGGAGCGTCCGCATGTTGTCGTAAACGGCGATGAGTATTACCTGTTCACGATCAGCCACACGTTCACTTACGCACCTGGCCTGACCGGTCCGGACGGCGTGTACGGCTTCTACGGCAAAGGCGGAATCCGCGCCGACTACAAGCCGATGAACGACAGCGGCCTTGTCATCGCCAACCCGGCCAGCAAACCGTATCAAGCGTATTCCTGGATGGTGCTCCCGAATCAGCAGGTGATCAGCTTCATTAACGAACCGAAAGACGAGAACGGCAATGTCCAGTTCGGCGGCACCTTCGCGGCAACGCTGAAAATTAGTCTGAACGGCGACAAATCGGCAGTTGTTAAGGAAGGCAAAGCAGGAGAAATCAAACCGTTCGGCGCAAACCGCTAAAGCCGCGATAATCCGAACGTAGTTAAGATGATTTGAGAGGAGCAATAAAATGATCCGAAAAAACAAAAAAGCATTATCCGTGCTCGCTTTGGCGGCAAGCATTGCTGTAACAGGCTTTGCTGCTCCACATTCGCATGCTGAAAGCGGGGAGCAAACCGTCAACTGGACACGTGAACAGGTATCGAAAATCGAATTGAATGAAGACAACACCCTGCCATATACCGACATCAGCAAGCTGGACAAAATGGCGCCGGGCTATCACATTTGGGATACGTGGCCGCTTATGGACCGTGACGGGAACACTGCGTCGGTTAAAGGCTGGAAAGTGATCTTCGCGCTTTCCGCTCCGAACGACGTGCTGCCGGGTAAAGTACACGATATCGCGACAATCCGTTACTTCTATTCGAAAAACGGCAAGGACTGGACATTGGGCGGGGAACTGTTCCCGAAAGGAACCGCCCTCGGCCAACGCCAATGGGCCGGCTCCGCCATGCTCGACGGCGACAAAATTCACGCCTTTTACACTGCGACCGGCCCCGAAGGCCAGCCTCAGCTGACTTATGAGCAGCGCATCGCTGCAGCCACTGGAACTATGGTTGCTGATAAAGACGGCGTTCGCTTCGAAAATTGGGATAAGCACCGCATTATTTTGCTGCCTGATGGGAAATACTACCAGACGGTAGAGCAAGCAAAGCAAGGCGAAGGCGGAGGTTACGCATTCCGCGATCCAATGTGGTTCAAAGATCCGCAAACGGGTAAAGAATACCTGCTGTTCGAAGGCAATTCCGGCGGGACCGCTTCGCAGCGGCAGTTCAAGCCTGAATATGCCGGAAGCGCCGAATACCTGCAGCAGCACCCTGTGCCGTCCGGTGCAGTACACGCCAACGGCAATATTGGCATCGCCGAAGTGGTGGGCGGCGATCTGAACAACATCAAGCTCCTTCCGCCGCTCGTTGAGGCGAACTATGTGAATGAAGAGCTTGAGCGCCCGCATGTGGTTGTTAAAGACAAGAAATACTATCTGTTCACCGACAGCCACATTAACAAATACGCTGAGGGTCTTGGGGGACCGGAAGGAATGTACGGTTTCGTTTCCGACACGCTGATCGGCGGATATAAACCGCTCAACGGAAGCGGGCTGGTTCTGGCCAACCCTTCGGATAATCCGTACCAAGCATATTCCTGGCTGGTGACGCCGGAACTGAATGTTGTCGGATTCGCGCATTTCGGCGATCTGGGCAGCATGTCGATCGGCGATGTAGGCAACCAGTCTCCGGAATTCCAGTTCAGTCACTTCGGCGGCACTTTGGCTCCGACGGTGAAGCTGTCGATCGATGGCGACCGCACGAAGATCGAGAGAATACTGCCTCAAGGCTGGATCAAGTAATATCCGGTTGAATAATATGAAAGCCAAAATTGCGCTCAGCTTATGCTGGGCGTATTTTGGCGATAAATCGGGTAACGTACGCAGGAAGAAAGACAGCCGCAGGCGAATGCTTTAATAACTGAACATGCTGAGAAGGAGGAATCAATAATTCGAGCCGAAGCGGAAAGAATCGTCGAAGAGCTGCTGCCGCTGCTGGGCGGAAAGCAGAATATTATAAGCGCAGCTCACTGCACTACCCGGCTGCGTTTGGTTCTGCATGACGAACGAAGAGCGGACACCACCGCCATAGAAAAACTGGACCATGTGCAGGGTGTGTTCTCCAGAGCGGGACAATACCAGATCATTTTCGGAATTGGAATCGTGAACAAGATCTATAAAGGTCTTGAAGAAGCGATTGCTAATGCATCCGATAATAGAGTGAAACCTGCCTCGGCCGCGCCGAAAAAACGGAATCCCGTGCTTGCAATTACGAAAATGTTGTCCAATATTTTTGTCCCGATACTCCCTTTTCTTGTAGCCACCGGTCTGTTTATCGGTCTGACCGGAATGATAAAGTCTTCTCACTGGGCTGCGCCGGATAGCGATTGGATCAGCTTGCTCAATCTTTTCTCAGCATCCGCACTTCTTGTTCTGCCCATTGTCATCGGGTTTAGCGCGGCGAAAGAATTCGGCGGTACTCCGGCTTTGGGGGCTTTTGTAGGCGGTATTTTATCGCATTCCGATTTATTGAAGCCGGGGACGCTTGGACCCGATTATCTTGAAAGGCTGAATGTATTCGGATTTCAGCCCGCATCAATCGGATATCAGGGAACGGTAATTCCGATATTGATGTCGGTTTATTTGATGTGTGCGGTTGAAAAGGGATTAAGAAAAGTCGTGCATCCGTCTTTGGCATTGTTCGTTATCCCGCTTACAACCGTCCTGTCTACCGGGATTGTCTCCCTAATTGCCATAGGGCCGCTGGGTGCATTCATCGGCGGATTGCTTACCCAAGGGTTAGAGAGCGTTTATTCGCATGGCGTCGGATTTATAGGCGGGTTCCTATTGGGCGGGTTATATTCAATGATCGTGATTACTGGACTTCATCATAGTTTACATGCAATCGAGTTCGGTTTGATTGCCGACCCCAAAATCGGGGTTAACTTTCTGCTGCCTGTATGGTCCATGGCCAATGTCGCGCAAGGCGGCGCCGGTTTGGCGGTCTATTTTAAAACAAAAAACAAAAAGCTCAAGGAAAACGCCATCCCTGCGTCGATTTCTGCCTTCTTAGGCATCACGGAGCCTGTCATGTTTGGTATGAACGTGCGATTAAGAAAACCGTTTATCGGTGCTTGCATTGGGGGAGCGGCAGGCGGCGCATACGTTGTATTTACTCATGTAATCGCAAATTCTTATGGTTTGACGGGTCTTCCGATGGTGGTCCTGGCAGCGCCTTTAGGCATACCCAACTTACTCAACTACCTCATAGGCTTTGTCATTGCCGTGGCTTGCGCTTTCACATTGACTTGGCTTCTTGGATTTGATGAAGGAAAAGAGGAGTAGAGACAAGGAGTACACTATGTTTAAAAAATGGTTTGGTCTTCGGGATCATCGGATTACAGAAGAAATCATTATCTCACCCTTAAGCGGAAAAGTGCTGACCATGGAGGAAGTGCCCGACCCTACCTTTTCCAGGACTATGGCCGGAATGGGAATTGCAATCGATCCGGTGGAAGGAAAGGTCGGCGCTCCCGTAGATGGGGAGATCATTCACCTTTTCCGAACCAAGCATGCTGTTTGGATTCGTACCGGGAGCGGATTGGACATACTCATTCACATCGGTCTGGATACGGTTTCGATGAATGGGGAGGGATTTACAACTTACGTCGAGACAGGGGACCGGGTAATGAAGGGACAACCGCTGATCGACTTTTCGCTTGATCTGGTTCGGCTGAAAGCGACAAGTCCCATCACTCCCATGATGATCATTCATTCAGATCAAATTGAAAAATTGGAAATTTTGCTGCCGGAATGCGCTGAAATGGGAATTACCCCGCTCATGAAGGTAAAAGTAAAATCTTAAATCCGGGACTCCACTGCAGAAAGGAGTACACCATGAAAATTAACAAGATATTAAACAATAATGCGATTGTGATCAAGGATTGGGACGGGGAAAAGATTGTGATGGGGTCAGGGATTGCGTTTCAGAAAAAAAAGAACGATCCCGTAGACCAATCCCGGATTGAAAAAATCTTTGTAATGAAGGATCAAACAAAGCATCAACAATTCGAAGAAATATTATCGACATTGCCGGAGGAGCATATTCAGGTATCCGAGCAGATCATATCCCATGCCGAAAATCAATTAAAGGTTAAAATAAATGAGCACATTCATATTGCGCTCACAGACCACCTGTCTTTTGCGCTTGAACGGCTGGCTAAAGGCATGATCATTAAAAATACGCTGCTAAACGAAATTAAAGTTTTATATGCTAAAGAATTTCAAATCGGACTTTTCGCGAAAACGCTAATAAAAGAAAAGCTCGGAATTGAAATTCCGGAGGATGAGGTCGGCTATATTGCTCTGCATATCTATACTGCGAAAATGAATGCGGGGGAAATGGCGAAAACGTTAAATATCACTTCTATGATACGGGACATCATAGCCGGAATAGAAGGTTGTTTGAATATCAAGCTTGCTGAGGAAACGGTATCATATGAGCGTTTAGTCACGCATCTGCGATTTGCCGTTCAGCGCTCTGAATCCGGCGAGCCTTTTCACGAATTGGATCCGGAAATGGTTCAACTCATTAAAGAGAAATTCAAGGAATCGTTTTTGTGCGCGCAAGAAGCGGGCCAATTTGTAAAAGATGAGTATGATTTTGAACTCCATGAGTCGGAGCTGGCGTATATCACCATGCAAATCCAACGGATTAAAACCAGGGAATTGGTTTAATTTATTAAATCTAAGTCTCCCGGATTCAATGAAGGCCGGAGAAACAAAGAGTTGTATGCCTATTCGGTTTCCCTCGCTCATATTCTAATTAATAATGAACAAAAAGCGAGGTGATAATCAATTGGCGATTAAACCGCTAGCTTTGCAACGGGGGGATACGGTAGGTATTGTAACACTGGGCAGCCCCCTCAATGCGGACTCGATCAATGCCCGTATCGCTTATTTGCAAGGCATGGGGCTTCAGGTGGTGTTGGGGCGGCATGTATATGCACAAAATGGATTTCTCGCCGGAACGGCTGCACAGCGAGCCCAAGATTTGATGGATATGTTTGCCAATCCGCAGGTGAAGCTGATAATGCCTGTAAGAGGCGGTGTGGGAGTTGAAGGCATTTTACCGTTTCTCGATTACTCTTTCATTCATCAACATCCGAAAATCGTCACCGGTTACAGCGACATTACTGTCTTATTGAACACACTGTATCGGTTTTCTAACGTCGTCACACTCCACAGCCTTCTTCTCATTGATTTTAATCCCGAAACGCCGCCATACAATTTCGAGCAGTTTTTTACCGCAGCCTCGAATCCGTCTATTCCCCGCCAAATATTGAATCCTCCGAGAATGCCGCTCATACCCAGAGTTACAGGCAGCGCCAGCGGGCCGATCGTGGGAGGAAATTTAACGTCCATGGTTGGCTCTCTTGGTACGCCATACGAAATCGATACGACTGGGAAAATTCTCTTTATCGAAGAAACGCATGAGCCGATCAATACCGTTTTCCGTTATATCGAGCAATTAAGGATTGCCGGCAAATTCGCGGCTTGCAGCGGAATCCTTATGGGCGAGTGCACCGAATGTATCGAGGCCTACGGTGTAACTTACGATGAATTAATCAACGAATTTATAGTGCCGCTCGGCAAGCCGTTAATAACCAATCTTGCTTCAGGTCACGGGCGCTATAAAGCCGCCATACCGATCGGTATCCAAGCAAATATCAACACTTACAACAACACGATCACACTGTTAGAACCAGCCGTTGTTTACCCGCCTATGGGCTGATTTGGAACAGCGGGGCTGCCGGGTGATCGGCAGACTCGCTGCTATTGGTCATTCCCTCTTCATGCACAAGTATGTTGCGTAAGTATTGCCGTTATATTCTGCGCTTGCCAGGTGAAATCCGGAGCTTCTAAGCATTCCCTCCAATATCCAGCCGTAGGTTGAAAATTCATCCCTTATATGTGCGCACAATTCAGCTGCATCAAAAGAAGAACCGCTTCGGGCTATACTCTCAATCCAGGTGTCAATCGATGTCTCAAAGCTGTGAACCGGAAATGAAAATACAACATCATGAATATACAGTATTCCGCCATTTTCCAGCTGGTCATACATCCTTTGAATGGCAACCGACTTCCAAAAATCAGGCAGATGATGAAGCGCGAAATGAGAGATGATACGAGTAATCGGCTTACCGGAATGGCGATAGGATAAAAAACCTCCCTCAGCGAAAGTGATGTTCCCCACCTCGTGCCGGCGGGCTTTCGCAGCCGCATAATCGAGCATCGCTTTCGAAACATCAATTGCGTATACATGTTCACACACTGCTGCCAATCCTGTCGCAATGCTCCCCGTTCCAGTACCGATCTCAAGTACCGTTTGGGAGCTGTCGAGCTTCAATACGTCAATCAGCTTTTGTATTTCACCCGACCGATCACCCATATTGGAATCATATCTCTTCACCTGCTCCGCATCCGTAAAGTCCGTCCCCACCTGCCGTACTTCATCATAAAACCAATCAAACATAGGCATTGGTACTTCCTCCCATCGATAATTTATTGCTAAAGGCTTCAGCGACTTGTGCGGAAAACTATTTTCTTATATCATAGCGGGAAGAAAGCATTTGCAACTATCGGAAGACGGCTAATTAGCTTGCAGATTATGGCTAAGGTTAACTGATAGGAGGAGTAATATGGGCGCTAAGATCGAGTATCTGTATTACGAGACAAGGAGTCCCCGGCATTATCAGGATTTGCACAAACACCACTGCTACGAACTGGTTTATTAATGGAGCGGTACCGGCGATACAACAATTGACAACCGCTTTTATACATACCGTGAGGGTACGTTTTCTTTCATGAAGCCTTTCTGTACACATGATCGCCGCACTTGTGAGGAAACGGATTTTATAGCGGTCGCTTTCTATCATGATTTGCCTGTGGCTTTCGAGAATGGAGTTTTTGAGGATTCAAATATGGAAGTAATAGGACGATTGAACCGGATGAAGGAAGAAATGCTTGCCGGACAAACTCATTACCGTTTAAGGTTAGAGCTTCTTGTTCAAGATTTGGTTATCGAGCTCGACCGGATGCTTAACGGACAGCGCAAAACCTGCGAAGAAGAATGGCATTCCTATGTAAAAAACTATATGGACCTGCACTTTAACGAAAATATAAATTTGCAGACGCTTGCCGACCTTACGGGGTACAGCTGCGACCGGTTCCGACATAAATTCAAGGAATCTACCGGGTACTCGCCGAATCAATATTTATTGCTGAAGCGGCTGGAATCGGCGAAGGAAAAACTTTTATTTACCAATAAAAGTGTCACCGAGATTTCACAGGAAAGCGGTTTTTCCAGCTCGTCGCAGTTCTGCCATCTCTTCAAAAAGTACACCGGCGAAGCCCCGACCAAGCTGCGATGCAAAAAAATGCAGTGAGTCCAAAGTGAAACATTGTGTTAAGACAGTGTAATATAAAGTTAAGGAGTGGATGTGTGATGACGAATAAAACGTTTACGGTGAGCGAAGCGAACGCAATGCTGCCGCAGCTGCAGGAGGACTTGCGGAAGCTGCAGGCGCTCACCAGAGAGTTTGAGCTTCAATATTCAGAGCTGCGGAAGAAGAAAGTGGGGAAAGGACAGCCTTCCGTGAGCCCGGAGGTTGGCAAGGATCCGTTCTTTGAGATGGAAGGCCAGCTTGAGTTTATGCGAATGGAAGCGGATCTGTTAATTAACAACTTCGAGCGAAAGGGTGTTCTGCTGAAGATGATAAACCCCGGTCTGATTGACTTTCCGGCCGTATTGGACGGGGAGGACGTACTGATTTGCTGGAAGGAAGGGGAAGAACGAATCTCGCATTATCACGGCTGGAACGACGGCTTTGCCGGCCGGAAATCACTTCCGGAAGAGTGAAAGTGAATAGGAGGCTCACTCCAGTTTGCATGAGATTCAGTCATCTGTATTGTTGTTGAAACTCCTAGCGGTCTATCGTTTTGAAATATCGATAGATTTTATTTAGTTTTTCGTCTTGCCGTCCCTTTGGACTTTCCATATTTCCAAATTCAAAAAACTTCACTCTTTTTATGCCCACATAATTAAACAAGCCTTTTTTCATTAATGCTTTGTGCGCGTTGTTTAACCAGAAAGTGCATATCCCGTTTTTGCTTGTTGAAAACCAGGACCGGATTAAACCCCTCCTCAAACAGATCCAGCACCTTTACCTTAGTAATGTTGGGGTTCTCGCTACTTCCATTCGAAGAAGAACTGGAAGAAATCGGACGCGCCTTGGAAGTGCTCCACACCAAAGTGTTTTATTAGGCAAATCATTCTGACAGGCGCAAAGACATGATATTCTAGGTGTTATGATCGTAATGTTACTTTTTTGCTCGGCTCTTTAATAGTCGTCCGCCTTCGCCTTGTTACGTCCACTGATGATTTTAAACGCAATATCCGGCTCTCCTATTGCAGGAGGGTTCAATTCTATGTATTGCCGATGGCGTCATAGCATCGCTCGCAGAGCGGGGAATCGGAAGCATGGTGGTGACCGAGCACAACTCCGACCGTTTCCTGCAGATTATTACGCGCCGTGCAGATGCTGCTGAACAAGATCGAGGATCCCGATAAGCCGTTTGAGAAGACGCTGATCAACGGCGAATTCATTAACAGGCAGTCGATTGCGTCTGTGCAGCTCAAGGGCGAATAGAAAGAGCAGGCTTGGATGGATTCCAAGCCTGCTCTTTTTTATAAGGATATAGAGCATATGTTTTTTCGTTAACCCTTCTTTTACCGCTTCGTTCACCTGATTTATTCAATTCTGAACCGGGAGGCTGATTTCGCCAATTCCTTGGTGAGGTTGTCAATTGTTTCAACCATTCGGGCTAATTGGTTGACCATGTCGGATTGGTCTTGAACGGTTGCCGTCACTTCCTGCGCAGAGGCGGAAACTTCTTCTCCGGTGGCCGACAAGCTTTGGGCGGATTGAAGCACATCATTCTTATCCGTTTCCATGCTGGCGACCTCATTGGCCATTGATTTGATTTGATCCGTAATATCCATTACATTGTCCGCAACGGTTTTGAAGGATTCCTGCGTTTTACCGACAAACTCATGCTGCTGCGCGGCAATCGACTGAATTTCACCGACTCTTTTATTGTTTTCATTCACATGCACTAGCATTTGCTGGATGATGCCGTTAATTTCATTCGACTGTTTCGAGGATTGCTCGGCCAGCTTGCGTATTTCTCCGGCCACTACCGCAAAGCCGCGACCGTGTTCCCCTGCTCTGGCTGCTTCAATGGAGGCATTCAGCGCCAGAAGATTGGTTTGTTTTGCAATGTCGCCAATCGCTCCAGTGATGCTGCGGATATTAGCGGAGCTTTCCGTCAGCAGTGAAATAATCGAAGAAAACTTATGGACTTCCTGTCTGTTCTTGTCGTTAATCTCAATCAGGCTGTCGATCACAATATTATTGGAATGGAATACCTCAATAATCGCTTCGGCCCGCTCCTTGACGGATTGGGATTTGTTATGAATGGAAGCGATCTTATCGCCTAGTCCGGAAAATTTGCCCACGATATTCTCGGTTTCATGAGACTGGGATTCCATAGCTTTGGCGATTTCCATTGTCGTGACAGATGTTTCGCCGAGCGATTGAGCTGTAGATTTCGATGATTTCTCCAGCACATCGGTGCTTTCATTCAGGACGCCGATGGATTTGTTCATGCTCGTAATAAGAGCTTTATTTTGTTCCACCATCTGATTAAAGCTGTCTGCCAAATCCCGGAATTCACTGTGATATTTGCCCTCTGCAGCAGCAGTCAAGTCGCCCGCGGACAGCTTCTTGAACAAAGCGGTTAATTTTGCAATCGGGCTTGTGATCATCCGGGATAAGAGAAGTCCGGCGGCTATAGCGGCCGCGACCGCAGCAGCAGTTACAAAGATGATTTTGAGCAGCAGACTGTCAAGAGGTCTCTTGATATCCCGATAGTTGTCTTCCACGACGACCGTCCAATCGGCGGTTGGAATTTTGGAATAGCGGATATACTTATCCGATTGATCCACTTCTCCTCGCAAAATCGTATCTGGCGATTTCAGCTTCAGGATATCCTCAAGCTCCGGAGTATTTGCAGCTTTACTTCCAATTAGAGCTGGTTCCCGTGAATGGTATACGATTGTGCCTTCCCGGCTCATGATAAAAATGCTTCCCTCATCATTGATTTTCACATTATGCAGGTTATTGACAAAGAAGGATGTATCTATTGTTCCTATAAACACTCCCAATACTTTACCTTCATCGTCTTTAACCGGTTCGGCAAATACGACAACCAGCTTTTTTGTGCTTTTTGAGATGAGCGCATCGCTTATAACGAATTTACCCTGCATCGCCGCCTTAAAATATTCCCGGTCCGACCGGTCGGTCTTAATGGAGTCCCGGAGATTACTTGCAACAATCGTTCCTTTTGCGTCTATAAGGGTGATTGACTGGTTTCCTCTGGTTCCTTCAAAGCTTTTTGTCAGAATGGCGTTCGCCTCTGTGAACAAAGCGTTGTTGGAAGAGAAGAAGTCCTGGTCCGTCATTGTCAACGCGTTTCTTAATTGCAATAGATTCTTAAAGGTCGGATTAACGGAAAGCAGGTAGGTGGACTGTTCCTCCAGTTGGATAATACCTGACAGGCTTTCTCCTATGCGATCCGCATTCGCCCTTATTTCATCCTTCGTTTTGGCCAGGAGCAGGCTTGAGCCAAACCTGTACATAAAGCTGCTGGAGACAACCAAAACAACGATAACCAACAAGCTGATCAATAGAGGCAGCTTTATCTTCAGAGATGTTTGGGAGAAAGCTTTGTGCGAACGTTCAGTTTTGTTCCTTGGCATAGCGGTTTCCTTCCCTGCTGTGGATTTTGTTTTGCAAGCTTGCTGGAACTTATAGTCAATATATCGGATGAATAAAGATGACTTTGAATAGAAAGGCGTTGTGCAGCGGAAAAGTGTATGATATGATAATGGTGACTGATTGACCGGATTTGTAATTTAGTCATTAAGTAGAATGGAGGTTCGCTGCAATGACCGTTGACCGGCGAGCGTTGATTTTGAAAGCAGCGGCGCAGTCGTTTGCCCAATTCGGATATAAGGCCACCACTATGGATTTGGTTTCCAAGATCGCAAACGTAGGCAAAGGGACGATCTATACGTTTTTTAAGACCAAGGATGAGCTATTCGAGGAGATACTGCGCAAGGTTTTGCAGGAAATGAGACAGGTCATGGACGGCGGAATTGTTATCGGCGATACCTTTATCCATAATATTTTCCGTGTGCTGGACAGCCTTCTTGAATTTCGGTCGGACCATGAGCTGTTTATCAAGCTGTCCCAGGAAGTCCGCGATATCGGCACTGTGCAGGCAGTTGAAGGTATCCGGCAGCTGGAGAGTATGGCGCGAGAATTTCTTAAGCAGCAGATTGATCAAGCGATTCGGGATGGGGAAATCAAGCCATGCGATTCGAACATCGTCGCTTTCATGTTTCTGAGGCTGTATGTCGGCCTCACAACGGAGTGGAACAAATCGGCTGCGCCTTTGAGCAAGGAGCAGATCAAGGACAACATCCGTTTGCTGATTTCGGAAGGCTTACTCATAACCAAGTAAAAAATCCTCTGCTGCGGAGGAATTTTTTAGCGGGTAACTGACCGAAATTACAATATAGTCATTCGTTCAGACGAGTAATCAAACAAAAGGTGAGTGATAGGTATGAATCCGGTTAGCGTTTTTTGGAATGACATGAAAGGAGTTATTCGTAAACCGATGCTCTTGATATCCTTCATTGCGGTGGCGTTGCTCCCGATGCTTTACAGCAGCATTCTCGTTGCAGGCTCATGGGATCCCTACGGAAAGCTAGATAAGCTTCCGGTCGCAGTCGTTAATTTGGATAAAGGCGCGAAGTATGATGGGAAGTCGCTGGATGTCGGTGCGGATTTTGTTAATGAGCTGAAGAAAAATACTGGTTTCAAGTGGGTGTTCGTGAACGGGGAAGAGGCCGCGAAAGGAATGACAGACAATCAATATTACATGACGGTCACGATTCCGGACAATTTCTCGCAAAAAGCGACCACCTTGATGAATGACCATCCCGAGCAGGCTGAGATTATATTCGAACCGAACAGCGATTATAATTTCGTAGCCGGACAGATCGGCAATAACGCGGTCAAAGAGCTAAGGTCGAAGCTGTCCGCCCAGATCACAGAAGCGTATACGCGCAGCATGCTGGGGCAGGTCGATAAACTTTCCACAGGGCTCGGAACCGCGGGTAACGGCGCGGACAAACTGAAAGACGGTGCCGATCAGCTGCAGGAAGGCCTATCAAGGCTGAAGGACAATGTCGCCAAATTCGCTGACGGGACATCGAAGCTTCAAGACGGAATGAAGCCGCTCCTTGCTGGAGCGGGAACCCTTCATACCGGCGCGTCAACCGTTCACAAAGGCGCCTCCGATTTAGCCGCCGGACTGAGTCAATTATCAGCTGCGGGACATGAATTGGAGGATGGGGCCGTGAAAACTCAGCAGGGGGCGTCCGAGCTGGAGAAAGGGCTTCAATCCTCCAAGGATGCCAGCGGCAGGCTTAAAGCAGGTCTTGCTGACTCGGCGGAAGCAAGCGGCAAGGTGGCAGGTGGAGCCGGTCAGGTGGCAGCGGGTCTGGAACAGCTCATCAAGTCCGACCCGCAGCTTGAAGCGAATCCCGAGGCGCTGAAATTGCTTGCGGCCAGCCAAGCGGTCGCTGAGGGAAGCGCGCAGCTGGCAGCCGGCCAGCAGCAGCTGCTTGCAGGCAGCGAGAAGCTTGATCAAGGCCAGCAGCAGCTTCTGCAGGGAGCATCCGCACTGAATGCGGGAGAATCGGAATTGGTGGACGGGTTAAGCCGGTTTGACGGTAAACTGGATGAAGCCGCCGCCGGAGGAAACAAACTTGCAGCCGGCCTGGGCCGGGTTGATCAAGGCGCAGCTGCAATTCAGCAAGGCCTTAATCAGGTGGCGGGCGGTATCGGCGGACTTACGGACGGTTCGAGAAAGCTGGACGCCGGGACCGGTCAGCTGAAGGAAGGGACTTTAAAGCTGGCCGAGGGGACAGGCGAGTTGGCCGGTAAATTGAAAGACGCGGCGGCTCAAACGGCACAAGTGAAGTCCGGGAATGATACCGTGAATATGTTTGCGAATCCGGTTAAAGTTGTCGAGAATGGCGATCGCAAGGTGGATCGTTACGGGGTTGGAATCGCTCCGTACTTCCTGTCGCTTGCCCTGTTTATAGGGGCACTGGTGTTTACAACCGTCTTCCCGGTCCGCGATTCAAGCGTTCCCGGTGCGTCACCGATGGGACGTTTCACGAGCCGTACCCTGACCTTTGCAACGATGAGTCTGCTGCAATCCGTAATTGCGGGTGCGGTGATTATCTACGGTCTTGGGCTGGAGGTTAGAAGCGTGCCGCTGTTCTTCCTGTACACCTTCGCAGCCAGCATAACCTTTACGTTCATTATTCAGGCGATTGTGACCTGGTTTGACCAGCCGGGACGATTTATCGCCATTGTGCTGATGATTCTTCAGCTGACATCAAGCGCCGGGACCTTCCCGCTTGAGCTGCTGCCGGGCTGGATGCAGAAGCTGAATCCGTGGCTGCCCATGGCACACAGCATTACGGGCTTCAAAGCAATTATCGCAAGCGGCGATTATGGCTTGATGCGGGAGCAATTAGGATATCTGGCGATTTATGCCGTCCTGTTCCTTGTATTGACATGGGTGTATTTCATCCGGCAAACCACCGATCGAAGCAGCTTCAAAGAATTGACTGTATAAGGTATACTGAAAGGCATAAGCTGACCATTGAAAGGGCGTGAGTTGAACTCACGCCCTAATTCGTTTCCGCTCCGATTTCCCGAACGCCCGTATCGACAAAGGCGGGTATGTTCCTGCCTTCGTCTGCCTTCAGCAGATATTCGATGATCCACTTTCCCCAATCCTGCTCATTTTGCGAAATAACGGAAGTCGTTTGGCCGTTGCGGATCGCTTCGCGGATTTCTGGCATCATTCCGAATGCGACGGCATCCCGGCTGAGTCCCTTAGCCTTCCAGACAAGCACGGAGTTTAATGCGGATATGAAGTCGATGGAGACGAAAGCATCGAAATGGGGATGTGCGTCAATCATCGCTTCCATATCGGATAGCGCCCGTTCTCCGCTTCCCTCGTTATACCGGACCTCAAGCACCTGAATTTCCGTTTGTTCGTTCAAATAGCGGAGCAAGCCGTCAAGCCTGTCCTTATAAATTCTCATCGTGGACAATCCCGATTCGACAAGGATCATCCCCTTACCTTTCAGAAGCCGGCTGATTACTTCCCCCATGTGCGTTCCGGCTTTCAGGTTATCCGTACCGATAAACGATAACCGTTTGCTGCCGGGTGAATCGGACTCGAAGCAAATAACAGGAATCCCGGCTTGGACGGCTTTGTCGATAACCGGAACCAGCGCTTCCGAATCGATCGGGTCGATCGCAATCCCGTCCACCTTCTGTTTGATCATCGTTTCCATCATCCGGATTTGCTGCTCCAGATTCATTTCTTCCGGCGCTTTGACAATTAGCTGAATGGAATAGGGCTTTGCGGCTTCCTCGGCCAGACGGGTAACCATTTCGTAGAAAGGATGGGCTACCGGATAAATTATGCCGAAGGTACGTTCGGCGGGCCTTTCCTTCTCTTGAGGCGACGGCGTATTCGCCGCCGCCGGACCGGGCGGGGTCCCGCTCTGACAGCCTGACCCCGCAAGGAGGATCACCGCTGCGAGCGCACCCCCCAGCCATTTAATTGCGAAGTTCGCCCTGCGCATGATCCGCGCCCTCCCTGCCGGAAGGAGAGCCTGAGAAACGGCCCGTTTTCCTGAATTCCGTTGTCGTTACTCCCGTGATGCGTTTGAACAGATTGGAGAAATAATGGGCGTCGTTGTAGCCAACCTGAAAGGCGATCTCGTAGGATTTGGCATTCGTCGATTGAAGGAGCTCCATCGCTTTGCGTATGCGGATTTGCGTTAAATAATCGATGAATGTTTGTCCCGTCTCCTGGCTGAACACCTTGCTCAGATGACTGGGACTTATTTTGACATAATCAGCCGTGTCCTGAAGCGAGAAATAGTCTTTATCGTAGTTGGAATGCATATATTCCTTGACCTTGAGCAGCATATCGCTATATTTATCCAGGCAGCGGGACCGCCACACCCGAAACTGCTCCGCGAGGGCAATCAGATAATCGCAGGCATCCTCCCACGTCCGTACCGATTCAATTGACTTCTGCAGTTCATTCAATGTTTCCCCGGGTGGTGCCTGTTTGCCGCACAGTTCTTTGGCAGTCCGGAAAATTTCCAGCGTCAGGTCGTTAAGAATGTAATATCCCGCCAGGGATGAATGCCAATCGACGGATCGAAGCTCGTGAGCGAATTCGGCGACGAACTCTGCTGTCTGCGCCGTAGAGCCGAGTCTCAGAAACTCGATAAACCTGCTGCGGTCCAAGTAAACCGTCTGCTGCAGCGATCCGGCGACCGTATCCCATACATTGCGGCGGTTCCGTCTGGACAATCGCCGCGTATGCATATCCTCTTCCGCTTCCATGAACGAAATATGGATACCATGAAGACGTTCCCTGACACTTCCGATCCCGACGGAAATTGAAATCGAGGGGGATTTGTCCTCCGCCGTCTTCTCTATGTTCTGAAATGACAGCAAACGCTGCTGAAGCTCTTCCAGGCTGTCCCCTTTCATTATCCAAACCGTTTCTGTCCGGCTTCGCCTGAACATCAAGGTTTCATGATCGCTGCCTCCTGCCGTATGATTGTCCGGGTACCAAGTCTGCGGCTGATGATTATCCTCATATAATCCGGCGGCGGATGGATCATCCTCGCTTCGGATGTCCAGCAGGGCTACGGCATAGTAGTGGGCCACCAGGTTGAGAGACAGGCCTGCGCTGCGGTTGATTGCTTCCGAGGCACCGATAAACCCGCTGCACAGGTCGTTCAGAAGCTTCTCCCGGGTGAGTCCGGCCTGCTCGAGCTCGCTCTCCTTAAGCCTGGCAAGCCGCTCCCGTTCGCGGCGCTCCCCGTTGATTTTATCGCTGACCGAATGAAGCAGACTGGTGAGGCCGGCCGCGCTTATCGGCTTGAGACAGTATTCTTCGACGCCCATGCGCAAGGCCGCTCTGGCATATTCGAACTCGCCGTGCCCGCTCAGCAGAATGATTTTTACCGAAGGCATTCGATTGCGGACTATTGCCGACAGCTCCAGCCCGTTCATAAAGGGCATCTTGATATCCGTGATCAGGATATCCGGCTGCAGCTGCTCGATCATCGGCAGCGCGATTTCGCCGTCGGGTGCATCCCCGCAATATTCAAAGCCTTCCTGCTCCCATTGGATACAGTCGCGGATCGTTTCCCTGACCAGAATTTCATCGTCAACCAACATCACTTTCTTCACCCGGTGTCACTCCAGTCTCATCGGTATTCGTATGGTCACCGTCGTCCCTTCACGTTCCATGCTGTCCACCTGCACCCCGTAGCCTTCGCCATAATACAGCCGAATCCGCTGGTGCACATTGTGGAGACCGAACCCGCCGGAAACTTCTTTTCCGGTCTCTGCCGGTATATGGCGGTTCGACAAATTAACTCTTAATTGCTCCAGCTTGCCCGGGCTCATGCCGATGCCTGTATCACGGACGGTCAGAACGATTTCCCGTTCGCCGCCCTCATATCCGCTTATACGGATGAATCCTTTGCCGCGCTTGTTCTTGAGTCCGTGGTAAAGCGCATTCTCGACAATCGGCTGCAGCGTCATTTTCAGAATCGGAAAGGAATGAAGCTGCGGGTCCACATCGACTTCATAATCGAGAATGTCGCGATAGCGCATTTGCTGGATCTCCAGGTAGCTGCCCACGTGCTCGAGTTCCCTCTCCAGACTGATCCAATCCCGGCCCCTGCTCAGACTGATGCGGAACAGCCGCGACAGTGACTGCACGAGCCGGATGACCTTGTCATTCTTGCCTGCTTCCGCCATCCAGACGATAGAGTCGAGGGTGTTATACAGGAAATGGGGGTTAATCTGGGCCTGCAGCGCCCGGAGCTCGGCCTTCTGGATTTCCTCCTGCTCCTTGATGCTCTGGCTTAGCAGTGCTTTGATTTTGCCCAGCATAATATTGAAGCTGCTGCCGAGGTCGGCGATTTCATCCTTGCCTTCCGGCGTAACCTTGGCTTCCAGATATCCCGAAGCGGCGAGCTGCATCTTGTTCTTCAGCAGCTGAACCGGACGCGTCAACCGGGCGGTGATGAAGAAGTGGAGCGTAATGGCGAAGACGATGCTTAACGCGACGCTTATAATGATAAGCTGCCGGATCGAGTTGGCCTCCCTGACGATTTCCTGCAGAGGAGCAAGCCCGACGATTTTCCAGCCGGTGGCCAGGGAAGCGGAAGCGACGACGAACTTGGGCTTGCCGGCCGAGGAATCGACGAAGCTGGCGCTGGAACCGGCCGTCATTGCGGTCAGGTCCGCAGGCTTAAGCAATGTGCTGCTCTCGTCCATGTTCGCCGGGGTGAATATCGGGGCACCCGTGTTATCCGCGACATAGAAGAAGCCCGTCCGGCCGATCGTGACATTGTCGCAAAACCGTTTCACGATGGAATCGTCCAGATCGATCACGATAAAACCGATCACCTCATGCGTAATCCGCTGCCGGACCGTAGCCATAATGGATATCACATGTTGTTTATCGTACTGAAACCCGTCCAGCCGATCCATTGTCATGGAATCGGAGGGAGGGATATTGAGAATTGCGTCCGGATGGTTGACCAAATAAGAGAAGTGCGGATTTCTGAGCGGATTCCGGTCTAACTGAAAGACCCCCCTCCGTTCGCTTATGCCTCTTCCGTACAAGTTGATCATTGTGATGTTAAGAACGCTGTCATATTTATACGTTTGACGGTAAGAGTCCATCGTCCTCAATATTTCTTTGGCATCCTCATAGGTATCGCTCTGCGAGAATAGGAAATGAAGCACCTGCGGATTTTTGCCAAGCTCCAGCAATTTGCCGGTATCCATAAACAGGGTATCGATGTCCCGGGCAAGCTGACCGGCTACGAGTATGGCGGAGGCTTTGCTGTTTCCGAATACGGTGTTGAATGATTTCTGGTAAGAAATCAAGCCCACGGCAATCAATGGGACGCAGGTCAGAATGACGAACATGGTCAGCAGCTTGGCACGCAAGCTCGAAGAGATCCAACGCAGCAATTTCATAAGCGTTCCGAGACCTTTCGAAATAAAGTAGGCGAATCTAGCTAAATTATGAAGGAGATGGGATGAAAACGCAATCATTCGCCAAATAACACAACTTCGAAACAAAATAACAAACCGATTGGAGCGCACTCGGCCGAAATGGATAAAAATTTACAACAAGCGGCGGTGAAACTCCGTATCCGGTCACTTTGTAAGCGTTCTATAATCAGAGCACACCAGTCACAAGGTGATCTAAAGGGGAGGAATAAAACTTGAAACTGACTAGAAAAATGGGCATTGTCCTCGCTGCATCGGTCTTGCTGCTGTTTACGGCGGCGTGCGGAAGCGGCGGCAGCGGCAGCGGCAGCGGCAACAACACATCCGGGGGCAGCGCGGAAGCTCCGGCGAATAGTGCAGCGGAAGCCAAGAGCGAGTCTGCGGAAGCGCCTGCCGATAAGAAGGTGACCCTGGGCTTCGCACAGGTCGGTGCGGAGAGCGGCTGGAGAACGGCGAACACGACGTCGATTCAGGATTCGGCCAAGGAGGCCGGCTTCGACCTTAAATTCTCGGATGCGCAGCAGAAGCAGGAAAACCAGATTAAAGCCATTCGTACTTATATCCAGCAAAAAGTAGATGTAATCGCATTTTCGCCGGTTGTCGAATCCGGATGGGACACGGTGCTGAAGGAAGCTAAAGACGCCGGCATTCCGGTCATCTTGACCGACCGCGCGGTCGATTCCAAGGACACGTCCCTGTACGAAACGTTCATCGGCTCCGACTTCGTGGAGGAAGGCCGCCGCGCAGGGCAGTGGCTCGTGGATAAATACAAGGATGCAGCCGGCGACGTTAATATCGTCGAGCTGCAGGGGACGACAGGCTCCGCACCGGCCAATGACCGGAAAGCGGGCTTCGCGGAAGTAATCAAGTCGAATCCGAACTTGAAGGTAATCGCTTCCCAGACAGGCGACTTTACCCGTGCGAAAGGCAAAGAGGTCATGCAGGCGTTCCTCAAGGCAAATAAGAAAATCGATGTCTTGTACGCGCACAATGACGACATGGCGCTTGGCGCCATTCAAGCGATTGAAGCTGCCGGTCTGAAGCCGGGAGAGGACATTGTCATCATTTCCATCGATGGCGTCAAAGACGGATTCACCGCGGCCAGCGAAGGCAAAATCAACTTTATCGTCGAGTGTAATCCGCTGCTCGGGCCGCAGCTCATGCAGGCGGTTCGCGATGTTCTGGACGGCAAGGAAATTCCGAAGCGTATTGTGACGGTGGAAGGCGTGTTCACCTCGGAGGAGGCCAAGAAGGAGCTTCCGAACCGTAAGTATTAATTCGCAATGATTGTGACAAAGCCACTCCGGCTTGATGCAACGCTTGGCCCGGGGTGGCTTTCGTCTTGTTCCCAGTAGAAAGGAGTCGCCTTATGAGAACATTACAGCCGATTCTGCAAATGACGGATATTCATAAGAAATTTCCCGGCGTCAAGGCGTTATCCGGCGTCGATTTCCGGTTGTTCCCCGGTGAAGTCCATGCGTTGATGGGAGAGAATGGAGCCGGCAAATCAACACTTATCAAGGTATTGACTGGGGTCTACTCGATCGACCGGGGCTCCGTCGAGCTTGAGCAAGCTGAAGTAGGCATTCAAAGTCCGCAGGATGCGCAAAATGCGGGGATCAGTACGGTTTATCAGGAAGTTAATTTGTGCCCGAACCTGTCGGTAGCCGAAAATATTTTCATCGGCCGGCAGCCCCGGAGGTTGGGCCGGATCAGATGGAAAGAAATGAACGGGTCCGCGCAGAGGCTGCTCCGTGATCGGTTGAACCTGGAAATCGATGTGACACAGCCGCTTCAGTCCTATTCGGTTGCCGTTCAGCAGCTCGTCGCGATTGCGCGTGCTTTGAATATTTCCGCGAAAGTGCTCATATTGGATGAGCCAACCTCCAGCCTGGACCGCAGCGAGGTGCAGCAGCTGTTTGCCGTGATGAACAAGCTGAAGAGCGAAGGATTGGCCATCTTGTTCGTTACGCATTTCCTTGATCAGGTATATGAAATTTCCGATCGAATAACCATTCTCCGTAACGGGGAGTTTGTCGGGGAGTATCCGGCAGATGAGCTCCCCCGGATAGAATTGGTGTCGAGGATGATCGGCAAAGAGCTGCATATGCTCGATCAACTGCCGAAGGAGGCCGGTGGCGAAGCGTCCTCGGCCATGGATGAAGTAATGCTCGAAGCGGTCGGCCTTGGCAAGAAAGGCGCCATAGAGCCGTTCGATCTAAAGGTGCGCAGGGGCGAAATCGTCGGACTGGCCGGGCTGCTCGGCTCGGGCCGAACGGAGCTTGCCAGGCTGCTGTTCGGGGCTGACCGTGCCGAACAAGGCACGCTTCGGTTATCCGGCAAGCAAAGGGGAGTCCTGCATTCGCCGAGGCAGGCCATTGACAGCGGAATTGCGTTTTGTTCTGAGAACCGGAAAGCGGAGGGCATTATCGATGACCTGACCGTCAGAGAAAATATCATTCTCGCCCTCCAGGCGACGCGCGGCTGGTTCAGAACGATATCCAGGAAGCGCCAGGACGAAATCGCACTCGAATATATCCGCATGCTGAACATTAATCCGCCGAATCCGGAGCATCTGATCCGCAATCTAAGCGGCGGAAACCAGCAGAAGGTGCTGCTGGCACGCTGGCTTCTCACGGACCCGAAGCTGCTCATACTGGACGAACCGACAAGAGGCATTGATATCGGGGCCAAAGCGGAAATTCAGAAGCTGGTCATGACCCTGTCCCGGAAAGGAATGTCCGTACTCTTTATTTCTTCCGAGCTTGAAGAGGTGCTGCGGGTAAGCGATCGTATCGGCATACTAAGAGACCGGCGCAAAATTAAAGAATTGGCCGCTGAAGAGATTAGCCAGCACAATGTGATGCAGGCAATAGCAGGAGGATGAACGTAAATGGTGAAGCATCATTTGTTTTGGCCGCTTACTGTGCTGGCGGCGCTTTTATTATTTAATCTAATTTATTCGCCCGACTTCTTCTCGGTTATAATGCGTGACGGCCACCTGTACGGCAGCGTCATCGACATACTCAATTTCGGCTCTCCGCTTATTCTCGTTTCCATCGGGATGACGCTCGTCATCGCTACGAAGGGAATAGATTTATCCGTCGGCTCCGTCGTTGCGATAACCGGGGCGATGGCCTGCCTCACGATCAGCAAAGGCAGCGACCAGAATGCGCTGACGCTGGTACTGGCTGCCGTCGGCATCTCATTGGCTCTATCGGTAGTTCTTGGCATATGGAACGGCCTGCTGGTTGCAACGGTAGGCATTCAGCCGATTATTGCCACTCTCATTCTGATGGTTGCCGGCCGCGGGATCGCCCAGCTTATTACGGATGGACAAATTATTACCGTGGAAAGCGCAAAGTACGAGTATATCGGAGCAGGCGCTTTGGGGACTTTGCCATTCTCGATTTTTATTGTTATCGCGGTATTTGCGGCCGCTTCCTTGTTAACCCGCAAGACCGCTATCGGCCTCTTTATCGAATCGGTCGGGTGCAAGCCGACCGCAAGCCGTTTGGCCGGCGTTCGCTCGTCAGCGGTAATGATCGTCGTATACGTATTTTGCGGATTATGCGCGGGTATCGCCGGGTTGATCCTAAGCTCCAACGTATCCAGCGCGGATGGGAACAACGCGGGTCTGTGGTACGAGCTCGACGCGATCCTGGCTGTCGTCATCGGCGGAACATCGCTTAGCGGGGGGCGGTTTTATTTGACCGGCACACTTGTCGGCGCACTTATTATCCAGACGCTGACAACGACGATTTACATGATCGGGGTTCCTCCGGAAATCACGCTCGTCGTAAAGGCGTTTGTCGTGCTTGCCGTCTGTCTGCTTCAGTCAGAGACGTTCCGCAGCACGCTTGCGGCACGCTGGAAAACCCGCCATTATCCGGCGGAACGGGAGGTGAAGCGGCATGCTTAAGCGGCAGTATATTCCGATTCTGGTGACCGTCTGTTTATTCGCGCTCATGTTCTGCGCCGGATCATTCCGGTACACCGGATTTTTCTCTCTGCAGGTTCTGTTCAACCTCCTGATCGATAATGCATTCCTGCTTGTAGTGGCAGTCGGGATGACCTTCGTTATCGTATCGGGCGGTATTGATCTGTCCGTAGGGTCGATGATTGCATTAACGACGATGGTGTCGGCGAGTCTCCTTCAGCAAGGATGGCCGCCGCTCGCGGTCATTCCGTCAGTCCTCTTGATAGGAGCCTTGTTCGGCTGGGCCATGGGCTCGATTATCCATTATTTCAAAATTCAGCCGTTCATTGTCACATTGGCCGGAATGTTTCTTGCCAGGGGACTTTGCTATGTCATCAGCACCGACACCATTACCATCGATAATGCCTTTTACACAAAGGCTGCCCAGATGAAGGTTCATCTTCCCGGCGGCAGCTATATCTCCATTAGCGTTATTATCGCATTAGCAGTGGTGGCGGTTGGATTTTACGCAGCCCATTACACGCGGTTCGGGCGCAATACGTATGCAATTGGCGGCAGCGAACAGTCCTCACTGCTGATGGGACTTCCGGTCGGTCGGACGAAAATATGGGTCTATACCGTCAGCGGTCTGTGTTCCGCTCTTGCAGGCGTCGTATTCACCTTCTACATGCTATCGGGATACGGTCTGCATGCGATGGGCATGGAGCTTGATGCGATCGCGGCGGTCGTTATCGGCGGCACGCTGCTTAGCGGCGGCGTAGGCTATATCGTCGGCACGTTCTTCGGCGTACTGATTCAGGGCGTTCTTCAAACGATTATAAGCTTCGAAGGTACACTCAGCTCATGGTGGACCAAGATTGTGATCGGTCTCCTGCTGTTCTTATTTATCCTGCTGCAAAGGCTGCTCAGCGAACGCCGACTGGCGCAGCGAAATTAGGTCATCCAAGCGATAATCCGAATCGTCGGTGGCTGCCGGGCAAGTGGAGTCGCGCTGCGCTGCCCAGCTTGAAGTCGGGGAACAGCTGCTCAAACTTTCCGCCAAAATGAAGCAAGTATCTGGTAAACTGGAATTGCATATGTCAAGCTTTCGCATTTAACTAAGGAACATTCCGATAGGAATCGATGCCAGGCCTGAATATAGGAGGTCAATAGACAACAATGAACATTCGGTATAAAGCGCCAATTGGGCTGGGTATATGGCTATTGGTTCTGCTGACCATTCTGGCCGGCTGCGAGTCCGGTTCGTATAACCCGCCGAAAGAAACGTTAAACGGAACGCAAAAGGGCAATATCGACACGAGTGCGGCTTCGACGGTACCTGTAACGGATAGCCGTCCGATCGTTCTTGGCTTCTCCCAGCTTGGTTCGGAGAGCGATTGGCGTAAAGCGAACACATTATCGATCCAGGAGGCTGCGAAGGAATCGGGAGTAGAGCTGATTCTTGATAACGCAGAACAATCGCAAGAGCAGCAGTTCGCGGCAATTCGCCGTTTTATCAAGCTGGGCGTGGATGTCATCGCCATCGCCCCCGTGATTCAGTCGGGCTGGGAGAGTATATTGAAGGAAGTGCAGGAGGCGGGGATCCCGGTTCTCATTCTCGACCGGGCCGTAGGCATTCGGGATTCCTCGCAGTATGTCTCACTTATTGGATCCGATTTTTACGAGGAGGGCCGGAAGGCGGGCAAATATTTGCTTGATAAGATGAGCAACAGCCCGGGGCCGATCGGAATCGTGGAATTAAAGGGAACGGAAGGTTCTACCCCGTCTATCGACAGAGGGAAGGGCTTCCATGACACGATTAAGGAACGTAAAGATTTGACCGTACTGGTAAGCGAGTCGGCCGATTTCACCTACGAAAAAGGCAGGGACGTAATGAGGTCGATCTTGAAGGAGAAGGGCAGGAAAATCCGCGTTTTATTCTCCCACAATGACGACATGGCTCTGGGCGCGATTGAGGCTATTGAAGAATACGGTCTCCGGCCGGGTAAAGATATAGTCATTATTTCCGTAGACGGCACCCGTAAAGCGATGGAAAAGATGGCAGAGGGCAAAATCAATTGTGTCGTGGAATGCAATCCCCTTCTCGGTCCCAATTTGATGCAGGCAGTCAAGGAGCTGATGGCCGGCCGTTCCATACCGAAGCGGATCGTAACGCCGGAAAGTGTATTTACGGAAGTAACGGCCGGGAGGGAGGTCGGAAACCGGAAATATTGAGACTGACTGATTAACAGATACAAAATGGGACTTTAACTTGATGTCCAGCCAGATCAAACCGTTGATCTGACTGGTCTTTTTTTATCAAGGCTATGTTAAAATTTGTTGTAGATTTTCTTATTAAGCTAATTGGCAGCATAGCTCAATGTTACTAATACATTGGAATTATTGGGATCAATCTTCAGGAAAAAGTGAAACATACGAATAGCGGGAGAATTATATCATCTTCGACATGCTGACTTTTTCGTGCAGGAAATGCACGGCTTTATTTTTTATCTGCGATAGAATTTTATATTGAAGGGAGGGAAAACGATGGATTGGTTGGACAGGATGAAGAACGCCATGGAATACATCGAAACAAATCTAGCGGACAATATCTCATATGATGAAATAGCGCAGAGCCTGTTGCTCTACTTATCATTTTCAAAGAATGTTTCCGTTCATTACTGGAGTATCGTTATCTGAGTACATTCGACGTCGACGGTTGACATTGGCAGCATTTGAACTGCAGACAACAGATGCAAAGGTTATTGAAGTAGCTGTGAAATATGGATATGATTCGCCAGAAGCGTTTGCACGGGCGTTTAAGAATCTTCATGGGATCATGCCGATATCTGCGCGCGATAAAGGCGGTCCCACATGTGATATTATAGTGATAAATATCGTTTATATGTGGGACCTTTTAAGAGAGGCGATGGTTCTTATGAAAATCTGGGAACTCAGCACACAAGACAAAGTCCAGATCACGCTCAAACATTACGAGGAACAGTACTATAAATATTTTGATTCGCAGTTTATGGGTCAGCCCGTTTCCACTTGGGGAGAGATTGAAATGATGGTTTACAAAGGTGGCGGCAAGTATTGTGATGCTCCTTATTTTGTTTCAGGAAAACCCATCTTCAGCGGAAAAACGGTAGAGACATTAGGTGATCTGATAAGAGATAGTGCTGAAATTCTTCCTTTGGTGCATGAGCCGTTCGCGGTTTATGCAATTAATGTACTTAACGTGATTAATTGCATCGATTACAGCCGCGCGGAACCGAAAAAGCTGTCCAGCGGTACGCTTATCGGTTTTAATCGGTTTGCGTTTCACGAGCAGCTGCTAACAGGTAAGCATATCTTTAAAATCCCCGAGATGCTAAGCACCAAAATATTTGTATCTGATCAATTTAAAGCTAAAGTCGAAGAACATAAACTCACCGGCTTTGCTTTTTATGAAGTTTGGAATTCCGTGGCTAGTGAAAAGCAGCTTGCCGTCGAGGACTGGGATCCTGAGGCGGACGATTACCCGCTCACATTTGGAGAAGCAATAAAGATCGCCGAGCTCGGGGAAAGAGCGGTTGTCAGCGGAAGATACAAGTGGCAGAGAAACAAAGAGGGCATTCTGGTACTCGGCGAACGGATTTCCGACGGTTCTGTTGTATGGATGGATCCGGTCCATGTACCTGTACCGCATTTACAAATGAAATGGAATACGCACCCGTTATCCGAATTCTGAGCTCAAGCAGTCGGGCATCACGAAGCGAAGAAGCCAAAGAATTAAGCGAAAGAGAGACCCTTTTCTGGAGAGTACTGAAAAAGCGTTGTTTTGTTGCCGCGAGCAACAGAACAATGCTTTTTTATCATTAGGAAACGAGCTTAGACCTATCTGCTAGGCCATTTTTGGGGTTATTAGCTTCACTATTCGCTTCGCATTTACACCAATGGCTGTCAGGATGGCTTGTATTCGCATGCCAAGTAGGCCTCGGCTGCGGTTTAGTGATGATATTTATTATTTAGTTAAAGGTTGGATTATTTCTAAGTAATGTTTAATTTAATAAAATGATTTCAATCGATGTAGATATGTCGTTGCTGGAAGCTAAGTAGGAAATCAGGAACGTAAATCAGTATACCGAGGTGAGCAATCCTCTCACCTCGGTAGTCAGAATCAAAACATTGTTTTATTTGCCATGATCACTTCAATTCTAGCAGGCGTTTTTTTCTACTGATTGCCGTAATTGGTTCGATAGGTAGAAGCTATCCGCTCGGCTTTGGCAATCCCTGTTATGCAGATAGCAGAGCCAGCCTTGTTTGAAATTATAATTGAGCTAAACTTCTACAAGGTATTTCCTCCACTTGTTCCAGTCGAATATCATTCGTAACAAAAACATCCGCTTGTGCGATGATGGCGGATGCGATCACAAGCGCATCCGGTGTTTTCATTCCGTATTTTCCTCTAAGAAAGGCTGCCCGTTCGGCAACCGTGTTGTCAACGGGCACAACTGAAAGATTTGGAAAATGGGCAAAAAGCAGTTTGTACTGCTTCTCTAGAGCCAGGTTCCCCTCCCGAATCGGTTTCACGAGGATCTCGGTCAATGAAATGGTCGAAGCAACGGCTGAATAGGTTCCATCCTCAATTTGCTCGAGCAGCCACTTGGCTTTCTCACCAAATTCAGGATGTTGCTCAAACACATAAATAAAAATGTTCGTGTCCAACGCAATATTCTTAAAAGAAGAGGGGGAGGAGGCGTTCACCAATTTTCTCTCTCCTTCCGAACATAATTATCACTTGGTTCATCGTTCCATAATTCTTTTCCAAGTCCCCAAAGTTTATCAGAGAATGATTTTGGTTTTGGCATCACAATGATCTCTTCATGAACCTCATCATACTGCCATAACAGTTTATCACCAACTGCCAATTTTGCTTTCACACGTATCTCTTCAGGAATCGTAATCTGATATCTCGTACGAATTTCGCTTTCCAATTTCAATGTATGTTCCATGTCACACCGTCCTTTGATTCATCTTACTATTATTTATTTTATCATACTTCCGGCGATTTAATCCAACCTTAAATCCGGGAAGACAAAATACGTCACAGAATGTCCCTTCTGTGCTCTAATTTGTGCCATATTAACTAAAAAAGGACGTTCAAGGAGGCCGCTAAGTGAGACAAAACACGACACGGAAGGATTTTTCAGTTAATGAACCGGTGGAAGACCGATTGACGCTTTGGAAAGATCGCTACAGCGAGATGGAAATAACAGGGGATCGGAGCCTCGATGTTGAAAAAAAGATTAATCTGCAGCTCACCCGGTTTATCGACTTCTTTCGTGACCGGTATGGATACGAAAAAGTAACGGCGATCGTGAAAAGGGATGTTACTGCGTGGCTCGAGCAGTTGTATAATCCTCCCGAAAAGAGAGGGAAGGCGTATGCGCCGGCCACCGTGAATAATCACCAGGCTGCACTGTCCCGGTTTATGAAATGGCTTCGGATTCGTCTACTGCCGGAAGATCCTATGAAAGGGATCCGTGGGATCATGCTGCCGGATCCCGAGCCGCGGACTCTGACTTCCGAGCAGATTCTGACACTTAAAAACATCTGTGACCGGCTCGAGCGGTTTCATTTAAAAAAGGACAGGCGCCGAATGAAAGGGAAATTGGAACTCAAAACGCATGCACGCCCGCGGCGTGATCGGGCAATCGTTTACGTCCTTCTTTCGACGGGGCTGCGTCGGGAGGAATTGGCGAATCTGAACTTGGAGCAAGTCGAACCCAGTGATCCGGTGCAACTGCGTACCGCTCGAAGTGCTAAGATCGTCCGGATACGCGGGAAGGGAAAAACGGAAGGAACCGAGTACTTGTCGGCCGATGCGCGCGCTGCCCTGGCTGATTAGGTCGTGATAAATACGATCGCCTGTTGGCGTATGTTTATCTTCCCGCGTGCCCGGCAAATGCCGATACAAAGAAGCTGTGTGAAAAGGAAGGCAACTCGGTTGCGAAGATGGAACTCGCCAAAGGACTCGCCAGGGTTGCTTACATCTATGAACCCAATACGAAATACGTAGATGAATATCGAAAGGTCGAAGCTGAGGCTATGCAGAAGAAAATTGGCGTTTGGTCGATCGACAATTATGTGCGGGATGATGGATACCATCCACAAGTACATACAAATACAGAGGCAAAGCCAGCCGAGCAGAGCGAACCGGTTCCGCACAAGCACCGTGATGACCTGTTCTTGATCTAAAAGAGAGGTAAAGTACAACGAGGTGATAGAATGCTAAAAATGCGAAAAGCTAATATAACTGACCACCAATTCTTGGTTCGAATTGACTCGAAAAACGATGGGTACACAGTTCCGGATGAAGCTGAAATGTCAGAACAAGAAAAAGAGGAACATATTAAGAAAATAGAAGGGTATCTAACTGACTCAAATAAAGGTGCATATATTATTGAGGATTCCGCTTTTAGCAAACCGATTGCAATGATAATGTACTCCATAGCAAATAGAGATTCAGTGTATCCCTGGACAGTATTCCACGAGTTAGATCAAAATTTATTTCAAAGTGATGGTCAGTTTATGGAAATATTTCAATTATGGGTTCATCCGAATTATCGCAGATTAGGGTTAGCGACTAAATTAAAACTGAAGTTGGAGGAAAAGGCCCAACATCATAAAGTTGATTTAATTTACACACATACAGAAGAAACGAATACCCATGTAATTAAACTCAATGAGAAAATTGGTTACAAAAAGGTTCGGCGTGGTCCAATTTGGGATGATGTTATTCGAGTAAGCTTAATCAAGAAACTAAACTAACGGACACGATAGCATCATGACGAACAGGCTGCCGATATCGGCAGCCTGCTCCACTTTCGGGCAGTTTAACGCAACGGCATCCGCAAAAACGATCGGCTGTTTCTGTTGATCAAACAGAAAGCATCTGTTAATTTTGGGCATTGGTGGATACTTTTTGAATTAACGAGTGAACCGATCGAAGATAACAAACGAATATATACTGTAAATCTTTACAGGAAGGAGGGTTGAATAGATGCATGATTTATTGGAAGAAGCAGTACGTAACTGGATAGCAGGGGATAAGGAGGCATTTGTTCGCGTGTACGAATATTCAAAGCAAGACGTATACCGTATCGTTTTGTTATTGACCTCATCCCCACAAGATGCAAGTGACGTTTTAAATGAGGTATATCTACAAGTTTGGAAATCCGTACATAAATACAATTCAAAAAAGCCATTTAAGTTTTGGATCCATGGAATTGCTGTTTGCCAAGCGAAAGAATATAAGCGCAAAAATTGGAGAAGGTTTCGATTATTTCAAAAACAGACAGAGGAATTGATACACCCGATTTCTAGTCCTGCTGCGTCTACAGAAATAATGCGTCAGGAAGTACGTTCCGAGTTGTTGGATCAGATTCTCGAATTACCTTTCAAACTAAAAATAGTAGTAATACTCCGTTATTATCAAGATTACGATTTATCGGAAATAGCGGAGTTGTTGCAAATCCCTATTGGAACAGTTAAATCACGTCATCACTTAGCGATGAAAAAATTGAGAAAAAATCTAAATGAAAACTTTGAAGAAAAGGTGGAATCTCCATATGTCTATTGAGGAACAAATTCGATATGACCTCAGAAGATTTGTTCAAAAATTAGTAGTACCTGTTGATACAGACTACAGGATAACTCAAACTATTGGGCAACGAATTAACCCGAAACAGAGACATAAAAAACTGTTGACTGCTTTACTGGTTACGGGCGTATTGGTTTTGGCAGCTGCAGTCCCAGCAACGTTACATGCGGATCGTATATATGGGTCATTCGAATCAATAAAAAAGAAAGCCACCTATGTTACAAAAACAGAATATATGAACCTAAGTGCGAAATTCGCCGGGTGGGATGACCAACTTGGAGACGAGTACCCGAAACTTGAGAAATTGATGAAGCGAGTGATCGCCATTGTGATCGAAAATGGTGACAATGGGATTTTGGATCCGAATACTCTTAATAGTAAGCTTCGTAAGGAGTATAAGCAAATACTTATGGATATGCAGCCTTATTTCGATAAACTAAACAAGGAGCCAATATCACGAAATTACTTAAACGAACAAGAGTACGATTCTTTTATCGAGGCTAACTTAAGCTTTCAAAGCGTCTTGGCGAAACTTGGAGTTAAAAACGGTAGCACCATAGATGAAACTAAGTTATCTAATGATATGGCTAAACAACTTAGAGAAGCAAGAGAACAAATGAGGTACGCTCGTTCACTCGTAATTACACGTTCAACAAATGAAACTGGCTAAATGCAATACAAATGATGTTTGAGTCATCCGAGGAATAGAAAGTCGATTGAGCTATCGGAGACGTTAGTTCAATGCCGAAGGGCTGACATGCGGCAGCCCTTCGCTCCGCTAACTGGCAGCATAGTTGAGTATATCCAAACGATGCCTAGTATTAAAATGACCTGCGGCTATATAATTTGTATATGGGAATACCTGGGGGCGAAATGTAAAAGTTACTACAAAGATGAATGGAACCACAGATGGGCTTGTGTATACTCTTACAGTTAACGAGGAACCGAAATACGTGAGTCTGTAAAATAGATTGTGTAAACTCCTAAACCCATTACAATGGAAGTATAAGAGAGGTTGGGGAGAACACATGGGATTATGGACGAAGCAGCAACTCCGGCAGTTCATCAAGGAGAATAAGTTGGTCTCTGCGCAGGATGCACAGAATGCGTTGAAAGAGCTGTTTGCCGAAACGCTGCAGGAGATGCTGGAAGCCGAGATGGATGAACATCTGGGCTATGAGAAGCACGACATGCAGAACAAGCAGACGACCAACAGTCGTAATGGCAAGAGTAAGAAAACCATCGTAAGCGAGTACGGTGATCAGGAGATCGCCGTTCCCCGTGACCGGCAAGGGGAATTTGAACCCCTGGTGGTGAAGAAGCACCAGTCTAATGTGACCGGCATTGAAGATCAGATTATTGCCCTTTATGCCAAAGGTGTCAGCACGCGTGAGATTCAGGATCATCTGCAAAATCTGTATGGGATTGAGGTCTCTCCCACCTTTATTTCTAACGTGACCAACAAGATCATACCCTTGATTAAGGAATGGCAGAACCGGCCGCTCCAAGGCGTGTACGCGGTTGTCTTCCTGGATGCCATACACTTCAAGGTGAAGCAAGATGGTGCCATTGTCAATAAAGCCGCCTACATGGTAATCGGCATCGACCTGGATGGCAACAAGGATGTACTGGGCATGTGGATTGGTGAGCATGAATCCGCCAAGTTCTGGCTTAATGTTCTAAACGACCTGAAGAACCGGGGCGTGCATGATATCCTTATCATCTGTGTCGACAATCTGACCGGTTTCAGCCAAGCGATTCAGGCTTGTTACGCGAAAACGGACATTCAGAAGTGTATCATCCACCAGATCCGAAACTCCACCCGTTACGTCTCTTACAAGGATCTGAAGAAGGTAACAGCTGACCTGAAGCCGATTTACAAAGCAGCGACGGAAGAAATGGCACTCGTCGAGCTCGATCGCTTCGAGGAAACCTGGGGGAATAAGTACCCGCTCATCATTCGCTCTTGGCGCAATAACTGGGATGAGCTGGCCACCTTCTTCAAGTATCCACCCGAAATCCGCAAGCTCATTTACACCACCAACATCATCGAGAGTTACCACCGCCAACTTCGCAAAGTGACGAAGGGAAAAAGCATCTTCCCGACGGATGAATCCTTGTTGAAAATGCTTTATCTGGCCACCATGGATGTTACGCGTAAATGGACAGGCCGCGTTCAAAACTGGGGTCAAATGCTGCTGCAGCTCTCCGTTTTCTATCCGGACCGCATCGGAGAGCATCTGCGATAAAATTTCCCCCTCGGGGGAAAGCACGAAAAGAGTTTACACAAAAGATTTGACAGACCCAAATACGTATTAAAAATGGATAGCCAACAAAATATTTCCTTCGTCGATCTCCAAAGTTGATGGCAAATATATGAAAGGGAACACCGTAATTTTTAAGGATAAGAACCTGGAGCGTATGGTGCGCGTACAGCTTCAAGTATACAAAGAAGATCTTACAGACATCAACCTGCTTAAGCTGCGTCATATCTTTCCGAAGTATGACGACGGAATTGTGTCCTCTTTAAGCGGAATGGAACATGCCAAGAATCTGCTCGAATTCATGGTCACTAGCAATTCGGAGTTCGACGTGAATGAGCTAAAATATCTTCCGGAGAGTCTCTGTGGACTGGTCGTGAATAAAAGCAGGTTGATGAATATTGATAACATGAATGACCTGGTGCTTACTAAATTAAGCTCTGTTTGTTTTTCGGACAACAGACTTGCTGATTTGTCTCCGCTTGCTTTTTTTCCATCGCTAACCCGGGTCGACGTTGCAAACAACCAAATAGAAGATATCCTTCCTTTAAACCTACTAACGGAGTTGGACTGCGTTATCCTGAGGAATAATCCGGTAAAGAACATTCACGAACTGCATCTTCCGAAACTCCGATACCTGTATATCGATGGCATCGACGCTATGGATTGGAGTTTCCTGCTATCGGGATTTCCAAAATTAGAATACGTATCGATCTCCGACGAGGGTATGACAAATGGCTCCAGGAAGAGAATGTGCAAAAAGTTTGCGGTCTCTTGGACGCAGCAAGACGGGTTGGCGAAGCTATATAATGACTCGAGCCGCAAGCAGTAGGCGGAAACAAGTCAGCGATTGTTGGCCGAATCATGGGTGAAGATAGTTGGCACAGACACCTAGACGTTCAACCACCATGAAAGAACGGATTAACTTTCATCCTCTGTGGTGCAGCGCAAGAAACAGCGCTGCATGCTAACGGGAACGATAGATGAATGATGGTTGCTTCGGCAACCGTTTTTTTATGCTCCTTGCTAGCCATAAATCGCTTCCGTATGCGATTGCGGCCAGATACGGAGTGTGTAGTGTGCTTATATCGTGCGCAGAGAGAGGGTGAGCGCATTGCATCGGCGTCACCGCAAGATCTCGTAAATGAGCCACGTCGCCATTTTCTGTTACCTTCGATTATTTTTGAAAAATGTACCATGCAACTTTCACAGGCGGCTTACGTCTGTTTAGGAAACAAGATGGATGTTATCGTGGGGGAGTCGTTTCGGTATGGGGAAAAGGTTAATCTATTCGGCTGTGCTCGCGGTATTAATGGCGGGATCAGCGGTTGGCGTCTATTCAGGCGCTTCGCCGAAAGAAAGCATTATGGCGACGGAGGTGGCGTCGGAGGACGACTTCGACGTGCAACGCGATATTTATAGGTTGGAGGAGCTGATCCGCAAGCATTTTCCGGACAAGCGGATTTACAAGTCCTACAAGGGACCTTCACTTGAGGAGTATGGCGTTTTTTACATCGATAACGACAACAACCGGTACGTTTTTCTCAGTGACAAGGACGACGCTAAGGCGGGTCACTTCAAACGGGATTTGGAGAGGAAGCTTGGCGGACATATCGAGATCAAGCATTCGAAATACCCATATTTGAAACTACGTGGCATCCAGGACGAAATAGTGAAAAATTACGATTCCATCTCTGTCGGCGCGGACGTGATTGGGCAGGTCGTCAAAGTGCAAGCCGATTGGACCGAAGCCGAGAAAAAAGAAGTGCTGCGCAAGTACGGAGACGCAGTCTCGGTGGAAATCTATGATCCCGGGGCTATAGCGCCGGATGGTGACAGCCATATCCCGAATTTGCCGGAGCCGGTACAACAAGTCGGCGGACCGAATGACAAAGTGTTTTGGCCTCCAAACACAAATCGCTTCCTGGACGAGGCCGCATCGGCGGCGCTCGAAGACGAAGTGTATACGAAGACGGGTTTCCCTCGTTTCGATGGGAAGCTTCTCGATAAGTATGGTCTGTATACTAAGCTTGACAGCGACGATATGCCTCTGCCGGAAGGGGATCTCGTCTTTAGCATCAACAGGCTGCCGAAAGGGATGAAAACGAGGATCAGCGTGACGGAGCTCAATAAATCGTTGAAACCGGTACACGAAATTTCGAACGCGACGTTCGAGAACGCGCACGGAATGAGGGTTGAATTCCCCGATCGCAGGAACGTCATGTACGGGCTCAGACTCGAACTACTGAACGATGCCGGAGACGTCGTGGATGGGAAAGTAACGGTTTACGCCTTCTCAACAGACGAGATCAACGCCATAATGGAGGCTGACAAGCCAATATATCGGCAAGCTGACACTCTGAAGATCAAGCTGACCAACTGGGGGCCGACAGCGCTTGAATTCGGGTCGTGGTTCGGCGTACAGAAGTGGGATTCGGGTCGTTGGAAGTGGTTGAACGGAGGGCAAGCGTTTACGGATGAGCTTAGGGGAGTCGGTCCGGGCGGCGTTTACGAAGACGATTTTTCTATCGAATCATTAAGCCTCGAGCCCGGCAAATACCGAATCGTGAAAACGTTCGACGCCGCGAACGGTGATGCTAGCGCTACCCTCGCCGCCCCGTTCGAAATCATCTCCTGAGCGAGTACAGACTTGGTTTGATTGCGGTTTCCACTACTGGATTCAAGGAGAATAGCCTAGTGCAGAGATCGGATTTGATTTAGCTAAAGAACACTGTGGAAAAGGAATAATGCAAGAAGCATTGAACCCTATAATGGAATTTGGCTTCACGCATATGGGCTTAGAGATAATTGAAGCTACTGTTGAACAAGAAAATGATCGATCAATTAACTTGCTTGAAAAACTTAACTTCGAAAGGGAACCTGAATTAAGAGATCAGTTGATATATTTCTTCTTAAGTCGAGAACGTTGGGAGACATAGCTATCACGTTTCTGAATTGTAGCTTGTTGCGCTAAACATTCCTGTTAGTCCTAAGAAATGGACTTTGTCAAAAAAGGAGCGCCTCGGTATGATGGGTTTGTCCACGGGTTCGAAACCCAACACCATCAAGGAGGCGCTCTTAGTATGAAGTTTAAGCAATCGGACGGGCAAAATCAACGTATTGAACGAATTACCACTTCTCATCTTGTTGTGGGAATTGACATGGCAAAGGAAACCCATGTTGCACAAGCCACAAACTTCCGAGGAATCGTCCTTTCTAATCGGCATCTTTCGTTTAAGAACACACAGGAAGGATTCGAAAAATTACAACGGTGGTTGGATGCCTTACAGCAGAAACATAGATTAAAAAGTCCTATCATCGGCATGGAACCGACAGGGCACTATTGGACAAACTTGGCCAATTGGCTCGCCCAGAAAGGAGTACACGTTGTTTTGGTGAATCCAGCAACGACAAAACGAAACAAGGAAAACCGTGACAACTGTCCCTCCAAGAGCGATCCGAAGGACGCACTTGTGATCGCAGATGTTGTTAGCCGTGGCTATTACTATGATTACACTCGCCAAGCGCCCCACTTTCAAAGGTTACGCACCATTATGAGCGATCGAGAATTTTGGGTTACGAATAGTGTTCGATTGCAGAATCGTATTGTTCGCTGGCTGGATATTCGTTTCCCTGAGTATGCTTCCGTTTTTAAGGATTGGACTTGCCCTCGATCAATGGCGACCCTAAAAGAGTTTCCGTCTCCGTCTGATCTTAATGGCCAATCAACGGAAGGGGTTATTACAGCTTGGAGAAAATATATGAAGCGAGCTGGCGGTTCCACTGGCATACAGAAAGCCGCCGAATTAATTTCCACAGCCAGGCAGAGTGTGGGAGATACGACTGCGCTAAGGGAGGCTAAGCAAGATTTACAACGCTTGTTAGAGGAGTATCAGCGCATTGCCAATATTTTGGAACAGATCGAAAAAGAACTTGTAACTTTGCTAGGTGAGATACCTCTGGTCAGCCAACTTCGCTCGGTAAAAGGTCTAGGAACGATTTACATTGCAGCGATTCTGTCTGGTGCAGGTGACTTGAAACAGTACGCCCACGGGCGTCAGTTACTGAGGAAAGCCGGCTTAAACTTAGCCGAAAGCATGTCAGGAAAACGCAAGGGAGAGATCGTGATCTCGAAACGAGGAGATGCCAAACTACGAAAATATCTGTATCTCGCTACGCTTACAATGGTAGGGACCAATCCCGTCTTTCGGCAGCTGCATGAACATAATGTGCAGGTTAAGCATATGAGCAAGCAACAATCGGTGTTTAAACTGCTTGGAAAACTAGCTCGAATCCTAATCGGTATGGTTCAAAGCGGAGAGACGTTTACTCCTGAAAAAACAGTCCACTCATACGCTCAAGCAGCATAAAAAAACGTTATTGAAATCACGTAAATTGACTCATTCGCAGGATTTCGACTAAAGAAAGCACGGAGAACCGAGTACGTACCCGATAAGGGCATAGACCCATCCGCTAAACGCTATCGGTCTCCACACCTTGGATAGGTGTAACGAAGGAATGTAAGGGCGTAGACCCGTCGAGTCGTGGGATGGTAAACCTTCAGGGATTTGTGGAGTATGCGTGCAGTAGAAAAAGGCCTTGGGGAAATGTTCCAGACGTTTCTTCTATTCCCGCATGCCCTAATCCTAGACGAAAAGGTACATGTGGCTTACATTCCACCCAACCGTTACAATACAAGGTGATGAAATCCTGCGAAGGAGTGAGCATACGTGAGATAAACCTTTAAAACCGAGGGACGAGTACGATAGCTCAGAAGAGATAACCCAACGCCTAACATTGATTCGCAGGAAATCTCTTCAGGAGATTCACCTTTACGTCAAAGGAGGTTCCCGTCATCGGGATCCCTTGACTCTTGAGAAATTATAATGTAAAGTGATTAAAATTAGCTTGCATTCATATTCCAATTGCTTCGACCAAGGATATGAGATTCACTAACGGTGATGCAGAGAAGAGACCCTAGGCTGAAAGGTTTCTCGCCGCATGAAACTCCCCACCTTGCGAGCTGTAGCGGTGAATCTTAGTATCCGCTACCGGTATTGACCGTTACTCGATTGAGGATCGTCATTTTTTGGCGATTGAAATAGGGTGGTACCACGACACATTCGTCCCTGACGAATGTGTTTTTTTGTTTCTCAATAACTGTAGAGGGAGACCATTAGATGAGACAATCAACCCTGTTTTTAAGTACTTTACGCGATGCTCCGTCTGATGCCGAAGTCATAAGTCATAAACTTATGCTAAGAGCCGGTTTTATCCGACAACTTGCTGCCGGCATTTATACCTATTTACCGTTAGGCTGGCGTGTGTTGCGTAAAATCGAACAGATCGTTCGCGAAGAAATGGACCGTGCGGGTGCACAAGAGTTGTTAATGCCGGCTTTGCAGCCCGCTGAGTTCTGGAAAGAATCCGGGCGTTATAGTGTTTATGGACCTGAATTAATCCGGTTAAAGGACCGTCATGATCGTGAGTTTGCATTAGGTCCTACTCACGAAGAGGTAATCACGACCCTTGTCAAAAACGAAATCAGTTCCTATCGAAGATTGCCGGTTACCTTGTATCAAATTCAAACGAAGTTTCGTGACGAACGGCGTCCACGTTTTGGGCTATTGCGCGGCAGGGAATTTCTTATGAAAGATGCATATTCGTTTGATGCAACTTGGGAAGGCCTAGACCAATCCTACTGGAACATGTATGAAGCCTACAGGCGGATTTTTGATCGTTGCAATATAAACTTCAGAGCTGTGGAAGCTGATGCTGGAGCAATTGGCGGTGAAGGCGGAACACACGAATTTATGGTACTGGCCGATATTGGGGAGGATACAATCGCCACTTGCTCCCATTGTGATTATGCGGCGAATCTGGAGAAAGCTCAGTCTGCCTCGGTAAAAATAACGAGCACCGAAGTAAAAGCTGATAAGCTTGAAAAGATCCACACGCCAGGCGTTCGCACAATCGGTCAGCTTACCAAACATCTACAAACTGAGCCGCAGGACATTATCAAAACGCTCATCTATGTGGCGGATGATAGGCCATTAGCAGTAGTGATTCGAGGCGATCATGAAGTAAATGAAATTAAACTGAAGAATTATCTGGAAGCTGAAAACATCGAACTGGCAGATGCTCAATCGTCCGCAGCATCCACCGGGGTGCCAGTTGGTTTTATAGGACCGGTTGGAATCGAAATCCCTATTCTTGTTGATACAGCCGTTGGCCAAATGCAATCTGGTATCGCTGGTGCAAACGAAACCGATTATCATTTCAGAAACGTCGTTCCAGGCAGGGATTTTACAGTTGAGCGCACAGGCGATTTTCGGAATGCTATAGAAGGTGAAGCGTGTTCGCGCTGCAGCGAGGGCGTGCTCCAATTCTTCAAGGGCATCGAAGTAGGTCATGTTTTTAAGCTCGGTACAAAATATAGTGAAACATTAGGCGCGCGCTATCTGGATGCCAGCGGAAGAGAACAAACAATGATTATGGGTTGCTACGGCATTGGCGTTTCTCGGATATTATCAGCAATCGTGGAACAAAGTCACGATGAGAGGGGGATAATTTGGGCTCCGGCAATCGCCCCCTATCATGTTCATATCATTCCAGTATCGATAAAAGATGAATCGCAGACGCGGATAGCTGAAGAGTTGTATGATCGTTTGCGAAATCACGGACTTGAAGTGCTAATCGATGACAGAGACGAACGTCCCGGTGTCAAATTTAACGACTCCGATCTCATTGGTATTCCGTTTCGGATCGTCGTCGGCAAACATGCAGAAAGCGGAAAAGTCGAATACATTGAGCGCAAGAACAACGAAAAGCAAGTTATGACAGTGGATGATGTATTTTCTCGTATTTTTGAGGAGGTAAGACTGTCCAGTTAAAACACTCTATCTATCATTATTTAGTTTCACCAAAAATTCGTTCAGTAAACGGGTACGTTAGCGGAAGGATAAATGAGCTTATTGATCAATATAGTAGCGACTTGGGTGATGGTTTTCGTGGTACCCGAGAAAAGATAAAATATGCTCAAACAACGGGTACGAAACGCAAAGATTATGCCAGGAGCAGTCGCCACGGCAACCAGCTCTTTTTTTAGTTGCATTGCTTAACGTACGATTTTTTTCGTATCGTGAGGTGACCCCTAAGGAGTGATGAATCATGTGGCCGTCAATCAGGAAATTTCTAAACGTTCCGGATCACCTTACTGGTAAAAATACTGCTATTGCCGTGATAGACGTCATTTTCCCGCATCATCCCGACATTTCATCAAACAATCGTCGGAATGTGTATCACGTCAATACATCGGAACCGAAGGCGGAGCCCCTTAGGTTAACTGCAAATAAAGGGCCATGGAATACAGGGCTGCACGGCCTGTGGACCGCTTCAGCAGCCGGCGGTTCAGGACAGCTTTCGGGCGGTAATTACTCCGGTGCGGCACCTGAAGCGGAGCTCTTCTTGATCGAGGCAGGACTATACATCAACACAGATGATATGGAAGTGAAATTTTGCGAGGCACTGAATTGGCTGAAGAAGAATTATCGCAAGTTTAATATTCGCGGGACAGTACTTACAATCTCAGCTTTGAGGGACTCGGGACTGCTGCCGTGGCAGGCGGATCCGATACGCGTTTTATGCGAAGAACTTACTCATGAAGGTTTGCTGGTGATTTCTGCATCAGGTAACACGATTGAACTCACCTGTAATGGACCGGCATCTTCCCCTTCCGTATTATCTGTCGGGGGCCTTATAGTCCCTAAAGACGGTATGATTAAGCATACAAAACCGTACCATGGCTGCCGGGGAGTCACTTTTGAAGGCAAAGGGGTTCCAGAAATTCTTGCTCCTGCCGAAAACGTTGTGCTACCGATGCCGTTTCAGTCGGAAGAAGAACGTATGAGCCATGCGACGGCACCATTCGATGTGCTGCCGAAAGAATATGCGAGAAACGAAGGAACCTCATTTGCGGGACCGATTATTTTGGGCGCAGCGGCGTGCATTTGGCAAGCTCATCCTGAGTGGTCTGCCCATCAAGTGAAAACTGCCATACTGGAAAGCAGTTTTCACTATCCCGCATGGCAAGAACTGCAAGCCGGATTGATCGATGTTTCGGCTGCGGTAGATTATGAACCAAGTCATGCGGAAGATCAGTTAGGAAGTCCGTTTTCCCATTGGCAGAGCTGGAAACGGAAAATACCCGCCGATCGGCTTGAAGCTCTTCGGAGTCAGCATGAAGAAACGATTGTCCGGGTGTTATTATCGTTTTTATTCGAAACGATTTCCGAACAGTACGCTTTACCTATTCAGGATTTGCTCGTACACCCTTCATGGCGAATACGTACTGCGACCGTCGCGCTTCTTGCCTCTCACCCAGCTGCGGTGAGAAAGGACGACTTGCGGAAATTGCTGACGGACGACAGCCGTTATGTCAAGATGGGAGCATTATACACACTCGGCAATTGCGCTGACTTGTGGGAACCATTATCCGGTGATTTGATCAGCCTATTTTCGGATCCCGATTCCGATATCAAGTTTTGCGCATTAAAAATCGCCTCCAAGATCAAAAACCGGCGTTTTATCGAACCTCTAATCAGCGGATTGGAGCATGATGCAAGGAATCAAAACGTCGCTGCTTTCGGAGCACGCGTGATTGCACTGAAGGCCATAACTGGTATTCATTTCCCCGAAACCGGGTGGCGTGAGGGAGATTGCCCTTATTCCGACCGCACCACCGATGTCAGACTTAGCATTTGTCAAAAATGGCAGGAGTGGAAGAAGTCGTGACGTTTACTATATGAATCTGTTCCTGTTCAAGGTGGTTCCTTTGCTAATAGTCTAATAAACCAAATATGCCGTGAAGGAGATTACAGAGCGGGCTGGATTTCGAAGTCGAAGTTATACCAGGCGCTCCAGGAACGGAAGGAATAAAATTTGTAGCCTGGGTAGCGCTAAGTGGTCCTTCAAAGGAAAAAGGCCACAGTGGATCGATCGCAGCCTCGCTCCGCTAATTGGCAGCATAGCTCAATGTTACTAATACATTGGAATTATTGGGATCAATCTTCAGGAGAAGTGGAACATACGAATAGCGGGAGAATTATATCATCTTCGACATGCTGACTTTTTCGTGCAGGAAATGCACGGCTTTATATCTGCGATAGAATTTTATATTGAAGGGAGGGAAAACGATGGATTGGTTGGACAGGATGAAGAACGCCATGGAATTGATTACTGGAGTATCGTTATCTGAGTACATTCGACGTCGACGGTTGACATTGGCAGCATTTGAACTGCAGACAACAGATGCAAAGGTTATTGAAGTAGCTGTGAAATATGGATATGATTCGCCAGAAGCGTTTGCACGGGCGTTTAAGAATCTTCATGGGATCATGCCGATATCTGCGCGCGATAAAGGCGTTTCTCTAAAAGCCTATCCTCGAATGTCCTTTCACATTTCAATAAAAGGAGATGTCGAAATGAACTATCGCATCGAATCAAAAGGGCCTTTTGAGATGTTTGGAGCTTATGGTCTGGTCAATTCCGATCCCCATAATGTATATGCTGAAGTTGCTCAATTCCGTCAACAATGTGATGTACCGTATACGATCCGGACGTGTGGATCTTAATGACATCATCAGGCGATAGTATGTTGTGTTCCGCAACGAAAGGCAAATCCGGACCGCACTCGGAACAGTAACAGACGGGAATCTCAACCGTGTTTCCGGTAAACGTGCTTGCACTTGTCACTGCTGCGTTGTGAACACGCGTCGCACGCTCCGTTAACCATGAAACAACTTTCGACTGTGCATCTCCTGACGGCCTGCCCGCCTTACCTACAATTACGGGATCATAATAAATAGCTACGGATACATAAGACGGCACAGCTTCATGAAACCCCGGAAACGGATTTTGTTCCAAAGTGCGCGTCAGTTCCAACACCTTGCGGTGCGAAACGGGATCGATACCGACACCGAACTTGACGATAAGCGCGCGTTCCCCCAATGGAAAGATCCTCACACCTTCTGCCAATAATCCCCGCCTCCCAAATAGGACTCTCTGTATTTCATCCGCGGATTCGGCTTCAAGCTACCGAATGAGCCGCTCGCCTTCCTCCAGATTCCCGAGCTTCAGCTTGCTCAAGCCAGTCTTATAGACGACATCCGCCGAATTGCGGACCAGTGCCTGCTTCCTCGAGCAGCTTCAACGCCATGACATATTTTCCTTTCTCCATAACCGTGGCGCCTCCAACTTGGCTCCCGCATTATGCTGCTGCATCTGCAGCATAATGCGGGAGGCAATTGCGCTTGAAAGGCGCCAGCAGGCTCTGAGCCGCAAATGAATTGCCGACCAACCTCACAACTGTAAAAAGTTGCTCATCGCGCTACCTCCATATTACTCACAAGATGGAGGTAGAAGTATGGATCAGGCCGCTGCCTACTTCAGACAGGCAACCGGGTTGTTAACGAATCGCCTCGCGACCGCTCCACGACGCTTCGCCACGAGCCGGATGCGATTTCCGGGTAGCCGCTCGGATCGCGCCATACATATACATATACCCAGCCTTCACGATTTCCGTCGATATCGACGACACGCACGCGCTCGTATTCGTTTCTCGAGTCCCCCGGTGCATAAAAGTGCTCCAACTGATCCAACGCCGGCAGCCCGGATTCGCTTACGGTCATCCATTCACCCACGATAACGCCTGCAGCACGGCTCTTGGACAGCACAAGCGCGGGGTACGGTCCGACATTGTACAGCTTTCCTTGGACTGCGCCCGGTTCAGTAGCTATTAGATAAGGAGCGACAACATGATGGTTTGATTCCCCTGTTAACAACGTGCCATATACAAATAAGCTAATCATGGCCCGAACCCCTTTCATAAACTAAAAATTGTTTGAAGAGGCCGTCAGGCCTCCGTCGCATTTCGGTCCTTTGGAAGCAGTAAGGCAAACACACCAAGCAAAGGAAGGAAGGCGCACAGTTGCATAACAAATTCGATGCCTCTCGCATCAGCGACCCAGCCGAGCACGCCTGACCCGAGACCGCCGAGACCGAACGCCAGACCAAAAAACAGTCCGGAGATGAGACCGACATTGCCCGGAAGCATCTCTTGCGCATAGACGACAATAATCGAAAAAGCCGATGACAGAACGAACCCGGCGCAGACGACGAGCACAGCGGAACCGAACAAGTTCGCGTACGGCATCAAAAGACAGAACGGCGCCGCCCCAAAAATGGAAAGGAAAATGACGTTCCGGCGGCCATATTGATCTGCAATCGGTCCTCCAAACATCAACCCGATCGCAGACGCTAACAAAAACGCAAACAGCAGCAATTGCGCATTCGCAATTGACATACCGAAGTTATGAATCAAATAAAACGAATAGTAGCTAGTTATGCTGGAAATATATACATACTTGGAGAAAAGCAGGAATACGAGAATCACAATCACCCAAGCCATCCTATTCCGGGACAATGCTGCAGCGCGGCTTGCACGGGGTGCCCCGCCTTTGATGCTGGCGCACATCGTCATGTTGGCACGATACCAACCTGCTACGTAAACCTGGATCACGATGCCGGCTGTTGCCGCAATTGTAAACCAGATGACACCGAACTGCCCCAAAGGGACGAACAATACCGCCGTCATAATCGGGCCCAGCGAGTTGCCGATCGTTCCTCCGACTTGAAATATCGACTGCGCGAGTCCGCGTCTGTTCCCGGCGGCCATATAAGCAACGCGGGAAGACTCCGGGTGAAAGACGGCTGATCCGATGCCGATGGCGAAAACAGCGAGCAAAATGGCGCCGAGGCTCGACGCCATGGACAGCGCAACAATACCGGCCAATGTGAAGATAACCCCTAGGGGCAATATATTGGGCCGGGGATGAGCATCCGCCATTTTCCCGACCATCGGTTGCAGCAGTGAAGCGGTCATGCTCATGCAAAAGGCGATCAGCCCGATCTGCTTATACGTCAAATGCAGCGACTCTTTCAAAATCGGAAAAAGTGCCGAAACGGTCGACTGCATCGCGTCATTCAATAAATGCACAATACTGATGGCGATCAGAATCGGGAAAGCGGTCGACGCTACAGCAGGCACCGTTTTCGTTTGAAAGCCAGACATAAATCCCCCCCCCTCTCTTACTGGATTTAGTTTATAAAGAAAAAAATCCACATCTGATATTGCGATGATTTAGCGGTTACGGTCGACGACTCGACAAGCAATCATTCCGCCATGAGCCACGGTGAAAACGATATCGGCTGCGGATGCCGTCCGTTACAGACCGTTTGCATGCTCATGAAAGCTTAAGCCGTAACTTGCGCTCTGGGATGCTTAACCAGATGCTTCTCGGTATTTGAACATGAAAAACCCCCTATCTATCGTTGATTAAATATGAATAGACGGAGGTTCCGTCGTATTCGATAGCTGGCAGGCATCGTCGCATTATGTACCACCTTAGCCCCTGTAGCTTTGCGTCCCCACTTTTCAATGGGTTTGCCATTATCGCACGAATATTCAGATTTATTAATAACTTACTTTAAAGTACTTTTAAAGGGTAAATTCCATTAATTATAATTCTATCAATCAATTTTAACCGTAAACAAAAAACCTCCGTCCCAAAATAGACGGAGGCTTCCGTCGTATTCGGCAACTGGCTGACATCGTGGTCGTAGGTTAGTCCACATTAGCCCCTATAGCTTTGCGTCGCCACTTTTCAGTGGGTTTGCTATTGTCGTACGAAGTATTTGATTGTAGTAGTACCTAAAATTACCTTACAGTATTTATCGATGGAAATCAACACGTTTCGACACTTTTTTTACAGAAATTATTGCGAATTAAAAAGAGGGAAAAATATACTTTGTAGTAATACTTTCTCAATAGTCCTGCCGAATCTGAAGCATTTTTAGGTGAACTAAGCCTGATGGACGAAGCGATACCCTGTAACATGGACGCCCGATTCGAGTAAGTTTTTGGCGATTTCAATGGCCTTCTTGCGTTCCCCTGCAGCCTTGGAGCGAGGCACCATGAATGGAACTTCGGAAAGTCTCAAAGCCGGCCGGGTCGATCTCAACTGCGATTACGGTGAAGGTTACAGCATCTACACGTTCGGTCAGGATGAAGCGCTTCTGCGCTATGTGTCATCCGTGAACATTGCCTGCGGCTTCCATGCGGGCGATCCGCATCCGTGAAGCGGTCTTCCGTGCCGCGGCTGCGGGCGTCGCAATCGGTGCGCATCCGGGCCTGCCTGACAGGCTCGGCTTCGGTCGCAGGGAAATGGCAGTGACGGGCGCGGAGGTCGGTGACATCATCCTTTACCAGCTCGGTGCTTTGGACGCCTTTGTAAAAGCGGCCGGTTCCAGGCTGCGGCATGTGAAACCGCCTGGGGCCCTCTACCATATGGCGAATAAACGGCCGGAAATCGCCGAGGCGATCGTCAGAGCCGTCAAGGCATACGACCCCATGCTACACATTTACGGCCAGTCCGGCAGCATGCTGCTGGACGAAGCGCTCAGGCAGTCTTTAAGACCGGTGTCCGAACGAGACATTTTCGGGATGGCCGATTCGTTCATGTTCTGGCATTCGTTGTATGAAGGAGAGGATACCGCGTTGGTTCAGGAGGCTTTCTTTGCATATTTACTTGCAAAAGGTCAAGGGGCTGCGGTTGAACCTGTGTTGAATCACATCTCCAGCAATACACCTGCCTATGAAGAGCTGAGTGCTTTTCTTAAGGATTGGGCCTCGACTCAGAAGCGGGAACAGGCTCACCAGTTTACGAGTAAACAGAAGGCTACGCTAAAATTATTTCAGCAAGCCCTTTCTGAAATAGTCGATCATTGCGAAGATGATTTCTTCTATAACTGGTTGACTGATCGAAACATTTTCTCCCGCAGCGTGGATGATATTTTGAATGGGTTGCTAGACGATATGTCTTATACCCACACATTATAAGTAGGCAATATTAGTATGGGTAAAATCAAAATGGTATCAATTTCGATCACACCCGGCGAAGGTCCGATCTGGTGGGATAGCACCGGCACCCCTATCACTTTCAGTTCCTGGGAAGAGCTGACATGCAACTTGAATAGCTGGCTAGGGACCTTCCAGTCAATCGCGGAACGTACAAACAAGATTTTCAGATCTGTTTTGCAGATGAGTCGATTTACAATGGCACTTACGGGTTAATCAATTCCGGCGTTGCCCCGTCTCTGGCGAATCACATGTGTGAGTACTTGCTTTTTCACTCTGGATTAAAACGTCCGGGCCACCTTACGGAAAAAGCGTATCAGAATTGGCTAGATGTACACTCCCCTCTAGGAGCAAAGGAAAAATGGCTCTCGTTCATGGAAGCCTATGAGATTCCAAATCTGGTCTTAACCTAAGCTATTGCGGCAGCCCTTCAGGCTGTCGCTTTTTTATTTCTCTCAGCAGTTTGGCGCCTCCCCTCTGAGTGATGTTTGATCACTTTGTCACGGAATAACCCCGGCACTCCGTGCCTGCGTTCCGGGGTTAAAGCTCATTTTGCCAGGGGAGGGGATATTGGAATTTCCCCTTCCGTTCAAGCAAAGCCCGCGGAGTTTCACTTAAGTTAAGTGTTCCCGCTTCATTCAGTTAACTTAACTTTGTCATCATCTACGCCTCTTTCCTTTCCCAATAAAAAGGGCATGTGGTATAATGATGGTACAATTCATTTATTCCATTTGCCTCCGTCATGCGACATAAGAGGTTTCCAACTGAAGCTCAATTCACGTTCTCGAAAAGCATTGTTCCCACTCTGTTGGTCATGCTTTTTTTCTGTTTTATGCCGGTTTAATCCGCCGCTCACCTTTCCCAAACGTTAGGTGTTCCATCTTCGCCAATAGCACTATAAACAGTGCAGCTAATATGGCGCGACATCCCTTCGGGGCCTGTGGTGTCATATTAGGTGCACTTTTTTTGCGCCTCACAACCCAATTCAATTTAATTAGAAGGAGGGATCAAACATGTCCATCACGATGCCTGAGACAATGCAAACCAATGCAAATGGACTTGATTCGGAAATCTTTACCAGCTGTACGCGAGCGATCAGTATCGTCATATTGGCCGATTGCTATTGCTTTTCCTTCTTCCCACATGCCCCTTTACTCCTCTTCCTCATCTTTCAATTGATGCACCGGAAACCGCGGATCGAAGCGGAAAAAGAGACGTGACACCTTCACAGGTGCAACGTCTCTTTTCATACCCTATCTATCAATATTTTTTATACACAATATATTCTATTAAACTATCAGATATTGATCTATATACTCAGCCCCTAAGCGTCTTATATACTGAGCCCCCAACCATATACTCGGCCCCTAAGCGTCTTATATACTGAGCCCCTAACTATATACTCAGCCCCTAAGCAATCTATATACTGAGCACCGAACTATATACTGAACCCCGAACTATATACTCAACCCACATGTGAAGTATATACTCAGCCCCAATTGACCAATTAATTTTGTCAGTGATAAAGTCATGTTGTGCATATATGTGGAAAATTCGACCTTTTTCGAGCGATTATCCACAGTTGTGTGAACGAAAAAAGAGCCCTTCGAGAAAAGGACTCTTTCTTGTGGATAGTCTGTGTTACCAGCACAGACATCCAAGGTGCATATACGGAGATCACCGGCAGCCACCAAGATCTCACCTACGAAGCTTTCATTTCCTTTTTTTGAAAAGGAGTTATGAAGGCCTGCTTTCATACTGTCTTATATGCTTTATCTTATCAAATTGTTCTAGTTTAGTCTATATAAAACGCGGGATGAAGGAGGTGTAAAAGGCTATGCAAGGAATGGTGCTCGGTAACAAATTCACAGGCTTTCCCTCCACTCTAACTCTTAATCTTAAGACTATTAACAACGGGATATTGTTGCAGCCCTTAATTCACTTTTTTATTATTAAAATGAGGATAGAGAATACCTGGGCTTTCGAACTTGGTCTTGCCAAGCAATCGAGAAGCACGTAGGTATTCTCTGAAATAAACCTATGCTTTTAAGTATTCATTAAGTTTTAACGCGAAATCGTAAAGCTCTGCCCGTTAGATCCGATACTTCCGGGCCATATAGACTGAGTGCTATTAGCTATTTGCGTTTTATATAATGTGTTCACCTGGGATGCATTAATATTACGAGGAATCCGACTGCTATCGTCCCAAAAACAACTTGTAAAAGATTCTGTAAAATGTTTAAAGTCATTGGGGGATGTAGGGTCTCTTTCGATTACTCATTCTGCAGTCGTGGTGTCAGGGTTTCGCATACTTTGTTCCGGAACCGACCGTCGCCCAGAGAATCGTTCGAGCAAAGCGCATGCTCGCAGCAGCACGCGTCCCCTTCGAATTGCCGCCGAATACCGAGCTGCCGACGCGGTTGTCGTCTGTACTTGAGGTGATCTACCTCATGTTTAATGAGGGCTATGCCGTGTCTTCCGGTGGAAGCTGGATTCGGCCCGTGCTCTGCGAGGAGGCGCTGCGGCTTGGACGGATATTGGCTGAGTTCGCGCCTGACGAGCCGGAAGTCCATGGACTCGTGGCGCTGATGGAAATTCAATCGTCCAGATTCAGGGCACGGGTTAACCCGAGTGGAGAACCGATTCTGCTCATGGATCAGAACCGGCGTTATGGGATCATCTGCATTCGCAGGGGGCTGACTGCAATCGAACGGGCCGAGCGTCTCGACAGGGCGTACGGTCCTTATCTAATTCAAGCCTCGATTGCAGCGTGTCATGCCCGTGACCGTACGGCTTCGGAAACGGACTGGGTCTGGATTTCGGCGCTTTACGACGCTCTCTCCCAGCTCGCATCATCACCCGTCGTCGAACTGAATCGTGCTGTCGCGCTCTCAATGGCGTTCGGTCCAGAAGTGGGGCTAGAAGTCGTCGATATGTTAATCCAAGAACCATCCTTGAAAAACTACCACCTATTACCAAGCATTCGAGGGGACTTTCTCATGAAACTGGGCCGCAAGCAAGAAGCATGTTTAGAATTCAATCGTGCTGCAGCTCTAGCGCGTAATGAAAAGGAACGCAAGTACCTTTTGAAGCGCGCTTCCGATTGCAACATAGAATAAGACAAGAAACGAGAGAAGAATCTCAAACAATTCAAGGGGTTACGAAGTTTATCGAGAAATTCAAAAGAGCCGTGGCAAACCAGCCTATGCCATGAATTGCACGATCAAATTTATACGTAACGATCTCATTTTAAATTTTTGATCAATGTGTCGATTTTGAAGATACCGGTTCGTTGTATTTATAAAGAGGTCAATTAGGGGATTGGCCTCTAAAAAAAAAGGAGGAACTTTTATGCTGTTTATGTTGATTGTCAAAGCCTCGAAGAATTCGGAAGGGGCAAATCTCCCGGACCCAGAGCTCATTGAAGCCATGACGAAGTACAATGAGGAATTAGATAAGGCAGGCGTGCGGGTTGCGGCAAAAGGACTTCATCCAAGTTCAAATGGGATTCGTATTTCATATCCAAAACCAGGGGAAAAGCCGATAGTTATGGATGGCCCATTTACGGAAACGAAAGAATTGATTGCCGGGTTCATTCTGATTGATGTGAAGTCGAGGGAAGAAGCAATCGAGTGGGCCATGCGGATGCCAGACCCGCAAGGACATGGGGAAGGTCAGATTGAATTGCGTCAAGTATTTGAGGCGCCGGAGTTGTCGGGGGAGCAATAAGAAGTGGGAAATGATTGAACTAACGAAGACGATAGTGAAGTGATTAGATCAGGAGCAGGCGCCGCGGAAACCTGCTCCTGATCGTCGAAGTAACGGAAAGTTGAATATAATTGTTTTCTTCATACCACCTAACGAGGTTTGTTGCTATAATTTACAAAGTGGATTAGGCTCGACGACAGAGCTGTTTACGAAATATTCTCACTGGTCGAAGGTAACTTAAGGAGGGAACACAGCCATGCCTGACAGGCTATTTGAAGAGCCGAGACTGGCAGAAGTTTACGATTTGTTTGATTCGTCTGAACGTCCGGATCTTGACCCATACATTGCAATGTCAGACGCGTTCGGTGCCCAATCCGTGATTGACGTTGGTTGTGGAACTGGCACCCTTGCCTGCCGACTTGCTGCCCTCGGTAGAGAAGTCATTGGAGTCGATCCAGCCGACGCCTCGCTCAAAGTAGCAAGCCTTAAGGCGTATGCACATCGGGTTAGATGGATTCATGGAACAACCAAGATGCTTGCTGGATTGAAAGTGGATTTAGTCACGATGACCGGTAACGTCGCCCAAGTCTTTATAACTGACGAAGAGTGGATGTCAACACTTCGTGAATGTCGTGGTGTTATTCGACCGGATGGACGGCTTGTATTCGAGGTTCGGGACCCTTTAAAAGAAGCGTGGAAGGACTGGACTCGTGAGCAGTCCTATCAGGTGATAGAAGCACCTGAAATCGGAAGGGTAGAGACATGGGTGGATCTCGTGGATGTGCAACTGCCGCTCGTTTCGTTCCGTCATACATTCGTTTTTCAGAGGGACGGTACGGTACTGACCTCGGACTCTACATTGAGGTTCCGCAGTAAGACCGAGATTTTTAACTCCTTATTCGCCGCTGGCTTAGCTGTCGTGGATGTTCGAGATGCGCCAGATCGTCCTGGACGCGAATTCGTATTCATCGCTCGACCGGACTGAAGTGAGGGTCCGGCTAGCGAAGAGGTTCCTGTTTCTATACTCAACTAACGAAAAACGATAGTTGAATATCGAAATGGTTGCCGCTTGGCAGCTCTTCGCTCCGCTAACTGGCAGATTTGCTGAATGATCGGGCAGGATAGTTGAAATGATTCCCTTCTTGGTAATATGTTGCAATAGCCCATGAAAAGATGTGAATTCACGTGAAACGAGGGGGGTGTAAAAGATGGACCTTTCAATAAATCTTTACGAAAGACCCGCTAGATTTGGTAACCCCATTGTACAAAAGATCCATCAAATAATAAGTTCGTTGACAGGTGGTTGGTTTACCGAGGATGTAGCAGAGGACACATGTAAAGATCTTCACCGTCTGCGATCGCACGGAGCATATTCTTAGATGAAACACCCATGATATCGGAAACAACAGAGCCGAGTTTGATGTTTGCTCCTTCTAGCACCTTTTGAATTCGATTGTGCTGTCTGGCACGTTCTTCAATGATGCTTCGGCGATAACGAACTAATTCTCGAAGTTCTCTTTGATTTCGGTTTGGAACGAAACTAGCTTTCAGAAGTCCATGGCGAAGAAGTTGGGCAATCCATTCAGCATCTTTGACATCTGTTTTACGGCCTGGTAGTGCCTTCATATGTTGGGCATTTACGACTAGAAACTCAATGTCTTCAGCTTCTAACAAGTTAACAATTGGTTTCCAAAATACTCCTGTACTTTCCATTGCTACGTGAGTACGACCCATGTTTTTTAATCCAGTCGATTAATTGCAACAGAAAGACTGTTTTAGTGGAAAACGTACAAATCTCCTTTCCTACTGGTGTCATCACACATGCAGTAATAGAGTCTTTATGAACATCCATACCACATGCACGTTCAATGAGAATATCCATTGAAAGTATCCTTTCTGCGGCTATAAAGTTGGAGCTGGTGCAACAACCAAGATAGGATTAATCTACCATGAGTGCTTCCCAAAGGGAGCGACATTCTGTGATGCACCGTGGTCGTCGGAGTCAGACTAACGGATGGGCTCTAACGCACCATAGTTGATCGACCTTCTTCTCCCAGCCGTAGTAGAAGTATTGACGTCTTTTCCATTTTCATCCTCTGTGGTGCAGCGCTGTTTCTTGCGCTGCATGAATGGCTAACGGGAAACGATAGTTAAATAAGCAGCGTGCTACCCAGGCTCTTTTGACGGCCCGAGAGCGGCTGCTTTTTCTGTTAACTTGACCTTTCATACTATATCGGGTTACGATATACTTACTACATAAGATCATGATATAGAGGTGAAATCCGATTGAGTAAGACGGAACTGGTCAAAGGCAGTACCGAAGTCATTATCTTATCCCTGTTATCAGAACATGCTATGTATGGTTACGAACTAGCTCAAAAGATTGAAAATGAATCTGAGGGGTTCCTCCGTTTTCGAGAGGGTACGTTGTACCCTGCGTTGAAAAAGTTGGAAACTCAAGGGTTGGTCGAAAGCTATTGGATGGACTCCAACGAAGGTCCACGCCGTAAATACTACAAAATCACCAACACGGGTAAAAAAGCATTATTCGATTTAAAAAAAGAATGGAATGTGTTCCAACGGGTGATGAACAAGATTGTAGGTGTGTCCCATGGCTAAGAAAACGGAATTTACCGATTACGTTAGGTCCTTTACCGAGACATTGACTCTAAATCCAGAAGAAAAAGACGAACTGCGTGAAGAGTTGGAACAGCATTTAGGTAAACTGATGACCCAATTTATAGTGCAAGGTCAATCTAAACAGGAAGCAATGAAACGATCACTTGAACAATTCGGCGATCCTGAACAGTTACGGCCTGAATTTCAAAAAAGCCATATTCCTTCTTGGAAACAATACATGAGTAAAGAAATCCTTATTTGGCTTATTTGTTTGGCCGCAGCATCCGTTGGCCCTAGCCTGCTCATTAATGCACATTACTCACCACTTTTCGTAGCTGCCCCGTTAATGTATCTTATTGTATGCGCCATGTTGTACCATGGGATAATCCAAAGAATACGGCGCCCAATTTTATGGATCACCATGTTCTTACTGCTGTACAGCACGTTCACTTGGGATATGATTCAATACCATTCGTTCAAGCTCTTTATAGAAGAATTCGTAACTTTTCGATTAGGTGGAGAAGGATTGGCTACCATATCCATCACCCATCTGTTATGGGTCGGCGTTCTCTTACGATTCCTGAATAAGGGATGGCGTGCCCTGGCACGAATCAGCTATGAGTATTGGGCAATGTTTATTATTGCATTCTATATGATGAGAGCCGAACTTATAACGAGTTCAGGTGAGGGGCATGTATTACTTCTTAACACCTTTTTGCTGTATGTTTTCTTCCAGCAAATGATTGAAAGCCAAATAGTTGTAAAAATAAAAAATAAAATAAAGCATTGGCTGGTGCAAGGATGAAAGAAAACAAGAGGATATCCGAAAAATCTTACCATCATTAAGCTAAGGGGCGTAGTTGAACACCGAAAGGGCTGCCATGTGGTACCCCTTCATTACGCTAACGGGCAGCATTCCTATTATGAAGAAATACGAGGCTTGAGAAACAAAAAGGCTCCTTGGTATGATGTTGATGGGTCCCAGACGCGGCCAGCTACCGGATCCAAAAAAACAAACCAAGGAGACTACAAGATGAATTCTACTCAAATTGAACGAATTAATCAAATCACTTCTTCTACATTAATTGTCGGTGTCGACATCGCGAAATTCAAACACGTGGCTCGAGCACAAGACTATCGCGGAGTCGAGCTTGGGAAGCCAATTACGTTTGAAAACACCCGGGAAGGATTCGAGTTGTTTATGAGCTGGTTCCGGAAAATCTCAACGGAACGAGGGTTCCAGGACGTCATAGTTGGCATGGAGCCAACCGGTCATTACTGGTTGAACCTTGCTCATTTTCTACGTGAAAAACAAGTGAAGTACGGTGTGGTAAATCCGCTGCACGTGAAGAAAAGCAAAGAACTCGATGACAATTCTCCAACGAAGAATGACGTTAAGGATGCGAAAGTCATTGCACAGCTGGTCAAAGACGGGAGATACGCCGTACCAAGCCTTCCTCAGGGCATTTATGCCGAACTGCGGGAAGCGATGAAAATTCGCGATCACCTGACGACTGACCTTTGTGTTGTGCAAGCACGTGTCCATAACTGGCTAGATCGGTATTTTCCAGAGTTTCTGACGGTATTTAAAGATTGGAAGTGCAAGTCAGCCATACAAATGCTGAGCCTTTATTTACTACCGCACGAACTTGTTCATGTGCCGGATGAAACCTTGCTGCGACACTTGAGAGAAGTTGCAAAGCGAGGGCTTGGCCTTGGTCGAATCAAAAATCTGAAGGTAGCAGCGAGCCGTTCTGTCGGCATACGAGACGGTTCAGAGTTAGCTAAAATGGAGCTAAAGCTACTGCTGACCCAGTACGAATGGTTTCAAAACAAGCTCAAAGAACTGGAAGCAAAATTGGATGAATTGCTCATGCAGATCCCACATGTGCAGCAATTGCTGGCCATTAAAGGGATTGGCAGGGACACCATTGCAGGATTTCTTGCTGAGATAGGTGACATTAGTCGGTACCGTCATCCAAAACAGATCACGAAGCTTGCTGGATTTAATTTGAAAACAAATACATCAGGCACGCACAAAGGACAGACTAAGATCACGAAGAGAGGCCGCAAACGTCTTCGTGCCTTGCTCTTTAGAGTCATGATGCCGTTGGTCGCCAAAAATGCAGCCTTTAAGGCACTGCACGAGTATTACACCAAGCGGCCGGTAAATCCATTGAAAAAGATGCAATCCCTCATCGCTTTATGTAACAAACTGGTTCGGATCCTGTTCGGTGTATTGAAAAAGGGACATGAGTTCAGTGAAGAAAAGATGCTGCAGGATATTCCTCGATTTGCAGAGTTGCCGCAAGCAGCTTAAATGAATCGATTTTCTGCAATGATAACCTAAGTAAAAACAGATAACAGAAGCACGGATGAGTCGGAACAAAACTAACGTACGGACGAAGATCCTGTCGGGCAGCATATCCGACCTCCACCTCATGGACAGGTTGAATGAAGGAATGTGGGAGCGTAGACTCTGTGAGATGTGGGAGGGTTCACCGCCATGAACTTATGTGGAGATCCATAGGTGCAACCATACTTTGCTAGAGTAACCACTTTTTACAGAACGGTGGTCTAAGTGAAGATTTTTTGCACATTCAACAGCCCCATAAATTTCTTCATCTACAACTTCATTCCATTGAAATGTTATCTGCTAAGAAGTGAACTCGGTCAAAATTTGAGAAAAAGTGAGTATTTAAGAGAAAAGTGATTCTCCATAGAGGGAGCTTAGTTCAATTAAATTAATAAAGCAAAAGCTAATATTTACAACAGAACATATGTACGGTATATTGATTTAGCTGGTAAATATCTCATTTATACTAAGGAGCCCACAATATTGAATAAAGCTGTTTTATTTGACCAATTCCCCACACTCCAGTCTGACTCATTGCTGCTGAGAAAAATGGTCGAAACAGATACTGATGCCTTCTTTGACATGATAAGTAATACTGAGTTGTATAAATATAACGCGGGGATTCCGAAAAAAAACAAAAAAATCGTTCCAGCTATGTTTGGCCATATTGGCAGGGATTTTAAAAAACAAAAAATCATCAGGTGGGGAGTTTGCAAACTCGAGTCTCCAGAAGTTGTGATAGGAGTTATGGAGGCTTTCGGCTTTAATTCTGCGATAAATGTAGCAGGGATAGGGTTTTACTTTAATCAAAGCTGCTGGAACCAAGGAATTGCTACGGAAGCCGTCCGAGTGGTAGTAGACTTCTTACTAACACAAGCAGGGATGAATAGAGTTTGGGCGGAGGTAATGGTGAATAACGAAGCATCCAAACGAGTGCTGCTTAAAAATGGTTTTACGAAAGAAGGGACATTACGGCAGGCGAGGATTTGGACAGGCCAAGGATTAATTGATGTAGATCATTTCGGTATTCTAAAAGAAGACCACCTGTGCAACAACGATTGATTGGTTGTCGACTGGATCGGAGGTCTTATCTCAGCTCCCTCGATATGATTTGATTTTCTCACGCAAGCTCGTGTATTCGCAGGATTTCATCCCTTTTAGATTCGGTGATGAATGAAGAGAGCCAGTGCTTGCTATTTTTGAACCGTTAGAAGGCGTGCGGAAAGAGAGGTGCGGGTAGCCTCACCCAATTCGTTCCATTTGCTGCACGTATTCTCCACGGAAATACCGCGGAAATTTACAGCTCTAGCAACGTGGGTCTCCTGAGCGATATCTACACCGATGACAAGGTGATTAGCGGTAATGTTTTCAATGAGTTGATTTTGCTTATCTTGTGCTTTAAACTTCATAGTAGAGTGACCTCCTGATATGGGATTTTAAGGGCTGTATTCCCGTTGTGTACTCCCATCGTACAGGGGCGCTCTTTTTTATTCAAACTCCAAATTATTCGTTCCACAGGAATTCTAACGGATACGATAGTACAGAATAACCGCCTAATCATATGGCGGTTTTTCTTTTGGTCAGAAATCAACAATCAAGAATAACAGAGCCTTTATCAAAAACGTGTAACTGGTTTAGCTTGGGAAAAAGAAGATTTACGGTATTCTGTTGGCGTAAGTCCTACGGTTTTTTTGAATACAGTGTTGAACGAGTCTATGCTGCGGTAACCGACGAGCTCGGAAATCAAGCCAATCTTAAGATTACTGCTGCGAAGTATTTCACAGCTTTTCCGAATACGAAGATTCTGAAGAAAGGATCCGAAGGATTGCCCGGTATGCTTCAGGAAGAGTCGCTGAAGGTGTCTGGAGCTCCAACCCGAGAAACGGGACACCTCGGACAGCGAGATTGCTTGATTAAGGTTCTGCTCAAGGTAGTGAATGACATGATTAAAATCTGCTGATTCATTCGGTATATTTTCTTCATTCCCGTATTTTAATCTGTAAACCGTCACGACCAGTTCACTCAAAAGGGCATACCGCATCGTTTTGGAACCGGTCTCTTTGATGGACATTTCCCGGTACAGTTTGAGCATTATGCTTTCTATAGAACCATCCCGATCGAAAACGGAAAAGTATGAAGAGGCATTGCTCCCTAAAGAAGAAATATGCTCTTGAATAGGCTGTTCTTGAAAAATTGACAACTGAGTGGCCAAATGGGTATCAAACAGGCAGTTGTAGACGATGGGAGGCTTACTGGACCGTTCAGGTGTGGCGGGCCTGAACACATGGGCGACGCCGACAGGAATGACAAACAACAAACCTTTATGAATGGGAAACGTCTCCTGCTCAATATGGTGAAAGCCAATCCCCTCGGCAACATAACAATACTCGATAAAATCATGCTCATGATAAGGTACTGTAAAGTCTTCCGTGAATCGGTTGACCGACATATGCAGATTATTCTGCAGAAAAAATTCACTTTGAAACACCTTGCTGATACGGTTCATCTGATCATCCCTCGTTTTTAGCTGTAGGCATAGTATACCCTGAAGTAAGGATTTTGTCCTTATTGCAGGGATAAGATGTCCATCTTACTCGGAAGCCATCGCCATGCGGTTGATATAATTGTTATGAAATAACCTACTTATGCCTGCACTTATGAAAGGATGAGAACAACATGAACAAGAGCCCCGCATGGATCTGGTACCCGGGAGATTTTGAAATATACCATCATTTGCTGCTTAACACCAGGCGCGAAGAACGAGAGTATCAGTGGCCGGCTTTTTGGCGGCTGGACGACTGCTACCACAATGTTCGGTTCCGTAAACAGGTGCACTGTGACATTCCTGAAGAAATGACCGTATATGCTCATGGCACCGGACATGTTTGGGTGGATGGGAAGAAGCATGCCTTTCTACAGCCGATTAACCTTTCATCCGGCAACCACGAGATTGTGATTTGTGTTGCCCGTACGGACGGGCTGCCTTGTATCTATGCGGACGGGAATCAGAGTGCAAGCAATTCGTCCTGGGAGGCGAATGACTACAGCTTCGAATGGCTTCCCGCAGGCTGCAGCGGGCTGTACCCGAACAAAGAGGATGACCCGAACATTTTCGCCTTTCAATATGAGGAAATGAAGCCTGTATCGGTAAAAAAGAGGGAAGACGGTATTCTATACGACTACGGAAAAGAAACCTTCGCCGCATTAATGTTCGAGCATGTTCAGGCGCCCAAGGATATTCGGATTTTTTACGGGGAATCAATAGATGAGGCATTGGATACGGAACACAGTATTCTGATTGATGCTGTACCGGCCGGAAGCGAAAAGTATTACTGTCCCCCCAGGGCTTTCCGGTATTTATTTATCCAGGGTGCGGGGACAGAACAATACGCGCTTACCGCTTTGTATGAATATTTGCAGCTTAATAGAAGAGGTAGCTTTTCCTGTTCGGATGAAAGGATTAACCGAATTTGGAAGACGGCCGAATATACATTTCGTTTGAACAGCCGGGAGTTCTATTTGGATGGAATCAAAAGGGACCGGTGGGTGTGGTCGGGTGACGCTTACCAAAGCTATTTGATCAACAACTACCTCTATTTTGATGCGGATATTACCAAGCGGACGATCGTCGCACTGCGGGGAAAGGACCCCATTGTAACACATATCAACACAATACTCGATTACTCCTTTTACTGGATCATAAGCATTCATGCGTATTATCAAGCGACTAAGGATATCGATTTTATTGCCTTTATCTATCCGAGGATGAAATCCATGATGGATTATTGTATCTCGCTTACGGATCAAGACGGTTTTATCCGGGGAAGAGAGGGAGATTGGGTTTTCATCGATTGGGCGGAAATGGACAAAACCGGCGCTGTGTGTGCGGAACAAATGCTTTTGGCCGAAAGCTTAAAGGCCGCATGGGCTTGCGGGGAATTGCTTGGCGTCGGTGAGATGTGTTATTTGGAACGGTACAACGGGCTCAAGAAACAGATAACAGAATTGTATTGGGACGATGAGCGGGGAGCGTATATCGACAGCTTTGAATCCGGACAACGCAGCATCACCCGTCATGCCAATATTTTTGCACTGCTCTGGGGCTATGCGGATGCGGAGCAGCGGGAGAGCATTATCATGAACGTTCTGACCAATGATGCCGTACCTAAGATCAGTACTCCCTATTTTAAGTTTTATGAGTTGGAGGTTATGTGTAATATCGGCCGATTGGAAGATGTCACCAAGCAGATCCAGGGTTATTGGGGAGGCATGCTTGAATTAGAGGCGACTACCTTTTGGGAGGAGTATGATCCTGCTGTAGCCGGTCTTGATCGATACGGAATGTACGGCGACCGCTACGGCAAAAGCTTGTGCCATGCTTGGGGAGCGAGCCCGATTTATTTGCTCGGGCGGTATTACCTTGGCGTTTATCCAACTGCAGCAGGTTACGATTCCTTTGTAGTGGAACCGCAGCTTGGCGGATTGGAATGGATCAAAGGATCGGTCCCGGTGAACGGTGGGACGGTATTCGTAGAACTGAAGCAGGAAGCTTTGGATGTTGTCTCTGATAAAGACGGAGGGTTAGTACGTATTAATGGTCAGGAGTATCCGCTTCTGAAGGATATTCCCTTTAGGCTGAGCTTAAAGTAAGTTATTCGTCTCACAGTTTCAAACAGGCCTAGGATGAAAAATTAAAAAAGAAGCCGCTGCTTATGCGGCTTCTTTAAACGGTTTTTACATGCGTTTCCAGACTGTAATATTAAGTCGAGCCTCCAGCTATTTGTATTCAACCAGATCCTAATTCAATGGTTGAGCCGAGCCAGGCAGCGGCGCTTCGTCTCTTCTCGTCTTGGTCAAAAAGACGACCAAGCTGAGGATTGTTACGAGGAAGATGAAGCTCGTTATCACCGTCCCCAATCCAAGGCCACCTTCTTCACGAGGCTGCGACAGGTAATCTCCGATAGAGGCGCCGAAAGGTCGGGTGAGGATGTACGCGATCCAGAAGGCCGTCACCGCATTTAAATTCAGGCGGTAGTGGGCAGCGGTTATAAGCCCGATCAATGCGGCGAATATGAACGCTGAAACCGAGTAACCGAGATTGAGTCCTTCCGATACGAGGTCACCGGCTGCTGTGCCAAGTGCGAATGTGAACAGGATGGCTAACCAGTAGAACGCCTCCCGCTTGGCGGTGTAGATGGAATGAATGGACAGCGTCTTCTCGCTGGCATGCCAAATGATAAACACTGCTGCCAGTACAATTGTAAAGATAACAGTAGTCGTCTCGAGCGGCACTCCGAAGTTGTCCGTCAGGTTATCGGTGACTAGCGTGCCGACGACGCTGATAAGCACAACCGTAAGCCAGTAGATCCCCGGCACATACTTACTGGCTCTGAATTGGAAGAATAGCGCAGCAAGCAAGAAAATACTCATGACATAGGTCGTGCCCGTCAAGCCCCAGTTGAGGTTGATGTTCAGAAAATCCGCGGCTGTCTCGCCTACTGTTGTTGCCATAATCTTAATGATCCAGAAGAAGATGGTGACTTCCGGAACCTTGCTCAGCAGCTGCCGGCCGCTTGATGGAGCAGCCGCAGCATTAGAAATCGGTGCAGTTCCCAGGTTCACGATTGATTGCCTCCCGTGTGTTATTGCGGGGTTATCCCTACCGCTGCACCTGAGTCTACCATAGTATTCTGTGAATACGATGTGAAAACTAAAGACCGGGAAAAATCATAAAGGGAGGCCATTTATTCCGGTCTTTCCTTTATGCCGTTTACTGATCTCTTTGCCCTGTCGGCTGATGGCTAGTAGAAGCAGGATGTTAATCGCGATTTCACCAATCCCCCGAAAGCGGCTAAGAGTGCTCCACAGCTCTGCACGTTCTGCGAGTTCCGGCGAAAACGGTCCTTCTGGAGGAATATTCTGAAATGCGATAATCTCAGGGGCAAAATATGCAAAGGTCGCTGCGCGTATAACGATATAAAGTCCAAGTACAGCTAAAAGATAATGTCTCTGTTTGATATTCTGCCAATTGAGTACTAATGCGATGACGAGAAAGATATTGGCAGAGATGTGAAAGGGGATCCAAAAGCTAGTTAGAGACAGGCCGCCGGGTTCTTGAATCAAAGCGAAGGACGTGGGCGGCGAAGCACTCCAGACAGGAGCAACTACGATTTCCTCGTATAGGCCTCCTCCATTAAGCACACCGAACAGTAAAACCGTTATAAACAATGATAAAAACGCAAATTTTTCTTTCATAGAGCTGTCTTCTCACTCCAATCGAGTTTGTAATCGTACATCCACCCATGCGAGTCCTTATTGACTGATTTCAGAAACAGCGGCAGCATCAAATCGCGGAAAAATACCTGCACCGGGTTGGTCGCATGTTTGCGCTGTCCGATGCTCCTGGAATACTGCACGATCCGTTCGACTCGTCTGCGGCGCAATTTCTGAAACTCGGAGAATGCCACCTCTACATCAGGGATGTCCCTGATGCACTTAGCAAGCACAAGTGCATCCTCAAGCGCTAACGAAGCGCCCTGTCCGGCGCTCGGCGATGTCGCATGGACCGCGTCACCAACCAAAACAACAGACTTATTATGCCATTCAGGCAAAGGCGGCATATCGTAAATCGGGAAAACACCGATCTCGTCCTTCGTCGAATTCACAATTTCCGGAAGCGGTGCGATATCATTCGCGTAAAGGCTGTTGATTGTTCTCCGCCACTCCGCTTGCGGAATGCTCTGCAGGTCCCGGCGCGAAGGCGCACCGGGAAAGTTCATATTGCCGAACCAGTATACCTCTTCGGCGTTACTGACCAGATAACCGAAGAACGCACGCTTCCCGAATACCATAGTCTGAATACCACGCTCATAAGGAATCTTGCTGCTCTGTACAAAACCTCCAAAGTTTATTAATCCCGTATAAGATGGGGCAGGAGCTGTTGGCATGACAATTCTCCGGACACGGGAATGAAGCCCGTCACAACCCACTAGGAAATTCCCCGACACAACTGTTCCATCCTCGAAAGAAGCCTTAACGCGACCAGGCTCATTCGTTTCGATACCCTTCAGCTTCCTGCCGTATTCGATCGAAACCCCTTGCCGGAGCGCTTCCTCACGCAGCACCTTGTGCAGAATACCTCTCTTTATCGTATAGCCCTGGGGCTCTCCCGACAGTTGGCCGACATTACCGAGCAGCTTGCCCTTCCCGCTGATCATCTTCATCATATGAAGGGCAATTCCTTCCTGCCTGACTCGCTCATCTAACCCTAATTCCCTCAAAACATGCATACCGTTGCGCGCCAAATTGAGGAACAATCCGGCATAATCATCGGTGTGTTTGTCCTCTTCGTAAATGACGGAGTCAATCCCCGCCCTCTTTAAGAAAAGAGCCGCTGCGGGTCCCGCGATCCCGCACCCGATGATCAATGCTTTCCGAGGCGGATTGCTGGAGTTCGCCATTGCCATCATCCTTTCCGTTAACATATAGTTTAATTAAACTATATGTTTTAGACTAGAATAAAGTCAACTATTTATTTTCGATAATGATAAAAATGGGCTATAATGTGCAGTGAGAGTTCAGCGTAATACGTCACTGTTTCTAGTCAGAAAGGAGCCGGAAGCGGCATGCCCAAACCAAAGAGGAGTAATCTACTGGCTCTGGCCATTTTATCCCTGCTGAATGAACGGCCGATGCATCCGTATGAGATCGGGGTTACGATGCGCCAGCGGGGTATTTCCGACAGCATCAAATTGAACACGGGTTCACTTTATGCCGTGATCGAAATTTTATTGAAGAACAAACTGATTCAGCCGGTAGGTACCGAGCGGGAGGGAAAACATCCCGAGCGTACGATCTATGAGCCAACAGAGGCAGGCAGGGCGGAGTTTTTCGATTGGCTGCGTTCCTTATTGCGTACGCCTGTGAAAGAATACCCGCAGTTTGCGGCCGGGCTATCTTTTCTTGCTCACCTGAAACCAAGGGATGCTCTTGAGCTTTTGAAGGAACGGTCCCGAACGCTATTTACGGAGATTCAAACGGTTCGTTCTTCTGTGGAGGACACTTTGGCAATGGGAATCGATCGGCTGTTCCTCATTGAACAGGAATATTCCCTCAGCCTGCTTGAAGCGGAATGGAAATGGCTGGAACAACTGATCAAGGACATTGAGTATGAGGTTATAACGGAACGGAAGGGAGAGGATTGGAATTGGGCGGTAAGCTTCGAGCAAACCTCCCAAGACTATTCAGAGAATGGGGATACAAGTACGACTATCGTCCCCAATAATTCAATTCAAGAGGGTAGAGGCGAGTAATATCACGGACACCACGAGACTCAAGCGCGATAGCGGAACCACTCGCATGCAAATCGTCGAACTGTTGCACAGATGCCCCCGCACCGTGGGGGAACTTGCCGATCGACCTCAGATCCGCCAGCTGAACGCATCCAAACGTCGAGGCTGGCGTTTTCTTGCTTTACGAACCCTGATTCGTTAACCGAATTACATCCAACAAAGCGATTCTTTTTTGTGTTTCTTCGTGATACAGCCACCTGTCCTGGACACGATCTACAAACAGGACGCCGTTCAGGTGGTCAATTTCATGCTGCATGTAGCGGGCCAGGTGCCCTTCGCCGTGAATAATGACTTGCTGACCTTGTCTGTTCAAGCTTGATACTCTTACCTCGCTTGCTCTCTTGACCAACCCATAGTAGCCCGGAAAGGATAAGCAGGCTTCCGCTCCGATTTGTTCACCATTCGTCTCAATTATTTCGGGGTTGACCAATTCGATTAATCCCTCGCCGCAATCCATAACAATTAATTTTCTAAGTATGCCAACCTGAGGCGCGGCAAGACCTGCCCGTCCGTCAGAGGCATATAACGTTTCTGTCATATCATCAAGAAGTTTTAATGTTCTCGCATTCACTTCTTCAACCGGCTTGGCCTTTTTGCGCAGGATCGGATCGCCAAAAGGCAATATATCTCTTATCGTCATCGTTATGCTCCTATCTATTTCTCAACTGAGCTTTTTTCAAGGCCCGAGAGTTGAAGCGGGTTCAACTCAGCCAACCGCTTGACAAGCGTCACCATTTCCTTAGGAGTAAGGTTCATGCCGCTTTCAAACCAATGCTGAATGATGCCCAGGGTGGATGAGATGGCGTGAGCGATGAGATAATCCCGTGGGACGAGCAAATTCGCATCGTTGGGTTGAATTCTAAGATGATTTTCATAATGAATCTTCTTTAGAAATTTCTTCATCTGATCAATATAGGAGGGATCCCCTTTAGGGCCCAGCATTAGCTCGAAGAAACGGTGGTTATCGGCGAAATATTCGAACATGGCCAGCGCCATGGCTTCTTTTTTCTTCTCGAAATTATCGTCGATCCCGGTTTTCGGATTCAGCTTGTCGTGAATCTTCAGCAAGCCGTGAAGCATCTCGGTTTTACTTTGCTCGAGCAGATCGGCGATATCCCGGTAATGCAGGTAGAAGGTGCCGCGGTTCAGACCGGCTTGTTCCGTTAAATCGCGGACCGTAATGCCTTCGATTCCTTTTTCCTCAATTAAATTCATCAATGCTTCGCGAAGCAATTGTTTCGTGCGGATGATTCTCCGGTCCAACGGTTGGATCATCTGAATCGGCTCCTTTACATAAAAATGAAAGGCAGTAAATAGACATCGTGAACATTAATCAGCACGTAGTTTATTTTAATGGGAGTATTCCTAAAAATCAATTTTATCGGATGAAAGCGATATTAAGATCGACAAAAAAGTGAACTAATGAACATATGCTTGCAATGTGACGGGTAATAGACGAATTGAATTGAACTGATTATTGATTTCAATATGTATAGTTTTATAATAAACGCAGTGAGCATTAATCAACACAACGTCAATTTTAAGGGGGGTTGCCACGAAATGAGCACCAAGGTTGAAGCAGCAGAAGCTTCTGTAACGTTAAAGCAGCTGATCGGTCCGCTGCTCGCGGTTATTGTCGGCATGATTATGGTTATTCTCGACAGTACCGTCGTGAATGTGGCGCTGCCGCGGCTTGTTGAGGATTTCCAATCCACCGTCTCGACCCTGCAATGGTCGGTAACGGGTTATACCCTTGCGTTATCCGCGGTTATTCCTCTGGCCGGATGGATGACCGACCGATTCGGAGCGAAACGGATTTTTCTTATTACGATCGGCATGTTTACGCTTGGTTCCGTACTTTGTTCCATGGCGCAGACGCCGGAGCAATTGATTCTATTCCGTGTTATTCAAGGTCTCGGCGGCGGTATGGTTGCACCGATCGGCATGGCCATGATCTTCAAGCTCGCGCCTCCCGGTAAGGTGGGCTCCATAATGGGCATGCTCGGCGTCCCGATGCTTCTGGCGCCCGCATTCGGCCCGATCCTTGCCGGGTACCTGATCGAGTATGTCAGCTGGCACTGGATATTTCTTATTAATCTGCCGATCGGCATCATTGCAATTCTGGTCGGTATCCGTTTCCTGCCTGATGTTGAACGCAAATCCGTCCCGATGCTCGATATTGCCGGGATGATCCTCGCGCCGATAGCATTCGCCATGCTTGCTTACGGCGTTAACGAAGGCGGGACCAGCTGGTCGTCAGGCAAGACGTTAACGGGTCTGATCGTGGGCGGTACAGCTCTGATTGTGTTCATCTTCGTGGAGCTTCGCAAACAGCAGCCGCTGCTCGAGCTTCGCGTGTTTGGTTCATCGGACTTTACGCGGGGGATCGTAATCGCTTGGATTATGCAGATCGCCTTGTTCGGGGCCATTCTGCTTATCCCGTTATATTTGCAGCAAGTGAAGCACTACGGTGCGCTTGAAACAGGCTTTATTCTGCTCCCTCAGGCACTGGCTTCCGCTATCTTCATGCCGATCGGCGGGCGATTGTTCGATAAAATAGGGGCGCGGCCGCTGGCCATTACCGGCCTGGCCATTATCACGACTGCATTGTTCATGCTGTCGCAAATCTCCATGAACACCGGCTTGCCCTATATCATGACAGCACTGTCCATGATGGGAGCCGGGATGGGGATGTCGATGATGGCTATCAACACGCACGTGCTTGCCGCAGCGCCGCGCCATTTGGTGAGCCGCGTCACCCCTCTTACAACTGCAGCGCAGCAAGTTATGGTTTCGTTCGCAGTAGCAGGCTTGACTGGGTATTTGTCATCACATATTGCCGACAATTTGGCAAAATCGGGCGACCCGGCCAGCGCTTCGGTAGCTGCTTTTGGAGCTACATTCCAGCTTGCTGCTTGCATTGCTTTCGTCGGACTGCTTCTTGGATTCATTCTGCGGAAACCGAAACCGCGGCCTGACGATACAGCCGGCAGAGAGACAGAGAAGCCGAATCCGGCGATGATGGCGGGTCATTGACATAGGCTCTTGTCTACACTAATAACATAGCAGCTTGAAAATAAATGGCGAAGGCAGCACAAGTAACTCTTGTTGCTGCCTTCGCCATTTTTTTGATAAGGAAATCCATGTCAGAGCTGATTTAGCTGCACAATATTCATGACGATATCACCGAGTGACACCTTGGACAATTCCTGCTCCAGTGCACTTTGCGCCCGTGTAAAGCTTCCTTCCAAGGAGGTTTGAATATTTTTACCTACCGGGCAGTTTGGATTCGGACTTTCATGAAATGAAAACAAGTGCTGTTCGTCATTCGTATTTTCTACCGCCCGGTAAACATCCGCAAGCGAAATATCACTCTCCGGCCGTAATATAGTCGCCCCAGGCACTCCGGGACTGGTGGCGATGATCCCTGCTTTATTCAACTGACCCATGATTCGTCTCACAACGACGGGATTCGTATTTATGCTGCCGGCCATATACTCCGAAGTAATCCGTTTATCTTTATGAGTAGCAAGTAAAACAAGTACATGAACCGCCACAGAGAGCCGACTGCTTATCGCCATCTCATAACCTCATTCCAATTATGATTTGTAACTATGGTGTAACAAATACCCTGATTTGTCAATGCCGCGCGGGGTAAGTAAGAATGGAAGGGGCATTCGACTTGACAGATTAACCTGTAACAATTATAGTTACAAGTATAACCTTTTTTTGTTCAAAAATACACCACTAAGTTGGAGGAGATTACTTATGAAAATCGGAATTATAGGCGCGGGCGGCAAGGCAGGCGGACGGATTTTGAAGGAAGCGCTGGATAGAGGGCATGAGGTAACGGCCATCGTGAGAGACCGCACTAAAGTATCGGACAGCCGCGTCTCGGTCATCGAAAAAGACCTATTTGACTTAAACTCCAGTGATATTAACCCGTTTGATATCATTGTTAATGCATACGGAGCACCTGCCGGCCAAGAGCACCTTCATGTCGATGCCGGCAATGCTCTGATTGAAGCGCTTAAGGGCGTCCCGAACACCAGGCTGATTGTCGTCGGCGGTGCCGGCAGCTTGTATGTAGATCCGGACAAAACTATGCGTGTGGTCGATACGCCTAATTTCCCTCAAGAGTATTATGCCACCGCAGCGAATCAAGCGAAAAATTTGGATATACTGAAACAGACCGATTCCATCAAGTGGACCTTTATCAGCCCGTCGGCCCTGTTCGCGCTCGGCAAGAGAACCGGATCGTATCAGCTCGGCAAAGATCATCTTCTTGTCAATTCCAAAGGCCAAAGCTATGTCAGCTATGAAGATTTCGCGGTTGCCGTAATCGATGAAATCGAGAATCCGCAGCATGTTAATGAGCGCTTTACGGTTGCTTCGGAATCAGAATAAATTTAAGCAGGTTAAGCAAAATGGAATGTGAGGTGCGGGTTATGAAGAGCCGTATTCACCCGGGTACAAGCATCGGCCAAGTTAAGCTGAGAGTCAGCGATCTGAAGAGATCGATCGGGTTTTACCAAAACGTCATCGGATTGAGACTTCTTGAGGAAGAGAATGGCTCTGCCGTTATGTCACCGGACGGCCTTCGGCCGCTGCTGCTGCTGCAGGAAATTCCGGATGTCGTCGTAGTGCCGCCGCGCAGAGCGGGAGCCGGCTTGTATCACTTTGCCCTTCTGCTGCCCGACCGTAAATCGCTGGGACTTTCGCTTCGGAACCTAATTGGTACCGGTATTCATATCGGCCAGGCAGACCATCTCGTAAGCGAAGCGCTTTACATCGCCGATCCGGACAACAATGGAATTGAAATATATGCGGATCGCCCCCGTGATACATGGCGGCGCGACGCGTCAGGCCATTATATGATGGCTACCGACCCCATTGATTGGGACGGCTTGCTGGCTGAGGCAGAGGATGCCAAGTGGGAAGGACTGCCTGCGGGTACGACTATCGGACATATACATCTGCATGTTTCGGATCTCACGGCGGCGCAGCATTTTTATACCGAAATAATCGGTTTTGAAATAATGGCGCGAATGGGGGACTCCGCACTCTTCATCTCCGCCGGGGGCTATCACCATCATATCGGACTCAACACATGGGCCGGTGTGGGAGCTCCTTTAACTCCGGCGAATGCTGCGGGACTGGCGTATTATCGAATCGATCTTCCGGACCGGGAAGCGCTGGAGGCAGCTGCCGGACGACTGCGGGAAGCGGGGATACCAGTCAGGCATGAAGGGAATACCGTATACGCATATGATCCGTCAGGCATTGAAATTCATCTGTCAGCATTGATCTCCTGACCAAAAACCACGTTCATTTCGAACGTGGTTTTTTCCATCCTTAATCCCATTAAGCGATTTCCGCATCAAAGAAACAGTACTGGTTGCGCCCGTTTTGTTTGGCCGCATACATAGCCTTATCGGCATTTGTTAGGACAGTCTTGGCATCCGCGTCCGTTTCGGTAACAATATCGATTCCAATACTGGCGGAAATCCGATATGGATTATTGTCCAGCAGGACCGGCTGCCCGAGCTGCACGTTTAACCGGTCTGCATAATCGGTTAACCACTCCGTTGAAGGTGAGATATCCTGCAGAAGTATTACGAATTCGTCTCCGCCCATACGCGCGATGCAAGCATCGGAAGGGGAACAGGAAAGCAAGCGTTCCGCGACCGTCTGCAAAAGCTCATCGCCAGCTGAATGACCAAGCGTATCATTGACGCACTTAAAGCGGTCCAAGTCAATCGAAATGACGGCAATCACACGGTTCGCCGTAACGGTCTGCCCGATTGCAAGGTCCAGCATTTCGTAGAAGCGTCTCCGGTTTAGGAGCCCGGTAAGCGGATCATGATATGCCAGAAAAGAAAGCTTCCTTTCGTTTTCATTCTGCATAGTGACGTCTTTGGTTGTCATGTACGTCCAGATTCGGCCTTCCACTTCCATATAACGAGTGTTGATTTCAATGATGTACACCTCGTTAATATGATTGCGTATTTGAAGCTCCAACTGAATGATTTCTTTGTTTGCCAGCGCGTCAGTCAGCTGCTTATATGTGGTTCCGTCTCCTTCAATCGTAACGAATGTTGAGATTCTCTCTCTTTTCCAATGGGATTCCTGGAAGTTTTGCACCCCGATCAGGCGCAACAAAGCGGGGTTCGCCTCGACGATTCTATTCAGCTCGTCCAGCAGCACAATTCCATTCGGAGATAGATCGAACAAAATCTGATATCTTCTGCCGGTGGTGGACAAAAAATCGTAATTAACGGTCGCATAACGGATAAACAGCAGGAAAATAATAACCGAATAGGAAGAGAAGGCGACCGTCGGGAGAAAAGGGTTCCAGGCTTCGAGCGTACCCATGAATAAAAATGAAAGTGCCATCCATATGTTGGCGATCACGGCCCCTTTCAAAATAAGCCGCAGCCGTGTCCTCTCCTGAACGCTGACTTTATTGGACTTTGCCCTTCGATAAGCCGCTATGCTTTGACTTAAAAAGCCGGACACCGTATAAATGAGCAAGCCGAAAATCACTATACTGAACAGGCCGCTATAATGTATTGTGCGCCAATAAGGCCCGTGAATCACATCGAAGTCCAGCAAAGGAGACCGGGCTGCCAGTACGGCTATACCCAGCAGCGGAACCGAGGCGCAGCAGTGGAAGAGAAAAGGGCGGTACGTCGATTTGCTTAACGCTCTGGAGAAGTAAAGTCCGAACGTCATCGATAAAAATGCTGCTGCGAGCATGATATTGACTGCAAACAGCGACGATTCATCCGGGAGCACATGTAATAAAAATTGGCCGAAGAAAACAAAGCTGAATGATAAAATGAAAAGCATCGTTATGCGATGCAGTTTGCTTTGCGGATCCCGCAGATATATTTCTATCGCCAAAGCAAAGAGAAATAGGAAGGGGAGACAATAGTAGAGGTAAGGCCAAGGATTCATATTCATCAGCTCCGATAAAGAATGCGCACTGAGGTGAGGTTGGAAGAGAATTGCAGTATTGCCTGTATCGTACCACAGAGCCACTGTTAATTCTACAAATTTTGACGCCGTTCTCGGGGGAGTATTGACCCTCGACGTATTCGACAGTGTGACGCTGGCGGCGGTTTTTGCTTTTTTCGATTTCACTACTTAGGGGGATGACCCATGTCCATATGTATAGGGCCATCTCCACAAAGAGTGGAACGGCGTTACACGGGCGCAGCGGGGAAACCGACAAAAAGGAACAGGATTTTATGAATAACTGCAGAATATTTATCAAGGGCAAGATTGTTAAGTGTAGAAGGCGGGGAGTGAAGACGGTGGCAGCAGCTGATGAAATTTACAGAGACATGGTTATTGATATTTTGGAGCACGGAGTATGGGATAAAGACCAAACGGTCAGGACCGTATGGGCTGACGGCACGCCGGCGTATACCAAAAGCGTGATTTGCAAGCAGGTGACTTACGATAATACGGAGGTTCCGATCTTAACGACAAAGCGAATCCCATGGAAGTCTGCGATACATGAAATGCTATGGTTTTATGTTAAGCGAACAAGCGATTGCTCATATCTTGATCAAAACAAGGTGGTCATATGGAAAGAATGGACGAACAAGAGCAATAATATCGGGAAAGCCTATGGTTATCAATTAGGCAAACCGATTATGGTCAACGGCAGAATCACCAACCAAGTCCATCACTTAATCGATCAACTGATAACCAATCCGGCATCCAGAAGGCATGTCATTTCTTTATGGGATGTTGACGAGCTGGACCAAATGGAATTATACCCGTGCGTTTGGAACAATCAGTGGTTGGTTAAAGAGGGAAAGCTTCATCTTATCGTCAGCGTCCGGTCTAACGACATCGGACTCGGAAATCCGTTTAATGTGTTTCAATATTATGTATTGCAGCGCATGGTTTCGCAGGTGACGGGCCATCAACTGGGGACATTAACTTTCAACATCAATGACGCGCATGTATACGAGCGCCACATAGACCACTTGAAGGAACAGATTACACGGGAATCGTACCCGGCTCCGGAATTATGGATAAACCCCGACATAAGGAGCTTCGACGACTTCACGATCAATGATTTCAAGCTCATCAATTATCAGTATCATCCTTCAATCAAGATGGAAATCGCAATTTAATTACGCAGCTGCCGGATTCCGCTAAGCCGGCAAAAATCACAATAAGAGATTAACTCGGCCTTGAAGAAATGACTTCAAGGCTAGCTTTTTGTCGTCTGCATGTTGCAAGAAGAGTTATTGCGACTGTGATGTTAGCTCGATGATGCATGAAAGGGTCGTATGGTAATCATACTAACATTCAAACGGGACAAACCCGCAGAAGCGCACCCATCAGGTGATTGGAGGACGAGATCAAGTTGACGATATTTATACTTTCTCTCATGCTATTTTTCCTTAGCGTTGGATTTGTACTCATTATGGACCTGCTCTTCCTGCAAATACCACTCCGTGAATCCCTCGATAATGTGATGACTCCGTTCAAATCCATGCTGACTCAAGAGATCCTGGTCATTTCCTTGATGATCCTTTACGCAATAGGCAAACCTGCCGTTATTCATTATAAGAGGAAAAACAAGCGTCAGCAGTCCGCTTCATCGACTGGTCCCGGATCGTCTTCGAAAGCCGGCCACCACCAACAAGAAGGCAGGAATAACCACTCCGAAAAATAAAAAGACGGTAACAAGCAAGATATCTCCTTCTTCGATTTGCTCCGTAAAGTTGCCTGAGAGCATCATGGCTATGGATAAGATGATGATTCCGACCGGATAAACAAGCCTCCGGTAATCACGGATTTTAAACAGGTCTGAAGCTGCCAGCACACCCGCATAAAAGAAGATCGCGACTTTAAAGAAATCCCCGATAATCAACGTTAGAACGACTACAACGTCAAGCCGCTGAATAATCTCGCCTATATTGATCAGGCTGACCGTGTGCAGGAGAGGGAATGTAGCCCTTCCTGCGATATCCGTCCCGAGCACCGCGATATTCATTGCAGTGGAAGTACTCAGGATGATGCTGCTGAACAATACAGCGGCGAACCCCGCCCCGATCCCTCTTTTTTGATGATTCAAATAGGGCAGCAGCATGGCGAAACAAATCACTTCTTCGTGAGGGAACTCGAATGTCTGTGTCAATGTTGTTGTAAGCACGGGGCCCCAGCCTTTGCCCAAGACCGGAAGCAGCCGGTTAATTTCAACGATTCCGGAAGCCCACAAGAGGAAATTGGTGAGTACTGCCAATATGATCAGTACAGCAATGAAAATCTGACCCGTCCTTGCCAACACTTCAATACCTTTATTCAGGACATACACGATCGACAGGATCATAACGGCATTGACCGCAATTACCGGTGTTTGATCAAGTACAGAGCTGACGAGCAATTCGCCCCCCTCGCGCAAATCTCTTGCCGCTCCATGGATGAAAAATAAAACGTAGAGTACTCCCAAGGGCCATCCGATCCATCTTCCCAGTATCTCTCTGATGTAACCGGTCAGCGGAAGCTTCGGATACAGCCGGTAGAGGGAAGCATAAATCAGGAATATCGTAAGTCCGCCCAGCGATCCCAATAGAATCGCCAGCCAAGCGTCCTTCCCCGCCTTGATTGCAAGAACGCGCAGGACTGCGGTTCCCAGATCAAACAGCACGATTAACGAAAACAATTGTCCCGGACTGATTTTCGCTTTCTCCACCATTACCCACCACCGTTTCCACTGCGCTACTTCTTTTCTTTGGACAAAAACGATTTCGATACCATACCCGTACGCCGGATTGTCGAGGCGACCTGTACCTCAACCTTGCACTCGGGAAAAATCCTGTCCCATTCCTTCTCCATTTTTTGCCATGCCTTCGGATTGGCGCGATCAACCGCTTCCCCGAAACCGAGAACATCGGTCTTCAGCTTTTGGGCTGTCTTGACAGCCGCCATCACATCATGCATGGTTTCTTTGTTCAGCTGCTGTTCCAGCTTCCTCATTTCCGCCGATTTGCTGAGATCAACCGGGCACATGGTTTCTCCCACAGATGCGATCTCTTGAATATTTATCCGGATCAACGGCTTTTCTCCGCGGATCACCGCTTTGATTTCCGAGCGGGATCGGAGAATTTCAATCGCGATGGCATCCTTATCATCATCACAGTCGAGATTGATAATACTGCTCTTCATTCGATTGTTAATCCAGGACACTCCCCGGGCTTGTGCGCCGTTCACCCATCCTGCCAATTTTCCCTTTTTAAATAAGGCCATGCCGCTTGTATACAGGTCTGACGGGACATCGGTCTGTTCCACGTTGGAATTTTTCTTCCCGGCTTCCGGATCTCCGACAAGCTTTATTCCGCTGATGACGGGACCTCCTCCTTTGGTGATCAGCCCGCGAATGACATCGTCCACCTCGACTTCGTAGCTTTCCGCCAATACCCTTCCCGATATTTTTATTTTGCCTAGAATGGCATTGGCCGGAATGGCCTCAACGGCCGTAACGTTCTTCAGAATCATCACGGCTTCGGTGTTTTTGGCAATGAATACTCTTGTCGTCAAACGCGGTTCAGGATCCCGCTCGATCAAATCGAATACCTCTTCGATCCCTTCTCGCGCCAATTTTTCCCCGATTACAAATACCCGCATATGCTGGGCATTAATTCTTCGCGGTACCTTTTGAGATGCTTTACGGATCGCTTCGAGCAGTGTCTTCCCCCTGCCGGAATAAACATTAACCGGTATTCCGCCGGTCGCTTTCTCGCCTGCAATTTCTCTGGCGTTAACAACCTGGAACGAGAAGAGGTAATTGTCCCGGTTGGTTTTATCAATTCCCATGGCCAGTGCGAAGGCCAGCTCATTCATTTCCCGGTAATTCCAGCACCCTGTCAGAGGAAACATGCTGAAGAGAGCCATTAGAGCAAGCAAACCCGTTTTAAGCTTCATGCAGTTCCCTCCTTGAAATGTCCGGCTGTTAAGACCGGGTGAAGATTTGCCTGCGTCAGTTCTTCCGCTTTGCGTCCGGTAATTCCGGCCGTGTATTCGGCGTCTTAAAGGGCGAGCGCCATAACGTATCCTTCTGATGCTTGAATCCGAATGGAGCGAATGGAGACAAATACGGAATCCCGAAAGAACGCAAGCTGGTCAAGTGAGCAACAAGCAGAATGATGCCTAAGAAAACCCCGTAGAAACCGAAGGTGGAAGCCGCGATCATCATGGGAAACCTGATTAACCTCGCTGAAGTGGATAAAGTAAACCCGGGCAATGTAAAGCTCGCAATACCCGTGAATGAAACAATGATGACCATCATTGCCGTTACAATCCCAGCTTCCACCGCCGCTTGTCCCAGCACGATAGCGCCGACTGTGGAGACCGCTTGTCCAATGGCTCGAGGCATGCGGGTGCCTGCCTCCCTCATGAGTTCAAATGCAATCTCCATAAGAATAGCCTCGAAAAAGACCGGGAAAGGCACGCCTTCGCGTTGGGCCAGCAGATTGATGGCTAGCGGCGTGGGAATCATCTCGTGATGGTAGGCGGTCACCGCGATGTATACCGATGGCAGAAGCATCACTACAAAAAAACTGAAGTAGCGGATCAGTCGCATGAATACGGCAAATTCAAACCGCTGGTAGTAATCTTCAGCCGCTTTGAAAAACTGTGAAAAGGTCGTGGGTAAAATAAGGGTATTCGGAGTTCCGTCAACAAATACAGCGATACGTCCCTCCAGCAAATTGCCGGTAACTACATCCGGCCGCTCCGTATTGTATACAGTGGGAAACGGTGTGAACGTTTGATCCTGAACCAATTCCTCAATGTAACCCGAGTCGAGAACGGCATCGATTCGAATATCCTTGAGTCGCCGTCTCATTTCCTCCACAAGCCGATCTTCCGCAATTCCTTTGAGGTACATAAGGGAGACTTCGGTCTGCGATATATTCCCGATTCGCATGGACTCCACCCACAGATTCGGGCTTTTCAGCCGGCGGCGGATCAGCGAAATATTGGTCCCGAGCGATTCGTTAAAGCTATCCTTGGGGCCACGAATATTAACCTCGTTTCCGGGCTCGGTTACGCTTCTTCGTTCGCCGCCCCGGAGATTTCCGATAAGTGTGCCTGGGCAGCCGTCGACCAGGACGACGATATCTCCCGATAGAATGGCATACATCATACTGTTCCAGTCGCGCTGATATTTTACGGCGCCAACGGTTAGTGCTCTGCTCAGGATGACGTCGAAGGTATGCTGAGGCTCGTTTGAATTAGGCGCCTCTTCATCCCGGGCCTCGCTCAATAACGAACGCGCGACAAAATCATTTACCTTGTCCGCGTCCGCCAGACCCTCCATGTAAATGGCCGCAACACGTATTTGTTGATCGTGCCCTATCTTGAATGTGCGGATATTCACATCAGGGCTGTTCCCGAGCTCCTGCTTGATGCGGTCAAGTGTATAGTCAATGTCGCTCTTAAGCGGAGGGTTTTTCTCCTGAAAGCCCATTTCGTGGACGATTTCTTTTTTCTTCTCTTTCTTTTTGCTGCCAAACAACCATCTGAATAACATAATGTACCCCTTTGCAGGCTGGACTGTTGTCATTATTTGTTATTCTGCCGGTTGCTATACAAATAAAAATAACCCCAAGGACCATTTGTCCAAGAGGCTTATAAAATTGTATGAAAACCTAACCGGACGGTTTTGCTTCGAACAACATATCCTGATACTTCTGAATATCTCCAGCTCCCATAAACAGGCATGTGCAACGTCGTCGACATCGGCAAAATAGTCCGGATGATCAAAGTCGATATTGGTAATGACGGCTATATCCGGCTGATACGCAAGAAAGTGGCGTCTATATTCACAGTTCTCAAACACAAACAAACGGGCATCTGGATCACCTTTGCCGCTTCCGTCTCCAACGAGACTGCCTATCGGTTCTATGGCGCTAAGAGCATGTACCATCATTCCTGTAGTTGTGGTTTTCCCATGCGATCCGGTGACCGCTATGCTTGTATTCTGCAGGGCGTTATCCAGAAGCTCGATTACATTCAAGAGCTTGGCATCGACATCATCTGGCTCAACCCCGTATACGAGTCGCCCGATCTGGACAACGGTTACGATATCGCAGACTACGAATCGATTATGCCGAAAGCCGGAACCATGGAAGTTTGGGAAGAGCTGCTCTCGGAGGTCCATGCGCGGGGGATGAAGCTGATCATGGACATGGTGATCAATCATACTTCCGACCGGCATCCCTGGTTTTTGGATTCGCGCTCATCCAGGGACAATCCTAAGAGAGACTGGTATATCTGGAAGGATGCAAAGGACGGCAGAGCGCCGAACAACTGGCGCTCTTATTTTACACCGTCTGTATGGGAATGGGATGAAGCGACCGGACAGTATTTTTTCATTCCTTTGCATCGGAACAGCCGGATTTGAATTGGCGGAATGCCGAGATGCGCAAAGAAATTTACCGGATGATGAGGGGATGGCTGGACAGAGGGAATCGACGGGTTCCGGCTGGACGCAATCGCTTTATTAGCCAAGCCGGAAGCCTATCCGGATGCGGAGAATCTGCAGGACATCCGCTATTTGACGAACAATCCCGGCCTGCATGACTATATTCGGGAAATGAACGAGCAGGTATTCCGCCATTACGATATTGTGACCGTTGGCGAAACGGCGTTCGTGACGCCGGAGGAAGGCCTGAAATTTGTCGGAGAAGATCGGGACGAATTAAATACGCTGTTTCATTTTGAAGTGTGCGATGAAATGCCGGTTTGGGACATGCTTCGCTTCAAGGATATTCAGCGGCGCTGGTACCTTGCCTTATGGGGGCAAGGAAGCATTTCGCAATTTTTGAACAATCATGATCACACCAGGCAGGTGAACAGGTACGGAAACGACGGAGCCTACAGGAGGGAATCCGCAAAACTGCTGGCCACCATGCTTCACACCCTGCCTGGCATTCCCTATATTTATCAAGGTGAGGAAATCGGAATGACCGGCGTGCGGTTTGCTTCCATTGAGGATTATCATGACATTGCGATGCAGGGCCGCTACGGAGAAGAGGTGCGCAAAGGCCGTGATCCGCAGGAATTTCTGCGAAGCCTTCAGCTTCTAAGCCGGGATAATTCGCGTACCCCGGTGCAGTGGAACGATTTGCCCAACGCGGGCTTTACGAGCGGCACGCTTTGGATCAAGGTGAATCCGAATTATCCGGAAATCAACGCCTGGAAGGATCTCTCCGCTTCCGACTCCATTTACCGTTACTATCAGCAGTTGATCCGCTTGCGCAAAGAGCACAAAGTTATGGTATACGGAGACTTTGAGGAGCTTCCGGAATGGATGGAGGACGAGCGCCTCTATGTTTACACACGGTCGCTGGGCGATGTCAACTGGCTGATCATCCTGAATCACGCGGATGAACCGTATGAGCTGCAATTGCCTGCAAGCTACCGGGAAGCGTCTTTGCAGCTGCTGCTTGCCAATTATGATGCGAGTGCTGTGGGTTCGGACGGCATGCTCCGCCTGCGGCCTTACGAAGCACGGATTTACGCGGTTCAAGGTTAACGGGGCGAATCTTTAACATCAGGAATATGCCAAATGCGGAGTTGCAATAGACAATGAGGAAATGCTGCTCTCTATTATTGATGAGAACTTATACCTAATGAAGGATAGGCCGAACCTTTTCCAACACGACGATTCCCATATCGCAAATTTTATTGTTAAGGATGGTAAGCTTTCACGCATCATTGATTTCAATAGGCATGACTGGGGAGATCCAATTCATGAATTTGTGAAGGTCGGAATTTTTAGCGCGGCAGTCAGTGTTCCTTTTTCAGTCGGGCAGGTGAAGCCGGAGGAACTGGACACGATGTTGATGAAGATCCACAAGGTAATGGATGACCACGATTGCTTCAAGCTAATCGTGCCAAAGTGGTACAGTGAGTTTCAACTGGGCAAAAAAGCCCCTCACCTTTGAAAAGGGCGAGGGGCTTCGTTTACCGGATTGGAAAGATATGTGCGATAGAGACCGGTTAAGCAGGTGTTTGTAATTGTTCTTTTACTTGGGCACCAGCCAACGGCAGAGATTTGATGCGTCCTTCAAGCTTCGGAGCGATCGTTTCCTGCTTTTGAATAGTCTCCGTTACAAGGCTTGAAAGAAGCGGACCATTGTTTGAATCCAGCAAAAAGTTGGCGCCTTTAAACATTTCGTAACCGTCTCCGCCATTCGCGATAAAGTCTACGGTTGCAAGCGTATAAGTTGCGGCAGGATCGAGCGGTTTACCATTTACTTTCACGCCGATGATTCTGGATTGGACCGGAAGAGCGGCCTTGAACGCGTATTTAATGCCGCTGATTTGTGCAAACCGTCCCGCCCCTTCTTCCAAACCGCTGACGCTGTTCTCCAACGCTTGATACAGCTGCTTGCCTGTAATTTCAATCTTGACGACGTAATTCGTAAACGGCATCGCGTCCATAATGTCCTGTTTGGTCAATGGCCCAACCGGGAAGACCCGGTCTGCCCGGATGCCGCCGCCGTTAATCAGAGCGACGTCCGAGCCGGTATACTCGCGGATCGTATCGGCCACGTAGTTGCCGATTGCGGTTTCCCCTTGCCGCTGAGTCGATTTCATGACGTCGAGTTCGGTCGCGGTTTTGCCAATGACGACGGACAGCTGCTCCTTCAATTGGCCGATATATTTGTCCATGACCGCCTTTACGGCCGCATCAGGCGCAAAGCCTTCCTTTGCAGCCTCCTCTTTCAATGCATAGCGATGATAGTTGAAATCTGCGATTTTTGAGTTCTTGATTTGGAGATTAATTTCTCCCAGATATTCGAACTCGTCGCCGATAAACCACAGAAGCGTATCGTGAATTTTCTCAGGGCTTTCGTATGCGAACGCTGCGTGATCGCCGACGATAAGATCGATGCCGTCAACTTTCTCAGCAAGGATACGAGCGTCTGGGCTGGAAAGATGAGAGGAGACAATGATAATATTCGCCCCAGCCGCTTTCATTTCCGGAATGATGGTCTTCATCGCTTCCACCGGATCAAGCACGATGGCATTATCACCCATTGTCGTGATTTCCGGGGCTTCTTCGTTAATTAACCCGGTAATGCCCACTTTCACGCCGTTAACTTCTTTAATGATGAACCGCGCGGCACCTTGTTCCTTCGCAAAGACATCATTGGTCCGCTTGTCGATGACGTTGGCGCTCACCCATTTGAATTGACTCTTCGTTACCAGCTCAGCCAATCGGTCAGGGCCCATATCGAAATCATGATTACCGTATGTATCTACGTCAAGCTTGCCGGCATTGAATGCGTCGATCATGTGCTGTCCGTTAAAATTCGAGGACAACACCGATGTCGCGATATCGTCGCCGTTACCGATAAACAGGGAGTTCGGCTGCTCGGATTTTATCCGGTTCGCCAGCCCGAAGTAGTTTGCGATATTTTCCGCACTGTCCGGCTGTCCGAAATTCCCGTGAAAATGCGTGTCGTGAATGATCGTAAGCGTAGTTTCCGCTAAAGGTCTGTTCGCTTTCTCATACGCCGGACCTACTAGATTCGGGGCAATAGCTTCCCCCTGTACGCCATGCGCGTGCACCATTGGAGACAAAGCCGACACAAGTAGTCCTGCTGCCGCTACAGCAGCAAGAAACTTACTTTTTCTTTTCATGCTTTTTTCCTCCTCGTAATTTGAGAATGGTAAACGATCCCATTATATCACAGAAGTTTTTGATAGAATTAACCGATTGTAAAAAAGGTGTTAAATGTCAAGCTTTTTCCTATGTTAGGGTGGTATTTGAATCGTTATGATGAATGACTGAAAGGAGCAGCTGACGTTCGCCTATTAGTTCACCCACGCAACATTTTTCTACTTATTGGCGTTACGCTATTGTAGAAACAAACAATTCATTCATAGGGGGTGCGGTTTTGTCACATAAGCTAATTGGCGCAGCGGCAGTCATACTGGATTCTGAAGGACGCGTTCTGTTGGTAAAACACAGCTACGGAAAAAATAATTGGGATCTTCCCGGGGGGAAAGCAGAAAAGGATGAGTCAGCACAGGAAACTGCAAAGAGAGAGGTGTTGGAAGAAACAGGACTTGAAGTTACAGTAGGACAATTAACCGGCATATATTATGATCCAGGCTATGACATGCACCATTTTGTTTTCCTGTCGAATAACGACCATAATCAACAACCTCAGCCGAGTTCACCAGAAATATTGGAATGCAGATATTGCTCAATAGATGATCTCCCCAAACCGATTAGCGATTTTACTTATAAACGTATACAGGAAGCTTTAGACAAGGACAGGCAGCATCTATTCCACGTTATTGGTCCTAGACAGTGGATTGAATAAGTCGATTTAAGTTGTCTCAGTGGATCAGGAATGACTAGAATGGTAATAGTAGTGTCCGTGTGGAGAAGACCGGGCAGGAGATAATCAGACATTCCGTCTTCTCCTTCAATGAAAAGAATAATGTGTGGGGAGAGTTGACATGATCTTTCTATTAAAAGACAAACCGTTGGCTGTCGCCGTGGTCCAGGCCATCCGCACCGGCGATGTACTGGAGTTAAAGCGGCTGCTTGCCGAGAATCCGGAACTGGTCCATGTGAGAATAATTGGTAGTGAGCAAGAGTATAGCAGCACCGGGGCGTCGCGAACCTTGCTGCATATTGCGACCGACTGGCCTGGTCATTTCCCGAACGGTGCGGCGACAGTGACCGCATTGGTCGAGGCCGGAGCCGAGGTGAACGCCCGGTTTACCGGCCCGCATACCGAGACGCCGCTTCATTGGGCTGCGAGTAACGACGATATTGAAGTGATCGACGCACTGCTGGGCTCGGGCGCCGATATCGAGGCTGACGGTGCGGTAATTGCCGGAGGTACTCCTCTGGATGACGCGGTTGCGTTTGGACAATGGAAGGCAGCGCGCCGACTGGTTGAACGCGGAGCCCGACTCAAACTCTGGCACGCCGCAGCGCTCGGGGTTATGGAGCGTGTTGAAGAATTTTTTAATGGGGAAACGCCGCCTTCGGACAGCGATATTACCAGTGCTTTCTGGCAGGCATGCCACGGCAATCAGCGGCAGGCGGCAGAGTATCTTCTTGATCGTGGTGCCTATCTGAACTGGGTGGGCTATGACGGATTGACTCCCCTCGACATTGCAGCCCGAAATCAAGCGGTCGATCTGGTTGAATGGCTAACCAGCCAAGGCGCTAAATCCGCGGCAGATCCACAATAACGGCCTCACTGGTAATGGAGGGTGCAATAGCCCTAAATAGATATGGGATGAACTTGACTATTTGACTATATCTGTGACTGATTAATGTGTACAATCAGAAGCATAACATATGCCATAACAGGAAGGTATCGAATAGAGTATGTCCAAAGCAGACAACATGCTTTCGATCTTATGGATGCTAAGGTCAGGCAAACGAATGACGGCCCAGCAGCTTGCGGATCAACTGGAGATTCATGTTCGCACGGTTTACCGCTGCATAGACTCATTGTGTGCCAGCGGGGTTCCCATAATCGCCGATTCCGGGCCGAACGGCGGCTACCAGATACTGGGCCGTTTCACCGAATCTCCTCTGCTGTTTGATATGGAAGAGCAGAAAGCGCTCGCACACGCTTCAACGTTCGCGCTGGAGGCAGGCTATCCGTTCAAGGATGCGCTTAACCGGGCGGTTGACAAGCTCAAGCGCTATACGAATGAAGAGCAGCTCGATCACATTGAGCGCCATGTTGGCGGACTCTCCGTCATTCATTCACCGATAGAAGGGAAGCAGCAGGACATGCTCCGAGTTCTGGAGGAAGCTGCAGCCCAGGGCAGGGCAGTAGAGATGGAGTATTTCAAAGGTAATGGAGGTTCTCCCAGCAAACGCGTTTTCGACCCCTACGGCATCATTTACTGGAAGGGCAGCTGGTATGCGGTCGGCTTCTGCAGCCTCCGCCAGCAATTGCGCAGCTTCAGGATCGACCGCATTGTGAGTTTGGAACCGACCGAGCGCCTTTTCGAGCGGCCGGAAGCTTTCTCCGCCAAAGAGTTTCTGATGCGTAATTTGCTTCCCGACTCCCTTCATGCGGAATCCCTGTCAGAGGTAAGGATAGAAGGACCTGAGCAAGCGCTGGATCTCTTATGCCAGCATTGGTTGTTCGGCCACGCGCTTGTCGAACGAGAAGAAGGAACAGCCGTATTCAGGTTGGGCATTCCTTCCCTGCAGTCTTATGTTCCTTATTTTCTTCTTCCCTACGGCAAATCCCTTACCATACTTGAACCGGATTTTCTTGTCGATAGGATGGCGGAAGTAAGCGCTGGAATTGCAGCCCATTATAAATCGATGAAGTTATCAAAATCAGGCAGGGAATAGAAGACAGGGGACTCTGAATATGGAGTCCTTTTTTAATTGCCATTATCGCAATCAGAATTACTGACCGTAATTGTCAGCAATACCTCTATATACTTGTCTAAGCAGTAACAATTTTTTTGGAGGGGATTATGAGTGATTACTACCATTAATGATTTTATTCAGGAATTCGAAACGGAGTCTGCGATTACAGAACGGGTGCTGGACACATTGACGGATGAATCGCTTAAACAAATCGTTTCGGACAATCAGCGTACGCTCGGCCAGATTGCATGGCATCTCGTAAACTCCATTAACTATTTATCATATCTGGGACTATCCTTCGACGAGCCCCTGGCATCGGAAGATGCACCTTCGTCGGCAGCGGAGATTGCAAGCGAATACCGCCGTCTCTCACAATGCATGCTGCGTGCCATAAGAAGCCAATGGACCGATGAGTCGCTTAATCAGGTTGTCAACTTCGGAGGTCAGGACTGGCATAACGGCGCTTCTCTGCGTTATTCATTACGGCATGAAATTCATCACCGCGGCCAAATGACCGTGCTGATGCGTCAAGCAGGTTTGCGCGTCCCCGATGTTCTCGGTCCTACGCGCGATGATTGGATCGAAAAGGGCGTCAAACCTTACGCATGATCATAGTTCATTTTGTTTAAGGTTCGATCTTTATTTTTGAAGAAGGAAATGGTACTATCACAAAATGATAAAAACAAACGAAGGCAAATTTGCGTACACGATATTGACCGTTTATTTGTGGATAGGCGCGGCCGCCGCAGGATACTTCTTTGAAGTATCCTTTTTGGCGTTGAATGCGGCATTGTTCCTGGCTTTAGCTGTATACATCTGTCGAACGGGATTAGTACGGGTCACCCTTCTTCACGGACTGCTGTTCCTGCTGATCTCCCTCTACTGGTTATCCTGCTTCTATGCGGTGGACCGCGAAGCCGCCGTGTTGGAAGCCGCTCGCATAACGAATTTGCTGCCAATCGCTCTTCTCGTTTCCGCTCTCCCTGCGAACCGCAGATGGGACTTGCTGAAGCAGTGGGCATGGATTGGGGCGTTTTTGACGGTCTTGGGCTGGGTACTGCGCCTGTTTCGGAACGGACGTCTTGAGTCCACGATCGGTTATGCTAACGTATTGGCGATTCTTTTGGCCGTCGGCATATGGATGGGATGGAAGGCTTACCGGGAAAAAGGAGGCCGCATTTACCTGCTCCTAGTGGCCGTTCAGTTGGCCGGAATGCTTCAAACAGGGTCCAGAGCGGTTCTTGCTTTGTTTGTTGCCGGTTCTTTATGGCAGCTCGCAAGGTCCGGCAGGCTGCGAGACCCTAAAGTATGGTTTTACAGCGCAGCAATCGCTATCTTGCTGTTGATTGCTGCCGGTCTGAACGGCGGAGTTCTTCGAAGGTTAACTGAGTGGAGCTGGAACAGCCCCGAATTCCATCTGAGGCGCATTTATTGGTTCGACGGATTTCGGCTTCTGAAGGACGTTTGGCACACAGGCCTCGGAGGCGGAGGATGGGCGGTTCTTCACCCGGGAGGATATTTCGTCAAATACGTCCATCAATATTATTTGCAGGCGGCGCTGGACGCAGGGGTTTGGGCGACAGCTATTTTTGTGGCCTTGGTGTTGGCATCAGCCTATGGGGCGATAAAAAGTAACGAAAAGACGGCGCCGATCCCCTTGGTTACTTTCGTATTTTTGATACACATCGCATTTGATATCGATTTCTCATTTCCGCTTTGCTTCGGGTATTTTATCATGTCGCTCTGCGTGCTTGAAGGCGGAAAGCCGGTGATTGTCGTGGGGCTCGGCAAAGCTCATGGACGTATAATCTTGGCGGCGCTTTGCGTAATCGTAACGATTGGATTCGGTTGGATTTCCGCCGGCTACGGGATAAAGGCCATCGGTGTCCGCGCCGCCTCAAATGAAAATTGGAACGACTCCACTAACATGCTGCAGGTCTCCGGGCAGATGCTTCCGTGGGCCCATTCTGTGCATTTTGAGCTTGCCAATAGTTATACGGCTCATGGAAACAAGACGGGAGAGAACCGTTATTATGGTTTGGCAATTCGTGAAATGGAACAGGCGGTGCGCAGTGTTCCGCAGTATACGGTCTATCAGCAGATGATGAAGTCTCTGTATTCATTTGATGGAATGGGTAAAAAGTAGCTCTTATAAAGGTGGAAATAGGGCATCGTATAGGCCTTTTATGGTGATTATCTTCCGTCAAGCAAGGACTTAATTACTGCAAATTCGACAATATCATTTGAAATTCAGGTACAATTTACTAATATTCTTGTTGTAATTTGGTAGAATTCATCATAATATTGGGGAGGAGAATAATAGAAATAGAGGGAGGATATTCATTGTTGAAGCCACATTACATGCGCAAAATCAGTTTCGCCTTGCTGGCCAGTTTACTGCTCAGTCTCAGCTTACCGGTGCTGGCCTACGCCGCTAGCATCATCAAGATTGCGTACGATGCAACAAGCGGTCAAATATCGGGGGTCATCTATTCCGATAAGCCGACAGTATCGCTCGCAGTCTACGAAAACGGGCAATCGACAGATATCACCTCCGCCGTCGGCCCGGCACAGCCTACCGTGACGGAAGGTGTTTATGCTTTCGGTGTGAACGGCAACATCGGGATCGGTAAAATGCTTGAGAGCATAACCGTGGTGGACAGTGCGTACGAAGTTCTGACGCCTACTGTTACGGATATGACGTACTTGTTCGATAAGGACGATGTGCCTCCGGCTCCGGACGGCATTGATTTGTTCGACGTTTATGCCGATTACGACAACAGAACTTATAGTTATGAATTTCAGTGGAGTCCGGTAAATGTCCCGGATCTTGCGGGATATAACGTGTACCTGAACGGTGAGAAAGTTGCGACTGTTCAGACCACTAGCTTCACGGCAGAAAATTTGCCGCTTAACAGTTCACTGCAATTTGGTGTTTCGGCTGTTGATAAAGCAGGTCACGAATCGGACATTATCGAGACTTACTATTATGTTCCGGGCATGTTCGAATCCATTACGATAAACACGGATGGCAAACCGGCAGGTTATGCTTTGAAGCCGGGAGACCCTCTCATTACATTCATCCCCTCCATATCATTCCCGGCAGGGAGCGGGCTGAATATCATCATACCGGATTATATGATGAGTAGCTCGAATATTTCAGTTAATGATTTCGAATTGGTGAAATCGGATGGAACCGTCATCCCAATTACTTCGGCACAATTGAACGGTGGATATTTACTTGAGCTGTTTATCGGTGGAGATCTGTCCGGCGGCCAGCAGTATGTTCTCCGTATGTCGCAGCAAAGCGACGGCACCGAGATAAGTCTGCCGAATAAGAACATGTCGGATGCAGCTATATTTGTTTCACTGCGTCTTTCGGATTGGTCTGCGATTGATCAATACTTTAGCTTTAACCTTGTCATCGGTGATCAGATCGCGCCGGCAAAACCGACAGGTCTGAAGGCTGCCGAAGGCGACGGACAGATTACGGTCAGCTGGAACGCGAACACTGAGACGGACCTCGCAGGCTATAATGTCTACTTGGATGGAAAATTGCTGACGGGAACGCCTATTACGGCGACCTCCTATACAATTACCGCCTTGACCAACGGCAAGACGTATGATGTCGACATCGAAGCTGTCGATAAAGCCGGCAACAAATCTTCGCAAGCCTCTATTAACGCAACGCCGAAGGCAAGCACAAATACCGGCGGCGGAGGTTATGTGCCTGTGACGCCTGCCAGTCCGGCAGCTCCAGAAGAGCCGGGCGTAAGAATCATCAATGAAAGCAGCCTAAAGAACGACCAAGGCAAAGTCGCGGTTACGATCGGCAAGGGAGACAAGCAGGTTCTTCTTCCAGCCAACTCGAGCGCCATTACAAAAGACAGCGTAGTCTCGTTCTCCAGCGATGAGTTGACGGCCGAAATTCCGGGCTCGCTCATTGATCAGCTGAGAAGTCTGGTATCTGCGGATGCTCTGAAAGACGCTCAAATCGTATTCTCCTTCGATAAACTGACGACCGGCACCGTTCAATCCCTATTAGCGGAGTCGCAGAAGAAGGAAAAGAACACGAACCTGAAGGCAGCGGGCGAAGTTTACGAGTTTACGCTGTCCATCAAAACGAAAGACGGCAAAGAACAGAAGTTAACCTCTTTCGACAAACCGGTTATGTTGAAGCTGAAGGTGGCTGATGGTGTAAACAGCAAGCTTCTTGGCGTATATTACATTGCGGACGATGGGACTCTCGAATACGTCGGAGGTAAACTGAAGGATCAAGTCATGACGGCGGAAGTTCATCACTTCAGCAAATATGCCGTACTGGAATACAGCAAATCCTTTGACGATGTAAACAAGGGCCATTGGGCCGCGGATGCAATCAAGGAAATGGCCGCGGCACATGTAATAACAGGCGTTAGCGACAATCAGTTTGCGCCTTCGAAGCAGGTAACGCGTGCTGAGTTTGCGGCCTTTCTGGTTCGCAAATTGGGTCTGAAAGCAAATGGAAGCAGCCCGTTTGCGGATGTTGACGCAACGAAATGGTATGCCGATGAAGTCGCGGCCGCGGCACAAGCGGGCCTTGTAACCGGTCGTACTAATAATACATTCGCTCCCGATGACACGGTAACACGCCAAGAGATGGTCGTAATGCTGATGAAAGCTCGCGCACTTTCGACTGGGGAGAATATCGATTCGGCAGCGGACGTCGATTTTACAGACAAAGCACAAATTGGCGAATGGGCAAAGACCTATGTAAATGCAGCTTATAAACTGGGCTTCATTCAAGGCCGCGGAGGACAGTTGTTTGTTCCTAAGGGCACGGCAACACGCGCGGAAGCGGCAATGCTTATTGCTAAGTTATAACTTAGGTTCCAAACTCCGAACGGTAGTTGACCGTTCGGAGTTTTTTTATAGAATCTGGACCTTATCGAATAAACAATCGGCGCAAAAAAGGAAACACTCGGAAATTATCGAATTATTATTTAGAAAGGGAGGGATTTTTCATGGGTTTATTTCAAGGCGTTCATCAAATCAACTTACGGGTAAAGGAAATGCACAGATCGGTCAAGTGGTATGAGGAAGTTTTGGGGCTGTACGTTAAGCACGACTATGGCGATACAGTAGTATTATCGTTTCATAAGGATTCAATGTCTGAAGGTCAGCTAATTCAAACCAGCGTTTGCTTGATCCAGCTTGCAGAAAATGAAGCTTTGCCTGATTTTGCTGAAAACGGGACATATCCTGTTTTTACAATCGCTTCGGACAAAGCGGAAACCTGTTATAACGAATTAGAGAAATTAGGCGTTTTGGTCGACGGAGGAAAGAAGGGGCATTTTAAATTTAAAGACCCGGATGGTAATTGTTTGGAAGCCTATCTGCCGGGCCTTTATGAAAAAGAGCGGTTTAAACATTTAAGATGATTTAAAACATAAATGTAACTATGCGGCAGGTTATTGATTGTGATTTTAGTTATGCTTCGAATTCATAAAATGCCGTGGGATATTTATCGAACAATATTGTTTCTCCTATTCTCTTAAATCCATTTTTCTCATAGAAACCGCATAGCTTGGGCCGGTCAGCAGCACAGTCCAGTCTTAAGTATTTTTTGCCCTTTGCTCGTGCCCATGCTTTTGCCCAATTAATCATTTCGTTAGACAACCCCGTCTTTGCGAAATCTCTGCGAATGGCAAGCTTATGCACATAAAACGACTCATTCCTGATTGCATTCGGCCAGAAAAAAGCATCTTCTTCCTGGAGGATCATTACAGCAGCAGACATGCCTCCCAAACGGCCAATGTATATTTCCTCCGTTTTGTAATTAGCGTACAGCCTCGCAATAGAAATTTGATCTTCTTTCCACATTTCCTGTCCTTCACTCTTCAACCACAGCGCAGCTTCTTTTAGAACAGATGAGACTTCTTCAAACTCCGCTTCCACTATATTACGCACGTGAAAATGGCTCCCCCGTAGATACGATTCAATCATAGCATCCGCCTCCCAATAAATATTGTACCGGATGAAATCAACAGGCGAAACATTCTTCATATCATTCATGTCTATGATTATATGATCTTTATGCATGGAAAGGGAGAGTGGAGCTATGCTGAAAATTACCGTTGCGATAATGCTCTGTCTGCTGCTCATTTTATCCGGATGCACTGTTAGAAAGGATATCTCAATGCCGGGTCCGATTTCTACAATCGTAACTAAGACCTCCAAACCAACCGGGGCAACAGCTTTAAATAAACTGTACAACCCGGTAAGAAATAACGTTTATCCCACGCCTAAAATTGCGCAAGGAGCACAATCCTTAGCTTCCATCGTAACTGGGAAAATGGAAGGATGGTTCGTATATCAGACCAAGACCGGTACTAAGAGTAAAGTAGTCGTATATCACAGTATAGATAAAGGTATTACCTGGGAACAGTCGAAACTACCGATTAGTGAACCTTGGGAGCAGCAGCTAGCTAAGGAAAATGTGTTCACATCGTTTCATTCCCAAAAATCACCGGACTGGATTCTTATTACCTCAGATCCAGCCTTGGGTTATATGGGGAAAAAATTATACCAAACCAATAATGGAGACAGAACGTGGAAGCTGGTTTCGGATGTAAGCCGGGTTATCGATGGTTACGTCACCGGAGTTTCATTCCGCGATTCCAAGAACGGATGGATAACGGCAACTCAACATGGAACAGCCATGGTCCCTTTGTATAGATCCAAAGATGGTGGTAAAACCTGGGAGCTGCAACCGATTGCTATCCCCGGAGGTTACAAGTACGGAAATGTAATGCCGCCGGTGTTTTATGAGACAACCCCTAAGCTTGGAACGATGGAAATTGAGTTCGTAAGTGATTCCAAACGGCTTACAATTAAATATATTACTCATAATGGCGGGGATTCCTGGCAGCCGGATTGAACACCGTGGTCAATGTTAGTATACGACCGATATTTAATGGTAATAATTGTATTGAACAAAAAAGCCGAATACCATAAATAAGCGTTATCAGCATTTAAAGATGAGCAGGGAGGTCGTTCAATTATGCTTTTTGAATCGGCTTGCAGAAGACGTGCATTGGAGCTCCTCAAAGCGAAAAGGGAAGACGCCAAAAAGGAACTAATCCAGGATCTCAGGGAAAGCAAGCTCAACGTTCGGAAGAGTGTCGTGAAAATAATCACATCGCTGTTCGGGCTGAAAAATAAAAACTCTGTCCGTTGATCAGAATTCAACTCAAATCAAATACAGCACCATGGGCTTTGCAGCAAAGCAGCCTGTGGTGCTGTTTTAGCGTTCAGTGTCCTGTCGGTTCGGCAAGACCCGCCCTGTCAATCATCCTCTGGCTTTCTTCATTCAAACCGACTATCGTCACTTTCTTACCGTTTTGTTGGTATTTCGACACGGCTTTGGCGATCGCGGTCACTGCTGAATGGTCCCAAACATGCGAGGAGGTAAAATCAATGACAACCATTTCAGGATCGTTCTTGTAATCGAATAAATCCACAAAATGAATCATGGTACCAAAGAAAAGCTGACCCGAAAGAGTATATTTCTTAACCCCCTGGTCAGTTACTGATAAATGGGCTTTAATGCTGGCCGATTTCCAGCCGTAAACTAGGGCGCTCAGGACCACCCCCGTTACAACGCCAAGCGCGAGATCGGAAGTGGCAACGACAACAGCGACCGTAACAACCATTACAAGAGCATCGCTTCTAGGGATTCTCGCTAAAGTCCGTAATGAATTCCAATCGAACGTTCCGATCGATACCATGAACATAACTCCGACCAATGCGGCCATCGGAATCTGCTTCACGAAGCTTCCCAGGACCAGGATCAAGAAAAGCAGAAATGCGCCGGAGACAAAGGTGGACAACCGCGCTCTTCCTCCGGATTTTACATTTATAACCGTTTGGCCGATCATCGCACACCCGGCCATTCCCCCGAAGAAGCCGGCCACGATATTGGCAATTCCCTGACCTTTGACTTCTCTATTCTTATCGCTCTTGGTTTCCGTCATCTCGTCGACAATCGTTGCGGTCATAAGGGACTCGGTTAATCCGACAACTGCCAGTGCCAAGGAGAAAGGGACGAGCTGCCATAGAGCTTGGAGCGAAAATTCAATATCCGGTATATGGAAGAAAGGCAGAGCTTGTGTTATCTGTCCCATATCTCCAACTGTTCTTAAGTCCAGGTGCAGCGTAATGGAGACCACCGTCATGATGATAATGGCAACTAATGCGGATGGAACGGCTTTGGTAATGAGCGGAAAAAGATAAATAACGGCAAGCGTAGCCGCCACCATTGCATACATCTGCCAGGTAGCGCCCTTAAAGTTGGTAAGCTGGGCCATAAAGATAATTATCGCAAGAGCATTAACGAAGCCGGTAACAACCGAATGCGGAATGAATGTAATAAATTTCCCGAATTTCATTACGCCCATTAAATACTGGATTACACCGGTCATAATCGTCGCGGCAAACAAATATTCGATGCCGTATTTAACGATTATCGGTCCCATAAGTGACGCCATCGCGCCTGTTGCCGCGGAAATCATCCCCATACGCCCGCCGACAAACGAAATGGTCACGGCAATACAGAAGGACGCATACAAACCGACCATCGGGTCTACTCCTGCCAGGATCGAGAAAGCGATAGCTTCCGGAATCAATGCAAAAGCAACCGTCATCCCGGCAAGTACATCCTTCCGCGCATTGAAAAACCAGGCGCTTTTCAGTTTTTGGTAAAGCAAAACAACTCCAGCTCCTTTGATTCTCTAAATTTGTGGTGACTTTCCACTCGCAGAAAAGTCGGGGTCCGTAATTCGCTACAATACATTATAAACAAAATGCCCGGATCCTTCTACCCCAAATAATACCGGGCTAACGCCCCGCATCGTTCTCCACCAAATATTTGAGCCTCCGATTGCGGTCTTCGATGAAGCTTTTCATGTAATGCTTCAAGATAAGCCGTTCGACAATCCAGCCGGCAACGCCGAGCGGGGCTTCAAACGTCAATACATCTCTCATCACGGTAACGGATCCGCGCGCTTCAAACTCATGAATGTGCTTCAGACTTTTGAAGGCGCCCTTGACCATCTCGTCCACAAAGAGATAAGGCCGGTTATAATCCGTAATTCTGGACGTTAGTTTCTGGCGGACAAACAAATGCGTAGCTTCAAACGTTACGGTCTCGCCTGCATTAATCAGGCCGGAGGTAATTCCTTGAATGGCCTTCTCCCGGGTATGCGGCCACACCGTCAGCGTATGAACATCGATATTCCTCGCAAAATCAAAACATGTTTCCACAGGCGCGTTAATTTCAATCTCCGTTTGAATCGTAATCAGCTGCGTGTGCCTCCCCGGTGTTTATAAGATTATTGAAGGTTCCGGTAAGCGCGGGGAGAGACCCCGGCCATCTTCTTAAATGCTTTGCCGAAGTGGGAGAAATTCTCGAAGCCGCTTCTCCAGGCAATTTCGGTAACCGAGTCTTCCGTTTCGCGGAGAAGACGCTGCGCTTCTTTAAGCCGGACCAAATTGATATATTCGCTGAATGCAAAGCCCGTTGTCGATTTGAAAATGCGGCTCAAATAATACGGGCTCATCGAGAAGCGCTCCGCCACCCGAGTTAAGGCCAGCGGCTCGGCATAATGATCGTTTAGAAACCGGACGACCTTTGTTATTTTACCGTGAATTGGCGACACCGGCTCCATCTGGGCGGGACCTCCCGCGGCCAAGCTGCGCGCAGACAGCAGCAGCAGCTGAATGACCGCATGCCGAAGACTTATCGAGCAGCCGGGCTCTTGCCGCTGCATCTCTCCCGACATCTCGGAGATAATGCGTTTGGCGGCGGCAAGCTGCTGCGGCGGGAGCGTCAATACGGGGAGTTCGCTCCGGAAAGGCGCCAGGAGCAAATCCGCATGATCGGAATAAGCCGCTTCGATCCATTCGGGATAAATATTGACGATAATCCGCTCATGGTCGGGCATCCCGGTATCCGATGTTTTATGCAGCACATGGCGATCGATAAAGACGAGGTCCCCTGCCCTGACACGGTAAGCGCGGTCCCGGATGAAATACATCCGGTCCCCTTCGCACAGATAATAGAGCTCATAATAGTTATGAAAATGATTGGCGGTCATTGAAAAATGACCTCTGCGTTTGATATGCTCAATATCGAGATGTCCGGATGGGTCGTGATACTCGTGGCGAAACAATGTAGCCATACGTATTCACCGCTTTCGTTCGCGATTGCAAGTACTGAATACGATTATTATAGCAAAAAAAGCGTGGTTTTGGTGTCATGATACATAAAGCACAGGGAAAAAATGTTTTAGTTGCGTTATCCTTATGGAGGAAATGAAAATTAACCATGGGATGAAAGTGGGGAACAAAATGGAACAACGGAAGAAATATGTGCTTGTCGGAACGGGCGGCAGAGCGGAATTTTTCTATGGCGCGCTTGCAAAGCATTTTCGGGAAACATCGAAATTAACCGCATTTTGTGATATAAACGAGACACGTATGGTTTACGCCAATAAGCTGCTGATGGAGAAATACGACCATCCTGCGGTAAACATTTACCGTTCGGAGGATTTCGACCGGATGATCGAGCAGGAGCGTCCGGATACGGTTATCGTCACAACGGTTGACCGTACGCACCATACGTACATTATTCGGGCGATGGAGCTTGGATGCGATGTCGTTACAGAGAAGCCGATGACCGTTGACGAGAACAAGTGCCAAGAGATTTTGGATGCAGTGAAACGGACGGGACGCAAGGTTAGGGTGACCTTCAATTACCGTTATGCGCCGCACCATACGAAAGCGCGCGAGCTAATTATGGACGGTGCGATCGGTAAAGTGAATTCGATCCATTTCGAATGGCTGCTCAATACTCAGCACGGCGCGGATTACTTCCGCCGGTGGCACCGGGACAAACGTAACAGCGGAGGACTGCTTGTCCATAAATCGACGCATCATTTCGATCTTGTGAATTTCTGGATCGGCTCCGAGCCGGAATCTGTATTCGCGTACGGGGATCTTATGTTCTATGGACGCGAGAACGCCGAGAGCCGGGGTACGACCAGGTTCTATGAGCGTGCGACGGGCAGCGAGCTCGCGAAGGAAGATCCGTTCGCCCTTCATCTGGACGCGAAACCGCATTTGAAGGCGATGTACCTCGATGCCGAGCATGAAGATGGCTATCGCCGCGATCAGAGCGTATTCGGCGACGGAATTTCGATTGAGGACACAATGGGCGTGCTCGTTAAGTACCGGAGCGGGGCTATTCTGACTTATTCCTTGAACGCCTATCTGCCCTGGGAGGGCTACAGGATCGCATTCAACGGCAGCAAGGGGCGCCTCGAGATGAATATTGTCGAGCAATCGTATGTTAATTCCGGCGGGGACAAAGCATTAGAAGGCGCTTTGATAGGGAAATCCATCCGGGTGTTTCCGATGTTTGACGCCCCGTACGAGGTGAACGTGGAGGAAGCGGAAGGCGGCCATGGCGGCGGCGATCCGGTGCTGCTAAGGGATGTGTTCGGTGAGCCTGAGCCGGATAAATTTAACCGCGCGGCAGACCATCTGGACGGCGCGAAGTCGATTCTGACCGGAATCGCGGCAAACCGGTCTATTCGCAGCGGACTGCCGGTCCGAATTGAAGATTTGGTCCGATTCTAAAGCCGAGAGGAATGGTATTCATGACAAAATTTCTGGATGAGAACTTTTTATTGAACGGTGCAACGGCCATAGACCTGTACCATAATTTTGCCAAGGATCTGCCGATCATCGATTATCACTGCCATTTAAGCCCCAAAGAGATTTACGAGAATAAGAGCTTTCGGAATCTTACGGATGTATGGCTATCCGGCGATCACTACAAGTGGCGGGCGCTGAGAAGCAACGGGATCGGGGAGCGGTTTATTACCGGCGATGCGACCGACCGGGAGAAGTTTGAGGCCTATGCCGCTACGGTTCCGATGACGCTCGGCAACCCGCTTTATCATTGGTCGCATTTGGAGCTGAAGCGGTATTTCGGAGTGGAAGAGCTCATTAACGAGAGCAATGCGCCCGTCATTTGGGAGAAGGCGAACTCCGTGCTTACTCGCGAGGGCTTCGGGGCCAGGGATTTGATCGAGCAGTCTAATGTGGTGGTCATTTGCACGACTGACGACCCGGCCGATTCGCTGGAATATCACATTAAACTGAAGGAGGACCGGGAGTTTGCGACTCGCGTGCTTCCATCATACCGCCCGGATAAAAGTCTGGAAATTAATCGCGCCACCTTTCTGCCCTGGGTCGATAAACTCGCTCAGGCTACCGGGAAACCGATTGCCGATTACGATCAATTATTGGCAGCCCTAAGGGACAGAGCGTTGTTTTTCGACTCGGTAGGCTGCAAGGTTTCCGATCACGCACTCGATTATGTGCCATTTGCCGAGACGACGAAAGAAGAGGCGGCCGAAATTTTCGCCAAGGCACTGAGCGGCGGGACCGTTACATTGGAGGAAGAAAAGAAATACAAAACCTGCACGCTCCTGTTCCTTGGTAAAATCTATGCGGAGCTGGACTGGGCGATGCAGTTCCATATTAATGCTTCCCGCAACAACAACAGCCGGATGTTCGGCGAGTTAGGTCCGGACACAGGATACGATTCGATCAATGACAGCTCCGTGGCGTATCCGCTGACGAAGCTTCTTGATGCGTTGAACTCGGAGAACGCGCTGCCGAGAACGATTCTATACTCGTTGAATCCGAATGACTACAGTATTCTGGCAACGGTGATGGGCAGCTTCCAGGGAGACGGTATCCCGGGCAAAATGCAGCTGGGATCTGCCTGGTGGTTCAACGATACGAAGGACGGCATGCTGGAGCAGATGAACATACTGGCCAACAACGGCCTGCTCAGCCGGTTTGTCGGCATGCTGACGGACTCCCGCAGCTTCATCTCCTATACAAGACATGAATATTTCCGCAGACTGCTATGCCGTATTCTGGGAGAATGGGTCGACAGCGGCGAAGCGCCTAATGACCGCGAACTGCTCGGCAACATCGTGCAAGGCATCTGCTATTACAATGCGAAGCGTTATTTCGGGTTCTAGGAGCGCCGACTCGCTCAATCAAACTAAACCGCCTTTTTCGGGCGGTTTTTTGAATGCTCGTTTCGCTCGAGCCCTAACGCTGTATAACAGCCGTCTTTCAGGCGTTATCTTGCTGGTTCGAAAAAAAATTATTAATCCTATATCTACCGGATAAAGGAAATTTGAGAGTATAATAGGCTGGGAGGCGATGAATAAGATGACGTTAATCGAAAACGACGCAGTTATTTTGTTTCAAGGGGACAGTATTACGGATGCTGGGCGAAACCGCGAAGACGGAAACAGCTTGGGGAGCGGTTATGCGAACATAGCTGCATCTCTATTCTCAGCGCAATATCCACAAAAGCAGGTCACTTTCTTCAATCGGGGGATAGGCGGCGACCGGGTTGTCGATTTGCATCGGAGATGGGAGAAGGACTGCCTGGATTTAAAGCCGACATGGGTATCGATCTATATCGGCATTAATGATACTTGGCGGCGATACGATAATAACGACCCGACAAGCACGGAGGATTTCGAATCCGGGTACCGTGAATTAATCCGGATGACCAAAGCACAATTGAATGCAACCATCGTTCTTGTGGAGCCATTCGTGCTTCCGGTCAATGAGAGCCAGAAAGCATGGCGGGAAGATCTGGAATCGAAGATCCAAGCTGTACGCGAGCTGGCAAACGAGTTCAAAACGCTGTACGTTCCCTTGGACGGTTTGTTTGCACAAGCGAGCAGCCAAACGGGACCGGCATATTGGGCGCCGGACGGCGTTCATCCCTCACCTGCCGGAAGCGCTTTAATCGCTCAAGCATGGCTTCAGGCCGTTAAAGCATAAAACGAACGCCCCGCCACCGCATATAAGCGGGGCGGGGCTTTTTTAAGAACTACGGCTGCATTTGCTCCGTTATCGCTTTAAGTTCGACATCGATATTACCGCGGGTTGCTTTGGAGTAAGGGCACATCTCATGTGCCGCTTTGGCCAGCGACATAACCTGCTCCTCGCTCAGCCCTGGGATTCGAACGTCCAGACGTGCGGACAGACTAAAGCCGTCGTCGCCTTTATGCAGCGATACGCTCGCCGTCACCTCGGATTCGTCCGTATCAATCTCCTTGGTTTTCGCGATGCTTTTCAATGCGCTGTGGAAACAGGCCGAGTAGCCCGCCGCAAACAACTGCTCAGGATTGGTCCCTTCGCCTCCCTCCTTCTTGGGAGTAGCGACTTTCAAGTTCAAATGCCCGTCAGAGGAGCGAACAACGCCGTCCCGACCTCCGTGCGAAGTAACCTGCGCCGTGTAAATCGTTTCCATAGTGTTCCTCTCCTTACTTGGAAAATTGTGTACGTGTTGCTATTACCCTTATTGCCTATAATGAAAACCTCCGGCAGGTGACCTGTCCCTCGCAGTATAGTTTACTTCTCCGTATGCAAAATAAACCGCCAAACACAATAGTTGTGAATGGCGGCAAGATTGCAAGCTTATCGGGCTGCCGGTCGAAGCCGCGGCAGATAGGGGCGAAGCTTCCGGATCAGTATGGCGGCGACAACCGATTTGACGATGTCAACCGGCAGAAACGGGTAACAACCGGCGATGAGCGCTTTATGTATGGTTAGATCAAATTTATAAGCCAGCCAGGGAACTCCGCTTGCATATTCCAACAGAACGCCGAAACCGATTATCGCGGCTAGAAGCATAATGAATTGCCTCGTGTTCAGCTGTGCAGTGCTGCGGAACAACCGGTCGCTGACCCAACCGATGAGAAGGGCAGCGAATGGAAACATCCATATAAATCCGGCGGTGTGCCCGAACAGCAGCGAGAGTCCTCCGTTGCCGTGCAGCAAGGGGAGACCCGTTCCGGCCAGGGCGATGACAAGCGCGATGCTCCAGAAGCCGTAAGTCGCGCCAAGAAGCCCGCCTGCCAGCATGACCGCCAGTGTCTGCAGCGTAATAGGGACCGGTGTGTACCATACAGGAAACTGAATAGAGCTGAAGGCGATAAATAAAGCGGCGAATAAAGCGGTAAAGACGAGACCCCGAACTCGGTAAGCCTGATTTGATTGAACATTGGCAGATGTGGATTGTATTGATGGCATTGTCAAATCTCCTTTTCAATGTTAACCTCTGGTTATTGAATAATGGTTAACATTTCGCATTTTAACACGGGAGCATCTGGTTGGGAAGAGGGATTTTTAGTGAGCGGGAAAATTATCAGCGGTGATTTTATTTTGTCCGATATATCTGTTTTCTCTATTTATGATGAAGGCGAACCGACTTCCAGGTTGGAAAATATAGATCTGACTTTTTCGCCCGGTGAGTGGCTTAATATCGTAGGCGTCAACGGAAGCGGCAAGTCGACGCTCGCGAGACTGCTCGCCGGCTTGATGGTAGAAGGCGCTCAAGGCACGCTGCGCCGCGGGTTTGCGGGGGAGGGGCCATCCCCATACGTCATGCAGAATCCGGATGCGCAATTGTTCGGCGAGACTCCCCGGGAGGAAATTATGTTTTCGCTGGAATGGCTTGACTTGCCTTCGAAGGACATTTTGGAGCGTACGGACCGGATCCTGGAGGTTACGGGAATGCGGGCGTTTGCCGACCATACTTGGGATAAGCTGTCGGGCGGGCAGCGACAGCTTGCCGCCGTTGCCGCGGCGGCTGCCGGTGAAGCCGCGCTGATCGTCTTCGACGAAGCGACATCCATGCTGGACGATGCTTCGCGCGGGAAGGTTCATCAATTGGCGAAACGGCTGAATGAGCGCGGGACGGCGGTTGTCTGGGTGACACAGCGGTTGGAAGAGCTGGACCCTTCTTACCGTGTTGTGGCGCTGCAGGGAGGAAAAATTGTGTATGACGGAGAGGGGCGGCGGTTTTTGTACGGGGATAACCAGTCCGCTGAGCTGCAGGCACCCTGCGAGCAATGCGGGCTGCGCTTGCCATATATGGCATCTCTGGCGGCGGAATTAAGTCGGCTCGGGCAGCTGCATTCTCCGCTTCCCGTAACTATGGAAGAGTGGCGGAAGGCGTTGGATCGGGGATGATGAAAGAACGGTCTGTTCCTCTCATAATGACAGGATTAAAGGATATGGACGGGCAATATACCGAGTGCATATTAGAACAGGGAACGATTACGTTACTTATGGGACCAAACGGCGCAGGTAAGACGAGACTAATGGAAATCACCGCCGGCTTGGTCTACTCTTCGGAAATAACCGTCTCCTATGGGGACGGGAACATGTGGAATCATCCACGCCTGCGCAGGCGAATAAGAAATTCCGCTGCTTTATTTGCATACAGCTATGCCAGCCAAGCGCCGGAGGAGCAGCTGTTTTCACGAACGGTTGCGGATGAACTCCATTATGTGCTGAAGCCTTACGATTTGCCGGAACTTGAGAAGGAACGGAGGATCGATGAGGCTTTAACCGCAGTCGGATGGAGCCGTGCGTGGCTGGAACGGGACCCGTACAAGATGAGCGGGGGCCAGCGTCGACGGACCGCGCTTGCATGCCTGTTTGCGCCGCCCGCACCTTGGCTGCTGCTCGATGAGCCGACGGCCGGGCTGGATGCTCAAGGTCACGCGCTGCTCGGGGCCGCGCTGAAGAAATGCACCGAGGACAAGCAAGGTGTGCTGCTGATTTCCCACGACGCCGATTGGGCGCTGGGACTGGCCGACAGGATTTTACTGATGAACGCTGACGGGGCGGTTCGGCAGTGCGGCAGAGACGAGCTTCTGGCGAATCCGGAGTGGTTCGGGGAGGCGGGGATGGCGGTTCCCGAGTGGTTAATGTTCGCGAACGGTATGTGGAAGTTGGGCGTACCGCCGCATCGCGTCTGGAATCCTGCGGAGCTGGCTGTGGAGATAGCGCAGCTCGCTGAAGCAGGCAGGCTAAAATTTGCAGCTAATGAAGAGGGACTGGCGCGTGGTGCAAAGCCGCTGCATTCGCAGGATGAAGAGTCAGTGTATTATTCAAAACAACCGCCGAATCAAATGCCTGTGGCTAAGTCCCAAACACCGCCAGGGGAGCAGAAGCCAAAGCGCAAGGCAGGAGCCCAATCAAGGCTGGCCCTTTTCGACCCCCGATCGGTATGGCTTGCATACATCCTGCTGTCGACCGGTATGTTTTTGCAAAAAACATGGACGGGGATTGCGTGGATCGGGTTACTCACAGCAGTGATCATTGGAGTTGTCCGTCTCCCACTTCTCCGCTGGCGGGGCCCGATCGCTGCGTTAGGCCTCTTTTCCCTCATGATTGCTGTCTTCGCCGGCATAGGCGGCGGTGGGAGCGGACCGCTGTGGAATACGGAAGCGTTTCTGGTCTCGCTTCGTTCGCTTACGCGTCCGTGGCTGGCCATGCTGCTTGGCCTTGTACTCCCGCTGGCAATATCGCCGCTTCGCCTTCGACGTTCCCTGGAACAGACGCTGACAATTCGCGGACTCGTTCCCTTCCTGGGGCAAAAGATTATATTAACGGTTACTTTGCTGCTGAGATTTATCCCGATTCTGCTGGGTGAATGGGAGAGATTCTCCCGAATTGCAATTGCCAGGGGGAAAGCTGCCCGGCGGGCACGCGGTGCGGCCGGCCGTTTGCGGGACACCGCGATTCCTTTCCTGCTCTCGCTCTTCCGTTTGGGCGAGCAAGTGGCGGACGCCTTGGAAAGCCGGGGAGTTGGTAAGCGCCGGCATTCGGCCTTGCCGCCGACCGAACGGTGGAGATTGCGGGACAGTTTACTTGTCGCCGGCTGCCTTGGAATAACCGTTTTTTTATGGTGGTGGGCAGGCGGAAGTGGAACGTGATGGAAATACCTGCGATTAAACCGCTATTGTGTTACTGTGTTTTGCCTGCTTGCCGGAAAGCGAGCAAATAGTGGATGAGCATGAGAAAGACGGAGCTAAGCAGCGACACCACCGCGAAGAGCTCGACGATTTCCTCTAGGCTCTGTTCCAAGCGTTCGCCCGCCTGCGTCATTCGGGAGACGTCAAAGGTATCCATTCCTACTGCAGTTGCGAATAACAAGGCCGTTATGCAGAGCCAGACGAGTGCCGCGCGCCGCGCTTGGTACAACCGGATAATGTATACCGACAGCAGCAGCCCGATGACGGCGTAGATAAGCAGGATAAAGTCGCCTGCTTCCATCCAGGGAAGCGCCTTAATGCCTGTCGGCTTCAAGAAGCGGTCGCGCACCCGCTCATGGATGGCGAACCGTTCATCGGTCATCAGAAAGGCGAAGCCCGCGGTGAGCATTAGCCAGATGAGCGAACTGCGGCTTATGCCCTCGAGGGCATAAGCCAGCATGCAGCAGAGTAAAGCCAGCAGCACACATCCGAACCAAAACATACTCTGGAGCCAAGTCATAGGGGTCTGCTCTGCAGCGATATATACCCAATAGCTCGGCCACTTGACTGCAGCCAGAAGAAGGACGAACAATGCACTTGTAATGAACGCTGCGGCGATTAACCAGCGTTCCATCCGATGAAGCCGCGCGTTACCTGACACTGAAGTCACGCCCTTTATTCGTTACGGTATGATTGGTATTGCCTGTCAGCAGATCAACCACATGGTCCACCCAAGTATCGTAGCCGCGATCAATGACTTCTGAGGAATACCAGGCGGTATGTCCGGTTTGCAATATGCGGCCCTCTGCAATATGACGCCCGGCTAATGGTTCCCCCGCCAACGAGAACCGGTCGTCGACGGCATATCCCTTCAGGTGCCCTTCCTGGATGGAAACGACTACAGCCGCATCGTCGACAAGTGCTGAGCGCGACACATTGATCAAATAGGAACCGGGCTTCATCTGCTGCAGTTCATGGGCTCCGAAGCTGTGCGAGCCGCCCCAGCTCGACGGATAATGAAGCGACACGACATCGGAAGAGGCGAGCAGCTCGGCCATCGATACCTTTATAACGCTATCGCCCTTGTCCGCTTTCGGATCACAGCCGATCACTCTCATGCCGAACGCTTTTGCCAGCTCCGCCACATAACCGCCGATCCGGCCAAGGCCGACGAGGCCGATTGTTTTGCCCCGAAGCTCCCAGCCTTTGACCGAGGTTCCGGCCGGCACACGTCCTCTAACCCTGTCTTGGCTGAGATGGATCCTCCGCGACAGCGTCAGAAGCAGTCCGATCGTATGCTCGGCTACCGATATGGTTGAGTATTCCGGCAGATTGGAGAGTGTAATTCCTCTCTCCTCGAGCAGTTCCATATCGATATAGTCAACTCCTGTGGCAAAGACGGCAATGCCTATAAGCTTCGGCAGGCGATTCACCCATGTTCCGTCGATGGATGGGACCGAACGGGGCGTTAAGCCCGCCACGTCCGCGTCACCCAGCAGCAGGACCAGCCGGTCTGCAGGAATGGGATCAAGCGCTTTGCAGTATGTAATTTCACCGGCAAGCTCTAATCGAGCTGTCTGCTCGGTAGTAAAGGTCTCTTTGCCCATCGCGGTAATAAGAACGGCCTTTTTCTTCAATACGTATCTCCCCCTTTAACAGATATGTAATAACTTTACTATATACATTTAGTTACCAGACGATGCTGACAGCCTTGTTGCTGCACGATATTCAACCTGCCGCCGGGATGGAAAAACAAAGTTCGGACTGATATGATAACTCTCACAGGCAGAATTCGGAAAACGACGATTAGCTCGCAGACGGCAGTAGACGCCGCAGCAAACGAATAGAGGTGTCAATTACGATGACCTTGGAAGAAGTTATGATGAAGCTTGAGAACATGGGCTCAGAACAGACGAAGCAAACCTTCTTCCGTCACGGGGCGAAGGAACCTCTGTTTGGCGTAAAGGTTGGAGATCTGAAGAAGCTCGTAAAAGACGTAAAGAAAGACCAAGAACTTGTACAAGCTTTATACGAGACCGGGAATAGCGATGCCATGTATTTGGCCGGGCTCTCCGTCAATCCGAAAACCATGGCGAAAGAAGTACTGCAAGAGTGGGCGAAGAAAGCCAACTGGCATATGCTGACGGAGTGCACGGTAGCGGGCGTGGCCGCAGAAAGCCCTTTTGCGCTCGAGCTTGCGAGGGAATGGCTGGTATCAAGCGATGAGTTAATCGCTACCTGCGGGTGGAGTACCTATGCTAACTACATATCCATAACGCCGGATGAGAAATTGGATTTGGCGGAAATCCGGCGTCTTTTGCAGCAGGTAGAAGCGTCGATTCATGGAGAACGAAACCGTGTACGCTACAACATGAATACTTTTGTTATCGTAGTGGGTGCGTACGTACAGGCTTTGCACGAGGAGGCTGTACAAGCGGCCGAGGCAATCGGCAAGGTGCATGTGAATGTCGGACAAACAGCCTGTAAAGTGCCGGAAGCACGAGCGTATATTGCGAAAATCGAAGCTCTGGGAAAGCTCAGCGTGAAGAAGAAGACCTGTATTTGTTAAGATTTTGATTAGCTTAGAAGAGTTATTCAATTCAGTTTTTGCTCATATACCAGCTTCCCTTCTTGGTCCAGACCCTGTATCGATTTCCAGATGTACTGCTGGTCTCCCTCATTCCATACAAACAGAAACATGCGGTCTTCCTTGATCGTTTGACGCAGAACCTCTTCCTTTCCCGCCGGGTTACGGAACTCTTTCTTAACCTCCATGTAAAGGACGACGGTCTTGATCTGAGGATCGGACACATATCCGTACCACTTCGCAAGCCGCAGCTCTTTATCAATTTGAGATACCTCCCAGCTGTAAGTGAGCGGCTTGCTGTTATCGATTTCCATACCGCCAACTCCCCCGCCCGGAAACCACCGGGTGCCCCTTTTTATCGAAGTACCGGCGGAAAACCATTTCTTGTACGTTCCTAGAAAAATGACGGTATTGCTGTCGAAAGAAACTTCTCTCACAATCTTGGACGGACCGTAGTGGAAGCTGCTCTCGGACAATTCATGCGCTTTCCTGGCATCAGTGCTGCCGTCCAAGGGATCTCCGTCCCTGAAATAAAGAAAGACCAAGAGAACGGCAACGATCCATTCCGCTGCAGTGATGATCGTCTTCTTTCTCATTGGTGTTCACCTTCTTGTGTAAGCGGGATATTCACAGTTGCCTGTCTGTCATATAAATCATATTTCACCTTCAAACTGTTATAGCTGCCTTTTATTGCGTCAAAATGGAGTGTCCCCTCAGTTCCCCAAGGTTTGCCGTTGCTTCCCGCCGAGTGCTGGAAAGGCTCCTCACCGTTTGGGCCGATTACCTTAACGGCTGAATGTGGAAATGACCACCCTCCGGGCTCCGCCTTATGAAGCGTGTAATGGAGAACGATCTGTTTCGGTGTTATATAAACCGCGTTTACTGTAAATACATCCCGGTCAATATGCATCAAGGCGTTCGTTTCGTACACGCTAACTGGACCGTCCTGCTCCAGTGCTTTTAATTCCGCTTTGCTGTTATCCTCCACCGAAAAAAGCTCAATTGCTTGAGGAATCAGCAATATCCCGAAAATAACGATGATGACCCTTCTTACTAAGGTTCCCGCGAGGATCAAACGTCTCATCAACCCGCCTCCTTCTATCGATATAACTATAACGCGAAAATGAGGAAAAAGTTACGTATATTTACAGCAGGGCGCCCCGGTGATATAATCCGCTTTAACGACAGAGAGGGGGTGAATATATGTCAAAAACAGCGAAGGTGGTTCTGCTCGCCGTTTTACTTATTGCCGCCTGTCTCTGCCCATTTCAGCAGCATGCTGCTGTGGAACAAGGAAACACTATGCAGCTCAGTTGGGTGAAGAACACGTATCCAACAGCTGAATTCGAGCCGGCCGCTTTCAAAAACGGCCAAACGTCACTCCTGTTCATCCCCGTCATCATTTTCATTATGTTCCTTTTTATTGCTGTTCCCCCTCTTGGAAGGCTGAAATTTAGCATCCGTTCTTTTATCCCCATTCTAAAGCTGTTCTACATCCTTAATCCTGTTAAATTTAAATCCAAATTTATAGCGTTAATCCCTGTTCATCTATAATCATAGAATGAAAGGGAGAATTCAGTTTGTTCAAAATAATAAAATCATTAATGCCGTTTATATTTACGGTGTTATTATTTGTGACCTTTGTTTTATCGACCGCGCCTTATATTGCCCGTCACATCAAGCTTGGCCTTGATTTGAAAGGCGGCTTCGAGATTCTTTACCAGGTTAAACCAGTGGATGCCGGTGGGAAGGTAACCCGGGAGCTGCTTTTGGCAACCGAACGAATAATCGAAAAGCGTATTAATATAAGCAAAGTGGCGGAGCCGGAGCTAACCATAGAAGGGTCTGACCGCATCCGGGTGAAAATCGCCGGCGTTACAGATCAGACCAAGCTTCGCGAGTTGATCGGTCAACCGGCTTACCTGACGTTTAAAGATGATCGCGGCCAGTTGGTGCTGGACGGCCATGACTTATCCCCGAACGGCGCCGTCATTGGATACGACAACTTGAATCATCCCGAGGTCATTGTGAAATTCAAAGACCCGGCCAAGCTGGAGGACGTGACGACACGGAATTTCGGGAAACCGTTATCCATTCTGCTCGACGGCAAGGTTGTTTCAGCGCCGGTAGTACGAAATATCATCAGTACCGGAACCTCTGCTATATCAAGTGCCAATCTGGATTCCGCCACCGAAATGAAAGATCTTCTGAATGCCGGATCCATGCCGGCGAAGCTTATTGAGAAACAAGTCAATTCCGTTTCGGCAAGTTTGGGAGAACAGGCGCTTCACAGGACATTGTTTGCAGGGTATGCCGCATCAGCGGCTATTGCTCTCTTTATGCTAATTGCCTACAGGCTGCCGGGACTAATTGCCAACCTGACGCTTCTTGGTTTTGTATATATCTGCTTCCTTCTTCTTGACTGGATGAATGCGGCAATGACGCTTTCCGGCATCGCCGGGTTCATACTGGCCATGGGTATGGCGGTCGACGCGAACATCATTACTTACGAGAAAGTGAAGGAAGAATTGAGGGAAGGCAGGAGCATACGGTCCGCCTGCAGGATTGGCGCCAGGACTTCCTTTCCCACCATTCTCGATGCTCACGTCACGACCCTTATCGCCGCTCTCGTGTTAACGATTATCGGCACCAATGCTGTAAAAGGGTTCGCCATCGTCTTAATGATGACGATCATCGTCAGTCTTTTCACCAATGTGGTTGGTTCGCGTTTCCTTCTGGGACTGCTCCTCAAGGGGAATATGATCCGTAGTTCTGCATGGTTTGGTGTGAATCCGTGCCGACGGGAGACTATCGCTGTGCAATCGGCGCCAAATATCGTTAAGGGAAGAAAGCGGTACCTGTTCATCTCAACTTCGATCCTTGTATTGGGACTGCTTGTGATATTAAGCAGAGGGTTGAATCTGGGGGTCGATTTTCATTCGGGGACAAGACTGGACCTGCACATAGGCAGCACATTTGAAGCGCGGGACATTACAGAGATAATACAAGAGGAGATTCCCTCAGCATCAATGAAGCCCGTTGTAAAATATGGCGAGAGTGGAACGTCGGCCACGACTACCTTCAGCAGAACGATCCCGGTTAATCAGCTGGACTCGGTTGAGAGCAAGCTGAAGGAGAAGTACGGCGATCAAGTAACCAGGCAGGAATCCACCGTTGCTCCCGTAATTGCGGAAGAGATGGTGAAGAAGGCAGGTCTTGCCATACTTATCGCTTCGGGATGCATCGTGCTGTATACGGCCTTGCGCTTTCATTATTTGTACGGAATAGCATGCATCATTGCACTGATCCATGATATTTTGATTCCGATCGCCCTCTTTTCCGTTTTCCGGCTCGAAATCGATTTAACTTTTGTCGCGGCTATACTGACTATTGTCGGTTACTCGCTTAATGACACGATCGTTATATTCGACCGGATTCGTACGAATATGAGGAGGAAAGACATCACATCGGTCCGTGATTTAGAAGAACTTGTGAACACGAGCCTCTGGCAAACGATGAAGCGCTCTATTTACACGGTGCTGACTGTATTTATTTCAGCGGTTGGTTTATTATGGCTGGGAGGGGAAAGTATACATCTGTTTTCGCTTGCGCTCATATTCGGGTTGGTAAGCGGTGCATACTCTTCCATTTTTGTTGCAGCCCCAATATGGCTGATGTTATATAAACACAAATTGAAGGAATAATTTCACTTGCGAATATTCGGTTTTGTGTGAAAATAAAATTATAACGAAGAATGTTGTCAAAAGGAGAAATTGCAGATGAGAAAAAGTATCGAAAATTTTAAAGAGCTGCTGGTCAAGGAGAATAAGCTTCAGGGGCACGAAGATGTGCTGATTGCATTCGATCATCTGCTGGATATGGTAGATGAGCATGAACGGCAGCATCAGGTTGAAGTCGGCATTCGCAGCTTGAATTATGAGAAGCCCAATGGTCAATTGGAGGCGGCTATCCGTGAAGAGGCCCTTTTCTTCCGTCAAGCCATTCATACTGTGATTGAGCGTACGGTTGCGGATTTGGTTAATAAGGGAAATAAAGAATGGCATAGATTTTTTAAATAAGGCCAGGTGTAAATTTGCTGGGGGAAAGGAGTCGTCGGCTCCTTTATTCCCCGCTTTCGGCGCCATACCGATGAGATGGTTCACCCCACGAAAGTCCATCCCGTTGTATCTTCGAATGAGGTGCAAGGGTTGGTCATAGACAATTACCCATTGGTCGGCTATTAAAAAAAGCGTAAAACAGTCCCTATCTTTCACAAGGTAGGGGCTATTTCACGCTTAAGTATGAAGATGGATAAAAACGGCGGTTTTTTCGTGAACGTATGAAAGCTATTCTCCATTACCCTACCGGAGAATGTCGTCGAGATGGTAGGATACGACAGCCATAAGTTCCTCTCGCACGAATAGTTCAGGGAAGGTCGTATGATGGACGACTAGCCCATCCACAAGTGCATGCAACCTCTTCGTCTCAAACTCCGCGTTGATACCTTCCTTCGTCACACTTCGTGCGATAAGATGATCAATCATTCGTCGGAATCCAGCGTGCAGTTCATCGTGAACCTCGCGGCTAAGAGCTCGAATATCTGGATCAGATACGGCTTTGCCGGCAAAAGCCAGCCACACCTCAGATTCCAATGTGCGTTCTTCGTCGAGCGGCGTGATCTCCGCGATAATAAGCTCGATGTCGTGACGCGGCTCGCCCTTGAAAGGGAGCTTCTGTATACGCTCATTTGCTCGTTGGGAAATAAGCCGCATAGAGTAAGCGATCAGCTCATTCTGCGAATCAAAATAATAGCGTAAGGACCCGAGCGAGATGCCGAGCTCATCCGCGACCCGGCGAACGGTTATACCGTCCAATCCTTCCCGGCGTATCACCTGCCAGGCGGCCTCTGCAATTTTCTCTTTTCGTTCCTGATGGTTTACGATTTTCGGCATATTCACATTATAACACGCTTGTTATTTAATACAACTGTGCTATAATAAATCCATCTTTATAATACAACTGTATCAAAAAAGGAGGGATCGTGATTACCGCCATCATCATAGGGTGTGAAATCGCATTCTGGCTGTTCGTCTTGGCCGGCCTGATATTCCGTTATCTTTTCCGCAGAAAAAGAATTGGTACTCTCTTGCTGTTCTGTACACCTCTAATCGACCTGATACTCTTGGTCGTCACTTTCATCAGTCTAAGAGCAGGCACGGAAGCGACATATGCCCATGCACTTGCAGCTGTCTACATCGGCGTTTCGATCGGATACGGGCATAGAATGATCCGTTGGGCGGATGTCCGGTTTGCCCACTGGTTCGCTCATGGTCCTGCACCCGAGCGAAAATACGGAATGGAGCATGCCCGACATGAACGAAACGGCTGGTACCTTCATCTGCTGTCCTGGGTCATTGGTTGCGCAATCCTGTATGGGATTATCCTTATGATCGACTTGGGAAGCCAAACGGAGATACTTCTGCAAACTATCCGGATCTGGTCGCTAATTCTCAGTATTGATTTCTTTATCAGCTTCAGCTACTCGTTCTGGCCGCGCAAGAGGAAGTATACGGCTTAGGAGCTCCTCCATTCCCCCTCATTTACACAGAATTGTTCTATCAGCCGATGAATGAGGCCATTAAATGGAGTTTAATATATCGGTCGTTTGGAATCCACGATGATTCATGTTATCGGGAATGCTGACGATATTAAACTTTAACTGATAAAAATATTTATCAGCTGTCGGACTCTTCAGAAGCCCACTCATCGAGTGAGGCTTTTTTTGCTGTCCTCAGACTGCTTCCGGTTCGTATTGTGCATCAGACCCGCTGACGATAGGTTCGTCCACATGCGTCGATATTGATAACTATTATGGTAATTTTGTAACCATAAATTTCTATAACGTTATTTCATTTACAATTATCTGCCAATAAAGCGTTTTGCAATCAATACAAGCCCGATTTCGACTTTAAAAATAACATTGTAATTAATTATGTGTTGTGGTATAAGTAAAATTGTTAATATAAAACCTTGGATACCTTTGAAAGGGGATAAAAAAAGGACGCCCGATAGCAATACCGTAATATGGAGATAAAAGCAGGCATTTCCGGTTAATAGCATTAAAAAAGATGTGAGTACAGTGCAAGTTTTTAATGAAAAGGATTACTTAATTACAGATTGACAATGAAAATGGTTTGAATTAATGTTAACTAACAGGTTTAAAGTTAATATTAATGCTAATATCAAGCTTTAAAGCTAAAACTTACTATTGTAGGGGGAATAGAAATGAAAAGATCTTTATTATTGCTTGCTGCAACCGTTTTCATCCTAAGCATGGTATTGTCCGCATGCGGGTCCGGCAATACTAGCGGCAGCAATGGAGGAAAATCCGGCGAAACTGCGACTGCAAAGGACAAGGTGACGATCAACCTGGTGGCTTTCGCGCAGCCGCATGAGCAGAAGATGTATACCCAGTTGATCAAGAAGTATCAGGAGAAATATCCTCACGTCAAGGTGAACTACATTACGACACCTCCTGCAGATTATCCAACAAAGCTGCAGGCGATGATCGCAGGCGGGCAGACGCCGGACGTATTCTACGCATCGCCGGAGAATGTCAGCTTCATGGTTGATACCAACCAGCTGCTCGATCTGACGCCCTATATTGAGAAAACGAGCATTTTTAACGTCGACAATATTTGGAAGAAGGGCCTCTCGAAGTACACCAGGGACGGCAAAACCTACGCGCTCCCTAAGGATGTTGGACCTTTCGCATACGCTTACAACAAAACGCTGTTTGAAAAGGCCGGCATCCCGACTCCGGACCCGAAAACCCCGCTAACCTGGGACGAATACATTTCGATCGCCAAAAAGCTGACGCTCGACGACAAGGGCAATAACGCGGAAAGCCCGGATTTCAATCCGAAGAAAATTAAGCAATACGGCGCGGGCTTCTGGTGGCACGAGCCTGCTGTATGGGGCAACGGCGCGGATTACATTAACGAAGACGGCACAAAGGTTACGATCGACGACCCGAAATTTATTGAATCGCTGCAATTTGTTGCCGACCTCCGCAACAAGTATCATGTCGTTCCGTCCTCAGAAGACGAGACTGCAATGGGCGGTTATACGCGCTGGTTGAACGGTACGGTAGCCATGTTTCCGATGGGTCCGTGGGATACCGCCGCATTTTGGGATTTGAAGTTTGATTACGACCTGATGCCTTGGCCATCCAATAACGGCACTTGGGGCACGTGGCTCGGCTCCCAAGGCTTCGGCGTATCCGCGAAGACGAAAAGCCCGCAGGAAGCGTTCGACCTCGTTGCATTCCTTAGCGTCGACCCGGACATCCAGCGCGAAGCGATGACTATGGGCCTGCAGGTGCCGAACCTGATCGATATGGCGAAGAACGATTACTTGAAAATGACCGACAAGAAGCCGGTCAACAAGCAAGTGTTCCTTGATGTTATCGAAACGAACGGGCATGACTGGTCTTTTGAGAAGACTTATGACCGTGAATGGTATGACCTCTTCAACTCCAGTGTAACCCAGGTGTGGGAGGGCAAGAAGACACCTGAAGCGTTCGTCAAGGAACTCCAGCCGAAAATGCAGGAGCTTGTCGACAAGTCGGCCGAGAAGAAGAAGAAAGCCCAAGGGCAGAAATAAACGAAGCAGAGGACGTACGGGTGTGGGACACTTTCCACGCCCGGATTTTCTTTCAGAGAGGCAACGATAACTCAAGAGAGGTGAGAGCATGCAGCTGTCTGAAAAGAAGAAGGAAATGTGGATAGCATACCTTTTTATCCTGCCATTGCTTCTTCAGTTTGTGATTTTTACGGTTGGCCCTATGATTTTCTCGGGCATCATGAGCTTCACGGATTGGAATATCGTGCAGAAGGCTTCATTCGTAGGCTTCGACAATTATAAGAACTTATTTCGGGATGAGAAGTTCTGGAAATCCCTCTATAATACCGTCTACTATATGATCGGAATACCCATTGGACTGATCTTAGCGATGCTTCTTGCGATTGGACTGAACCGGCCGCTCAAGGGTTCTAAGGCGTTCCGCGTCATATTCTATATGCCGGCGGTCTGCTCGCTGGTGGCAGTCGCCATTCTGTGGCAGTGGTTGCTTAACAAGGATTACGGACTCATCAACTATGTATTGAGCTGGTTCGGTATTGAAGGGCCGTCCTGGCTTGGGAACGAGGCGTGGATCAAGGCTGGCCTCATTCTCATGATGGTTTGGAAAGGGGTTGGCGCTTCCTCGATCTTCTATCTGGCCGGTCTGCAGAACGTCCCGAAATCGCTGTATGAGGCAGCGGAAATCGACGGAGCAGGGAGGTACGGCATGTTCCGCCATATTACCTTCCCCTTGTTGACACCGATGACGTTCTTCCTGGTCATTACTGGGCTGATCGGCGGATTCCAGCTGTTCGTTGAGGTCATCATCATGGCAAGCAACGGCGGAGACGGACCGAACAACAGCGCGGTGACGCTTGTCGTGTATATGTTCCAGAAGGCCTTTAACTACTACGAAATGGGTTACGCCAGCGCCATGGCATGGGTACTCGGCATCATAATGTTCATCATTACGTTCATCCAGTTCAAGTTCCAGGATAAATGGGTGCACGAATAAGCGAAGGAGGAGCCTAAGTGAGCGCCAATCCAAAAACAATGCAAGGAGCGAGTAAAAAGGCGAGCGAAAGATGGACGGATTTCTTCGTCTATTTTCTCCTGGCCCTCGGTTCTCTTGTAATCCTTATTCCGTTCTGGTTTTTGTTCATCACTACGATGAAATCACCGATGGAAGCCTTTATCATGCCGCCAGATTGGTTTCCGAAACCGAATTTTGTGAAGTATACGGAAATTTGGGAGAAAGCTCCTTTTCTTCAAGGTATTTTTAACAGCCTGAAGGTTGCGCTTCCGATCATCACCATAGGCACCTTTACGTCCTCGCTGGCGGCCTTTGCTTTTGCAAAGCTGCGCTTTCCGGGACGCAATTTCATCTTTCTTATGCTGCTCGCTACCATTATGATTCCGTTTCCGGTAGTCATGATTCCGCAATTCGTCATGTTCTCGGAGCTGCAGTGGATCGATAGCCTGAAGCCGCTCATTATTCCGGCCATGCTCGGCAACGTAATCATGATGTTCTTCATCCGGCAGTTTATGAACAGCATCTCGGACGAGTTCATCGAAGCTGCCAAAATTGATGGCGCCTCGCTGTTTGGCATATTCATCAAGATCATGCTGCCTATGGTCAAGCCTGCTGTCGCCGCGCAGCTTATTCTATGGTTTCTCGGCATCTGGAACGATTACCTGGGGCCACGTCTCTATCTGACCACCCCGGAGAAGAAAACGATACAGCTGATGATGGCCGACTTCAACGCTTTCTACGTGATCCAGAGCGATTATCCGCTCATCATGGCGGCCGCGTTCATCGTCATGATTCCGATCCTGATCGTCTTTCTCGTGTTCCAGCGTTATTTCGTCGAGTCTCTTAATTTCACGGGGGTAAAGGGCTGATAGGGGAAGAAGATCAGTCCGGCATGCGGTTCGGCCGTATGGGCAGCAGATCGTCACGCGGCTTTGACAAAAAGAAGCCCGGCGAGGGTTACTCTGCCGGGGCTTGTTCTGTTTGCCGGTAATATAACTTGAATACGATGTCCTGATTGTAGTTGCCAAATCCGGAGCCGAACAGCGTAACTCCGCCGATGTGTGAGGCGTTCTCTTCAATGCCGATCCTGAAACTCAGCTGCTTCTCCCGAATGTTCAACTGGTCGAGCGAGACGACGGACACCTGATTTCCATCGATGAATGTCCCTTGCTTGTTCACCTTGATCACCTTCAGAAGTCCGTACTGGTTGACTTCGTCCCACCACCAATCCGGCGTATACTTCCCGTGTTTACCGCCGAAATCTCCCGGACTTGTCCAGGTGCCGAGCTTGACGCCGTTCAGGTGGAAGGAAATGTCGGAGGGCCAGTTCCTGTTGGTGAACGGGGCTTCAGATGAAATCTCCATCGTAATCTCAAGCTCTTCAGGGATTTCATCGCTGAGCAGGTAGTTTGGCACTTTGTAATCGACGAAGCCTCGCCCGAACCAAAGAATCTTGGCGTTGAAGCGTTCAGCATCAAGGAAGCAGCGCGGTTCGTCGAACTCGCCGATCACCTTTTCCGTCGAGGCGAGTCCACAGGTAGGCTCGATGTGGAAATCGGTGTAATGCCCAACGGATACAATGGTTTGGTGATAGTCGCGGGTAGGTGATGTATCGCCCTTGCGCGGAAAATCGATGGTGATCTGCTCGGCGACGAGTGTACACACCTTGCGATTGCCGCCCTGCCCCGGGATTTTCGTTGCTTGGATAATACCGGCCTTCTCTAGTTTCTTGACGTGCATAGTCATAATGGGACTGCTTAAATTCAGGGCTTGGGCAAGTTCTTTGACGTTCATGTCCTGCTTGGCCAGTAGATTGATGATTTGCAGGCGTACGCTGCTCGATAGCGCTTCATATATCGGCAGCGAGAGAGGGGTCGTATCGATTTTCATTCTTTCTTCTCCAAACTCTTAAAATTAATATTCTTATGAACAATATACGTACTTTAGTTATCAATTACAAGGCAGACATAAATAATGACGGAGGGATTGCTGTGAACAATCGTTTGCGTGCCGTAATCGTTATGCTGGCGGTCATATTGCTGGTCGTTGGCTGCGCGGACTTCCGCTCGGCCGAAGGTGGTGACAGTAAAATCGAGCCCCCTGTTTTTGGAGAAGTAACGGTCCATGATCCTTCGATCGTTAAGGTTGACGATATGTATTATATATTCGGATCGCATTTGGCATCGGCGAAATCAGCCGACCTGAAGGCGTGGACCCAGGTATCGACGGATGTCAGCTCCGGTAACGTACTTATCCCTGATCCGTTTCTCGAATTAAAGGAAACGTTCGATTGGGCGCAGACGAGGACGCTGTGGGCAGCGGATGTCATCCAGCTGAAGGACGGCAGGTTCTATATGTATTACAATGCGTGCCGGGGTGACTCCCCGAGGTCGGCGCTTGGTGTAGCGGTTGCGGACGCGGTGGAAGGGCCCTACAAGGATCTCGGAATTCTGCTCAAGTCCGGAATGGATGCGACCGAGCCGCTTGCGGACGGCAGCTACTACGATGCGACCATCCATCCGAATGCGGTAGATCCGGACGTATTCTACGACAAGGATGACAATCTTTGGATGGTGTACGGCTCTTATTCGGGCGGCATATATATCCTGAAGATGGATCCGGAATCGGGAAAGCCGGAACCGGGACAGGGATACGGCAAGAAACTGCTCGGGGGCAATCACGCCCGAATCGAAGGGCCTTTCATGCTGTACAGTCCGGAAACAAAGTACTACTATTTGTTCCTCTCCTACGGCGGGCTTGACGCAAACGGCGGATACAACATCAGGGTCGCACGTTCCAAAAATCCGGATGGTCCATTCGTCGATACCGAAGGTAACGATATGGCTCACGCTATGGGAGCGCCCGGTACATTGTTTGACGACCGGTCCATTGAGACTTACGGCGCCAAATTGATGGGCAATTTTCAATGGATCGGCAAGGACGGTGAGGAAGGCGGCGGTTACGTCTCTCCGGGCCACAACTCCGCTTATTATGACGAGGAAAGCGGCAAGTATTACCTCATTTTTCATACCCGGTTTCCGAATATGGGCGAAACGCACAATGTTCGCGTCCATCAAATGTTTTTGAACGAGGACGGCTGGCCTGTCGTTGCGCCGCACCGTTATGCGGGAGAAACGACCGGGAAGTACGGCAAGAAGGACTTGGCCGGTGCATATAGACTGGTCAATCATGGAAAGGACATATCGGCCGATATTAAACCCTCTGCTGCGATTACGCTGGAGAGCGACGGCACGATCACGGGAGCGCTCGCGGGCACGTGGAAGCTGTCGGACGGGAACAAGGCGGCGGTTACGCTGGACGGGATCGCCTACACCGGCGTCTTCGTCCGCCAGTGGGACGACGCTGCGCAGACGGAGACCATGGCGTTTACCGTATTGTCGGAGGGCGGGACGGCGGTCTGGGGCAGCCGTGTCTATGACCGCATGGAGCAGACGAACTAATACATTTATCAGGAGATGAATACAACCATGAACGAGAAACTGAACCAAAGCGGATCTCGCACAGCTGAATTGATCATCGAGCAGCGTGCGGACCCCTGGGTATACCGCCATCATGACGGCTTTTATTACTTCACGGCGTCCGTACCGGAATACGACCGCATCGAAGTGAGGAGGGCGGAGACCATACGGGGACTTGCGGATGCGGAAGCCAAGGTGGTCTGGCGCAAATACGACACGGGACCCCTCAGCGCTAACATTTGGGCACCGGAGATTCATTACATGGACGGCAAATGGTACATTTATTTCGCCGCCGCCCACACGTCGGAGACTATGGACGGTCTGTTCGACCACCGCATGTTTGTGCTTGAGAATGAGTCCGCAAACCCGCTCGAAGGCGTGTGGGCCGAAAAGGGACAGCTCCGAACGGAGTGGGAATCGTTCTCGCTCGACGCCACCCGGTTCGAGCACAAGGGCACGCACTATCTGGTATGGGCACAGCGAGACCCCTCAATTCCGGGCAATTCGAATCTGTACATCGCCCCGCTGGCCAACGGCTGGACGCTGGGGGGAAGGCAGGTGATGCTGACCAAGCCGGAGTACGAGTGGGAGAAAATCGGCTTTCTGGTCAACGAAGGCGCGGCCGTCATCAAGAAGAACGGGAAAATTTATATCAGCTACTCTGCAAGCGCGACCGATTTCAATTACTGCATGGGGCTGCTGTGGGCGGATGAAGACGCCGACCTGATGGACCCGGCATCCTGGAATAAATCACGTACGCCGGTGCTGACGACCGACGAGGAAGCAGGGCAATACGGTCCGGGCCATAACAGCTTCACAGTGTCCGAGGACGGCACTGAAGACGTTATGGTTTACCATGCGCGTACGTACAAAGAGATCGTCGGTGATCCGCTGTACGATCCGAACCGCCATACCTGGATCAAGCCGGTCCGTTGGCTTCCTGACGGTACGCCGGACTTTCGCGGTTAGAGGCGACTGGACGGGAATGCGGATGCGATGCGGTAATCCCGGTTTACCACTGGCCCCGCTCGATGAATTCTGCAACGGTACGCCCGGCGAAAGACTACTTGCCGGGCGTTTTCCGTTTCGTGCACAATGAATTCACTTATTAGTTGCAAAATGCAATTATATATTGTATAACTAAAACATGAGGTGAATGAGTATGGATCGGAATCCAAGAGAACTGCTGCAAATCATGACGCGCCGGTTTGGGCTACTGAATAAAACCTGCTGCAGCATTGGCAACAACGATATTTCTTTGGTTCAAAGCCATATTCTTTATGAAATCGATCGCGGGCACCAGCCTTCGATGCAGCAGGTTGCAGATACACTGGGCATGGATATCACCACCTTTAGCCGTCAAGTTCAAACCTTGATCAAGAAAAAACTCGTGAAGAAAACGGCTTTACCGGAAGATCGAAGGGTCTATATCCTGACTCTAACGGTCGAAGGGAAGTTCGTCGCCTCCACGATTGATCGAATGATGAACGATTACTTGGACGAGGTCTTCTCGTTTATGAATGAATTTGAGAAAGAAACGGTAATTCGATCGTTAAAGCTATTAAACGATAGTATGCAAAAATCAAAAATGTGCTGTACTCCAATGGGGTGATGGTTAAATTACTCCATTATCTTTAGGTTAATTATTGTAAATTGCAACTAATTTGTATCGGCTTTAACGCTGTTTCCCATTCAGAGGGTCAATACGGACAGATTCTGTAGTGCCACGGCCGCTGCGGTGAAAAAAAGATAATGGCGACCCAATAGTTGCAATTTACAAACAAAAAAAGGGGGTGAAACATGTATAGACTGCTGGATGTCATCGTTATCGGAGGAGGTCAATCAGGATTGGCCTCGGGATACCATCTCAAAAAGAGCGGCCTTACGTTTTTAATTCTTGAGGCAAGCGGAACGGCTGCAGGGTCGTGGCCGGAATACTACGATAGTCTGAAATTATTCTCGCCGGCGAAGTATTCATCTCTACCTGGCATGTCTTTTCCTTTACCTGGAGACCGGTATCCGACCCGTGATGAAGTTATTCATTACTTAAAGGATTACGCCTCGCATTATAAGCTGCCGATCGCGTACCACAGCCGCGCCGAACAGGTTATTAAAGTAGCCGGGAACTTTCAGATTATGACTGAAACAGGGCAAACGTACCTGGCAAGAAATATCATCTGCGTTACCGGTTCACCAACCTGAGGGATATTCGGAAGATACTCCTGAATATTTAATTTTTCTCAAGATGTCAGCACATCTGGATTATGAATATTTTTAAAAATTTCCAGTAAGTACGAGACCGAAGCAGGCAGCATTCAACAGCAAAGTAATGCCAGCGGCGATCAGTAATCCTTGAACGATACCGCTTTTTTTACGGAAAATAAGGATAGCAGGAATCAGGTATAAGAGCTGCGTGATGCTGATAAAGAAAAAGGCGGCAGGAAAAAGGAATAGCAGTAAGTGCAGCACGGCCAACAGCCCGATTCCGAGCCATACCTGCTTGGCATGGTCAGGCGATTTGCGAGAAGGCGAAACGTCTGGCTGCTTGTTTTCCTCTTCATTCATTCCACTCATTGATTTTACCTCCCGGGCGCATGTCAAATTCACTTCTCAGTTCAGCCAGCTTCTTCTCCTGATCACCGCGATAGAACATATTGTACGTGTCAAAAGGAATGATTCGTCCATCCGGATGTACGATGTGAACGCAGGATTTTTTGACGGAGCGTACATCAAAATTGTATGGATCTAAAAACTGCATAATGATGACACGGAATACATTATCATAGCTAATGTTGCCCGGCACGGCGACCATCGGCAAGCAGCATAGCAGGTTTTTCAGCGAAAGCGCGGAAGAATCAGGGGAATGAGCAGTCGAGAACAGCTCGAATATTTTTGACTTAAGTGATTGATCCTGCTCGAACACGATCGTATTGCGGCCGCCCTCCAGTAATATTTGAGGGTCCATTAATCCGGTAAGCGGCAGCACATCCCCGCCCAGCTTCAAGGCGTAGCCCATGGCCAAACAATCAGGGTGGCATGGCACCGGAATAATATCCTCTGGGCGAAAAATGCCGGATTGGTCAATTATTGCTTGCCGCACCTCACTAAGGGTCAAGCGGTCCTTCGCCGGATCGTAATCTTCCAAACGTCCTGCCGCTTGGATAGGTTGGAAGGTTACACCGCGTACGGCGGGCTGCTTCAGGCCGAACTGAATAATGTCGCCGATCTCATGATCGTTCAATCCTTTTTTGAGCGTAACGACCAGCGTGGTCGAAATATTGAATTCGTTCAAATGCTCTAAAGCCCGGCGGCGAACATCGCGCAAATCAACGCCGCGAAGCTCTCGCAGTGCCTCCTCCTGGAAGCTGTCGAACTGCAAGTAAATTTCAAATCCGGGCCTATATTCGGCTAACCGCTCGGCAAAGTTCCGGTCCTGAGCAATACGGAGGCCATTGGTGTTCAACATAATATGCTTGATTGGCTTGCTTTTGGCGAGGTCCAATATTTCGAAAAACTGCGGATGAATAGTAGGCTCGCCCCCGCTAATTTGCACAATGTCAGGTTCGCCTTCATTGCGGACGATGGCATCGAGCATTTTCTCGATCTGCTCCAGTGAGCGCCACGAGTCCTTGTGCGGGGAAGACTCTGCATAGCAAATCGGACATTGCAGATTACAGCGGTCAGTGACCTCGAGCAGCGTCAGACAGCTATGCTGCTCATGATCGGGGCATAGTCCGCAATCATATGGACAGCCGTAGCGGATCGGTGTGTTCCAGTGCTGCGGCATTTCCGCGGGCTTAAGGAATTCGCGGCATTTCTTATAATAGGCGGCGTCGCTTGCAATCAGTACCTTTTCCCGTCCGTGCTGTCCGCAATATTTGAGCAGAAACACTTGATTGTCCTCAATGATGACTTTAGCTTCGACCTTGCGCAAACATTTCGAACAGATGCTGTTCGTCAGCTCGTAGAAAATGTAGGGTCTGTTTTTCGTTGTCATCGCTACAACTCCTTCCTATGTGAGCGCAGCGGTTGCCCCAGCCACTGGTATATCAAAGCAAAGTAATAGATTAACCCTGCGAGGCAAGCCAGCTGAATATTGTTAAGCCCGAGATATAGATGAGGGGTCGGCTTTATAAAATCGACGGCCAAGCGGAATAAGAGATACCCTGCCATAAAAAGCTGGAATATCGCTCCGTCAGGAAATGCGGCTCTTTTTTTCCACCGATAGAGCATTCCGCCAAGCATAAGCAAGAAAGCGATTTCATATAGCTGTGTCGGGTGACGGGGGATGCCATCGCCAAAATCAATGCCTGTAATCCAAGATGTTGGAATGCCGTAGGTATGGTCACTAAGCCCGGTCATAAAGCAGCCGATGCGCCCAATAATCATGCCTACCATAATCGGCAGCGCCATATCATCGCCAGTGGAACGGGTAATGCCGACACGCTTCTTCATTAGCTCAACGCCGATCAGTCCGCCTAGCAGTCCGCCGACTATCGTTTTGCCCTCCATTAAATAGGTGTAGCTGCTCCAGTTTTCGATCGTCCGCACGGGGTCCTCCAGCCAATACAATACTTTAGACCCGATGGCGGCTCCTAGAATGGCCCCTACAATTATCCATATGGCCTGCACCATCGGAAGCTTATCCTTGCTGCGGGTGTAGAGGTACACTCGAAAGCCTATAAAATATGCGAGCGCTTCAAATACCGCATGAGGATGCAGCTTTATAAAGCCAAGATTGATCCAAATAGGGAAGGTCATCGCGATCTCCGGTTTCTTTATTATGGGTTTATTTTCTACACTTTCGATAGAGGCAATTGATAATCCTTTATTTCCACAAGCGGTGGTAAAGTAATTTTAAAATGTATTATCCTTAGACTATATCAACAACCTTGGTTATGATTACATTCACACTCACCAATTTTTTACTCGCTAGGAAGCACTATTAATTACGAATCGGGGACAAAAATGAAAACATCTGCCCACACTGAAGTAAGCGAAAAGTTAAATACTTACATGAATACATTAGCGGATCAAGGATATTTCAATGGTGCGGTACTGGTTGCCGAGGAAAACCGGACATTAATGAGTAAAGGTTTTGGTATGGCCAATTTTGAGCATGATGTACGAAACACATCAACAACGAAGTTTCGTCTCGGTGCAATAACCAAGAGCTTCACTGCAATAGCTATAATCCAGTTACAGGATCAAGGGTTACTTAATGACAATGATCCAATCAGTTTGTACATACCGGACTATCCCAACGGAAACATCATAACCATACATCATTTACTAACAAACTCATCAGGAATTCCAGATTATTCGTCTTTCCCTCTCTATTGGGAAAAGACGATGAGACTTTATTCTACTACCGAGCAAACAATTGAATCGTTTAAAGATAAACCGCTGCAATTTACTCCGGGAGATGGCTGCAATTACACAAGTTCACCCTTCATTTTGTTAAGTTACATCATCGAAAAGGTTTCAGGAATTTCGTATCAAAAATATATAACAAATAGTATCTTAAGCCCTTTGAATATGAGAAATACGGGGGTTGACGACGGTAGAACGCTTCTGAAGCATTCAGCTTCAGGTTACTCGATATATAAGGGTATCATCCCAACCGAATATGTTGACATTTCATTGCATGCAGGAGCCGGAGGGATGTATTCCACAGTCGAGGATCTTTATCTCTGGGACAAGGCTTTATCCAGGGACGGAATACTCAGTCAGCAGAAATGGGAGCAGCTATTCGGGAGTAATACCTCACCATTCGGCAGCTGCGGTTGGGTCGTAACAGAACAATTCATCAACAACAAGACAAGAAAACGGGTATGGCACAACGGGACAATGAATGGTTTCTATTCGGAGTTTAATCGCTATATAGACGAGAATATCACTATAATTGTATTGAGTAATGTGAACCTGACGCCTGTAGACGTCATTTGTGAGCGTTTGGCGAAAATAGTGATGGGTGAAGAAGTCGTTCCGCCTAATCCCGTCGTGCGGATAAGTATAGCCTCCGATGAATTAAGAAAATATGCCGGAATATATAACACTGGTGAAGAGACCAATAGTAAAGACTCCGTAGAAGAGGCACAGTTAAGAGAAGCCTTGGATAAACTAACAAGTATCGATAATCCTAAATTCGCCGTCGGATTGTTCTACGAAATATTTTACGAATACGGCATCGACCCTACAAAAACCGTTGTAGTAACCTATGAAGATGATGCTATTTACTTGTTTATGCAAAAAAATAAGGGTGCATGGTTTAAGTACGAAATCGTTCCGGTCTCTAAACAAGATAACTCCCTGACATGCATTACATTGCACATTGAAGAACGGGTAGAATTCCGAATTGAACCAAATGGACGACTAAGGCTAACTCATTTGGATCCGCATAACCACCGAACTGATGCGCTTAAACGCACTGTTTGATAATGCAGTCTTAATGCATAATATAATCGCTGCCCTTAGACCAATCGGTTTATCGTGAATAAGAAAAGACCTTAAGTGCACCTCCCCTGAGGTCTTGGTGACGGCAGCAGTAACGTGAATGGCGCGAGTGCTATCCTAATTCTTGTCTGCAACTGTCAATTCAGACGTCGTTTCGCCGGAAGTTTCCATATAATCAATTCCCCATTCCACTAACAGCTGCAATATGGGGATGAGCTTGAGACCGATCGGCGTAAGCGAATATTCGACTTTCGGCGGGACCTGCCGGTAAACTTCGCGGTGAATCAATCCATCGCCCTCGAGATCTCTAAGGGTATTGGTCAGCATCGCTTGGGTCACCTGCGGCAGCGTCTTCTGCAGCTCACTGAATCGTTTTGGCCCATCATGGAGCATCCACAATACAAAAACCTTCCATTTCCCTCCGATTAAGCTTTGTGTTGTAAATATAGGACACTTCATGAATTCTTCCCCATACTTCGACATCACGTTTCCTCCAATAGTATGTTTTTTAATACTATCTATGAAAAATAATAGTACTTGTTTTTATTATGAGTATCCTTTACTTTAATATTGTAGCAAATAGTTAACCGAATAGGGAGTGAGTAGTAATTTTTTTTGCGTCAAGTTGTAACTGTTTGAGTTACATATCTATCACTGAGGAGGTTATTTTCGTTTGAAAAAGCAAATCGCTTCTATCTCGTTAGCCGGACTGTTACTGTTTTCTTGCACGACATCCGCCTTTGCCGCCGATGCCAAAGCAAATATTAAAATTGTAATCGACGGACAGCAGGGAACTTATGCGGATGATCCGGTCATGCAAAATAATCGTGTTCTGCTGCCGTTCAGAGCCGTAGCGCCGGAGCTGGGTATTCCGAATGACAACGAACACATTATCTGGAATAAGGGGGAAAGAAGCGTCACGTTCCACTATAACGGAAACAAGATTTTTATCCGTGAAGGCAGCCAAAAAGCGTTTGTAAACGATAAGCAGATAACTCTGGCTACTGCGCCGAAAATCTCCGGAAGCGGAAAATTATATGTCCCTGCGGAGTTAATCAAACAAACCTTGGGCAAACAAGTAACATGGGACGCTTCCACCAAATCGGTGCACATTTCAACAAGCAATAAGGCAAAAGCGGTCGAGGTTCTGAAGAGCTTTGAAACCGGCGATCCGACAGCCATGGAGAAATGGATTAGCCCCGACAAATATATACAGCATAATCTTGCCTTCCCCAGCGGCAAGGAGGCTCCTATCGCCGCAATTCGGCAGCTCAAAAGCGCCGGCGTGAAATATGATGTCAAAAGGGTAATCCAGGACGGAGATTATGTAGCCGTTCATTCGGAGGTTAATCTCTTCGGGTCCAAGGCGGTCTTTGACATATTCAGATTTTCAAACGGGAAGATCGTCGAGCATTGGGACAACATTCAGGATTTGGCTGCACCCAATCCGAGCGGTCATACGATGGTTGACGGTTCGACCGAGATTACAGACCGTGATAAGACGGATAAAAACAAGGCTTTAGTCAAAAAATTCGTAGAAGATGTTCTGGTGGGCGGGAACATTGAAGCGATGCCCGGCTATTACGACGGCGACAATTATATCCAGCATAACCCTATGGTTGGGGATGGCTTGGCGACAGTCATGAAGGCATTTCGGACAATGGCCGAGCAGGGTTTCAGCTCCAGCTACGATAAAATTCACATGGTGATAGGCGAGGGTAATTTTGTTTTAGTTGTAAGTGAAGTGAATATGGGCGGCAATACTGCTGCGGTCTATGACCTTTTCCGGGTGGAAAACGGAAAAATCGCCGAGCATTGGGATATTTTCGAGGCCGTGCCGCCACAAGATCAATGGAAGAATACGAACGGTAAATTCTAAAATTAAAAATGAAGGGAAGGAAGTCCAACATGTCTATTGTCATTACAGGAGCTACAGGTCAACTCGGAGGTCTCGCGGTGAGGCATCTTCTGGCCAAAAAAATACCCGCAAATCAAATCGTGGCCGTTGTCCGGGATTTAAAGAAGGCCGCTCATCTGGCGGAGCTTGGATTAGAACTCCGACAGGGAGATTATAACGACCGGGCTTCACTCGAGAAAGCTTTTGCCGGGGCTTCCAAAATTCTCTTCGTCCCAAGTCCTGACGCTCACGACGAAACGCTGCGCATGGCTCAGCATACAAACGTCATACAGGCTGCCAAGGAGGCTGGAGCGGGCCATATCATTTATTACGGATACGCCTTTGGTGAGCAGTCCAAGCTGCCCCTCGCCGTCACTCATGTAAGCACTGAAGAAGCCATTCGCGGTGCGGGCATTCCCTATACATTCCTGCGCAATTCCCTATATACCGAGGTGTTCGTGAGCCCTGACGCAGTAGGTGCTGCCCTGCAGTTCGGCGCTCTGGTTGCAAATGCGGCAGACGGTACCGTCAATACGGCGACCCGCAGTGATCTCGCTTTGGCCGGGGCCGCGGTGCTCACCGGGAATGGACATGAAAACAAGTCTTATAACCTCGTTTCCAATGAAACATGGACCTTTGGCGATCTGGCCCAAATTATTTCGAAGGTTGCCGGCAAGGACGTTGTATATCAGCCCGTTTCTTATGAAGAACAGAAGGGTATGCTCCTACAGGCAGGGCTCCCTGAGCCGGTAGCTGACATGATTGCAGGAATTTATCAAGGGGTTTCCGAAGGTGAAACATCGAGAACCTCGGACGACCTGAAGAATCTCATCGGAACACTTACTCCTCTTGAAGAAACGGTAAGGCAAGCTTTGCAGGGTTAGATATGTGCATCCCGAACTCGCGGAAAAGTTTTTTATTATGTTATTTTTTTGCATATAATAAACGTATCAATAGCCGCAGAAGGGATTCTCTTATGACTAATATTCCGAAGCTTCTTATTACCGCAGGGGCCGTTCTGATTATCGTCGGCCTGCTTTGGACGGTGCTCGGCAGATTCATCCACCTCGGTCGTCTGCCCGGCGATATATCTGTGGAGAAGGGGAATTTCAAGTTCTACTTCCCGATCGTTACCTGCATTGTGATCAGTGTTGTTTTATCGCTAATCGCGTATATTGCCCGCTGGTTTTTCAAGTAGACATATACGTGAAAGGCAGAGTATCCGATCGCTCAGGGCGACGTGTAAGAGCGAAGAGGCCGCGTCGGGCGCGGGCTGGAGGGCTGTGACAGGATGCCAAGAGGCATGCTGTTGCGGCCTTTTTGGGCTTTTCTTTCGACAAATGACGAACAAGAACAAGATAGAAATGGAGTTGACAATGGGCGGAAAATGGCTTAATCTTTTGATGAGTGAGTAACTCACTCAAGACTTTTCCTCTATTTAATAAAGGAGATGAAATAATTGAAAACGAATATTCTGCCGGATTTATTCCTGCGTAAACGAAATCAGCGTATTAACGCACGAAAACTACATATCAATACGGCTAATCGTATAGTTGAAAGCCGTTACGTAACCCTCGGAGGCATTGATCAGTGGGTAACGATACGCGGGGAGGACTGCAATAATCCTGTATTAATGCTGATCCATGGAGGACCTGCTTCCACGTATTCCGTTTTCAGCCCGTTGTTGCGTAATTGGGAGAAACACTTTACAATCGTTCAGTGGGATCAGCGAGGTGCTGGCAAAACATACTCCAGGAACGGAAAGGAAGGAAGCGGAACCATCTCTTTCAACCGCCTCGTTGAAGACGGAATAGAACTGGCGGAATACCTGTGCAGCAAACTACGACATCAGAAAGTGATCCTAATCGGCAGTTCGGTAGGAAGCCTGACCGGAATTATGATGGCGAAACAGCGTCCCGATCTTTTCTATGCCTATGTCGGTACAGACCAGAATTCCCCGGATCCTCAGCATCTTACGTACCAGTTGGCGATGGACGCTTTCCGCCATGCAGGCAATTCGAAGGCAGTCCGACTTGTTGAGCAAATGGGGCCGGAGCCATCCCTCTGGAGCCGCAAAGATTTTGAAAAAAGGAATCAATATATGGTCAAAGCGGTCAGAGACGTTCCGAATATGATTATGGACCTCTTTTTGCCGTCGATGCTCTCATCTCCGGAACATAAAATGAGCGATATCATACATATTTTTAAAGGAATGAGCTTCTCTCTCGATCATTTATTTGGCGAATTGATCACTTTTGACTTCGACAAAGTTGGATTGCGCTTTGAGCTCCCCTTCTTTGTTTTTCATGGCGACAGAGATATCATAACGCCGACTGCAACGGCAAAAGCGTACTTTGACGAGATTGAAGCTTCTTACAAAGAATTTGTACTTATAAGGAATGCCGGCCACCTGGCGTGTTTTGCCCGGCCCGAGCAATTTCTGGAGGAACTACTCCGCCTTGTGGCTCCGCTCGTAACCGTCGATAGTTAACCATCCGCAGTTGGGATGACCTATACATTTCATGATACAATGAGAATAATATCTTCAAAAGATCGGAGATCGAGGCTCATTGTCACCATTAAACAAACAACAATTGGATCAGATCCGCGAGGAACGAAGAGAGCAAATTAAGCAAGCGGCGCTAAAAATATTCGCCCGCCACGGATATGCAGGAACGAAAACGAGCGTCATCGCTGCTGAAGCGGGCATCAGCGAAGGACTTATTTTCCGTTATTTCAAATCTAAAGATGAGCTTTTCACCGCACTTGTTCAGGAGTTATTGGAGGAAGCGAGGAAAGAAACCGGAAACGCTCAATTGTTGCCCGGATCGCCTGTTGAACAAATCAAAGCATTTACCGAAGACATGCTTGACGAGAACAATAAGTTTGCTTTTATGTTCATGCTGAGGGCACGCAAGGAGGGGATAATCCCGGAGGAGGCTGCGCGGATTCTTGAACAAAATCCGGTTGATAGTTTACTTAAACACTTGCTCCCGGTTTTTATAAACGGCCAGAAGTCCGGACAATTCTCCGCGGGGGACCCATTAAAGCTGTTGTCCTGGTACATCTACATGGTCAATTCGCTCATAGTGGAGGAAGTGGAGCAGGAGGAGCACGGAATGCCCAGTGCTGATTTTTTAATGCGCGTTTTGATGAAGTAACGATAGGTCCGAACGCCTTAAAATCCGGTGAGTTGTATCCTTCGTGATTCCCCCATGTCAATTTGACATTACTTAGATATCAAACTATAATGAATTAATTATAAAAAGGAATGCAGCCTCACTAATTAACCGCAACGTCCTTGAGAATCTGCTGCAAAGATTTAATGCACCTGTTTAGGAACCGAGGCACTAGATTGCAAGAAAATTAGATGTCTAACCAATAATCAAGCAAAGCTTGGATTTCGTAATCTAAGACGTCTCAACAAATGAGTACAATTTTTCAGAAAGGGAGTTACACTATGACTTCAGAAACCAACAAACAGCTGATGCACCGTTTTACCGTGTTCATTAACACCGCCAGCGAGAAGCTTGCTGAAGAGCTCATCGCCCCGGATGCGATCTTCCATGTCGCGGGACAAACCGAGCCGATGAGGGGGCCTTCAGGCTATCTCGCAATTATCGCGATGATGAGAAGCGGGTTCCCCGATATACAATGGAAGCTGGAGGAGATGGTTGCAGAGGGGGACAAGGTGGCTGTACGGTTCACAATGCACGGCACACACCAAGGCACTTTCTTCGGCTTCCCGGCGACAACAAATACAATCGAGGTGCAAGCTATGAATTTTTACCGATTGTCCGGCGGGCAAATCGTAGAGGAATATGGACAACCTGATATGCTTGGGCTGCTTCAGCAAATCGGCGCGGTACCAACAACTTAAAACATGATACCTGCATTCAGCGAAACCGCAGAGCTTGCAGACCGCCCGCCCATCTTGAGCGTTAGGTCCAGCAAGCTCTCTTATTTTTCTAAGGAAGATTACTCCGTTGTCCAGTCTGATCCGAAGCGAAAGATCCTGGCTGCTTCCCCTGACGGATGCCAGGTTTCTGGCCGGAATAAGCGGGACAATCAGCTTGCGGAGACGGCCGGAGTCTCCGGCTTTCGCCGCCTGAACGATTTCCAGGGCAAACGCTTCGTTAGAGGCCAGCTTAGCGTAAAGCGGAAGAACCAGCTTCGAGAGGCTTCTCAAGTCCGCCGCAGTTAATCTGCCTCCTCCTTGCAGGGAGGTATCATTGAAAATTTCGTCCGCAGGCTGGGGTGCGGGAAAGCCGATGATAAAGGTGAATGAATTGACACTGAAGGTGTTAAAGCCCGGTGCAGTTTTGCGGAACAACCGCTCAACTTCCGCCAGATCAACTCGGCGGATCGCACTTGCCAATCGGATGGCAAACATGCGGTCAGAGGCTATTTTGCGATATATATTGAATATTCTTGATGCACCTATACGCAGTGCCGCGGCAGTCAACTGACTCATCCTATCACCTCGGGTTTTTTAATAGTTTAAATTTCCAAGGTTTGGTATGGATGAACGGTTAGAGCTGCGGGAAATAGCGGCCCGGTTGTTTGCGATCATCGTTCCGTTTGTTTATGATTACTAGAAAGACATTGGGAGGTGTTTGTCTGCATGTTACGGTTAAGCGTACTCGATCAGTCACCAGTGCCGGAAGGAAGCACGGCGGCCAGGGCGCTCCAGGAAACGGTCAAATTGGCGCAGCTTGCAGAACGGCTGGGATACCACCGTTTCTGGGTATCCGAGCATCATAATATGGCGAGCCTGGCACACTCCAGTCCGGAAGTATTTATTTCACACATAGCGGCGCAGACAGCCTCCATTCGCGTAGGCTCCGGGGGCGTAATGCTGCCGCATTACAGCGCCTATAAAGTCGCCGAGAATTTCAGGCTGCTTGAAGCGCTTTACCCGGGACGTATCGACCTTGGACTCGGCCGCGCTCCCGGAGGCATGCCGATTGCTACAAGAGCGCTGCAGGAAGGGAAAATTGGCGGCATCGACAAATACCCGCAGCAGATCAAAGACCTTCTTCATTATTTGCATGATTCCAACCAGGGCGAACACCGTTTTGCCGGCTTGAAAGCAGTGCCCTCCGTTAGCTCGGCTCCGGAAATATGGCTGCTCGGGTCCAGCGGAGACAGTGCTATGCTGGCCGCGGAGCGAGGGGTATCGTTTGCTTTCGCACAGTTTATCAATGGAGCGGGGGGTGCTGCCGCGGTCAAGGAGTACCGGGACACCTTCACGCCGGACCTGCAGGGAGATAAGCCCAAGGCATTGGTCAGTATTTTCGTAGTCTGCGCTGAAACGGAGGACGAAGCGGAGCGGCTGGCCTCGAGCTTCGACTATCAATTCGTGCTGCTGGAGCAGGGCCGGTTAACAAGGGGCGTGGTTCCGCCTGAGCAAGCGCTAGCTTACCCGTACTCGCCGATAGAACGTCAGCGGCTGCAGGAGAACCGCAAGCGGATGGTAGTCGGCTCGCCAGATACGGTCAAGGAACAGCTGCTCCGTCTTGCTGAAGAATATGGGACCGATGAAATTATGATCGCCACGATCGTTCACGATTACGAGGCGAAGCGAAGATCGTATAAGCTGCTTGCTGAAGCGTTCGGGCTTGGATGAGAGAAGAAAACCGTTCCCCGGTGGTACAGAGAAACGGCATCTTAAAGCGCCGGACTAATAATCTATGAGCCTCGACGATCGCTTGATCGTTAGGGCTCTTTTTTTATAATGCGATGCCGCGTAGTCTACCGCTACAAGAATTTTACGGATAAAGTCCCCATACAATGGTTATAGGTCGATATGGGAAAGGGGTCCGGCGATGTACGATTATCCTTATTACAGGGCTAATTATTATTATCCTTCACAAAAAAACGCTGCCTCTATCGAAGTCCTCGGAGAGGGAGCGGTATCCGCCGCTCCAAACCAGGTCGAAATAGTATTAGGGGCTGTAACGGAAGGTACCAACCTGCAAGCGGTCCAAACCGATAATGCAAATATCCTGACGAATATCATTAATTCTTTCTTGAAGTTAAACATTCCGCGGGAGAAGATACAAACAAGAGATTTTCGTATTGAGGCCGAGTACGATTACCAAGATGGAAAACAAATCTTTCGGGGATATAGAGTTACCCATCTTCTGCAAATTACGACCGATCGAGTAGGAGAGACAGGGTTACTGGTTGACACTGCCGTTTCCCAAGGCGCCAACTCCGTTACCGGTATCCGGTTCACGATAGCAAAGCCGGAGATTTACGAGAATCAGGCTTTGTCGCTTGCAATACAAAATGCGCGGCGAAAGGCTCAGACAATAGCGAATACACTCGGGAGACCGCTTCCCGCACACCCTTCCCAAGTCGAGGAGCTGCCGAGAGCTCATGAACCCATCCCGTTCACAGCCTCCATTCTTGCGGAAAAAGCGGTTACGCCAATCGAACCTGGACAATTGACCGTTTATGCCGCTGTTCGGGTACGGTATTAGCTGGCATCGAGAGAATGATTTCCGGCATATTCACTGCCATTTTTCTGGAAGCTTTTGTTCGACTCTTCTAACTGCTATAATGGAAAAAAATAGATTGATAGATTGGGAGAGAACTGGGGAAAATGACGAGGCAATTAAACACAATCACACTGCTCTTATGTTTATTAGTTATGCTGTTTTCCGGTTTTACAACAGTGGCTTCGGCTGCCGGAACCTCCGATAAACCGAAAGAAACAACGATTTTGCTGGATGGGTATCCGCTGCAGTTCCCGGCCGCTCCCTTGGTAACGAAGGGAACGACCATGGTTCCTTTCCGCGCAATTGCCGAGGCGCTGCATATCGAGGTCGTCTGGACGGCAAAGACGCAAACGATCACCGCTTCCAAAACCATCGGCGGACAAGTGATAAAAGTTACACTGCGTCAAAACGACAAACGCGCAGCAGTAAATGGAAAACAAGTTCTCCTCGCTGTCGCGCCTATGTCCAGGAACGGCACTATTCTTGTCCCCCTCAGCTTCTTCGGCACTCAATTCGGCGCTGCTGTAAGCTGGGACGGCTCAACGCGTACCGTATCGATCGTTTCTCCGCCGGAGAAGATGTACACGACCACCTTCTATGCGATATCTTCATTCGACGAACGACAATATGTCGGCAATTTCGATGCTGTTTCTTTTGGATGGAGCCGAATTGACGGCAGCGGTAATTTAACCCTTACGGGCAAGGATTTCTACTGGCCGAAGCCGTCAGGTAATTTGACGCCGGAAGCGATCGTGGATGAGACCGCTGCGGGAGGCACTTCGCCTCAGCTTATGGTAGTAGCCACTGACGGCAGCGGCGAGCTGACCAAGCTGCTTGAAGACGAATCGCTTCGCGCCAAAGCGATTGAAAGCATGGTAGAACTGGCGGTGGAGAAGCATTTTGAAGGCATAACGATTGATTTCGAGGGGCTTGGCCTGACAGGGGATTTGCCCGCCGTTCAGAAATCGTTGAATGAATTTGTGCGGCTGCTGGATGAAAGCGCAAATTCCGCTCATTTGAAGCTGACGCTTGCGCTTCATCCGCTGAACGGTTCCTATAAGGGCTACGATTATAAGGGGCTGGCCGCTCATGCGGACGAGATTGTCATTATGGCCTACGATTATTCGTATGAGAAAGGGCCCGAGCCGCTAAATCTCGTAGATCAAGCGATCCAACTGGCACTTAAGGAAGTTCCAAAGGAAAGGCTGCTGCTGGGAATATCCATGGGCAGTGAAAATGCGCAGACGATTAACGGGAAAATCGGTCTCGCAAAGCGCTATGCGCTGAAAGGCATTGCCGTATGGCGTCTGGGTCTGATCGGAGACCAAACGATGAAGGAAATGCAGAAAAGCATTATAATGAAATAATAAACGTCAAGCACTGCTTACGAAGCTGCATTTTCTTGCGAAAATGCCTGGAGGTGTCCGATATGTCGACTTTAACGAAAGCGATTGTGCTGGCTGCCAAGCATCATGAAGGGCAGAAGGATAAAGGCGGAAATCCTTATATCTTCCACCCGATCCGGCTGATGCTGAAGGGAATAACGGAGGATGAACAAATCGTTGCCATTCTGCACGACACCATAGAAGATACGGATTTAACGCTGGATGATCTGCGCAGCGAAGGGTTTAGCGGCGAGATTGTCGAAGCGGTTGACAGTCTGTCACGGCGTAAGAATGAAACGTACGAGGAATTCATTTATCGCATTAAGAAAGATCCGCTGGCCCGCAGAGTCAAGGTGTACGATCTGCAGGATAATATGAACTTGAGTCGAATCAAAAAACCGAGCGTCAAGGATAAGGAAAGATTGAAGAAATACAGTAAAGCGCTGGATGTGCTGCTAGGCTATGACAGTGAATCAAGGTGAAACGGTTGGCGCCCCGCACGGACCATTAGCTCGAGTGCCCTTCGCGCTGGGTTCTGTGCCGTCCTGATGAAATCCAAGAACAAAACATAAAGATGGGTTTGTTTTCATCGGGCGGTTTTCCTGTGCGTCAAGCTGCCTCTTTCCGCAAGAAATGACGGCCCCAAGAACCTATCCTCAAACTGCGCATTCCAGGAAAGGATAAGCAACAGTGAATAGATTGGAGTCCGGCAAGAATCATCCAATCCTGGAGAATAATCATCGCTTAATGAAGTTTACTATAAATATATTAAAATAAAATAAAGAATCGCTCGTGCTGCGAAAATCGCATAACGCTAGCATCCTGTATTTGACAATTCCAAAAACATGATTGTATACTTCAAGGTGTCATACAAAAATTGAATTGAGGAGGAAGGAAATGTTCTTTTTATCGACTGTTTTAATTCGGAAATTGGCTTAGACGGGAGAAGTCTGCCCATTTTTAAGGTTAAGCCAACCGAAGAACAGTTGATAAAGAACGCGATTCCTATCTTCTTACATTGAGATATTGTAATGGGGAGGGTGTGTTCACCTAACCCTTTTTTTATTGCTTCTTTATTTGCCTCTCCCGGTTGGCTTCGAACGCGAAGTGAAAAAGGAGAGAACAAAGATGAGTATTTTGTCCGTTGAACACCTTACCCACACGTATGGGGATAAACAAATCTTTCGTAATATCAGCATGAGGCTTCTTCGGGGCGAGCATGCCGGTCTCGTTGGAAGCAATGGGGCGGGCAAGTCGACTTTACTGCGGGTGTTGGCGGGGGATATTATTCCTGATACCGGCACTATAGAGTGGCTTCCCACCGTTAAGCCCGGTTTCCTGCAGCAGCATATCGATCTGAAAGCAGGAACCACCGTCATGCAAACATTACAGAGCGCCTTTGCGCATCTATATGAAATAGAACGGAAAATGCTCGAGACTGCGGAAAAAATGGCTTCTTTCGAAGGCGATATAGAGCCACTACTATCCCTGTACGGAAAGCTTCAGCATAGGCTGGAGCACAGCGGATTTTATAATCTGGATCTAAATATTGAGGAAGTGGCCGCAGGATTAGGCATTTTAGAGCTCGGCCGGGACCGGGATGTCAGCAGGCTGAGCGGCGGTCAGCGTACAAAGCTGCTGCTCGCCAAGCTTTTGCTCGAACAACCGGATGTCCTGCTGCTTGACGAGCCGACAAACTATCTGGATGACGTGCATATTGAATGGCTGGCCGGATATCTGAAACGGTACGAGCATGCCTATCTGGTTGTTTCGCATGACGAAAGATTTCTGAATCAAGTAACCACCGCGATCTTTCATCTGGAGCATCAAACGATTAAACGTTATGCGGGTAATTACAATGCATTCCGCAGCAGCTATGAACAGAATAAAGAACAGACGCAGGAGGCATTTTCAAGGCAGCAGAAGGAAATCGGCAGATTGGAGAGCTTTATACAGAAGAATCGTGTCCGGAATGCGAGGCAAGCGAAAAGCCGGGAGAAAATGTTGGACAGAATAGACCGCATTGAAAGGCCGCAATCGGCCGCTAAGTCCCGTTTTATGTTCCCGGTTCACACAGAACCGGTGACCCTGATCGCAGAGGCTAAGCAGGTTCAAATCGGTTACACCAAGCCGCTGTTCGGACCGCTGGATCTGCAGATAAAGCGCGGTGCGAAGATCGCGGTCGTCGGTGACAACGGTATCGGAAAATCCACTATGCTGAAGACATTACTGGGCTACGTAAAGCCTTTAAGCGGTACTGTGCAATTCGGTGAACGAGTCCAAGCCGTCTATTATGCCCAAGAACATCCGACCTCTAGTGAAACGCCGATGGAACGATTGTGGTCCTTACGCCCCGACCTCACTCAGAAGGAAATCAGGCAAACCTTGGCGATGGCCGGACTCAATGAAAAACATATTCGTCAGCCGCTTAACAATTTGAGCGGCGGAGAGCAGGCGAAGGCGCGGCTATGTGAATTAATGCTGGTGAACAGCAATGTTCTTTTCCTGGATGAGCCGACTAATCATCTGGATGTCCAAGCGAAGGAGTCGCTCAGAGATGCGCTCAAGAAATACAAGGGGACCGTTGTGCTCATTTCTCATGAGCCCTCCTTTTACCAGGATTGGGTGACTCAAATTTGGCGCATAGAAAATTGGCGTTAACAGGCGCGGAGATGGCTTCCTGGAATTGAGTTACCTGATCTTGAATCCGGCCAATCGTTTGCCTTCAAGGCGGCGGTTGGCCATTTTTGTGCTTTAAGAGAAGTTCGAAGGCGTTTCCGGTCAAAAATGACACATTTCTGTGCATCCAACGGTTATATCGCGTTGTCAAAACCGTCATTCCCCTTAAATTAGCCGTTGAAAACGACATATTTACGTGCCCATAACCGTTCGATACACTTTGTTGTAACCGCTAACACGAACTTACTAGACGTGAATTCATGACCAAGCGAACTGTTAACCATTTAAAGAAGAGGGGTGAGAGAATGCAGGATTCGCAAGGAGTCCTGATGGGCGGTATGTCCCCGCAGATCGTAAAGAGAAAGTCGGTCTGGAAGAAAATGCTTCTAAACTGGGAATTGTACCTCTTCATTGCGCCGGCGTTTTTTTATTTTCTCATTTTTTGCTACGGTCCGATGTACGGCATTCAAATCGCCTTTAAAAATTTCGTCCCGACAAAAGGAATAATAGGGAGTTCATGGACCGGTATCGACCATTTTATACGCTTCTTTAATTCCTACTACTTCTGGGATTTGCTTTGGAACACGCTAAGCATCAGCCTGTATGAGCTGGCCGTCGGATTTCCGATTCCGATCATAATGGCGCTTGCCTTTAATGAGGTGAAAGGCGGCTTCTTCAAGAAGACGGTGCAGACGGTCACCTACGCACCTCACTTCATCTCCGTCGTCGTAATGGCCGGGATGATCATCACTTTTTTATCGCCATCGACAGGTATTATCATTCATATGATCGAATGGCTTGGCTTTAATGCGCCTGATTTACTGTCTGATCCGAGATGGTTCAAGACGATGTACGTGCTCTCGGGAGTCTGGCAGAGTGCAGGCTGGGGGACCATCATCTATCTCGCCGCACTGTCCGGAGTCGATCCGCAGCTGCATGAAGCGGCGATCATCGACGGCGCTTCGAGGTTTCAGCGATTGCGCCATATTAATATTCCGGCAATCGTTCCGACGATGACGATTCTGATGATCCTCAATATGGGAGGCATGCTCAGCGTCGGCTTCGAAAAAATACTGCTGCTGCAAAATCCGCTCAACATGAATTCGTCTGATGTCATCTCGACCTTCGTATACCGCTCGGGCCTGCTGGATGCCCAGTACAGCTTCTCCACGGCTGTAGGCTTATTCAATTCGGTGGTCAACGCGATCCTGCTCGTTGCGGTAAACCAGATTGTAAGGCGTACAAGCGAGAACAGTTTGTGGTAGAAGAAGGAGGTGAGGCCGGGTGATATCCGCAGTAAAAGAAACAGGACGGGATAAAGTATTCCTGATTTGCAATTATATTTATTTGGCGCTGGCCTTCCTGATTGTCGCCTATCCGCTCGTTTACATCATCAGCGCTTCAATCAGCAATCCCAAATTTGTCGGATCAGGTGAAATGTGGCTGTGGCCCAAGGGCATTACATTCGAGGGCTACGAGCGTGTGTTTCAAAATTCGAAGATTTGGACGGGTTATGCCAATACCATCTTATATACGGCAGTCGGTACGAGCGTCAATCTGTTCGTCACGCTGCCGGCAGCGTATGCGCTGAGCCGCAGGGATTTTGTCGGGCGCAGCTTCTTTATGGGGATGTTTATGGTGACCATGTTTTTCGGCGGCGGCCTGGTGCCGACTTATTTGCTGGTCAAAGACCTTGGGATGGTCAACAGCATGTGGGCGCTTATTCTGCCTGGGGCTGCGTCGATTTGGAATATCGTAGTAACGCGGACATTCTTTCAATATTCGATTCCGAAGGAGCTGCAGGAAGCGGCCCAGATCGACGGCTGCTCCAATTTGCGTCTGTTCGTTCGAATCGTTCTTCCGTTATCACTGCCGATCATCGCCGTTATGGCGCTGTTCTATGGGGTCGGGAACTGGAACAGCTACTTCTCGGCTCTTATTTACTTGAACGACGAATCGAAGTACCCGCTGCAGCTCATTTTGCGACAAATCCTCGTGCTCCAGGAAATATCGACGGCAGGAGGCGGAGCGATGGATGCATCGATGGCTTCGGCGCTCAACAGCAAAGCCGAGGTGGCTGCTCTTGTGAAATATGCGGTCATCATCGTTTCCACGCTGCCGATCATTGCCGTGTATCCATTTCTACAGCGATATTTCGTGCAAGGTGTCATGATCGGTTCAGTTAAGGGCTGATCTGTCCATAAACCGATAAGGGGAGGAATATTTTCATGCAAAAGCTTCAAAAAACCTGGGCTATAGGGCTGTGCCTGGCGCTGCTTATTTCGCTGCTGGCCGCATGCAGCAAGACGAACAATGAAGCCGCCGGTTCGGATAGCGGCACGGAAAAACCGGTCACGTCGGACGTCAAAAAAGAAGGCTTTCCTATCGTGGGCAAGCCGATCACGCTCTCCATGATGGCCCCGGATGCAGGGGTACAAAAATGGGACGATATGCCGGTTTTCAAAGACTTGGAGAAGCTGACGAACATCAAGCTGCAGTTCCGGAATGCCCCGATGGACAGCTTCGCCACGAAGAAAAACCTCGTGTTCGCCAGCGGTGACCTGCCGGACATCTTCTATGCGGCTGATCTTACGCCCGCGGAGCAGGTGACGTACGGCGCACAAGGGGTACTCATTCCGCTTGAGAAGCTGATTGACGATTACGCGCCCAATCTCAAAAAAATATTGGATCAGCATCCGGAGCTGCGCAAATCGATCACGACCAATGACGGTCACATCTATGCGCTGCCGTACATTGATTTGTCTGCGGTCTGGTACCGCGGTCCGATGTGGTACAACGGCAAGTTTCTGAAGGCGCTGAACGTAAAGGCGCTGCCTGAAACGACGGAAGAGCTGTTCGCTTATCTTAAGCGGGTCAAGGATGAAGATCCGAACGGGAACGGCAAGCCGGATGAAATTCCGCTTACATCCGTCAAGCTGGACGATATCCGCATGTTCATGCTCGGTTTCTGGGGGATTTACGACGAACAGATTTATGCGGATAAGGATGGCAAAGTGCACTATACGCCGCAGGAGGAAGGCTACAAAGGGTATTTGACTTTCTTGAACCGTCTCTGGACGGCAGGGCTGCTCGATAAAGAGACGTTCTCCCAAACCGACGATCAGAAGAAAGCGAAAGGGAAGAACAACCAGGTTGCACTGTTCTCCGATTGGTTCCCATATTTCACGCTGGGCGGCGAGCCTGACGGAAGCAATCCGCTTATGAAGCCCGTCAAGAGCGAAGTGCCCGGTTCGCCGGTCTACGGCAAGCATCCCGGTATTTCGTCAAATGGCACATTCGCCATAACGAGCACCAATCCGGATCCGGAAGCGTCGATGCGCTGGGTCGACTATCTGTACGGCTACGACGGTGCAACGCTGTTCGGACAAGGACCGGAGAACGTGCTGTGGAAATTTAAAGACAAGCAAAATCATGTGAAGGAATGGCTGCCGGTTCCCGGCGGCGGCGACCGTGAAGAATACCGGAGCACGCTCACACCGAATTACGGGATCGTGGCTCCGGGGATAAGCAGCAGCGAGCTTGCCAAAGGACTGCGGGGAGATTTCGACCAGTGGATTGACAAGGAAACCGCGGAGAAGCTCGTACCGTTTGCCAAGCCGCCTTATCCTCACGTATTCCTGACGGAAGCGGAACAAACCGAGGCTTCTTCACTGCTCTCCGATTTGGACACCTACGTGAAGCAGATGGAAGCGAAGTTCGTAACGGGGCAAGAGCCGCTCTCAAACTGGGATCAGTATAAGAGCCAGATTGCAAAAATGGGCGGCGAACGTATTGCGGAAATCTATCAGGCTGCCTACGACCGCTGGAACAAATCGGGTTCAGGTCAATAAGCGTCCGTTAATATAAAAGCTCCTTCGCCCGGTCACGCAGGTCCGTGTCCGGGCGAAGAAGCGTCAGTCATTACATGTCTTCACCGAAAGCTTCTTCATCACCGGCTGCGGTTTCATTGCTGGTGTCCGAATACAGCTTGCGGTATTGGCCGGGCGTTAGACCGGTTTCTTTCTTGAATTTACGGATAAAATTCGGGGTATCGAGATAGCCAATCTGCGTGATGATGCTTTTTAACGGCTCGTTCGTTGTTTTGAGCAGGTGCATGACCTCTTCCATTCGTTTCTGCCAAATGTACTGGATGAAGTTTATGCCCATTTTCTCTTTGAATGAACGGCTGAAATACGACGGAGAGATCGCATACTCATAGGATATCGTGTCCAGGCTGAGCGTATGATCCCTATAATGATTATCGATGTAGGCTGTGATTTCATCCATGAGAGAGTATTCTTCCTTTCTCATATTCCGCTCGACCTGCTCGCATATCCTGGAAGCGAGATTCACGAGACTGCGCTCCAATTCACTCAAGGATTGAAAGGTGGAGATGTGCGGAATATCCGGTGTTAGATGATGGATGCCGAGCTCCGCGGCTGTCTTCAGCATCGTATTCAGGATGTCAAAGCCGATGCAGCGAATGTACATGACGGATATTCCGGAAGCTCGAACATTTTCTATGGCTTCGCCGATCACCTGTGCTGCAACATCGTAACTGCCTTGCTTTAAGCTGTGCGATAGTTTAAGCAGCATATTGGCGGGAATCCAGAAGGTTTGCTCCGGTGCATAGGGCACCTTCTCAAAAAAAGTAATGCTGCCATTCCCCGTGGACATACGGTTGAACGCGGAGCAGGCTTCGATAAAAGACTGATTCAGCTGGCTGGAGCTTGCATAACAGCTGCCGACTCCAATAGTCAGTCTGACACTGACACTGAAAATCTCTAGGATATTGCTTCGCATCGTTTCAACAATACGGCTCATATGGTCGTATTCCACAATGGCGTCGCTAAGGTTAAAGCTCACAATGATCGCCAGCCTATCCGGATCCGGCAGCTCAACACAGTACGCGTGGGCGCCCAGTTCGGGCAGCTCAGCCTCGGCGCGCAATTGGATAATAGACTGCCAATTATGCAGGCCCTCCTGTCTGCCTGGAATTTCATCCCGTCCCATTACCATAAGGAAATGGTGAGTACGGTCGAATTGAATGTCAAAGGTATCAAGGAGGTCTGGAGACAGGCTCTGGGTGCCGCCGTACTTCAGAAGCATGAGCAGAAAGTGGTTGCGCGCATAAGGCTCTTGCAGGTCAGCCCGGGAGCTGTATTCCTGGAGGGTCAACCGGATCCGGTCGAGCTCATTCTCGGGACGGGTGTTTTCACCGGATGAATGATTCGGTCTTTTGGATTTGGACTTGGAATTTGCAAACTCGGCCAGAGCGGATATCGGGTGGTACTGAATTCTGGCCATCAAGAGCGCAATCGCAGCCCCGACGAGCAGCACGATAGAAAACAGCACGACAATGAAACTGCGTACATGCAATACGCTGCTGAAAAACTGGGCGCTTGGCATAAGGGTTACATACGTCCAGCCGTTATTTGCCGATTTGACCGATACAACGGAATGCGCCTTGCCGTTTAAAGTCAGACTATGTATGCCCGGATTCAGCGCAAACAACGAGCCGGCCTCGGCATTCGTCAAGGTTTCGCCCTGACGGTTGGCGGCAAGCACTTGTCCCTTATTATCGAAAATATAAGTAAGCCCCTTGTAATTACCAAGAATGGAATCGATCAAGCCGGTAAGCTCGGTTTCTTCAATCAGGTACATCACCATCCCATGCGGATTCGGGTTGTTTGGCGTTATCGGAACGAGATAGGCTACGATTGATTGCTGTAAAGAAGAACTGCGCTTCACTAGATCGGCCGGGCGCATCGTCGGGAAATGGATGCTGTTCAAGTCCTGAATAAGATTTGCGCGGCTCCAATTATGGAAGCTATACTTTCGTGCGAACACATCCAGACTGGACATTCCTTCGGACGAGTAAATCCGATCATCGTGATGAAAATACAGGAACATTTCGCCGATGATGGAGCTTGTCGCTTTGTATTGGTCCAGAGCGGCGATCGCCTCCCTGCTATAATACGGATCGTGAACCCGGTACGGCGTCAGCCTCTCGTCATAAGAAATGCGCGAGGCAATTTCGTTCAACTCCTTCATGCGGCCGTCAATGATCGTCTTCGCCTGTGTCAACTGGCCAAGGTGTGAGCGCTCGATTTCGGCTCGAAGATTGCTGACCGCGTTCTGATAGATGAACACCGTGATCAAGACGAGGGGAATGAGCAAAATGAGCAGATATGAGCCGATATATTTTAAAAACAGGTTGGATTTGAAATAATTCCGTTTCATTGATTCTGCCTCCCGTAAGCGGGTTTACAAAAAATTCATGAATGCCTGTCATTGTTAATCATACCAAATAAAAAAATATTGAACATAGTACGCAGGATGTTGATAAAATTTAATATTATTACATTCGAAATTTGCATAAAAATGAAGGAGAAGTTCATTAAATATCGAATCATGTTTATAAAGGTTGGGAGGTATAAACAATGAAGATAGGACTGAGCTCTTACAGTTTGCTAAACGCCATCAGGACAGGAGAAATGACCGTGCTGGACGTTATCCAGTGGATCGCCGACAACGGCGGAGAGCATATGGAAATCGTTCCTTACGGATTTACGCTGGTCGATAATCCCGAACTGGCGGATGCTGTAAGGGAGAAAGCGGAAACGGCAGGTATCGAGCTTTCCAACTATTCGATGCCGGCCAATTTCGTTCAGGAAACGGAGCTGCTGTTCGATGAAGAGGTTGCCCGGGTAAAGCAGCATGTCGATCTCGTTCACCGGCTCGGCATGAAGCATATGCGGCACGATGTGACCGCCTTTACGCTGCCTCCGGAATCTATGACCATCGCATGGTTCGAGAAGCATCTGCCGCTGATGGTCAAGGGAAGTCAACTCATTGCGGACTATGCAAATCAGTACGGAATCACGACAACGATCGAGAATCACGGCTTCAGCGTACAATCCAGCGACCGGGTGCAGAGGATTCTCCTTGCGGTGGACCGCCCCAATTTCCAAACGACACTCGATATCGGCAATTTCATGTGTGTGGATGAGGATCCGATCGTCGGCGTAAAGAAGAATTTACCGTTCGCTTCTCTTATTCATTTCAAGGATTTCTATTTCCGTCCTTACGATGAGCATCCGGGTGCCGGGGACTGGTTTACAACCGCTTACGGCAACTTTTTGCGCGGTGCTATCGTCGGACAGGGCGATATCAAAATCCGCAAAATCGTCAAGCTGATCAAGGCATCGGGTTACGACGGGTACATTACCGTTGAGTTCGAAGGGATGGAAGAATGCAGAACCGCATCGCGTGCCGGAATGGACAATTTGCGCCGGTTTTGGGAAGAATGCTGACGTTCTCGGCTTTTCACGCCGGCGGTCTCGCCGTTAACGGATGGGATATAAGCGGGCTCCGGACGGCGGTCAATATCGTTGGCGAAGGAAGGAGCTGCAGACGAATCTTTCCGGCTGCTACCGGATGAACACATCAAATGGGAGCTTCGCAGATTGTATGACCGGCAGCGCAATCACTACGCGGAGTGCGGTGAATTTACCCGGGACTCGGCTCTGCTTATGGGGGAAGACAGCTGGACGATTCGCCCGCACATTGAAATGGGCGGAATAATGTTTGAAATATCGGCGCCTTCGACGGACGGACAAGCGGTGTGGTACATCAGGGAAGACGGCAATCTGTGGAAGGGGAATGACAAGTGATTGTGAAAACCCCGGCAGTGAGCGATGATTAATGACGACGCGAAGATACATTTCGGCGGGCTATGCGTCAGCTGCGAATCTCGACGAACGAGGACGTGCGCAAGCTGACACACCTGAACGTAGCGTTCGGACATGTCCGGGAGGACGAGATCCGGACTGACCATTTGCAGCCGTATATGAACGAGTTGAAGAAGCTGAAGCTTGAGCACCCCGAGCTTACCGTTCTGCTGTCGGTTGGGGGATGGAACGCAGGCGGCTTTTCCGAAGCAGCCCCCAAGGAAACGGGCCGCAGACGGATGGCGGAATCGGGCGCTGCGGGTGCTCGGCGAGCACCCGTTTGACGGCATCGATCTGGACTGGGAATATCCCTGCTATGCCGAAGCCGGCATCGGGGCCAGCGCTGAAGATAAAACAAACTTCACGCTTCATCTTCGCACGATTCGGGAAGCGCTCGACGGTAAAGGGAAGTCGGACGGCCGTCATTACATGCTGACGATTGATTTTACCCTTGGAGTGTAATATATCCGATAGCCGGGAAACGGCAACGTATCGTAACCGCCCGACTTTGCAGCCGTCAATATCAGTTGATGGAATTATTAGTATTATTAGGAATATCCAATAAACACCGGACTGAACCTTGGGGATAGTGGTCTAAGGGGCAGCAGCTGACGGGCTTTAACAAGCACAAGGTTATTGCCGAATTATTCGTATCCACCGTGCAAGAGGAGTACCCATTTCGGCGTGACATTCATCGACTGGGCATATACGTCTACCTGGCCGTCCTGATCGCAGTCAGCCTCATTCTGTGGCGGAGAGCATTCAAGGTTACTGTCCATATCACTTGATACTCCTATAATGTATAATTATGATAAACATAGTTAAACGATATTGAATACTACATATTAGGAGAACAACAATATGGACCTTGGAAATAAAATTAAAAAGCTGCGGCAGGAGCAAAACCGGAAGCTGACGGATATTGCCGAAATTTGTGGATTTTCAAAAAGCCTGCTGTCACAAATCGAAAACGGCAAAACGATGCCGCCCATTTCAACTTTGATAAAGATTGCCGATGCCTTAGGGACTAAAGTTTCCATCCTGCTGGATGATCAGCAGCAGACCGGAACGATTCATACGACAAAAGAAGCGAGCCAATCCAAATTGGTGAAGACGGAAAAAGGGTACTCCTTTTTTGCTTTTGCCGTGGAACGCTCGGACAAGCTGATGCAGCCCTTCCTCTTTGTCTCCAGGAAAGATGAGAATGACAGCAGACATGTGTTCAGTCACAACGGGGAAGAGTTCATATTCATTCTGGAGGGCCAAATGCGGTATCAGGTCGGCAACATGGAATATACGCTGAGTCCCGGGGACAGCCTGTATTTTGATTCCATTGAAAAGCACACGCTCTATCCGATCACCGATGAGGTAAAATATGTGGCCGTATTCACCCAGTCCAAGCCGGATGCGAGGTCCGGCGAGTAGTTGGAACCAAAATCAAAAATGAAGGTCATGGAGCAAACACATGTATGTGTTGTTTGTTCTATTTTTTTGCACACAATGGTCAGAATACACAGAAATAATATTTACACATATAATATGTACACATATAATATAAATACATACTAAGAAAGGGTGAACAAATTATGTGGGAATTCGAGCACACAATCACGACTATGGCAAAAGCGGAGACGATTTGGAAGCTGTACAGCGATATCTCGACTTGGGTGGAGTGGGATAAGGGGATTGTTTATGCTTCACTGGAGGGGCCATTTACCGCTGGAACACGCGGGCAGCTGCAGCCTGAAGGCCAAGAGCTTCTTGCTTTTGAACTCACGGAAGTGAGTCCTCTGAATGGGTTCTCGGACGTTACCGATATTCCGGATGCGGGTATTCAAATTCGTTTCATGCATCGGCTTCTAGAGACTGCCGAAGGGACGAGCGTTACACATAAAGTGACTATCATCGGTCCGAATGCGGAACATTTAGGTCCGGAGTTTGGAGCCGGTATGGCCGAAGGTATCCCGGATACGATGGAGCGCCTAGTCTCATTGGCGCTCGAAAGAGAGCGGCAGCTTGTTGACTGAATCCGTAAGCAGGGAAACTCGATACTGGATCGGCGTTGTTTCGGCTTCGCATGTGAGGCTCGGCGTGCAGGGCGGATTCGCCCAGCTGTGTCATGGTAAGGCAGCCCCTTTGAGGCGGATGCGTCCCGGCGACTGGCTCATATACTACTCGCCGCGAACAGATATGGCGAAAGGGAATCCACTGCAAGCATTCACCGCGATAGGGCTGGTCATTGATGACAAGGTTTATGAATACCGGATGTCGGACTCCTTTGTACCATTCCGCCGAAATATTCGCTATACTCTGTGTATAGAAGCTGAGATAGCTCCCCTGCTGGAGCAGCTTACGTTCACACACGGGAAGCGGAATTGGGGATACTTGTTCCGCACCGGTCATTTTGAGATTTCCCGTGAAGACTTCTTTGTTATTGCGGATGCGATGCTAGAAGATGCTGGAGGAACAATAAATGAGTTCGGAATTCAATAAAGCGGAAGAAAGCCCTGGGTTTCTGCTGTGGCAAGTGACGAATATTTGGCAAAAGGAAATACGGAAGGCGCTGGAACCGTTTGAGCTCACACAGCCTCAGTTCGTATTGCTTTTCTCGTGCCAATGGCTGAGCGAGAAAGAGGGCGGTTCGGGCGTGACACAAGTACAGCTCGCTCAGCATGCTCAAGTGGACGTGAATGTCACCTCGCAGGTACTGAGAACGCTGGAGAAGAAGGGGTATGTAAAACGCAGTCCCCATCCAGCGGATACAAGGGCGAACCTGATTACTGTGACCAGCACCGGAAGCGAGTTGGCTTTACGAGCCGTGCATGCCGTTGAAGCGGCAGACCGGGCGTTTTTTACCGGCATCGGTGAAGAGAGCGCACAGCTGACTCGGCTTCTGAGGCGGCTTACGAAGCTGTAACATAATAATGCATCAAAATTGCAGGGGGCAGCCAGCATGCCTCCTATTATTTTTTTTAAGGCTATGATAATCTTTGTTGTTGATTTTCTTATTAACGGGCAGATTTGCGGAATTATCAGGAAGGAATCTTGAGCCTTTTCACGTATTTTAAATGGACAATGATGTGGGAAATGGGTCAAGGTTAGGTGAGCAGATTTTCTATTATTACAAGGGAGGCGATAAAGGGATATGGGAAGTTCGAATCAATGGGATGCAGAATGGGAAGTATCAGAAGAATTGGCTCATAAATTAATAAGCAGTCAGTTTCCGCAGTTAGGTTCAAAAAGCGTACAAAAACTAGGACATGGCTGGGATAACACTGTTTTTCTTATCGGGGCCGAATATGTATTTCGCTTTCCTAGAAGAGAAGTTGCAATTAATTCTTTAAGGATGGAAGGAAAGATACTACCTAAGCTTAAAGATTATTTTTCCATTGCATATTCGATACCTCTATTTTTGGGGGAAGGGGATTATGATTATCCTGCACCCTTCCTAGGCTACCCCTATTTATCCGGAGAATTTCCGATCGGATTAACTGACAAGCAACGTGCGTTATCAGCTACAACGCTCGCGCAATTTTTAAGAAGCTTACATGCATTCCCTGTGCAAATTGCCCAAGAAAATGGAGTTCAACATGACCATAGAAATCTGACTGATATTGCGATGCGTAAGGAAAAGATGCATAAATTTATTTCCGACCTTGCCCTTCATTTTCGTGAAGAAGAGTATCGTGCAATATCGAATTACTTGGAACAGCTCAGAACTGAAAGAGTGAAACAAAAGCACGTATTCCTTCATGGTGACCTTCATTTTAAAAATATGCTGGTAGATGAGAATGGAAGAGTTTCAGGGATTATCGACTGGGGAGATATCAATATTGGGCATCCTGCATGTGACTTGAATGTTGTGTATAGCTTTTTACCTCCGGATGCGCGTTCTGACTTTTTCAAAGAATATGGGGATGTAGATGAAGAAACGAAGACATTAGCTCGATTGATTGCCATCTATATTCCCATTTTGATAATGATGCAGGCAATTGATGATAAAGATGAAAGGTTGGTTGATGAAGCAAAAGCGAACATAAAACGTGCTCTCGCTGATTAAGAAATGTCATTCCGCTAACGGGAACAAGAGCTCAATGAAGAAGGGATAGGCATCACTTATAAGAAACTGCTGTCTTTTCACAACTAACAGCGCATACAACCATTAAACAGAAACTCGGGAGGGATGAGGTTGAAACAGAAGCTGGCTGTTATCGTGGTTCATGGATTAGGCAGGCAGAATGAAGATTACGCCGACCATTTTATTCGTACACTTATGACTAAGTTTGCACATGAGACAGGAGCAAAAGATCCTGAACAAAATGTCGTCGTAAAGGCCGTTCATTGGGCCAAGGTGCTGGAAGGCAGGGAAGCAGAGTTCAAACAGAAGCTGTTCCGGCCTTACGATCTGCATTATGAATGGCTGAGGGATTACGTTGTGCATTATTTAGCCGATGCTATCGCCTATCAACCGCTCGAGACCAACGATCAGAATTATTATGCGATTAATGAAACGATCAGCGCCTCATTGCATGCTCTGACGGATAAGGCAGGAGACGGCGCCCCGCTCTGGGTCATCTCGCACAGCCTAGGCACGGTCATTGCCAGCAATTACTTCTACGATCTTCAGAATTCCTCCAACTGGAAGCCCGTCATCTACAACCCGGACTCGGCATTGGAGCGTGGAGACACGCTGGCGCTGTTCTATTCTTGCGGAACGACTCTGCCCTTATGGAGCCTGCGTTACCGTGAATTCGACAAGCCTATCCGCGTACCCAGTGAATCTATGCGCGATCGGAACATCGAGGGGGAGTGGATAAATTTCTACGACAAGGACGATATTCTTGCTTATCCCTTGCGCCCTTTGCATCCCGCTTACATGGAGGCGGTCCAAGAGGACATGGAGGTTCGGGTAGGTAACTGGCTGACCGGTTGGAACCCGTTCAGCCTCCAATCTGCGATGTCGTCGATTATTTCATCAACCACGGTGAAAATGTAATAATTGTTGTCCCCCACTGGAATTTCTTCATCACAGCATTCGCAGCATAAAGTTTCAATGCCATCGTGTTCCTTTTCAACGCATTCCGGTATCATTTCGACCAGTTTGTATCCGTATTTCTCAAAAAAATCGTTCACAATCTCTCCGCAGCTGCGACATAGAATGGTCTCTTGTAACTCCGTGATAGCGCGCACATACATCCCCCTTGCCTTTTCAAAATCGTTTGATTGTTTGCCCCTCCCACGAGGCGGCCGATCAATATAGCCTGTCTGATGAATCACCTTTCTAGTATATACCAATAAATTAATCTGTCTGTTAGCTTATTGAAGCGTCGAAAGTCTAACACTTTATTTTTCCAGTCTATACTTAATTTTCTTCAGACATTAATAAACTGGTGCGAGATTATAGGCTCAAAAGAAAGAACTTTTCTAAAAAAGTAACGCAGACAAACAAAAAAACGGCTTCCTCCATTAAGGTGAATACCGCTTTCGTTGGTTTCCCTACTTTCCATTTTAACCTACGATTCTCAGCAAATACGGAGCTGTTTCACGTTCATCATAACTTACGGCTGTAACGCTTGAAGTGCATGTACGATTTTGAATGATAACATGTCTAGTTTGGAGGGTATTTTGAAATTCGACATAATGTTACAATTTTTTTGTGAGCGCTATTATTTCTTAGAGAGAGCCGAAATTAGCTAAAGGGGTTGATCGCAAGCGCCATCTTTTCTTTTGCGCCGTCTCTCCGTGAATATCCGAAAACATTTGTATCCCATTCATTAATTAAAGGAGCGTATCGAATTGTTCACTAAAAAATTCTTTTCGTTTTTTCTGGCCTTTTCCATGATGCTGTCTGTGTTTTCCGTTACCGCTTCGGCACAAGAGTCACAAACCATGAAGAAATCCAAGATGCAGAAATACGTTGAAGCAATGCAGCCGGGTTGGAACTTGGGCAATACATTTGATGCATTGAACTCTTGGGGCGACCCGAAAGTAGTCCAAAATGCCGTAACCAAAGATTTCATTAAGGAAATAAAGAAGCAAGGCTTCAAAAGCATCCGCATTCCGATTACATGGGGCGAACATATGAGCGGCGCACCGGATTATACGATCGATCCGGCCTTTATGGACCGGATTCAGCAGGTTGTAGACTGGTCGCTTCAAGAGGGACTGTATGTCATGATCAACGTTCACCACGACTCCTGGATGTGGATCAACAAGATGGCGACGGATCATGACGCTGTATTAGCCCAATTTAATGCGATATGGACACAAATCGCCGACCGCTTCAAGAATCATCCCGACAAACTGATGTTCGAAAGCGTCAATGAACAGTCCTTCAACAACGCAGATAAGGCTACGCAAATTAACCTGCTCAACGAGTTGAATACGAATTTCTTCCATATTGTCAGAAACACGGGGGGTCGCAACGCCACTCGTCCGCTTGTACTGCCTGAAATAGGGACCAGTCCCGATAAGTCATATATGGATGCGACCCTCAGCCTTATGAAAAGTTTGAACGACCCGAATCTGATTGCTACGATCCATTATTACGGATTTTGGCCGTTCACCAGCAACATCGCGGGCTACACCAAATTTGATTCCACTTCGCAAAACGATGTCAACACAGCGTTCGATGGAGCGTACGACGACTTTGTGGCCAATGGAATTCCGGTTATTATGGGCGAATTCGGTTTGTTTGGCTGGGATGCAGGCCCGGGAACTGTCGAGCGCGGCGAGGAGTTGAAATTTTTATCGTACGCGCTCCAATACTCGAAATCAAAGGGCATTACCACCATGCTTTGGGATAACGGCACGAAATTTAACCGCACCAACTATACGTGGAGCGATCCGGACCTCTACGCTTACATCATGCAAAGCTTAAAAGGCAATACGTCTACAGCCGATACCGATCTGGTCTTCTTAAAGAGCGGAACGACGGTTGGTGACGCAACCATCAACTTGAACTTGTACGGGAATCAATTCGTCTCGCTCAAAAACGGCAACACGGTGCTGGCCCTCGACAAAGATTACACGATTAACGGCAGCGTCTTGACGATCAAAGCCAGCTACCTCGCCAAGTTTGCAACAGGCGCATTTGGAGAGAAGGCGGTTTTAACAGTCGGTTTCAATTCAGGTCCGGCTTGGCAAATCCATGTGAAATACAATGATACACCTGTATTTTCCGACGCATCGGGCACAGCCAGCAACTTTGCGATTCCAGTTTCCTTCAACGGCGACCAGTTAGCCACGATGGAAGCCGTCTACGCAACTGGCGGCAATGCGGGTTCGAATAATTGGACTTCATATAAGGCGTTCAACTATGATTTCGCGCCTGACTACACCAATAACACGATAACGCTGAAGCCGAACTTCTTCACTTATACGAATGACGGCGTAGTGAATTTGACGTTCCACTTCTGGAGCGGCGCAATCGTCAAGTACACGATCACAAAGACCGGTACGATCGTCACTGGCTCGGCTTCGTAATCGATAAGAATATTTGCTCGTAAAAAAGCCTGAGGCCAAGGCCGAAGCCACTGAAGAACTGGTGAGTTTGGTCTAGGTGGCTGTTCTGGCACAAAAAAAGAAGACATCAACCCTCAGGGAAGATGTCTTCTTTTTCACTTTATTTGGTTTTTAAGCATCGGCGATGGAAAGCGACTTTTGTAATCCACTTGAATCACGGTCCGATCGGCCGGGACCAGCCTATCCTTGCAGGGCGTCGTGACAGCTGAACAACGTTTGGATATTTTGTTTACGCTGGAGGTCCCCTCGTTGCCGGATTATGATGCCGTTGAATTCGATTAATATTATGGTTAATGTAGGTTTATGGTTTTTAGTTTTAGGAATTCTTATTAAAAGAATTCGCAGAAAAAAGAAGGAAAAGGATTAAAATAAACAAATATCTCTTTTCTTTTCCACCATTAAAAACAAACGGATTACCAGAGCTCAATGAAGTTGCCGCTCAATGTCTGGCAGAAGGGATTTGGCAAGTCAGGAAATGGGCAGCCGGTTACAACGAGCACACCTTTTGCTATTGCTTCCTTAAGTAAGTCGATCACAGCCTTAGCCGTGATGCAGTTGGTTGAGGCAGGGAAAATTAACCTGGATGCTTCAATTACGAATTATATTCCTTCCTTCCAAATGGATGACACTCGCGGTTCGAAAATTACCGTGCGGCAGCTGTTGAATCAAACAAGCGGGCTAACGGACGCTGCTTTTCCTGAAATGGCATTTCGTCAGCAGCCCAACACCTTGGAGGAATCCTTAGCCCGGTTAAAAACCGTCAAACTTTCGAGTGACCCCGGCCAGCAATTTCATTATTATAATCCCAACTATCAGATTTTGGCCTGGCTCGTGGAAGAAGTGAGTCAAGAAAGCTATGCGGAGTACTTGAAAAGGCATATCTTTCAACCTCTTCAAATGGATCACACAGTTGATGTCGCCACTACCAAGCAATTTACTGAAGCAGCCGATAATTTCGCGAGCGGACATATTTTCCTATATGGCAAACCTGTTATAAAGAAAGAACCCGATTGGTTTATAGAAGGTGCTGCGGGAAATATTTCTACAGCAGAAGATATGGCGCATTGGCTCATGCTGCAGCTTAATGGAGGAACGTATCGAGGTGTCCGGCTTCTTAGCGGCGAAGGGATCAGAGCGATGCATGCTGCCCCGGCGGGGATGAACAGTAACTACGGGATGGGATGGGTAGTTGACGAACACAAAGTTACTCATAACGGGTTATTATGGACTTACTATGCGCATCAGGTTCTGATACCCGAAAGTGGTATTGGAGTGGTCGTCTTATTCAATAGCGGTCTCAATATGCTTGTTGACTATTCTTCGTTCGCCCAGGGGATAACTGAAATACTGGAGGGGAAAATACCTGAGAAGTCCTACTTCTCCGGGTGGAACCTTGAGATTATTATTGCTCTTCTCACTGTTGTGACTGTTGCGGTCGGGATTCGCAGCCTCCTACGATTGCGCAAATGGGAGGAGAAATATAGAAAGCGTGCCAAATGGCTAACCTGGTTAAACATTTTATTGGCCTTTATTCCTCTTGTATTACTCATCTCTCTCCCGCAAGTCATGTCTTTCATTGCGGGACAAAGGGTACTGAATTGGGAACGGATTTTCTTAATTATGCCAAGTGTTTGCATATGGTTAATACTTGCATCTTTATTTAACATGGTAAATGTGATAAGACGAGTTTCACGGATGTATAGGATTTATAGGGATATCCAGAGGTAAAGACTACGCTAATAGTCTATAATGAATCTCAAAGGCCGCCTTTTAACAGGCGGTCTTTTTTGAACCCTAAACAACAGAAGAAAATTCCAAGAAAGCGATTGCAAAAATTAAAAACCTAATGTACAATGCTATTGAACAAAGTTTAATAAAACAAAACATAGTTTAACTATTAAAAAATGAGAGGCGGAATTACAAGCATGAAAAAGTACAAGGTGGGTATTGTAGGCGCAGGCGGCGTCACCGATTTACATTTCGTAGGCTACAAGGATCATCCGGAGCGTGTCGAAGTTGTGGCGATCTGCGATCCGAATCCCGAAGCGCTGTTTGCGAGAGCCGAGAAATATGGGGTACCTCAGCGGTATACGAACCTTGACGATTTTATCCAAAGCAGCGGTATAGATGTTGCTGTTGTCTGCACGCCATCTCCGATCCGTAAGCAAATTCTGTTTCCTCTCGTCGAAGCGGGATTGCCGGTATTCGTTGAGAAGCCTTTCTCCGACTCGCTGGCCGAAGCGGCGGAAATCACCGAGAAAGCGAAGCAGCACGGCGTACCGGTATCCGTCAACCAGAACTTCAGACGGCATTTCCCGTTCGAGCTGATCAAGGATATCATCGCGAAAGACACCATAGGCAAGGTGACGTCGATTTTGTTTACCAATATCCACTTCAGGCAGGATGCGGGTTGGCGGCTCGAATGCGAGCGGCATGCACTGTCCGTTATGGGGATCCATTGGTTTGACGGCTTCAGACTGATTCTCGGCTCGGACGCCAAATCCATCGTGTGCCAGAACCGCTCCTCTTCGGCTATCGATTGTATCGGGGAAACAGACGCCACCGTACAGGTCGTATTCGAGAATAATACGGTTGCAACTTATGTTCAAAGCTTCTCCTCCACATTCGGGAAAACGGAAATGATCGTTATCGGCGATACCGGCACGCTCGTCACCGGTCACGGCAAGGTCGATTTGTACCGGAAAGACGACAAAGCGCCGTCGCAAAGCTGGGAGAACAACGTGTCAAGAGAAGTAGCCACCTATGAAGGGTTGGAGCAGCTGCTCGTTTCACTGGAGACAGGCGTGGAAGCGCCGAACAGCTCGCAGGATAATTTGAAAACGATAACGATGCTGGATTCAGCTTATGTTTCGGCGAAGGAGCAAAGGATCGTTCAATTAAAGCACGGTATCGGAGTATAAACCGGGGTGATGCAAAGTGAACGTTCGAACTTCCGTTCTGCAGTCGTCGGCAACGGCTGTTAAAAAAAGCAAATCTCGTACTCTGCTATCGGATGTAAGACGGGATAAATATTTGTATATGCTGGTCATTCCAGGTGTGCTCTTTTTTATCATCTTCAAATACATTCCGATGTGGGGAATCATCATCGCGTTTCAGGAATACTCGCCTTACCTCGGCGTCCTGAAGAGCGAATGGGTAGGTCTTGACCATTTCATCCGGTTCTTCTCGAACCCGGATTTCACGCTGCTGTTCCGCAATACGATGATGATCAGCTTGCTGAACCTTCTCTTCTTCTTTCCTTTGCCCATTATATTGTCCTTGCTCCTAAATGAACTGAATAATCAGGGGTTCAAAAGAGTCATTCAATCGATCGTATATCTTCCGCACTTCTTATCATGGGTTATTATTGTCGGTATTTCGTTTCTGCTGCTCTCGGAATCCTCGGGAATTATCAATAAGATGATGATGTCCGTCGGACTGCCGAAATACGATTTTCTGACCAATACCGATACGTTCTGGGGGCTTCTGGTGCTGCAGAACATATGGAAAGAAAGCGGCTGGGGGACGATCATTATTCTGGCGGCCATTACCGCGGTTGACCCGCAATTGTACGAGGCAGCCAAGATCGACGGGGCGGGCCGGTGGGGGCAGATGTGGAATGTAACTCTTCCCGCTATCCGAAGCGTTATCATCGTGCTGCTCATATTAAGACTCGGCCATATCATGGATGTCGGATTCGAACAGGTCTTTCTGATGAATAACGGCGCTGTCGCCAAGTATGCGGACGTATTCGAAACCTACGTATACCGCAACGGGATACAGAGCGGACAATTCAGCTACAGTACGGCAGTCGGATTGTTTAAATCGTTAGTAGGCCTTATTCTCGTCGTGATGGCAAACAGGTTCGCCAAGCGGATCGGCGAGGACGGCGTCTATTAGAGCGGGCTTGCAGGGGGAAGGAATATGAAGGAGAGCTTTGGAAGCAGGCTGTTTAATTCGGCGAACATACTTCTGTTGGCACTGATAGGCATTGTTACTGTATTCCCTTTGTATTACGTGTTTGTAGTCTCTTTCACACAGCCGCACGAATACCTGCAGAAGAGCGGCTTTGTACTGTTTCCGCAGAGCTGGACGCTCGCCTCTTACGAGTATTTGCTGAACACCTCAGCGTTCAAGAACGCGATGCTGGTGAGTATTTTTCTGGCAACGGTCGGAACGGGCTTGAGCTTGTTTTTCACGGCGGCTATGGCTTTCGGGGTATCTCGAAAGAGACTCAGAGGCAGAAAAATCATTATGATGATGGTGCTGCTGAGCATCTTGTTCAATCCGGGCATCATCCCGAATTACCTGGTTGTGCGCGACCTTGGGCTGATTAACAGTATATGGTCGCTTATTATTCCGGTGCTGATCAGCGGGTGGAACATCATTCTTATGAAAAGCTTCTTCGACAGCATACCGGTAGAACTCGAGGAGGCCGCCATGATTGACGGCTCCAATGATATGGGTACTTTCTTCCGTATCGTGATTCCATTGTCCGCGCCTGCACTGGCGGCATTCGGGCTGTTCTACGCGGTAGGTTATTGGAACACGTTCTTTAATGCGGTCCTGTTCATTAATGACTATACCAAAGTGCCTTTGCAGATTGTGCTGAGGAACATGCTGATCGATTCGGAGATGTCCACGGGAGGAGCCGCAGCAGCGGAAATGATCTCGGATAAGCAGATTCCGTCGCAGACGCTTAAGATGGCTGCGGTCGTTATCGCCACCTTCCCGATCCTCATCGTCTATCCGTTCCTTCAAAAACATTTCGCCAAGGGCGTTATGCTGGGCTCGGTCAAAGGTTGACCGATGAGAGAAGATAACCAGGGGAGGTTTTTGTTTGTGAAGAGAGCAATAACGCAAGTTTCGGCGGCAGCGCTGCTGGCGGTAACTGTTTTGACAAGTGCTTGCTCCAGCTCCCAGGAAGCAGCGGATGCGGAAGGCGGGAAGGATTCTCCTACGACGATTTCGATCTTGAGCAATTTCTCGATCGCGCAGCCGCCTGCCGCCGATAGTCCGATTACGAAGGAATTCGAGAAAAGGACAAACACGAAGCTCGATATCACATGGAGCTCGGATAACGGGTTTAACGACAAGCTGAATGTGCTGCTGGCTTCCGGCGATCTTCCCGATCTCATCAAGCTGCCGGATACGACTTCCATTCCTCAGTTCAGGACGATGGTGAAGCAGGGCGCGTTCTGGGACCTCACGCCTTTTATCAGCGATTATAAGAACCTGATGGAAACACCCCAGCCAATTTGGGACAAAACGAAGATTGACGGTAAAAATTACGTCGTGCCTATTGTACGGCCTTTGGAGGGCGGGGGCACATTCGCGATTCGCCGGGATTGGCTGGATAAATTGGGTCTCCAAATGCCGACGACGATGGATGAATTGTATGAAGTCATGAAAGCTTTTAAAGAGAAACAGCCGGACGGACAGAAGGATACGTATGGTTATACGATGCGTGTGAACGGTTTGATCGATAACGCGTTCACAGGCTCTAACGGCAAATGGAAGCTGGTCGACGGCAAGCTGATTGACGTGACATTGGAACCGACTTCGCGGGACGCCATCCTCTACAAGAAGAAATTGTACGATGAAGGGCTTATTCCGCCGGACTTCTCGGTCATGAAAGACGATCAGTACTGGGATTTGGCGACAAGCGGCAGGGCCGGATTGACAGGGGAAACGATTGAAGCCTTATGGCGCTGGACATATGATCAATGGAAGCGGGACCCTAAGGTAACATGGGAGCCGATGGTTTCCATCGATGCAGGCCAAGGTCAGTTCAACGGGCAAAATTCAGGCTTTATCGGCGTGGCCGCCATTCCGAAGAAGGTCCCGGAAGCAAAGGTGAAGAAGATTCTGGCACTCCTCGATTACGGAGCGTCGGAGGAAGGCAGCACTTTATCCCAATACGGGATTGAAGGCGTGCACTATAAGAAGGAAGACGGATTTTTCGTGACGAACGAGCAATCGGTCAAGGATAGTGTCGGGACAGGATCCTTCGGCAAGCTGTTCATGAAGTATGACCCATATATGTATGCTTTCGCCCCGGGAATGCCGAAGGAAGTATTCGAACGCAATAAGAAAATTATCGATGCCAAGTCCAAACTGAGCACGCCTAACCCGGCAGTAGGATTGGTATCTGAGACGGATCAGAAGGTTGGGGCCGACTACAATAAGAAGATCGGCGATTTGAAGACTCAAATTATTATGGGCAAAGCCAGCATAGATGAATGGGATAAACTCGTGACCGAGCTGAAGCAGGACAGCACTTATCTGAAAATTATCGAAGAAATGAATGCAGCTTATAAAGCGCGCATGGGGACCCAGTAAAAGTACTAAGGAGAGTGGAGTGTATGGCTACCATTACGGACCTCAGGAAACAGGATCCGCAGCGAATGTTTGAACAGGATTGGGGAAGAATTCAGTGGCTCTGCGGCCGGGATATCGATGCGGACAGCGAAATGACGTTCGGCATGGTCTATATCCATGCGGGTCAAGCGAACCCGAGACACGTTCATCCGAATTGCGAAGAGATCATTTTTATCCTGTCGGGTGAATGCGATCATACTTTGGGTGACGAAACCTATCATCTGGAGCCCGGCATGATGCTGCGCATTCCGCGTAATGTACCTCATAATGCTACGACAACAAGCTGGGAGCCGTGCAGAATGATCATCGCTTATTCGTCACCGGACCGTCAAACGATCGGAGAGTAGGATTTTCAGCGGTTTGAAATCGTTGGCCCTGAAGCTGCCTTGGAAGGTCTAATTTATTTATAAAGATTGTGAGGTCCTAATCATGAGTATTAAGCTGGCTTTCTCCCGGCCGACTTCCATATCCGAGGAGCAGACGCTGCTATTTGAACAATACAGAACGACCGGATACGACGGGCTGCAGCTCAAGTGGGGGCAATATTCCCCTTATTTGAACGAGCCGGAACGGTTCAAGGAACAATGGGGTCACCTGTCAGGAGTAGGCTCGGCGCTCATTGCAGGCGGCAGTCTGGATGAGACGAATGTGGAGCTGCTGCGCAGCATATATCGTTTTGCAGCGGGCATCGGCACAGAGATGATCGTCTTCTGCCATGGGATTGCAAGAGCGGATGTGACGGCGGATGATATTCGCCGGTATGCTGATGTCCTTTCGGAGCTTGGGCTTGAAGCGCAGCAGCACGGCATCAAACTCTCGCTCCATCATCATCACAATAATCCTGTGATGTACCGAGAGGATTTTGACATTTTCTACGATCGCGCCAAGCAAGGGGCAGTCGGATTGACCGTGGATACCGCCCATTTGGTGAAATCCGGCGTCGAGGATGTGGCGGAGATCATTCGCAGCTTCCGTCCCGTGATCGATAATTTCCATCTGAAGGATTTCGAGCAGGGGGAGTGGAAGGTGCTTGGCCATGGAGCGATCCCGTTCGATCCTATTTTTCAGGCGATACGGGATATCGGCTACAGCGGCTGGGTCTCGGCGGACGAGGAAAGCGGCAGCGGCGTGCTCGAAGGTATGCAGGATTGCTACGCTTATATGAGAAATGGCTTGAAGTAAACTGCAGATCCTTGAAGGAGCTGGGTGAAATGGGGAAAAAGGCGGTTCTGATCGGGGCCCTTGACACGAAGGGAGAGGAATTCCGCTTCGTCAAGAATACGATCGAAGCATGCGGTCATGCGACATTGATCATAGATACGGGGGTGATCGGGGATCCTCTCTTCCAGCCTGATGTGCCGGCGGATGAGGTGGCCGCAGCAGGAGGTTCAAGCTTGGAAGAGCTGCGAAGGGGGAATGATCGCGGCACAGCGGTTGCTGTCATGACCCGTGGCGCTGCGAAGATCGCTGCCGAACTTGAGCGCGAGGGAGTCATCGGAGGAGCGTTCGGAATGGGAGGGACGGCCGGTACGACCGTTGCATCGGCCGCCCTGCAGGCGCTTCCGATCGGTATTCCGAAGCTGCTGGTATCAACGGTTGCTTCCGGAAATACTCGTCCCTATGTGGGCGTGAAAGATATTATGATGATGTACTCGGTTGTCGATATCGCGGGCATTAACAAGCTTTCACGAAGAATATTGAGCAATGCCGCTTACGCCCTGGCGGGGATGATCCGGGAAACAGGGAAGGAAGAAGAAGCCGTCGACGATAGAACGACGCTTGGCATAACGATGTTCGGCGTCACGACCCCCTGCGCGACTCGGGTACGCGAAGCTCTTGAGAAGAAGGGATACGACCTGCTTGTATTCCACGCGACGGGCACGGGCGGAATGGCGATGGAGGAACTGATCAAAGCCGGTTACATCAAGGGCGTAGCCGATATTACAACGACGGAGCTCGCGGACGAACTGGTAGGCGGCATATTCAGCGCCGGTCCGAACCGTCTGGAAGCGGCCGGTCAGTCCGGCATTCCTCAGGTGGTGTCAATCGGTGCGCTCGATATGGTTAATTTCGGTCCGCCGGAGACGGTTCCGGATAAGTTTAAGGACAGAGTGTTCTATCAGCATAACCCGACAACGACACTGATGAGAACGACCGTGGATGAGAACCGCGTGCTGGGGCGCATTCTTGCAGGGAAGCTGAATGAAAGCGCTGCTCCGACGGTTGTCGTTTTCCCGAAAGGCGGAGTATCCTTGCTCGATGTGACAGCCAAGCCGTTCGAGGGCATAGAGGAACGGCAGGCGTTATATGAGGAGATCAGGCAGCATCTGAAGGCGGACATTCCGTTGATCGAGATGGAGCAGGATATTAACGATCCTGCGGTAGCCGATATGATATCTGACCAGCTGCTTAAGCTGCTGGAGCATAGTAAGGAAGGATAGGGGAGCAATGGCGATATCAAGGCGGGAAATAGTGCAAAACCTTCGCTCACAGCTGGAAAATGGGCGTTTTATCGTAGGGGCCGGAGCCGGAACCGGACTGTCGGCGAAGTGCGCGGAAGCGGGCGGCGTCGATATGATCATTATTTACAATTCGGGCCGCTACCGGATGGCCGGACGGGGATCTTTGGCCGGCTTGATGCCTTACGGCGATGCCAACCAAATCGTAATGGATATGGGCGGCGAAGTGCTGCCCATCGTGCAGAACACCCCGGTGCTTGCCGGAGTATGCGGTACAGATCCTTTCAGGCTGATGGATGTTTATCTCAAGCAGCTCAAGGGGATGGGATTCTCGGGCGTGCAAAATTTCCCCACCGTCGGCCTGATTGACGGTGTTTTCAGACAAAACCTCGAAGAAACGGGTATGGGCTATCACCTGGAAGTGGATATGATCCGTAAAGCCCACGAACTGGATTTATTGACTACTCCGTACGTATTCAATGAAGAGGATGCCATTAATATGGCCAAAGCTGGAGCGGACGTATTGGTCGCTCATGTTGGACTGACCACCAAAGGCAGCATCGGCGCCAAGACCGCTTTGACACTAGACGAATCAGCCGTTCTGGTGCAGAAAATTCACGATGCGGGCAAATCGGTTAATCCTGATATTCTGGTAATTTGCCACGGCGGCCCTATCTCGGAGCCGGAAGATGTCGAATATGTGCTGGGCCGCACGAGCGGCGTTGTCGGATTTTTCGGGGCTTCGAGCATTGAGCGCCTGCCTACGGAGGTAGCCATTACCGAGCAGGTAAGAAGATTTAAGAAGCTGATGAAATAATAGGCATGCAGCCCTCACAACGCCTCCCAGATAACGGGAAGCCGCGTGAGGGCTGTTTTTTTTGCATAGCTTTATGCTGGCCACCTCTTTTAACCAAATGATGGAAATGGTAAAATGGTGGAGGTAACGGGTCAGAATCGCTCTGGCATCGTCAGCTCAATGTGACCATATCCGCACTCTTCCTCTTCTTAGACTTTTACTCTAATACGGCAACTCCGCTGCTTGCAAGCTCAGTTACTTCAATGATCGTTTGAATCTTAATTCGAAAAAAATTTATTTAGAAGAGAGGTTATTGCGATGTTCAAGCTGTTGCTTGCGACCAGAGGATTGGCGGTGCTGCTCCTCGGCATCTTCGCCGGCGGTGTCGCTTTCACGGTGATCGCTCCATCCTTAATGGAGCTCCCCGGTCCCGACTACACGCGATACTGGCAGGCCCTCAACGTCGATTACGGCCGTGCCATGCCGATACTCCTCATGACAAGTATTGTTTTGGTTCTTATCACCACTATACTCTCGTACCGACGCGGTAACCTCATATTCGTTCTCAGCGTCCTTGCCCTTCTGCTAATCGTACTCACTGTCGCTCTTACTCTTACCATGATGGAGCCGCTTAACCAACTCGCCGATACCTGGGACCCCGATCAGCTGCCCGCGGATTGGGAAGAGGTGCGGCAACGCTGGCTTGCCCTGCATACCGTGCGCACGGTACTTGCCGTTGGGGCGTTTGCCGCGCTTCTGGCTGCTCACACCGTCAATCGGGCCAGCGCCCCGCTGCAAGTGAATGCGGACAAGATCCAGATAGGCTCGACCGGTGCCCGCTAGGTAGGTAGGACTATCGAGGAAAAAATGGGGCATGCCGCAATGGGCTGCCCCTCAATCGTTGTTAAGTTATCAGATCCGTTCACAACGAAATACAGAGTGCTGCAATCAACGGTCGTTTCACATCGGGATATTGGCGCCGGCGACACGATCGCCGGAATTACCGGCCGGATCGGTCATTTCATCGTCCTCACCGGCATGAATAATGATGGAACGTCCCAGCAGCGAATCGGTCTTGCCGGGTTCCAGCGTGGCATTCTCGACCAGAAAGGTCGCCTCGGCTGTGCCGTTCTCGCCTACGACCAGATTCGGCAGGTCGCCTAGGTGATGGCCTTCGGGATTTAGAAGTCCGTGCTTTTTTACTTCCGGATTGAAATGGCCGTCTGCCATCTTGAAGTTGCTTCCTGCAAATGCGCTTTCGTGAATGTGGATACCATGCTTGCCTGGCGTCAAGCCGGATACTTTCACGGTGATTTCCACGCCGTTCGCTTGCTGCTTTAAGACGGCACTGCCAATGGTTTGTCCTTTGGCATCCACAAAAGTGGCTGTCGGAGCCCCGATGGAAACGGATCTCCCGTTACCTTCCCAATACACGGGTTGACCGAGCAGGCTGCTCACCATGCGAACCGGTACATAGGTTGTACCGCGGTAGTCCAGCGATTCAGGCACCTGAGTGCCGCCGTTATCGTATAGGCCGTCCGCTGAAGATTTGTTTTCTCCCTGAACGAAAAGCGATACCCTGTCCAGGTTTGCTTCGATCTTGTCGCCGGCGGCTAGTGCCACGCCAGAGAAGAATACCGATCCGCATAAGAATGATACGGCAAGGTGTTTAATAGAATAATTCTTTTCACTCATCAGTTCTCATCCTCCGATGATTAAGTATTTGGATTACAAAGAAGCGCCAATCACATCCTTTATTGTAATATCGAGTTTTTCATCAGGCTTAGCTATAATAGAGTAGCGGCGAAATTGAGCCTGTTTTTTATTTTTACCAACCGATGGTAACGGTGAATCACCGATGAACGTGAAGCCGACTGTTTTTACTTGTATTCAAATAGACAGAAGAACAAGTCGATTAACCGAGAAAGGCTTAATTATGAAGATTATAACTTTGTGCGGCTCTACCAAATTCAAAAATCAATTTGAACAAGCAAACGCATTTCTTACACTTCAAGGAAATATAGTAATCAGCCTTGCCTTCTTTGAGCAGAGTGAAGAGGTTGAAATCACACAAGAACAGGCTCAATTACTCGGAAACTTACATTTCCGGAAAATCGATATTTCCGATGAAATATTCGTCATTGACGTTGATGGTTACATAGGTAGCAGTACAAGAAGAGAAATTGAGTATGCTGAAAAAAAGGGAAAAGCAATTCGCTACTACTCTGATACAGAGATCGTGGGCTTTCAGTTGTAAGCAGGATAGGCCGTAATGCAAATATCTTCGCCGCATTGTCGAACGGAATGGACCTTAACCTTGATCGCTTCATCCATCAATTCTAAGTCTTCACCCCCATAGGGTGTAATGGAATGCCGTCCCCCCAATACCTTCGGAGCGATATAAATTATCCACTTGTCAATAAGATTAGCGCGTAGAAATGAGCCGTTTACTTCGCTCCCACCCTCCACCAGTAGAGAGGTTACTCCCCGGCGGTGCAAAATATCCGAAAGCGCATGCAGATCCAATCCGAACCTGGTTTCAGGGACGGACAGCACTTCAACTCCCATCTGTTCCAGCTTATATACTTTTTCCGGGTCAGCATCCAACTTGGTGACAACCCAAGTTTGAACCTCCGAACAGTCGGTTACATGGGCATCATCCGGCAGCCTCAACTGCGAATCAAGGATAATACGGATGGGATTCTTTCCCCCTTCCGGCAAACGGGTGGTCAGGTGAGGATTATCGGTCAATACCGTATTTATCCCGACCAATATGGCGTCGACCTCGTTCCTTATTTGATGTACCTCAAGCTGTGCTTCCTCGCCTGTGATCCACTTGGAATGCCCTGTTGACGCAGCTAATTTCCCGTCCAAGGTCATAGCAGCCTTGGAGATGAAAAAAGGCCGCCGGTGTGTCATATGATGCACGAATTGTTCATTGAGTCGTCTGGCTTCCGATTCCAGTACGCCAACCTCGACCTCGATTCCCTCCTCTCGCAGCAATTGAATGCCGCGTCCGGCAACCATCGGATTCGGATCCTGCATGGCCACAACAACCCGTGCGATCCCGGAGCTTCGAATCAGTTCTGCGCAAGGAGGGGTCTTCCCGAAATGAGAGCAAGGCTCCAGCGTAACGTACAATGTTGCTCCCCTTGTATGGCCGCTTGCCATTTGGAAAGCGTGCACCTCAGCATGGGGTTCACCCGCCTTACGATGAACGCCGAGGCCGACAATTTGTCCATCATTAACGATGATGGCGCCAACAACCGGATTCGGATTCGTTTTTCCAATCGCCGTAGCCGCCATGTCCAATGCGAGTTTCATAAAATGTTGGTCTGAGTTCATGTTGTAATCCGGCTCCTCATCCCAGTTTGACGCTTTCAGTCATAGCGTTATAAATATGACCCGATTTTTCAACCTTCGTTGCCAAATAACGAGTGTTGTGCTTGGATACATCCCCCCAAATGGATACATGGTTATCGGTTAAGAGACCTTTTTCCCGCAATGACTGCAATTTCCTGGGATTGTTCGTTATTAAACTTACCGGTTTTTGCCGCAAACCTTGGAGTACGCGTATCGCCTCTTCATAGGATCTTTGATCGTCAGCGAAGCCAAGACTAAGATTTGCCTCTACAGTATCGCATCCTTCATCCTGCAGGATATAAGCTAATGATTTGGAAAAAAGTCCAATTCCACGGCCCTCGTGATTGGCCAAATAGAATAATGCCCCGCAGCCGTTATCGACAATCATTCGCATGGATTTCCGTAATTGATAGCCGCAATCGCATCGTTTACTTCCAAATATATCTCCCGTGTGGCAAATGCTGTGCATCCGGATTAAGGCATTCTCTCTATTGGCAAAATCACCGTATACAAGCACGGAGGATTGTTGGTAGGAAGCTAATTCTGCATGAGGTAAAAATTTGAGTACATCATCCATCTGCATGGAAGCGCTGCCTAAATTCAGCCAGGAATACCATTTGAAATCGATCTCCTGGTCGTCCAATTGAACAGGAAGCCTCACCGGGCCTACAAGAGCTATATCAGGACTTTGCTGTTGTTTTAGAATAGTTGTTTTATCAGCCAGAGCATTGTTAACCTGGTTCTTATTCATGAATCCATCTCCTCTGTTTGTATAGTTATCGGTGGTATGATGGCCCCGTCTCTCAACTGAAATCACTTTGCTTACCTGTCACCGCACCTCCTGATAGTTATTCAGCTTGGGCAGATCTTCCGCGGACGGCAAAAAAACCCGTCTACACGTGAGAGTGAATAGACGGGGCTGAGCCGTCGTATTCGGTAGCTGGCTGGCATAGCGGATATTTGATCCGCATTAGCCCCTTTAGCTTTGCGTCGCCGCTTTTCAGCGGGTTTGCCATTATCGTACGAAATATTTCAAAAAAGCACTCCTGCCGCCGCAATCACTGCGAAAGGGCAGGTAAAAATTAGTAAAAAATGTCATTATACTCTAAAGCATGTTTAACTGACTACACAATGAATATAAGATACAAATTCAAGAAAAGCAAGAATAATCATGATTTTTCGACATCAGTCGATAGGGTCCGTGCTGACCTACCTATTATTCGAGGGAGGACCAGTGCGCCGGGTGAATAAGTGACGGGGGCAGTTTTGTAGTCATATCCCCTTTGGCAGCGTTCACCTGAGCTTGTGTGAGAAAAATACTTTCAGTAAGGTTAGCGCCTCTGAGATCAGTATCCCGGAAATCAGCTCCAATAAGGTCAGCCGCTCTCAGGTCGGCACCTCTGAGGTCGGCTGCAATAAGGTAAGCCCCTCTCAAATTGGCGCCTCTAAGATCGGCCCCCTTCAGCTTCGCACCGATAAGGTCAGCCCCTCGGCCGTACGTCTTGCGACGGTTCGGGGAGCCCTTCAGGGAGCGAAGTGCTTCGGCTCTGACAAGTTCACTGGCCTCCACGAGCAAAGCGTTGACATCTGCCCGATATTCGGCAACATCCAGTTCGATTAGTGAATCGGGAGCAAGATGAGTAAGGCGCTCCGTTTCTTCCAGGGCAGAACGGAGAGCATCCCGCATCACACGGGCTGGCGGAAACGATAGCGCTTCACTCAGATACCAAAGGAGTTCATGGAGGTGCCTCATGACCGGAAATACTTCAAACATTTGTTTTGCGGTTTCCGGGGCTTGCCGCCAGTCCTGCCCGCCGAAGGTCACTTGGGAAACCTGCTGCCCCGCGCCAAAGCAATCATAAACAGTGCATCCTGGGAAGCCCAGCTGCCTGAGACTGCCGTGAACGCCGCAGCGGAAGTCCGGCTGCAGGTTTTGGCAGGGCTGCCCGGCAGCTTTGTCAATTGCGAAGTCTGCCGAAGCCGAGAACGGCAGGGCAGCACAGCACAAGCCGAAGCATGCCTCGCAGTCGGCTTGCAGAAGGAGCCGGCTGCCGCCCTGGAAAAGCCCAGAAGATTCTTGATTATTAGACATTGTCTGGTCTCCTTCAGTTCCGGCATAACACAGTACTCAGTGCTTGCATAACTCAGTGAATCAGAATCCCGTTTTCGGTATTTCAACCGGGGAATTAGCACAGGGTTCCGCCGTTCCGGTACGAATATTATACATCCGTTCGTGCGCCTGTTTCATGGCCTCGACAAAAGGACGATAAGGCTGTTGACATACATCCACAACCCCAATTTGATAGTTCTCGCCGTCGAAGCGTCCTAACACAGGTTGGTCGTTCAGCTGGAAATAATGAACCCCGATCAGTTCCGGTATGGAAGCCGCCTGCTCTACAAAGTACCGGTATGCCAAGCCGCGGTCATCCTGGGTCGCAACTGCCCGAATACCGTAGGCCAGCATGCCGACGTCGGCAGCCCCAAAATGGAACTCGCCGATCATGACCGGCTTGTCCAGCCGTTTGCTGATATGCTCAATCATGCTGCGTTCCGGGGCGAATTGATAACAATTGACCGAGAACACATCGAATGCCTCGCATCCTTCCAGCACGTCGTCGCTGCCTACCCATGCATACCGCATTCCCAAATTCAAATGGTTAGGGTCCGCCATCTTACAAGCTCTTGCAGGCACTTCCACATACCGCCGGATAAGTATACGGTTAAAGGCGGTGAAATCTTCCTTGCGTCCCGGGTGATCCGTCCATTCAGCAGACCCAGTCTCGTATAAATCCTCGAACCGCTCGTATAAAGTCCCCCAAGCGGCATTCAAGCCGTCAACGGTATCATATCTCTCAATCAGCCATTCCACAAACTGCAATTTGCTTGCAAAACGGACCTCAGACTTCAGCATCTGTCCTGTCAAATCCAAACCGTCGACAAATGCCCAATGGGGCTCGTTCCGCATAAAATAACCGATCAGGCGGGGGTCTTCCCGCATCGGGATCAATTGTCTAGAGAACGCTTCTGCATTCCGCTCATATTCCGGGCTGAACACATCCGGGAAATCCCGGAAAATAGTCTTCTCCGTAGCCGGGAAGCCGTCCATCGGATAGACATAAGGAAGTTCGGATTGACGGATATAATCGGGAGCGGACCAATTGCCGATCGTGTTCAACCCCCATTGCTTCATTCGATGCTCCGTCAAATCAGCCCATTTCTCCCGCCATTCCTCTCCGAATACGCGGATCAGATTCGCAACCGAGAAGCTGTATCCTTGCTGTGACCAAGCATCGCGGAACGGGCCGTCCCTGTCCGGAAGCGGCGGAATGAGATGCTCCATGCCGGAAATCCTCATATGATCGGAAGGGTGAATGCAGTCCATCCCCGCGCTGAATAGGGCGTAACCATCGGGGTCGACGAACCACCACCGCTTACCGTCATGCTTCGTCCGGAAAAAACCGGTCGGCTCAAAGCGCAGCCGTTTCCACCCGCCGAATCGTCCGAGATCCGTTTGAAACGTACTGTTTATTTGCGAAAGCTGCCACTCCTCCGTCAAATCGGATGCGAGCTGTTCGGGGTTAGCCGTCTTTCCCTGCCAATCCTTACCGGCAAGCTGTCCCAGCTCATCGACATAGGGCTTATTTTCATATTGGAATTGCGGAACGGACGGGCTGAGGGACAGACCGGATATTTCCAGACTTCTTGAAGCGACAGAAGGGATGGTCGAGATGGTGAGCCGGGTGATCAGGCTCCGGTCTACGAACGCATCTCCTCGAATGACGGATTGCATGACGCCGGGAAAGCGGTCAAGGAACAGCTTTTCCCCTTTCAGCGCGGTCAAAGGCAGGCAGATCCTCGTCGGAACTCGGGGCAGTATGCCATAATGGACGCTAATCGAGCGGCTTGCTTCATCATCGAAGGAGAACAGCACGACGAGAACGTCGTGCGATTCATGGTACACATCGGCCGTTACAAAACCATAGTCCGTCCAGATGCTTGAATCATACTGCTTCGCATCCAGACTGATGCTCCCGCCTTGCGGAGTGGTTTCCATCCGAAATCTGTTCGCGCCGGTCATGTCCATATAGGTATTGGGAGCGCAGCGAAACGCTGCGGCAGGTAAATTGAATGTCACGATTAAGCAGCTCCTTCTCTATTCTTTCACCGCTCCCAGCACAATGCCTTTTACGAAATATTTTTGCAAAAACGGATAAATGATCAGGACGGGAAGCGCCCCGATAAAGATCTGCGCTGCTTTTACGGTTCGCTGCGACAAGTTGGCCATATCCTCGGGGTTGATGCTCATCTTGCTGAAATCCTGCTGTACGACAACGGTTTGAAGGAAGGTGGCGAGCGGATATTTCTTTGTGTCCATCATATAAATCAGCCCGTCGAACCAGGAATTCCAATGACCTACGACCGTGAAGAGTGTTATTGTAGCCAGCGCAGGGAGAGATACCGGCAGGTGAATGCTGAACAAGATTCGAAACAGCCCCGCCCCGTCGATAAGCGCAGCCTCTTCAAGCTCGGCCGGAATCGTGCGGAAGAAGTTCATGAGCAGAATCATATTGTATACACTAAGCGCGGACGGCAGAACGAGCGCCCAGATCGTGTTGATAAGATGCAGATTTGTAATCAGAATATAGCCCGGCACCAATCCGCCGGAGAACAGCATCGTAAATACGAAAAACCACATATAGACGTTCCGGCTCTTGAATTCCGTATAACGCTTCGACAACGCATATCCTGCAAAAATGATGACAGCCATGCCGATGGCGGTTCCGAGAACGGTCCGGTAGATGGAGTAAAACAGCGCTCTTATAAATGCCGGATTATCGATCGTCTGTTTATATGATTCTATCGTGAAGTCCACCGGCCAAAGGTTGACGATATTAGCAGTTGCGGCTGATTTACCGCTGAAAGACACCGCCAATACATGAAGAAGCGGCAGTATGCAAATTAGGGACATGACAATCAGGAAGAGATGATTGAAGCCGTTGAAGATTTTGTACCCGGTCGTTTTATTATACATGATTCTCTCCTCTTCTTTCTTTAGAAAATCCGATAGTTGGCAAATTTGTACACCATCCGGTATGAGAAAATAATCAGGACGAAACTGATGATCGACTTGAACAATCCGACCGCGGTGGCGAAGCTGAAGTCGCCTTTCAACATAGCAGATCGGTAGACGAAGGTATCGATGACGTCTCCTTTAGAGTATACGAGCGGGTTATACAGGTTGAAAATCTGGTCGAAACCGGCGTTGAGCACATTGCCGAGCTGGAGCGTGGCCACGACGACGATTATCGGCATCATGATGGGCAGCGTCACGTGAATCGTCTGCTGCATCCGGGTTGCGCCATCCACTTCGGCAGCTTCGTACAATGCCGGATTTACGCCGGCAATCGCCGCCAGATAAATAATCATACCAAAGCCGAATTCCTTCCATATATCACTGACAACGACCACGAACCGGAACCAATCGCCATCCCCGAGGAAGAAGATCGGCTGCATTCCGAACCAATCGACAAGCATCCGGTTGACAAGACCGCCTTTAACCGACAATAAATCGATAAGAATGCCGCCAAGAATAACCCAAGACATAAAATGCGGAAGATAGACGAGTGTTTGGATGCCCCGTTTGATTCCGACAATGCGGATTTCATTGAGCAGGAGAGCGACCACAATCGGCACGAATAGCCCGCATACGATTTTTAATACCGAGATAATGAGCGTGTTCCAGATCACCTGAACCGAGTCTTCGAACAGAAACAACGATTCGAAATGCTTGAGCCCGACCCACTCCGATTTGAAGAAGCCGAGCCATGGCTTATAGTCCTGAAAGGCCATTACAAGCCCAAAGATAGGCAAATAGTGAAACACAATGGCAATGACCGTTGCCGGTAAAATCAGCAGATGAAGCGGCCATGTCTTCTTCAGTCCTCTACTCCATTTCGACTCCGCTTTAACCGCGTGAGCAGGTGCGATCGATGCTTGAAGACCGCTTTTCATACGTAAAATCCCCTCTCTGTAAATATCCAGATTGCACTTTGATTGGCTTCTGCTACTATTATACCAACAGCTATTGACCCCACCTATGATAAGGTCTTAACATCTATATCCTCTCTCTTAACCTGTTTAGCCAATTCCGTTTCAGGCGGTGACATTCATGATAAAATATAGAATATTTCAAAAGCTTATTATTATGCTGGCGGCATTGCTCATACCGGCGACTCTGTTATTCGCCTATGCCAACCATGCCAGCGAGAACGTCGTAAGAGAGTCTCTCGAGAGATCGGCCTCGAAGCAGCTGGAATTTACGATTCAGCAGATGGAACAGTCGCTCAGGCAGCTCGAAACGCAAACCCTTCTGCTTGTTAATGATGCCACAATACAGAGATATGCCAGTTCACTGGATTTTCCCGAATATTTGAATCATCTGCTGCTGAGGAAAACCGTAGAAGAGAAGCTGATCCTGCAAAGCCAGGCCGAACCGCTCATATACCGGTTAACGGTGTATTGGCCTTCCATACAAGAAGCCATATCTTCAACCGAGGGGAAAATCGAGTTTGATGGCGAGGAACTCAGGACGACGCCGAAGAATAGCTGGATTGTTCGCAAGAGCGAAGGCCGGCTCACCTTTCACTTGTTATTTACGAACCCATCGATCGCAGCCCCCGATATGAACAATATTGTTTCCGTTGTCGAGACGACTATTTCAAGCGATTATTTACAGGCGGTGCTGCAGGGTCTTGATGCGTCCGGTAACGGCAAATCTTTTTTTTATTTCCCCGGTGCACAGCCGATTGCAAGCGGCGCGGTAGATATGCAATTATTTTCGACGCTCTCCAAGGAGAACGTATTCGACGGCAACGTATCAGCCCATCCCAGGCTGACGGTTCTCGATATGGAAGGTGTAGAATATCTGGTTCAATCGATACCGAGCCCTTCACTCGGGGGGATATTGGTGAGTTACATTAAGCTGGATGAATTCCTCAATCCGCTCCAACAGGTGAATTGGCTTGTTAACGGAAGTCTGTTCTTTCTATTTATAGCAGGGGTGGCGATATCATATTTGTTTCTCCGTCATTTCCGTTTGCCCTTCGGATATCTGGTGCGGAAAATCGAAAGCTTGGGCGCCGGCGATTACGGAAGCCGAGCGACGGTCAAAACGAATACCGAATTTGATTATTTGTTCGAGCGTTTCAACGAGATGGCCTCCCGCATCCAATCCTTGATAGAGAATGTATACGAAGAGAAGGTCCGAACCCGGGAGGCGGAGTTTAAGCATTTGCAGTCGCAAATCAATCCGCATTTTCTGTACAACTGCATGTTTTACATCATGAGCATGGCGAATAAATCGCCGAACGCCGTCATTTCCATGGCCAAGAATTTGTCCCGATTCTATCGTTACATCACACGCAAGGCCGGAATGAACACGACACTGGAAGACGAAATTCATTTGATAGAAAGCTACCTTGAGGTCCAGTCTCTGCGCAATAAACGGTTGACTTACCGGATCGATATGCCTTCTTCCATGCTTGAGCTTTCCGTCCCGACCTTACTTCTGCAGCCGATTGTGGAGAATGCAGTCGTTCATGGTCTGGAGAAAAGACGGAAGGCCGGGCGGATTCTGATTCAGGGAAAAGAATCGGATGATCAATATATCATTTATATCGATGACGACGGCGCCGGCTTATCCGTAGAAGCGCTGCAGATGCTTGAGGAACGAGTTCGCAATAACCTTCAGTATTCCGATGAAATGGGCTGCGGGTTGTCGAATGTGCATCATCGGCTTATCAATCGTTATGGTCCGGATGCCGGCTTGTCCTTCTCAAGCAATGAGTGGGGAGGCTTCCGGGTGACTCTCAGACTATCGCATAAAGAGCAGGTGAATGGGAATGAACGTCTTATTGGTGGATGACGAGGATTACGTGCTCGATTATTTGGAGGAAGAGATCCAGTGGACAAGTATGGGAATAACTCATGTTTACCGGGCAAGCTGTGCAGAAGAGGCCCTCAATATTACAAAGCGGGTAAATGTCTCAATAGTCCTCACCGATATCCAAATGCCTGAAATAAGCGGATTGGAGCTGCTCGAGGCTCTTAAGGGCGATTACCCTGACGCAAAGGTTATTCTTTTATCCGGGTATTCCGAATTCGAGTATGCCAAGAAGGCGCTGCAGCATGGAGCAGCCGACTATTTGCTGAAGCCCGTCACCGTAGAAGAAGTAACCGATTGCTTGAGCAAAGTGTGCGCACAAATCAAAACGGAACAGCGGCAGAGGGACAATGTGTCAGCGGCGAGCGATGTGTTGAAGCTGGGAATTACCAGAATGAGAGAGCACTTGCTGCTTGATCTCCTGCTCGGCAAGCGGTACACCTCCGAGGAGGAACTGGGCCGGCAGCTTAAGGCGCTCAATCTGGAGCTGCAGCCGGACCAAAATTGCGTGCTTGCCTTAATCCGGATTGAAACGGGAGCGGAAGAAACGAAACGGGAGGATTTCGAGCTGTTCAGCTATGCTTTGCTCAATATGGCGGAGGAAATCTTCTTCGAGAAAATCGATGAGATTCCTTCCCTCTGGTCCTGCAAGGATCTGCATCGTTATGTCGCCATTGTGTTCCCCGCCCATTCGCCCGGTAAACAACCGGAACTCGGCCGGCGGTTAGCTTCGCTTCAGCAGGCGGTTCAAACTTATATGAAGCGTACCGTTTCCATCGTGATTACACATCCTTTCGCATTCCGGCATGAGCTCCATCGTCAATATTTGCAAGCGGTGAACGTATTCTGGCGGCTGGTCGGAACGCGCAGCGGAATTGTGCTTACGATGAACGATGCGGAGGCAGACAAAGAACTGAAGCCTTTAACCCGGCTTCATCTATCGCCCACCCTGCCCCAGCTAATGGAATCCGGCCGTTGGGAAGAAGTCACGGACAGGCTCGACCTCATTCTGGGTGAGCTGGATATGCCGCCATACCGGACGCAGCAGCATCTTCTGGAGGCGGTTTATTACCTGTTCAGCAGCTTCTCCTTCATGGCTCACAAGCAGGGGGATTCTTTTGCCGATATGATCGATAGCCCGGCTTTACTGAACGATCCGTTCTATTTTCAGTCTACGGATAAAATTAGAGAGTGGTCCTTTTCGCTCATTGAACAGTTCAAACGGTCCTTGCAGGAATCTGCGCCCGGCCCGAGTCATGTCATCCGGCAAATCCAAGACTATATCGAACGCAATCTGCAGGAGGATGTATCTCTCACCCGTATTGGCGAACATGTATACCTTCACCCGGTCTATCTGTCCCGCTTGTACAAGAAAGAGACGGGAGAAAGCCTGTCCGCTTATATATCGCGTGTCAGGTTGGAGAAAGCGGCGGGGCTGCTGATGTCTACCAATAAGAAGGTCGCCGATATTGCCAAAGAGGTCGGCTATCAGAAAACACAATATTTTATTCATTTATTCAAGGACTACTATGATTGCACCCCTCAGAACTTCCGGAACCGATAAGAATCCCCAAAAAGTGCATGAGAAAAAGGGCTGAACCCGGGACATACTTACCCGGGACAGCCCTTTGCTTCAATATCAGAAAGTATAAGTTTCGCTTCCATACTTTTCTGATATTTCTAAGGGAAGAAACTTGCTTTCCGCCAAAGGACGGTGTGAGCCGTTTCTTCTTGAGGTTTTACGGATTCACGCTTTTGTACCATTCGTTAACTTCTTTTTCGATCTGGTCGCCGCCTTTGCTTTTCCAATCGGTCACGAACGTATCGAATTTATCGAGCGGCTCGTTGCCATAGATGATTTTGGCAAAAGTCTCAAGCTCCATCGTTTTCAAATTATCGCCTTTGCTTCTCATCGTTTCCGTAGGAGCGCCCAGAAACTCGGTCGGCGCATTAATGCCGGTCATTTCATAATTCAAAGCTCCGGCACGGATTAGCTCTTTATCTTGACTGAGGATTTCATTGTGCGCTCTCGTCTTGGGCTCGCCGCCTTTGTAAATATATTCGTAGTTGGCTGAACCTTGGAACGGAATCGCTGGTGTATTCCAGAACAAGTTATACTTGCCGGACGAAGCTGCCTTCTCCATCGGAGTTGGAAACTTCTTTGGGTCATAGACAGGCTTGCCGTCTACCATTGCATAATCATAGCCTTCGAAGAAACCGTTCTTGAAATCGCCCGTTTCGAACGGATTATCATAGATTTTATCCAAATAGAAGAAGAAGGCATCCATATGCTTGAAATCTTTATTGAACATCATGACTTTGCCTTCATTTACGTACCCGGTGTATCTGGCGGATTTACCGTCCGGCCCGGTTGGAAGAGTATACGCTCTGAGCTTCGCGTTCGGATTGGTACCTTTGACATCGCCGAGAGGCCAACCTAACGCCCAGAACGGAGCTGCAATCATGCCCGACTTGCCCTGAATAAAACTCTCGGTTGCTTTGACTTCATCAAGCGCGGCCAATTCGGGATCCAAATACCCTTTCTTGTACCATTCCTGCAGTTTACTAAGGCCCGTCTTGATCTCCGGCTGAATCGATCCGTATTTCAAGCTGCCGTCATCGGCTTTCTGCCAATTCCCCGTAATAAATTTTCCGGTATACGCGCCGAATACAAAGCTCGCATCGGACATCCAGTTAGAGAACCCGTTCCGGGCCGAAAAACTGAAGCCGAACGTATCCTTCTTACCGTTGCCGTCCGGATCCTGATTGGTGAAAGCATCCATGACCGTCTCGAATTCATCGATTGTCGTAGGCGCTTTCAATTTCAATTTATCCAGCCAATCCTGGCGAATCCACAGGACGGGGTTCGTTCCGTCTCCGCCCGAGAAGATTGGAAGTCCCATCAGCTGCGTTCCATTCTTCACTTGATTGAGCGCTTTACTGTTATCTGCATAAATCTTTTTAATCCGCTCGGGTGCATAATTCTCGAAATCTTCTCCGATATCCTTCACCTTGCCGGATTGAATGAGGTCGGCGATCAGGTTGACGTCCTGCACGATGAACACATCGGGCAGTTGGTCTTGAGTCGTTAGTGAAAGTCTGAGCTTTGTATGATAAGCCGCATTGTCAGGCGTATCCCAAAGGTCCTTAATTATAATGCCAAGCTTGTCCTTCGCCCACTTGTTATGGACGTTGTTGTTAATATCTTCGCCTTTGATAAAGGTATAGTCCGAGCCTACGACGCGGGCGGTCGTAATCGTAACCGGAGGTTCGAATTTGCCGGCAGCATTTTGCACCGGTTTTGTTTCCCCTTCAGGCGCATTCAACTCGTTTGCGGAATTCGAATTGCCGCCCCCATTGGAAGAGCATCCGACCGCGGTTGCGAGAACCAGCGTCAGCATCAACGCAACCCATTTGTTTCTCTTCATTGTATAACCCCTCTCTGAAATTCAGTCTGCACCTTAATGGTAGCAAACTGAAACAACCTGCGTATATGCCCTAATCTAAACAATCATAACCTTGGCATGAACTGGCCTGGTGTCTGCAAATATCTCTGCCCGGAAATGGGCAATCCCACTATGTTGGTTGAATCCGCGCAGTGGAACAAATGGAGATCGATTATGAAATCAGCTTGTCACTATTTTCGGAGAATAAGGCCGGCAGTCGACGATATCCATTTCGGCAAGATTTCGGTGCGAATGCCGTAAATTTAATGGAGATAACTGGGAAACTTGTCGCCGGCTTGGCGATTATCATACCTGAAGCATAATGGCATATGTTCATAGTAGGACGATAGGACGGGAAGCTTACTCGTTCTTTTGGCGCTTGATGCGAAATTTGCCATCTGGAATATTTAACTAAGATGAATAATATATTACAGCTTGTGCAGAGGGGAGGGATGCAGGCTTTTTTGTGTGGTTAAAGCTGTTTTTGAGCACGCTTACATTTCCAATTTTATTTCAGAGAGAACTCGGAGATAACAGAAGGGATTCCAGCTTTGCCTGAATAACACTTTGAAAATTTAATACAAGGAGGAATGATTGTGGAAAAAGGAACGACTTTGTTTCTGCTCAAAAGCGACAGCGAAGGAGCATACGATGGTTCCGTGAAGGGGATATCAATCGCCCGGTCGGTCAATGCTAAGCCGCTTGAGAGGGATATGGGCTTCCGACTGGAGAAAGGCTATATCGAGCTGGCGCGCAATAAAGACCTTGAACAGCTTCAGGCCTTCACGCTGGAGGCTACGATCCAGCCCGATTCGATCGGAGGCGCTAGGCAGAATATCATGGAAGCGCAGAGCCCGTCCGTGGCGCTGTTTATTGAGTCGAACGGCAAGCTGATCGGCTCCGTACATACAGCTGCCGGGTGGGTGAGCGTGGACAGCGGCAGCACTCTTATTAAAGCCGGTGAAGCCGTTGGCGTTCGGTTCACAAGGGATGATGCAGGGGTCATGGAGCTTCATATCAATGACCGGGTTGTCGCCTCCAAAGCTATTCCCGGGCCGATTCGGAATGTCGGAGCGCTCGGCTTCAAGCTTGGAGCGGGCATCGACGGCAAAGTATACGCATTTACAGGCAGGATCAGCGGAACGGTCATCCGAAATGGCGCAGTCGGTGCTAACTATACGACCGAGAAGCAGAAGCTTGCAGCCAGTATTGAACAATCCGTCCGTCAAGCTATCGGAATTCAGGACATCAAGGTCAACCTGCTTCCAGACCTCAGCAGAGCGCGGCTGCAGCCGGTGAAAGATATAATGAACGCTGCCGGCGTCGATAAGCTGACCGATCTAGGTACGCTTAAATTCGTTTCCAAGACCGTTATGACGCCCGGTAAAATTATTGTCGCACCCAAGAAGGGCGGCGGCAAAGAGATCGATTGGTCGCAGATCGCCAAGGATATATCGCAGTTCACGGATATCGGAGTGAAACGCGAGAATCTGGCGAAATATTTAACCAACCGAAACAGCACGCCAACGCTTAAGAAGTGGATACCCAATTCACCGACGACACCTCCCATTTCATCTATTCCGCGGCCTACCATTCCTACCCGGCCGACGATACCGACGCCTACAATTCCGAGAACTTCGCCTGCAGCCGGCATGCATATCCAACCTGTGAGACGTACTGGGGTCCTCCTGCCCACGAACGTTCTTCGTGAGAGCCCGGTTCTACGCAGGCTCGGGGCTTCAACAACGATATCCGAGCTTATTACCATTAACCAGAACACCATTGAGCTGAATGATACGAAGATTATCGATAAGCTAGAAGCGGGGAATCCCGCAGCATGGCCTTCGTTAACCGACAAGGGCGCTCAGCTAATCAGTCTCAAAACAATTCCTGTCTCGAGTGCGGTCATCATCGCCAATACGCTTGATCTGACAGAGACCGAACTGATAGTCGAACCGAATGTTACGACGTTTTATATTATTGCGGAGAAAATCATCTGCGGCAATAATGCGAAAATCACATGGCGCCGCCCCGGCGGCGTAACGCCTCCCCGTCTCGATAATCCGGACCTGAACGGACGGGGCTGGTCCGGCGTGCATACGAAGCCGGACTCGCGCGACGGCTTGAACGGCGAAGACGGCCGTTCCGGTGAACCGGGAATCGACGGCGCTAAAGGCAGCAGCTCTCCGAATCTGGAAATATGGGTCAGAGACATGAGTGCGATGCCGAACATCGATATGAACGGCGAAGACGGCCGAAAGGGCGGACGTGGACAGCGCGGCGGACGCGGCGGCGACGGCGCCGACGGGCATGTCGGCGAACGCTGGTGGTTGTTCGGCTGGCACTGCTCGGCAGATCCGGGCGATGGCGGAGAAGGCGGCGACGGCGGCATGGGCGGACGCGGCGGACGCGGGGGTACCGGCGGCGCGGGCGGCAACATTACGATCGGTGTGCTCGAAGGTACGCTGGTGTCAACGGTCACAAACCGCGCATTCAAAATTAAGAACCAAGGCGGCCAGCGCGGGCGTGGAGGTGATGGCGCCGATGGCGGATCCCCCGGCGCAGGCGGCCTCAGCGGTATCGGCGAAACGTGCCGTGACGCACGGAACGGAAGAGCGGGCGCGCAGGGCCAGCGCGGCAACCCGGGGATGGATGCCGCTTATGAAGGTATCGACGGCAGCATCCGGTTCTTTGAATTTACAGAGGATGCATGGGAAGACCTGCTTGAACGGCCATGGCTTTCCGAGATTTCGCCGACTCAGGCATTTACGGGCGATAAGCTTACCCTTCGCGGCAGCCATTTCACCAGTCATGACCGGGTTGTTTTCGGCGGAACGGTAATGGTTCCGGTAGTCAATGCGGATGAAAGCTTGTCCATTACCATCCCGCTCGAGGCGACGGGCGGCGAGAAGACAGTTTATGTGCGCCGGGAGGACGGAACGGAGAGCAACCGGCTTACAGTCCGGATCAAGCCGCAGCTCGATGCATTCAGCGGCGGACTCATACCGGGTTCGACGATTGCGCTTACGGGACGCGCTTTCCTGCCGGGCGCTTCAGTTCTCATTAACGGAGCCGCAGCGCCGGCGACCGTCATCGACCGGAAGCATATCACCTTCGTCATGCCCGGCACCGGCGGAGGCGGCAGCGCCGGCGGCAGCGCATCCCTGCAGGTGCGCAATCCCGACGGGCTCGTCAGCAACAGCCGTACGGCCTCCGTTGCGAGGGTACTCGAAATTCCGTTCAAATACGGTGTACACAATTTGACTTTCAAGAACTTCTCGGACGGACTGCCGACATGGGGAACCTATCAGGATACTTTCGGCTCGGCCGAGGTTTGGCACGAGCAGCTCGATCCGGTATTCGGCCATCCGATTCTGACCGCGGCATTTTACGGATTCTATCATTATTTCCTCAAAGGCAAAGCCAACGGCGGTCTGGCGACAGGATACTGCACCTCCTTGGCCAGCCTGGTCGCCGATAATTTCTGGCAGGGTCGCCTCGATACGCCTACATTGACCAAGGCAGGTCTGCAGACGATGCTGACAGGTGTGCACGGCAAGCTGCTCAGCCGGGAAAGCCTGATTCATTTCCACGATCAAGGCCGCGAAGGGATTGCACGCGTGGAGAGGACATACCGTGAGATTGAAGCGACCTTCCTGCGCGGGTGCGACCGCGAGAACGCTCCGCTGCTGTTCTTCATCCCTTCTGGCGAAGTGTGGGATGCGGGATACACCGACAAGCTGAGCGACTCGCACTGCGTCATGCCGTACAAGTTCGTCTACCCGGACGGTCATCCCGGACCGCAGCTCTCTGCGGACGGAACGACGACAGTGACAGATCTCGACGGTGTCCAGCTCTTCGTCTGGGATTGCAACAGGCCAACGTCGGATTTATGCAAGCTTACCTTTAAACGAAGCGGCAGCGTGTTCACATTCGAATATTCATGCGATCCGGGCGTCACGGAATTCCGCAGCCAGGACGGGATTACGCTCGGCATGATGACCAACGGCCAATATATGCTGGCAGACCACGATTTGCCGTTCAGCGGACCGTTCGGATTGACCCGTTTCGTTATCGATTTCCTGCTCTCGCCGGCTGATCTGCAAATTACCGACGAGAACGGTCTTGCGACCGGACGATTCGGCTCGCAGCTTCATGCGGATATTCCGGACAGCCATCTGTGCTATTTGGTTCCGGGCGCTTACCTGCTGCCTGAGAACGTCGCGCTTTCTCGCAGGATCGTCGGCACCGGCAGCGGGACTTACACGTATAATTCGATTTTGCCCAATGGACTGTCGGTCGTTATCTCGGGGGTATCCACACAGGTCGGTCAGGAGGATCTGCTCTCGGCAAATGAAGACCATTCACAGCTTCGCTTCACGCCAGGGGCGGAGAAGGAATTTACGATGACAATTGCCCGTCAGGTCGACGATCAGGTCCGGGCTGTCGCCATCCAGGGAATTGGCGGGGGACCTCTGTCGGGGCTCGATATTACGCTGTCGCCCGAGCTGTCGCTCGTAAGAGTAGGCAACCGGAGCAGCGGGAAAACAGTCGATGTGCGTGCTTTTACGATTGATAAGAAAACCAATACGCCGCTGAACGACAAGGTGGAAGCGGTCCATCTGCCGACTAGCCACGATCTGGTGGTCGCCGTCTCGGATTGGGACGCCCTTGACTTGAACGTACAGACGCTCAGCTTCTCGTAATACAACTGTATCGCACTTGCAGAGCCGCGCAGCAGATGAGGGCCCATTCGCCTTCCTGCCTGCGCGGTTTTTGCCGATTCGGCCGGATGCTTTCCACGGAATAGTTAACCCCTGTTATTCAAATCAGCAATCGAGAAGAAATGCGCGGTAGGTATAAATGATAACCTTGAAACAAGCAAATATAGGAGGTGGAATTCATTTGACTAACAGCAATTTGGCTTTTCCCAAAATCGTGTCCCAGGAAGAATGGCTGGCTGAACACAAACAACTGCTCGCCAAGGAAAAGGAAGCGACCCGTGCGCTGGACGCACTGGCCGCAGAGCGTCGCAGACAGCCGATGGTCCGCATCGACAAGGGTTATGTTTTCGAGGGTAAGGATGGTTCGGCGAGTTTGCTCGATCTATTCGACGGACGACGGCAGCTCATCGTCTATCACTTCATGTTCGACCCAGGCTGGAAAGCGGGGTGCGTCGGCTGTTCGATGCTGGTTGACGGCATGGGCCATCCGGCTCATTTGCAAGCCCGCGATACCTCATTGGTCCTCGTCTCCCGTGCGCCCCTTGAGGGGATCGAGCCGTTCAAGAAGCGGATGGGCTGGAACATACCGTGGTTCTCCTCCTTCGGAAGCGACTTTAACTATGATTTTGGCGCAACGACCGATAAAGGCGAGGTATCCTGTTTAAGCGTCTTTCTCCGAGATGGAGAAAATGTCTTCCGTACCTACTTCACCTCTGCCCGCGGCTCCGACAGGCTGAACGCCAGCTTCAATTATCTGGACCTGACGCCGCTCGGCCGGCAGGAGGATTGGGAAGATTCACCTGAGGGATGGCCGCAATCTCCGCCGTATAAGTGGTGGCGGCGCCACGACGAATACGAGCATTCCAAGGGTTCGGACTCCTGTTGTAATTCGTGAGAGATCCGATCCGTTTGATAAGGCAATATATCCCTGAAAGTTAAAGCAGGGATGCATTTCTTAATATTTGTGGAATTTCGAGCAAGCCGGCTGCTTCATAAGTTGGTATGATGCCGATATCACGCTCCCGCTGTCTGCCTGTGCGGTTCAGCCATATACTGCTTATTCCCGAGCGGTTTGCGCCTAGTATATCGGTATATAAATTATCTCCAATCATGACGCACTCAGAGGGTCCGGCGTCCAGCAGGCGCATGCAATGGTTGAAAATCGACTCGCCCGGCTTGCCTTCGCCCAAGTATCCGGATATAACGATGTGCGGAAAATAGCCGGAAAGCCCAGGGATACCGTCCACCTTTTCCTGCTGAAGGTCGGGCGCTCCATTGGTCAACAGCAGCAGTGAATAGTCGCCTTTAAGCTGATCCAGCGCTTGAAAGGTATCTTCATAAACGATCGGCCTGTTTCTTCTCTCCTGCATAAACAGTTCCGCCAGCTCACCGCCCAGCGCTTCATCGTTCACACCGGCGCGAAGCAATCCACGCGTCCACGCCTGCTTGCGGTACGAAGGCGCTAGCTTCTCCAAACGGCGGAGCATGGGATGGTCGCCCTGATCGAACCGTGCCCATAACGCTTCCAGATGGGTCACTTCAATTGCATTCGCATAAGGAAATGTGTCCAGCGAGCGGTATAAAGATAGAGACTCATCCCGTACGCAGGATTCCAGATGGCCCGGATCGACGTTCACACGAAGACCTGCGTACCGGCAAGTGGCTTCAAACGATTCTTGATTGCTCCTTTCATCCCAAATCAACGTATTGTCCAGGTCAAACAAGATCGCTTTCGGCATGTTGGTCAAATCACCTTTTCCCTTTGGTTTTATACATTAACCTTGAAGGATGAGGACCCAAAAGTCAACGAAATCCCTTCCGGTACACCGGCTGGGATTTTTTCATCTATTTATTCGCTCAGCGGTATTTCATTGAAGGAATTGCGATTACGGGGACGAAAGGATAAACATCCCACTTTAAAAAAGGAGTGAGCTTGGTGTGGAGGAAACTCCAATCAATACCATACAAGATGTGATTAAGGTACTGCAATTACCTTCCGGCAATAAGGAAGGTTCGGTTGACGGCCTGTTAACAGGCGATACCGGCAGCGGGGTTACGGGAATCGTGACAGCATTCATGCCCACTGCGGGTGTGATCGATCAGGCCGCCAGGCTTGGAGCCAATTTAGTTATTGCGCACGAAGATCCATTCTATTCTCATCGGGGCGGAATCGAAATATACAGGGGCAGCCTCGTGGGACAGGAGAAAAAAAGGCGAATCGATGCATCCGGCATTGCGGTCTACCGCTGTCACGACTATCCGCACCTCTGCGAGCCCGATGGCATAACGGAGGGACTTATCAACGCTCTTGGGTGGGGCCAGCATGTCAAGGTTCGTCTGCCTGACGCCACGATTGTTGAGATTCCCGCTGCAACAGTGCGGGAGACCGCCCTTCGGGTCAAGGAGGCGCTCGGCATCCCGTTCCTGAGAACGATAGGCAATCCGGATATGCAATGCGCGCGTATCGGGGTGCTTGCAGGTTACCGGGGAGGGGGGCAGACGGTCATTCCACTCCTCGAGAATGAGCGTCTCGACCTCGTCATCTATGGTGAGGGTCCCGAATGGGAATCGCCCGAATATATTCGCGACGCCTCGTATTGCGGAATTGAGAAAGCGCTTATCGTGCTCGGACACGCGGAGAGCGAAGATCCCGGCATGTCCTTCCTGGCAGAGCGGCTTAGGCATGAGTTTCCAATGATTCCCGTCCATTATGTAAAGGACAAACCCCTCTTTAACATTCTTTAAAAGGAGATAATAACTTGAACAGGAAAACGTTGTTTAACGATGGATGGGAGTTTGCCAAAAGCAGCCTGGAGGCTGCAGACAGTGCCGCTTTGATATTTGAACCGGTCGACATCCCGCATGATTGGCTTATTTACGATACATTAAACCTTTATGAAAACAGTGTAGGCTGGTACCGCAAGAGATTTACATGTACGAGAGAAGCGAGCCGGATTCTCCTATGCTTTGACGGCGTTTATATGGACTCGTCCCTCTATGTGAATGGTCAATTCATAGGGGAATGGAAGTACGGATATTCATCATTCGAACACGAAATCACCGGTGCAGTCGTGGACGGGGAAAATGAAATCCTTATGAAAGTCGTGCATCAAAGTCCGAACAGCAGATGGTATTCGGGTGCCGGCATCTATCGAAATGTGTGGCTGAAGACAAGAGACCGCAATCATATCGTGACGGATGGAATTTATATAACGACCAGACAGGAAGCGGGTGGCTGGCTGGTAGATGTCGAGACTGAGATGAGCATAGATCAAGACGCGCAAATCTCGCATAAGCTCGTGTACAAGGACCAGGTCATTGCTGCTGCTTCAGAGAGGATTGCCGCAGGAAGTAATTCCGATTCGCCTAACCGGCAAAGCCTGTTTGTAGAGAATCCTCTGTTATGGAGCACGGACGACCCTAATCTTTACCGGTTTATAACCGAGTTAGAGCTGGCAGTGTCAGATAAAGATGCGGATCGGCGTTATGAGGTTATTGAAAGTATATCCCGGAATATTGGATTTCGAACCATCATTCTTGATCCCGGGCAAGGACTTCAGCTAAACGGAAGAAAGCTGAAATTAAACGGGGTGTGCGAGCACCATGACCTTGGAGCCTTGGGAGCGGCATTTAATATACACGCTCTAAGAAGAAGGTTTATGATTTTGAAGGAAATGGGCGTTAACGCGATCCGAACCGCTCACAATATGCCTGCACCCGAGCTTATGGACTTGGCGGATGAGATGGGGCTGCTGGTCGTCTCGGAAGCCTTCGATATGTGGGAGCGGCCTAAGACCCCGTATGATTACGCGAGATTTTTCAAGGAATGGGCGCCTATCGATGTGAAAAGCTGGGTCATGCGGGACCGAAATCATCCGTGCCTGCTTATGTGGAGTATCGGAAATGAAATTTACGATACCCATGCGGATGCGAGAGGGCAAGAAGTAACAACAATGCTGATGGATGAAGTGCTGAAATACGATCCGAAAGAAAATGCCAAAGTTACAATCGGCTCGAATTATATGCCTTGGGAGAACGCCCGGAAATGCGCGGATATCGTTAAGCTCGCGGGATACAATTATGCCGAGAAATATTACGGCAAGCATCATGAGGAGCATCCTGATTGGATCATCTATGGGAGCGAGACAGCCTCTGTCGTTCAAAGTAGAGGCATCTATCATTTTCCGTTCGAGAAACCCATTCTTGCCGATGACGACGAGCAGTGCTCCGCACTCGGGAACAGCTCGACAAGCTGGGGTGCAAGGTCGGCGGAAGCGTGCATTATTGCAGAGAGAGATACACCCTTCTCCCTCGGTCAATTTATATGGACCGGATTCGACTATATCGGCGAACCGACTCCTTACCACACCAAAAACTCTTATTTCGGACAGATTGATACGGCTTCCTTCAAGAAGGATTCCTATTACATCTACCAGGCGTCCTGGACGGATTACAAGACCAAACCAATGGTTCATATTTTCCCTTATTGGGATTTTAATAAAGAGCAAATGATCGATGTTCGCGTATGCTCGAACGCACCTAAGATTGAGCTGCAATTGGGCGGTGTTACAATTGGAACCCATGAGATTGACCACGAGCATGGGACGCAGCTTGTCGGGTGGTGGAAGATTCCTTATGAAGAAGGGGAGCTGAGGGCGGTCGCTTATGATGAGGCCGGTAATGTGATTGCGACGGATGTGCGGCAATCTTTCAGAGACGCGAGCAATATTTGTTTGCATCCGGATAAAGATACGCTGATTGCAAATGGAACGGACTTGATCTTTGTCGAAATAACCATGGAGGATGAGGATGGCAATCCGGTTGAGAATGCAAACAACCGGGTGCATGTTCATGTTACGGGAGCGGGCCGTTTGATCGGTTTGGATAATGGCGACAGTACGGATTACGATCCGTACAAGGGGTTAAGCAGGCGGTTATTCAGCGGTAAGCTGATGGCTATCATAGCGGCGACACTCGAACCCGGCAAGATTCGGATCGAGGTTGCCTCGGCCGGATTCGAAAGCCGGATTGCGGAGTTCGTATCTCTTCCGGCAGAGGATGGAGCCTCGGAGGGGGTTTCCGCCAGCATGAGCAATAAAGATCTTCCAATCGTCATGGGAACCAGGGAGGAGATCCCCCTTCGCAGGATTGAAATCGTGAGCCCTTCGGGAAAGGTGTTTGATGCATCGAGGCAGGAGATGACCGTGCGGGCCATTCTTTATCCGAATAACACTTCTTATCACGAAGTGACGTGGAGTGTCGTGAATGATGCGGGGATCCCCTCCAATCTTGCAGCAGTAGAGGCTTCCGGCCTTGACGCGAAAATCACGGCATTAGGGGATGGAGAGTTTCGAGTCCGCTGTATGAGCAAGAATGGCAGTGACAAGACAAAGCTTATTTCCCAGCAGGAATTTAAGGCTGTCGGACTGGGAACAGCCTTCAAGGATCCTTATGAATTTATATCTGCAGGACTGTATGATTACAGTAAAGGCGAAGTGGGAAATGGAAATGAGAGAGGAGTAGCTACAAGCAGAGATGGAGAAACCCAGGTAGGTTTTCGCGATATTGACTTTGGCTCATACGGCTCCGATCTGATCACCATTCCGATTTTTGCCTTGTCAAGCGAAGAGTACGCTCTGCAAATTTGGGAAGGAATCCCAGATGAAGAGGGCAGCGAATTACTGGCGGATGTCATCTATCAGAAGGAATCCAGATGGAACGTATATCAGGAAGCGACCTACCGCTTGTCCAAACGGCTCCGCGGCATAACTTCGATTTGTTTTGTCCTTCACAAGAAGGTGCATATCAAAGGGTTTTCTTTTGACAAAAAGAACCGTGCCTTCGAGCGAAACAGCGCTGTGGAATGCGACCATATTTATGGAGATACGTTTGCTATTGCCGGCGATGCCGTTGAGGGTATAGGCAATAATGTTTCTCTGGAGTTTGAACAAATGGATTTCACAAGCGAAGGCGCTGCGAAGCTTATCATCTGCGGCAGCTCGCCTATTGATAAAAACACCATTCATATCCGACTCGCGAATGATGACGGCGAAAGCAATCAACTCATTGAATTCTCACAATCGGGCGGATACGAAGAGCGGATATTCGAATTGGATAAAATAACGGGCATACAAAAAGTGACCTTCATATTCCTGCCGGGAAGCAATTTCGATTTCGGCTGGTTTCAATTTGTAAGGTAACAAGCTGGGGAATGGGCCGGCAGACCGCTGCTGCGGCGGTTTGATCGGACGATTCTTCACGATGGGAACAACCTTGGTTTCGATCAAAATCGGACTGAGGTTATTCTTATTTTTATACACCTTACATATTAGGGGAGGTTTTGATATGATAATGTTCATAATACGGAATTGAGAGGATATGAAGATGAATTCTCCGATCACGATTTACGATATCGCCAAAGAAGCGGAAGTATCGGTAACAACGGTTTCCCGCGTACTGAACGGCACGGCCCCGGTTAAGGGAAGCACCAGAGCAAAGATTATGAGCATCATCGAGAAACATCAATTTCAGCCGAATGCGATTGCAAGAAGCCTTCTGAAGAAGCAAACGGGTACCATTGCGATCATTCTGCCCGATATTACGAACCCATTCTTTCCGGAGGTGTTCTGGGGGGCGGAGAACGAGGCCAGAGATAAAGGATACACTCTTTTCCTGTGCGATACGGCCGGCGACTACAGCCGGGAGTCGCAATATCTCTCCGTTCTTCGGGAAAGACGTGTGGACGGTATTATTTACATGGGAGGCCGAATCAATTTGTCTCAATGTCCACCCGAGCTGGCACAGGAAATCATCGACCTGTCGAAGCGCGTTCCGATCGTTCTGGTCAATGGAAATGTGCCCAAAGGCGGCTTTCACCGTGTTTACACCGACGAAGCTCTGGGAGCGGAACTGGCAACACAGCATCTTCTTGACCTGGGACACCGGGATATTGCCTTTATAGGCGGGTTAAAGGAAATGTCAACGACGATGTCCAAAGTGAAAGCTTATCGAAGGAAGCTTGAACAAAGCGGTATCCCATATCGGGCGGAGCGCGTTTTGTACGGAGATTATTCGATCGCCGCCGGCAAGGAGCTCATGTCCAGGCTGCTGGAAGGCGAAGAACAACCGACTGCAGTCTTTTGCGTCAATGATTATACGGCGGTAGGGGCAATTAAGGTGATTATCGAACACGGCCTTCGCATACCGGAGGATATCTCGGTCATTGGCTTCGACGATACGCCGCTGGCAGCTGCGGTTATTCCGGAGTTAACGACGGTTTCGCAGCATACGCACCAGCTCGGAAAGCTATCCGTGGAGGTTCTCCATCGGATAATAACGAAGGAGCAAATGACAAAACGCATTGTCCTGACGCCTGAACTTGTCGAAAGAAAGAGTACCGGACCCGTTCGATGATGGCTGCCACTTAAGGAATAGGTACCGGTATCTGCAAAATTAGACAAAACAAGCAGCCGAATCTTGAACTTTTTAGGTACAAAGTTGGATGTTATCGGCCGGAGAGCGAAGTACAATCGAGGAAGTGGAACCCTTCTTTCGGGGGGCGCCATCTTTTTTGAAGCATTTGGAAACCGGTTTCATGAAACCGTTTTCTTTGTCCCGCAGGAAGCTGGCGGAAACTTAGAGGAGGAGAAAAGTGTATGAGAATGCGGCTCTCGATGTTGTCGATGCACGGCAAGAATCATCACATAATAAGGGGGAAAGCAAAATGAGGAAATTCATGTTTAAGAAAAGCGCGGCAGTGCTGCTTAGCGTCGTATGCTGCCTCGCCCCGTTCGGAAGTTTTTCATCCGCTGTGGAAGCGGACAAGAGTGTCGCGTATGACGCGGTTGTGACCATTGACACGTCGAAAAAATTTCAGACGATCGATAACTTCGGCGCATCCGACGCCTGGTCGATGGACCCGATCGGCAAGAATTGGACAGAGGAAAATAAATCGCGCGTCGCGGATCTTCTATTTTCCAGGGATAAGGGAATCGGGCTGTCCGCTTGGCGCTTTAACATCGGTGCCGGCTCCACGGAAACGGATCAAACGATTATAACGAATCCCTGGCGGCGGTCGGAAGCGTTCAAATCCACTGAGGATGGCGCTTACGATTGGGGCAAACAGGCAGGGCAGCAATGGTTTCTGAAAGCGGCCAAGGAACGCGGAGTAGGCACGCTGATCGGTTTTGTAAACAGTCCGCCGGTATGGATGACCAAGAATGGGCACGCCCAGCCGGATTCGACCGTAGGGTCCACGAATTTAAAGGCTGGGTACGAAGATGAATTCGCCTCTTACCTGGTTGACGTCGTGGAGCATTTCAAGAAGGAAGGTCTCGAGCTGGCCGATATCAGTCCGATTAACGAACCGACCTGGGACTGGAACAAGGCCGGACAGGAAGGGAACCGCTATAACAACGACGATATGAAACGGGTAATTCTCGAGCTGTACCGGCAGCTGCAAGCCAAAGGGCTTGGGACTTCGATCAGTGCGCCGGAGGGCGTCGAAATCACCGCGCTGCTGGACGATGACGTCTATAAGACGTTCGCGAATAGAGAGCAGTATACAGGCGGGTCGAACAATCTGGGGCTCGGCAAATACCGAGAATATATCAAGGATTTCCTGGGCGACCCGGAGCTTAAGGCGGCTATCGGCAATACCATCGCATCGCATTCCTACTGGTCCGATTACAGCAGTCCGGGCGATGACCGCCTCGGTCAGCTGAGGGATCTGCTCAGTGAGAATTTGAAGAGATATGACGAGAATGCCAAATATTGGATGACTGAATATTGCATACTCGGATCCTATGGACCGGGCCGCGACCTTGGCATCGATCCTGCCCTCTATGTCGCCAGAACGATTCATTTCGACTTGACCCGGGCCAATGCGGCGGCATGGCAGTGGTGGACGGCAGTTTCCAAGGAAGATTATAAGGATGGCTTGATTTATACCGATTACAACAACCCGGGCGACGAGCAGAACATACTTACTTCGAAATTGCTCTGGGCGCTTGGCAACTACAGCAAATTCATTCGTCCCGGAGCCGAGCGCATCGCTTTGACGGGGCTGGATGAACAAGCGCGGAGCGGACTGTTCGGTTCTGCTTATGAGCATGACGGAGAGAAGACCGTCACGGCTGTTTTCGTGAACGACAGCCAAGAGGCTAAACACGTTAAACTGGCTTTGAACGGAGTCGACAAGCATGAATCCGTCTTTGTTATGAAACCGTATACAACGTCGGCAGACCGGGATCTTGCCAGAGGGGAAGACGTGCCGGTTCAAGCGGACGGTACGTTCGAAACAATCATTCCCGCCCGTTCTATCGTGACGCTGAACGGAGATATCGTTAAAGCGGACAAGAAGCCTGACGCTCCGGAGATCGTGAGTGTCAAGCCTCTTAATAAAGGTCTGAAGGTCGAATTCAACGCTCCAAAAGGCGCTTATGAATACAACGTTAGATACGGAGTCAAGAACGACATCCGAGAGCTGAAGCTATCGCATATGTCCGACGATTCGTTCGTCCTTCAGGGACTGAAGAACGGCGAACAATATTTTGTGACTATCAGTGCCAGCAACTCAATAGGCTTCGGCCCGCCGTCGCTGCGCTCATATGGCACGCCGCAGCTGCTGGCGCCGGCCGGTGTAACGGCTGGTGGAACAGATGGAGGCTTTACGGCAGCCTATAATGCGGAGATCGGCGTTCCCTCATATCGCGTTCGTTACGGTGAACAGCCAGGGAACTACGATAAACAGTCGATCAGTGAATTGCCCAGTGGAAAGATCCAAGTCGACGGGCTCGTGAACGGCGTTACCTATTACGGGGTCGTAGAAGCGGTTGACGGTCAAGAAGTGAGCCCGCCTTCGGCTGAATTCCAGGTGAAGCCGGATATACCTGCGCCGGGCAAGCTAATAGCCATTCCGGGCGATCAAAAGGCGCGCATCGTATTTGCCCCGGTAGAAGGCGCTTTCGGTTATTCGGTATCGCTTGTCTCCGGCTCACCTGATAGCAATCCCAAGGAAATCAGCAGCAGCGCACTGGATCTGAACGGCTTAACGAACGGTTCGCCGGTAGTCGTTCGAGTCGCCACTATCGGCAAAGGCGGCAAAGGGACCGGGTATACGGATACGGAAGTGACGCCGGCAGCCGAAGAAGTCCGGTTCGAGGACGAATATAATGAGGCGGACATCCCTCGTTATCAACAGGATGTAAGCAATTGGCTCATTGAGGACGGTTTGCTGAAGCATGTTTCCGGCGGAAACTCTCAAGGGGAGCTTGGAATCAAAGATTTTCAGTTGATCGATGGAACCATTACGACGGTTGCCAAGCATGCAACGCAGGAAGCGGATTGGGGCATCACTTTCCGCGGCAGCAGCTATTCGAAGGGCTACATGTTCGGATTTGAGAACGGGTTATTGTTCATTCGGAAAGACGGGCAGAATTTAGTGCCTCCGGTTCCTTTCACGGCAAAGCTGGGCGAGTATTATAAGCTGGAGGTCCGGCTGAACGGGAAACAGATTCAGGGCTATATCGATGGAAAGCAGATCTTCGACGTGGCGGACACGGTTTATACAAGCGGCCGCGTCGGACTTCACAGCTGGTCCGATGCGCAATTCGCCTACTTGAAGATTGCCCGCAATGCGGCTAACCTTACATCCAAGCCTGAAATTTATCAGGTGAAGGAGGGCGATGGGCAAGTCGCGCTGCACTATAGTGAAGTTGACGGAGCGGATTCTTATGCCATCCGGTATGCAGCAGTTAACGGCGGATCCGCTCCTGTCGAGGTCGCCGCGACTCCGGGTTCCGCGATCGTGACGGGGCTTGAGAATGACAAGACCTATTCGTTCACCGTGGTCGCGCTTCGGGGCACAGGGCAAGCGGAATCGGCTCCGGTGGAAGCGACGCCGAGCGCGGCCGCCGGTCAGGTTGTTTACTACGTTGACGCCGGTGACGGGACGCCTGGCCAATTAGAAGACGGAGAAGTATTCGGAGCGCTACAGTCACAGGAAGAACAGGAATATGGAAGTGACCCTGTAACGGGGATGAAATGGGGTTACCAAGCCGATGACGGGCTCACCTGGGCATACACTTCCCCGGCGGATGCGTACGAATCGATTCGCCAATACGACGGAAACGAGAATGGCAAAGGGCTTGCCTATCGCTTCCAGCTCCCAAGCGGCACGTATAAGGTGACGATCGGTTTCTTTGATCCATGGAAGGCGGGCGACCGGGTGATGAATATCACGATCAATGGAGAGGTGAAATTGGCCAATTACGTGATCGGCTCGAAACGGGAAGCGAAGGTATTCGATAATATTACGGTAACTAACGGAGAGCTCATCGTGAAAGCCGTCAAAGCCGGCGGTTCCAAGCCGATGGTAAGCTGGATCAAGATTGAGAAATGATATAGTTGGCGATGCAACATTAGCAATCCGGAAGAAATCCTCAGAACCGCAATGGGTTATAGTGGAATCGAAGACATCAAATTGCGGTTAAGGAGCGTGACCACGAGATGAAATCACAAGGATCGATGATGAAACTAACGGATCTGTGGATCGGGGAGCTTGCGCAGGAGGCTGCATCAACACGCCGCGTTCTTGAACGCGTTCCGGAGAACAAGCTCGCATGGGCTCCGCACCCCAAGTCAATGACGCTTGGACAGCTTGCTTTGCACGTAGCGGTAATACCCGGGGCGCTCGCTGAATTTCTGAATGATTTGATTCGGGAGGCCCCTTCCTCTCAGCGGGCGCCCGAGCCGGCATCTCTTGCAGAGATTCTCACGGCGTTCGACAGCAGCGTGGAAGCCGCCAAGTTGAAACTTTCCTCTTGGGGAGAGGATGATCTGATGGCCGAATGGAAGATGATCAGTGGTACGGAAACGATTATAGCACTGCCGAGGGTCGGTATGGCTCGTTCGGTTATGTTCAACCACTTGTATCACCATCGCGGCCAGCTCACCGTGTACCTTCGGCTGCTTGACGTTCCCGTTCCTTCCGTCTATGGGCCAAGTGCGGATGAGAATCCATTCGGCTGATCGGCCCGCGTGCTGTTCCGGTTTACAGGGATAAAAAAGGACCTTCAGTTATCCACTTTTACAGCGGATAATGAAGGTTCTTTTCGCTCATTTCAGGCAGACTCCGGGCTATTTCACGCTTGCCTTCCGGATTAACCTGGCCATCATTTCCGAATTCGGATAATGTTCATTTGCGTACCGCCGGATAACCTCTTCCGCATCAAAGGGAACTCTTTCAATCGAAGTGCCGATTCTTCCGCCATTCACCTCAATGATTGCATATGAAGCTTTGCGCAGGCCGTCAAACGGCAGACCGACGCTTCCGGTATTGATAAGGACTTTGCCCTCAATATATCGAATATAGGGCCTATGGATATGCGCATAAATAAACACGTCGGCTTCCGCCGCCGACATGAGCTTCCCCTTCAGGAATTCGTCGCCGGCATCCGGCGGGACAATCTCAAACAAGCTTTCGGGCGTCGCGTGAAATGCGCTGATTGTCACGCCTTCAACGTTAAGATCAAGTGTGGTGGGCAGTCTGTCTAAATAATCGATGTCATGCCGGTCTAGCCGCGATATCGTCCAGCTGCGTTCGAGATTCATCATATCGATAACAGTCTCCGGTACTTCTCCCGGGCTGACCCCGCGTACAACCCATTCATCCGCATTACCCTTTATCGCCTCGGTCTGCAACGAACGAATCCTATCTATGCATTGTTTGGGGTCCGGTCCGCGGTAACAAATGTCACCCAGAACGTAAATACGGTCGACCATTTTCTCCTTGATATCCTCCAGAACTGCCTCAAGGGCGACCGCATTGCCATGAATATCCGAAATAAAAGCCAATTTCATTCTAATTCCCTCCCGCTTTCTGTTCCTGTTGAGTATCGGTATTCGCCGTAAATTTCGCAATTACCTTCTTTTCACCGTTAGACATTATCGGGGGCTGGTTGGCTCTGCTGCTGGAAGTACTTGATAGAAGCCGGCGTATTCATTTTTATTTTCCTTGACCGGCGCAGGCAGGTTCATTATAATGTGAAAAAATAGAATACGAGGCGATAATCAAAGACATGATTCGCATGAACCGGGCTGTCCAGAGAAGGGGTTTCAGCTGCGAGCTCCCCAGCGACCGGATGCGGAATTACCCCTTTGTAGCCGTGACGTTGAACCCGTATGCTTGATGTTTCAAGGCGGCGGTTATAAACGAAACCGGGTCATTCCCGTTACCGGATGCGTCAATGAGGACCTTGCGCGCGCAGCTTCTGTTTATGCTGGATCGCCGCAGGTCGAATGAGGGTGGAACCACGAGCTTGAACGCACTCGTCCCTTTCGGGAGAGATGCGTTTTTTTGCGTTCAAATATTCGGATAAACCAGTGAAAAGGAGGAGACAGCAATGGCTGAAATGCAAGTGCAAGTAAGACTGCCGGATGAGCGGAATCGTGAGGTGCTGCAAGGAACCACTGTCTTGCAGTTGGCGGAATCCATCAGCGGCAGCTTGAAGAAAAGCGCGATAGCCGGCAAAATAAACGGCCGCCCAGTCGATCTGTCGCGGCCGATTGAAACGGACTGCGAGCTTGAGATCATTACGACGGAAAGTATGGACGGACTGGAGATCTACCGGCACAGCACGGCGCATCTCATGGCGCAGGCGATCAAGCGGCTCTATGGCCAAGACCGCGTCAAGCTCGGTATAGGACCGGTCATTGAAGACGGTTTTTACTATGACATCGACCTTGCGAACCCGCTCTCTCCCGATGATCTGAAAGCAATCGAGCAGGAGATGGAACGAATCGTACAGGAGGATCTGACTATCTCCCGGCGGGAAGTGACAAGAGAGGAAGCGCTGCATATATTCGGCAGCCTCGAAGATCCGTTCAAGCTGGAGCTCATCCGGGAGCTGCCTGATGACGCGGTCATATCGATTTACGAGCAGGGTGAGTTCATGGATTTGTGCCGCGGCCCGCATTTGCCGTCAACAGGGCGAATTCGCGCATTCAAGCTGCAGAGCGTTGCCGGCGCATACTGGCGCGGAGATGCGAGGAATAAAGTGCTGCAGCGGATTTACGGGACGGCGTTTCCGAAGAAGGCACAGCTTGCTGAGCATTTGCATTTGCTGGAAGAAGCGAAGAAGCGAGACCACCGCAAGCTGGGCAAAGAGCTTGGACTGTTTATGTTTTCAGAGGAGGCTCCGGGCATGCCGTTCTATTTGCCGAGCGGCATGACGATCCGCAATGAGCTCGAAAACTTCTCGCGCGAGCTGCAGCGCAAGGAAGGCTATGACGAGGTGCGTACGCCGCTTATGATGAACCAGCGGCTGTGGGAGGAGTCCGGACACTGGGATCATTACCACGATAATATGTACTTTACCGAAGTGGACGAAACGAAATTCGCGCTCAAGCCGATGAACTGCCCCGGGCATATGCTGATTTTCAAGAACAGTCTGCACTCTTACCGCGAGCTGCCAATCCGGCTGTCCGAATTCGGTCAAGTGCACCGTCATGAATTCTCGGGGGCATTAAACGGCATGATGCGTGTCCGGACGTTCTGCCAGGATGATGCGCATATATTCGCCCGGCCCGATCAAATCGAGGAGGAAATCGGCCGCGTTATTACGCTGGTCGACCGGTTTTACAAAATTTTTGGCTTTGAGTATCGGATCGAGCTCTCTACGCGTCCGGAAGAATCGATGGGCTCCCCGGAGCTGTGGGACCAAGCGGAGTCTGCGCTGCAGCGCGTAATGGATAAGCGGGGAATTGTGTACCGGATCAACGACGGGGACGGTGCCTTCTACGGACCGAAGATCGATTTTCATATCCTCGATGCGCTCAAACGGAGCTGGCAGTGCGCAACGATTCAACTGGATTTTCAAATGCCGGAGAAGTTCGAACTGACGTATATTGGCGAGGACGGCCAGAAGCATCGTCCGGTCGTCATCCATCGGGCGGTATACGGCTCAATCGACCGTTTTATCGGCATCCTTACCGAGCATTACGGCGGCGCATTTCCGCTCTGGCTTGCGCCGTTTCAGGTGAAGGTGCTGCCGGTATCGGAGCACTTCGCCGCTTATGCGCTGGAAGTGCAGCGGACGCTGGAGGAAGCCGGTATCCGCGCCGAAGTCGACAGCCGCAGCGAGAAGCTGGGCTACAAAATCCGCGAAGCACAGCTGGAGAAGGTGCCGTATATGCTCATACTCGGCGAACAGGAGAAGCTGGCCGGTACCGTGGCGGTGCGCAAGCGCGGAGAAGGTGATCTCGGGGCTTTGGCAATCAGCGAGTTTACTGAGATGCTGCTTGGAGAAATCCGAAGTAAGCAATAAAGCTGCAAGGCGACGGCATGACGCTACGCAGACCGTCAGAACAAATAGAATTGGTGCTTTCCCAAAAGGGTTGAAATTAGAGGCTTATTCTCTTCTTCATCGCACAGCTTTATTTTATTCAAGGGATCGCCATGACAAGCGTTAAAGGTTGATCTCAAAAAATTTCTTATTATTCTCGGCCAAATCGCGGTGAAAGGCAATGAACGTTCGAGGGGGAGAGAAAGTGGTGTGACAATGGCTCTATAATTCCCGGAGCACGGGTTCGGGGGTTCACACAAAGACGCGGCCACCGGAATGGCCGCGTTTCTGTTATATAATAGTTAGTCTCCAACAATTACATCGTCGTCAACACTCCGGCCTTCCAGATAAATTTGAACTTCCTCAAGTGTAGCCCCTTTCGTGGCCATATTGATGACCGTCTGCTCGTCCTCGGTCAGCGCCATTTTTCGGTTAATTTCCGCCATTCAGCACATCCTCCTTAGGATAAGATGATAATATACCTATCGTTACCCGCAGGAAGAAGCCTTTAAGCGGAACTTGGATGAGAAATTTCTCATTTTTGCTCGAAATTAATCAACATATCTTATCCGCGAAATTTGTCGTCATCTGGCATGTCCATAATGCTGATCAAACGCATGCTGGAGTCGCTCCAGCTATCGTTTACGCAGCTCGAAAAATTCGCAGCTTTCTCTTGAATGATAAGCGATATCGCTCACGCTGGACTGAATAACAACAGTATGATCGTCGAAGCGGACGATGAATCCGGCCGTATCGACAATATGATCGTCCCGGAAAACGCGTATACGAAATTGACGCTCCAACGCTTCGTTGAAATCCTGGTCTGTAAGCAATCGGCGGATCTGGGACACGGGTGTTCGCTCCTTTGTAAGGTGGGTAGTCTCATTGTAGCAATTTAGTGATACGATTGAAACATATTGGAGATAATCGCAGCTTTATACGGCGGCCTTACTGTTGAAGCGGCTTTATTATGTTAAAATAAAACGATTTCATCCAATTAAAACCTAAAACATTTACGATGGAGGACGGAGATTACAATGAGCAAGCGGTTTCCGCCAATCAGCCCGAAAGTGCCGCATATGCTGCACGGGGCGGACTATAACCCCGAACAATGGCTTAGCTATCCCGATATTCTGAAGGAGGACCTGCGCCTGATAAAGCTGGCCGGCTGTAATGTAATGTCGGTCGGCATCTTTTCCTGGGTTGCGCTGGAGCCCGAGGAGGGTGTGTTTACCTTTGAATGGATGGACAAGCTTCTGGATTCTTTCGCGGAGAACGGCATATACGCATTTCTGGCCACACCGAGCGGAGCAAGGCCCGCATGGATGTCGGCACAGTACCCCGAGGTACTGCGAGTCGGGGCCAATCGTATTCGGAACCTGCACGGATTCCGGCACAACCACTGCTACTCGTCGCCGGTTTACCGCGAGAAAACCGCCATCATGAACAGTAAATTGGCTGAGCGCTACGCGCATCACCCTGCCGTCATCGGCTGGCATATTTCGAATGAATTCGGCGGCGATTGCCATTGCGGCAATTGTCAGGAAGCATTCCGGGAGTGGCTCAGAGAGAAGTACGGCACGCTGGATAAGCTGAATCATGCATGGTGGGCGACCTTCTGGAGCCACACTTATACATCCTGGGAGCAAATAGAATCCCCTGCTCCGCACGGCGAAACGCAGGTGCATGGCATGAATCTCGATTGGAAGAGGTTCGTGACTGACAAAACGGTAGATTTCTGCAAGCATGAAATCGCGCCGCTGCGGGCGATAAACCCGGATCTGCCGGTAACGGCAAATATGATGGACCTGTTCGAAGGACTCGACTACCGGAAATTCGCGGATGTTCTCGATGTCATTTCCTGGGACGCCTATCCGACATGGCATGACGCGGAGGATGACAGTAAACTGGCGGCATGGTTTTCGTTCAACCATGATATGTTCCGTTCCCTCAAGGGCCGTCCGTTCATGCTGATGGAAAGCACGCCGAGCCTCACTAACTGGCAGGCGGTCAGCAAGCTGAAACGCCCGGGTATGCACAGGCTTTCTTCGCTGCAGGCCGTCGCTCACGGCTCGGACACCGTCCAATATTTTCAATGGCGCAAGAGCCGCGGATCCAGCGAGAAATTCCATGGAGCCGTCGTTGACCATAGCGGTCATGAGCATACGAGGGTATTCCGTGACGTCGCCGAACTCGGTGAGACGCTCGGTCAGCTGACGGATGTAGTGGGTACGGGTGTTGCTTCAGAGGTGGCGATTCTGTTCGATTGGGATAACCGCTGGGCGGTTAAGGATGCCCAGGGACCAAGAAACATGGGCATCAAATATGAAGAAACGGTCATGCAGCATTATAGGGCCTTCTGGCAATTGGGCGTACCGGTTGATGTGATCGGGTCGAGCGGTGATTTCTCCGCTTATAAGCTGATCGTAGCTCCGATGCTTTATATGGTCAGTGAAGATACAGGTGAACGGATTGAGCATTACGTGCAGGATGGCGGCTCGTTCGTCGCGACTTATTGGTCCGGCATTGTAGACGAGAACGATCTGTGCCATTTGGGCGGATTTCCCGGACCGCTGCGTAAAACGCTCGGCATCTGGGCGGAGGAAACCGAAGGACTGTACGACCACGATGTGAACGGTCTGAAGATGCAGGCGGATAATGCGCTTGGGCTGAAGGGAGAGTACGAAATCGGCGAGCTCTGCGAATTGATTCACTCTGAAGGCGCTGAGACGATCGGCGTCTACCGTGATGACTTCTATGCGGGGCGGCCTGCATTGACGATGAACAGACTGGGCAGGGGCAATGCGTACCATCTTGCCGGCCGGGTAATGGAAGACAGCTTCTACGACGCGTTCTATGCGGGTATTGTCAAGGAAGCAGGCATTCGCAAAGCGGTTGAGACCATGCTTCCGCCGGGAGTAACCGCCCAGGTTCGTACAGACGGTGAGAACGATTATGTATTCGTGATGAATTTCAGCGGCAAAGAGCAGTCGATTACGCTTGATGGCCGCGATTATACGGATATGGAGTCGGGACAAACCTTGGAGACGGTACTTTCGCTCCCGGTGAGCGGCGTACGTATTCTGAAGCGGTAGAAACACGGAATAATCCATAATAAGAGGAGAGAAGGCTGCCGTGAACGGCAGCCTTTGAACTTTGTCCACGTGCGGATTTTAAACCAAAGGAGGAGGCTTGGGCAGGCTCAGAACCTTCGCAGCCCACTCAAGAGCGGGTCCGAGCTGCAGCCGTTGAATGTCCCTGAGTCTCGGGAGAGCAGGTATAGGCGGCTTTCCCGTCCGGCTAGCGAAGAATCCGGCTGTGGCCGCCGCTGCCGCCCGCTCGGCGTAAGAGGGGAAGCTCACTCCCTGGTCCGACATTGCCTGTTTATAGACAGGCAGCAGACGTTCGGCAGTCGGGCCGCCTTCTCCTTGAACACTTGGAAAGAAGAATATGACATCAAGTATTAACGGACCTCTGCACGCCAGTGCCCAGTCGAATAGAACGAGCTTATCGTCCCTGAACCGAAGATTGTCCGAACGTATATCGCTGTGAATGAGCCCCCAGGGCTGGTCCATTCGCATCAATTCAGACTCGGCCGCAATCAGAATATCAAACGAATCGTTAAGCCAAGCCTCGGCTTCAGTTCTATCCTCCCCAAACAATCCGAGGAAGCAGTCCGATTCTTCTCGGTTATATCGAATTGTCCGCCAATTGTCGGTGAAGCCTTTCACATTGATTTCGTCGACCTTTCCCGATTCGGGCATACCCCGCAGATGAAATTGTGCAATATCATGAACGGCTTGAACCGCCAGCTTATCTGTCCAGGGAGGTACTGCAGCGGCATCCTTCAAGTCTTCAAGCAATAGGAGGTGCCAACCGTCAGCCATGACAGAGCCGAGATATGATGGGGAAAAGGGACGGATTGCATCGATATTTCGGTATGCCGACTCTTCGACCGGGACAACCCTCCAGTTCACTTCGTTCGAGCCTTTCCCGGCACCCTTCGCAAACACGGTTCGGCCGTCTTCCAGAAAGATGCGGAACGTTGCACTGGGCCCGTATCCCCCAAACACTCGAGTACCTTTGCGGATCGGGGAACCCACTAAGGCTTCGATCTCCCTACGCACCGGGGCCGGCACATCACTCCAAAATGGTTTAGGTTCGCGCAAGCGTCACACCTCCTTCCTGAGAATCGTTATGTACGATTTAAGCCATTCAGTCTGCTAAATTCGGTTTGTATCCCCGTTCCACTCTTTAATCAGTTTTTTAATTTGCTCGCCGGTCAGCCGCTCCTTCACAGCTTTCCTGCACAATTCGGGGAACTCCCGGTCACCTGCAAAACGCAGTCCCGTGATTTGCTTCAAGGTTAAGGACGGATCAAGAAGCTGCCCGGTTAAGACGAAATGTCTAAGCTGCTGTTCGGATCGAATAACCCGGTCCTGCACCTTTAAAGGGTATATCCGAAGTATGAATACGATTAATACAAGAATAATACTCATCAGGAAGCTTAACACGGACAACCAGAGCATTTCCCCTGAATTAAATGAGTTGATAAGCAATATTACGGTTCCAACTAAAACAATAAAGCTCAGCGGCACCAATACGAAATGATAAGGGGGATGAAATCTTCGGTGAGTGCTGAAATTCTGTTCTTGCAAAATAATCACCCTGCTTCCCATTGAAATGTAATACTACGAGTATAAATCAATATCCAAAGGTTTCCAACTGTTTTGGATACGTCTTAAGCCTGATTCGAAAATCAGGCCGAAGGCTGAAGCTGTTTCCTTCTCACGCTCGTCGTTACTTCCATCTATTTCCTTTAGACTGGAACTAATGAAGTGAGTGGAGGGAAAATATTTATGAATTTACAATTCGTGCAGCGAGCGGAACGTTCGCCAAAGCTTTTCGAAGGAGAAATGTGGCTCGTATTTACAGGGCTGCTCGGCTTTCTGCTTGCCGGCTTTTGCGCGGTATGGGTGCTATTCAATGGGGGACCTGTTTCTCCGAATGGGGATGTCGCGAAAGCTTTATCGTTCAACGCCGCTTTGGGTGCCTTTATGCTGTCGACGGCCGCCATCGTTCCACTTACTGCAATGGGCAGGAAGAGCAGAAGCTTCTTCAGATGGTCATACATTATACTGGCGCTGTACTCGTATGGGGTAGAAACCGTGCAACACTTCCGGGGTGTCAATCCGAGGTTTGTGGAGGACGGCGCTCCCATTGATGTTCTGCTCGGTTCAATCTTTGCCTTTGTAGCGCTGCTCCTTATCCTTTACTATCTTTTCTTGGCCGCATACTATTTCCGCCGGAAAGCCTATAAGGGCCGGCCGGAGCTTGTACTCGGCATCCGCTACGCCATGATAGCCACAGTCTTATCTTTTGCGGCGGGCATTTGGATTTCAATCAATGAGGGCCGTTATACAGGTATGGGCGGCAACATCATCATTGTGCATGGACTCGGATTCCATGCGCTGCAGGCGGTGCCTTTCGTCGCCTGGCTAACCGAACGGGCACAGCTGCCGCCCGCTGTGCGCCGCTGTTATGTGCATCTGGCCGGCATTACCTTTCTGCTCGGGTTACTTGCAGTGGGCTGGCAGACGATGATAGGCCGGACTGTTATGGAGTGGTCAACGTTTCCACTGATGGCCGCCTTCTGTTTCCTGATCGGAATGGGTGCGGCTGCTGCGGTTCTCCGTACTACACTGACCAGCAAGAGGGTCGGCCTAACCGCAAATGGTTCGAATATGACAATAACGCGAAAATAAACTCGAATCAAATAACAGGCGGCGTTATCGTTCCATGATCTTAGCTGCCCACCTTCGGATCTCGGGATGGTGCAAATGCCAAGAATCCCAAATCGAGATGGCCCACTTAACCGATTGCTTCTGCAGTGCAAGGATATCGGTGAGCGGCAGCAGGTCAGCTACCGTAATCGTACCATTCTGCTTAGGAGGCTCGAGCCAAACGAACTGGTCCGAATAACGGGTCACCTCTTTGATCATCCCTCGTCTCCATCCCGGGTCGCTAACCTTGTATTCGAACATGAGACACAAGTTGACAAGATGGCCGGTGACAGACTGGATCGCTTGGGGAGATGGTGTACCGGGATGCTGCACGGCGTAGGCGTCGACACTGATGCGATGGACATCGGCTGCCGCGCCGTCCCCGTAGAATCGCTGCAGAATTTCTCCGAATGCTGCCCAGCAGCCGGCAGATGACGTCATATAACGATGAATCGGACCGTCGGACGGGGGGAAATGGGACCCGCATCCCACACACGGTTCAGTATAGAGGTGCGTTCGCATTATCGGTTTATTCTGGTTCATTTCCATTAGATTCTACAACCCTTCAGATAGAATAATGTCCTGCCAGGGGGAAGACAGCGCCGACTCAATCTCAATGCCTGTCGATTTCAAATACCGACTGACCAACCGATATCCCACTTCGAAGCCTGCCAGATGAGGGATCCCAAATGATGGATGCCCCTGCGCGGAGATTGATGGATCACCATAAAGATAGGCAGCTACAACGTTCGCTTCTGAACGGTCAGCTTGAGCAATCATTAATTCACAAGCATATTCAAGTTCTTCATTCGTCAGAGGAACAGGCTCCGGCGGCCGCATGCTGCCAGCCTGGATTTGCATTCCGTAAATGTTGACCGATACATCGTTATAGTCGGGCTTGCCGTAATACCCGGCTACGTGAGACAGTGCCTCTTCCCAGTCATTCGGCGGCACGAAGCCGACTAACCAAGGTTGTATCACATTAGGAAACAAACCTTGTATAAAGGATGCTGCCAAGCCTTCCATGACAAGTGCTTCACCAAGCGATAGGGATTCCGTATAGTGTAACTTTCTCCGGATTCCATGGATGAGGCTTCTCGCAAGGACGTGGCCGAGACGATTCATATTGCCTGCAGCAGGCCACACTCGCAGGAACAAATAACCCGGCGTTCGGCCGTAACAGCTTAGACCCGAACCGTTCAGCATCAAATCTCCATTGCCGCAGTCTGCCGGTAAGATGACAACATTGAGCCGATCGGGCAAAAGAGATGACGGCAGCGCATTCACAATTACACCCAACCATTTCTCGATTCGTTTGTCCAGCTGCAGTCTTTCGGATTCGTCGAAACACCATTTTGTCGCCTCAATATTCCTTGACGGATTAAACAAGCCGTATTGCTGCTGTCCTTCCAAAATGTCGATACCATCGCTTCTTACTGCGGACAGAATGTCGTAATCCTGCATTCCATGTCGTCCTCCAGCTTCCCGGATAATCGTTAAAATACCTGTTTGGCTTTCCGCCCATTCCAAATAACGGGGCAGGTGCTCGTTTGGCTTAGCCTTTTCCGCAAAATACCGGTATAGTACAGGCAATGTATTATGAATGACATTTCGCATGTTCCGTCTCACGCTCCTAAGTATTACATTATATATTTTTGATAAATACATGATAAGGGATAACGCTGCGTTAGAATCAATAGAAACAGCGCAAACATTTTCATAAGGGCGGACAGTGTTATATAATACGTATGTCTCTCATAGGGCGGCATGATCTGTCTGCTAATGAAAATGATAGGAGAAATAGCATGGACATTATCGATATTCCAATAAGTTTGATCGAAGAAGATACCGACCAACCCAGATATCAATTTGATGAAGAGTCATTGCAGGAATTAATGAAAAGCATTGAGGAGCTGGGCCTGCTTTCTCCGATCAAAGTGAGAACGACAAGCGGCGGCCGGTATAAAATCATTTATGGGAACAGGCGGTACAAAGCCAGCAAAATGCTGGGCCGTCCGGTCATTCCTTGTATCGTATCCACCGTAACGGATGAGCTCGAAATCTATCTGGAGCAGATAGCGGAGAATCTGACACGGGAAGGGTTCTCGCCGATTGAAGAGGGAGAAGCCTTCAACAAGCTGCTTAATGATCCCAAGTTCAGCAGTTCGACCAAGTACCTCTCGAGCAAGCTTGGGAAGCCGGAAGCCTATATCAAAAACAAATGCGAGCTTCTGAAATTCGGCAATGCGGTAAAAAAGCTGGTCGTTAGCGGCACGGAGATAAAGAAAGATAAACTAACCGAGGATCAGCTGATGCCCATCAAGGATTTGCCAATCGAGCACCGCGACCCGCTGGCCTTGATTATTGCCAGGGATGAGCTGCCCGTCAGCGATGTCAAAAGGATTGCCCGTTTATTCAAGGATAAGGATCTCTCATCCGGCACCAAAGACAAGCTGCTGTACAAATCCGGGCGTGAGCTGCTGGAAACATGGTTCGTATTCGAGCAAAATAAAGCGGAAAGAGCAAAGGCGGCCGAGCCGAAGGCGGCGGTTAAAAACGTCAATCCGGAGAAAGAAGAACCGGAGCGGGTTAAAGCCGCGCTTATTGAGGGCAAGCTGCAGCGGCTGCTTGCTGCGCTTCCGGCCCACAGTCCTCTCTCGGCGGAAATGATCAGTTCGTTTGAAGGAATCCAGGCAAGCGATAAAGACAATTTTCTGAGGGGTCTGGATATGCTCATTGAAAGCTTGGAGAAGCATCTTGCGGATTGGAGAACCGTGAAGGATCTGGCTAATTCCAAGGTATCGGCAACAGAAACGACGGAATAATAGAACGGTTATAAAACAGCGGCAGTCAAGGACTTTCTGATATGCTCCCCTTACGGTAGACAGGCGAAATAATAAAACCTGCTGCTGTGAGGGGAGCTTTTTTCATGTCTATAGGAAAATATAACGCTTTAGAGAAACTCGCTATTATCGAAGAAGTATCAAGTGAAGAAATTGTTTTCCTGGCCGCAGCGAAGAAATAAAATCGCTCATCGATGTAACGGAATTCAAGTAAGATATCTTTACTGACAACATGTGTGTCAGAATTAGATGCAAAGCGAATATATATTTCGGAATCATAGATGGGATGGGATGTAATATCCATTTTATTTTTAATCCTGACATACATGATGTCAGAATTCATGCGTTATGCTTTCAAACAGATGGGTCGATAAATCTTGGAAGGAGAGGAGTGAAAAGATGAAACTGGATCGCATGCTCGGGATTACGATGGAGCTATTAACAAGAAGAAGAGTGACGGCAACAGAATTGGCAGCTAGATTCGAGGTTTCCATTCGTACGATTTATCGTGATGTAGATCTAATCAATCAAGCGGGCATACCCGTTGCTTCGTTTACGGGTACTGACGGCGGTTTTGAGCTAATGAACGGTTTCTTCTTAACAAAACAGCACTTCTCTGTTGATGATTTTTCGGTCATCTATAATCTTCTTAAGGGCATGGAAGGAGCTATGGGGGGCCAGTCCGTCTCGTTAATGCAAAAGCTTTCCAGTCTGCAGCCTGCTCTGTTGAATGGGGGGTACCACGATAAGATCATATTTGATATGAGTACATCAGAAAGCGAGAAGGAGATTGTTCATCCACTCCTTCATGCGATCAATCGGACCCGGGTCATTGTATTTTTTTACACAAGTGCAACAGGCACCTTATCTCAAAAAAAGGTGGAGCCAATCAAGCTGTATTGGGAGCGCGGGGCATGGTATGTGGAGGGATATTGCTTATCGCATCAAGCGAAACGCTTTTTCCGAGTTTCTAGGATCACCGAGCTGGAAGTGTTAGACGACCAATTTCAACCTAGAGACATATGCTCCCTTCAAGCTGAGGAAGAGGCCCGAGGCGTACAAACCCATCTTCGTTTTGATTTAACAGCTCAGCCTCGAGTGTTCGAGCAGTTTCAGGGAGAGTGTACGCATCATGGGGATTATATTGACGTACACACAGTTTTCTACTCACAAGAATACGCGATTTCCATTATTCTTAGCTACAGTTCAAAGGTGACTATCATTTCACCAGACGAGTTGAAGCAAAATTTAATAGAAAAAATCAATGAAATACAAAGGCTTTATACGCAAATTTAAGTATGCTTACGAAGCTAGATTTGCTGCGATGAATGTCAGGGAGCGCAGCTAAACAAAACTTTTTGGAGGGATTATCAAATGACAATATTAGTAACAGGTGCTACAGGAACGGTAGGAAGACATGTTGTCAATCAACTCATGCAAATAGGGGAACAGGTGAGAGCGGTTTCACGCAATCCGGCAAAAGCGAATTTACCGGAGGGTGTTGAGGTTGTGGCAGGAGATCTTAATGAACCAGATACGCTGCAGGCCGCATTGGTAGGCGTTAAAGGGTTATTCTTAATCATCTCCAGCGATGAGGCTAATGCGACGTTGGAAACTCAGCCCAAAGTGATTGAGCTGGCGGAGCATGCCGGTGTGAAACGGGTCGTCGTATTGGTCGGTTACGAAGAGGGGCCTGTTGAGGAAGCGCTCAAGAATAGCGGGATGGAATGGACACTCGTAAAGCCGGGAGAATTTATGGCCAATATACTTATGGACTGGCGGGAATCGATTCGTTCGGAGGGAGTTGTCCGGGAGGCTTTCGGGGACGCGCCGAGTGCCAGAGTCCATGAAGCGGATGTTGCCGCCGTTGCCGTTACTGCTCTCACGGAGGGTGGTCATCACGGACAAAGCTATATTCTCACTGGCCCGGAGACTCTTTCGCGTAGAGAAGCTGTACGGACGATTAGCGAAGGGATCGGCAAGGAAATTCAATTTGAAGAACTGTCGGAGGAGCAAGCGAGACAAAACTGGAGAGATCAAGGCTATGAAGAGGGGGATATCGAATTTTTTGTCCTCATGGGCAAAAATCCACCCGAAATCGGACATACGGTCGTCTCCACTGTCGAGCAAGTGACTGGACGTCCTGCCAGAACACTTGCCGAGTGGATGGCTGAACATAAACACGACTTTTTGTAACATTCAATGTTAAATAGGGGTGCCTTGGTTTCAACCAGGGCATTCTTTGATCAAGAGGATAAGGGGATGTCATATATGTCTTATGCTATTGAAATCATTGGCCTCCGAAAATCATTTAACGATCAAGAGGTGGTTAAAGGCATTCATCTAAGCGTCAAAAAAGGAGAACTGTTTGCCCTGCTTGGCCCTAACGGCGCCGGGAAAACAACAACTATAAATATGTTATCCACGCTTCTTAAGCCAGATGGAGGAACTGCGCTTGTATCTGGTTATGATGTGGTGAAGCACGCCAAAGAAGTGAGAAAGAAAATAAGCCTTACCGGGCAGTTCGCTGCCCTAGATGAAGGGTTGTCAGGGCTTCAAAATGTAATTCTAATTGCCAGGCTTTATGGCTTTCCTCCGAAAGAAGCACGTTCCATAGCAGAACAACTGATTCTATCGTTCGGGCTCTCGGATGCTAAGGATCGTATGGTTCGGAGCTATTCCGGAGGTATGCTCAGACGCTTGGATATTGCCGCTAGCATTGTCACTCAGCCGGAAATTATCTTTTTAGATGAACCGACAACCGGATTAGACCCTCAAAGTCGAATGGGGGTGTGGGAAGTGGTTCGCACGTTATTGAAGCATGGAACGACGGTGTTGTTGACGACCCAATACCTGGAGGAAGCCGATCAGCTGGCTGACAGAATCGCTGTAATCGATAAAGGGAATATTGTTGCCGAAGGGACACCCAATCAATTGAAGGCATCCATTGGCGTAAAACGTTAGCGATCCGGTTGGCAGAACAGACAGATGAAGCAACCCTCAACCGCCTGTTAGCTGATCATCATTTGACAGGATTTCAAGGTGCTGATCCACTCGTTTATAACATACCTGTGCAGGAAGCAAATCTCGCGAGCCAAGCCATTCATACGCTCATCAGCAATAGAGTCCCCGTTGATTACTTTTCGCTAAGTGAGCCAAGCTTGGACGAGGTATTCTTGGCCTTAACTGCTTCTAAACAGAAGAAGGAGATCGTTCAATGAACAGCAGCCCTAACATAAATGAATCGTTGTTGTTACGAAAGTCCGGGCCACGCAGTCCAAATTCCTTAACATCGACATCAATCTTCATGTGGAGAACATGGCAAAATACGAAAAACAATGGGTTTGGCTTTGCAATGGATGCCATCCTGACTCCCGTCATGATGCTGCTCATTTTTAATTTTTTGTTCGGCGGCGCCATTGCGGGTTCTACCGAGGCATACATTCAATTTCTGCTGCCGGGCATCCTCGTTCTGACGGTTGTTCCTATGACCGTCTACAGCGGGACAACCCTGTGCCAGGACATCTCGAAAGGGGTGTACAACCGTTTCCGAACAATGCCATTTTGGCAGTCGGCCCCCGTGCTCGGGCCATTAATGACAGATGGACTAAGATATTCAATAGCCTTGCTTGTAGCTTGTGGAACGGGGTTGTTACTTGGCTTCCGCCCGGAGGATGGGGTTAAGGGCACGATAATAGCCATCTTGTTTATCATTTTTTTCGCCTTTAGTGTGAGCTGGATTTTTTCCATGATTGGTGTTATAGCCAAACGACCTGAGACGGTATCGGGATCAAGCATGATGGTGGTGTATCCTCTCTTGTTTGCGAGCAATATTTTGGTAGACTCATCAACAATGCCAAAATGGATTGGGGTCATCGTGGATATCAATCCAATCAGCATTGCGGTTACTACAGTACGAGGATTCATGAATGGCACAGCAAGCACAACGGACAGTGCAGCAGGGCTTGGCGTTTGCCTGCTGTTGATTGTCATCTTTGCGCCAACAACATTGTATTTGTATCTGAATAATCTGAATAAAAATAATCGTTAGCACCACTGACGAATAATTGCCATTCATTTTGACTGTTCGATAAGTACGGTGAAAACATAGAACCCTCCACTGAAGCCGAGGGTGAAGCACGGCTAGTCGAACTGTGGTTGCGGGCCTTCGGACCCGTAACCGCGACCGACATCAAGTGGTGGCTCGGTCGACGCTCACCGCGGTGCGCAGGGCGCTCGTCACGCTCGTCAGCCTTCATTTACGCATCTAAAAGTTCCTGCTTATCCGATTAAGGGGCGTTTCTGCGACTATATCATAGATAACCCTGGCGATCAGGTCCTGCTGGTAGTTTCCGAAGCTCTGTCCGTAAATGGTTAGTCCGCCTGCTCTGGATTCCGCCACCCCGATCTTGAATTTGATATCCGCATTCTCCTTCAGATTAATGTCGGCAATCGTAACATGCGAAATCAGGCAGCCGTCAATGAACGAGCCGTTTTCGTTAATTCGAAGCAGCTTGATGAGTCCGTATTGGTTCAAGTGGGGCGGCCACCAATCCGGGTTATAAGTGCCGCGTTCCGTTCCAAAATCGCCGGGGGACGTCCATACGCCGAGATCGATGCCGTTCACACTGAATACGATGTCTGACGGAAAGTCGTCATTGTACCCCGGCGCTTCGGAACTGAGCTCCATAATGAACTGCAGCTCGCTGAACCGCTGGTTTGGCTTAAGGTAATTCGGGATTCGATATTCCAAAAAGCCTTTGGTAAGCCAAACGATGCCTGCATTAATATGCTCGGGATCGGCGAAATAACGCGGGTTGTCGAACTCGCCCACAATGCTGTCTTTAGTTGCCAGCCCGCAGGTCGCTTCCGCATGATAATCGCAATAATGGCCGACCTTTAACTCGACCTCATACACGTTGGACTGACCAGTGTTCTTATTCCGAAGATTCACGGTAAGGATGTCTTCATTCAAATAACATATTTTTTGGATGCCGTGTCGTCCGACTGCGGTTGTGATGTCAATTAATCCGCTTTCCTCCAGCTTCTTGATATGCATCGTGATCGCGCCATTCGTCAGACCGAGCTTCTCAGCAATTTCATTGAGATTCAAGCTGTCATACTCGGTCAGCAGTTCCAGGATTTCGATCCGGATTTCGGAACTTAACGCCTTGAAAATACTTAATCCCGATCGGAGCTCTTTTATGTGAATCATGAGGTATGCATCCTCTCTGGTAATAATTGTTTTAGATTATTATATAATAAACAGTGAGTACTGAGAAGAGAAAGGTTAAAATATAAGATTTTAAGTGAAATTAGTGCAATGCAAGGCAAGAAATTTCGCTTATGCGTTATTGGACACCCTTGGTTTTCCAGCCGCAAGCTGAGAAAGCCTCTTTATATTTTAAACTAATATAAATAAAATAAATTAAGAAAGCGCATACATTTAATATTGACAAAGAAAATAAGGGTAATTATGATAATGATATAAAACATTTTAAATAAATATAAACTAAACACTTACAACAGGTTCCGACCACCAAGTTTACTATCTTCAGCGGCTTCAATCTCGAAAGAGATTAAGTATATAACCTGATGGAACAAGGGGGAAACGAAGTGAAAAAGCATCTGCTTGCGGTACTTTCTCTTCTGGTCGTACTTATGGTGTTTCTGTCGGCATGTTCAGGCAATCAGACTGAGCAGCCGGGCGAGAAGGGCCAGGGTAATGGCAAAGCTGTCAAGCTTCAGCTGTGGACTTTCAACGAGCTTCATCAAAAATTCTACGAAGAAATGGCCAAGCGCTGGAACTCATCCAATCCGGACAGGCAAATCCAGCTCGCTGCCAATACTTTTCCCTACGACGATATGCACAATAAGCTTCTCATCGCGCTTCAATCCGGCACTGGCGCCCCGGACCTCGCGGATATCGAGCTCAATAAGTTTCCGAACTTCTTGAAAGGCGAGCCGCAGCTTCTCCCATTGAACGATATCGTTGAACCGGAGTTATCCAATCTGGTTAAATCGAGACTCGATATTTACGCCAAAGACGGCAGCTACTACGGCATTGATTTCCACGTCGGCGCAGCAGTCATCTACTACAACAAGGAGATCCTGGATAAAGCAGGCGTCAACCCGGACGATATAAGGACATGGGCGGATTTTGAGGAGGCGGGCAAGCAGGTTCTCGCGAAAACCGGCGTCCCGATGACTACACTGGAAACCGCAGATATGTGGTCTCTCTGGCCTCAAGTATCCCAGGCACCGGGTAATGATGACTTCCAAACAGCCGACGGGCAGTTGAACCTGACAAGCCCAATCGTTCTGGAACCTCTGAAATGGCAGCAAAATCTGCTTAATCAGAAGATCGCGATCCCGGTACCGGGAGGCAATCACCATACGGAGGAATATTACGGTCTAATGAACAGCGGGGGTTCCGCTTCCGTCTGGATGCCGATGTGGTACATGGGCCGCTTCACTGATTATATGCCTGACCTGAAAGGCAAGATGGTGATCAAACCGATGCCTGCCTGGAAAGCCGGCGATCCACGTTCTGCCGGGATGGGCGGTACGGGTACGGCTGTAACGAAGACGACGCAAAATGCTGAGTTGGCTAAAGCCTTCCTGGCCTTCTGCAAACTGAGCAAGGAAGGCAACATTGAAATCTGGAAGCAGCTCGGCTTCGATCCGCTTCGTTCCGATGTGTGGACGGATCCTGCGCTTAGCGAGCCGAACAAATTCACCGATTATTTCGGACCCGGCATCTTCGATATTCTATCGGAGGTAAAAGATGAGATTGAAGGTGTAAATATCAACGAGAAAACACCGACGATCTCCGATGCCTTCAAGACATCGATTCTAGTACGAACGCTCCTTGATAAGGAAGACCCTGCTAAAGTGCTTCAAGACGCTGCCGGTCAGCTGAAGTAACAGATGCTTTCAAGGTATCACCAACCTGGAGGCTGGTGATACCTTGCTTTCGAAAGGAGGACCAGTAATGGCACATCATTCACAGGTTTCGGCAGCAAGCGCCGAGAAACCGAAAGCTTCGGCAATGGCCGGACTGCTGTATAACCGGAAGATAACCCCTTACCTTTTTGTCCTGCCATTCCTGCTATCTTTTGCCGTTTTCTTCGCCTACCCGGTACTATCCGCCATCAATATGAGCTTTCAGTCGGTACTGCCGGGACAGGTCAAATATATCGGATTGGCCAATTACAAGGATCTTTGGAATCCTACTTTTTTGAAGGCGATTATCAACAGCACCAAATACACCTTTTATTCCATTATGATCCTCATCCCGATTCCATTGATCCTGGCCGTTTTCTTAAACTCTAAGGTGATGGTGGCCAGGAACTTTTTCCGCTCTACCCTCTTTATTCCGGCGCTCACTTCCGTTGTAGTGGCAGGTACGATATTCCGGCTTGCCTTCGGTGAACTGGAAGGTTCACTTATGAACACGATCATCACATCACTCGGCTTCGAGAAGCAGCGTTGGCTCGGCAAGGAGCACCTGGCGATGTTTACGCTTGTCATACTTGCGTCCTGGCGCTGGATCGGCATCAATTTGCTGTATTTCCTGGCAGGGCTGCAGAACATCCCGAAAGAATTGTATGAGTCTGCGGAAATCGACGGCGCATCCAAGTGGGATAAATTTGCCCGGATTACGGTTCCGCTGCTCAAACCCATCTCGATTTATGTGTTTACAATAAGCATTTACGGCGGATATTCCATGTTTACAGAGAGCTTCATGCTCTGGAACGGCAACCGCTCACCGAATGACATCGGGCTTACCATCGTCGGCTACCTGTACCGGAACGGCCTCGAGCAGAACAATCTGGGCTTAGGCTCGGCCGTTGGTATCGCGCTGCTTGCCGCTATGTTTATCATTACGATCCTGCAGCTTAAACTATTCGGTATGTTCAAGAAGGAGGAGTAGCCCATGGAGACGGCAGAGAAAACCAAATGGTCGTTAAATACCATATTGCTTCTTCTCCTGTTTATCGTCTTTGCGGCGTTCGCGTTGTTCCCGCTTGTCACACTCGCGATCGCCTCCTTCAAGCCGGCGCAGGAGCTGATGCGGTTCGGGCTCAACCTCAAGCTGAGTCCGGAAATCTTTTCGTTCAAAAACTATGTCTATTTGTTTTCCGGTGAATCGCTGTACTTGACCTGGTATAAGAACAGCTTGGTAATTACGGCTGTTTTTACCATCCTCTGCATGCTGTTTTCTTCCATGGTCGGCTATGGATTGGCCGTTTATAATTTTAAATTCCGCAACCTTATCTTTGCGCTCGTGCTGGTGACGATGATGGTTCCGATCGAAATTATCATGCTCCCCCTCTACAAGCTATCCATTAATTTGAAGCTGATCAATACCATGTGGGGCGTGATCCTGCCGTTCGTCGCAGCGCCGCTGCCGATCTTCTTCTTCAGGCAGTATGCGGGCGGGCTGCCGAGGGATTTTCTGGATGCTGCGCGCGTTGACGGCACGACCGAGTTCGGAATCTATTTCCGGATCATGATGCCGCTTATGGCACCGGCGTTCTCTTCGATGGCGATCCTGCAGGCACTATTCTGCTGGAACAACTTCCTGTGGCCGCTAATCGTTCTGCGTACGACCGAGCAGCTGACGATCCCAATCGGATTGGCCACGCTGCTTACGCCGTACGGCAATAACTTTGACATGCTCATTTCAGGTGCCGTTATGGCCATCATTCCGATTCTGATCGTGTTCCTTTTCTTTCAGAAATATTTTATCGAAGGCATGACAGCCGGAGGCGTGAAAGGATAAGGATCAAATTATCTGCGGCAAAAAGGGGCTGTCCCGAAAGCCATAATAATGGCTTAAGGGATGGCCTCAGACCGTTTCCGCCCGCTTCGCCACTAACGTTGCATATTTCTGACTGTATGTATACATTCACGTATTGCCCTTAATACAATTTCCGGTTCTGAGAGTTGGGGGAAATGTCCGCTGCTGTCCGCAATGAGGTGGGTGCCGCGTTGATTTAACCGTACGAAATCCAATTGGTTTTCTTTTCGGATTGCAAAGGCGCTTTCCGGCATCATCGGCGGTTTTTTACCCCCGGATACCACAAATAGAGGAACCTCGGGAAAAGGAGCGGATTGCGCTAATTGGTTAATTGTTTCTTCTACATAATGAACCTCATTCCATTTTCGATGCGGCGAGAAGGAATCGAAGATTCCAAGCAGTTGATTGAGGCGTCGAATGAAAGGGGGTTGGGTCTCATTGATGGTGAGATCCTTCGGATGACTGGATTCAAGGAGTACGACGCCAGCTATTTCATCCGAATACTGCCGGGCGAACAAATTGGCATATAGTCCTCCCAGAGAGTGCCCAACCAGAATATAGGGAGGATTCACCCCGATTTCCCGAAGCAGTTCTCTGAGTGAGTCAACGACGGCTTGACCATGCTGGGGGACTGCCGGCTTCTGGCTGCCGCCTACCCCGAACCGGTTATAGGCCACAACCGTGGACTGCTCGGCAATCTCATGAAAAATTTTAAACCATCCCTCGATGGGGCCGCTTCCGCCGTTGATGAGAATGACAGCGGGGGTTCCTTCGCCGGATTTAGCATATTCCATTGTCCCGTAAGCTGTCTGGATTTTGTTTTTGCCGATTGAATTCATCCTACACCTCTTCCTGCTGGTTGCCTTATATTATTTTATACGCATGGCCATTACTCGGGATGCGTTTATTATTTGCCGCAAAAAATCGCAATATCGGGACCTTGGGAAAGCCCGGGACACCGACCAGGTACATGGTCAGGGTTCCCAACGCAGCTCGCATGCAGCTTCATCACCGGGGAAATTTCGTGTTCCACTCTCTTTCCTTTTACATTTTCCACGTCTTTTTAACTCCTTTTTCGCACGGTTTTAAAATCCGCGTTGTTTTCCTTAATTATATTAGGTATCTCTAAATGGACTCTAAACACAATCTAAAAAAAGCATAAAGTAAACTGTAAAAGTATAATCGAACATTATCGCTTCCAACAATGTGAGAAATCCCTGGAAATTAGGATTATTATAAGTCTATACTTTTTATGGATATTTCTATATCTTATACATGCGGTTCGAAATACAAGAAATGGTGGTGAAACCGAATTACATACGTCGGTCGGTTGAAGGTGTTGTTGATCAGTAATTACTTTAAGTGCTTTCGAGATGCCTTATCTATTCTTTATCGAGTTGAACGGCGGCCAGTAGTAGTCTTGGCTGCAGCTCTACTGGTATCAGTTCCCATCATGCCGGCTGAACTTCTGCTGGTCAAAACCTTGATTGACCGGATTCAAGGATGGACCGCACCTGATTCGTTGGGGCCTATTCTTCTGGTGGCTGCTTGGTTAGGAGTACTTATGTTTGTGAATAACATTGCTCTGGGAGTGCCGATACCGCTCGCGATGACGCGATTGAATGAAATTGGAACCCTAGAGGAACAGCGGATGCTGATGAAAAAAACCTCACTGCTTCCGATAGCGGCCGTTGAATCGCCGAATATTAAGGATCTGCGGGAACGGGCGGTGCAGGTTTCGCTTTATGAAATTTATAATACAGGCGTTCAAGTCTTACAGATGTCACTGCAGTTAGCCGTATTGATTACAGTCATGCTCGGATTCGGCCAATGGATTCCGGTAGCTGCCGCTGTTGCGGCCGCACTACTATTAACTTATGTATCCGGTAGAACGGAGGAAAGTCTTGAAGATTTGGCGCGAAAACAGACCCCCGATCGCAGATTACTGCAGCATTATGCCGAACTAATGACTGAACGGAACGGAGCCAAAGAAATCCGCTTGTTTGGGCTAGATCGTTTATTAACTGAAAGGTGGACGCTTTTGATAGAGCAGCAATCCAATGAAACGATGAATGCAGTTCGTTCTTCGGAAATTCGTAAAATTGGACCCGAGCTGCTGATGGCTCTGCTCGCCGGACTCCTTTTGGCATTGGTTGTAGTATTGCCTGGCGCGAATAAGCTGACTGCCGGAGATTTTGCTCTATTGTTTATTGCGTTGACAATGTTGTTATCCCAGCTGCCGGGTTTGATCGGACAAAGTGTTGCTATGCGGAGACTATATATGAAGTGGGAAGATTTCAGAGCTTATCTGGATCTGGAAGAAGAAGTGAACCTCAAGCCGGCGAATCATTTAATCTCTAACGACTCCCCGGACAGCTTACAATTGCAAGTCCGTGAACTCGGGTTCCGCTATCCGGGTGCTAATCGAGACACGTTAAGCGGGATCAGCTTTACAATTCCCCGAGGATGCCGCGCCGCCTTGGTCGGTGAAAACGGTTCGGGAAAATCCACCCTGATCAAACTGTTATTGGGCTTTTACCCACCGAATAAAGGGGAAATCATATGGAGTGATTTAAGAAATGTATCCGTAGTGCTCCAGGATTTTACCCGAATGTATTTGACTCTCAGGGAAAACGTGGCGCTTGGCAAGCTGACAGAAATCGATCAGGATTTAATCTTGCAAAAGTCACTTCGGTCCGCAGGAAGCAAATTCTCTGATTTGAATATGCAGCTCGGCGTGTCATTCGGAGGGGTCGAGCCATCCGGTGGTGAATGGCAGAAGATTGCCACCGCCCGTGCAATACTTAAGGATGCGGACTTCGTGTTATTCGATGAGCCCACAGCTGCACTTGATCCTCAAGCAGAGAAGGAAGCATTCGAGTTGTTCTTGCGTGTAACCAAAGGCCGATCAGCGCTTCTAGTCACACATAGACTAGGGGCAGCGAAGCTGGCGGATTTAATATTTGTCATGAAGGATGGCCAGCTTGTGGAGCAAGGGACGCATGACGAGTTAATACAGAGAAGCGGCCCTTACCGCCGCATGTTCAACCTACAGGCATCGTGGTATATCTGAGGAGGGTGGGAGCGAATGGACAACAATTCCCGTTCAGCGGTTAGGGGCAGCATCTTTCTCCTAGCTTACCGGATTTGGCGCAGCATGCCCGTCCTGTTACCGGTATGGCTGGGCATTCCTTTATTGCTCGGGGTACTTATCGTACCGGTGTTCTCGGCTCAGCGAGCACTCGTCGATTTGTTCATGGGGGGGAGAGCGGGACGAGAATGGGCGGAGCTGCTGCTGCTTGCTTGGTCACCTCTTGCAGTAATTACCGGCATATCCTTGCTCCGTGCAGCACTTTCCGCCTTGCATAACGTCGTCGATGCCAGATTTCGGGATCGGGCAACTATGCAAATTCAGTCAGAAGTTCATCAAAAGGCGGTTAGTGTACCGCTGGAACGGATGGAACAAGCGGAATACTATGACCGGCTGCAAAGGGCAAAGGGTGTCGCGGGTACGGATTTGTTCGGCGTGCTGCACAATGTGATCGCCTTACTCCGTTTGTTGTTCGAGTTTATCGGACTTTTTATTGTGGCGTGGTTAGCTCATCCAATTATCGGAGCTTTGCTGATGGTTGTATTCTCCTTATCGTTCGCCGTCCGGTTGGAATCGGATATTGTCGTACGCCGGCTGAACCGTGATTTAACTCAATCGGGTCGACAGTCCGACTATTTACGAGAAGCCCTGACAAAACCGGAGACTGTGAAAGAAATGAGAATCTTTGGTTCTCTGGACTATCTGATCGGTAAATGGAGCGGCATCATGCGTGACTCGCTCGCACTGCGCATGGACGCGCGAAGAAGAGAAATTAAACGCGGAATATTCGTATCGTCAGTGCAGATCATAGGATTAATTGGAGCGGTCGCATGGATGGTGCTGCAGATGAAATCGGGTGAATTTACGGCAGGGACATTTATCATTGTCTTTCTGGCAATGCGGCAAGCATACAGCATTTCCGGAAGGATGGCGCACCCTACCAGTAAAATATACATCCAGAGCACCAAAGTTTATGATTTGGCCGAGTTTTTGAATGAGAATCAGGAGTCATTGAAGGCTGAATCGATCTCGACCGTCGATCAAACGGACAAAGAATTGATTCTAAGGGCTAATCAAGCTCCGAAAGAGAACGGCCAGATCATATTCGACAACGTCAACTACCGGTATGCCAACGCAGTAAAACCGGCTTTGAGTAATATTTGTCTTACGCTGAACCCCGGCGAGACGGTTGCGCTGGTCGGCGAGAACGGAGCAGGGAAGTCTACCCTGGTACGGTTACTCCTCGGCTTGTACTGCCCCACTGCCGGCAGGATTACATGGGACGGCGCCGATTACAAGCAACTTAATCCAGTCTTGCTTCGCCGTTCCATTTCCGCTGTATTCCAGGATTTCGTCCGGTATGAAACAACCTTGCGCGATAATGTCGGCTTCGGGTTACCGGATCATATCCGTAATGACGCAGCGATACACGGCGCAATGAAGGCGAGCGGGACAGCATATCTGGAAGGATTAACTGGCGGACTTGATGCCAAAATTGGCCTGCTTTCAGCCGGCGGCCGTGAACTGAGCGGTGGGCAATGGCAGCGGCTGGCCATCGCAAGGGCAGCCTTGCGTGATACGCAACTGCTCGTGCTTGACGAACCGACCGCCGCCCTCGACCCGCAGCATGAGACCGAGCTGTATCATTCGTTTCGAGAAATGGCAAAAGGAAAGACTGTGCTGTTCGTCTCGCACCGGCTCGGCTGGGCACGCTTCGCGAATCGTATCGTCGTGCTCAAGAATGGAGAGATCGTCGAAGAAGGCTCGCATGAGATGTTACTGGCCGCAGACGGCGCATACGCTGCCATGTTCCGGGCACAGGCGCAATGGTATCGAGGTGCCTAGCAAATGGAGGAAACGAAACGACTTTAACTTTTGTCGCAACGCGGCTTGGAAACCCATTCGGGGACGTCTTTTCATCAGTGCGGGCATTGCTTAGGTCACCATGGTCTTATTTATACTTCAGATACCCTATGATGCCCAGTTTGGCCCTGACGTTCAGGCAGGTCTGTTCGGACGATTCCTGATTTTGTCCTATCTCGTGTGGCTCTTGCTCGTCGGATTGCATGCGCTCAAGCTGCGTAGTCAGGGCAATGGGAACAGTTAGGATGAGCTATGAAGCGCCGTATATAGAAATCATCGATGCCCGCGAAAACAACTATTTGTACATCTATTTGGAATTACACTTCATCAACTCTATTCATCCCGCCATCAGTCAGGCGAGGGGAATGGTTTAAATACCAATTGTAAGTCCTCTGTATTCCATCGCTTAAACGAATGGAAGGAATATAAAGGCCACTACTTATTAAGCTAGCAATATCCAGTTTCACATCAACATCGTGGAAGGGGAAAAATGTTCTAGCCTCCACATCCATTGCTCGATGATCGATCAGTTTGATCGCAGCTTCAACGCCAACCGCTTTACTGCAGCACTCAATCAGATTTTCCCAGGATATTAGCTCTGGGTGAGAGACGTTATATGCTTTTCCAACTGCGTCGGTAGTCATGGCAGATTCGAACACGTTGCATAGGTCAACAATATGTATAAATTGAACCCGAGTATCATTACCATAGGGTATCGGAATAACTTTGTTCTCTTTGAGCCGGTCAAAGAAATAACTTTCGCGATACAAGTTGTTATTCTCACCATAAATATAAGCGGGCCTGAAGATTATCACTGGGAAGTCTTTATGAAGATATTCGTGAAACAGATAATCTTCGGCTTCTTTTTTATCAAATCCATATTTGCCCCAATGTGGATTTGCTCCCCGTTCATCATTCTCGGATCTCGGGCTGTCGTCGGGCTTATAAACCGCTGCAGTCGAGCAGAATATATATTTTTTAAGAGAGGTGGTATTTATACTTGATAAAAGCGCGGATACGTCATCCTTGGTATAGGCGGAAATATCGAAAATATACTCATATTGCTTTCCGTCCAGGGTCTTTTGAAGTTCAATCCGGGATTGCCTATCACATACCAAATGGTCTCTAAATCCATAGTATGGTATTTTTCCTAATCCTCTTGTGAGAATATCCACTTCAAAACCCTTATATATAAAATGCTCAGCTAAAGAACGGCTCACAAACGTTGACCCACCCATTATTAGTATTCTGCTCAAACATGTCACCTACCCTACTTATTTGACACATATTATAAACCAAAAAATAAATTGGAGACAGCGGACGATGGCGAGGAAACTGTTTCTTCTCAAAGGCAGAGTGATCTTATGCAATTGATCAGAAGAATAACAGACAGTGATATCGCAGGTGGTACCCCTGAGCTATTGGATCTTATATCGCGTTATGGTTCTAGGGGCGTATTGCTTGATGACATGTTGAATACGGCCATGATGTATATGTCAAAAACTAACCTTTACAAGTTGCCTGGCGGGGGGATAAATGAGGGCGAAAATATTAAAGATGCTTTTTTGCGTGAAGTTAAAGAAGAAACAGGTTATAGCGCTGAAATTATTCACGAATTGGGATACATCGAGGAGCATAAGAAAAGAAATAATTTTTTGCAATTTTCCTACTGCTTTATAGCGCAAGCACACGATAGTTCCAGCAACACAATGCTTAGTGAAAGTGAATTGGAACTTGGTATGGTGGTAAAATGGATGACATTAGACAAAGCATTAGAAGTGATGAATTACTCGATACTAAATTGCGATGATTATTCAACTAAATTTATGATATTACGTGATAAGACTATACTTGAAAAATCGATGGTAGTGTTAAATAGAGAATCACTTATCGGAAAGTAATTGAAGACCTTAGGATCGAGCCTAATGATGCTTATTTTATTTGTCACAGCGCAAAAAAGCGCCGGCAGAAACCTGCACGGCGCTTCCATTTTACATGAGGTTAACCCGTTTCAAGGCGCTGGAATAGATGGGATTTTCAACACAGAGCCGATCTTAACATCATCGCCATCCGCCAAATGGTTGTATTTCGCAATGGTCTTGGCGTAATTGCTTGAATTAAAGTATTTTCTGGAAATGCTTGAAAGCGTCTCCCCTCGTTGAACGATATGTTCTATTTCGGTATCGCTTTTACTGTTTTTGACACCAGCCTGATTGGGAATTGCCGGAATGACTAATGAGCTTCCGGCTTTCAAATCTTTGGTTTTGTCTAATTTGTTCTGCTCCGCAATTAGATTCACATAATCCTTTGAACGGTAGAATAGCATTGAAATTTGATATAAGGTATCGCCGGAACGGACCAAATAAGTTGCCGGCAGCGTTACCTTACTATAGTCAAGGTTATTCTGCTCATTCTTGATTGTTGCTCCGCCGTCCGAAGGCAGCGCCGGAATCTTGATGGTATCCCCTACATTCATATCATTAATAAACACAATATTATTTTTCGCCGCTAACAGGGAAACGTACTGCTTGGAATGGTAGAATTTCATCGATATCGTGGATAATGTATCCCCTTTTTGAACCACGTAAGTAGTTGGGAGTTTCGCCGCTTCACCTGATACCGTTAGGGCTTGGCCTCCATTACTATCCTTCGGTACGGATGCTCCTGTGCCTTCCGAGTGAACAGCCTCCCCTTTGGTTGCCTCGGATGAAGCCTCCGGAACCGCAGACTTGGTTGGGAGCTCGCCCGGTGAAGGGTCAGCCTGGGAAGTATCCGCGCTGCCGCTTTGCTCAGTGCCGGCCGATGCATCATTTGTAGAATGAGCGTTTTCAGCTGTAGTATTGCTTGATGCAGGCTTGGCTAGTGCCTTCTTCTCTTCAGAACCGGATTTCGTTGCATAAATACTGTACATTATTCCGCAAATAATAAGAAGAAAGGCTACGGTTGCCAGAAAGATTTTAGAGTCGGTTTTGTTTCCCCTCATACGTCTGGCTCTGGGGCGACGAACACTGCTTGCCGAGTCCTTGTTCAAAACTAAATCTTCCTTTCGTCTCTGAATCTACCTACATAAACTATTTTACTATAATTATCCGCTCATAAGCTCAGTTTGGGAGAAATCAGGTAATTGGCACTATGCAGAGTCAGACGTTAGAATTAATATTTAAGTAGGAAATATATTCAATTCATTTGATAGGAGCCATTATAATGATTCTTGAAACTAACCGGTTAATTATAAGAGATTTTAAGACCGAAGATTTGGAAGATGTACATGTCTATGCATCAAATCCGTTAGTAGTAGAGCATATGATTTGGGGACCAAACTCAATAGAGGATACACAAAGCTTCATTAACAGGGTAATTGAAATGCAAAAAGAAGTACCCCGTCAAGGTTTTGAATTTGCTGTAGTCATTAAAGCGAGCAACAGGTTGATCGGCGGCTGTGGAATTCATTTGTGCGGCCAATTCCAAGGAGAAATAGGATATTGCTTCAATCACCTTTTCTGGGGAAATGGTTTCGCTACTGAAGCAGCTGGCGCCTTGATTGAATTTGGTTTTCGTGAACTGGGTCTTCACCGAATTTATGCGACTTGTCGCCCGGATAACATCGGATCCGCCAGTGTGATGAAAAAAGTAGGCATGATATACGAAGGACATATCCGGGGACATATGTTCCATAAAGGGAAATGGAACGATTCTTATCAATATTCTATCCTAGAAAATGAATATAGTAAGGAAGGATAGGGGTAAACCGCCTTACAAAAATGGTTATCAAATACCTCTGAGCCAATTTCAAATTAGAAAGTACACGTTTGGGAGGAATTGATATGGCATTAAAAGAAAGCAATCAAATTGATGCGATTGGTATAAGTAATGAAAAGGACTGCGTCACATTAGCTATATTTGATAGCCATGATTGGATTGAGGAGGAGCTTCATTTACATATGCTCCAAGAAAAGCTGAACACATATCTACGCTTTATTGAAAGTGGAGAAATATATACCGCGTATGAAGATTCGGTGGGCCGAAAATTTGAAATAGTGATTCACTTTAAGGAAAACTATCCTCAAAGCTGTAAAGCCTTTCTGGAAAGTGTGCGAGAAATTATCGAGAGCGCTGGATTTATGTTTCTTATTCAGTTGGATAATAAGTGTTAAACCTTGATTGGTTAAGTACCTTTCAAGGTTTCTTTTTACCATTTAACTAGAAATGAAAGGAGTTTTTATGTCTACAATTGTTATTTCCTTCGATTTTAATGCCTTTATTGGAAAGAAAGAAAGTGCAAATTTCTTTTTCAATTTACTTGAGAGTGAAGGGCTTTTACCAGATAAAATAGGATTGTATGAACCCCTAAAAGAGAACTTTACAAGAGAACGAGCTATTGATATGTGGCTGAAAACTGAGACAGGTAATGGAAGAATAATAGGAAGTATGATGGGGAAAAAAAAGAATCCCTCATATTCTTTCATTATGGGATGGAACAAAGGAGAAAGATTTATCAGACCAAACTGGTTAACGGTATTTGTACCAACAAAGATATTTAAAAAAAACCAGAAAAAGTTTATGCAAATATTTATTGAAATTCAGCAAGAGTTTGATGGGTTATACGGTTATATTTCCATCGAGGAAGTACAGAAACGCCAATTTGTACCAGGCAATATTGAAACGAGATTACCAGGAATCTTTTGGTGCAACTATTTTAGTCGAATTTATGTTGATTTTTTCAGCGAAGAAAAACTCCTGAATGGTCCATGGATAAAAAGGGAGATGCTTCCGAACGGCGCAATTCTTACGTTCCTTGCTAATGATCCAGATGGGGAATTGGTGGAGGATGAGGGGTATGAGAAAAATGCAAAGACGTTTTTAGGAGAAGGTTCCTTTGGTGATTCTGAGTATTATCTTGAACATCTTGATGAAGTTCAATTAAAATCGGTGCCTAAATTAGAATTAGAAGAGATTAGAGTAACTGTAACACCATAAACTTGTTTGGTTTATCTTGATTGCCCTCATGCCCTTAAGGTTTTTTACGACTAGAACTGAATTGAACGGGAAGTTCAATTCATGGGTTATCTACTTGATGCTGAAGACGATAATGCTGAACTAACGCGAACTAAAGTGGAGGAGCCAGTATCGTGCTGGCTCTTTTTTTGTTCAAGAAGTAACTTGGCAGATTTATTTTGTATAAACTGAACTTATGTCCTTTAAGAGAAGGAAGGTAATCATATATGAATCAACTGCTCAGGTTGTAACATTGATGCGACAAAGAACTTGATCGTCTTTCTATTAAACGGCGAAAAATAAAGGGAACTGCACCGGGCCCCCTTCAAATAACCTTAATTTTATGAAATCGCAGCCTATGAAGTTTTAAATTTGCCGACCAACGCTTCCAAACTTCCTGACATTTCATTCAATTTGGATGACGTTTCGGCGATTTCATCCACAGTAGCCGATTGTTCTTCCGTCAAAGCCGATACTTCTTCTGTTAATGCCGCCGTTTCCTCGGTCACTATGGCAATCCCCTGTACGGCATCTCCTACGGACTGCGAACCTGCGGAAATTTCCTTGACTGCCGCTGCAACCTCCATTATTTGTGTGCTTAAGGCGCTGACTTGCTGCACGATCGTTTGGAAGGTGTCCTTCGCTTCTGCGAGCGATGTGACGCCTTGATTGACGCCTTCCGTGCTCGCTTTTACCAATTCAACGATACCGCCGATGCTGACCGTCATTGTGCCGAGCACTTCATTGACGTCCTTTGTCGATTTGGCCGTTTGGTCCGCAAGCTTGCGGATTTCGCTTGCAACGACGGTAAACCCTCTTCCATGCTCGCCTGCACGCGCCGCTTCAATTGCGGCATTCAAAGCGAGCAAATTGGTTTGGCTGGATATCTCCGAAATATACCGGACTATGGAGAGAATACTCGTCGATTGCTGCGCCAGCTTCTCGACGTTATCCTGAATCGATTCGAATGCGCCGGCCATCGACTGCACCTTGCTCATGGAGAACTGGATCTTGCTCTCCCCAGTCAAAGCAAGCTCTTTCGCACTTCTTGCGTATTCGGCTACTTCCGTTGTTGTTCCCGTGACCTGCTCCAGCCCTGCGTTGCTCTCTTGCACGAAAGCCGAGATTTCCTGCGTCTGAGACACTTGCTTCTGACTGCCGGCAGCTACTTTTTGGATTGAGTTGGAAATATCAATCGTAGCGCGGCTGCTTTCTCCTGCGCTTTGCTTCAATACGGCTGCCGCTTGCGAGAGCTGGACCGTGCTTTCTTTGATATCATTCATCATTTGCTGCAAATTGGTGAGCATCTTATTCGTTGCATCGCCCAAATCTTTAATTTCATCGTTCGATTTCACTTCTATTCGTCGTGTCAAATCACCCCCGGAGGTGGCAATCTCTTGAATGGCGCGAGTTACATTTTTCACGCTTCTCGTAATTCCAACCGATATGGCTAAGGCCAAGATGCAAGATATGAGGATGGCCGCAGCCAGAAGGGATTTTAAGATAACTTTGAGCGTACTATCTTGGCGATTCAAATTGTCGACGCGTTGTTGGGTTAAGCCTTTTTCCGTTGTAATAAACTGCTCCAGCTTCTGACGGAGTCCGTCCATATCCTTCTTTCCGGGGTCGTTTTTGAAGAACTGGGTTAAACCATTCGCATCGCCATTCGTCTTCAGTTGGATGGAGTAATCCCCTGCGTGCTGAATCCAATTAATAATATTCGTTTTAATAGCTTTCAATTTCGCGACCTGGGCCGGATTATCGGAGACCAGAATGGATAGTCTGGCGAATTCGTTCTGCCAATCCGTTTTACCGCTTTTGTAGGGGGCTAAATAGCTCTCATCACCGGTGATAATGTAGCCTCGTTGACCCGTTTCCATATCGATCATACTTTTCGTTATCTGGTTGGTCAGGTCATGCACTTCCATATCGTGGCCTGTAACAAAAGACATTTCATTCTCCAGTCTGGAGATCTGCGATAATACGAGGAAAGTCATGACGGTCAAACATAGGATAACAAAGAAATATCCTGATCCGATTTTTGCAGCGATACCTATCCGCCAGTTGCGCATAAAAAAGACTCTCCTCCTAAATTGTCTATTCGTTATATTCTGATGTGGGTCTATAAGCATAGGTCTCAGGATATACGTTCTATAAAATAAAAATAAACTATAAAGATTAATAATTTATTAAATATTTCGCCTATAAGATAGAAATATGGTGTTTCATGTCAAATTTGTGTCCTTCGTAGGTCATGGGTCATTCATATCGATGGATGCCGTAGTTACCGACGGAGTAAGAATTGCACCCGATCGATTCGTTCCGCCTGGAGCGCATATAGACACTCAAGCCAAAGCCGATTCCCTGCGCAGAGTGCCGAAAGATCGAGTTGAATTCGCATGCGAAGTGCAACGAGTAAACCGGGAGTTCCCCCATTCTTATAATCTGTTATTCGGTACAACGCGCTGCTCCTGCGGCGTAGCCTATGAGAAAGGACGTTTATTGAAAAATGAGTGCTGAATGTTAAAGGGCCGCCTTTTGGAATAGACCTCGTAACAACTTCTACAGCTTCATTGCCGTCGGATGCTTCATCAACACCTCCATGTCGGCTTGCGCAGTCTTCGCTTAACTAATGGGCATATGAAATAAGGTTTAAACAATAGGCGCTATGTGTTACTTTAATATTGGGGCGGCTTGATGCAGCCCTTTTATAATCGTTATTTGGATTTAATAATCCAATAATTCTTGACGTTTTGGAAACGTGACTGGAACATTCGAATGGAGAGGGGCACTGACTTGAACACAAATGACCCTGCTGGTTTCTGGATTCGACTCGGCGCATTGCTTCTTGACGCGCTTATCGTCGGAGTACCACTCACCATTATTGCGCTTGTTTTCATCGCAAGATCAGGAGATGAGTATGTCATGGATATTTTATCGTTCCTGTATACGTTGCTTACTCCGATCTTTTGGAAGGGCTATACGATTGGCAAACGGATCTGTGGTATTCGAATCGTGAAAGTTAGCGACGGGCTGCCGCCGGGTCTTGGAACCATGCTGCTGCGTAATGTAGTGACCGGCCTAATATATGCTATTACATTGGGCATTGCCGTTATAGTGAGCGCGACGATGGTGGCAGCCCGCGAGGATAAACGGTCGCTGCATGATTTTATCGCGGGGACGGAAGTTGTGCATGAAAGGCTCTAAATCATTGAAGAGTAAATTAAGGAAACGAGAGCTTAATACAGAAATAACTGCCGCAGGCAGTCCTTTGCTTAACGGAGAGGCAGGCGTGGTTATAGCATAGTGTTAGTTTTGACGGCTGGCCGACATTTACTTTTTAAGAAGGAGGTACATATGTCTATCTCATCAAAGAGCAAAATATGGAGAATGCTTTGGAGAGTAACTAAATTTACATTACTGGGTTTATTTTTGGTGTTACTGACTGGCATTGGTGCTGTTTTTGGATATGCCATGTCGATTACCAAGGACCTGAAACCTATAGACCTGAAACCATTGTCTGCTTTAAGTGCGACCACTTTTATATATGATCGAAACCAGCAATTATTGGGACAAAGTGTAAGTGATGGAAACCGGATTCCCATTAAAAATTTATCTGATGTTTCTCATTGGATCGTCGATGCCTTTATCTCGGGAGAAGATAAAACCTTTTATAGCAATATAGGGATAGATCCGATGGCCATTTTAAGATCTGCGTATGATGATTTTATTTCACACCAGGTGGTAACCGGTGCCAGCACCATTAGCCAACAGACGATAAAGACGGTATATTTCCCCGACTTCTACAAGCAAACACGGGATTTGCACACAAAAATACAGGAAGCCATTATGGCAATTGAAATGAACCGTTCACTCAGCAAAGACCAAATTATGACGGATTATTTAAACTGGGTTTATTTCGGGAAATCGAAGTCGGGTATTAACTTGTACGGAATACAGTCTGCATCTAAAGCTATTTTCGGCATCCCGGCCGATCAAGTTAATGTTGCGCAGGCTGCCCTTTTGGCGTCTTTGCCTAACAATCCGGCAAATTTAAACCCTTTCAGGAATCTAAAGGGCGCTCTTGACCGGCAGCATTACATATTGACTCAGATGAAAGAAGACGGCTATATCAGTAAGCAACAGTTTGCCGACGCAATGAATTTTGATATCAAAAAAAGTTTAGTCAAAGAAGACCCCATCAAAACCGTCACTGGGGTGCACCCCTATTTGATCCCTGAAATAGAACAACGGGCCGCAGAAGATATTGTTTCAACCGCACAATACGATCCATCAAAAAAGGCAGGAGCGTTAGCGGAAGCAAAACAGGCTCTGGATAGCGGAGGATACAAAGTCTATACCACAATCGACCTAAACGAGCAAAATGCTATGGAAGATGTTTTATCTGACAATAAAAACTTCCCGTCTAAAACAAAGATTACCGTTAAAGATCCAAGTACCGGAAAAGATGTTAAAGAATCTTTGGAGGTCGGCACCACACTCATCGATAACAAAACCGGCGGTATTCTTGCCGTTGGAGGCGGGCGCAGCTGGAAAGAGGATCAAAATAACCATACGCTTCTGCCACGGCAGCCAGGTTCCTCCATGAAGCCATTGGCCGTTTACGGTCCCGCTGTCGAGCAAAAAATAATATTCCCTGGCGAGGGAATTGACGATGTACCGTTTTCCTACCCAGGTACTGACCAATATCCGCAGAACTGGGACCATCAGTATCGGGGATGGGTGTCGGCAAGGGTTGCGCTGGCCGAGTCCTATGACGTTCCTGCCCTTAAGCTGTTTCAACAACTTACGCCTAAAGTAGGACTCAGCTATGTTAAGCAAATGGGAATCACAACCTTAACGCCAAACGACTACAATTTGCCTGCCGGCATTGGCGGTCTTTACCGCGGCTTGACTGTCGAAGAAAATACGAGTGCATATACGACATTCGCAAACCAGGGAATTCACAAAGATTCTTATTTAATCGACCATATCGTGGACCGGGAAGGTAATGTCGTTTACAGCCATCAGCCGGAACAAACACGTGTGTTTTCCCCGCAGACAGCTTTTATTTTAACCGATATGATGAAGGATGTTGTTCACTCCCGCATAGGGACTGCTTACAGAATTGGCTCGTATTTTCCCAAGAAACCCATTGCCGGTAAAACGGGAACGACCAACAGCGAAAAAGATATTTGGTTCATAGGATATACTCCGGACGTTACCTTGGGTGTATGGGAAGGATACGATATTCCATATCCTCTCAAAGACGCACACAATCAATTATCGGTTTGGAAAGCAATTATGGACAAAATATATCCTTTGATTCCAAATCAAACGAATCAATTTCCTCCTGCGCCGGCAGGGGTTCAGAAGGCTGAGGTGTTTTTCCCATCCGGCAAACTGCCTACGGAGTTAGATCAACAATATAACCAATTAAATAAGCAGTATACGTCGCGGTTTGGCAGCATGATCGTAAACGATTGGTTTACGACCGATAAACTTCCAACTGAGCAAGGCGACATGGTGGTAAATGTAAAGTATAGTGAAATAGGCGGAAAGAATTATTTTATAGCTGACCCTAATGTACCTGTAGGAGACTCCGTGAAAGAGGGAGTCTTCATCAAGACGGAGCCTTACAAGCCACTTAAGGACGGTCCTAATTACTCCCCTCCGTGGGATTACCAATGGGAAACGCCAGAGACAACCGGTGCTGATGAGAATTCAGCCGTTTCTTCTCCAGAAGATCTGAAGGCCGCTGCATCCGCTAATAACAATCAAATCAATTTGACTTGGTCGAATGTTCAAGGCGCAGATGGATATGTGGTTTGGAGGGCTGATGGTTCAGGTCAGTATCAAATTATCAGCAACGTGCTTTCCCAGCCTGATTATGTTGACAAGAACACTGCAGGGGGTTCTTCTTATTCTTACAAGGTTTCGTCAGTTAAGGGAGATTCTCTGCAACTTTCCGGAAACGCGGCAACCGGTGCCACGGGTGGAGTTAGCGGGAATAATACGAATACCGGAAACATTCCAACTGGACTTGCGGTTTCTACGGGACCTGCCGGATATCAACTGGCATGGAACCCGGTTCAAGGGGCTCAATCTTACAACATATACCGAAGCCTGGACGGCGGGATCACCTACCTATTAATCGGTTCGTCTAATATAAACACATATGACGACACCCAAGCTTTAGGGAACGCGCAACCTATCTACTATGTTACGGCGGAAACCGCAACAGGCGAATCTGCGCCTTCCCTGCCTGAAAGCGTGGCAGGTTCCAGTGACATGCCGGCAGGTAAGTAATCAGGTCAATCTCCTTCAGGTTCCCTCTCCATAGAAATATGAAGTGATATTCTATTACTCCTTTTATGTCTAGTAACCGGAATGACAGATAAGCAGGGAGCAGTCTGCCGCGGCGGCCTGTTCCTTTTTTTTATTGAAGCGTCCAATACTAAATAGCGAGCGAAAAATGGAGATGTGTAATAGTGGAAAACGAAATGCTAAAAATATTTGATGATAACAAAACTCAAATCGGTATCGCAACTCGAGAAGAAGTTCACAGACTAGGACATTGGCATGAAGCATTTCATTGCTGGTTTATTACTCGGGAAGAAGATACAAATTATATTTATTTTCAGCTTCGTAGTGATCTGAAAAGACTATCCTAACCTTTTAGACATTACTGCATTTCTCAGCATTAAGATTACTGCTAAAAACACGGAGATAGATTCCACATATATCCGTGAAGTCTCATACATGCTTAATGAGCATGCATGTACGGGTCACTCAGTTAAGAACGGGGATGCGGCATTTCTTCCGATTGGTACCGTTATTTATGCATTGGAGGGTTACAAGTCCGAATTTCGCGTCGTATCGGATAACAAGATTTACGAAGCGCAAAAGAAAATCCAAATGCGGCAACAATGGGGGATCTCTTGGACATTGAAGGCAAGGTGAAGAAAGTCAGCCTGGAAAGCGGCCAAGACGGCAGTCAAATCGGCAACTTCAGCCACGAAGCGTCATCGGAATTCATTTCTGAGCTTCGTTGAAGTTATTAATCGCATCTCAGAGAGAACAAATTAATCAGCGGCGGGATTATAATGGTGGAATGACCGATCAAAATTAAGCTAACGGATTAGTGATAGCAGTATAATTATGACTGGAGCAGGGATCGCGGCGACCTGCTACTGATCGTTTGAAGAATCGGTATAGGAGAAGTGTTGAATGACATTCAAACGGCTTCTTGTTGCAATGTCAATATGCACGGTTTTGTTAATCATCTCAATAATTATCATATTTGTACAGTTTAAGGAAAACCAGAGCTACGAAAGATATATTTCCGCTAAATTAAGTCAATCATTATCGAATTTTTTGACAGCCGTAATGGTTAACGAAGAGACCCTTAATCAATACATGAACAGCAGCAAGAAAGAAGTGCTGCCGGATCAGGTGACAACGCTTTGTTACAACTTCAAATCGATCGGGACGGAATATGAAAAATTGCTTCAGACATCCGAAACTTTAAAAAAGGCGAACGACGTACAAACGAACCAATTAACAGCAAACGCAGCTCAGGATATCCATTTTTTTCTGGCCAGGCAACTGATAGGAAATGGGATTCTCGGGGATTGCACCCCGGCTAAGTCAACGATCACGATTAATGAGGAACAATTCAAAAAGATAAAGGGCATCTATGGGATCAGCAAACGGTGGTCCGCGATTGCCAAGAACCTAGTGCCCGAAGCTACGCCAAACGGTGTCGAAAATGTCAATTGGGAACTAGTCGTTAACGATAAAGTTTGGGTGCAGTTATTAAAGGAATATTCGGCTTACGCAAATGAATCGGGGATGACGGCGACCAATCAATTTTTCAACTGACGGGCACGAGAGATTTGTGAGAAAACATTATCGTACCAGGAAAGTTCAACATGTGAAAGATTACAGTGAGGGCCATCCCTCAAAGGACGGCCCTTTCTATATCAAACGGCTCGACGGTTGAATTTTAGTTCCAGGTATTCAATATGCTTTTTGACCTCAGTCCAGTTTGAAGCACGAAATACTAAGTCATTAGTGACGGACAAATTATATGGCTGTTCGTATAGAATGACGTGCTTGTTCGCAAGGGCAAACTCCTCCGCATAGTGGGGACCATCATCGATCAGCACATCCACCTGGCAATTGATACATTCCTGGAGTTTGTTCTCAGTGAGAGTGATATTGTGATAATGAATTTTGTGCTGTTTAAGCCATTCGATGGTAACATCACGAAAAATTAACGGACGAGCAGTAATAATCGATATTTTATGCTGATTAAATAGTTGCTGTAATATTTCTGCTGCCATCGGCAAAGGCGATGAGTTCCAATGAATATCGTGGCCGTATTGTGTATAAACGGCATCACGTTCAGCTTGATTCCAGCCATACAAACGGTATAAATAAAAATCATTGACATCTTCAGGCGTAAACGATAAACCGGATGCTTCATTATAAAAGTGCAAGTGAGCTGTAGTGGCATCCAGAACAGTGTTGTCCAAATCGACCGCAATGTGCATAAGTTTAACAACTCCTATACGAAATTTACTGCGAGTCCTGCACGTCCCTTTGCTCCTCGTCTGCAATCGCCTGAATGTCCTCGGAGGTAATGCTCAGGTAAAGATAGTTGCCCTCCTCGCGCTTCTTGAGCGCTCTCTGTTTCATGAATTTGGGGCTGGCTTCGCCCGCGTCTTCATCATAGAAGAGCAGAATGCCGTCCGTCTTTCTGAGGAGCAGGTCGTCTCGTGCAGTAAGCTGCCATACGCCATTGTAGGGCTGCTTACTCACACTGCCGTAGTAATCCAATGCTTTGAGAATGTCCTTATAGTATTTCTGCTTGTCCTCTTTCCACTTTTCCTCGGGGTTAAGATAAGCTGTAATGATGGAAAGCTTCAAGTGCGGATACCGCTTCTTCAAGCCGATGACGACCTCACATGCCCATAAATCTACGCCGTACTGTCCGGGTGTAATGACCCACTCCAATCCCTCTTCGACGAGTGGGGCAAGCCGGGCTTCGATCGCCTTCTTAATGTAGGCAATGCCTTTATGCTTCTGATCGAAAATCCCGATTTCATGCGCACGGTAACCCGTCACGAGAAGGTTTTTCATAGTACGCCCCTTTCTTTACTAATCATATCGCTGATGCTTGTGATGAACAACAAGAATTAAAGAGGCGAAATTACTGCCGGAGCAGAATTTGAACAAGAAAAAACGCCAAGCCGAATCTCAATGTCGGCTTAGCGTTTTATTTTCATTTAAAATACTGATTCAGAACGGAACTCCAGCTGCAACAGTCTGCGTCCGAATACTGGAAAAAAAACGCCGTGCCGTCCTGATCTTACTTAAGCAGTTTAAGAAACTCTCGCATGAAGCCCGGCAGATCGGGCCATGCGTGTCCGCTGACCAGCTTACCGTCCACGTGAAGCGTTTCTGCCGCGTAGCTGGCTCCCAGCTGCTCGACATCCAGGCGGCAAGCATTGTAGGCAGTCATCGTACGTCCTTCGAAGAAGCTCGTGTCTTTCAAGGCAGCGAACACCTGTGCAGCGTGACATATCGCGCCAACAGGCTTGTCCGCTTCGAGGAAGTGGCGCAGAATGCGGGGCAGATTGGCGTCCGAACGTATATACTCGGGTGCCCGTCCGCCGGGAATGATGAGTCCGTCATAATCGGAAGGCTCAACATCGGCGAACCCGATATGAGATTGAAGCAAGTGGCCCGGCTTCTCCGTGTACGTATCCCATCCTTCGACAAAATCATGAACGACCGTATGCAGTGTTTTCTTCGTCGGTGAAGCGATAATGGCTTCGCAGCCTTCTTCCAGTAAGCGGAAATATGGATAATAGACCTCTAGTACTTCAGCGGCGTCGCCTGTCAGAATCAAGACTTTCTTGGACAATGATATCACTCCTCGGAAAGGATGGGGACACCTTTTAATTATGAAGGAGCGGTTCTTTATTTGTAAATAGGTGGAAAATGTTAGAGTTTGTCATTTAATGTCTACCCGTTTATTTGCAAAATACTAAACCCTCTATTTTCCAATGGATGTTTTGTTTTATAATTGTAAAAAAGATCATTCACTTATGGGGGAATCTCGTTCATGTGGTTTATTTTATTGTTTCTTGCGGTTGCCGGATTTGAAGGATTATCCTTGCTGGTCTCAAGGGACAGGTTGAAACAATTCGACCTGTCAATCATTCACACCGTGCAAAGCCTGGAAAGTCCCGGTACAACCCGGGCCGCAGAGTTTCTCTCGCTAATAGGCTCCCCGTCGGTCATGATACCGCTTGTGTTGGGAATAGCCGTCATCTTGTTTCTACTGCTGGGGCACCGCAAGGAGCTCATACTGCTAATAGGAGGAATGCTGGGGTCTACACTGCTTAATCATTTCTTGAAAGATTTTTACCAGCGCGCGCGCCCGGATATCCACCGTATTGTCGAAGAACAGGGGTTCAGCTACCCGAGCGGGCATTCGATGGCGGCTTTTACATTCTACGGGCTGCTCACTTTCTTGCTCTGGAGGCACTTGCCCTCACGCGGCGGGAGGATCGCACTTGTGGCCATCAGTGCATTGATGATTATAAGCATCGGGTTGACCCGTGTCTATCTTGGCGTTCATTATCCATCCGATGTTCTGGGCGGATACTGGGTTAGCGGCTGCTGGGTCGCACTATGCATCAAGCTGTTCCAGCGCTATCTGCTAAGGAAATAGAATAAGGCGAAGCGATGTTATTGCACAAGAAAAGGCCGCCTTTTGGGCAGCCGTCATCCAGGTAACATCATTTCTTAACACTTGTGAGATTGTCGCTAAGCTCCCACAACCTGTCCCGAAACATGCTGTCATACACTTGGCTGTCAGCGCGAGACTCCCGCTTTTGATCGAAATATTTGCCGGTTACGCCTTCGAGCTCCGAAGAGAGAGCAAGATGAATTATTGCATCCGAACCGGACTGGACTGTTCCCATTGGCGCGATCCCGCTTTCGCGTACCATCTTGGTATCGAGGAAAGTCCCTGGATGCAGACAATTGAATGTCATGCCGGCATGACCGTATCTCTCGGACAGCTCAATGGTAAATGCTGCGAGGGCAAGTTTACTCTGCTTGTAAGCGAGAAAAGGCGAATAATTTCGCTCGAGCATTATGTTTGATAGATCAATCGGACTTTGTCCTACGGAGGCAACATTTACAGTCCGAGAAGATACGGCTCGCAGAACCGGAAGCAGCGAGTGGGTTAAGAGGAATGGCGCCAAATAATTGACGGCAAGTCGCAGCTCGAACCCGTCTTGGCTTAAAGCCCGGCGGCCATTTTTAAGCTCGCCTGCCCCGATACCCGCATTGTTGATCAGGACATCCAAACCGGAATAATCAGCCTGTACCTCTGAGGCCAAACTCCGTACATCGGCGAGCGAAGCAAAATCAGCCCGGTAAAATTTGGTTTTCTTGTTTCCGGTTGATGCAGCAATTTCTTCCATAACAGTTCTTCCGCGTTCGCTGCTTCTTCCATGAAGGAGAACTGTCGCTCCCAATCCCGCCAAGTCAAGCGCTGTCTGTTTACCGATGCCGTCGGTCGCTCCCGTCACAAGAATGACCTTTTCCTCTGCTGCTTTCATCGCGATTCCTCCTGTTCCTGATCTCCCTGCCAAGGTACTAGAATTGAGTAGTCGAGCCCGCGTGAGCCGGATGCTGCCGCGATCGCCTCATTAATTAGCTCCAATGGATACGTCTTCGGACGGAATGCCCGGAGATTCAATGCTCCGGAATGAATCATTCTTACGATATCCGAGGGTGCCGAGCTTGGATACATGGAAGAGCCCTTAATGTTAAGCTCCTTGACAAGCGTCATCAAGTAGGATAAATGAACATTCGCCGCCACACCGCCTAGAAGTACAGCAGTTCCCCCTTGGCGGAGCACAGACAACCCGGCTTCAACGAGTGAAGGGCTATCGATTATACCTACTGCGTCTATCATTATATCTACTTGTTTAACCTGCTTGGAAAGTGTGGAACCATACTCTTCTTCACGCTGCGGAAGCGGAACGCTTTGGACACGAAGAGGGTCAAGCTCCGTCAGCGATTCAAGTACGGATAAATTGCGGCCCGCCGCATATACTCTGGATGCTCCCATGGCGAGGGCTGTAAGAACGGAAGCAGTGCCCAAATTACCGGTCGCGCCGTTAATGAGTACGGATTGCCCCGGTTTAAACTCTCCCCGCAGGAAGGCGCCGTAAGCGATACATAAGTAATACATGCATGCAAGCTGCGAATTATCGTAATCATCACCAATCAGGTCAATAGGGGTAATGCATTCAACCGGAAAATCGGCCTGCTCCGCGAATGTACCTTCTTTCCACAGATCAAGCAAGTCCTGACAATTCGCTGTCATCCCGAACCAGCCCTTTAAAATACGCTCCGGTTCACCCGAGTTGTTTCTTGAGGAGACGAGCGGACTGCAAAACACCTTCTGCCCGACCGTCAAACCCGAAACATCATCCGCAAGATCTTCGACAAATCCGATCGCACATAAACCGGGAGTGTAGGGGGTCGGCAGGGGGAAAGGAAACTGTCCTCCGACGACCTGATTCGTAAAGGACAAAATATGGGTAGCCAGCACGCGGACCCGGACACTTGAAGAACGCAAGGGAGGAGAAGAGACTTCTGTTACCTTGAGCGGCGAACCTGATTCATGTAAAACAGCTGCTTTCATGGATATTGCCTCCTTGGTATCGGATATACGTTCATAGTAGGCGATATTTAGTATAATAAGAAGGAGAGGGTTTGTAACCGCACTCGCACTAGTGGTACTGACACTACCATGAAACTTTCCCGAAAGGGGTGTTAGCTTTGGAACATTCTCAAAGACATAAGGAGCTTGCAGATTTTTTGAAAACACGGCGTTTGCATTTAACTCCCCAGGCTGCCGGATTGCCTCCTCATTCGTCAAGACGGCGTATTAAGGGTCTGCGCAGGGAGGAGGTTGCCGCTTTATCCGGAGTTTCATTGGCTTGGTACACGTACCTGGAGCAGGGGAGGCCGATTCGCGTATCCGAACAGGTCTTGGATAGCTTGGCCCGGACGCTGCAGCTTGATAGAGACGAACGAAACTATTTATTTGCTTTGGCCAATCAGTGGATGATCATAGAGCCGGCATCATTACAACTAGATATAATCTCTCCGTCGTTACAACTTATGCTTGATCAGCTGCACGGCTGCCCTGCTTACATAATCGGCAACCGATGGACCATTGTGGCATGGAATCAAATGGCTTGCGCTGTTTTTGGAAACTATTCCGAAATGGACGAGTTGGGGCGAAATGTGATCTGGCGGATGTTTACCGACGATGAGTACCGCAGGTTATTTGTCGATTGGGAAGCATTGGCGAAGAGGCTGCTAGCCCAATTTCGGAGTTATTTTGCCAAAAATATCGAGGATCCGTGGTATAACGACATTACGGAGAAGCTGAAGAAATCCAGCCCGGAGTTCGGAGAATGGTGGCAGCAGCATGAAGTGTTCGGTATACCGGTTGGAAAGAAGGAGCTTTATCACTCGAGAGTGGGGATGCTGAGCCTGGATTATAACAATCTGCTGCTTCCGGAGCACCCGGATTGGGTGCTCACCGTTTTTACCCCGCATCCGGGTACGGACACCAAAGAAAAGTTAACAGCTTTGATCAGGTGATTCTTTGACAGCACATCCGAACCGCAGTCATGAAACAGGCTTACAGACATCTCGCTCAAACAATTTAGAGCTCGCAAGATCGCTCGGATAGCTTTCTATGCCATTCATGACTGAATGCCTTACTCTATGGAAAAATGATAGTCAGGAGACCCGTTCAAGAGAGAACGGGTCTTTTTTGGTCACCAATTGTTTGCTTTTGTCTACCGACAACACTCTTTACTAATGCTACGATTATTATCAGGATTCAACATTGTTTCATATTATTCAATATCATTTAATCCATGCGGAATGAAGGTGTTGAATTATGAATGAGAATAGGGTCGACATCTTGACGAGCGGGCGTTTTGACCTGCGGATCAGGAACGGCTCCGTCGCGAGCCTCAAATATGCACGGGACCCGCATGATAACGAGTTCATTAACCCAAACAGCGCATTCGGTGAAGTCTATGTAACTTACCGGATACCGGGCCATGACTGGGTCCGGACAAACACGCGCATCCTGTGCGGAAAGAACCCTCTAAAGCCTTCAGCGCCGGATAACGGCGCTGCGTACTACGCGAGCTGCATGCCTAATGAAAACGCCCCCTCCGATATTTTGATCCATCGCTCCTACCAGCTCGAACAAGATCTGTTCCACTACACCGTCCAAATTGAAAACAACTGCAGCGAACCTGTGGAAATCGGCGACCTTGCAATACCTTTCCCCATGAACAGTTCATTCGGTTGGGGGAAGAAGCCGTCCGAAAGCGTACTTAGGCACAGCTTCATCTCAGGGCATGGCTCCTTCATGTTCTGGATGCGCAGCAACAGCTGCGGGCCGTATCTCACGATGACACCGGCGGCTAACACTAAATTTGAATATTTCGATATGCACGCAGACGAAGAGGATCAAGGCAATGGAAAAGAGCATCAATACCGTGCATACATCCACTCGGCAGCGCAAGGTGGAATTGCCGGGCGGAAGGGCTGCAGCTGGCGCAAGACCCATACGAGCGTAAGGTTATCGCCAAAGGGGGAGCGAGGAGATTCCGCATCGTATTCCCTTCGCTTTCAGTGGGCATCCGATTATGACGATGTACGGAGGATCATCGTGGAGGAAGGTCTGATTGACGTGCAGGTCGTACCCGGGATGACCGTGCCGGATGATTTATTCGCCATGTTTTATCTAAGGACCAGGCAATCCATACATTCCGTAATCCCCGAATTTCCGGGTGATACCGAGCTGTCGTATATCGGGCCCAAAGCTGACGATACGCACGTTTACAAGGTGAAGTTCTCCAAACTCGGGGAAAATCTCCTCACAGTGAATTATGGAGACGGGAAATCGATGATACTGGAGTTTTTCGTTACGGAGCCCGTTGAGACGATGATCAAAAAAAGGGCCGCCTTCATCGCCAGGTGCCAGCACAAGGATCCGGCCAAATGGTATAACGGATTATTTGCCGAATGGAACATGGAGAGCCAGGTGCTGCTTGGTCCGGACAATTACGACCGGATTAAGGGCTGGAGGATTTACGAGGTGAGCTGCGATGACCCGGGACTTTGCAAGCCGGCATATCTGGCAGCCAAAAATGCCGAATACCCCGACGGGAAGGAAGTTGAGGCGCTGGACTACTACATCGCGAACTTCGTATGGGGCGGCCTCCAACGAACCGATGAGGAAGAGTACCCTTACGGCATATACGGCATTCCCGATTGGAAGACGCTTCGCGGCAGCGAAGACGACGGTCCCGCAGGGAAGCTGCATATATGGCGAATTTACGATTATCCCCACATCATTCTCCTGTATTGGAGCATGTACAGGATCGGTAGAAATTACCCCGACACCGACATGCTGTTGCACAAAGAAGCATATCTCGAACGCGCATACAGAACGGCGGTCGCCATGTTTACAATTCCGGCGGAAACCGGCGATTGGCCGGCTTACAAGACCGGGCTGTATAACGAATTGGTTATCGAAGACATAGTGAGCGAGCTGTATGCGATCGGCTGGAAAGAGAAGGCCTTGCGGCTTGAACGTCTTTGGAGCAAGAAAGTACGCTTCTTCGTAGATGAAAATCCGGATATGTTCGGATCGGAGTACCCCTTCGATTCAACCGGATTCGAAAGCACCCACGCTTTTGCGAAATACGCGCTGAAGCATTCGGTCAAGTCCATGGACGAATCACCGGAGCGGAATGCCAAACAAACTCTTACATACAGCAGCGCGGTGAAGTTCATGGAGGCGCAGGTGGAAGCGAACATTTTCTGCCGCGGCTGGATTGAACCGGCCTATTACTTGTACGGCAGCGATTACCGGGCGACAGGGGACGCGGCGTACACGTTAAGCTACATGTCTCAGATGGGCGGATGGGCGGTGCTCGATTACGCGCTGAATTACAGCGGCAACCCTTACGTGCATCTGCGACTCGGCTATGCATCGATATTGAGCTCGTGGGCGCTGATGAACAGCGGAAGGCCGGAGAGCAATTACGGTTACTGGTACCCGGGTGAAGAAAACGACGGCGGCGCGGGCGGCGGGTTCGAGCCTTCACCCTTCGGTTATACATGGCTGGATCAAGAGCATCACCGCGGTTCTTGGTACTATTCCTGTGAAATTGACCTCGGTTACTGCGGGGCTTTGCGAGGGGCTTCAACAATACTTGCCGATGATCCGATATTTGGACGTTTCTGTTACGGCGGCGATTTCGCGGAGACGGACAACGGCCTTATGGTCACGATGAAGGATGGGGTGAGAAGAAGGTTCCATTCTTTGCTGGATGGTTGTAAGTTGCATATCGGGATCGATACAGGCCACATCTCCGCGAGGAGCCCGATTGTTCTGAAGGAAGATCTAACGGAGGTGCATTTTGTGCTTGAAAGCGGCACTGCAGCCGGGCATACCATAGTGCTGAGCGTATCCGGCCTTCCCGCAGCAGCAGCGTATGGCATTTATGTGGAAAACGAGCGGGTGGCTTTAATCGAAAAGAGTGAAACGTTTGCGGTTCCTGTCCCCGTTGTGTCGAGTAGAGCGACGATTATCGTCAAGCGGGAACAAGGTGAGGTGGCGGATCTGACGTCCGGTAGGTAGACCGTCGGGTAGTTTAAGAGATTCGGTGGAAGAAGCAGCGGAGAGGCTGAATTCGTTCTGGAGAAGCGTAGCGGTTGAATTCCGTAAAGTTACTCAGATCTTAAGGGAGGCTCGTAAACTATGAAAAAACGATTGAGTTTCATACTTGCGCTTGCGGTTGTGTTCACCGCTGCCGGCTGCTCGAATTCGGGCGAAGGAACCGGGAATAAGGAACAGAATAAGACTGTAAAAACAAACGAACAGTCGGATGCGGAGACGACGGGTGTCAACGAGTACGGCTGGGATGTTCCGAAGGAACCGCTGCAGATTACCTTCTACGCCGGTTATGGCGATCAGGCGGAGGCGGACAAGATTTCCGCGCCAATGGCCAAGTTCTATAAGGAGAAGTTCAATGTTGAGATCAAGAAGACGGTGTACAGCGTCGACATGAACGAGAAGCTCAATCTTATGCTTGCTAGCGGCGATTATCCCGAGGTGATCGCCAACATGGACGATGAGATGGCAGAGAAGTTCATCGCTCAGGGAAGGGCAGTCGATCTTACCGAGCTAATCGATAAATACGCCCCCAACATCAAAGAAAAATTAGGTAAGTACATGAATCTGCTGAAGACCGATGACGGCAAAATCTATAAGCTGCCTATCGGTTGGGGCGAGAATCCAAACGTAGCCGGCTGGGACTTTGCAATCCGGTATGACTGGTGGAAGGAAGCCGGCTCTCCTGTATATAAGACGCCTGAAGAGTATTATCAGGTGCTCAGGCAGGTTATGAACAAGCACTCTGTCAACACGAACGGCGAGAAGGTGTATGCCTTGTCCGATAATACGCAGGGCGCCGGTTTATATGGAGCGATGCTGTCGGCATACGGATTCAAGAACGGATACAAGGTGGATGAAGCCTCCGGCACATTCACGCATTGGATGAATACGCCCGAAGGTCTCGAAATCGCCCGCTACATCAACCGGTTTTACCGCGAGGGAATGATCGATCCGGATTTTCTGAACAACAAATTCGAAGACTGGCAGACAAAAGTAATGAATGAACGGGTTATCGGCAACATAGGCACGTGGTGGCATGTATGGGTGGCCGGACAAGAAGCATGGTCGCAGCAGGAGAAGGGAAACTACAACATCGATAAACGGTTTATGGACGTCACGGTCAAAGCTCCGGGTGTTGATCAGGCGACTGACGTCGCATCGGATTTTCTCGGCAATTACAGAGTTATCATTACCGATAAAGCGAAGGATCCCGAAAGCATCGTCAAATGGTTTAACTGGGAAGTCAGCGGGATCGGGACCATGATTACCGGGTACGGCAAACCGGATCCGGAGAATGTATGGGATATTAAAGACGGCAAGTGGATATTCAAGGACAGCGCGCTGGACTATAACAAGAAAAATGAAAACTTTCATGCGGTCAGGGAGAAGTTCGGGGCTCAGTCCTACTGGATGGCTGCACCCGGCGGATGGTTCAAAGACGACCATCTTGACCCAAGGGTGACAAGGGTCAGCGTATACGACATGTGGCCGGTTACTCCGGAAGGCAAGTTCCTGGATCAAGGTGTTAATACGAGCTGGGCGAATGTCGACGGCAAGAGCTGGGACTCCACGCTGTTCCGTGTAACCTTCAAGGCCGAGGATCCCGTAACGACCACGAACCAGACGATTAAAGATACGCTGACCTCGGAATGGGCCAAGATCATCACCAGCAAAACGGAATCCGACCTGGAAAAGAACTTTAATGCTTCCCGCGAAAAACTGGACCAGCTCGGACTTCGCGAGCTTGAGAAGTTCTATGCCGAATCCTACAAAAAGAATGTAGAGAAGCTGGGTAAATGATGAGGCTTCAAAGGATATGGAAACGCGTCTGGTATCGGGAGAGGGAATTATGGTCAATCAATCTGTTTGCGATTGCTTGGGTAGTTGTCTTTGCCTATATTCCGATGTATGGAATCATCTACAGCTTCTTTAATTATTTTCCCGGGAAGAAGCTGAGCGATTCCGAGTTCGTCGGGCTGAAATATTATATCGAGTTCTTCTCGCTGCCGGATGTCTGGCTTATTTTGCGAAACACGCTTGTCATCAGCGGTCTGAATTTAACACTCGGATTTGTTGCGCCTATCATACTTGCGCTCTTGATCAATGAGATCAGAATGGTGAATTTCAAGCGGGTCATTCAAACCGTTTCCTATCTCCCCCATTTCGTATCCTGGATCGTGGTGGCGAGCATAATCTTCACAATGCTCGGAAACGAGGGGATCGTTAACGAAGTGCTGATGAAACTCGGCTGGATTCAGGAGCCCCTTCACATTATCGGAGAAGGGAAATACTTCTGGGGGCTGCTCACGTTCTCGAATATATGGAAGGGGATAGGCTGGTCGTCGATCATCTATATCGCCGCGATTGCCGGGATCGATCAGGAGCTCTATCAGGCCGGAGCCGTTGATGGCCTTGGAAGATTCGGCATGGCTTGGCATATTACGCTTCCCGGGGTCAGGCCGACAGTGCTTCTGCTGTTCATACTCGGCGTAGGCAGCTTGCTTAACGCAGGCTTCGAACAGCAATTGCTCCTCGGCTCGCCCACAACAAGGGAATATCACGAGGTCATCGATACCTATGTATACAGGTACGGCATACAGCTAGGCCGCTACTCGTTTGCGACGGCGGTCGGATTCATGAGCTCCATACTGGGATTGGCGCTGGTGCTGCTGACGAATAAGCTTTCGAAGAAACTGACCGATATGTCAATCATCTGACCCCGGAAGGGAGTAAATGCCTATGAGAGCGGCCTATTTGAAGGACAGCTTCGGCAGCCGCCTGTTTGACTGGATCAATGCAATTCTCATGTTCATTATGGCGTTTGTCATGTTATATCCCTTCTGGAATCAGCTTATTGTTTCCCTCAACGAAGGCATGGATACGGCCAGGGGAGGACTGTACTTCTGGCCGAGGGCATTTACGCTCGATAACTACCGTTATATGTTCGAGAACGGCAATTTGACCAGAGGAGCTGTAATATCCGTATTAAGAGTGACGGTAGGGACGGCTACAACACTGTTTTGTTCCGGGCTATTAGCCTATGTAACGACGGTTAAGTGGTTCTCCGGCAGAAGATTCACCAGGGTCATGTTTCTGATTACCCTCTATTTCAGCGGGGGGCTGGTACCGACTTATTTGCTGTACAACAAGCTGAATCTGATGGATACATTTACAGTCTACTGGCTTCCGGGGTTATTCAGCGCGTATTATATGCTCCTTATCTCCTCCTACATGTACAACCTGCCGGATGCGCTGGCCGAGTCGGCCAGGATCGACGGCTGCGGCGAGCTCAAGATCTATATGAAGATCATTGCTCCGCTCTGCGTCCCTGTATTCGCGGCCGTAGCGGTATTCAGCGCCGTCGGTCACTGGAATTCCTGGTTCGATGTCATTCTTTACAATTCATCAGGCAAATGGGATACGCTGCAGGTGTATTTAAGGAAAATATTGCTTGATGTCGAGCAAGTGGGCAAATTGACGAATGAGCAGAAGCAGATGGAGGAGATGAGGAAGCTCACGCCACTTTCGATCCGGGCGGCTACGACCATGATCGTAACCTTGCCGATCATTATCTCATATCCGTTTTTCCAGAAATATTTCATAAGCGGGATCACGATCGGAGCTGTGAAGGAATAAGCGTTTAATCGTTATTCATGTGCTTCAGATAATACGCCCTTCGGAACTCGGTAGGCGTCATTCGCTCATATTTCTTGAATAACCTAAGCAGGTATTTCTCGTCGTTCATCCCGACATGGTAGGTGATCTCTTTAATGCTGAGATTAGTGCGGGAGAGAAAGTCCTTCATTTTCGACAATTTTTGCTGATGAATAAATTCCTGCATTGTTTTCCCCATTTTCTGCTTGAAGAAGCGGGACAAATAATCTTTGTTGTAGCCGAATTTGTGGGCGACCGAGGATACGGTTAACGGGCCGGAGGTGTGAATGCGAATCCATTCGAGGATGTCGACGAGCCTCCGGTCCAAGTCTGTCTGGGCGGTGGAGTGGAATTTGGACAGTGCCTGCTCTGACAGCTCGATTAATAACGAAGTAAGCAGATAGTGGACGCCGCTTGCAATAAAGCTGTTCGATTTGGCCAGATGCTGCATTTGATGGAACAAAATATTGACCCGCTCCAGACTTTTGGGATGGTGATACAAAGGGAGGTAAACGGATTCGGTTTTGGCAGGTTCCGCCGAACTCCCGGTTAGCCGCCCGATTTCATCCGCAAGCTCGCTCTCGGGCAGAAGCTCATAGTGGCCCGTACACTTGAAATGAAGCCAATAAAAGGATACTCCCGGCTCGCACTCCCGGTAGCCGGCGTGAACCCGCCCCGGGAGGAGGAGCAGGACTTCACCTGGAGCGACCTGGTATTCAGTATCGTCCTGCTTGATGTAGAGTGTTTTGTTTACACCGATAATGACTTCAAAGCTGTTGATGATTCGACTTGCATGGCTCCACGCCTCTTCGGAAGCGAATTGTCCGCTGGAAACAAAAACCAGCGGAGTCCTTACGCCCATTTTCAAGAAGGAAAAAGACGGCATCAGCAATCACCCCGAGCTGATTTATTTGAAAATTGGAACAACTCCATTATTCGATGGACGAAGAGACTTCTCCTGCAATTTTACGCTTACAAGCCGTATTCAATAAATAGTTCAACTTTGTTGAACTATATTATAACTAGTTTAAGATGTGAAATACAACCAATTTTCACATGGTGTTCATAATGGCCTGTTACACTGATCATGCAAGGTACGATGCCAGCCTATACAGCGAGGGGGCGCCCGAGCATGAAGCCGTGGGCCAAGTTCGAAGATTTGATTATGCCGCATCTTAATCATTTGAGGACATACTGCTTTTACTTGACCGCATCAAAATGGGAAGCGGAGGATCTGCGTCAGGAAACGCTCCTCCGGGCCTTTAGTCAATACAACAATTCCGGCGAGGTTCACTATCCCCGAGCTCTCCTGCTCAGAATCGCCAGAAATTTGCACATCGACGCGCACCGCCGGCGACGGGGAACAATCGTACCCATTGATGAAGCCATGAATCAGCCTTATAACGACCAGAATTATGCTTCCGTGCGCGGGCTGCTCGAATGGCTCGCGGAGCATTTATCGGAGCGGGAAGTGGACATGCTTATGCTCGCCGAGGTATTCCACTACTCCTACCGGGATATCGCCGATGAGCTCCACTGCACGGTTCCTGCCGTCAAAATGGTGCTTCACCGCTCAAAGCGGTTACTGCGCGAACGGTTGAAGGGCCATGACAATGTTGAAGAGACGGCATTGGTGATACCGAAACGCAATACTTCGTTACGGCGGCCGGGACAAATGGTAACCGTAGAACGATGGACCAAGGCGGTTATGAATTACGAGCGCTATACGTACTGAAACATTAGAACCATCTCCGATTCGCATGTGCGAAAGGAGATGGTTTTTTTGGCATATTAGCGTGGTTTTCAAAATATAAAAAATTATTATGAGATATAACGAGGAAATATGTCGATTGTAAAATAAAAAATATTTATATAACACAGAAGAATAACTATGTAAACCATTGTATCGGGGAGGATTCGACTTTATTTGGGAGGAAAAGGGAGGATTCGTCCGATGAGGCGCGCTCTGGAAAGGAGAGCCATAAATAAGGTTAATTATCAGATAATTCTGGAAATGACCTAATGGAATAAAGGTGATAGCCTTATATAAGTGTTATTAATAAATGTGGAAAGGATGTGGGAACTTTTGAAGATGAAAGGGTGGGCAATCATCGTGCTTGTGGTGCCGATGCTTTTGCTGGCAGGCTGCGGACAAAAGACAAATGATCCGGCTGCGGCAAGCGGCAGTTCAGGCGGAACAGGCGATGAAGCAGCTCAAGATACACTAGCGAAAGCCAAGAAGCAGGGGTTTATTACGGTAGGATTTGCGAATGAGAATCCGTATGCTTACAAAGGTGCGGATGGAAAATTGACAGGCGAGGCGGTTGAGATCGCCCGCGTCATTCTGCAGAGGCTTGGAATCAATGAAATGAGAGGCGAGCTGACGGAGTTTACCTCACTTATCGCCGGACTGCAGGCCAAACGGTTCGACCTGATCACGGCTGGGATGTTTATTAACCCGGACCGCTGTCAGGCAGTGCTGTTCGCCAATCCTGAATACAGCATTGGGGAAGCAATTGCGGTCAAGAAAGGAAATCCGCTTAAGCTAAACAGCTACAAATCCATCGCGGATAACGATAAAGCCAAGGTTGCCGTGATGGCCGGTGCGGTTGAAATCGGCTATTTGAAAGCATCGGGAGTACCGGAAGAACGGATGGTCGTCGTTCCGGATCAGGACGGCGCCGTCAGCGCTCTGCAGTCGGGCCGTGCAGACGTCATGACAATGACAGGACCAGCCCTGCAGTCCCGGCTCGATACGGCTAAAGACGGCAATCTGGAACGCGTGATGGATTTCGAGCAGCCTGTCGTGGATGGCAAGGATGTACGCGGATTCGGCGCTACCGCTTTCCGGCCGGAGGATACCGCTTTCCAGCAGGCCTTCAATGCGGAGCTGCAGAAGATGAAGGAGTCGGGCGAGCTGCTGACGATACTGAAGAAGTTCGGCTTCACCGAGCAGGAGCTGCCCGGGGACGCAACAGCCGAGCAGCTCTGCAAAGGGTAACATGAATCCGGTCTGGTCGGATATGCTCCCACTGCTGCTCGAAGGCACGAAGATAACGGTTGAGGTCACGGTATTGTCTGCGGTTGTGTCACTGGTGATGGCCGTCGTCGCCGGGCTTTGCCGGGTATCGAGCTATGCGCTAGTCCGCGGCATCGCCCGCGTTTATGTCGATTTTTTTCGGGCGTGCTCGCTGCTTGTTCTGTTGTTCTGGATCTACTTTGCTCTCCCTTTTGTCGGTATTGAGCTGCCTAAGATGACGGCTGCGGTGCTGGCGATCGGCTTGAACTACGGGGCGTATGGATCGGAAATCGTCCGAAGCGCCATCCTTGCAGTGCCGTCCGGCCAGCGGGAAGCTGCACTGGCGCTTAATTTAACCCGGACGCAGCGGATGTGGCGCGTCATTATTCCGCAAGCGGTCGTGCGGATGCTGCCTCCCTTCGGCAACCTGCTTATCGAGCAGCTCAAATCAACCTCGCTTGTTTATTTCATTACGCTGACGGATCTCTGTTATCAAGCGACGATACTGCGCAATAATTTTTATCCGTGGACACCGCAAATTTTCGGTCTTCTGCTCGTGATTTATTTTATTTTATCCGCATGCATTACGGTAACGATCCGGCTGCTGGAACGCAAATACGCGGCTTGGAGGTGAACGGAACATGTGGAAATGGGATTATGTATATTCCTTATTGCCCGAGCTGATGAGCGCTTTTCGCGTTACGTTAACCGCCACTTTGTGCGGGTTTCTGGTCGCGTCTCTTCTGGGCCTGGCGCTGGCGGTAGCCTATCGGTCCAGATTTGCCGCAGTCCGGATGACGGTCCGCAGCTTCGTAGAATTCGTGCGCAGCACGCCGCTGCTCGTACAGGTGTTTTTTCTCTATTACAGTCTGCCGATGCTTACCCCGTTCTCGCTTTCGGCTTTTACGACGGGAGTAATCGGCCTCGGTCTGCATTACAGCACTTATATGTCCGAGGTATACCGGTCGGGGATTGACGCGGTGCCCCGTGGTCAATGGGAAGCAGCCTCGGCGCTCAATTTAACGAAGGCCAAGACTTGGCTAAAGGTTATACTGCCGCAGGCCATTCCGCCGGTAATTCCGGTCATGGGTAATTATCTGATCGTCATATTCAAGGAAACGCCGATTTTATCCGCCATTACGCTTGTGGAGCTGCTGCTTACCGCGAAGAATGCGGCTTCCGTCTCGTACCGCGTATTCGAGCCTTATACCATTGTCGGCGTGCTGTTCCTGCTCGTCAGCTTGGTTTTATCGGCGCTGGTAAGAGCCGTGGAAACGAGACTGAACGGCAGATTTGTCCAAAGATAGTGAAGGAGGAATAACGAAAGTGGATGCACAACTGGAACATGTGGCTGCGGCAGCCGCGCAGACCCTGCCGAATCCCGTGCCCGATAAGGTGATCCAGCCGATTGTGAAGTATAACAGTATTACGAAATCCTTCGGGGAGCTGGAAGTGATCAAAGGGATCGATCTTGACATTTACCCGGGGGAGAAAATCGCCATGATCGGTCCCAGCGGTTCCGGCAAGACTACGCTGGGGCGATTATTAATGACACTGGAAGAGCCGACCAGCGGTACGATCGAGCTTGGCGGCGAGCTTCTGTGGCATATGGAAGTTGGTGGGACGCTTGTACGGGCAAGCGAAAAGCACCTGCACCGGATGCGCGGCAAGGTCGGTATGATATTTCAGCATTTCAACCTGTTCCCCCACTTGAGTGTGCTTCGCAATGTAACGATGGCGCCCCGCAGCGTTCTGGGCTTGACGAAGGAAGAGGCGCACGAGCGCGCCGTTACGATGCTTCGCAAGGTCGGACTCGAAGAGAAGCTGGATGTCTATCCTTCTCAGCTGTCCGGCGGACAGAAGCAGCGCGTTGCAATAGCCAGGGCGCTTGTCATGCAGCCTAAAGTGATGATTTTCGATGAAGTGACCTCAGCACTCGATCCGGAGCTTGTCGGCGAGGTGCTTGAGGTTATTAAAGAGATCGCGGATGAAGGCGATATGGCCATGCTGCTTATTACACACGAAATGGAGTTTGCCAGGGAAGTGGCGGATCGCGTCATCTTCGGCGCAGAGGGCCGCATTGTCGAAGAGGGAACCCCTGAACAAATATTCGAAAATCCGCAGAGCGAGCGTCTTCAGTCTTTTCTTGGACGATTCTCGTTAGCACGGGCCTGATTGACAGGCAAAGGGGTGAGGAACGATAGAAGCTGTCGATACGCTGGCGCTGGTTAAACCGTCCCCCTCCGATGGAGAAAGGGTATGGCGTCTTATCAAGGAAACCGGTTCACTCGATTTGAACTCGGTCTACAGCTACATCATGCTTTGCGATATCTTTCGCGATACATGCGTGATTGCCGCGCAGGCAGGTGAAGCTGTCGGGTTCATCTCTGCATATCGCAGGCCGGACCGGCCGCAAACGCTGTTTGTTTGGCAGGTTGCGGTCGCGGGCTCTATGCAGGGGCAGGGCTTGGGGAAGAGAATGCTGAGGGAGCTGCTTGCGCGCCGGGAAAATGCGGATATCCGCTTCGTCGAAGCGACGATTGGTCCGGACAATACGGCATCGCGGCGTTTGTTTCTCGGGCTTGCCGAAGAAAAGGGCTGTGAATCGTCGCTTACCGAATGCTACCCGGCGCGGTTCTTTCCCGAAGCATCCGCCCATGAGCCGGAGCTGCTGCTGAGCATCGGACCTATTATGAACAACAAATAAGAAGGAGTGATTCGGTGAATTTTCCCAAGGAAGCCGGTACATTGCATGTTTTTGACACGCTGGAATCCGAAGTGCGGAGCTACTGCCGCAGCTTTCAGGCTGTGTTCGACAAAGCAAGAAATGCCAAGGTGTGGGATGTGAAGGGCAATGAATATATCGACTTCTTTGCAGGCGCAGGAGCGCTTAATTATGGACACAACAATCCGGCAATCCGTCACAAGCTGATCGGTTACATGCTTGACGATGGTGTGACGCACAGCCTGGACATGGCGACGAAAGCGAAGGAAGCGTTTCTTACACGGTTTAATAAGTCGATTCTAAAACCGCGCGGACTTGATTACAAAATCATGTTCCCCGGTCCAACCGGAACCAATTCCGTAGAAAGCGCGTTGAAAATCGCCCGCAAAGCGACTGGCCGAACCAATATAATTTGCTTCACGAATGCGTTTCACGGTATGTCCCTCGGCTCGCTGGCGGCGACGGGTAACACGTTTAAACGAAAAGGAGCGGGCGTGGATCTTCCGAACACGACCTTTATGCCTTATGACGGATACCTCGGCGAACGGATCGATACGGCGGAGATATTGGCGAAGCTTCTGGGCGACCCGGGCAGTGGAGTCGATCTGCCGGCAGCGGTCATTCTGGAGACGGTTCAAGGAGAGGGCGGTCTGAATGTAGCCGGATTCGCCTGGCTGCGGCGGATTGAAGCGCTGTGCCGGAAGCATGATATTCTGCTCATCGTCGATGATGTGCAGATGGGCTGCGGCCGCACCGGCTCCTTCTTCAGCTTCGAAGGCTCCGGCATTGAGCCGGATATTGTCTGTCTGTCGAAGTCGATCGGCGGTTACGGCTTGCCGCTAGCGCTCACCCTGATCAAACCGGAATACGACCTGTGGTCGCCGGGCGAACATAACGGCACCTTCCGCGGCAATAATCTCGGCTTTGTGGCGGCGTCCGAAGCGCTCTCCTATTGGGAGAAGGACACGTTCAAAATTGAACTCGCCGGAAAAATACGCAGGATTCACAATGCATTGGAGCAGCTTCTGGCCGATCATCCCCAGGTGGATGCGCACATCAAAGGCAGGGGCATGATCCAGGGCATATCCTTCGCAAAGCCCGAGCTTGCCGCCCGTTTAAGCGCTGCCGCCTTCAAAAACGGCGTCATTATGGAAACATCAGGGCCGTACGACGAAGTGGCGAAGCTGATGCCGCCTCTCACTATCGAGCCTTCCGTTCTTGAGGAGGGACTCGCAATCATCCGCAAAAGCTTCGTGGAGGTCGTTCAAGCCGAACCCGTCGAGGCAATCGTATAGCGTATGCTTCCGAAGTGAGGTTCAACTCGCAGAGGTGAAACCCCGGAAGCATCGTTAAAAACTCAGCGTAAGCTTTCGAAGTGAGTTTTTAACTCGCCGAGGTGAAACCCCCGGAAGCATCGTTAAAAACTCAGCGTATGCTTTCGAAGTGAGTTTTTAACTCGCAGAGGTGAACCCCCCGGAAGCATCGTTAAAAACTCAGCGTATGCTTTCGAAGTGAGTTTTTAACTCGCCGAGGTGAAACCCCGGAAGCATCGTTAAAAACTCGGCGTATGCTTTCGAAGTGAGTTTTTAACTCGCAGAGGTGAAACCCCCGGAAGCATCGTTAAAAACTCAGCGTATGCTTTCGAAGTGAGTTTTTAACTCGCAGAGGTGAAACCCCCGGAAGCATCGTTAAAAACTCTTAAGGAGCGCATTCATATGAAAGTAAAGCAACTGGACGAAATCATTGGTACTAAAGATGATGTCGATACGGACACTTGGAATGCCCGCCGGCTCCTTCTCCGTAAGGACGGTATGGGGTTCTCCATGCACGATACTCTTATTAAAGCCGGTACAGAGACTATGATTTGGTACCGTAACCATGTTGAAGCGGTCTACTGTATCGAGGGGGAAGGCGAGATCGAGCTCGCCACCGGCGAAGTATATCCAATTCGGCCGGGAATGCTGTATGCGCTGGATGGACACGAGAAGCATTACCTTCGTGCAAATACCCGGCTCAGGATGGTTTGTGTGTTCAACCCTCCTCTGACCGGGCGCGAGGTTCATGATCAAGACGGCGTTTATCCATTGGTGGAAGACAACGAATTGGAAGCGAGGTGCTGATTAAGATGTATCCGTATATGAGACCAGAGCAGTTCCAGGTAAAGCAGCCGCCAGACAAGTATCCCTCACGAATTGCCGACAAGCCGGCCGTGATTGATCGGGAAGACCCGGTCGTCTATGCCAAATCGCACAAAGACGGTCCGCTGCCGGAGGAGCAGTCCGCATTTTATGAGAAAAACGGCTATCTGTTCCTGGATAAATTCTTCTCGCAGGATGAAATTGCACAGTGGCGTCTGGAGCTCAGGAAGCTGCAAAAGCTTTATGGTCAGCGCGATGCCGAGTATGTCATAAGAGAGCCTGGAGGCACCGATGTGCGGTCAATCTTCGCCGTACACGAGAATAATGAACTGTTCAAGCAGCTTGCGGCAAATGCGCGGCTGACCTCAATTGTGAACCACCTGCTTGGTTCGGAGACTTATATTCACCAATCCCGCATCAATTTCAAGCCGGGCTTTACGGGCAAAGAGTTTTACTGGCATTCGGACTTTGAGACGTGGCATGTGGAGGACGGGATGCCGTCAATGCGCGCGCTCAGCTGCTCGATAGCGCTGGAGGACAATTTTCATTTCAACGGTCCGCTTATGGTTGTGCCCGGCTCACATAAGAAATTCGTCTCCTGTGTCGGCCGCACGCCGGATGATCATTTCAAGCAATCGCTTCGCCGCCAGGAATATGGCGTTCCCGACCCGGACAGCTTGACAGCGCTGGTGGAGGAAGGCGGAATCGAAACGATCGTCGGGGGAGCCGGGTCCATCGTGCTGTTCGACTGCAACATTATGCACGGATCGAACAGTAATATTACGCCGCTTCCACGCAGCAATGTGTTTCTTGTCTACAACAGCGTGGAGAACACACTGGCGGAGCCCTATTCGGGGCAAACGCCAAGACCGGACTATATAGCCGCGCGCTCCTATCGATAGATGAGCCCGCTCCTGCTCATCCTCTCCATCATGGCGATCAACATCGCCTATGTCTCGATATTCACGCTGCGCCTTATCCTCGTGATTAAAGGAAGGAGGGGCGCGGCATCCTTCCTTGCCATGGCTGAAGTATTTATTTACTTGGCGGGGTTAAATCTTGTGCTTAATAACCTGTCCAATCCAATCCACATGGCGGCTTATTGCGTGGGGTTCGGACTCGGCGTTTACCTCGGCAGCAGGATCGAGGAATATTTGGCGCTTGGCTACTCGGTCGTTCAAGTAATTACCGAATCCGATAAGTCCACCCTGCCGGACAAGCTGCGCGGCTTCGGCTACGGGGTGACGACTTGGACGGCGGACGGCAGAGACGGCAGGCGTCTGGTCATGCAGGTGCTCGTTAAACGGAGCAACGAAAGACGGCTTATGAGCAGCATTATGATGATTGCCCCCAAAGCATTCGTCATCTCCCATGAACCGAGACAGTTCAAAGGCGGCTTCTGGGCCAAAATGATCGAGCGATAAAAGTTTGAGATGGCAGAACTCAGCAATTGTGTACTTATAGCATCCAAAACTGTACACTGTGAGCGTAAAACCTTTACCTGGTCGTTTAAACAAACCGGGTAAAGGATTTTTGTTTTGCGCCGTCGGAATCCCGTTGTTATTTGCCTAAATATTCGGTGCTGTCTCATTATCGGAAAACTCTTAACTCTGGTAAAATTAATAGAGAAATTTACCAAGCTGAGGAGGCCTTAACCATGAACAAACCTAAAGAAGGCGACTTTAACCCCCAATGGGGCAGATACATCAACGCAGTGCAAGAAGGTGATCTGGTACAGCTGCTTAAGGACCAAGAGCAGGATCTTCTCTCGTTGTACAGCTCCTTCAGCGAAGAGCAAAGCTTCTACCGTTATGATGAGGGAAAATGGAGCCTGAAAGAAGTGCTCGGACACATCATCGACACGGAGCGGATCATGAGTTATCGGCTGCTCTGTGCCGCAAGGGGCGATAAGACGCCGCTGCCGAGACATCAGGATATCTTTGTGAACGGAACCAGCTTCGACCGTCGTCCGCTCGCTGAACTGATCGCCGAGTTTTGCGCCGTCCGGACAGCTTCCATAACGCTGGTGCAGGGATTGAACGGGGAGGAGCTGCGCCGTGCCGGGGTGATCAACAATGCTGCAACCACAGCCGTCGCGCTTGCATACTTCATTATCGGACACGCCCTCCACCATCTGAATGTCGTGCGTGAGAAGTATCTGATGCCGCACTGAACCCTCTTCCGATCAAAACCAAGAAGAAAGCTAAAAAACTGGCCCTGCAGAGCACAGGTGCCAGTTTGTGTCACAACATGCGCTTCTTTCCGAATTTTCCTCGATAGGAACGTGCCCTCTAAGAGAAATGAAAACCCCTTGAAGCTGTCAGTACCCCCAACATAACCAAAACAGCACCCAATGTTTGATGGATGGATACAGGTAAACCGGCAGCAAACGAAACAATCATAGTTACAACAGGGACAAGATTGAAAAATAGAGATGTTTTACTTGCCCTGATTTCTTGCCTTTGTTCCACCACAGATAGCCAACATCTCTCATTCGCTGAGGATGAGGGCTGCCTGATTATCTGGACCATGATTAAAGCATCAGTTTCATATTTATTCAAAAAATGAATACTTTTGGAATTTATGTACGTATTGAATTTAGACTAAACCTTAAGGAGGTTCTTAATGAGACGAAGAAAATCCAGGATGATGCTGGCAGCGGCGCTTGTGATGGCGATGCTTGCTCCAACTGGAGCAATGGCTGCCGGCCAGAGCACTGCACTTAACTACGAAGAGACGCGGAAGTCAGCGGCGGAGAAAGCCGCACTGCTCACGGAAACTTACGGTACGACAAGCGTTCAGTATGCACTTATCGATCATGGCAGCATTGTCGTATCCGGTCAGTCCGGTCGAAACGATGAGAAAGGGAAAAGGCCGTTGACGGCGGATACGATGTACGGCATCGGGTCCACGAGCAAGATGTTCGTTACGGCGGCCGTGATGAAGCTGGCAGAAGAGGGAAAAGTAGATCTGGATACGCCTGTCGTCACGTATATTCCCGGTTTTACGATGAAAGACGAACGATACAAGCAGATTACCCCGCGGATGCTGCTTAATCATTCCTCCGGTCTTAACGGATCGTCGCTCGCGAACTCTTTTTTGTTTGAAGATAACGATACCTATGCGCACGATTCACTGTTGGAACAATTGGCCAACCAGAAATTAAAGGCCGACCCGGGCGCTTATTCGGTTTATTGCAACGACGGGTTTACGTTGGCGGAGATTATGGTGGAGAAGGTCAGCGGCATGGATTATACCTCTTATATCCATCAGAATTTTACTAAACCGCTTGGAATGTCCGATACGAAGACGCCGCAGGACCAGTTGGACGCATCCAGGATGGCGGGTCTATATTTTCCTACATACGAGGGACAACTGCCGAACGAGTCGGTCAACGTTATTGGGACGGGCGGCGTATATTCAACGGCCGAAGACATTGCCCGATTCTCGCAAATCTTCACAGGCCAAGTTGAAGGCATACTTTCTGATGAATCGATCGAAGCGATGGAACAAGAGGAATATAAGAATGGCTTATGGCCCGATGATGCGGATACGTCTTTCAGCTTCGGTCTCGGTTGGGACAGTGTCAACCTGTTTCCGTTCAGCGATTACGGCATTAAGGCGCTGACGAAAGGCGGAGATACGATCCTTTATCACGCATCGCTCGTTGTACTTCCAGACCATGACATGGCTGCCGCCGTTCTCTCTTCCGGTGGCTCCAGCACGACTAATCAATTCTTGGCGAACGATTTGCTGCTTCAAGCGCTCAAAGAGAAAGGGATCATCACCGAATTCAAACCCGAGAAGTCGCATGGCACACCTGCTGCGTCGGATATCACGTTGGAAATACAGAAGAATGCAGGGATGTATGGAGCAACGAATCAATTGATCAAAACAGACATCAGCAATGCCGGCGAATTGACGCTGTCTTTGGTGCAAATGCCGGACTTCCCGGCTGATAAATACGTGTATACGGCGGACGGTTCTTTCATGAGTGCGGATGGGAATACAAAGATCAGCTTCGTGACGGAGGAGAATGGCCGCACATATATGTGGGCCAGACAGTATGTCTCGCTTCCAGGGCTTGGCCAGACGGCCTTCTCGCATTATATAGCCGAGAAGCTCGCGGCTCAGGAGATACCGGAAGAGACCGCTGTCACCTGGATGGATCGAGACGGCAAGAAATATTACCTGGTCAGCGAAAAATATACATCGCTGGCGTACTTGATAATGTCATCCCTCAGCGTGGATTTGATCAAGGAAGCACCCGGATATGTGTTGGACAAAAAAATAACCGGCCCGAATACGGCTTCCAGCGATTTGCAAATTCCGGCACTTAGCGGCAGAGACCTCATGGAGTATAACTTCTATACTCGGGAGGGAGCCGAATATCTCGAAGCCGCGGGCAGCCTATATGTGCATGAAGATGCAGTGAAGCCGCTCTATACCGGTCCAAAATCCTCGACTACCATTGCGGCGAGCGGTCATGCCAAGTGGTATAAGGTGCCCGTGAAGGCCGCAGGCAGGACCATGAAGGTGAAAATGCCTGCAAACAGCTCGTTTGCCGTCTATGACGAGAAAGGCACATGCGTGAATTTCACCGTGATCAGCGGCGATCATAAGGTTGTGCTGCCTGAGAAAGGTACCGTTGTTTTCGCCGGTGAAGCCGGATTGAAGTTTGACTTATCTATAAAATAAAATATTACAGCGATATAAACGATTGAAGCTTGGAAATGAAAAGCCGCAGGAGGGGAGCCTGCGGCTTTTCTGCCATAACGAATCGAATATAAACGGATTACACCGATTTGCGCTCCTATCGAATCATACTTCCGAATATCAGGTTTTTTTTACAGGGAATCTTAACACAGTTTTCAACTTTGACGGTTCAGTCTTACGGGGATCCGACAAATAAATTTCCCGATGAATTTTACTTGAACGAATAAATCCTTGTTCTGTACAAAACACTTCCATTCGCGTAAAGCTTTCCGGCTCATCGTCAAAGCTTCCAATATGCATCATTTGACAACTCATTCCATCTTCGACATGTTCAAACCGAATTTTCTCAAGGAATGGATTTGACCTTTTCCTTTTCAATTGTTCCAAAAATCGTTCGAAATTTACTTTTGTCAAAAAATCGGGTTGGCGTATCATAATCGTGTACTTAAAATTGCTTTTGTCAGTCGCGGGCTTTGACCGATCAAGCAAATCCCATTCGCCTTCAAGTGGAAAAACCGTATATTCATAGTATCCAGCAGGCACCTTTTCACTTTTGTAAGACATTCTCACAGCATAACTCATACTGTACAAAGCTTCTGTTGCCATGGCGAATTCCTCGCCGTTAGGGTCCCCAGAACCACTGACCATAAAAAATGGCATCTGTGGCACTACCACAATTTCCGGCAACCTTTTTGGCATATAGAGTTGCTTATAATCTTTTTTATAATCTACCTTTTTGCCCAAAGCCAGTATCTCCTCCAGGAATTAGCAAGTTTTTTCAGATCCTTCAAGCCCATGGTAAATCATCTCCGAAACAATGATGTTACCCTAATTATAGAACAAACGTTCGTAAGTGTCAACGACATTTAATATAGCCAAAAAATAAAAAAACATCCGACATCAACTGTCGCATGTACGAGGTGCTAATAGGTGGGTGGATTCAAATAGAAGGTGGTGTTTCAAACCACTTATACTATTACTATAGCCTTCGGATTATTATAAGTCTATACTTTTTATTAAATTTCCCATAAGATGGTTTTTGCCGGCCGGCAAATTCATCTTTGTGGGGGGTTCGACGTGGTATATGCGAAGCAAGGTCCGACCAGCTGGTATCCAGGCGTACTCAGGGCCGGGAGAAAGGAGTGCCCAGTTGTATTATCATTTTAGCGAGGAGCCGGGTATCAGACGATTCAAACCGCGGCCATCGGCGGCGTTCCCGCATTACCCGCCTGTCGTGTTTGCTATCGATGAAGAGCACGCGGCGCATTACTTTTTCCCCAGGGATTGTCCCAGGGTTATATACTGGAAGGCGGATTCGACGACTGAAGAGGACCTGAACGCTTTCTTCTCACATACGGCGGCGGCCAAAATCATAGCAGTCGAGAATGGCTGGCTGGAACGGATTCGAAGCACGAAGCTGTATGTTTATACGTTCGCTGAGGAGTCGTTTGAATGCTTCGACGGTACAGCGGGTTATTATATTTCAACCTCTGAGGTAGCTCCATTGAATGTCGAACCGGTCGGCGATTTGCTGAAGAAGCTGTTAGGCCGTCGGGTAGAGCTAACCTTTACCCCTTCTTTGCACCCCATTCGGGACAAAGTAGTCGCTTCAACGGTCGATTTCTCTATTATCCGGTTTAGGAATGCAAGGAAACAAGACTAGTAAACGATTTTTAGTTGAGTGGGGGATGCGGCAATGAATAAAGGCGCATTAATCGGCCGCGGGCTGACGGCAGAGGTATTCGAATGGGGAGAAAACAGGGTTATTAAGCTCTTCTTCTCCTCCGTATCGCAAGATTGGATTGACCGGGAGGCGAAGACAGGAGCCATCGCCGCGGCCGCCGGCATCCCTTCCCCGAGCGTATATGAAACGATCGAAGTTGAAGGTCGAAAGGGCATCATCTATGACCGGTTGAAGGGCAGCTCCATGCTGAAGCTGATTCAGGCGGAGCCCGGCAATACATGGCTGTACGGGCGCCGGATGGCAGAGCTTCACGCCCGGGTGCACCAGTCGGACGGAACGGGCAAGCTCCAGCTCCAGAAGGAGATCATTGCCGGTGCGGTCAGGGATTCGGCCGCTTTGCTTGGTGAGCGTACAAAGCGGATTTGCGAATATCTGGGTGCCATGCCCAAAGGGAGCTCGATCTGTCATGGCGATTTTCATCCGGATAATATTATCGTCAACGGCCAGTCAATAGGGATCATCGACTGGATGAATGCCTGTATCGGCGATCCCCTCGGCGATGCCGCCAGGACATGCCTCATGATAAATTCACCATACATAACTCCGGATATTCCAGCCTCCATGGCGCCGGTAGTAGCTGAAATCAAGCGGGTCTTGCTGGATAACTACCGCGAGGAATATTTACGACTGACCGGGGCGCATCAAGATGAGCTCAAGGCATGGATGCTGCCCATCGCGGCTGCCAGACTTCGGGAGAATGTGCCCGGAGAAAGCGAATGGCTGATGTGTATGATCGATGAATTGCTCTCTGAATGAAGCATGCGGGCGGCCGACAGGTTTAAGTCCACTTGGCCGCCCAGAGCTTCATCTCTTTCAGAATTTGGTGCAAATCAATACCCTTGGGCGTTAATGAGTACTCGACCGTCACCGGTACTGTGGGGTACACATGGCGTTCCAGCACTCCGTGTTCCTCGAGATGGCGAAGCGTGCTGGTCAGCGCGCGCGGACTGACTGAAGGAATGCAGCGCTGAAGCTCGCCGAATCTTTTTTTCTCGCAGAAGAGCTCACGGAGCACGAGAAATGCCCATTTGCCGCCAATAACATTAAGCGTTTTTTCAACATTGCAATCAATGGAAACCGGTTCCTTCGGAATATAGTTATTTACGGACATGTATGCAGTCTCCTTCTCCGATAATTACTTACATCCAGTATAGTATATATATGCCGCTCAATAAAATGAGATTTTTTTCACTACTTTATAAATTTATATAAGCATGTGCACAATAGAAGTGGGGCTTCATCTGGAAAGGTGCTGACCATTCGGATAAATGCTGGGAGGGTGCGTCCTATGAATTACCGCAAGCTGGGCGGCAGCGGTTTGAAAGTAAGCGAGATCAGTCTTGGAAGCTGGCTTACTTATGGCGGATACGTTGAGCGCGAGAACGCAGTTAAAGCAATACATACCGCTTATGACTTAGGGGTTAATTTCTTTGATACGGCAAATGTGTACGAGCAGGGAGTTGCGGAAATATTGCTTGGTGAGACGATCAAATCGTTTCCGCGCGAGTCCTATGTTCTGGCGACAAAAGCCTATTGGCCGATGGGTGAAGGTCCCAACGACCGGGGCTTGTCGCGCAAACATGTGATCGAGCAGTGTCATGCGAGCTTAAAGAGATTGAATGTGGAGTATGTAGACATTTTCTACTGCCACCGCTATGATACGGAGACTCCATTGTACGAGACGCTTCGTGCGATTGACGATCTCATTCGCCAGGGTAAAGTGCTGTATGCCGGTGTTAGCGAATGGACGGCCTCCCAAATGGCCGAAGGGCTCGCGATTGCAGATCGTTATCTGCTTGACCGGATCATTGTGAATCAGCCGATATACAACATGTTCGAGCGATATATCGAGAAGGAGGTCATACCGTTCGCCGAGCGAAACGGTATTGGGCAGGTCGTCTTCTCGCCGCTGGCGCAAGGCGTGCTTACAGGAAAATATTCGTCTGCGAATGACGTTCCGGCGGACAGCCGCGCGGCGAGATTGGAATGGGTCCGCAAAGGGCTGACTGAGGATAGGCTCGCGAAAGTACGGGCCCTTTCCGGCGTTGCGGCCAAGCTCGGGATCCCGGTTGGACAGCTGGCTCTTGCCTGGATTTTGCGTCAGCCCAATGTGGCGAGCGCGCTCGTGGGGGCAAGCCGCCCGGAGCAGATCGAAGAGAATGTAAAAGCCGTCGGCTTTGTACTTTCGGATGACGTAAAAGAACAAATCGAACACATTTTCAATTAGTATTGTCTTCAGACGGAATTGGAGCACCAACGAGAGCCCGCCCTTCTTAAATAACGAATGGCGGGATTTTTTTTTATCCCGGCGGCCCAGACTGAAGAAATAAGAAATACGGATATCTTTTGAAACAAAATTCTGATATATTGTTATTTATCTGTAAGAAATGAATTATTCGACTAGAGGTGGAGCCATTTATGAAACCGGTTACCGTTTACGACATTGCAAGAGAAGCCAATGTATCAGTCGCAACAGTGTCCCGCGTTCTGAACAACACCGCTCCAGTCAAAGCATCTACACGTGAACGGGTCGTATCCCTGATCAACAAATACCAATTTTCCCCGAATGCGCTTGCTCGCAGTCTGATCAAGAAGGAGACGGGCATGATCGGCATTATTTTGCCGGATATTACGAACCCGTTTTTCCCTGAGGTTCTGGCTGGTCTCGAGCAGGAAGCGAGAAATAAAGGTTATACATTCTTTCTGTGCGATACCGGCTCCTCCAACCAGGATGTGCAGGCACAATATCAGCGTGAATCGCAGTATTTAAACATTCTGGTTGAGAAACAGGTGGACGGGATCATCATGCTCGGCGGCCGTGTCGACCTGGTGAAATGCGACCCCGACCTGATCAAGGAAGTCGCGGAGGTGAACAAGCGGCTGCCTGTTGTACTGATTAACGGTAATTTGCCCGGCGCCTCGCTGTATCGGGTCGTCATTGACGAATCCGCAGGAGCGGCTATGGCTATGCAGCATCTTATTGATTTGGGCCATAGAGAAATCGCTTTCATAGGCGGCTACAAGCAAATGTCGAACACAATCCAACGAGTGCAGGGTTACGTGAAGGCGATGGAAAGAAATGGACTGCCTGTCGATAAGAAGAGGATCCTGCAGGGCGGCTTTTCCGTCGAAGCGGGAAAGAAGCTGATGGCGGAATTGTTGAAAAATAACGAGCATGGCCGTATTACCGCGGTCTTCTGTGCAAACGATCTCACTGCTATTGGAGCGATTAAAACCGCTGTAAAAGCGGGTCTTCGCGTGCCTGAGGATATTTCCATCATCGGATTTGACGATATTCCTTTTGCAGCGAACAGCATGCCGGAGCTGACGACGATCTCCCTGAAGTGCACAGAGCTCGGCCGGATGGCCGCAGATGTCCTCCATAAGCTCATTACGAACAAAAAAGTCAGCAGGCTGACTTCAATCCAGCCGGAGCTTATCGTTCGGGAAAGCACGGCGCCCCTTAAAGAGTAAAATTTTGTTCAATAATTTTCTTGACAGCGCTATCATTTTGATTTAAGATCGACTCAAAGAAGCCCTTGTGAAAGGGTTTACTATTTTCCTAGTAATGAAACCCATTTCACAATATGGCAATAAACCAATGCTCGCAGCTTTTCCTCTCGCTGTCCTTTACGCAGAAATACACTTTGCTAACGGTAGAAGATGTCCCGGCATCCCTCTAATAGCCGCTAAAGATCAAGTGTATTTTTTATTTGGTCATTGTGAAATGGGTTTCATAAATGGGCATGAATAGTGAGAGAAGGGGTGTCAGCACGATGAGCATGAATATGATGGAATCGGATTCTGCGTTATCCATACAATGGGCACCCGATTCCTTTCGTATCAACGGCAAGCCCGAAATTATCCTTTGCGCGTCACTCTTCTATTTCCGCATCGCAAGGGCGGAGTGGCGAAGCCGGATGGAACAGGCCAAAGCGTTCGGCTACAACGCAATCGATGTGTACTTCCCGTGGAATTACCACGAGAAACGCGAAGGTGAGTGGGATTTTAGCGGGGAACGGGATATCGAGGACTTTCTGAAGACCGCCGCTGAGGTCGGGTTATGGATCATCGCACGTCCCGGACCATACATTTGCTCTGAATGGGATGGCGGGGCGCTTCCGGCCTATTTATTTGCCAAGGAAGGTATGACGCTCCGGGATAACGATCCCGCCTTTCTGCACGAAGTTTCCAGATGGTTTGACCGGATTTTACCGCTTATTCAGCGGTATGAGCTTGGCCGGGGAGGTACGGTGATCGCCGTTCAGCTTGACAACGAGCTCGACTTTTACGATTGCAGCGATCCCCATGGGTACATAGCGGCCTTGCGGGACATGGCGCTGAACCACGGCATTCAAGTTCCTCTCATTGCTTGTGCCGGGCAAGGCGGACTGCGTGAGGCATCGGGATTCGCGGAGGGTGTGGTGCCTACTTGCAATTTCTATCCCAATGACCTCGACCCGGAGTTTGAGCAGAAAGTAACGGCTTATAAGAACGAGCTTGCAGCTAGAGGACTTCCTCTGCTTGTGACGGAGACGAACCGTTCACACTTTCTGCTGCGGCGTCTGCTCTCCTGCGGAACGAAGCTGCTCGGACCCTACCTTCAGGTGTCCGGCACCAACTTCGGCTTTACGAATGCAACGAACAATTGGGGAAAGCCGCTTGCGTTTATGACTTCGGATTATGATTTCTACGGAATGGTTTCGCCGGAAGGGCGGATACGGGACGAGGCGTACGAAGGGCGTATGCTGCACCGAATCATTCAGGCTTACGGCAGCTCGCTTGCCGAGGGGAAACCGGCCTTGAACCTGAGCATGGTTGTCGGCGGCACGAAGAATACGGCGGTGAGACAGAGTCTGGAGCTGAAACAGGGCGGTAACCTGCTGTTCGTCACGAATGTCGGTAACCAAACTGAAGAAATCAGTCTTCGGCCAGGTTCGGTTCAGAAGGATATCAAGAGAGTTTGTCCTGCCGGGGAGTGTGCGATACTTCCGATCGACGTGCCCCTTGGCACATGGGGGCTTTCCGGAACGCTCCTTTATGCGACAGCCGAGCTGACCGACGTGAAGCAGACTTCCTCCCGGACCGTCATGGTGTTTCATACGGAGCGCGCAGGTGAGATTGCCATACGGCTTGATGAACGGTACGAGGCCGAGACGGACACGAGTAATATGTGGCTAACCGAAGAGGGAGATTTACTGACGATTTCTTTCACGGCCGATTGCATATCGACGTGCCGGATTCAATTGAACGGGGGACATCTCCTCGAGCTGATCGGGATGAAACGAACGGATGCGCTGCTCCTTGAGGAGATCAATGAAAGCGGAAACATAGTAGTAGGGGATAAAAAAACGTACGACCTTGAACCCCGTACCATGGAGAACGCTTGGAGCACCAGCCGAATTGATCCGTCGGCTTCTATGTCGGGAGGATCGCCGATTGCTCTCGATAAAGCGGATTTTCTCGAAAATCAAGGCTTTTACCGAGGGTACGCCTGGTATGAAGCGTCATATAAGTATCCTGCCCATGAGTCGCTGCAGGGTGTGCTTATTCGACAGGGGAGCGACGTGGTTTCGCTCTACAACGGATTGCGCTACATCGATACGGTCACACCAGGTGGCGGCAGCCGTTATGTACCGGTAAGCGCCAGCGGCAATGCATACGATGCCGGGAACGTCGAAAACACAGGCAAGAAGGGCGGCAATGGCGGTTCAGGCGGTCGATCAGGCCAATTTAACGCACGGGTGGAAATATGGGGACACACGAACTTTGACGATGCCCGGCTGCCCGGCCTGCGGCTGAATGCGCGTAAAGGCCTCACTGGGTTGACAGCGGTTACAGATGCGAAGAACATTACCTCGAACTGGCGGGTGTTGCGCACGAATACGCGTGAGCTTCAAGCGGAATTGATCGATCCCGGCTTAGACGACAGACATTGGCCGCTTGTAAGCTTTGGCAATTGGATGTCTCCGGATCATCCCGCGTTTGAGTATTACCGGAGAAGCTTCCGGGCCGGAGAGGATGCCGATTCGTGGACGCTTCATTTTCAAGGGCTGCAAGCTGTGGCACGAGTATTTGTAAACGGCATGGAGATTGCAAATGCGAATCCGTTCGACCCCTACCTGGATATCAGTGCTTTTGTGACACCGGGCGAAACCGTTCATATCTCAGTTTTTCTCGAGCGGGTGCTGGGGCTGCCGGCCGGTAACGTGCTTGTCTATGAAGGAAGCGCGGCCGCCGAGTGGAAGCTTTCCGCTGCGGAGGAGCCGGAGCTGCTGCGGCATGCAGCCGGCAGTCGGATTGAATCCGTTTTAACGGAGATGCCGCTAATGCTTGAGCCTGGCGAAATGTGCTGGCTGTATGGCATGCTGCAGGATTCGAATGATGGTGCCGGCTGGCGCGTATTCGTTCGAGGGAGCAATATGAAGCTTACAATATTCTTCAACGGCCAGCTGGTTGGACGATTGTGGACCCCCGGAGGCGAAGCGCGGCCGGTCATGACAGGCGGCGACCCGGATTCCTTTTACTTGCCGGGTGCATGGTTCTGCGAAGAAGAAGGCAAGGAAGGCAATGAGCTGACCATTATGCTGGAAGCGGTTGTGGCAGGGGCAACTTCCGTTCTTGAAGGATTGGCATTCATTCCCACAGTCACACAGATTCTGAAAGAGAAGGGAGGAACAGCCGGATGAAATCAATTGCTGAACCCGCCGTTTTAACGAATACCCGGGAGCAGAGCAAAAACTCGCGTTTCAGGAGGTTCTGGAACAACAAGACGCTCATTCTGATGTGTTTGCCGGCCATCGTATTCTTTATTATTTTCGCATATCTGCCGATGCCAGGCCTTTATCTGGCTTTCATTAATTACAACTATACGGACGGCATCTTCAAAAGTGCGTTCGTCGGCTTTGATAATTTCCGGTTTCTCGTAATGACCGGAGATCTCTGGCGGCTTACCTTCAATACGGTCGCTTACAACCTTGCGTTCATCGTGCTCGGCAATTTTCTTCAAATCTTTGTGGCAATTTTGCTCAACGAGCTGAGGAAGAAATGGTTCAAGAAGCTGTCCCAGACCATTATGTTTCTGCCTTTCTTCATTTCATTCGTCATCATTGGCTTGATCGCTTACAACATTCTGAGCTATGACTACGGTTTGCTCAATGTCATCCTGACATCACTCGGGGCGGATCCGGTGAAAACCTACTCCAACCCAAGCATCTGGCCCTTCATTATCATTATTACGTTCTTATGGCAGTCGACCGGCTACGGATCCATTGTATATTTCGCAGCTATAATGGGGCTGGACAGCGAGGTGGTTGAGGCTTCGGAAATCGATGGCGCCAACGCCCTTCAGCGCATCCGGTATATCGTTCTCCCATGGCTGAAGCCGACGTTTATCATTCTTCTGCTGTTCTCGCTCGGCGGTGTTCTGCGAGGCAACTTCGGGTTGTTTTACAACCTGGTCGGAGCCAACAACACGGCGCTGTATGCGACCACGGATATTATTGAGACGTACGTGTTCCGTTCGCTTATGAACAATTTCAACTTCTCCATGGGCAGCGCGGTCAGCTTGTACCAGTCCGTATTCGGTTTTATCGTTGTCATTACCGCCAACTGGCTGGTGAAGAAGTTCTCGCCTGACAATACGTTATTTTAAAACGCCAAGCTTATGCTTACGAAGAAGCGTTTCCAAGAATAACGCCAAGCTTATGCTTACGAAGAAGCGTTTTCTAAGAAAAACGCCAAGCTTATGCTTACGAAGAAGCGTTTTCCAAGAAAAACGCCAAGCTTATGCTTACGAAGAAGCGTTTTCCAAGAAAAAACGCCAAGCTTATGCTTACGAAGAAGCGTTTTCCAAGAAAACGCCAAGCCTATGCTTACGAAGAAGCGTTTTCCAAGAAAACGCCAAGCTTATGCTTACGAAGAAGCGTTTTCCAAGAAAACGCCTTAGGAGGGTTGCTAAAATGGAAGCTGTCCAAAAAAGGATACGCACGGATGCGGCATCCGTGGCGGTGCGGGCGTTCGGATATGTGTTCATCGGATTGTTCTCGCTATGCTGTTTGCTTCCTTTTCTCCTTGTGCTGGGAACTTCCTTTACAGCAGAAGGAGCTATCACGAAGTTCGGGTTTAACATCTGGCCGAGAGAATTCAGTACGTTCGCTTACAAAATTGTGTTTGAAAATCCCGATCAGATTCTCGGAGCGTATGCCGTCACGATAGGCATTACTTTGGTAGGTACCGCGGTAGGATTATTCCTCGTCGCGATGACCGGATATGCGCTTCAGCGGCCGGATTTCGAGTATCGCAACGGCATTTCCTTCTTCATTTATTTCACGACGCTGTTCTCCGGCGGTATTGTGCCGTTCTACTTGCTGATGACGCAGTATTTGAGCCTGAAGGACAATTATTTGGCCGTTCTTCTGCCTGGTTTAATGAGCCCGTTTCTCATCATCATGATGAAGAGCTTCACCAAATCGATTCCTCATGCCATAACCGAGTCCGCCAAAATTGACGGAGCGGGGGATTTTACGATCTTCATGCGTCTCATTCTGCCGATGACGACGCCGGCGCTGGCTACGATCGGTCTGTTCATTGCCCTTGGCTATTGGAACGAATGGTATCACGCGATGCTGTTCCTCTCGCCTGATATGAAATACAGGCCGCTGCAGCTGTTTCTGTATAACGTCATCACGAGTGCGGATTTTATCCGAAATTCCTCGGCTTCATCGAACGTTCCGCTGAGCGATATGCCGCTGGAATCGATGAAGATGGCAACTGCGGTTGTGGCGACAGGGCCGGTCATACTCTTCTATCCTTTTATTCAGAAGTACTTTATTCAAGGGATAACGGTTGGCGCAGTCAAAGGATAATCACCGGGTGACAGAGGTTGCGAATAGCGCACCTCTTGCCATAGCCGCTGTAAGCGCTTTCGGAGCATGGCGGCAGCTTATAAGCTCGATCATAAAAAGGGAGGCAACACAATGGCAACAGTAAAGCGTTTATCAATCATGCTTCTGATGATGGCAATGATCGTCAGTCTGGCGGCATGCGGCGGCGACAACAAGGGAGCGGATGGAAATTCGACCGGAAGTGCGAACTCAGGCGGCAAAACATCCACCGACGACGGTAAAATCGACACCTCGAAATTCGAGACGATTACGTATGTTGTGCTTGGCGACAAACCTAAGAACGGCCAGCTTGAGAAAGTAATGGCGAAGGTCAATGCCATCATGAAAGAGAAAATCAATGCCGAGCTCCAGTTCAAATGGGTGGAATGGGCTGACTGGCAAACCAAATACAATCTGCTTCTTGCCTCGGGCGAGCCGCTTGACCTGATCACGATCGGAACCGACTGGCTTGATACGTGGGGCAATGCGCAGCGGGGAGCTTTCCTTCCATTGAACGACCTGCTGCCGAAATACGCACCGCAAACATGGGCGGAAGTTCCGCAAGAGGATTGGGATCAAAGCAAATACAAGAAGGATATCGTCTTGATTCCGGAAAACCACTTCACGCAATGGGTCAACCACGGTATCTTCTACCGCGGCGACTGGGCGAAGGAATTCGGCATCGACAAGCCGATCACGGACTTCGAAACGTTGGGAAAATACTTCCAAGGCGTCAAGGACAACAAGAAAGTCATCCCGTGGGATGTTAACGGAACGAACGGCGCGCTGTACGGCGGCTTCGCTGCGGCTTACACGGACAATATCGAGCTTCCGATTTCGACAGGTTATGCGAACGTGTTCTATGGCAAATCCTATGACGAGCGTTATACGGTAGACAGCCCGATCTTCAACGATGATTTCATCAAGTTTGCTACGATGATGAAGGAATGGGGAGACAAAGGCTACTGGCGCGAAGACGTGCTGAACTACAAAGGCGACACCCGTACCGAGCTGCAAGCCGGACAAACCGGAGCGGATCAACACCATACGCAAACCTTCAAAGGGCTGCGCGTCCAAATGGACAAAAAACAGCCGGGCTCCGAGCTGCAAATGTTCGCATTCTCCGATACGCGCGGCAACCTGATCTCCATGCCGATTACGCACGGCGGCACGTCGGTCGGCGCGCACAGCAAGCATCCTGAACGCGCGCTGATGGCCTATGAGCTGATCCGCCAGAACGAGGAGATTTACCATCTGATCAACTACGGCATAGAAGGCGTGCAGTATGAGATTAAAGACGGCAAGCGTGATCTACCAGCCGGCTATGATGAGACCCGCGACAAATTTTATACCGACTTCTGGGGCGGGCGTGTAGACAGGTTCGAGATCCCGAGCGTTAATGATTGGGACCAAATCGGCGAGATCTACAAAAAATACGATGCTATTAAAAAGCCTTTCCCATATGGTAAATTCGTATTCGATAAAACGGCTGTAGATCCGTATATGACGGCAATCTCGCAAGTAATCGGCGAGAAAATGCCTGCAATTATATACGGCAAAGCGGGAGATCCGGTCAAAGCGGTTAACGATCTTCGCGACAAGCTGAAAGCAGCGGGCTACGACAAAGTGAAAGATGAAATTCAACGCCAGCTTGATGAATACAAGAAGCTGGACCAAGGCTAAACGGCACTTATGCTGAATTAATAGGGCTGCTCCTTACGTCTTAAGACGTAAGAAGCAGCCCTTTCATTGTTCATTTACCGTGATGTTATTTTGGAAATTTGATGTCGATCTCTTGAAAGTAATCGTCCAGTGCTTGTTTTCGCATATGCAGCTGTAAAATCCCGTTTCTGAACACGGCTGAGCAGCTTTCCGGAATGACATAAGTGGTGAGCTTGATGATCTTCCTGGTGTTGCCGGGCAGCCCCTCCAGCTTGATTCTGTTGATACCGGCAAATACCGTTATATTTCTGACCTCTTCTTCGGAGAAATGCAATTTGACGATAACATTTTTGTGAGTTTCGAAAATCTCCATCTGCAGGTTTTTCTTTGTTTGTGATTTGATGGATACCGGTTTTGGTAAAAACTGCGTCATAGCATCCTGAACGTATTTGTCGACCCAGGACAAATCGTCCATTTTCTCATGAATATTAAAGGGAAAATCATTGCCCCACACCTTTTTGAAATTTTGCCAATTAAACTCTCCTTTTGGCGGGCTGTTTTTGGAATCGTCCATAATCAATCACCTCAGGTGCCGTTATTTGTTATCTCGCGTCGCGTTTCCAGTGGTTTGAAGGGAACATGAGGACTGAAAATCAACGAATCAGCCGGTGTATCGAAGTAGGAGGAAGTGATGATGGATTCCGTATCTCCGACCAATACGACGGATGAACTGCCTAACCCCACGATCTCGATATCCCCGATTTTGATGCGTTTGTTCACAACCGTCATTTTCATCATACGTCTCCCTCCTCCGGTCATGCTCATGAAACGGTTTCTGCCCGGTCCGCTTACTTTCTATATTCTATGCAGTTCCAAGGGCGGAATGAATACTCGGAAACAGAACATCATAGGATACTTATAAGAGTCTTCACAAACGACGGATTTCGTGCAGTCAGGCGGGATCCGTACCCAAGGCCCGAGAAAAAGGGTGTCGTGGTATGCCGGCTATTGTGGGTGCGATTAATGTGAACAGTGTAAGTGGAGTCTTAAATATAGGCGATGTCGGAACGATAGCGCCGAGCAGCTTTAACAAAACATTTGCCGGAGGCGGATCGTTTAATTCCGGTGAGACCCTAAACATCAATAATTCCCCCAGCGTAATTAATATTTACGGTTCCGATGCTTACGAACAAAGGATCATTGTACCGGAACGTTCGGATCGGGAGGTTAGACGGCCATGAATTTATTCGTTCACCAGAATATTGTCATTCATAGTCTGAAGGTTGAGGGGATATCGAATTCCTCTGTTCTCCAAATCGGGAGCGCAGGCATAATAAAACCGCTCGCACAGCTTTTTAATACGGGAGGGTTTACTCAGCCCGCACCGCCGGCGGGACCGCAGCCGGGTGCTGCAGTTCATTCGCCCATTCCGTTTATTCCGTTGACACCTCTATCCCAGCCTTAAATCAGGTTGTAACGGGCGATTTGATCAGGAGAGGTTGATTTGAATGTATATGCCCCCGGAATTATTACGATTTTTGCAGCAGTTGAATGGATACATGCATTATCAAAATCAACAGATCCAGCAAATGGATGAAAGGATTCAAGGCCTTATTCAGGAATTCAACAGGTTTAAAGAAAAATATACCGAGCCTCCCGTTATTCGGAATGAATACCGGTTTGATTTGTTGAAGGTGGAAAAATTAGAGGGAACGTTAAACATAGGAATCAACCCGAACGGAGCTGAGAACGGATCCGATTCGTCTATAGAAGAATTCGCCATCGGACAATCAATGGAAGTTCCGTCAATGATCGAGAAACAGTATCCACAGTTATATCCGGGTGTTAAGCAGCAGGTTGACGATTATTTAAACAACGGCGCTTTCGAGTCGCTCAAGCAATTGGAAAATCAATACAGCCACCCGCTGGATGACCAATATCGCAAGTTTATTTTGGAGGACGTGAGAAATCAAATTGATAATCGAATCCGCGATTATTTGAAACGTATCCATCCCGAAGAAGCGGCACCGAAACAATTAACATATATTCAGCAATCGGTTTATGAGGATGTAAAACGGGATATTGATAAAACGTTCGAAACATTTTTGAGAAACTTGCTCCGAAAGGAGAATGGATCATAAGATGGAATATACCGTCATTAACTGCGAGCTCTCGGTTGTGAATATTAAAATGTCTTTTGTGAGCACAGCTTCCACTTTTATAGTCGGGGATGTTAAAACGGTCTCTTTGTCCAACGTCTTCGAAGGACCGCCTGAAAAGTTGATTATCGGTGTTACGATACCGGTTCTCCCCCCGATTATTCCTACTACCTAGTAAAGGAGAGTTCGCTGTTGACCAGCAGAGTCTCATCCGTCGGACAAATCCGTATAACGGATACGGGAGCTACCGCTGTCTTTGAAATCGGAGATTCGAAACAAATTTCACCGGTTAATCATTCCATTGCCGTACAACGCGAGAAAGCGATTTATTTCCAAAATGAATTTAATTTTCGCGATTACGCTATTTTTTTTCGGCCGATTTCAGAGTCGGTCCTAAATGAAAAAATCAGGATGACAACGATCAATGAATCCGCAGTGATCGGTGTGCAAAATATTGATGTTTTCGCTATCTCAGGCGCTGCTGTCGTCCAAATCGGATCAAGTGAAGCGCTGCGAGCCGAAACACGAATTAAACATATCCGGCATCTTTTAAGAGAAAGACCCCAAAGGTTATGATTTTATTATTCCGACCCGAATGCGCATAGCCGGTTCTATGCCGTTTGCGGCGCGCCCCTAAGGGGGGATTTATTAATGCCATCCCTCGTTAATTCATTCAATATTAACACGAATTCAGGCGTCATTAACTTTGGAGATACGTTAAATATTTCCCCGCAAACCTCTTCCAAAACGGTGTCAGGCCAGGGCGGCTCAAATACGGGGAATGTCGTCATTACACTGAACGGGGCTAATGTGAACAATGCAACAGATCCTGATGTAATTGACCAACCAAACACAGAAGCTGTTTAAGTCGGGGGTTGTTATTCGGTTCAAGGCGATAACCGGATCGTTATTCCATTTCCAAGGCTCATTTGTGACGTGAGAACCCCCGCACTGCGGGGGTTTTTCTTGACTGAAAACGGTTCGTGGGGAAAAATGTATAAGTAGAAGGAAAGAGTGCGAAGCGGGGTGTTAAAGACGAAAAATTACAGCTTATTTAATCCTCAATGGACAAGCGGTGATTACCGGACGAAGATCATCGCGTATTACTACAAGCAGTGGATTGATTTTCAGATGGGCTTTCATGCTCATCATACCGTTGAAATCATGTATGTGATTTCCGGCACATGCACGGTAGAAATGAAGGATCAGCCGATCGTCATGCGCAAGGGTGACCTTATAATGATTGACGGGGGCGTGCCGCACCGCCTTATTGTAGAGAAGGATAATCCTTGCCGGATGCTTAATGTCGAGTTTACATTTACCGATTGTGAGGGTGTTTATCCTTCCATGAAGCAGCTCGCGCAGGGAAACGCCGCTTTACGGGAACTGCTTCATCGGCAGAACAGCTATATTGTGCTGCGTGATCCGAGCGATGTCTATTATACGCTCAAAAGCCTCGTAATGGAGCTGGACTCAGCAGGTAACGGGGATGACTCCAATATGGCTCATTTGCTCATTTCCCAGCTGATTATTCGCGTCGCCAGGCTTGCCGCCGAGGAAGCGAAGGACAGCGCGGTAAGGCAGATCGACCACTATGTGCGAAGGGCGGCCGAATATATTCATCAGCATTACGACTGCGATATTCAGGCGAAAGATATCGCCGCTGCGGTCAATCTTCATCCCGTCTATTTGCAGCGGATCTTCAAAGCGAGCATGAATGTGACGATGACCGAATATCTGGCTGAGCTAAGAGTGGAGAAGGCCAAAATGCTGCTCGCCCGAACCGATGTCCCGATTATTGAAATCGCCGATTATGTCGGTCTGGGCAGCAGGCAATACTTCAGTGCGCTGTTCAAGAAGTATACCGGCCTTTCACCGGCCGTTTACCGAAAGTCGGTTGAAACGATGCAGGGACATGAAGACCAGGTTGTAATAGTTGACATCCCATAGCCAATCCAGTTGCGAAATTGAAAACGCCTTCCCCATGTCCCTGCTACAATTGGGATAGCAAGCCGGTCAGTACCGGCATCATGAGGAGGCGTTCTTTTTCATGTCGTTCAAAGTTACATTTATCGGGGCCGGAAGCATCGGTTTTACACGAGGGCTGCTGAGGGATTTACTCGCTGTCCCGGAATTCCAACACATTGATGTTGCTTTTACTGACATTAACCCGCATAACCTGGACATGGTCACACAGCTTTGTCAGCGGGATATTACCGAGAATGGCCTTCATATCAAGATCCATTCGACGCCTGATCGCAGAGAAGCATTGAAGGATGCGCGCTATGTATTCGTGGTCGTTCGGATCGGCGGACTTGAAGCGTTCCAGCACGATGTCGATATCCCGCTTAAATACGGCGTCGACCAATGCGTCGGAGATACGCTCTGCGCCGGAGGAATTATGTACGGCCAGCGCGGCATTGCTGAAATGATGAATATTTGCAAGGATATCCGCGAGGTCGCTGAGCCGAATGCGCTGCTGCTCAATTACGCGAATCCAATGGCAATGCTGACATGGGCCTGCAATAAATACGGCGGCGTTCGTACTATCGGCTTGTGCCACGGCGTTCAAGGCGGGCACTGGCAAATTGCTCAGGCGCTGGGCCTCGAGAAGAAGGAAGTAGACATTATATGCGCGGGCATCAACCACCAAACCTGGTATGTACAAGTGCGGCATAAGGGCGAAGATATGACCGGCAAGCTGCTTGAAGCGTTCGAGAACCACCCAGAGTTCAGCAAAACGGAGAAGGTTCGGATCGATATGCTCCGCCGTTTCGGCTATTATTCAACGGAATCGAACGGCCATCTGAGCGAATATGTGCCGTGGTACCGCAAGCGAGCTGATGAAATTAAGGACTGGATCGACCTTGGGACATGGATCAACGGCGAGACCGGCGGTTACCTTCGAGTCTGCACGGAAGGGCGCAACTGGTTCGAGACTGATTTTCCAAACTGGATGAAAGAAGCACCGCTGGTCTATTCAGCAGAGAATCGCGGCGAAGAGCACGGTTCATATATTATCGAAGGGCTTGAAACCGGCCGCGTATACCGCGGGCACTTTAATGTCGTCAATAATGGCGTTATCGCAAATCTTCCGGACGATGCCATTATCGAAGCGCCCGGTTATGTGGACCGTAACGGTATCAGCATGCCGCATGTCGGCGACCTGCCGCTCGGCTGCGCCGCCGTGTGCACCGCGAGTATTTCGGTTCAACGTATGGCGGTGGAAGCGGCGATTCATGGCGATGACAAGCTTCTCCGTCAAGCGTTTATGATGGATCCGCTTGTCGGAGCGGTATGCAATCCGAAAGAAATTTGGCAAATGGTGGACGAGATGCTCGTGGCGGGTGAGAAATGGCTTCCACAGTACGGCCCGGCCATTGAAGAAGCGAAGGCGCGTCTGGCCTCCGGGAAGCTCGTTCCGACCCGCGAGGGTTACAAAGGCGCTGCGCGTCTGAAGACGAAGACGGTCGAGGAAATGATGGAGGACCGCGAAGCGGCTAACCGAAATGCAGGCGAATCGGACAAAGCGAAGGAACGTCCTGCGGCTGCACATTAACCGAAAATGGAATATGCTCCAACTATTAGGAACCCGAAAGGGTTCTTTTTGTTTTGTACAAGGCAAATGCGTTAGATTTTGATATTCGAGTGGGTTATTGATATATAAAGCGCTTTCGTCCCTGATTATAATAAATGCCAGACACATAAATAGACGAAGGAGGAGTAAGATGAGTGCCAGCCTTACGAAAACTGCGGATTCTGCGCTCACAAGAAAGCGATTCCAAATCAAGGATAAATATACACTCTTCTTGATGGCGCTGCCCTTTCTTGTACTCGTATTTTTATTCTCGTATTTGCCTCTCTACGGGTGGATTTACGCGTTCTATGACTATCAACCGGGCATTCCGCTGGCGAATACGGACTTCGTCGGCCTGCAATGGTTTACTGCTATGGTATCGGATCAGGTTCAACGGGCCGAGATGTTCCGGGTTCTGCGCAATACGTTCGCCATTAGTTCACTCGGCATAGTGACTTCGATACTTCCCGTAATCTTCGCGATCCTTCTGACCGAGGTAAGGAATTCGAAGTTCAAGAGGATCGTTCAGACCTTGACGACTTTGCCGAACTTCATTAGCTGGGTATTGGTATATTCCTTCGCATTCATGCTGTTCTCGGTTAACAACGGCTTCTTCAATCACCTCTTGATGAGCCTCGGTTGGATTAGTTCGCCGACGAACATCCTCGCCGATGACAATCACGTGTGGCTCGCGATGACGTTGTGGGGAGTGTGGAAAGGGCTCGGATGGGGCGCGATTATGTACATCGCCGCGATTACGAGCATCGATTCGGAATTATATGAAGCGGCCAGAGTGGACGGTGCGAACCGTTTCCGCCAGATCTGGCACGTGACGGTGCCGGGCATCATCCCGACGTACTTCGTGCTCCTGATTTTATCGATTGCGAACTTTATCAATAACGGACTCGAGCAATTTTTTGTGTTCGCCAATGCCATGAACATGAACCATATCGAAGTGCTCGATCTGTACGTGTATAACATTGGCATGGGGAACTCCAACTTCGGGTTTGCTACCGCTGTCAGCATCATGAAATCCATCGTCAGCCTGTTCCTGCTGTTCGCGGCCAACGGCCTGTCCAAGCTCATCCGCGGCCAAAGTATCATCTAAGACGAGAGAGAAAGGAAGAAGAGACAAATGGCGACCAGACAAAGATTTACCTTGTTCGACGCGTTAAACTATACTCTGCTCGGCTTGTTCACATTAGCCTGTTTCTTTCCGTTCTATTATTTGTTTATTAATACGATCAGCAACAACGACATAAGCAGCAAAGGGCTGGTAATGTTCTGGCCGAAGGGGTTCCAACTGTCCAACTATGAGAATATTTTCCAAATTCCCGGCCTGGGCATGGCTGCGCTCGTGTCGTTCGGGCGTACCGTGATTGGCACGGCATTGACGGTAGCGGCGTCCGGCTTGCTCGGGTTCCTGTTCACGAAGAATCAGATGTTGGGGCGCCGGCTGTGGTATCGATTCATTATCGTAACCATGTATTTTAACGCCGGTCTGATTCCATGGTACTTGACGATGCGCAATCTCGGACTGACCAACAACTTCCTGGCTTATATCCTGCCTGGGATCGTATCTCCATTCTTCATTATTTTGGTCAAAACGTACGTAGAGTCGACGCCGATTGCCCTGCAGGAGTCCGCACAGATCGACGGGGCGGGAAACCTCACGATCTTTTGGAAGATCGTCATGCCGCTCATTACGCCGATCCTGGCTACCATCGCGATTTTCTCTGCCGTCGGCCAGTGGAACCAGTTCCAAGACACGCTGTTTCTTGTGACGAATCCGAAGCTCTTCACGCTTCAGTTCATTCTGTATCGATATTTGAACGAGGCTTTGTCTGTCGCCGAGCTCATGAAACAAGCGATGAGCGGGGGAGGATCGGTGGCTAATCTGGCTTTGCAGCCGACGCCGACTTCAATCCAGTCGACGGTTTCGATGATTGTCGTGATCCCGACCTTGCTCGTTTATCCATTCTTCCAGCGGTATTTTGTGAAAGGCCTCATGATCGGTGCGGTTAAAGGCTAGCGCGCCGATCTGATGCACACAAACTCTTTTAAGGAGGTGGTTTATTCGTTGCGAGCGATTGCAACGGAGAAATCGGTCATTTCCGGATTTCTCGGCGCATATTGCGCATTTTGAAGGTTAAAGCGGTTAAATTGAAAAGGGAGGTTTTACAGCATGTCTAGGCAAAAGAAATGGGCCTTTCTCGTTGCCTCTGTATGCCTGATGATGGTTTTTACCGCGGCATGCAATTCCGGAGGAGCGGGTAATACGGGCTCGTCCAGTTCCAAAAGCAGTACGGGAACAGCAAGCACAAGTACTTCGGACAACGGAGTCATAACGGACTGGTCCAAGCAACCGGAAATGACTTTGACTGTATTCGATACTTTGGCCAACTTTGCCGGCGAGCAGCCGGGCTGGTTCGCCAAGCTGATCAAGGACAAATTTAATATCAAACTGAACATCGTCGCACCGAACCTGTCAGGCGGTGCGCAAATGATCGCTACGCAGATGGCATCCGGCGACCTGGGCGACCTTGTTGTAGGACTCGGCGGCAAGGATTATGAGAATGCGATCAAATCAGGAATGATCCTCGACTGGACGAAAGACGGACTGCTCGACAAATACGGCAAAAATTTGGAGAAGTACGCCGCTCAGGCACTTGATGCGAACAAGAAACAATACGGCGGCGGCACAGCGATTTACGGCATCGGGCATAACGTTGGCACCGGCGACGGACCGAGCGAAGGAGCGGACATGACGTTCGGACCGATGCTTCGCTGGGATTTGTACCAGAAGCTCGGCAGCCCTCAGATCAAGACGCTTGACGACTATCTGCCGATTCTGAAGAAGATGCAAGAGATGGATCCGAAGAGTGATTCGGGCAAGAAAACGTATGGAATGTCGCTGTGGTCCGACTGGGATGGAGATTGGTCCACCTTGGCTAAAGTTACAGCACAATTTTACGGCTATGCAGAAGGCGACGGCTTCAATCCCGGGGACATGATTCTTACCAAAGCCGACGGGCCGGAATATCAAGGTTTTCTTGATGATAACAGCTACTATATGCAAGGACTGGAGTTCTATTTCAAGGCTAATCAGATGGGACTGCTCGATCCGGATTCCCTGACTCAGAAATTCGGCGATGTTTCGAACAAATTCAAGGACGGCCAAGTGCTCTTCTCTCAATTCCCTTGGGTTTCCAACGTGTATAATACACCGGCTCATACGTCGGCAGGCAAAGGATTCGCGCTTGTTCCGTTCCAGGACGAGAAAGTGTACTCCTCTGGCTTCAATCCTTACGGTGGCCAATGGATCTGGTCGATCGGCGCCCATACGAAAGATCCTGCGCGTGTAATGGCATTCCTCGACTGGTTGTTCTCGCCTGATGGCGTTCAGGAAACCAGCATCGGTCCGAAAGGCCTCGCCTGGGATATCGGCAAGGATGGCAAGCCGGCATTGACCGATTTCGGCAAGAAGGCGACGGCTAACGGCGACACACCGGTACCGGCACAATACGGCGGCGGAACTTGGAAGAACGGTGTTTCCGCGCTTAACAATGCGACACTTACCACGTCTCAGATCAACCCGAATACCGGGGAACCGTATGATTACAACCTGTGGAATTCGACGTTGACCGCTAATCCGGATCCGGTGACGAAGAGCTGGCGGGAAGCGATGGGCGTGATCACAGGAAAGGAATTGTTTGTCAAGAATAACCAGGTTGCGGTCACGAAACCGTTCTTCAACGGACAGCCGGCGGCCCAAGAGCCCTCGAATATCAAGCTGAAGCACAGCCAGGTTGGCAAGGTCATCAAGGAGTACTCCTGGAAGATGATGTTTGCCAAGAACCAGGATGAATTCGACCAATTGAAGCAGCAATTGGTCCAGAAGGCAAAAGGCCTCGGCTATGATGATGTCGTCAACTGGGAAGTGCAGCAAACGAAAAATACAGTATTCACGATGTACAAATAAGCAAGAATAGTACCTCGACCCTTTCCGTACGGGTGCGAGAAGCTGTTTCTTCTATGACCACAACAGCATTCCCTGCAAATATGCAGGGAATGCTCCGTCTAATGGAGAAATGGGATCAGATTGACATGCGCCGATGGGAAGAAAATAAGGTTGGTGCTTCGCTTCCCGTACCCGATCCTTTGATTGGGTGCGGGAAGTTTTTGGTTTAGAAATAAAAACGTTTACTCATGATATAATAGGCTCATCTGAACAAGCATGAGGTGTTTCAGCATGGCTCTACCGAAGCATTTGGGCGTCACTACAAAATTCGTACTTACTTTTATATCCATCCTGACGGTATCGATGTCGTTCATGGGCTATATTCTGTATTACCAGTCCTCTCAGGCGGCCATCGCACAGGGGCAAATTCTCATGATGCAGAACGTGCTGCAAATGAGGAACAGCATGTCTCAAAAAGCGGACATGGTCCAGAACCTGTCTCAAATCATTGCCTTTGATCCGAAAATACAAAATTTCCTCGGGACTACTTTTTCGGGCGAACCATTCCAATTGATTGATTACCGATACAACATCGCTCCGATTTTGGGTAATCTAATGCTTCAGAACACCTATATACACGCAATGCGGATCTTCATGGCCAATAACGAGATACCGGAACTGTACGACAGTTTCTACCATCTGAAGCGTGTGCAGTCAGACCCGTGGTATGCTTCGTTCACCCATTCAACGGCGGTGGGAGATTGGCAGGGGCTTCATACGGAGAAGAGCTTTATCGGCACTTTCGACGCAAGCGTCCAGAAGAAGGTATTCACTTACGACCGAAAGATCTTTTCGTCCAATAGTACGGCGTTGGCCGGCGTTCTGGAGATCGAGGTCGATCGCGGCGTTCTGTTCGATGGGCTGAAAAATCCGCAAAGCGCGCATTTCGGCAGCATCTTCGTCGTTGACCGCCGCGGTGAGATCGTATCGGATAACGTGCCTCAGCTGGCAGGAGAATCCGCCAAGTCGCTCGGACTGCCGATACCTGAGCAGGGCACCGAGATCAACAAAATTATGGACGTTAAGGGAGTACGATCGATTGTGATTTCAGTCCCGCTCGGCGGGCCGGAGCTTTACGTTACAGGCGTCTTTCCCGTCAGTCCTTTCATCGAGAGCATGAGGCTTTCGCTGAAATGGATCATCGTGATCCTCTTATCCTCGTTGATCCTGCTCAGCGGCATAGTCACCTTTATTACCCATGCGCTTCTGCGTCGGATGAAAGTGCTCGTAAAAGCGATGAAGCAAGTACGGGAAGGATCGCTGGACGTATCTGTCCCGGTCGTAGCGAACGACGAGTTCAGCCAGATGGCGGTCAGCTTTAATCTGATGACAGCCCGCATTCACGATCTGGTCGAGACGGTCTACAAAAGCCGCATTATGGAGAAAGAAGCGGAGCTGCGGGTGCTCGAATCGCAGATCAATCCGCATTTTCTCTACAATACCTTAGCGACGATTTCCTGGGTGGCGCGCAAAGTGCGTTCGTCCGAGATCGCGCATCTGTCCAATTCGTTGGCCAAATTTTACCGTCTGGTGTTGAATAAAGGCAAGTCTGCCATACTCGTAAAGGATGAAATCGAGATGGTCAAGGCTTACCTGGAAATACAGAAGTTCCGTTTCGAGAATATGTTTGATGCGGAGTTCCGCATCGACGATCGTGTTCTTCCTTATATTGTCCCGAAAAATATTTTGCAGCCTCTCGTGGAGAACGCATTGTCGCACGGCATCGAACCGAAACGCAGTCACGGTACGATCGTGATCGAAGCCGGCCTGCATGAGGAGAATATCGTTTTCCGCATCATCGACGACGGAGTCGGCATGGCTCCGGACCAAGTTCGGGCGGTGCTGAAAGGAAAGATCCGCCGGACGAGCGGAAGCGGCTATGCGGTTAAAAATATTATCGAACGATTAAACGGTTATTACGGCAACGATTACAAGCTTGAATTGTTCAGCCGGCCGGGAATCGGTACGGTCTTTACCATTACACTGCCGAAGGAGTGAGATACCCTTGTTTTCCTTGATGATTGTGGAAGATGAACGATGGGAACGGGAGGGCCTCGTCGAGTTCCTCGATTGGCAGGCTCTTGGGATCGAAGTAATTGGAACCGCTTTCGACGGCTTGGACGGATTCGAGAAGGCGCTCACGCTGCGTCCGGATATTATCATTACTGATATCCGTATGCCGGGAATGAACGGGCTTGAGATGGCCGGCCGCATCCGCGAACAGCTCCCCGACGTGCGTTTCGTCGTTCTCACGGGATACAACGAATTTGATTATACCCGGGAAGCTATCTTCCTGCATGTGGACGACTATGTGCTCAAACCGGTGGAAGAGGAGGATATGAGGAACGCGATGGCAAGAGTCCTCAAGGAATGCGAGCTTAGCCGGAGCAGGCGGCAGGACAATGAGCGGCTGCTGGATATGCTTCAATTTGGAGCGCGCATGGCAGCGGAGAAGCGGCTCGCGGAACTGCTCCATAACCGGATCGATGAGGAGCAGTCGGAGCAGGAGCTTCTCGCGGGCGCGGAAGAACTCCGGGCAGATTCTTATGATGTGTTGGTCATCGCTCCAACGGACTCGGTCATTCGTGAAGAAACGGTCCGAAGGCAGATCGGCAGTCCGTGCTTCTTGATAAGCTGCGAAGAGATTCCCGGCGCAACAGCCGTGATCCTTCCAAACCCCGGACCAGAAACGGTATCGTCGGAAACAGCTGCGGACCTTCTGATCAAGGAATGGAGGGATGTGCTTCCCTCTTTGCCGGCGATCGGGATCGGAATGACGGCGGGCGGTCTCTCCATGCTGAAAGAGTCTTATCGGCAGGCACTAAATGCCGCCAAGTACGGGTTGTTTTACGGACATGGAGGCGTCATTACCGCCGAGTGGGAGAAAAAGGCGAGACTTCGGTTCTCCAAGCAGGTCGGGAAATTTCTAGCCGCTTGGCATGAGATGTCCCGGCAGCTTCGGCTTCACCTTCTGGCTCTGCAAGAGAAAGAAGTCCAAATGCAGCTTGAAGCCATGATCAAGTCCATTACGGATGCCCCCGGCGCCTATGTCGCCGCTCTGCTGAAAGCACTCATCATCGAGCTTTCGGTGCTCGCGGACGGAGAGGGAGGGAACAAAGGGAGCATCCAGCAGCTGCTCGCAATGAACCGCCTTCCTGACATGCATGACTATGTGCGGAATTATATAAGCGATATCATGCATCTCCTGGAAGAAAAAAAGAAAAATAAAGATAAATATATCATCGACAAGGTAATCCGCCTGATTGACGAGCGGTACGGATCAGGCGAACTCAGCCTGACTGTGCTGGCGGACGAGGTGTTCGTCTCTCCGAATCATCTGAATACGATGTTCAAGAAAATAACGGGAAGAACGGTTCACCAATACTTGGCGGATATCCGGATGAGCAAGGCCGAGGAACTGCTCCGCACGACCAAGCTCAAAGTATCCGAAATCGCAGGCAGCATCGGGATGTCCAACATTTCTTATTTCTGCTCGATATTTAAGCAGGAGTTCGGGATGAGTCCGGGTGAATACCAGGAATTGATGCAGCGGCAATGAAAGGGGCTCGAAAATGAATAGGAAACCGGTCATCGTCTTGCCCGGTATTCTGGCGCTGCTGGTACTGACCTTGCTGTTCGCCGTTCCTGCGGCATGGCTGCAGAGAGCCGGCTGGCCGGGCAGCGCCGGGCAGGGCGGCGGCGGCACAGCACAGACGCCCAAAGCCGGCACTGCTCCCATTGGGAAGGGAGACTTGTCCTGGAAGCAGGATACGTCTCCGTTTACGTTCACGCAGTATTTCTACGGCAATTGGGCGACCGATTACTTGTGGAAAGATCAATATGACATGAAGCTGACTGAGGCGAAGACAGGTGTCCGGATTGACCGGAAGCTGGCCGTCGGCAGCGACGACGATTATTTAAACATGATGATCGCAACCGGCAATTTGCCCGATTCGATTATGCTCGACTGGAATAACCCTGCCGTGTCGAAGCTGATCAATGACGGACTTGTCTACTCGATGAACGATCTGATCGACAAATACGCGCCCGAGTTTTGGAAAATGCTTGACCCGGAGATGGTGAAATATCATTCGGTTAACGGCCAGCTATGGTACCTGCCCAATAATTACGAATCGGAGAACCGGCTGAAGAACGGCGCACCGATCGTTTCCATTCGGCCATGGTTTATCCGCAAGGATATTTACGAGGCACTCGGGAGCCCGAAGGTCGAAACGGTGGAGGATTTGCTCCATGTACTGGAACAGGCGAAGCGAATTCATCCGGATCTCAGTCCGGTCGGGCTCGATTTCTTCGATGTCACCAAAAACGGCTTCGAGGGAAGCTTGTCGATGGATTATTTGATCTATTCCTTCTCACCGAGGCTGCTTGAAGAGCGCATCAAGGACGACAGCAAGATCGTCGAATACCCGATGCGAAGCGCAGGCTTCATCAACGCGTTCCGGTTTCTCAATACGCTGTACCGCAAAGGACTGCTTGACTCGAAACTGCTGATCACCAAGCAGGAACAGTACATGGACGCCATGAACCACGGATCGTTTATCGTTGCGTCTCAGTATATCAGCGATATGTTCCGGAAATTCAACCCGCTCATCGCAAACACACTCGGTCCGGACAAGCAATATGTGGAACTGGCCGGCTTGAGTGCAAACGGGCACGAACCGCGCTATCCGGCGACCCGGCTGCTTGGCTGGCAGGGTTTGTTCATTACGAAAAAAGCGAAGCATCCCGAAAGGATTATCAGGTTCGCCGAATATGCCTGGTCCGATGAAGGACAGATGGATTTACGCTACGGCAAGGAAGGGGAGACGTACGAGATGGTGGACGGTCTCCCGCAGTACACGCCGGATGTACGCAATCTGATGAACAGGGACATCAATGCGTGGACTCGAAAGTACGGATTTAACGACTCAACGCTGCTTTGGCGGGAAGGCAAGCTTTGGGACGAGGCGGATCTTCGGGATTTGATCCTGTCACGGACGGATGAATACAATGCGGCGATGAAGCTGCAGCGGTTCAATTATGACGATTACGCGCTCGGTATGGAAAATCTCGAGCCGGACAGCACCTCGCCGGAAGGAGTCATCAACGCCAACATCAAGGATTTGTGGAACAAAACGATTCCACTGCTTGTGATGGCCGCTTCCGACCGCGAATTCAATACCGTTTACAGCGACTTTATCGACCAAATCGACAAGCTCGGAGCGGATCGTGTGGAAAAGCTGATGTATCAGCGGCACCTGCTGGATCTGAAGAAGAAAGGCCTTAGATAATCGGCGCCCGGCGAGATCAATTTCACAGCGGCGTTTTCACGCCGAGGCGGGAACGTTACGATTACGGCATGTTGGTGCAGCTGAGGCGCGCGGGCATCAACGTAATAATTACGAAAGGCCTGCTGTGAGAAACATTACAGCGGGCCTTTTTCGGCTGTTTACACTAAAACAGGCAGTCATGTGTAGGAATATCATAGTCGTCATGCTCAGCCAGCGGGTACCATGAAAAGGAGAATGCCTGCGGCATCCGGTTCTTCTTGATTGTTGCTTGTTAATACGTCAATCCCGTTAATGCGGTCCTGTGACAATATGCTCGGAGCCGCAGGGTCCGCCGCTCTCGCTCATTTCAATCTCAAACTCGCTCCCGTCGTGACGATAAAGCGGTTTATACCAGTGGCTGATTCTGATATCTTTCTCACTGGCGTAGTGGCATATAAAAGCACGCCGGAAGCGGTCATCCGAGGTGTTCGGATAGGAGCCGTGAATGAGGCTGCCGTTGAAGAACAGTACGTCGCCCGCCTTCATGTCCATAGGCACTGGGGAATAGCCTGGCGGTACATCAACTTCATCGCGCGTGAATGAGACGGAAGGGTCGGCTTCGTGCGGACACTGCACTTCCAGCTGATTCGATTTCGGCACGACAACCATGCCGCCGTTATCCCGGTCCGCATCGTCGACCGCGACCCATGCTGCGATACACGTACCCGGTTCTACAAGCAGGTAGAAATTGTCCTGATGCAGCGCCTGTCCTTTGGCGCCCGGAGGCTTGAAATAGAACATCGACTGGGCGGCAACGGGCGCAGCATCAAACAGATCAGCAAGAGCATTCAGAACTTTCGGGTGCAGCATATACGATTTGGACAGCTCATCGAATCGGTGCGGATGCATCATTCGAGGGTACTGCTTCAGGATGTCCCCGCCTGATTCCTCTGGTCCAACGGGCCGGTAATATTGGGCGGGAGCATCCGCGTGCAGCTTCATAAAGTGTTCCCGCAATCTCGCTGCATCTTCCGCAAACAATCCGCGCAGCAGTAAATAACCTTCTTGATCAAACTGCTTCTTCTGCTCAGGACTCAGAACGTTGCCGAGCTTTGCCGTAGTCATAAAACAGCCCTCCTGGTTCACGTTTTATTAGACTTGCTGTATCATGATTATAAAACGGTATTGGGGCTGGAGGAATAAACGGAATGGCTGAATATCTGGATGATTCTGCTGTCGACTTGTACACGCTGAATCCCGGCATCATACTTGCAGGCGATTATATGCAGCCGCATGGCTACCGTACCCGGCGGCCTGAAGGAACAAGAGACTGGCTGATTACTTTTACCTATGGGGGCAGGGGAAGCTTCGGCACGGATGAGGGGCGCTCCGAATGCCGCGAAGGCGATGTCGTGCTGCTTCGGCCGGGCGTGAGACACGACTATGAGACGCCTGAGGGGGAGGTGTGGCGTTTTGTCTGGGCCCATTTTCTGCCAGAACCGGGCTGGGTTGATTTGCTTCAGCTCCCCCATAAGAAGGGCGAGCTGCTTCAGCTTCACGTCGAACAGCCGGTTGTCCGCGAGCGGCTTCTAACCGCGTTCCGCCGGGTTATACGCGACAGCACGGACGCGGATCCTCTTCAACAGAGGCTTGCTGCGAACGCTCTGGAAGAGGTGGCTCTGCTGCTTGGCCGGTATACCGCCAGGTTCGAGAGAAGCATGATGGACACGCGGATCCGCCAGACGCTTGATTATTTAAGCGAGAATTTGAAAAATCGGCATACGATCGGATCGCTTGCGGAGCGGGCGGCGCTGTCACCTTCGAGGTTCGCTCATTTGTTCAAACAGGAAACAGGCGATTCCGTCATCGAAACACTGCTGAAGATGAGGCTTCGCCATGCGGTGAGGCTGCTTGAACGAACCTCACTGCCAATCGCGCAGGTTGCGGAGGATGTCGGCTTCGCGGACTCGTTCTACTTTACGAAGCAGTTCTCGGCATTGTACGGCCAGAGCCCGAGCGCATTCCGCAAATCGGCTGGCCAACGGAGCCGACAGATCGAGGCGGAAACAGATGACTAAGTATGCAAGCGTTATTTCACTTGTCCAGCCCCCTGGATGTATTCATATCTCCCAACCGTTCGATCCGCTGAATGATGCGGCCCATTGGTTCAGCGGTTTTCGATATATATAATTTTCAGATTACGCCAACCGATTCTTGCTTACACCCTACTTTAAATAGTGAATCCCTTCAAAGGAGAGCCGCTGCAATGACTGGTGCCAATGTGAATATGGATGAGGCGCTTGTGCGCCGATACTCCAAGAGAGTGTTCAGTTTCGCACTCGCGAGAACCGGGAACAGGCAGGAGGCTGAAGATTTGGCGCAGGAAATCGCAATTGCGCTGATTCAATCGCTTAGACCGGGCCGTGAAATCGATAATATGGATGCGTGGGTGCAGCGGATTTGCAGCTTCACTTGGTCCAATTACGTGGCCAAGCATAAGCGTCACTGGCGCAGCGATGCAAGCATCGACGAAATCGTGGTGGCGAGCGGGGATCCTTCCCCGCCGGAGATGCTGGTAGTGGATGAAACGATGCATCTGCTGCAGCGGGAGGTCGCGTTTCTTACCAAACGGCACCGCGAAATTACGGTGATGCATTATTTTCACAGCATGAATGTTCAGCAGATTGCCGCCACCCTCCATATTCCGCCCGGTACGGTGAAATGGCACTTATTTGAAGCGAGGAAAAAACTGAAAGAAGGGTTGAGTATGTCAATATCCAAAGAACAGCTGAGCTACAAGCCGCTTCGGCTTGGTGTCGGGCATTGCGGTACACCGGGTCCAAAAGAGGAACCAAACAGCTATTTCACTTCGCTTCTGGCCGGTAATATCGCGATTGCGGCCTATGACCGTCCGCTCACTATCGATGAAATTGCCAGGAAAGTGGGTGCTGCCAGCGCTTATGTGGAGGAGCATGTCGAGAAGCTAAAGTATTCCGAGCTGATGCTGCAAACCGGCGGAGGCAGATTTCAGACGAACTTTTTAATCCGGAATATGAGGAGTCATCAACAGGAATCAGCATTTCTTAAATTGAAAGCGGAAGAAATCGCGGCCGACTTTCTGCAGGCAATCGCTTCACGGCTTGAAGCGATAAAGGGTATCTGTTTTCACGGAAATCGGACTAATGAAAAATTCTTACTCTGGTGGCTTATTCCTTTTACCGTGCATAACCAGTATTGCAGCGTTAAAGATGCGGCATATCACGCGGCTAGCGGCCCGATCGAACGCCCCGATGGCGGCCGGTATATTGCCGTTGGCGACATTAAATACGATGAAGATGCCTACAAGGTGGAAGTAGAGAATCGGGAAATAGTAAGGAAATACGCCACAAACGGTATTAAATTTCGCGAAAATGGAGGCAATCTGTGCGGACTGCAGATGGAGTCTTGGTGGTCGGGTATGACATGGCGTGAGTTTGACGGACCTGATTTGACGGATTTGGGACGAATAGCCGAGGCCATTGATAACGGCAGGGAGAGCTCCGATTACGATAAGCTGACGATCAGCCGGATGGCGGAAAAGGGTTTAGTAACCGTAGAAGACGGACAGCCAGTCATTCAAATACCGTTTCTTCGAAAATCGCAGTACGAGAAGCTTATGATCATCCTCGAAGAAGCTATGAATGAGATTGAAGCAGGGAAGAAGCTCGAATCGGTTCTTGACGGATTTGTCGCCATATGGGAGAAGCTGGCTCCATCTCATATATCAAAGCGGGAGATCAATTATTTCGTCTTGAACCAGGGGATGGGAATCGTCTTCGCGATTATGGAAGCATTGGTTCGGCTCGGCCAATTGAAAGAGCCGCTGCACAATGAGATGCAGCGGCTGACGACGATGGTGTGGGAGAAATAATATCTTAAGAAACGTGAGTGTAGTACGCCCGCTTTCCCCTGGTCTTTACCAGGGCAGCGGGTTATTTTCATAGTCAATATAAATTTATCCGCGTAAATTCGGCAAAGCGCGAGTCCAAGTCCGCGGGTCCGCTCCGGTGATATATACGGCTGGCATAGCCGGCAGCCCCTTTTTCATGGTAGCTTGCCGGCCGCCGCACCGTCAATCATTAGCGTTTCGGGTACAGCGGATAATCGACCTTGGTGGGAACCTCGATAAGGATGAGCCGCAGCGGCGAACCCTCGGATGCCTCGACAATAACGTTCTGAGCTTCATCGGCGCGGGCAACAAGAAAGTCTTTATGGCGGAAAGCCGTACGTTTCGAATCAGCTTCACCATTAGCCCATACTCCTCCGCCTTGAATCGCCAGTGCCGCCAAAGTTCTATCACCCGGTACATCATACCGGTACCGCCCGCCCGACGCGATTTGAATGTCCCACATCCGCGCATCGGCAATAATGCTGACCGGCGATCCCTCTCCGATTATTGTTTTCCGGACGAAGCCCTCGCCTTCGGAAAGCGGGAATTCCTCGTGGTCATATTGGCTGTATGTCGGCGTCATTCTTAAAGCTTTCTCCATATGAGGCTCGAACCAGATTTGAAACCCTTCCACATCAGGCCCTATAAAACGCTCCTCGTGACTGACTCCCGAACCGGTTTGCATCAATTGCACGCCGCCGGGGCCAACTGTGCTTTTCGTTCCCAAAGTGTCTCCATGCTGAGCCTGGCCTGCTATTACATATGTCATGATTTCGAAAGCTTGGTGAGGATGAAGCGGAATGTAACCATCAGCCTTAGCTTTCGCCCATGCCCAGTAGAAGAGGGGGCCGATTCGTTTCACCACAGAGCCTTCACCGGGAAAGCCGATCGGTTTCTGCTCCGTAATTTTACCGCCGTCAAATGCCCCGACCGCCTGCAGCGCAGGACCGTAAACTAATGTTTGCATGCATTTACCCTCCTAAAAAGTTTTTGCGTTACTTGTACGATACACCTCATGGCCAGCAGAAAACAGCTTAGTCCTGGTTTTCTGCGAAACAACTTTGTTATGCGTCATGGCGAGCACGGATATTAATTCAATGCGTATGCGCCGGGTCCGATGAGGGCCAACCCCACCGAAACTGCAATCAGAATGACGTTGTACTCGATTCCGTTCTGCGTAACCCAAAAGCCGTTCTTACCGTGAACCGTGATAATTGCGCCGAGCATCAGAATGACGATAAGCGCAGCTGCTACCGGAGTCCAAAGACCCAGCACCAACAGTAGTCCGCCTGCAACCTCGAGCAATCCGATCAAGAATGCCATGAATACACCGGGCTTAACGCCGATAGAATCCAGCCACCCGCCGGTTCCTTTCAAGCCGTAACCGCCAAACCAACCGAACAGCTTTTGAGCTCCATGCCCCATAAACGCCAAACCGACAACCAACCGAACGATCAACAATCCCAATGCGATACTCATTTCAATCTCCTCCATTATTTTAAATTAAGTTTCTTAAATTTAAGATATTTTGCTTGAGGAAAGGAGCGTCAAGTTCACCGCGCAAGTATTCTCTGCTAAGTGAAGCTCCCTTGGGCTGAAACGCCCAGTTTCTTTAATAATTGAATCGCCTGCGCCCTCTCCTCGGCAGACAATCCGCCAACCGCTTTCCGGATCGTTTCCGTATGCTGTGGGAATACTTCGTCAAGAAACTGTATTCCTTTATCCGTGATTTCCGCAAAAATAACTCTTCGATCATCTTTGGATGCCTTTCGCCTTGCAAGTCCCTTATCGGCAAGCTTATCAACCACATAGGTGATATTGCCGCTTGTCATAAGTATTTTCTCACCGATCTGCTGCAGTGGCTGTTCGCCTTTATGATAGAGAAGCTCCAGTACCGCGAACTCCGTCGGATTAAGACCGTGTCGACGAATATCCTGGTGGGCATGTGCTGTTACCCATTGATGGGCTCTTGAAAGAATGATGAAAAGGTGCAGGGCGTCATCGCCGGAATCTTCATGCTGTGTATCGCCCGTGTTGTGGATTGGTTGGTCAGTCGGCCCTGTTTTCATTAGTATTCACCTCCATTTTCCTTAACGTAAAATATCTTAACTTAAAGATAACGCAATCAGAATGTTTTGTCAAGGAAATAATTCAGATAAATTTTATCGGTTGTTCGGCTGCCGGCCGGTGCAAGATTCTGGTATAATAAAGGTATGTATTAAGCCGCATGTAACTGGCGTAACGTGGGACAACCATGGGGGAGCAGAGCGGTCTCATGAAGTGGCGACGGACAGCTTGCAAATGAACGGGGCAAGCCGCAGCTGAAGTTGCCATAAGCCGAACGCCTGGGCAAAGTATTTGAAGGTCTGTGTGCTAATGCTCACTGCCATCGGATGCTTTTTTTTATTTTCCGCTGCATGCTGCAGGTTGTTTTATACGGTACTATCACGGGTAGATGAAGGAGGCGCTTATAATGTCTATGCTGTTAACGGCAAAACCGCTTGCCGACCAGTCGTGCAGCGTCATTAAGAATCGCGTACGGGAGTGGCAGCTTGCCGGAACGAATCCTTCGCTTGCTGTGCTTATGGTCCAGGGAGACCCGGCATCGGCCGCATACGCTCAGGCGAAGCGGCGGTTTGCCGACAAGCTTGGAATTCGCATGGAGCTGCTGGAGTTTGGCCGCGAAGTGACGGAAACCAGGCTCTTGGGGGAAATCAGGCGTCTGAATGAAGCATCCGACATTCACGGGATCATGCTCGAACTGCCCCTGCCTGAAGGAATCAGAGCGGAGACGCTATGCGAGGCGATCGATCCGCTCAAAGATGTCGACGGTATCACTCCTGCAAACAAGCTTGCCTGTTTGACCGGTGGCCCGGGCCTGCTCCCGGCGACTCCACAGTCATGCATCAGGCTGCTTCGCGAAAACGGCTTCGGGCTCCAAGGCAAGCATGTTGTTCTGGTCGGAAGGGGAGAGACCGTGGGCCGTCCGCTCATGAATATGCTGCTGCGTGAAAATGCAACCATAACGGTATGCCACTCGCACACGCCCGACCTCGCTGTCCACATCAAACATGCCGATATCGTCATTGCAGCGGCAGGCCGTCCCGGCCTCATCACACCTGAAATGGTTCACCCGCAGCTTGTGGTCATTGATGCCGGTATAAATGAGAAAGCGGACGGAAGCGGAATAGTAGGCGACGCGGCGCATGAAACCGGCCGGTATGTCCATGCGATATCGCCTGTTCCCGGCGGCGTAGGCACGTTAACGACTGCGATCTTGTTTGAAAATGTTCTTCGGGCGGTTGATTTGCTCCACAGTACGGGGAGGCTGAAGCAATGAACGGGTCATGGAATAGCTCCATACGTTTGTTTCTGGATGAAGCGGCTTCGGCTTCGCCAACGCCGGGCGGCGGAAGCGTGGCAGCGCTGGCTGCAGCCCTTGGCGCATCGATGGGATCGATGGTTTCAACGCTGACAACAGGTAAGCGGCATGAAGCCGTTCGAGAACAGATGGCGGCAACGGCTGAAGAAATGTCGGAAGCGATGCGCCAATGCGAGACTTTGATGAACCGGGATATAGAATCCTTTAATAATTATATGAGCGCACTTGCGCTGCCCAAAGCTTCGTCCGCTGAACGGGATGCTCGCAGCCGGGCAATTGGCCAGGCTGCCGTGAGAGCCGCTGAAGTGCCGCTGTCTTTAATGAAATTAATCCATCGTCTGCTCATTGTATTAGACGAATCGGTGCATGAGGTGAACCGGAACGTTATCTCGGATTGGGGAATCGCCGCACTAATGCTGGATGCGGCAGCCCAATCCGCCTGGCTCACTGTGGAGATTAATGTCGCTTCCATCAATGATGTAGAAGCTGCCGGCCGATTTCAAGAGCAAGGGTCTCAATTGTCGGATGAGATCGCCCAGCTGAAACAAACGGTTATGCGTAATGTAAGAGCACGGTTGTAAAGAGGAGCTTCCGATTATTAACCAACGATACTTAAATGCGCATTACCCGGTTTTGTTTCCGGCATTCGGTCGGGTTTGTACGTCGTTATTTGCGCAGAATATTATAGAAGGGATAATTTTGGAAGCTGTGAAAAAAAAGACTGAAGAGCCGCTTTGTCGCTCCTCAGCCCTGATGGATAATGGCATTCCCGCGTCGCTGCTGCACGTCCAGCGGTTCCGGAACCGCGTGTCCGCCGGCAAACTGATGCTTGATCAGAGTGTTGAAGGATTCGGTCCATGGAGTAAGCGAATGTCCCGCCCATGCCTCCTGTGCATATTGGACTAAATGGTTAACGAATTCCTGATTGGCGGAAATATGAACCTCCTGCACTGTAGGCGCTATTCTGCGCACATGGAGGGCAATTGTTTGCTTCAGCTCGCTCGATATATCATTATGGTCGTTTATGGAGAAATACGAATTGAAAGGACCGACGATTCGTTGATTATTCCAATAAGGGCTGCCGTTGGAATGATTATAGACCCCTTCCTGGGCGCCGGAATTGTCCTGCTCTCTGGATTCAGCTCCTCCGGTGTTGCGCGTTCCAACGGCCGTCCAATCCATCGTCATAGCCACATAGGCGTTCTTGTCGGTCAGAAACACCAGTGCTCCGGCCACACCGTTTATATTGGAGACGTCGGTCGACAGGAGAGAGCTGTATTCGAACCAGGCGTTATCATGCTGGCCGGGAAGACCGCTCATCGAGCCGTACATCTTACTTCCGACGCGCTTGGGATCGCCGCTTTGCCGTGAACCGTAATCGTATGTGCTGTCCTGCAAATGCCTCTTATAATTGCAGCCGGATATTCCCGCAGCGACTGTTACTGTCGTTAGTAATACAATAAAGGTGCGAATCGCTTTGCGCTTTCTCATGGTGAGTGGCTCCTTCCTTAAGCTCTCCTTAGGATGGGCGTCGAAAGTTGAAATATGCACGCTGCCAAGATACATAAAGACCCATGGTTTATGCACACAATGTAGGATAGACATGGAGGGTCGGAAACCGCCGTTTGGCAAGGAAAAAAACCGATAATATCGCGGTTTTGACAGCTTTGAGAACAATTTGTGAACTCTTCCTCGAACATTGACAAATAGAACCTTCAACTTTATATTTAATAAAGTGATTAAGATTGCGGAAGTTTGTCTAAACATCAGTGAAGTACGCAGTAGAAGCCGATTTTTCCGCCATCCACGGCAGCTGCGAAAAAGTAAAAAGTGGGGTTGATTGATGATGAATCGGTGGCACGTTCTAAAACGGCTTATGCCGCTTCTTGCCGGAATGGTGTTGCTGCTGTCAGCATGTGGACGAGCTGACCTGTCGACACTTAGACCGCAAGGGCCGGTTGCCGAAGAACAGTTCGGACTAATGAAGCTCACTATCGCGATCATGGTGCTGGTCGTTGTAGTCGTTTTTGCAATTGCTTTCTATGTAATTATTCGTTTCCGCCGCCGCCCAGGCGACAAAATTCCCGTGCAAGTAGAAGGGAACCACAAGCTCGAGATTATCTGGACGGTCATTCCAATTATTCTTCTTGTAATCCTCGGTGTTCCGACTATCAAATCGGTGTTCGGGCTTGCCCAAGATTACACCAAGGATCCCAATGCGATTCAGGTCAAAGTAACCGCTCACCAGTACTGGTGGGAATTTGAATATCCCAAATACGGTGTGAAAACAGCCCAGGAGCTGCTCATACCTAATGATGCCGTCATCTCTATTGAAGCGAAAACGGCGGATGTGCTCCACTCGTTCTGGATTCCGTCGCTTGCGGGTAAAACGGACGCCAACCCGGGCGGAAACGTCAATACAATGTTCTTTAAAGCTCCGAAAACAGGTGTGTATCTGGGTAAATGCGCGGAGCTGTGCGGCCCTTCTCACGCGCTTATGGATTTTAAGGTTAAAGTAGTTGACCGCGCATCGTTTGAACGCTGGGTGACAGCAATGAAAGAACCGGTTGCGCTGCCGGAAAATCAGGAAATCGCGGACGTATTGACTAAGCAGTGCTTGTCCTGCCATGCGATCGGTGCAAACGGCGGACAGCTGTATCCTAGCCTTACCGGTATTGGAAGCCGTGATTCGATAGCCGGCATTTTGGTCAACAGCGACGATCCTAAATATAAGTATGAAGGCCCGATCGAGCAAAACCTTGTCACATGGATAAAGGATCCGCAAAGGGTGAAGCCAGGCACGTTGATGCCGAAGGTCGATCTGACTGAACAACAAATTGAAGCCATTGCGAAGTATTTGGCGGGCTTGAAGCTTAATTATTAAAGGATTGAAGGAGGTACCAACGTTGGCTCACGCACATGCGGTTAAGCGGTATAGCGGCCTGATGGATTGGCTTACGACCGTTGACCATAAGAAAATTGGCATACTGTATTTGATGGCCGGGGGCTTCTTCTTCCTCGTCGGAGGTCTGGAAGCGATCCTTATCCGGATTCAACTATGGCAGCCCCAGAATGATTTCGTCAGCGCGGACACATATAACGAGCTGCTGACGATGCACGGAACTACAATGATCTTCCTTGCGGCTATGCCGATGCTGTTCGCGCTTATGAATGCGGTCGTTCCGCTTCAGATCGGAGCGCGCGACGTCGCGTTCCCGTTTGTGAACGCGCTCGGCTTCTGGACATTCTTTGCCGGCGGCGTTCTGCTGAATGTCAGCTGGTTTACGGGCGGCGCTCCGGACGCAGGCTGGACATCGTACGTTCCGCTTGCAAGTCCGATTTACAATGCCGACCATGGGGTCGACTACTATGTCATGGGCCTGCAAATAGCCGGTATCGGTACGCTGGTCGGTGGGATTAACTTCCTGGCGACAATTATCAATATGCGTGCTCCGGGCATGAGCTTCATGCGTATGCCGATGTTCACCTGGACCGCTTTCATTACTTCGGCGCTTATTCTGTTCGCTTTCCCTGCGCTGACCGTCGGTTTGGTGGCACTTATGTTCGACCGGTTGTTCCATGCCAACTTCTTTGAAGTATCGAATGGCGGTAACGCTGTTCTTTGGGAGCATATCTTCTGGATCTTCGGACATCCTGAAGTATATATTCTGATTTTGCCGGCTTTCGGCGTCATTTCGGAAGTAATCAGTACGTTCTCGCGTAAACGCCTGTTCGGTTACAGCTCGATGGTTTTCGCAACCGTGCTGATCGGTTTCCTCGGTTTCATGGTTTGGGCGCATCACATGTTTACGACCGGCCTCGGTCCGGTTGCAAACGCATTGTTCTCTATTGCGACAATGCTGATCGCGGTTCCGACCGGCATTAAGATCTTCAACTGGTTGTTCACAATGTGGGGCGGTTCAATCCGTTTCACTACGGCAAACCTGTTCGCGGTCGGCTTTATTCCGACCTTCGTTATGGGGGGCGTAACCGGGGTAATGCTTGCAGCGGCGCCTGCCGATTACCAGTATCATGATACCTACTTCGTAGTCGCTCACTTTCACTACGTTATCGTTGGCGGTCTGATTCTGGGCATTTTCTCCGGACTGTACTATTGGTGGCCAAAGATGTTCGGCCGTATGCTGAACGAAACGCTTGGCAAATGGACATTCTGGACCTTCTTCATAGGCTTCCACCTTACGTTCTTCCTGCAGCATTTCCTAGGTCTGATGGGGATGCCTCGTCGGGTATGGACCTATCTGGACGGCATGGGCTTCAATAACCTGAATATGATCAGTACAGTAGGCGCTTTCTTAATGGGCTTCGGTACGATCTTCTTCCTTATCAATATTGTGGTAACATCGGCCAAGCCGCGCACCGCAACGAACGATCCTTGGGAAGACGGACGTACGCTGGAGTGGACGATCCCGTCCCCGCCGCCGGAATACAACTTTGCGCAGACACCGCTTGTTCGCGGCTATGATCCTTTCTGGAAAGAAAAAATGGAAGGCAAGAAGACGATGACGCCGGCTGAACCGCTCGGTTCGATCCATATGCCGTCTCCTTCGATTCTGCCGCTCATTATGTCGATAGGCTTATTCATTGCAGGACTTGCTTTCATGTATCATCACACGTTGTTTGGAATTCTGGGTCTTGTCATCACCTTCGGATGCATGTTCCTCCGTTCGGTAATTGACGATCACGGCTTTCATATCGAACCTGAAGAACTGCACGACAAGGGGGTAAAAGCATGAGCGCACACTCGCATGTAGACGGCAAGCTGCCGCACGAGCCGGAGAAGGCAACTCTCGAAGGCCGCAATAAGGTGCTCGGCTTCTGGCTATTCCTTGGCGGTGAGACGGTCTTGTTCGGTACGTTGTTCTCAATGTTTCTGGCGCTGCGTCATCAAGTCGGCGACGGAAATCCGACCCCTCAGGAACTGTTTCAGCTTCCAATGATTGCAGGGGCAACGTTCATACTGTTGGCTTCGAGCTTGACCAGCGTATTTGCCATCCAGGCGATGCATGCTAATCAAGTGAAATCGATGATCAACTGGCTCGTGATAACGGTAATTTTGGGACTTGGTTTCCTTGGTCTTGAAATTTATGAATTCAACCACTACGTGCACGAAGGCCATAAGTTATCAACCAGCGCTTTCAGCTCATCGTTCTATACGCTGGTCGGCTTCCACGGCGCTCACGTCGCATTCGGTGTGATCTGGATTTCACTGCTGATCGCTCAAATTGCGAAAAAAGGGCTTACCGTTGTAACTGCGCCGAAAATATATGTTGCCGGTATGTACTGGCACTTTATCGACGTCGTGTGGGTATTCATCTTCACCGTCGTTTACCTGATGGGAAAGGTGGGTTAACGAATGTCAACTCAACATTCTGCCGCTGAAGAGCATGGCAAACGCCATAAGCAAGAAGGCCCGCGGAAGCACATTATTGCATTTATTTTCTCGATCCTGTTAACGGTTATTGCCTTCGCGGCGGTATCGGCAGGGGAAATCAATCAATCGTTTGTGTATATTATCCTCGTTCTTATGGCGGTACTGCAGGTATTCATTCAGATGTCGTTCTGGATGCATATGAAAGACCGCGGACATATCTTCCCAATTATGGGGATTCTTATGGGCGTATTCGTAGTTTTCACGCTGGTAGTCATGGCCGAGTATTGGGCTTGGTGGGGCTAATTACGAAGGATTAAATTGAAAAGAGGGCGGTCCTAGTCGGCCCCCCTCTTTTGTTGTAAGTCAAGGTAAGCAAGAAAGGGGAATTCCATCATGCTGGGATTACAATATTTCACCTTCGAAGAGCTGTGGAGCCCGATGTTTTTCTTCTTTATGGCAGCGCTTGTCATTCTCTACTTTTATTTGGCCGGACCTTGGAGGGAAAAACATGTGCCGGAAGCACCGCCGGTAACAGTGATGCAGAAGAGCCTGTTTGTAACCGGTGCGGTGCTTTATTATATGGCTCAGGGCGGGCCGCTTGAACTGCTAGGCCATTTGATGTTTACATTTCATATGGTGAACATGTCACTCTCTTATTTGATCGTTCCGCCGATTATTTTGCTGAGTATACCCGCTTTTATATGGCGTTCGCTGTTTAGGGCGGCATTCTTGAAGAAGCTGAACCTCCTGATGCACCCGATTTTCACTCTTGTGCTGTTTAATATGCTGTTCTCGTTCTATCATGTGCCGGTAGTGCATGATTACGTGATGACCCACTTTCTTGTCCATCGCATCTTTTACGGGGTCCTGCTCGTTGCAGCATTTATGATGTGGTGGCAAATTGTATGCCCGGTTCCGGAATGGAACCGATTAACGGACGTCCGTAAGATGGCCTACGTCTTCGCAAATGGGGTTATGCTTACTCCGGCTTGTGCGCTTATTATTTTCTCAAGCACACCGATGTATGCGACCTATAACGATCCGGAAGTGTGGGCAAAGGCTATGGGCTACTGTGTATCCGGTGACCCGAAGGCTCTCCTTTCAAGCTTCAGCGGGCCGTCTTTCTTTAATCTGATGGAGCCGGCGGAGGACCAGCAGCTCGGCGGAATCGTGATGAAGCTTGTCCAGGAGGTTATGTACGGAGCGATTCTTGCCTATATATTCTTTCATTGGTACAAGAAGGAACACGCGGATACGGAAGACGAGCTGACTGATGCCGGCTCCGCCGGTGCAGCGGGCGCCGGAGTTTAATTTACGCTATAGAATCGTAAGAATTGGTGGGATGTCCTTTGTCAATGTATGATATTTTGCCTGCTATCAGCACCTCTTTCATTGTTATAAGCGCGGTCCTAGTTGCAATCGGTTGGGGACTTGCCATTAAGAGAAGGCTCGAAGCCCATAAGAAGGTCATGCTCGCGGGAGCAGTGGCCGCGCTTATTTTCTTCATTGTCTACGTGTCCCGGACGATCTTCGTCGGGAATACGGAGTGGGGCGGACCAGACGAGTTGAAAACGGCTTATATGATCTTTCTTTTCTTTCATATTGTTCTTGCTACGGTTGCAGCGGTATTCGGCATAACCACTCTGACGCTCGCGTTCCGCGGTCGTTTCGCCAAGCATCGCAAATGGGGAAGAGTAACATCGGTGACTTGGTTTTTCACAGCTATAACCGGCGTTACTGTTTATACTTTGCTGTACTTGATGTTTCCCGGCGGGCATACGAAACCCGTATTGGATATACTTTTCGGCTAAAAAATCACGCTTATAATCGTGAAGAAGTGTATTTATGAAGCGGCAGACCTTTGAGTCTGCCGTTTTTTTTGGCGTAAAGCGGATAAATAAAAACGATTTTTCGAAGAACGGGACAGAGAAAATTGTACTTTATAAAAGCTTTAATTACCAACTATTGACACTTTAGGAGTGGTGTGATTATACTGTGCATAAAGATATATACAGTTTGTGAATGGAGGAGAAAATATATGATGAACTGGCGGGGCGCCAATATTCTGTTCCAGCATGAGATGCGCCGTTCGTGGTTGGGACTGCTTCTGACGATGTTGTTTTTCACTTATATGAGTATCGTGACGATGCCGCTGTTTACAATGGTGCTGCAAGGCGAAGATGGGGGCTGGGCCGGTGATTTTGTTTATTTGTCAGTGCTGCCGAGCATGAGCTTCCTGATGAACCGCTCGCTTCTCAAATATTGGCTGAACGACCCATATACCCGAAAGTTAGCCTATTGGCGAACAATGCCGATTGGCTTGACCTCTATAGTACTGGCGAGGATGATGCAGCTTGTAACCGTGCTTGTGATTGTCGGGATCTTCTTCTTCACTGCCCAGTATCTGATGCTGAATGAGCTTCGTGAATTATTGAGCCCGGGCGAATATGTCTATTTCGCGCTTACCTGGCTTGGCTATTCACTTGCGATAGGCTCAACCTATGTTTATTTCGAACAGGCCATAAACGGTAAGCTGTATCTTATCATTTGCATAGGTTATCTGATTCTGTTTGGCATCTCGGTGCTCGTCTTCTGGACTGCAGACGTACAATTACTTAAATCATCCATCGAAGCGGCTCAGCGTCATAATGTTATGTGGCCGGCAGGTGCGTTGACACTAGGAGCTGCAGTTATGATTTTTACCGGTATAGTTCTGCGAAAGCGGCTGGCAACAAGGAATTTGCTAAGCTAGACATTAGCGCCATAGACTGGGAACGGATTTTATTGCCCCGGAGAAGAAGGTGTGTACGGTGTGGATACCAATACAAGTTAACGAACAGAGCGCAGAGCCGTTATACCACCAAATTGAAGTTCAGCTGCGCGCATTAATTGTGAGTGATCAGCTAAGCGAGGGCACACTCCTGCCGTCGATTCGAGAACTCGCGCAAATGCTGAAATGCAGTGTAATTACGATTCGCCGCGTTTATCAGGACCTGGAAAATGAAGGGCTGCTGCTAACCCGTCAGGGTACGGGTACCTTTGTCGCCAGAGTTGGCGATGAGATTCGGCAGGTACAACGGCTAAGCGCTGTGGTGGAGGCGTTCGAATCGGCTGTTGATGCCGGGCTGCGGGTGCAGTGTACGGAAGAGGAAATGACGGAGCTGCTGCAAAATATACTTCGCCGCAAACGGAAGGCGGATGAATCATCTGGGGGAGGCTGAAATAACGATGGAGCAAACGGCAGTGTCGATACAAGGGCTTATACAGAGAAGGTCGCATTTTGAACTTGGACCGATTGATCTTGAGATTCCGAAGGGATATGTCACAGCGATCATTGGACCTAACGGCTCGGGAAAAAGCTCACTGTTCCGGCTCATGCTGGATCTGGCTAAACCCGACACCGGGGAAATTGCTCTGCTTGGCGAGAAAATCGGCAGAGGCGACGATCGCTTGCTCAAAGAGCGCATTGGCTATGTTCCGGAGCAGGCGATCGATCTTGAAGACCATCTGAGAGCGGAGGTAAAGGCGTTATTTTGCCGGAAATGGTATCCGCTGTGGGACGCCAATCGATTTCAGGAGCTGCAGAGGCGATTTGAAATCGACACCACGCTGAAGCTTGGCAAGATGTCCAAAGGAATGAGGCGCAAGTTCGATCTTGCGCTGGCGATGGCTCACAATCCGGAGCTTCTGCTGCTTGATGAGCCTTCCTCCGGACTTGATCCAATTGCCTGGAAGACGATGATCGATGTCCTTCACCGTTACATGGAGAGGAACGAACGCACCATATTAATGTCGTCGCACATTGTGGATGAAGTGCGGAGACTTGCGGATTATATCGTATTCATGGTGCAAGGCAGGGTGCTTGGTATGTTCGAGAAGGATACGCTGCTCGAGTCCTGGAATGTAATGTACATTGATGTTGGCAGTGATGCGAGCGTAAACTGGTCGTCAATGCCGGGCTTCATGAGTGCCGAGTATACGGGGGGGACGGCCTTTAAAGTAGTGACCAGTCATGTGCTTGAGGCGGAGTACTGGTGTGAAGCCTCGGATGTTCGAATCATAAACCGGCAGAAGCTGGAGTTGGACGATATATTGTCCCTGTTAGTCGAACAAGAAAGACATCGGATGCAGTCATAATTATTGCCATATGAATATGAGAGGAGTTCGAAAGACATAATGAATCCTTTGAAAGTAAATCAGGTATTCAAGCAGTACGGTGATAAGACCGCTGTGAACGGTATCAGCTTTGAAGTGGCTGAGGGGGAGATATACGGTCTGCTCGGTGCCAATGGCGCAGGCAAAACAACGACGATGAGGATGGTTCTGGGACTTATATATCCGGACGGCGGCAGCATTCAATATAACGGCAAAAACTACAGCGTCGAGCAGCTTCGCAATCTCGGCTATCTTCCGGAGGAGCGCGGGCTGTACCCGAAGGTCAAGGTTAGCGACCAAATCATCTACCTCGCGCAGCTGCGCGGCATGACGCGTAAAGCAGCAGACCGCAACCTGAAGCGGTGGCTCGAACGGTTCAGCGTTCCCGAATATTACGGGAAGAAGGTAGAGGAACTCTCGAAGGGCAACCAGCAGAAAATTCAATTTATCGCAGCCGTCATTCACGATCCGAAGATTATCATCATGGACGAGGCATTCAGCGGGCTGGATCCGGTTAACGTCGAGCTGCTCAAATCAACTGTAAAAGAGCTTCGAGACGCCGGCACGAGCATCCTGTTCTCGACGCACCGGATGGAGCATGTAGAGGAGCTTTGCCGGAATATTACTATCTTGCACAAATCGAATCCGGTGCTTCAGGGGAATTTGAAATCTATCAAGAAGGAGTTCCCGCGGGAACGCGTTATACTGGCCGTTGACGGCGACGTGAAAGGGCTCGAATCTATTGACGGCGTCCTTAAGGTAATCCGTCACGAATACGGATATGAGCTGTTTATTTCCCGGGAGGACGCGGGCAGGCCTATTCTGGAGCTGGCGATGGAACAATCGGATGTGACCAGGTTTGAAGTTTTGGAACCGACCCTGAACGAAATCTTTATTAAGATGGTAGGTGAGAGTCATGAGTAACAGCTTTTGGACGGTCGTCGGTTTTACCGTGAAGAACAAGTTCAGAGGGAAAGCTTTTCTTATTACGATGATTATTATCGCAGTTATTCTAAGCGTTGCGATCAACCTGCCTTACTTATTCACAAAATTCAGCGGCGAAGATAAGCCGGCGGCAGTCGGATATCTGGATAGCAGCGCAGATAAGCTAAGCTCCCAGCTGTTCACGGTTACCCGAATGGCGGAATTGGTGAACAAATATTATGAAGCGCAGGAGAAACCGGATATCAAGCTGGTTCCGATTCCGGATGCAGGTTCCGCGGCTGCGAATGAGGAGGCGCTCAAGCAGGCGGTCGCTGATGGTAAGATCGATGGATACATCGAATTTACCCCAAAGGAAAATTCCTTCCCGACGGTGACCTATAAATCTGAAGCGTTAATGGACGTCGGCGCCGCGCAATCGCTCAGAGCCGCACTTCAAGCGGTGAAGACGGAGGCGGTACTGGAAGGCGGAGGTATAAGCGGTGAGCAGAAATCGCTGCTGCTTGCTCCCGTAACAATCGATACCGTACAGATATCCACGTCCGGAGGAGCAGGCTCAGTAGGTCAAGGGAAATCCGAAACCCAGCAGGCTATGGATATGGGGCTTGTCTATGTTATTATCATCATGCTGTTTATGGCGATCATGATTACCGGACAAATGATAGCAAGCGAAATCACCGCGGAGAAAAGCTCCAGAGTGATGGAAATTCTTATCACAAGTGTCTCTCCACTTAAAGGCATGTTCGGCAAAATCTTCGGCATGTTCCTTGTAGGCCTCACTCAGGTTGCGGTGTATGTAGCTGTCATCATCATCAACATGACGCTGCCGCACAATGCAGAGACGCTCGCTGGTATGAATATTCGTCTAAGCGATATCGATCCGGTGCTGCTATGTTACGCGATTTTATTCTATCTGACCGGATATTTCCTGTTCGCAACGATGTTTGCGGCTGTGGGATCAATCGTCAGCCGCACAGAGGATCTGGGCCAAGCGGTGCTGCCGATCACGATGCTCTCGCTCGCCGGCTTCTATATCTGTATGTTCGGCGGACTCAACAACCCGAACTCTATGCTTATTAAAGTGACATCGTTCATCCCTTTCTTCTCGCCCTATGTAATGGTGACCCGTCTGGGTCTGTCCGATCCGCCGGTATGGCAGGTGTGGATCTCGATTCTGATTCTGCTCGCCACCATATTCGTTGTAGGCTGGCTGGCCGCGAAGATCTACCGCGCGGGCGTGCTCATGTACGGTAAACGACCGAGCATCAAGGAGCTGCGCAAGGCGATGAAGGCTTATAAGGTTTAACGGCCGGGCGTGAGTAATCCCCCTTTAGGCAGAATATTAATGTCATGGACAATTATAAAATAAAGGGGCTGAATAGTAGCGTGGCCAATCACATTTACAAGGTATTGGGGACAATATTTATGATTTTAAGTGGATCAATCTATACTATTGAAAGATGTATTGCTAATATTTCTAATTCGCTAATTGTGGCTGGCGGCTTCGCATCACACGGGACAACTGCTAATTTCAAAACAGAATACCCAAGTTTTAAGGATAACTTTTTTGTTTTGTTTTTCTTAATCATTGGAATTTTGATATTTACATATGGGTTAATCAAGAAACGCTAAACTAACGGGCACTGTTAGTTCCACCAACTAGCCAGGACGAAGCTGCCGGAAAGGTAGATTGCCTCATTATACGAAGGGGCATCTTACGCAACTTTCAACCTTTGGAAACGTATTTATGATGAACTGAGTATTGAAGGGAGTCATTACTTTGCCTAGGGTATTAAATCTATTTATCGGTTTTGTTATGGGGGTCATCTTGATGTATCTTCCTAAGCCACATATTTTTATTGTTAGTGATATTTTAGCGGATGACCTGATTGATACTATTCTTCAACAATTACTAAGTACACTAGGACTGATATTCGTATGTATGTTTGGCTATAAAACCTTTAAATTGATTTATAAGGAAGGTTAAGCTAAAGGGTAACGATAGGGAGTTCAACTTCACTTGCTGCTATGACGAGAACCGGATTCCCCTGTAAGGGTCCGGTTTTTTTCTGCAACGCATTGCTTAGCGTACGATTTTTTCCGTTTCGTGAGGTGACCCCATGCCCATCAAGTTAAAATCCTTTGGTGCCCCCAAAACGAAAACTTTGTGCCTTTTTATTGTTTTGGAGGTAATCAGTTTCGTTAACTTGATGGATATGGGGTACCCCCGACCAAATGCGGATACTGCTATGTGCTAAGGACGAAGAAAAGCAGCCCCTATGTAGGACTGCTCGTTGACATAACAATCGTTAGCGGAAGTTAATTTAACATATTATCATTCATTAAAATTCGTAACTGTTTTGCATATTTTGTCCGTAATAGGAGCCAGATAACAAGGGTATAAGAAAGACTTTGTTTTTAACCTATTAGTGCTCATAGCCGTCTACTACTATATCCAATTTTCCTGTTTCTGGACAGATGACAAGTCCATGAACACTAATATTCTTTGGGAACATCGGATGGTTTTTGACCATCTTAACGCTTTGTTCGACGCTTTCTTCAACCGATTGAAATCCAGTTAACCAACTTTTGATGTCAATACCTGCATCAGTTAAGGTTTTTATGATTTTTTCATCTAATCCGGCCTGTCCACATTTTTCTATGAAAGAATCAGGGTCTAACCCTTTCATCCCACAACCGTGATGTCCAACGATGGCGACTTCCTTTGCTCCAAGCTCATAAATCGCAACTAATATACTCCGCATCACACTTCCAAACGGGTGTGAAACGATCGCTCCTGCATTTTTGATAAGCTTTACGTCACCATTTTTAATGTTCATCGCTTGTGGCAATAATTCAACAAGTCGAGTATCCATACATGTAAGAACAACCATTTTTTTATTAGGAAATTTAGTCGTTTTGTATTTTTCATATTCCTCATTTTCAACGAATTGTTTATTGTATTCAAGAATCTCTGAAAGTAATGTCATTTAAATCCCTCCTAATAGTTAATAAAATTATTTCATATCTTTCTCTGATATTCAATATCCAACAACTAAACTTCTGAAAGGGGCCCTGCCGCATGCCCATCAAGCTAAAATGAAATCTATACTCCAAACTGGAAAAATAAACTATCCTTTTAATATCAAGCATAATTCCATAGAAAGGATGGTTTACCATGAAAATTTATGGTGCTACATCATAAGGCTCCTCAAATTGTAAACCGGAGACCATCTCTGGCTTTTAACTAACGTCTTCGAAGGAGCGCAACACCGATCGTTTCTGCGGCAGCCTCGTGATGCAGTATTTCCCGAGGGTACCAAAAGTCTTTAAATGACCGAGGGACACACTCTCGTTTCAGACCAATAAGTTGAATTACGTCGGGAATGAGATAAAGTTCTTGTAAATCGGGGGAGGAAGCTAGGTTCCGTCTCAACATCCAGGTCTATAAAGCATAAAAAAAAGCACTCTCCTTTAAAGGGAGGTATCTAAGAAAGAAGCAATTGCTGCCGCATTGTATTACATTGTCATGATGCAGAAAACCACGGATTCTACATCTACTTGGAAGGGGAGCAATGTAGAAGCCCAAGAGCCTATCGAAGTGTATGATGCCGCTGGGGATTTACATAGTTATATTGTGAATTTAACTTCGAATAGTCAACCTGCTGGCTTTATTGAAATCGCCAACAATTCCGGGGATTTCCCAGTTCTCAGTTTTGGCGAGCAATCAAATCGTATGACCGCTGCGGATATCGAGTCCATCACAAATCTAGCCCAAACAAAGCATAAGGAAAAAAATAAAGCATCAGAAAAAGTCGTGGTATACGGTACTGGTAAATTCGCCTTGAAGGTTGACTATTCTGATGGTTCTGCTGATCTGGCGACCCCTGATAATATCGAAGTTATTTCTGCGGAAAAGAATATTCCGAAAGCTAAAGAACCCAAGCAAAAAAACAATGAAAGCAAGGAGATATGGGGGGAAATTAAAAAACTTGCAACTGGAGAAATCGGAACTACCAGTGATGGGGTAACTGACAGTCTTGCCTTTGAGCAAGGATGGTCCTCGGGAAATGGTTTTAGTTATGGTACTGTAGGTGATGCAAACCAATACTATAGCTCATTGTGGAGTGGACCATCGGGTTGTGCACCAACCTCTGCTTATAATGTCTTTTATTGGTGGCATTACACAAAGGGAAAATCTAGCTTGCTAAAAAACAGCTCAGGCTACGTCGATAAGGATGCGACTGTCCTTTTATTACGACAAAAAATGGGAACTGACACTAGGGGCTGGACTCTTATTTCAGCTCAAACCTCCGGTATGTGAACGGCAGTGGTAAAATCCCCAATAACGGCACTTGAAAATTCCCCATAATCGGCAGAGACTCTTCCTTACGGGGGAGAGAGACAATGATCAAGAATGGGGAGTTTTACGTGATCCAGCACATGCGGCAAAAAGGTATGAATAAGACGCAAATTGCCGAGGAACTCGGCCGAGACCGGAAGACCATTGACAAGTGGCTTCGTGAAGAAGGGCCCAAATCCTATCAACGCCAAAAACCGAAATCGAGCATCTTGGCGCCGTATCAAGACTATATCCATTCCCGGATGGAAGAAGGCTGCCTGAATGCGGCCGTGTTGTTCGACGAAATCAAAGCCAAAGGATACCCAGGGCAGATCCGGTTGCTGCGCACCTTTATGGAACCTCTAAGGCCTGCGGTACTGGCCAAAGCGACTGAACGTTTCGAGACGCCGGCTGGTAAACAGGCGCAGGTCGACTGGGGTCATTTCAAAGTCGAGTGGAACGGTGAAGCTAAGCGGCTGTATGCTTCCGTCATGGTGCTCGGCTACTCCCGGATGATGTATCTGGAGTATACGGAAGATGAAAAACTGGATACCCTGATGGGCTGCCATGTCCGGGCGATGCAATACTTCGGCGGAAGAACGGAAACGGTACTCTACGACAATATGAAAACAGTCGTCACCGGTGCCGACGAACAGGGTCATCCCCTATGGAACGAACGATTCGCACGTTTTGCCGCCCACCATGGGTTCCTGCTGCGGCGCTGTGCTCCGTACCGTCCGCGAACCAAGGGTAAAGTTGAAAATGGCGTCGGATATGTGCGCAAGAATTTCTGGCCGCGGGTACGTACGTTTACCGGTTTAGCCGATCTCAATAGTAAGGCTCGTTTGTGGCTCGACACCGTTGCTAATGTCCGTATCCATGGCACCACCCATGAAGCACCGCAGCAACGCCTACTGCATGAGGGCCTGAAAACCTTCAATCTCGTTCCCTTCGATCAAGCGGAGCGGTACCCCCGCAAGGTAGCAGCTGACGCGCTGATCTCCTACGGAGCAAACCGCTATTCGGTGCCTTGGCGGTATGTCGGTCAGGTTGTGGAGGTACAGGATGAGCGTAACGGCCGCATCCGAATTTTTGTACAAGACAAGCTCATCGCCGAACACGACAAGGCTGCCGGACATCGCGAGGTCATCTTCGACAAGAAGCATACCGAAGGCATCCGCGCAGCAGGCGGCAAGCCCGCGCAACTCCCGATGCCGCGCCTCATGCAGCTAGCGCTGCCTGATGTCGTTCAGCGCGACCTGTCGGTCTACGAGCAGTTTCTGGATGAGGCGGTGATGCAATGATGGTCGTAACCGAACGCTTGCAGGAGGCTTTCGAGCATCTTGGATGGAGCCGAATTCCGGAAATATTGCATCAGCATGCCGAGGAGGCTGCCGCCCAGAACCGAACGTATCTGGATTTTCTCGACGGGCTACTGCAGGAGGAGCTCTCCGCCAAGCATGACCGCTTTATTCGCATGAAAACCCGGATGGCTCACTTACCGTACCACAAAACGCTTGATCAGTTCGACTTCGGTTTCCAACCGTCGGTTGAGGAACGACGTATCCGGGATCTAGCGACGCTCCGTTTTGTGGAGCACCAAGAAAACCTTGTCTTTTTAGGACCGCCCGGTGTAGGGAAAACACATTTAGCCGTGGCACTTGCACTGGAGGCCATTAAACGGCGATACACGGTGTATTTCACGACCGCGCACGATCTAGTGCAAACCCTCCAGCAAGCACATCTGAACAACACGATTACGCAAAAAATGAGGGCTTTGACCAAGCCAAACTTACTGATCATCGACGAGATCGGCTATCGCAAGATGGACGAAACGGCAGCGCACTTTTTCTTTCAGATCATTGCCGAGCGCTACGAGTCCGGATCCATTATTCTCACCTCCAACAAGTCCTACGGTGCCTGGGGAGAGATTTTCGGCGACTCCGTTTTAGCCACAGCGATTCTCGATCGCCTGCTCCACCACTCCACCACCATTAACATCAAGGGGGAGAGCTACCGCATTAAAGAAAAGAAAAAGGCAGGCTTCTTTCGACCCGATACGGAAAATGAAAAAACAGATTGAACCGATTTTCGCTGCCCCCTCGGGGGCCTTCACCTTGCACTTAATGGGGAAAATTCAAGTGCCGATTTTGGGTAATTTTCGTTTGCAGTTGACAGGTATGATTAATGCTGCGAAAGAACGTGGTTATACAGCCTATTCATATAATTTCTCTAATCCTACTTACTCCACAGTTAAAGGCAATATTTACAATGTTGGCCCAACTCTTTTATCTTATTTAGGCCAAACTTATTATGGTGACCATACAGTTACGGGGATTGGATACCAAGAGTTCTTTTATAATGGAAGCTCCTACGGCCATCAGTATATGACTGTACATGATAACTGGGGCAGTACCCCAGAGAAGGTTTATGTTGCTTACGGAAGGAACTACACCTCGTTATACTCAGTAACTTTTAGCATGTAATTTCTCAAAAAGCTGATACCCGATTCTGGTTTCAGCTTTTCCTTTAGCAGCCTGTAACCTTACGATTACCCACTGCGTCTGGTTAATAAAGGGAGGGATATCATGTCTATAATAAAGGGAACACTGTTGGTTTTAGCGATGTGTATCACGTTAATTGGGTGTGGAGGGGGCGAAACAATCGATAAGCAAGGATCGACCAGTGATGTTACAGGGGACAAATTATATATACCTGAGGGCTACAAAAATGAACTCGGCAAGCGAGGGTTAACGGAAGTTATTGCAAAACCTTATTTCCAAAGCCCATTTATTACTATTGCAAAGGATAAGAAGGACAATCAGGTTGCGGTAATTTTTCGTGATGACGGTAAAACTGACCAAGTTGAACTTCCTTTAAAGTATGAGCAGATCGTCTCTCTTTTGAAGGAAAAATACCCAAATAAGGAACTTTTGCAAGAGAACATTCATATCTTTGATATTAATGGTCAACTGTATTGGAACTATGCACCAGAGGAGCATATGTATCTAAATCTTATGGGTGAAGAAGTGGCTGATCCTTTTAAGTTGTAAAGCATAAAAAGGGCAGGGGGATAATGTAACCCCTGCCTTTGCTATGTCAAACCGAACCGCTGTCTAATCTCCGGCCGGATGATGCAATCGTCAATATCCCTACCTACTGGATACCCACCGCCGTATACAGCCTGGTGTCGCGTAAAGAATTGGTGTAGGCTGCGCAGCTCGTGTATTCGCCCTAGCAGCCATTCCATGTTCACCATTTGTATCTCCAGATCGTCAAGAGAAGAGAGTGCCCGAATACGGTGCTCGATCTCCATCATCATAAATGCAGCGTCAAGTTGAGGCATGTTTACCTCAGCTTGAGAGTCCATTTTCATGCTGCTGCTCAACCCCCATCCCTAGATTTATGACCTGAGTTGCAAGACGGCGAACCTCTTTCTCGACATATACCATATCGCGGTAAGTCGTATTTAACCCTGGTAGCTGCATACTCGGAACCAGGTCCCAGGCGTGATATACCGGCATCAAGTTCTTGTCAACCGACAAATCCTGATATATAAAAAAAACGTGAGATGTAAGAGGACAAGAACATATATCGATTAGAATCCGCGATTAGAGCGGATTTTTTAATTTATGGATATAACTTCTTGTCCTTTGCAAAAGACAAGAAGTTGTATTGTTCGCCGAAAATGGACGAAAAGATGATACCTTTCCCGTTGTTGCTAAAGGATACAAGTTGAGTGTCACTTTTTCATTATACAATACAACTTAATGTCCTAGTATTTGGTTTTCTCTATTTTCGTTGAGATAAGGGCATGAGAGTTCAATAAACACACTAAGGCAGTCGGAAGGAAACGATCGGCTGTCTTTGGTGCGCTTGGCAGCGGAATCGACTAAGACAATCACTGTGTACACGATTTTGAGCATTTGGCGATCTTAAGATACAAAACGAAAATGATACGGAATACTGTTTTGGACTCGAATTCATTTTACAGATGTAATGAAGGCGTCATAGCGGATTCGATGTTATAAGCAACAATCGTTTCCATATCTTGAAAAAGAAAACGTTAAAATAACTGTATGCAGCAGCTCCGGTCGTTTCTACAACAATCGATCCTTATAGAACCGACCAAAGACATCCCAGTTCATAATGCATTTGTACATTATGGCCCTAATAGATTCCCAGTCTGGACAGAGATCCCTACGATCGACTTAAAGGTAGAACATATTTAGAGCATACAGTGAGAGCGTATTATTTTTCACCAGTTATGTATTTACGAAGGTCGTCAATTTGCTTAAAATGGAAGTATTATCGAAATTCGTAAATAAGACGGTTATCGGACAGTCTCGCAATTCGATTTAAAATCTCATTTTAAGATCAAGATCAAGATCAAGATCAAGATCAAGATCAAGATCAAGCTCAAGATCAAGATCAAGATCAAGATCAAGATCAAGATCAAGATCAAGATCAAGATCAAGATCAAGATTAAGATCAAGATCCAGATTAAGATCCAGAATCAGAGACATTTGAAGACGAAAAATGATTGAAGATTATGAGCGATTGAAGATCAAGAAATATTAAAGATAGAAGAGCAATTGAAGATCAAAAGACAATCGAAGATAGAATAGCGATTGAAGATCAAAAGACAATAGAAGATAGAAGAGCGATTGAAGATTAAGAGAGAAATTGAGTCCTAAGAGCGATAGAAGACGAAAGACAGTTTGAAGGTAACTCAATGAAGGCGAGACCGTCCGATAACACCATATTCACGCTTCGGGCTGACGCCCTCGGTCCGGCAGAGTGATTTCGGGGAAGCGTGGCAGCCGGACAACCCTGCGAGGCTAAGTCTGACGACCCGTTCCCTACGGTCACTTAAGCCTCTCGGGCTCGTGAATACCAGAACGTTAGCCGAAAGAAGTTCTTAATTTAGGAGGAGTCTATATGATATTAGAAAAAGTTATAAATAGAATTGTAATACAAAGTGAATATAAGGATTTTGTTGATAAGTATATAGATAATATACTTACTGAATTTAAAGGTAAGATTCATAGCATTTATATGTGTGGCTCGATTCCAAAAGGAACTGCTAAACCTTTTAAGTCAGATGCAGACTTTACTATTGTATGTGTAAATCCCAAAGATATTGATTACGAAAGATTGTCAAATATTAAAGACAGGCTTTTGGAAGAATATCCAGTAGTAACTAAGATTGATACGATAATTTGCTCGATTGACGATGTATTAAGTAAACCAAATGAGTGGGGTTTTTGGGTTAAGATAATTTGTGTTTGCATATATGGCCATGACGTTGGTGAAAAAGTACCACCGATAATTATTTCTCCAGAGTTCATTTTAGACTTAAATACAGAGACCAAGGAGGAAGTAGATCGTATACATAGTTTACTTTCTAATGCTTGTGATAACACAATGAAAACTAGATATATTAAAGGTTACTCTAAGAGATTAATTCGTGCATTATACTCTTTGGTTTTAGAAGATACAGGTGTATGGCAAGATGACATTATTAAGATGAAGAATGCCATATTAAACTATTGTGAGATTGACTCCGCTTTAGTTGATTATCTGTATGCTTGTTACTTGGATAGTAATGTACTTGTTGAAGAGTTTCTGGGAATTGCAGATGAAGTATATAGCTATTTTGAGAACGCCTTAAATGCAATGGCTGCTTCCAGAACTTCCTTCGGCTAACACCATATTGACGCTCCGGGTCACTCTGAGAAGCGAGTGACCACATCCAGCCCCCTAAGCCCGTCGATCCGACATTGAGAGAGAAGATAAATTATAGTCGGGTGACAAGAACATTATCCCATTAAAAGTCGCATAAATAGCGGTTTTTTTATTTATGGGATCAAGTTCTTGTCAATTGCCAATGACAAGAACTTGATCCCATTCCCGATTTTGACAAGAACTTGATCCCATTCCCGACGAAGATTTTCCAGTGAATCAGATCGTGCTTTCGCATAGTCACTGTTTATGACGGGAAAACTTACCGCGAGGTGATTGGTGTGTCTATCAAGCAGCTCTCAGTATTACATCATCTGTGGTGCAGCGCTTGTTGCATGTGTGGCTAAACGGGTACGAGTTGAGGGAGGAGTAAGTGCTTGAACAGCTCTCTTTTGTTTTATTGAAGTAACTGAGTAATATGATTTAAACTGGAAATGTCCCTAATCATGACTTGTGGGAATAAAGGGGGCTTTGTATGAAGAGAACTTTATTTTGTACTCTCTGATATTTGGAGTTGCACTAATTGTATTTTCAGCAATCCCATCTGTTTTTGCCTATCCCTACAGCGGTGGCCCTAATTCAGGCCCAACAAGCACGTGGGAACTTCTATTAATGATTGCTTACGAAACATGGTTATTCTTATTAATTCTTGGCTTTGTCCTAGCTATTTTCTCAATTGTTAAGCTCCGAGGAAATAGGCTAATATCGATTGAATCACGACACTAACAGATAACTGAGAGTTCAACTCTGAAGGAGCTGCCGCGTGGCAACCCCTTCCTCAGCTCCCATGAAAATTAAATCCGCAGTATCAGAAAAAGGCCGCACTAAAGAAGACGCCGTCCATTCATTTTTTGAAAAGCGTCTGAATAGTGGTAATGGTGAAATTGGAATTATGAATTAATGTGCGGTCATATTTCCGCTTAGCGCAAGCTCAAGTTCTTCTTTCTTTTTTTGGTCGTCGGCGGGAATGTCTATGACAAGTTCATCACTCCGATGGAGCAAACTTCCTGTGAATTGGAAAGTCTCAATTGTAACCGTTATAAATACGGGAAGTCTCATTTTAAATAGAAACAAATCTCATTTGTTGCTATAATTCCGGTATTTTTTGGTCCATTTTAGTCTCAATTGTAACTATTACTCACACCCTTCCTTTTTCGGTTTGCATTTGAAGAAGGCCATATTTCACAGAATCCGGCTCTAAAACTGAGAGAGCCAAAAACAGATAAGCGCATTCCTAAATTTTTGATTGAAGAAGATGTCATTCATCTGAAAATTTCTTGTGAATCTCCACGGGAGTATGCAATGCTTGAATTTCTTTATAGCACGGGTTGCCGTGTTGGCGAAGTGCAGAAACTAGATATTGAAGACATCAACTTGGAAAACTGTTCAGCCATTGTGAATGACAAGGGGGCAAAGCAAAGGGAGATTTATTTTACGACCGAATGCAAAATCTGGATAAAAAGATATTTGGAGAGCCGGGATCCACCATACAGATTTATGCTCAGCAGCTTCGTGGAGAACGGCGAAGAGAATTGTACCGGCGGTTTAGGAGTTTGTACTAACCACCAACTAATGTGGTCATCTGAGATCGTCAGGATTGCTTTAGCTTAGAGTAAGAAAAAACGCTAAGCCGGTCACCTCCGAAGGCTTAGCGTATATTTTCGTTAAAATGTTGGCGGGACCCCATGCCCATCAAGCTAAGAAATTAATACACCCCCAAAACGAAAAAAGCTATTCTTTTCGTAAATATGGATGGCTTTTTTTCGTTTTGGGGGTCTTCGAAAATTTTAGCTTGATGGGCTTGACAGTTTACCCCAAAAAGTACAGTGACTCCTATTAAGGTGGAGGGTGGAATGATAGCCGGAGTGAGTCGGGAAGCGTATCGTATTTCCGATGAGACGAAAAAACAAGCGGAGATTGCCTTGCTGTTGCCCAATTCCACTTGTTTTTTCTGATCCCTTCTCCGTTGTATGAATCAGGACAGAAGAAATTTTTTAACAACCGGAGCCAGTACAGGAGCTACAATGTGATGGCTTTGACCCTCCAAACATAGGTGCTGCCCTTTGGGAAGAACAGATACTAACAACTCGGCAGCTTGCTTGAATTTATCGCGCATTTCCTCGGCGGCAACAACAAGAACGGGGACGGAAATACCAGCCAACTCCTCCTGTTTCGGCGGTTCACAAACAATCTTAGTATCATAAACTGTCGTGTGCGCAATAGCTTCCAAATATGGCCTGAAGGGCGCATTTCGAAGTTGAACCACGACTTGTTCCGGCATGCCGACGAGTTGGGATTGGAAGAACTCGACTGCATCGCCGCGACGACCGGCAGATATCAATTCGGTTAGCTGATGGACGAGACGACCGTCGTAACCTTCAACGGGCGGATCGTATAGAACAAGTCCGGATAACGGCACTCCTTTTACTGCCGCATGCAGTGCAAGAACTGCGCCGGATGAGTAGCCGAATACGAAAGCCGATCCGCCAACTTCTGCAATGAGCGCATTCAAGTCTTCAATCTCCCGTTCGATCGCGTAAGGCAAAGTATCTCCGCTCTCTCCCTTCCCCCTGCGGTCATAATTGATTACAGTGAAATCCGGTTCCAGTTGCCCCGCGAGAGGCGCACCGGTCGAACGATCATTAAATGCACCCATCACCAAAATAATCGGGGGTCCGTCCCCTGTGCGATCATATTCGATAATCGTGCCGTCTCTGGAAATCACTTTGCTCATTCAATAGCCCTCCAATATTCCTAATATACTTGATTCCAATTCCTGTCCTACTCCAATCTTTACTTCCATACACATTTGAACAACTCTCAAAGTCGCTTCCTTATGAATGAATTACTGCACTCGCACCCATTTTACTATTATTTTAGTAGCTATATTTTGATGATGTGTTGAAGTTATTATATCATAATAAATGATTAATATTTCTTATGGATTGCTATTTTGATCTATTTCACTTTTAAATAAGTAGTATTATAATGTCATTATGAAACATATGAATATGAAATCGCATTGTGCCATTAATTTCAGTTTGGAGATTTTTGGCGATAGTTGGTCGCTATTGATCATTCGGGATATTGTATTTTCCGGAAAAAGAACCTTCGGAGAGTTCCTCGATTCCGAGGAACATATTTCTCCAAGTGTCCTGGCCAATCGTCTTGCTAACTTGGAGATAAGCGCCATCTTGGCAAAGAAACCGCATGAAACAGATCATCGAAAGGAGGTTTATTTTCTCACGGAGAAAGGGTTGGATCTTATTCCGATCTTGCTTGAACTGACAGCTTGGGGAGCAAAATATGACCCGGAGACGTTGGCGTCCCAACAATGGATCGCGGAGGTTCAGGAAGATCGGGAGAGGATTATAAAGCTTATTCGAACTACCGTGAAAAGTGGGGGTTCTGTCTGTGCGGGTCCGAATTGTGTTAACGATCAATTGGAAGAGCAGAAATTCGGATCGCTGTATTGGTTTTAAGTAACTAGGCAGGTTAACGAGCAGGGTGGGGATAAACATTTCTCACCCTGTTTTCGTCTGGATTCTCCTGTTTCGATTGAACTTCACTAGTTCCGTGTACAAGGTTACCATGAAATGACATATCACCTTTTATGGAAATTATATGTTCGGTAACCATCTGCTTTGCGGGTGGTGTCAGCTTCGCTGGTACTACCACATGCCCAAGGCTAGATGAAACGATATCCAAACTGGAAAAATAAGATATCCTTTCTATATCAAGCATGATTCCATAGAAAGGATGGTTTGTCATGAATTCTATTCCACTTTCTATCAGCGAAGAAATGCAGCTACTAGCCCAAGAATTACAACATCATTTTTCTCCTATCCAGCTCGAAGAGCTCACTAGAAAAGCTGGCTTCGTCCAACGTAAAAGCAAATATACCGCACAGGATTTGGTTTCCTTATGTGTTTTTTTAAACGAACAGGTCTCTGTGACTCTTCTCATACGATTATGCGGCCAACTCGATGCCTCCAATCATCTTTCGATGAGCTCAGAAGGGCTGAACCAACGGTTCAATCCTTCTGCAGTAGCCTTTCTTCAATCGCTTTTTTCAATGCTTCTCCAAGAAAAAATCATGGCTTCTTTCTCGCTGCCTTGTGAATGTAACTCCTATTTTCATCGAATTCGTCTTCTGGACTCGACGGTGTTTCAACTTCCAGATCCCTATGCTCACCGTTACCACGGATCCGGAGGAAGTTCTCATACGGCTGGCATGAAAATTCAACTCGAATACGAACTGAAAAGCGGAGAATTTTTACAAGTGGATGTCGGTCCCGGAAAAAATAACGACGGCTTATACGGCAAAAAACGAGCGCAAACGGTAGAAAAGAACGATCTTTGTATTCGAGATTTGGGCTACTTTTGTTTAGTTGATTTCGAAGAAATGGAGCGACGAGGAGCTTTTTACCTTTCACGATTAAAATTGAATATCCGCGTATATGAAAAGAATGAAGAAGTGGAACAGTTCAAAGATGGCAAGGTAAAAAAGCAATCGTTGTACAAAGAAATCGATTTGGAAGCCATCATGAATCGCCTTCAACCCGGAGAAATCATAGAACTTCGGGAAGTGTATCTCGGTCGCACAAAAAATTCCGCACACGGCTTCTCTTATATAAACTCACAGTGGAACAGACTCAAAAACGGCTTATGATACGACAGAAACAGGAGAAAAAGAAAAATATCACCTACAAAGAGCGAACAAAGCGTTTAAGTGCCATCAATATCTACATGACCAATACCCCTGACATCTACTTGAAAAAAGAGCATATCCACGAGTTGTATTCTCTACGCTGGCAAATCGAGATTTTATTTAAAACGTGGAAATCCATCTTCCATATCGACCGGTGCAAGCCCATCAAAACCGAACGCTTTGAATGTCATGTATACGGGCAGTTAATCGCCAGTTTGCTTAGTTCTTCTCTCATGTTTCAAATGCGTAGGCTTCTGCTGATGAAGAAAAGAAAGAAGCCAGCGAATTCAAAGTGATCTGCATCGTCAAAGAATATTTTCTTTCCCTTCACGATGCCATGAAAAAGCAAGAACAGGATGTCGGACAGGTTCTTGTCCAGATCTTTCGAATGATTGAAAAGAATGGACGCAAGTCCCATCGATATGAGAAGAAAACGGTGTTTGATATCCTGAGTGTGGTCTATGAGTGTACACAGAAATCTCGACCTGTTGTTTAGAAATTGAACTTAAAAAAAGAAAGCCTGTCAAGGCTTATTTAGGTCTGCACGAAATTCTGTTTAGAGCTTAATTGGATCAGACTCAAGTGAAACGGATAAAAGATATCCGTATCTTTGTTCTTAGCTTGATGGGCATGTGGCGGGACCCCTTTGTCCCAGTAATTTTCGGACTCATAAACGTATGTAATGCCATTTTATTTGTTTTTCAAATAAATGAGCGGCATACCATCTCCCCGTTCCACGTTATAATTATAACGTGGAATGGGGAATGTTGGCAGGGTATAAGTAGCTAAAAACAGCATCGTACCTGAATCCCCGCGAAATTATAACGTGGAATTTATAGGATTCGTGTAATTTCGCTCGTGACGCTCGTGCCGATCTTCGTAATCGTATACTCGATGATGGCGCCGCTCCAGAAGTGGAACTTCAGAATGACCGGCGAGCCATCGTTCACATCATTGAAGAATTCCTGTGTAAGAGAGATTTCATTCGCAGCATAAGATGGTTTGAAAGTCCGGCCATACTGCTTGAACGAAGTCCAGTTATGCGGGCCGGCGTTGCCCCCTGCAGCGTACACGGCCTCCATCGTGGCTAGGCGGTCGCCGTTGAAGGCAGTCGGAATCGCAAAATCTGCGGTGGTGCCCACCACGCTTTGCAGCACCGGCGTGTCTTGGTACAAGACATGGAAGGTCCAATCGGCGCCCTTGTTGAATTGGGCTTTCAATACGGCTACCTCGCCGAGTTCGGCGGATTCGGTCAGCCCAGATAGAAAGCTTGCTTTGAGGGTCAAGTCTTCGCCGTTCAACACAAAGTCCCTGCCTTCCATCAATGCGACGTTTCCGAGTTTGATGCCGATCAGAACATTGCCGTTCAAGTGCAAGGGCACTACGGTGTCCTGGATCGGCGCGTTTTTCTTGATAAAGATCAGATCGGATTCGCCAGTAGAAGAGCGGCCATTCAAGCTGGCCATAATCTGATTGTAAAGCTCCGGATCGTTCCACTGAAGCGTTCTGCGGTCAAAACGCCCGCCGTTGTCCCACAGCATAAGGGCAAGTTTGTTCTCTACGGCTTTAGAGGTGAAATACTCGATAAACTTCAACATCTCGCCATGCTCGGGAACACCTTCGCTGGCATCCCAGCCGAGCAGTCCGTATTCGCCTACGATAACGGGAATTCCTTTCGATACAAACGCATTAGATACATTGTCAATCAATGTATCGACATCCTTAATGGTGTCGGCCTCGAGCTTCGGGTAGCCCGCAATATTCACGCTGAACGGCCAGAAGCCGTAAAAATGAACGGTTGTGATCAAATTCCGATCGTTCAGCTTGGCAATCGTGCTTGCAAGCGAATCCACACGCACTTTCTCGTGATTGCAGTATAACGTCGGCAGCACAAGCGGACGATAGGCATTTGCGCCTCCCGACGCTCTTATAAGATGGACGAAGGTTGTGTTGATCTCATCAAGAAATGCGAGCTGCGTCGTGATATCAACGTTTAAAAATTCCGGTTCGTTGATGCTTTCGAACATCAGTTTGTTGGAATGATTCTTGAAGCGGTCGGCGATTTGCGTCCATACCGCGGTATATCGGGCCAATACTTCGTCATGATTCGTTGGCATCGTTCTGAGCCACATCCAAGCGTCGTGGTGAACGTTGATCATGACATACAGACCTTCTTCGAGCGACCAGTCGACGACTTGCTGAACCCGGTCCATCCAGTCAGGATTGATCGTATAATCCGGTGCGTCGCCCATCCGCCCGCTCCATGTAATCGGAATGCGGATGCTTTTGAAGCCCTGATTTTTAATTTCTTTAATGAATTCTTTGGTAACGATTGGGTTGCCCCAGGACGTCTCGTCACCATTATTTGGAGCATTCGTATTAAATGAATCAAAAGTATTGCCCAGGTTCCATCCGGGCTGCATTGCACTGACATAAGACTGCATTTTGCTTTGTTTCGGGGAAGCAGCGGCCGAGCCGACGGATGAACACAAAGCCATCAGAAGGGCAACTACCACAAAGACGGATAGGTAGGATCTTGTTGCGCGCATTGAAATTCTCCTTTAGTTTCATAATTTGCCATTTGTCCTGTACAATCTAGCCGGGCTGCATCGCGATCACTTACTTCTGCCACACTACCTCCTTATTGGACGATATGTAAGCGTTAACAATTTTATTGTAACAGTGCGAAGTTGCTGATTCTACAACCAAAAATGTACTAAAAATCATATAAAAAATCAATTTTTCGACAAACTACTGTATACTATCGGTTGCTATTCGGCTAATTCTCGCTAAGACAGATGAGAGAATCGGAATGATGCCATCTATCTAGTCCCCTAGGAGACTTGGACAGTTACACCCCTTACTCAGATACAATAATATTGAGGCATGGGAGAGTCAGAAGCTAAAGAAGCTCTTTGCTGAGCAAGCCTTAGAGAGGGACATGTTCCTGTATTTGTGGAGGGAATGGATAGTTCTGGACTTGTAAAAGCGGTACATATTCCGCATGTCCGCTGTAAACAATCAACATCGCCATTGATTGTAAAATTCGCTTCGAGACTAAGCGAGTGCCTTTCATATCGAAATATGTCAGCGTAGCTGTATCCTTCCCTTCTTCAATCAGAATGGATAATATAGCTGTAGCAATTTCTTCTCTTTTAGGAGGGGCTGGGAGATTGAATGAAGCTCTGATCAAGAATAATGTCGAAAATTCTTTCTTTGGGGAAGCACTGTGAACTTACTGATCACAGTGCTTATTTTGTAAAACTATCAGAAAGTATAAGATTGAGAGGTCCTTATGCTCATCTGATAGCTCGATACAAACGTGTGCCGCCGTCCCAAGGACGGCGGCCTACGTTTTACTTGCCGCAAAAAACGTTTAGGTCTTTCGTCTCTTTCGTGCTATTTTATGTCCAGAATATCAAGGTTTACAATCGAGCTGTATCATATAATTTTCTAAAAGTATGCGCTTTCATAAAAGAAAACGATTAGATTAGGAGACATCAAGATGAAAACAAGGAAAAAGTCGTTTCACTTCATCAAACAAATCATTTCTTTATGCATGTCCGTTTCACTTCTGCTGATGTGCGCGCTTACCGCTACAGCTGCTGACGGCAATCCTAATCGGCCTCCCTCGAATGAGGGCACCATTCAACTTGAAGCCGAACAAGCTAAGCTGTCTGGCGGGGTTAAGGTTAATACCAATCATCCAGGATACACGGGCAGCGGCTTTCTGGATGGATACTGGAACTATGGAGGAACAGCGACTTTTACCGTTAACGTTCCGGCTGCAGGGAACTACAATGTAACCGCACGTTACGGCAATGCCGCTTTTAATCCGGCTACAGTGAGCCTTATTGTGAATGGAACGAAAATCAAGCAGACAAGCTTGCCTATGCTTGCGAACTGGGATACATGGGGCATTCAAACGGAAACGGTGACATTAAAAGCCGGCGTCAATAAGATCGCTTACAAATATGACAATGGTGATACGGGAAACATTACCCTTGATCATATTCGGATTTATCCTACACCACCACCTGCACCAATTGAAGCGCCGCAGGGAGATCAATTATTTAAAGCAGATGAGGACTTCGTAAAGCCAATCGGCAGGACCGTTTTCTATAATGACACGCTTTGGTTGGCATTGTCCGGCAGCGGGGCGGAGTTCAAGTTTAGGGGCACAAAGGCGCAAATTACGATAAAAGGCGACCAGGTTGCGTCGGGGCTGACCGATTATGCAAGGATCGGCATTTATGCCAACGGAGTACGAGTCGTAGACGATTTATTAAATCAGTCTCAGAAGACTTACACCGTATTTGAAAGTGCTACCGAACAGGATGTCGTCATTCGGATCGTCAAGCTGTCGGAGGCGATGAGGTCTACCGCAGGAATCCAGGAGATTCGCGTTAATTCTGTGGATGGGATTCACCCGACGCAGGGCTTGGCTCATAAGATCGAGATCATCGGCGATTCGATCACGACAGGCTACGGGGTTGATGATGTGTCGATGATGAACTGGTATTCCACTGCGAAACAAGATGTGACCAAAACCTATGCATATAAAACGGCAGCTGCACTCCAGGCCGACCACAGCATAGTTGCCTACAGCGGTCATGGCATCGTCTCTGGCTATACCGGTGATGGTGTGAAGAACACCGGGCTGCTGGTTCCGAATATTTATGAAATCATTGCCAGATCTGCCGGCCGTATTGACGGGAATCTGGATGTCAACAACTCACCATGGGACTTTAACAAATTCGTACCTGATCTAATTGTTATAAATCTTGGGACGAACGACTATTCGTATACGAAAGATGATCCGGTGAAGCAGGCTGAGTACAGAGATGCCTATGTCGAATTCCTGAAGCAGGTTCGATCGCGTAACGCGAATGCGCATTTGATGTGCACCCTGGGCATAATGGGGGATGATCTATATCCGATGGTGGAGCAAGCAGTCGCAGCTTATTCGAATGAAACCGGCGATACTAATATTTCGGCTATGAAGTTTGACGTTCAATTATGGGAAGACGGCTTCGGTGCAGATTGGCATCCGTCGGAAGCAACCCATACCAAAGCTGCAAACAAGCTAATTGCCAATATTAAAGCAGTGATGGGATGGTAGGATCGGCAGTTTCATGCAGTTGGTGTAATGGAATAGATGACGAACGTAATATCTGGGATGCGCTGTAGCGGACTGTAGGATACCTTCAACCGAAATGGTTGGGGGTTTTCTCTTGTGAAAGTGTTGTAAAGTTGGCTATTTGCTGCTCCATTCTGATAGCTCCTCGTAATCCGCCAAAGATCCAATTGGTATTAGGTATTCGGGCCACCATAAACTCCAACATTTCCACACGAGCAGAATTTAAATTCATGTACATTTTTAGATTCAATTCAATCACTGCTAAACAGTGCTTACAGCGAATGCTGTTCTTTACTATTTGCCTTCTAGTCATACAACAATTCCAATGTATTTATACTCAGACATTATGCCATGAGTTATTCCGAAGGGTAAACCTAAATATGAGCAATATATTCTGTAGCTAATAAGCGGCCTTTTTTTGTTAAGTTGTCGGAGAATTGCCAATCGTTTGATTCTTAATGAATTTGACGGTTAAATCTTTATTGGTTTGCAAAGAAGTCATACTATAGAAATTCCTTCTAATCCAGAAATGCCAGGATTATTTACAAATCCATTTAAGATCTTATTTTTATTGATTGGTATTACTTTATTAATAATTGGGTTCAGGAAAAAAATGAAATCCATTAAATAATAAAGCTAACGGATAACTATTGCGTAATAAACACGAGCGGGGCGTTCGTTTTTCTGCAAATTGAATCTACTAACACCTACAGGAATGTTAACGGGCAGTTTAACGCAAACGTGCCTGTTCAATTTACGATACGGATCACCTTTATGTATCTAAGCACAAAGTGCAGTTTGACCACAAAATATACATCAGTTTATATAAGACAAAACCACTCCTGACAATGGAGTGGTTTCTTTAATAGAACTATCTCTTTTATTGATGCTTCCTTCTGATTTTCATACCGATTAAAAATACTATAGCTAATACAACCGCAATGCCCCCAACGAAAATTTCCATATCATAATCCTTATTTGAAATCTGCTTCATCTCGCCTTCAAGGTTTACCTGCTTATCAACTTCCTGTCCCTCACCTATCAGCTTCAAATCTTCTCCTGCATTTGATAATTCCGCAGTACGACTGCAATAACTTGTATATAACTCACCGTTATCAGTCTTATACACATAAACAAGATATGACTTACCTTCTTCAAAGACGAACCCGCAAGACATATCATGTCCAAAGTCATAAACGATAATTTGCGATTGCTTTACGCCCTTCCATGCCCTATCAACTTCAAACAAGTTAGCATCCCTGTACTCGATTGCCCCGACAACACCTTGTTGCTTCCGTTCTTGCTTAACCTTTATCACTTTCCCTACGAAAACCGCTTCTGCTTTTTCTAATGCGGTTTTAGGGTCTGGGTTGTTAGCACAAGAACAAGCGTAAGCCTTATTTGGTAAAATTACCCCAAAACTGCTAATCACAAGTATTACTGATAGCAATACAAATAAATATTTTCTCATACCATCACCTACATTATTTGATTCGTTCATAATCTAAACGTCCCTTTAGTGTACATTGTTTCACAGTTTATAATGTAATAAATGGAAAATTTATAGTCGGTCACTGGAACCTTGACGTGCTATCGATATGATGAGAAAAAGAAATGCTATGCTGGTTTCAATGATGACCAGTCAATGCTTAAAGCTGAAAAAACCGCCGAGCAAATTAATAATCAGTAATCTATAGTTGAATATGTGTTGCACTAACGGGTTCAATATTTATGCAATTTCTGCATATGAGTTAAGGCGATAAGAAAAGACCATTCAATATATGGTGAAACAAGAACAAAATTAAAGTTATCATTATCCCGCTATTTTCTCATTATGAAACGACGAGAGCTGTGTCACGCGGGTTCTCAGGTTTTTACTTTATAATTTTTTGTGAACCATCACACTAGGACATCTTCACTCCGATGGAGAAAACTACGTCCGATCAGTTTATTGATCTGGTGGGCTTTGTTTGTGTTTAACAAATTGGAGGGTTCGCGAAATAAGTTGTCTATATTGTGCTATTATAAGTCCGAAAAATCGAGGTATGCTTGTCATTCTTGAACTACAATGCAAGATGAATGCGTAAAGCTGAGAAGTAATATGAGGATTGTCTGTCACACATTTAGAATGCTACAATGAACGGCGTCCGCTCTCCATCAACGCACAGTTTGACTGGTTCGGATAACAAGTATTAGAGTAGGTCGCTGATGATGGTATGAGTATTATTTATAGTAATTCCTAGGAGCGTGAGAAAATGACAATCGAAAAGACCTGTCTTTATTGGGATTTCAATATGCCTCTCGAGGACCGTGTGAACGACTTGATTGCACAACTGACACTGGATGAGAAAATTGGGCTTATGCCACAGTACCAGATCGCAATAGACCGTCTGGGCGTGCGGGCGTACAAGCATGGTACGGAGGCGGCACACGGCATGGCATGGCTCGGGGAAGCGACGAGTTATCCTCAGCCGATCGGTCTCGCTTGTACGTGGGATAGCGAGTTGCTTAAGAGAATCGGCGGCGCGATTGGGGACGAAGCTCGCGGCTTTTACAAGCGGAATCCGAATCTTAACGGCTTGACGCTGTGGGCGCCGACGGTCGACATGGAGCGCGACCCTCGATGGGGCCGGACGGAAGAAGCGTATGGCGAAGATCCGGTTTTGGCCGGCAAACTAGCCGCCGCGCTCACGCAGGGCATTCAGGGGGACCATCCTTTTTTCTTGAAGGCCGTTGCCACGCTGAAGCATTTTATTGGTAACAATAATGAGGCAGGAAGAAGCGATACATCTGTCAGCCTCGATCCGCGCAACCTGCGCGAGTATTACTTGAAGGCGTTCGAGATCCCGTTCAAAGAAGGCGGAGCCCAGTCGATGATGACGGCATACAATGCGATCAACGGAGTGCCGGCGAACCTCAGCGAGCTCGTGATCGACATCGTTAAACGCGAATGGGGAATGAATGGCTTTGTCGTTAGCGATGCTTTCGACGTAACGGGCACGGTGCGGGATCATCACCACGTAGAGACGCTGAAGGAAGCGGTGGCCCGGTCGATCCGGGACGGCGGAATCGACAGTATTACGGACGAAGCAGCAGCAGTGACGGAAGCGATCCGCGAGGCATTAGAGGACGGGCTATTGACAGAAAATGATCTGGATACCGCTCTTCGGAACACGTTTCGCGTCCGTTTCCGACTCGGGGAGTTCGACCCGTCGGAACGGAATCCATATGATGCGATCGACGAATCGGCGATCCTCCATCCAGAGCACGCGGAGTTGGCGAAGGAGGCGGCGCAGAAAGCTGTCGTACTGCTCAAGAACGACGGGCGGACGCTGCCGCTGCAGGCTGACAAGCTAAGCAAGGTTGCCGTCATCGGCCCGCTTGCCGATGTTGTTTATCGAGACTGGTACAGCGGATCATTGCCATATGCGGTTACCCCGCTGCAGGGAATTCGCGAGAGGCTGGCGGCGGAGGGAAAAGGCGCCGAAACGACATACTCCGCCGGCACTGATCGAGTGCGCATTAAGGCTGTTCGTAGCAGGCGGTATGTCCGGCTCAGCGACGATTCAAAGGCCCCTCTCGCTGCTCGCGCGGAGAGGCCGGAAGAAGGCGACATTTTCGAGATATCGGACTGGGGCTGGGATAGCCATACATTAATTGCGTTACGTAATAACCTCTATGTGACAACAGACGACAAGAACTTGCAAGCGTCGGCTCATCGGATTTGGGAATGGTTTACGAAGGAAGTGTTCCAGATACGACCTGTGGATCAGGACAGTTCGCTAGTTACCGCCTCGACCTGGAACGGAACGCCTGTAACGGTTGATGAAGAGACAGGTGTACTGCTCGTCGGTGACGGCCAAGCGGCTGAGACCGCGAATGATATTAACGTCGGAGGCGCAGCCGAGGTGGGGAGTTCGGTTGTTGGAACGCATGCGGACACGTTCGAGTTTGAATGCGTGTCGAGCGGCTTGGACGCGGCAGTCGAATCGGCTCGCGGCGCCGATGCGGCGATCGTGTTTGTCGGCAATCATCCGCTGATCAACGGCAAGGAGACGATGGATCGGCCCGACATCAAGCTGGCGGAATCGCAGGAAAAGCTGGCGCTTGCGGTAATTGAGGAGAATCCGAACACGATTGTAGTGGTCGTCGGTAGCTACCCGTTCGCCTTGAACGCTTTACAGGAGAAGGCGAAGGCGATTATCTACACGTCCCATGCGGGTCAGGAACTTGGCCGTGCCGTTGCGGACGTTCTGTTCGGCAATGTCAATCCCGCAGGCCGAGTGAACATGACGTGGTACAAGTCCGTCGATCAGCTTCCGCCATTCATGGACTACGACATCATCCGTGGCTGCCGAACGTATCAATATTTTGAAGGCAAACCGCTATATCCGTTCGGACACGGCCTTTCGTACAGCGAATTCCGTTACGAAGCCTTGCAGTTGTCGCCGAACCGCGCTGAGGCCGGGACTGACACGGCAGTCCAGGTTGCCTGCCGTGTGACGAACATAAGCGACTGTGAGGGTGAAGAGGTCGTGCAGCTTTATGTTCGTGCTGACAAATCCCGGGTCAAGCGCCCGCGCCTTCAGCTGGTGGACTTCAAACGTATTGCTCTGGCTCCGGGAGAGTCTGCGGAGGTGACGTTCCAACTACAGCTCGAATCGCTGGCCATCTGGGATGTAACGCGCGACCGATTCTGCTTAGAAAGCGGAACGTACACGGTCATGCTCGGCGCTTCCTCCGCCGATTTGCGGCTTGAAGGCAGCCTTACAGTCGCCGGGGAGACGATTCCGCCGCGTGACCTTACGAGGGTGACTCGGGCCGCAAACTACGATGCGTATCAAGGCATTCATCTCGGTGAATGTATCGAAGGCGGGAGCGCCGCAGCCGTACACGGCAATAGGGGCTGGCTTGCATTCCATGACGCAGAACTCGGTGCTGGCATCTCCGCGGTCGAGCTGCGGGCCGCCGCCACTGAGAATGCAGTGGTTGAAGTTCGGTTGGATGGACCGGACGGTCCAGTCGCAGGTAAGTGCAAGATTCCGACTGGCGGAGAACAGGACTGGCGGAGCCTCACTTGCGGGCTGACGGGCGCTTCCGGCAGGCGCGACGTGTACCTAGTCTTGGATGGGCCAGTGTCTCTCGGTTGGTTCCGAATGATGGCCGATTAAATATAAATAAAGTTCCGGTATGCATGGCATTCAAGTAAGGGGCGATGGCGATGCTCCTATTTCAATCGGGTACTTTCCTACGAAGCGAAGCAAATGGAGTCTTGATCGGTGCAGCTCCTTACAGTAAGTTCCTAATAGTAGGAACTTACTGTAAGGGGTGCTCTAAAACTGATTAAACCCTTGCTGAAGTCGCTCGATCAGATGCTTAGAGTGCGTGTAATAATCAAAGTTAATTCAGCTGCCCCTTAGGAGGACCTACATTGGTTTGACCCGTTATTGGACGAGTATTGAAAGCGGTAGGGGCGCGTTTATACTCAATCAGAGGCCTTCCACTTTGAATTAATAAAGGAAGATATTGCGTCAGAATGGTATTTTGAGGTCGATATTTATCTAATGGCGCCTTGCTTTGCCCCCAGTAGGATTGACGGACTCCTTCGTTTGATAGCCCAAACGAGAGTCTACCCCTCTAGGAAATTTATATAAATCATTAGAATTAACTCCTCTACTTTCTTCCGTTCCTAATGAAATCATTTTCCTTAAAAGATGAAGGTCGTATGAAAAGACCTTCAGCGATATAGATTGCGAAACTCTGAAGTGAATAGGTTAAGCTATTTGGTTTGATCCGATTGCCACATCGTGATAGACGTTCTCCAGACTAGTGTATCTTTTGTTCCATCGCGCATCACCGATGCTGCCTATAGGCCTTGGGGGATAGTCCATAGGCTTTGGAAAACTGACGAGTGAAATAATTGCTATCGTTAAACCCGCATTCGTATGAAATTTTCGTGATGGGGAGTCCGCTTTGCCTCAACAACATACGCGCGCGCTCCAAACGAAGTCGTTGCAGGTATGAAATAGGAGTCGTTTGATAATAAGATTGAAAAATCCGATTCAGATGCCGAACCGAAATATTGGATCTGGCCGCGACTTCCTCCAGAGTAAGGGGCTCAAGATAATGATCTTCAATGTAGGAGATCGCACTCGCCAGATGCATCAGATTGCTGTCCGTGTCGTTCTCCTGATTGTCATACTGTCTGGACAAATAGACGACGAGCTCCATAAACAGGGAAATGAGCATCGTCTGATAGCCCTGATTCTTGCTGTTATATTCGTTGATCATGTAGGAGATAATCGATGCGACGTGTTCCATGCTTGGAATCGACAAACTAAGCCCGCTTTGAAAAGAATGAATATTGCGATAAAACGGCTCCAAAACAAAAAGTGCCTGAAAGCCGTTGGAGGTCATTAAATCCGGACCGGCGCTTCGAAGTATTTCGGGCCGGAACATAATATTGCAAATTTTGAATTCATGAGGATTTTTGTAAGCATGAGAGGTAGGGCCGTTAATGACAAATACGTTCCCCTTCTTAATAAAATAAGTTTCAGAATTGACGATATGCGTAGCGTTCCCGTTCAATACGATCACGAGTTCGGTGAAGTCCTCATGCTTATGAAGGTGCATATCCTCTTCGTGCCCGCCATATTGAATAAAAAACGGAAATTGCTCGTCTTTGGTAAACCAGTTCAAATAAACGGTATCCATGATATCGTCTTTAATTGATGGCAACTTGAGCATGCAGTTCGACTTCATGTTGCTTCCTCGTCCGGTTGATTTGACATCCATCAACACTCCTTTTTCTGTGGTAAATGAATGCGGTAACATTTTTATTTTAACCGTGTGAAATTATTGATCATACAATCAAAAATGTACTAAAAAACATATCAAAAATCGTTATTTAAGAAACTAAGGGCATGCGGATGGACCTTGAATCCGTGATGCCCGCATGCCCCAACTCCCATTGAGGGGATTATATGGACAAAAGTAATCCCAAACGCCATTTTGTTAATTTGATATCAAGGATTCAATATAACTGGATCATGACTAAATGATGCTATATTCATGTCTATAAAATGAAGGTTTTCGTTAATTTTTTACAATATTATATTAAAGGAGCAAGGAGTGACACGATATGGATTTCGTCCCATGCGCGATTTGAAATGGATTTGACACCGCTTTCAACTGTGTTCAGGGAAGTTGAAGCGGCCAGGAGGTGATAGGTGCGGAATGGATAGCAGCACAAGTTGAATGGCTTAGTTGGTTCGACTTTAAACCGCTTCATTAACATTGCATCAAAGTGACAGCGATTACATTTCAATTATAGGGGGATGGAAATGAACAACAAAAAACTGGTTATGTTGCTTGTTAGTCTGATGTTGATTTTTTCTTTAGCGGCTTGCAGCAGCGGAAGCAACAGCAAAAACGATCCAGGAAGCACCAATGCAGTTACCGAGAAGGCATCAAACGATCCGGGGACGACGAATACTTCCAAGGAGACGAATGACGCTCCAGTGGCAAATTCGAACGAAACGCCGGAGATGGATTTCGATATGGGCGGCAGAACAATCAAGATTGTAAATTTCTGGAGCTTGGAAATCCCAGAAGATAATCCTGATAATATTCAAAGGAAAAAGAATCTGGAAGCCCTAATGAAGAAACATAATTTCAAGGTTGAATACGTTGTCATTGATGGCGCCGAGTACCAGAAAAAGGTTACGGCATCGTTGCTTGCCGGCGAACCGGTAGGCGATCTCATTGCAGTAAGCAAATCGTACACCATTCCAACGCTGGCAAGTCAAGATCTGTTGTGGCCGGTTGACGAATACACGAAGAATACAAAAGTGTTCAATCCGGATGTAACCAATACAATTATGCAGTATAACGGGAGAGGGTATGGTTTTGGCGGATATACAATGGGAGCGACGGGTTACTTCTACAACCGCACATTAATGAAAGATCTCGGCATGAAACCGCTTCAAGAATATATTGATGAAGATAACTGGAATTGGGAAACGTTCGTACAAGTGGTCAAAGAGGCTAATAAAGATACGAATAACGATGGAAAGCTTGATAGATGGGGATTGGCAGGCGCCGGCGTTTTGGATTCAGCGCTTGCCTCCAACGAGACAAGCTTGACGAAGGGGGATAAGCAGAACCTGGACGATCCTAGAACCGTCGAAGTCTTGAATTTCCTATCCAAGCTGAATACCGATAAACTCGTCAGACCTTCAGAGGGCGGCGATTGGACGGAGCCAAGTCAATTTTTCCGTCAAGGCAACACGTTGTTGTATTTATCTGGAAATTATGAGGCGGAAGCTTTGAAGAAAGACATGAAGGACTTCGATATCGGCTTTATTCCTTTCCCTAAAGGGCCGAATGGAACTTCCTACAATACACCTGATACCAATCCAGGGGCAATGGTAATTCCGAAGGCAACGAAGAATCCGGAGCAGCTCATGTATATCTGGGAGAAAATTGAAACCTACGATTCGGTTTACGACTATCCTGGTCAGGACTGGTACGAGAGATCGTTTGACAACGAAGATGATATCAACAATGTTAAATTAGCGAGTAAGCGATTTAATTTTGACAGTCTGGGCACCTTCCCAAATATGCCTTATTATGCGTTCGCTGATGAGATTAGCGAAGGCCAATCCGTATCCACGGTCATCGAGAAGTATAAAGCGCCTTTCCAGGCGGCGATTGATGAAGTTTACAAGAAGAAGTAACGATTGAAGTGAAATCAAACAGTCCGCATCTAGTTAATAATGTGGACTGTTTGAATTTCACTCTTGCCGCGGGAGGGGAGCAGAATTGAGCGTCAGAAGCCAGAAAATAGTGAAATGGATAGTTGTTTTTTTTGTATTGAGTTTGTCCATATGGGCTATCTACCCATCAAGTAAAAAAGGCATCGGCAATGTTCGGGCTATTAGCGATTTTAAAGCAGTAACGGAATCTGATGCAAATGACGGATATGCCGCCTATATGAAACGCTACTCGAACGCGGACCGACCAGCGGCAGAAATCCGAATCGAAGGCGAGCAATATTCCGCAGTTGAAGGGGACGGCTTTAAGCTTGCGAATGGATTTCAAGGCCTGGAAGGCCAAGCGGTGTTAACGCCCGAGTCGGGTACGATTAGTTGGAAGGTCCAGGTCGATCAACCGGGCTTATACAATGTTCGAATTCATTATTTTCCTATTGAGGGGAAAAGCTCCGCTATCGAGAGGGAGTTCGCGATCAATCATGAAGTGCCTTTTAAAGACGCCGAAATTCTATTGTTCGATCGATACTGGGGCAATCGTGAAGACGAAATCGAGCGGGACGATCGCGGAAACGATTTGCGCCCGAGGCAGATAGAGAAGCCGGCTTGGCAAATCGCGTCCTTCAAGGACAGCGAAGGATACAATGACGAGCCCTATTTGTTTTATTTCGGCAAAGGGGTTCAGACCGTTTCTTTGACTTCCTTGAGGGAACCGATGGCTATCGACTATATCGAGTTATACCAGGAGCCGGAGACAAAAACCTATGAAGAACGGAAAGCTGAATATAAAGCCGAAGGAGCTGCAGCCACCGAAGGTCATTTTATCATGATTCAGGCTGAGGATGCGACCCTGAAATCTTCCCCTACACTGTATCCGATTGCCGATCGGTCAAGCCCTGCGGTCATGCCGAACAGCGCTTCGAAAATTCGGGTCAACGCGATTGGGGGCCTGAACTGGAAGCTGCCGGGGCAGTGGATTGAATGGGAATTCGAAGTGAAGGAGGATGGATTGTACCAGATTGCGCTGAAGCGCAAACAGGATCAACTTCGGGGCGTCTATGCGACGCGCAGCATAATGATCGATGGTAAATATCCATTCCAGGAAATGAAGCGGACGCGGTTCAGCTTCAATATGGACTGGCAGACAGATGTGCTGGGAGGGGATGAGCCTTACCTGTTCCATCTGACGAAAGGGAAACATACCATTCGTATGGCGGTTTCGCTCGGCGAGCTCGCTCCGCTAATTAAGACGATTCAATCGAGTGTGCTGAAGCTCAATGAGACGTATCGAAAAATTATATTAATTACCTCGAATACGCCGGACCCTTACCGTGATTATCAATTGGAGAAGCGGATTCCCGACATGATCGATGTTTTCCGCGAACAAGCTGTCAATATCCAGGCAGTGGCGGATTATCTCGAACAATCGACAGGGGAGCGGAGCGATAAAGTCGCTGTTCTTCATACGATGGTAAGGCAGTTGAACGAAATGGCGGAGAAGCCGGAAACGATCGCGAACCGACTGAACTCCTTCAAGGTGAATGTCGGCGGACTTGGCACGTGGATTCTGACCGTGCGCGAACAGCCGCTTACGTTGGATTATCTGATCGTCGCGTCTCCGGACAGCAAGCTTCCGAGAGCGAAAGCGACATTGCTCGAGAAGATAAAGCACGAGCTAGGCGCTTACGTCGCCTCTTATACCGAAGACTACGATAGTATCGGCAGCACGGAAGAAACCGGGCGTTCCGTCACGGTTTGGGTAACGACGGGAAGGGACCAGGCGCAAGTGTTGAAAGCGTTGATTGACGACACGTTTTCGCCAGAGACGAACATATCGGTGAATTTAAGGCTCGTCCCGGGCGGCATCCTGCTTCCGGCTGTACTTTCAGGTGAAGGACCGGATGTTGCCTTGCAAGCCGGCGAGGATCTCCCTGTCAATTATGCGATGAGGAAAGCCGCAGCCGATTTGACTGCTTTCCCGGATTTCGGGGAAGTCGCCGCCAGGTTCCGCGATAGCGCAATAACTCCTTACAAATATGATGGAGGGGTATATGCACTGCCGGAGCAGCAGACTTTCCCGATGCTGTTCTATCGCAAGGATATTCTCAAAGAGCTAAACTTGGAGCCTCCGAAGAAGTGGCAGGATGTATATAACATGATTTCGGTCCTGCAGAAGCACAACATGGAGTTTTATTTGCCGATCGAATCGGCTACAAACAATGCGACTCTGGTTCCGAATGCTGCATTCGCCATGCTGCTTTACCAGAACGGCGGCCAGTTCTACCGGGACAATGACAGGAAGAGCGCATTGGACTCCGAGATTTCAATGGAGGTTTTCAAGCGCTGGACGCAATTTTATTCGAACTACAAATTTCCGCTGCAAGCGGATTTCGCTAATCGGTTCCGGACTGGCGAGATGCCTATAGGTATTGCCGATTATACAACGTACAATATGCTGACGGTTCTGGCGCCGGAGATCAAAGGGTTGTGGGACTTTACCATCGTACCCGGCACCGAGCGCGAGGACGGCTCCGTAGGTCATGAGGTCGCCAGCCATACGACCGCGGTCATGATGCTGGATAATGCCGACGACAAGGACGCGGCGTGGTCATTCATGAAGTGGTGGACAGACAAGGATACCCAAATCGCTTACGGACGAGAGCTGGAAGGGCTGCTCGGCGAGGCTGCGCGATATCCGACAGCCAACATCGAAGCGTTGGAGCAGCTGCCTTGGCCGGTCAATGATTTCAACAATCTTGAACGCCAATGGCAATGGGTACGGGGCATCCCTCAAGTGCCGGGCGGGTATTTCACCGGCAGGCATCTGGATAACGCCTTCCGACGCGTTGTGAACGAAAGTGAAAATCCGCGCGAAGCCCTTTCGGATTATATTTTGTACATTAATGACGAAATCGCACTCAAGCGGCAGGAATTCAATCTGCAGAAATAGTTAGGGGGTGGAAGCCGATGCAAGCAGAAGTAAACCGTCATGCCGCGTCGAGCGTCATCCAGGTAAAAAAGCCGTCACGACTCGCTAATGTTGTCCGAGAGCTTCAAAAAAACAAGCACTACTACTTGTTGATGAGTCCGTACATGCTGATTTTCTTCACTTTTACGGTCATTCCAGTCGTCATCTCGCTGGCACTCAGTTTCTTTTATTTTAACATGTTGGAGTTTCCGAGATTCGTAGGCTGGCAGAATTACTCCCGATTGTTCCTTGGCGACGATGTGTTCATGATCGCTCTGAAGAATACGTTCATGTTCGCAGTCGTGACCGGCCCGGTCAGCTATATCGCGTGTTTCCTCTTTGCCTGGATTATCAATGAACTGTCGCCCAAGGTCAGAGCGTTTATGACCCTTGTGTTTTATGCGCCGTCCATTTCGGGGAACGTTTTCTTTATTTGGCTGATCGTATTCTCAGGAGACAGCTACGGTTATTTGAACGGGTTCCTCATGAAATTCGGTTTTATTCTCGAACCGATTCAATGGCTTTCGAACGAACAATATATTCTGGCTATTATTATCATAGTCCAGTTGTGGCTTAGCCTGGGCACCAGCTTCCTGGCCTTCATCGCAGGTCTTCAGACGATCGACCGTTCGCTGATCGAAGCGGGAGCAGTAGACGGCATCAAGAACCGCTGGCAGGAATTATGGTTCATCACGCTGCCGTCCATGCGGCCGCAGCTGATGTTCGGAGCCGTTATGCAGATTACCGGCTCGCTTGCGGTCGCCGATATATCGATCGCGCTAGCCGGATTTCCAAGCGTTAACTACGCGGGGCATACCATCGTAACGCACTTGATGGACTTCGGCACAATCCGCTTCGAGATGGGTTACGCATCCGCTATCGCGACAGTGCTCTTCTGCATTATGATCGGCTCCAATAAGTTGACGCAAAAACTGTTGCGAAAGATAGGTGAATAAAATTGGTCATGAGGATGCTAACTGTACTCCGGACCCCCAGGCGGTTGAACCGATCCTTTGCCGTCAGTTTTTTACTGTTCGCGCTTCTTGCCGTTTTCGGCGCGTTTATGGCGCTTCCGCTCATCTATGCGGTCAGCAACGCATTCAAGCCGCTTGACGAACTGTTTATTTTCCCGCCGCGGTTTCTGGTCAACAATCCGACGCTGGACAATTTCTTCGACCTGTTCGCCCTGATGGGGAACTCGTGGGTGCCGCTGTCCCGTTATATCTCCAACACCCTCTTTATTACGGTCGTGGGGACGGCTGGACATATTTTGCTGGCGTCTGCGGCGGCCTATCCTCTGGCGAAATATCGATTTTGGGGATCAAAGACACTGTTCTCTATCGTAATTTTGTCCCTCATGTTCTCCGGACATGTTACCGCGATACCGAACTATATGGTCATGTCCTGGCTCGGCTGGGTCAACACGCACGCCTCGGTGATCGTGCCGTCACTCGCCTTCCCACTCGGACTGTTCCTCATGAAGCAATTCATGGAACAGATTCCGGATGCGCTGCTGGAAGCGGCCAAAATTGACGGGGCTAACGAATACCGGATTTATTGGAGCATCGTCATGCCGAACGTGAAGCCCGCATGGCTGACGCTAATGATTTTGCAGTTCCCCGCATTATGGGGGACCGACGGAGGCAACTTCATATATAGCGAGAATCTGAAGACGCTCCATTACGCGCTTGGCATAATCTCGGCAGGCGGCATCGCCCGCGCAGGCGTTGGAGCGGCGGTCGCACTTCTCTTGATGATCGTTCCGATTACGCTCTTTATCATCTCGCAGAGCAGCGTCATGCAGACGATGGCAACCTCCGGGATGAAAGAGTAGAAAGGATGAGACGCGATGTTGAGCAGCATATATAAAGCAAGGACATTTGTACTCACGACGCTCATCTGTTTGCTAAGCATTGGAATGGGAAGCGCGATCGTTCATGCCGAAGAAACTCCCAAATCCTATAATTATTCCTACTGGGGAGACGCAGTCGCCTCGCCTTTGGCCTATCGGGCAACGGCCCTCTTGAACGGCGACAGTCTGGGAGTCGGATCATTTAAGGAACCGAACGATATACACGTTACGGCAGACAATCAAATTTATGTGCTGGACTCCGGCAATAATCGAATCGTGGTGATGGATGCGAGCTTCAAGCTGGTTCGAATTATCGATTCCTTTGAAGTGAATGGAAAACCCGATAAGTTTATGAGCCCGCAGGGCCTGTTTGTAACCGAAGACAAGCATATTTACGTCGCTGATACGGGCAATAATCGAATTGTCCATCTCGATTCGAATAGCAAGCTTGTGAAGGTGATCGAGAATCCTCAATCCGAGCTGTTTCAGGAGAAATTCCAATTCCAACCCGCTCGAGTTGTTGTCGATAAGGCCAAGCGGATTTATGTCATGGCCGTCGGCGTATTTGACGGATTTATGGAATTTAACGCTAATGGCGAATTTTCGACGTTCATCGGTGCGAACCGCGTAAGGGTCGACCCAGCCGAGTTGTTATGGAAACGGCTGTCGACCCGCGCCCAGCGGAGTCAGATGGCCCAGTTTACGCCTACGGAATTCACGAACCTGGATATTAACGATGAAGGCTTTATTTATGCGACGAACGGGGACAGATTTGGCGATACGATCAAGAAATTAAATGCTCAGGGAAACGATATTTTGAGGCGAACGGGGTATTTCAGCCCGCGCGGCGACATCGCTGCCACGTCTCAGATGGACGCTTCGAGATTGATTGACATCGATGTCGCGGACAGCGAAATCTATTCGGTGCTAGATTCCAGGCACGGACGGATTTTCACTTACAACGGCGATGGATATCTCATGTATGTGTTCGGCGGTCTGGGCAACCGGCTGGGCGAATTCAAAACGCCGTCAGCCATCGAGCGTGTAGGAGATCAATTTCTCGTTCTGGATAAGGGGCTCGGTGAGATCACTTTATTCGAGACAACGGAATACGGCCGGACCCTCAACGAAGCCGTTCGAAGCTACTACAGGGGCGATGAAGAGGCGGCCTTCGCCTTATTCCAGAAGTCGATTAATATGAACGCCAACCTGGAATTCGCGTATGCCGGAATCGGCAAAGCGCTGCTTCGGCAAGGGAAATACGCAGAGGCGATGAAATATTTTAAGGAAAGCAAGGATCAGCTGGGCTATTCGAAGGCATTCCTGCTTCATCGCAAGGAAGTGCTGCGCGGATACTTTCCTTCGATCATGACCGGCATTGTCTTGATTGCGCTCGGCACGATCGCGTTCAGGAAGCTCCGGCATTGGAAAGGGGGAAGGAAACATGCCGCAATTGAACAGTGAACTGCTTAAACACCCGTTTTATCTGATTCTACACCCATTTAACGGCTATTGGGATTTGAAGTATGATTGGAACAAAAAAAATAATCTGATCGTTTCCTTCTCAATCTTGTTCCTCTTGGTCGTTACCAATATCATGAGCAGCCAGTATAGCGGTTTCCTCGTCAATATATACAATCCCGCTGACATGAACAGCTTGATGGAGGTTCTGTACGTACTGCTTCCGGTGTTGTTCTGGTGCGTGGCCAATTGGTCGCTCACGACCTTGATGGACGGGGAAGGGAAATTTGTCGAAATTTTCACGTCGACCTGCTTTGCCTTTATTCCTATGGTCATCATCCCATTTCCATGGATTTGGTTAAGCAACGTCATCTCGATCCAGGAAACGAGCTTTTATTATTTCTCACACAGCGTCGCCGTTATTTGGTCATTATATCTGTTGTTCGTCGGGAATATGACGGTTCATCAGTTTACGCCTTCAAAGACCATTGGCACTCTTCTGTTATCGGTTATCGCTATGGGGTTTCTGGCGTTCCTGTGTTTGCTTTTCTTCAGCCTGATTCAGCAAATCTTATCATTTGCAATAACTATTTACCAGGAAATTGACTTGAGAAGTTAAGGAAGGAGGCATGCGCAGCCATGAATATGAAAAGATATGCTTTGCTGACTTCGTTATTTCTGTTCGGAATAATGACTGCTGGGTGTGCGGGCTCCGGTTCTGACAAACAAACGGAGGCAAATCGCTCTGTTGCAGCAGAATTTGTGAAGGGTACGGCTCTTGCCGTTTCCTTCACGGATCCTCGAGTTGCAGGTATGAAAGGTGTTGCAGCCAATAATCGTCTGCAATTATTCGCAGACGATCAGTCGGGAGTTATTGCCGTTCTCGATAAAAAAAGCGGAGAAGTATGGTACAGCAACCCGCCGGAGCGAGAATCCGATAAACTGGCGACAGGAATTAACAAGGATTTATTATCCGCTCAATTAAAACTCGATTTCCTTAACTCGTTCAGCCAGCTCAGCTCGGTCAACTCCTATACGGATAGCGTCATTCATAAGCAAGTCAGATTCGAAAGCATTCCTAACGGCATTCGAGTGACTTATCAATTCGGAACGGACGAGAAAACGGTTGACGATATTCCAAGCAAGCTGACTAAAGCGCGCTTGGATGAACTTAAGGGGAAAGTGGATAAAACGGGACAGCGCGCGCTGATGATTGCCTACCAAGAAAGCGATGACCCTTCTGTGTATGTGCGAAATGAATCTCTGTCCGGAATTCAACTGAAACGGACTCTCCAGGCATTCGATGATGCCGGCTATACGGCTGAAGATTTCCAGAAGGATCTCGAGGCGTTTCATCTGGAGCAAACCAAACCCGAACCGCGTATATTCCTTGCCTCGATCGAGTATACCTTGGATGACGATAGCCTCGTGGTCAAAGTGCCGGTTTCCGGCATTCATTACCCGGACGAATATCCGATCAGCACGGTATCGGTTCTTGGTTTCTTCGGCGCAGAAGGAGAGGGGACAGAAGGCTCATTATTGGTTCCGGACGGATCCGGGGCGCTTATTCATTTCAACAATGGCAAAATCAAATATCCGTCATACAAACAAAGTATCTATGGATCCGATCTAACGATGGAGAGTGTCAAAGACAGCGTCTGGGAAGAAAACGCCAGACTGCCGGTATTCGGAATGATTCGCAGAGATGCAGCCTTTCTCGGTATTATTGAAGAAGGCGAGTCAGTTGCAAGCGTAAATGCAGACGTAAGCGGCAGACTGAATGGCTATAACTATATTTATCCAAGCTTTCAAGTGATCAATAATGGCCAAGTCTCCCTGGACGCGAACGGAAAGGAACGTTCCTTGCCCCGGTTTCAAAAGAATCCGACAAAATCGGACTTTACGATCCGTTACGCTTTTCTGAGCGGGGATGAAGCTACTTATTCCGGAATGGCACAGTACTATCAACAGTATTTGATCAAAACGCATGGACTTCCCGAATTGAAGTCGGCAAGCGATTCAAATTCCGTGGATGTGCCGTTTTATTTGCGACTGATCGGAAGCATCGCCAAAAATAAGCATGCGGTGGGAATTCCCTATAAGTCGCTCGAACCTCTGACAACCTTTAAACAGGCAGAGGATATCGTAAATCAGGTGCAGGAACGCAATATTCGCAATATTAAGCTTCAGTACTCGGGTTGGTTTAATAAAGGACTTGATCATCAGGTTCCGGATCATGTCTCGGTCGACGGAGCTGTAGGAGGGAGCAAAGCGCTTCGGGAATTTATCTCCTTCGCCCGTGATAAGAACCTTGCCTTTTTCCCAGACGTCTACATCGCAGAGGCGCGTACAAGCGATGGCTTCGATGTAACCAAGGAAGCTTCCAGAACATTAAGGGGAGAACCTGCCGTGATCTATCCGATTGATCCGGTCTCGAATCAGCGTGACCGCAGCAAAGCTCCGTTCTATGTTGTATCGCCGCGCTATATTCCGAAGGTTGTGGACTCCATGCTGAACGGACTGAACGGCTATCGCCTTGAAGGAATATCGCTGCGGGATCTGGGCAACAGGTTGAATACCGACTATCGGACAGATCATCAGATCGACCGGACGGAGTCTGAGACGATATCGGAACAGGCGCTGGCCAAGGTACGCGAACGGAATCTTGAGATTATAGCGAATGGCGGCAACGCCTATACGTTTCCGTACGTTACAGATATTACGAATGCGCCGATGACGAATAGCGGGTTCAAGATCGAAGACGAAGAAATTCCATTCTATCAAATGGTCGTTCACGGATATATCGACTATACGGGCATGCCTTATAATCTGGCGACCTTCACCGACATGAACCAGTATATATTGAAGTGTCTGGAATATGGATCCGGCGTTTACTTCGAATGGATTCACGAATCGAATGACAAAGTTAAGGATACGGATTACGACGACTTGTATGCCGTTCATTACGAGCAATGGCTGGATCAGGCTGCTCAGATCTATGGGAATGTGAATGAAGTCTTAGGCAAAGTGCAGAACCAGAAGATGATTTCGCACGAGAAGTTGAGCAACGGCGTCTTCAAAACCGTTTATGAGAACGGTATCTATGTTATTGTGAACTACAATCGATCAATGGTACAGGCGGATGGCATAAATGTTGAAGCCGAAGGCTATGTAATGGGTGGTGTACAAAAATGAAATCCATACTTAAACCTCGCCTGTTGAAAAGGTCTTACGCGGAAAAAAAGGCACTATGGGGTTTTCTTTACGTTTTGCCATGGCTGCTTGGATTTCTTCTCTTTTTCTTTGTCCCTTTGTTGAATTCATTGCGATTCAGCTTCAGTTCGATTACGGCCAATTCAGACGGGATAATAGTTAAATACATTGGATTCAAAAACTACGTGGAAGCCTTGACGATAAACACAAGCTTCAACCGCGTTTTGACCGAATCGATTGTGAATATCGTGGTCAATATTCCGTTGATCGTCATTTTCAGTTTATTCCTCGCGGTGTTGCTGAACCAGAAATTCATCGGTAGATCCGCTGCCCGGGCGATTTTCTTCCTTCCCGTTATTCTGGCATCCGGCATTATTATGAATCTGGAGAGTACAAGCCTGGTGCAAGCGATAAGCGATGCAAGCTCAGGGGCAAAGGTCGTTCATTCGCTACAGAGCTTCGAATTGGAGAAGCTGATGCTGCAAGCCGGGGTTAGCGATTGGATCGTCAGCTACCTCACAGGTTCCGTTGACCGTATCTATCAGATCGTTAGCCAATCTGGCGTTCAGATTCTGATTTTCCTCGCGGGAATCCAGACCATCTCGCCGCAGCTGTACGAAGCCTCCAAGATGGAAGGGGCAACCGGCTACGAAGCCTTCTGGAAGATTACGTTCCCGATGGTCAGTCCGCTTATTCTGGTCAATGTGATTTATACCATTGTAGACTCGGTCTCCACCAACAAAATAACGGATTTGATTCTGGACACCGGTTTTACTACTTTTAATTTCGGACTTAGCTCGGCGATGGCAACGATCTATTTTCTGACCGTTGCTCTAATCTTACTGATAAGCACTTATCTGATATCGAGGAAAGTTTTTTATTATGATTAGGGGGGATGTACGAGTGAGCTATTCCCGACTGTTATCGATAGAATCCTGGAAAAGGTGGATTTGGTCATTCATCCGTCTTGTATTGATTGCAGGACTGTCATTTTTGATTTTGTATCCGATCTTGCAAAAAATTTCGACAGCGATTAAAGATAAGGAGGATCTATATTCGCCGATCGTGGTGTGGGTTCCCGTCCATTTTACTTGGGACAATTTCAAGCAAGCGATCATGATTATGGATTACTGGGAAACATTGGTCAATACCTTTGCGCTGTCAATCTCTACTACAATCCTTACCGCGATAACTTGCGCTTTGGCTGGTTACGGATTTGCACGGCTTAAATTCAAAGGAAGCAATCTGCTGTTTGCCGGAGTCATTCTGACCATATTGGTTCCGCCTTCGACGATTCTCATTCCCCTTTATCTCAATCTGAAGGATTTTACGCTGATGGGACTAATTCCATTGCTTACCGGCAAATCCGCCAATCTGCTTAATACCTACTGGCCGTTCATACTGACAGCCTTGACAGCCAACTCGCTGAAGGCGGGACTTTTTATTTTTATATTCAGACAATTTTTTCGGGGAATCCCCAAAGAGATCGAGGAGGCCGCATATATTGATGGCGCAGGGGTCGGGAAGACGTTTACGCGAATCATGCTCCCGAACGCGCTCCCGGCGATTATCACCGTGCTGCTCTTTTCGTTCGTGTGGCAATGGAATGACAGCTTCTTTACGACAACGTATTTGGCTTCAGGCAAGGTCATGTCCGTGCAGCTGGCTGCCTTGCCATACAACCTAAACAATCTTGATCGAGGAGGTTCCTCTCAGTTAGATCCTTTCTATTTGAGCATGGTGCAGGATACAGGCATTCTGCTCGCTATCCTGCCGCTTATTATCATTTATTTCTTTGTGCAGCGGTACTTCGTTGAAGGGATCGAGCGCACAGGCATTGTCGGCTGATCAGCCGACCGCAAACCGATCGATTACCAGGTAATAACGCCCGGTATCGATCGGTTTTTTGGCGTTTAATATATTATTTTTATTAAAGTATTTGTGAGGTATAATTTGAACAGGGACCTTGGACAAACGATAACGGAGCAGAAAGGAGACCTGGAATGGGAAGCAAGATCCTCGCCGCGGTTAGGAAAACGAACAATATCCGGCTCAAGAACAAGATGATCATTTCCATCGTGATAGTGGTGTTCATCCCGGTTCTTCTCGTGGGCATTATCTTGACGGCTTCCTACCGTCAGAATGTACTAGATCAGGCTACACAGCAAACCATGAACAACGTGGATAAGATCAAGAAGCACGTAACGGACATTCTTCGGATGCCGATTGAAATATCGAACAACTTGCAAGTCGACGACAGGTTTTCTAATTTAGTCAATTCCCGCTATGAGACCACGTTCGACCTGGTGACAGCATACTGGGATTTTCACTATTTCCGGGACTACGTGCAGCTATACAAGGAAATTCAAAGCGTCCGCTTCTATACAGACCCTCCGATGCCGCTTAGCAATTGGGACTTTTTAAGCGCGGATGAGTCTGTCAAGAACTCGGAATGGTATCAGGAGGCGTTGGACAAATCCAGTTCGTCCATCGGGTGGCATTACATCACGGACGAGACGAAGGAAAATCGCCCTTATCTCAGCCTCGTTCGCAGGATTGATTTTCCGTTGTACCGTTCCCACGGGGTGCTGGTCATCAATTTGGATCAGGATGAACTCAATGGGATTCTAAGCCAGGAACCGTTCGATACGATGATTTTCGATGAGAAGGGCTTAATAGTCGCTGCCAAACAACCACAATGGGTCGGACGGAATATCGACAGCATGGATTTTGCCAAGGATTTGAGCGATAGACCGGCTGGCGCTTACGAGTTTAATTATGAGGGGAAGCCCTCGAAGATTGTTCTGGAGGAGGTGGTTCCGCCATTTAGCCGGAACGGGCTCAAAGTCATTTCGGTCTTTACGATCGACAGTATCGTGAGCGAAGCAAACCGGGTCAGCAGGTTGGGGTTCACCATCATTGCGGTCAGTTTGTCCATCGCGATCGTTCTCATTTACTTCACCTCCTCCTTTTTGTCCCGAAGACTGCTTCTGCTTAATAAGGTGTTGAACAAGGTCTCAATGGGCAATTTGAACGTGAAGTCGGATGTGGACGGAAACGATGAAATTGGCACGTTATCTAAACAGTTCAACCATATGCTAGCCAGCATCCGGAGTCTGATGGAAGAAGTGAGAGAGTCCCACATGCAGAAAAACCTGCTGGAGCTGCGGCAGCGCGACATCAAGCTGAAGATGATGGCGAGTCAAATGAACCCGCACTTTCTGTTCAATGCGCTGGAGTCTATCCGAATGAAAGCGTTTGTGAGGGGAGATACGGAGATCTCCAATGTCGTGCATCTCTTGGGGAAACTGATGAGGCGCAGCATTGAAATCGGAGACCGCAAAATCACGCTCAAGGAAGAGCTTGATATTGTGAGCTGCTACTTGGAACTTCAGCAATTCCGTTTCGACGATGAACGTTTGACCTACAAGCTCCATCTGGATCATTCGGCAATGAGCGTGGAGATTCCGCCGCTCATCGTTCAGCCTCTAGTGGAAAATGCTGTGGTGCACGGGTTGGAGGATGTTGAAGAAAGGGGAATTGTAATCATCGGTACGCGTGTGGAGTCGGACCGAGTAGTGATTATGGTGGAGGATAACGGGTGCGGCATACCGGAAGGTAAAATGCGGGCAATCGAGCATTCATTTCTGGATATGGAAGATGCCGAGGAGCATCGGATAGGACTCCGCAACGTGCATCAGCGCCTTATTCTGACTTACGGAGAAGGGTTCGGGCTAAAGCTAGAATGCCCGCCGGGATCCGGTACGCGCATAACATTTTCCATACCGTTGGGAGGAAATTTGCATGTATAAAGTGCTAGTGGTCGACGACGAACCGGCAATCCGGCAGGGGCTTCTGAAAATTGTCGATTGGGAAGCGCTCGGCTTCTTCGTAGTAGGAGACGTCTCAAACGGAAGAAAAGCGGTTGCCCTCCATCAGGAGCTTTCTCCTGAACTGATCGTCATTGATATCCGGATGCCGGGCATGGATGGTCTTCAAGCGATCCGCGAAATTCGCAAGACGGATGGGGATTGCCAATTTCTTATCCTGAGCGGATACGCCGATTTTGCCTACGCCAAGCAAGCCATCGAGATGAACGTGAGCGGCTATGTGCTCAAGCCGATCGATAAAAAGGAACTAAGGGAGGAACTGCTGCGCATCAGAGCCAAACTGGATCAGTTGTCAGGTCGCGCAAAATTGTCCGAATTCCATACCGATGCGCTACGGGAGGAACTTATCCTCAAGTTGATCGCGGCTGAAGCTGCAGACGCTGCGGAACTGGAAAGCGAACTTGTGCACTTAACCAGCTTCGCAGGGAAATCCAAGCAGATTCTGTTGGTTGAGGCGGAGGACTTCTCTAATGCAGGACCTGGATATCTGGAGTCGGTCAAGACGAGATGGCTGGAAGCCGTGGAGGCGGAGAGCCTCGGGTACGGGTTTCAGACCGGACCGTATATCGGATTCCTGTTGAAGGAAGATCTGAACCGGTCCGACGTCAAAAACGAATGGACCCGGCTTCTGCAAGACGCCTGCGGGCATAAGCTGGGCTTCACTGCTGCCGCTGGACAGATTGTCTGTGAACTTGCGGATATCCGTCAATCGCACGAGGGTGCCTTGAGATTGTTGGAAAACCGCTTCCTGCTTGCTGAAGGGCAGATCCACATGGCGACGGAACCGGTCTTAAGCCATTTTGCGACGGAGCCGAACAGGCATGCTCCTCCGAATTTGGAGGCGCTCTCAACCAAGCTGTTCTATATGCTGGATCTCGGTAGAGGCGAGGGGGTGGCGGAGACGCTTGAAGAAGCGGGAAGGGCAATTGCGGCTTACGATTCTTCCGAAACCGCGATCAAGACTGGCCTGGCCCAAGTGTTGTCCGTTGCGCTGAGCAATCTGGCGGCTCTCCATCAAAGCGTCAATATCCAGGATTATGCGCCTCTGCTTGCCGAGATTCACCAGCACAGCCATTACGATAGGGTGATGAGCGCCGCTAATTCCCAGCTCGCCGAACTGGCGGGAAGACTGGGAGGGGACGGCAGCCTGCCTGTGGTCAAGCAAGTGATGGATTTTATCCAGCGGCATTACCATGAAAATCTAAAGCTGGAGACGATGGCGGAGATGTTCAATTACAACAAGGGGTATTTGGGCAGAATGTTCAAGCAGCATACAGGAGACTCGTTCCATACCTTCTTGGATAAGGTCCGTATTCAGCAAGCGAGCCGTCTCCTCAGGGAAGGACACAAAGTCTACGAGGTCTCGGAGCTCGTAGGTTATCCCAATGTGAGTTATTTCCATAGCAAATTCAAGAAATATGTAGGAGCTTCCCCATCTTCGATCAAAGGGGCTCCTCCCAAGGCCAAGACCTTTTCGCTGGAAACATCATAGATATTTAGAGTGGGGGGCGGCATTTCATGAATGTCAGCAAAACAAAAGTGGCATGTCTTTTAATGATCGGAGCACTTCTTGTTGCCGCCGGCTGCAGCAACAGCTCGGACTCCGATAGCTCCAGCAGTCCTGACGCATCGCCGAACAAAGATCTCACACCCATGACGATCACTTTTGCAGCAGGCGACAATAACCCGCTTTGGGACGACATGCAAAGCGAGGTCGGGAAGCTCATTACGGAAAAAACCGGCATTTCGATCAAAGCGCAATTCCCGATGAGCGGCAATGACACGGATATATTCGCGCTGATGGTGGCAAACAACGAATATCCTGATATTGTTTCAGCCAAAGGCAGCGTGGGCAAGCTGAAGGACGCCGGCGCATTGATCGATTTGACGCCGCTCATTGAAGAGCATGCGCCGAACATCAAGAAGCTCTATGGAGAATACATGAAACGTTTGCGCTGGAGCAATGACGACCATGGCATTTATGTCCTGCCGTCAGCACCGGTAAACCAAACCTACTTCAAGGCAGGAACGGGCTTCGAGCTGCAGCACGCAGTGCTGAAGGAGCTTAACTATCCACAGATCAAGACGGTGAAGGATTTCGAGAATTCGCTCAAAGCTTATTATGACAAGCACAAGACCACGGCCGACGGTCAACCGATCATTCCCTTGTCCCTGAACGGAGGGGAATGGCAGTTTTTAATTAGCGTCACCAACCCGGCCGTCGCAACGACTGGCGGGCCGGATGAAGGCGAATTTTATATCGATCCGGATACTTATGAGGCGAAGTTCCATTACCTGCGCCCGGAAGAGAAGGAATACTTCCGATGGCTGAACCATATGCACGACATCGGCTTGCTGGACCCGGAGAGCTTCGTCCAGAAGTATGATCAGTACAGGGCGAAGATTGCCAGCGGACGCGTTCTGGGACTCATCGATGCTGATTGGGACTTCGCCGGTGAAGTAGCTGTATTGAAGAAGGAAGGCAAGTTCGATCAAACCTATGCCCACTTCCCGGTTACCTTGAATGAAACTTACAAAAGGCATGATTTTCAGAGCACCGGATACTTGGCGGGTACTGGCATATCGATCACGAAGAGCGCCAAAGACCCTGTTCGCGTCATCAAGTTCCTTGATTTTCTGGCGTCAGATGAAGGGCAAGTACTGCTGAACTGGGGAATCGAAGGCAAGCATTATAAGGTGGAAAATGGTAAACGCGTCATTCCGGAAGACATTCTGAATATGAAAGTCAATGACAACCAAAACTTTAAGAAGACGACCGGTGTAGATATGTACCGATTTGGACAGAGCTACGGTGACGGGGTGAAGGATCCAACGGGCAACTATTACACCACCGTCTTCCCGGAACAAATCGAGAAGGAATACACCCAAGCGGACAGGGAGACATTGGCTGCTTACAATATTAAAAGTTACAAGGATCTGTGGCCGTCCGAGAAAGAATTCCCGGTTAGACCGTGGGGAGCGGCATGGAACATCAACATGGAGACCGGCTCTGAAGCGAATGCCATCTTCCAAAAGTGCCAAGACATTACGAGGTGGCACATTACCCAAGCGATTCTGGCAGAGCCGGAACAATTCGACGCTATATGGGACGTCTTCATGAAGGAGCTGGAGAAAGCAGGCGTCGAGAAGCTGAACGAAGAGTTTACCAAGCTGGTGAAAGACCGCGTGAAACTTTGGAATGAATAAGTTGATCCTTTAGCGGTCGGGCGGAGGCTTACCTTGCCCGGCTGCTTTTCATATAGCGCGTTTTTAATACAAAAGACGCCAATAGACTTAACCATCTAAATGTGCTACTATTTTTTGTTATATTTTTTTGAAAACGCTTTCTTTTTGGGGTGCTTGAATGCTCAGAACAAGATTTCCAAACATATTCAGAAGCTTTCTTATATCGTATATGATCATTCTGTTAATTCCGAATGTGGCCGGATATATCTCATATCGGGCGGCAATATTCCAGAATGACGATAAGGTCTGCTGGACGGATGCGCGCACAGGAAATACTTTCGAAGGTGGACAGACCATCCATCTTGAAGCTCCTCTAAGCTCGATTCCAGTATTTTTACGGGATGGCAAACAAGCGTATCTCATCGGAAAAATATAATAGTCTAGTTTGCTATAGCAAGCGGACATTTACGTGCTCCCCCTGTACTATCGTGCAGGGGGCAGTTTTATCCAGTAAAAAGAAGTCTATATAATGCTACTCTATGTCCTGAAACTGCAGGTTTAATGTTATAACATCATATATAATCCGTATTGAAGGAGAAATTCAAGAAACTCGGAGTGCGGATAGAAGAATCAACACGGCGAATATGGGGGTTTAGCATGAAGGCCGACTACAGACAATAAATTGGATTTGAAAAAGAAAGCGGTTACACTTTGGTGGCGCTACTTTCATGATACTCTACGATGAGGACACAAAAAATATAGAGGGAGTTGTTGTTGAGATGTCAAATCAACCGGGCAGGGGGAACGATATGGGGGCGAAACTGAATGGTCAAGCTTATACGACAGCTGCGATGAAGCAGTTTCAGTTTAAAGAAAAATATAAATTGTTCCTCATGGCTTTGCCTTTTCTGGTACTCGTCTTTTTGTTCTCTTATTTGCCGCTTTACGGCTGGATTTATGCCTTTTTCGACTACAGGCCTGCCATTCCGCTGTCCAAGACCGAGTTTGTAGGGTTTCAGTGGTTTACAACGTTGGTGTCAAATAAGTACCAGATGGAGGAAGTTCTCCGAGTATTGCGTAACACATTCGCGATCAGTTCGCTTGGCCTTCTGACTTCGGTTCTTCCGGTTATCTTCGCGATTTTCCTGATGGAAATAAAGAGCACACGATTTAAGAAAACTGTGCAGACGCTTACAACGCTGCCGAACTTTATCAGTTGGGTGCTGGTGTACTCCTTCGCCTTTATGTTGTTTTCTGTTGACAATGGCTTCCTGAACAATTTGCTCATAAACATGGGCCTGATCGAACGGCCGCTGAACATTCTGGCATCGGACAACCACACCTGGCTGTCTATGACGTTGTGGGGGGTATGGAAAGGACTCGGCTGGGGAGCGATCTTGTACATTGCCGCGATTACGGGCATCGATCCGGAAATGTATGAGGCGGCGAGAGTGGACGGAGCAGGCCGGTTCCGGCTGATGTGGCATGTGACGGTTCCAGGGGTTATGCCGACATTCTTCGTGCTGCTCATACTCGGGATCGCGGGTTTTATCAATAATGGATTTGAGCAATATTTTGTATTCTCGAACGCGATAAACATGAATAATATCGAGGTGCTTGATCTATATGTGTACAACGTCGGTGTAGTGAACAATAACTTCGGGTTCGCGACAGCGGTCAGCATTCTGAAATCGATTGTCAGCTTGATCTTGCTGTTTGCAGCCAACAGCCTGTCAAAGCTGGTTCGCGGCGAAGGCGTTATCTAAGTCGACCTAGGAAGGAGAACCGATATGAGGATTAATAACAGGATTACAATTTTTGACATATTTAACTATACGCTGTTTGCCTTATTTACTTCTGCTTGTTTCTTTCCGTTTTATTATTTGTTCATCAATACAATCAGCAGTAACGACTTGAGCAGCAGAGGACTCGTTATGTTCTACCCCAAAGAGATTCATTTCGACAACTATATCCAAGTGTTCAAGATTCCTGGGCTGGGCCAAGCCACGCTAGTATCCTTTGCACGCACTTTGATCGGCACTGCGCTGACCGTGGCCGCTTCGGGTTTTCTTGGTTACTTGTTTTCGAAACCTACCATGTGGGGACGCAAGTTCTGGTACCGTTTCCTCATCGCCACGATGTACTTTAATGCCGGCTTGATTCCGTGGTTCCTGATCATGCTTAAGCTTGGCTTCGTCAACAATTTCCTGGCCTATATTGTGCCTGGGATCGTCTCGCCATTCTTTATTATCCTCGTCAAAACGTTTGTCGAGTCGACGCCGATTTCCCTGCAGGAATCGGCGCAACTCGACGGAGCCGGCAATATGACGATCTTCTGGAAGATCGTCATGCCGTTGATCACGCCGATTCTAGCCACGATCGCCATCTTCTCGGCCATCGGACAGTGGAACTCGTTCCAGGACACGTTGTTCCTGGTAACAGATCAGAACCTGTTTACGCTGCAATTTATCCTGTATCGCTATTTCAACGGAGCGACATCGCTGGCAACTCTGTTGCAGTCCGGGGCTTCCGATACAAATCTGGCCAATATTCAGACGGCTACTTCGATTCGGACGACGGTTTCGATGGTTGTCGTCATTCCGATATTGCTCGTCTATCCGTTCTTCCAACGATTCTTTGTCAAAGGAATCATGATCGGGGCTGTTAAGGGTTAAATGGTGAGTACTAGCAAGGGGGTGAGGCGGGTCGTTGTACGCATGAAAAATTTGTCAAATGGGAGTCAGCATTCTTAGCAATGAAAGAGAAGGTTTTTGCAGATATATGACAAGGAGGGTAACAAACACATGAAAAGAAACAAATGGACAGCGGCTGCTGTCGCGATGATCGCCATGCTTGTATTCTTATCCGCGTGCAGCGGATCCGCTGGAACCAACTCGGCAACCAACTCGGGCAATAACACAGGAACGGAAGTAAGCACCGATCCTTCGAAGCAACCGGAGATCACGCTGAACGTATTCTCGAACCTGTCCAACTATACTGGCGAGCAACCGGGTTGGTTTGGGAAGTTGATCAAGGATAAATTTAACATCAAATTAAACATTATCTCCGGCGGGCAGCAAAGAGCTGCTACGATGATGGCCTCCGGTGATTTAGGCGACATCGCGATCGCAATCGATATAGTGGATGCTTCCAAAGCCGGATTACTGCTGGATTGGAACAAGGATGGCCTGCTTGACAAATACGGCCAGGACATTAAGAAATATGCCGGTCAGGCGCTCGAAGCCAACAGCAAGCAGTATGGCGGCGGCACGGCGATTTACGCTATCGGTCAAAACGTCGGCAGCGGCAGCGGTCCGAGCGAAGGCGCCAATATGACGTTTGGCCCGTGGCTTCGTTGGGACTTATATCAACAACTGGGAAGCCCGGAAATCAAGACGCTGGAAGACTACCTTCCCGTTGTCAAAAAAATGCAGGAGCTTAGTCCGAAGAGTGATTCCGGCAAGCCTACGTACGGATTTTCGCTGTGGTCGGACTGGGATGGGGTGATGGCGCTGAACCCCAAGGTTATGGCTCAATTCTATGGCTATAATGATGGAGATGGCTTCAATGACGCCGAACTGATGATGACGAAGGCCGATGAAGCGAAATGGCAAGGCTTGCTCGACGAAGACAGCTACTACATGAGAGGTTTGAAATTCTTCTTTGAAGCGAATAAGATGGGGCTGCTTGACCCAGATTCTTTGACGCAGAAGTTCCCCGACGTGACCAACAAGTATAGTGACGGACAAATTCTATTCGCGCAACTCCCGTGGCTTACCGATGGCTACAACACCGAGAAGCACGTAAACGCAGGTAAAGGCTTCGCGTTCGTGCCATTCGCCGAAGAGAAAATGTCTTCTGCTGGATTCTCGCCTTATGGCGGCACTTGGTATTGGTCTATTGGCGCGAAGACAAAATATCCGGAGCGCGTGATGCAATTCATGAACTGGATGTTCTCGCCGGAGGGCGTTCAGGAAACCCATATAGGTCCAAAGGGTTTGCTGTGGGATATCGTGGATGGCAAGCCGACTCTGACCGAATTCGGATACAAAGCGGTCTCCAACTCCGTCGATATGCCTGCCGAATACGGCGGCGGTCTGTTCAAGGACGGAGTAAACCAAATGAACAACAGAACGGTTAATCTGTCCATGATCAATCCGGAAACAGGGGAACCGTACGATTACTCGATGTGGACCTCTTATTTGAACAACAATCCGAATCCGGTCACGAAGAGCTGGCGGGACGCTATGGATGCACTGACGGTGAAAGACTATGTTGTGAAGAACAACAAAGTAGCCGTGCAGCCTCCATACTTTAGCGATAAAGCTAAAACGCAGGAACCGTCCGACATTAAGCAGAAGAAAGCCGAAGTGGGCAAAGTCATCAAGGAATATTCCTGGAAGATGATGTTCGCGAAGAACGATAATGAGTTTGCCAGCTTAAAAGAGGCTATGGTATCGAAAGCCAAAGGCCTGGGCTACGACGATGTTATTAAGTTCCAAGTCGATAATTACGAAAAAACGGTCGGAGCAGCCTTGAAAAAGTAATCAACAAGAAATGAACTGACATCTAATTTCCGTGAGCGTAATAAGCTTGCGGAATTTTTTTTTAGCTAAGCCCGGCGCCTGAAATACAAATGGCTAAATCATGCTATTCGATGACCTGAAAATCAAGGTTCAAGTCTATGCCGTGTTTTATAATCGAATGGAAGGACTACGGTATTATCAAACATTAGATTGATTAGGAGCTGTAACATGGAGACGTGTAGCATCGCGACGTATAGCAATCCAGTAATTCCAGGCTTTTATCCCGACCCGAGCATCTGCCGTGTCGAAGATGATTATTATTTGGTAACAAGCTCGTTTGCTTATTTTCCTGGAGTCCCCATATTTCACAGCAAGGATCTTGTCAATTGGCGCCAGATCGGACATTGTCTCACTACCGAGCAGCAATTGCCGCTGGCCAACACCTGGTTATCGGGAGGGATTTACGCCCCAACGATCCGCTATCACGACGGCTGGTTCTATATGGTCACGACGAATGTGAGCGGGGTCGGCAACTTCTATGTTCGCAGCCAACAACCGGAAGGTCCTTGGTCTGAGATGATTACTGTCGCGCAGGATGGCATTGATCCATCTCTATTATTCGATGAAGATGGCAGCGTATACTTTCAATCCACTTGTTTCGGCAATGAAGGCTATGGCATTTATCAATGCGAGATTGATATATCGACCGGGAAATTGCTGACAGAGAGTCGTCTAATCTGGAGGGGAACGGGCGCAGCGCATCCGGAAGCGCCTCATCTTTACAAGATCAACGGACTTTTTTACTTGTTGCTTGCCGAAGGCGGGACGGAATACGGTCATATGGTGACGATAGCGAGAAGCGACGCTCCATATGGACCGTACGAACCATGTCCCCATAATCCGATTCTTTCTCACAGAAGCATGAAGAGCAGCATACAGGCAACAGGGCATGCAGATCTGGTACAGGCGCATGACGGCAGCTGGTGGGCGGTTTTCTTGGGTGTCAGACCTGTCTCATATCCCTACCGGCATCATTTGGGCAGAGAGACGTTTCTGGCGCCCGTGTCATGGACGGCTGATGGCTGGCCAATCATCGGTAATGGGGGAAGTGTCGAGAGCGTCATGGATGCTCCGCAGTTGACGGAGGTCCGGTGGCAGACTAACTCAACCAGAGATGATTTTGACGATTCAACCTTAGGCTTCGACTGGGTATTCCTGCGGAATCCGGATCCGTTATGCTGGTCGCTCAGCGAATCTCCCGGTAATCTTGTACTGCGCGGAACCGAGGCGTCGCTCGACGATTCCGGCGCTCCCGCCTTTGTAGGTCGTCGTTTGCGCCACTGGTCATGCAACATTTCCACCTTGCTGGATTTCGAACCGCAGCACGAGGGCGAGGAAGCCGGACTTACCGTATTTATGAGCGAAAGATATCATTACGATCTGGCTGTAATGCGCAAAGAAGGTCGCAAGGTGATCGTATTCCGGCGAACCGTAGGATCCATGAGGATGGAGCGCACGCTGGAATGCTTAGAGGGTCCTGTCGTTCTTAAGATTGAAGCTCATCCGGAATGGCTTCATTTCAAGATTCAGCAGAATCAATCCAATGTCCTTGAATTGGGGTCTGGAGAAACGCATCTGCTCTCAACGGAAGTAGCGGGTGGCTTTACAGGAGTAATCATTGCGATGTACGCGGTCTGCGAAACGGGGCAGGGTTCTCCGGCATGCTTTGATTGGTTCGAATATGAGCCATTGAACGGATGATGCACAGCTCGAATATTCAAGCTTCATCTGTAAGTGGCCCATGAATTTATTCATGGGCCTACTCGGTTTTTGAAGTTATAATGTCTCTAATGTGCTATTACAATGACTAGATAATCAAGCGGGGCGGTTTCGAGGTCGATATTGCCTGGAAAGACGGATATGTTGCCGAGGCCGAACTGAGAGCGACGCGGAATGCTCTGTGCAGCATGCGCGTTCGAGCGCCATTCGCGTAACGCTGGCAGACGGCTCTTTGCAGGCTCAAAGCGATGGTGCGTCGGTGTTGAAGTTTCAGGCGTTCGTAGGGGAGACTATTCTATTAGGGCTGTGCGATAAAAAACGAAGAATGATCAAACACAGTAGGAGGAAGAAGAGATGACCAAGGATATTAGAAAAGGGGACTTGGGGAACGGCACCTATCGGAATCCGGTGTTAGCCGGAGATTATGCCGATCCTTCCGTATTGCGACTAGGCAACGACTATTACATGACACATTCCAGCTTTACATTCGCCCCGGGGCTCTTGATCTGGCATTCGAGGGATTTGGTCAACTGGCGTCCGGTTGGCAAAGCGCTGGATCGCTATATCGGGGATGTCTGGGCGCCGGATTTCATTGTGTATGAGGGTACGTTTTATATCTATGTGCCTGTGGACGGGAAAATCGTGGCGCTAACTGCGCCGGCACCCGAAGGACCATGGGGCGAGCCTGTCCAGTTAGGCTTGGAAGCGATTGATCCGGGGCACGTTGTCGACCAAGAAGGCAACCGGTATTTGTATACCGGCGGCGGTTATATGACCAGGCTTTCCAAAGACGGTCTTTCGATTGAAGGGGAAACCGTTCACGTCTATGACGGATGGGAGTTTCCGGATGAATGGGTGGTGGAAGGAAAGTTTCTTGAGTCGCCCAAGTTATTCTATCGTAACGGTTATTACTATCTGACGTCCGCTCAAGGCGGAACATCCGGTCCTCCGACGAGCCATATGGTTATATCCGCGCGTTCCAAAAACCCGTGGGGGCCGTTCGAGAACTCCCCATACAATCCGATCATTCGCACCGAAAGCCGTGATGAGCGCTGGTATTCGAAAGGGCATGGCACCTTGGTCGATACGCCGAACGGAGAATGGTGGATCCTGTACCATGCTTACGAAAAAAATAACTATCCATTAGGCAGGCAAACGTTACTGGAGCCGATTGAATGGACGGCAGACGGTTGGTTCCGAGTACCGGAGGACATTTCCACAGATCAACCGATTGCCAAGCCGGATGGTGCGGCTGTCAAGCATGGCTTGCCGCATTCCGATTCCTTCACATCGGATCGGCTAGGGCTGCAATGGAGTTTCTTTAGGCAGCATGACAAGGAACGATATGCGTTTACGGGAGATGCAATTGTGCTCCATGCTTCAGAGGGTGTGTCGCCGCTCGTCTTTATGCCGGAGGATCACAATTACGAGGTTACCGTGGAGGTAGTCATTGAAGCGGGCAGCCAGGGAAGACTGCTGCTCTTCTATAATCAAATGTTTTATAGCGGCATGGGGATTTCTGAAGAAGGGATCTATGGCATACTTCGCGGATGGCCTGCGCCGTGCATTCCATTCAATGGAAAAAGTGTTCATATGCGATTGCGCAATTTAGAGCATGAGGTCATCTATTTCTATAGTCATGACGGCAGCACATGGCAGAAGCTTCCGCATTCGTTCGAAGCATCTGGTTTCCATCACAATGCGCTGGGAGGCTTCCTGGCCTTGCGAATCGGATTGGACACTTGCGGGGATGGGAAGGTTTTGTTCAAAAACTTTCAATACCGGAGTCTTTAAGAGGCTCCAACGTTCAGGGGGCAATATGAATACGATTGAATTATGGTCTGGAGCATCCAAAGAAAGCATTGGCGATGAGAACCAGGGATGTCCAAGTTTGAGTGCATACCCTGTGCATGGAAAAGACCAAAGCCCTGCAGTCATCGTATGTCCGGGCGGGAGATATTTCAGACGAGCCGCGCACGAAGGCGAGCCGGTTGCCAAGTGGTTAAACGGGCTCGGCATATCCGCTTTCGTCCTGAATTATCGTGTATCGCCGTATCAACATCCGATTCCGCTTCAGGATGCGCAGCGGGCTGTACGAACCGTAAGACATTATGCAAAGGATTGGAACATCGATCCTGAGCGAGTCGGCATTTTGGGCTTTTCCGCAGGCGGTCACTTGGCATCCGCAACGGGCACTTTGTATGACACAGGAGATAACCAGTCATCCGATCCGATAGAAAGACAGAGCAGCCGTCCGAATTTGCTAATCTTGTGTTATCCGGTCATCACATTCGGAGCGTATGGTCATCGACCGTCCATGCACCATCTGCTTGGCGATTCTCCGGATGAATCGCTTGTTGCTTTATTGTCCACGGAAAAGAAAGTGACAGAAGACACCCCGCCAACGTTTCTCTGGCATGCGGCGGATGATGAGAGGGTTCCGGTTGAAAATAGTTTGCTTTTTGCCGGAGCTCTTAGCCGCCATCAGGTGCCTTTTGATTTGCATGTATTTGAAAGCGGCGGACATGGACAAGGTTTAGCCGAAGGTCATCCTGAAGTGAAGGCTTGGCCGGAACTCTGTGAGGCATGGCTAAGAAAACGAAATTTTGTATAACGATACGCTTCACTGAATGGCATAAAGCTGCAAACAATAGACAGGGGGAAAGTATCCATGTGGTGGAGTTCTTATGCTTCGGCGACGGTTCAATCTACGGCCAAAAATTTTATGATGAAAAGCGAATCACCTTTTACCCATACGTACAGAGCTTACATCAAGACAACGGAATCCGGGGAATTAAAGCTGAGATTCTGGTGCAGCAACCTGGTAGATTCTACATGGGCAGACGGCTCTGAATCGAGCGCCAATCTGATTGGAGGCTCGTGGAAAATCGAGTCCGCTTACATTGCTAATGGCGGGAGGCTGCCTGATGGAAGCGTTGTAGAGGGTACGCAAATTCCGGTAACGTTCGATTCGTCGATCGCTAGGTTGGTTATGCCGGGAGAAAAGTTTTGGAGCGATGCCGCCCGGATCATGATCCCGGAGGAGCATTATTTGGTATTTTCGTGGACGATTACGACATTGGCTGCTGGCGTAAGCTTTCCCTACAATACGGAATGCCCATTGGTGTCCGCCTACGATGCGCCCGGGAATGCAGCGGGCCAAAGCACAGCCGACGGTTTCCAAAAATCCGCAAATTGTCTGTTTCTGCCGGATTTCATCGGCTGCGAGCGTGAGGGAGCAAAGCGTATTGCGTTCTTGGGCGATTCCATCACCCAGGGTGTGCGAACGCGCCCCGACGCTTATGAATACTGGGTTGCCCGCATTGCGGAGGGGCTTGGCCCGGAATACAGTGTATGGAATCTCGGTTCGGGGTGGGCGCGAGCTTACGATGCCGCAAGCGACAAGGCTTGGCTAAGCAAAGCCAAGCAAAGCGATGAGGTTGTCATAGCATTGGGGGTCAACGATATAAGTACGACCAGACGAAGCGCCCTTCAAGTGCTGGAGGATCTGCAAACAATTGTGTCCATCCTTAAAGGCAGCCGTATCGATATGTCAGTCATCCTTTGCACCGTCCCCCCTTACAATCTGACCGACGCGCAGGAGCTTGTCTGGAGGGATGTGAATCAGGCAATACGAAGCCATGCTATTGCCGGAGTCGATCGAATATTCGATATTGCGGAAGTACTCTCGCAAGCGACTCCTCGCGATAACCTGATAATACCTGAATATATGTCGAACGAGTTCGATGCGCATCCGAATGGTAAAGCAGGGTCTGCTATTGCCTCAGCTTTCTCGGCATGGTATTGAATGAGAGCTGCCTATTGAGTCTGTATTAAACACGCGGTAAGGAGACATCTTCTCCTAACCGCTTTTTTTTACCAAAAAAAGCTATGGTCTTATATGTCTCTATCGTGCTATTTTATGTCCTGAATATCAAGGTTTATGATCAAGCTGTGTCATATAATCATTTCCAAGTATACGCTTTCATAGAAGAAAACGATAAAAAGGGGACTTGCTAGATGAAAACAAGGAAAAAGTCGCGTGGATTCACCAAATCAATCATTTCCTTATTGGTGTTCGTTTCGCTTCTGCTGACCTGCGCGTTTCCCGCTGCAGCTGATGAGAACGATCCGTTTCTGCCTCCCGGAGGCGCGGACTGGAACAAGCTGAAGGAACTCGCGATCAATGATTTTGCATGGAATTACGGCAGCCAGTCAACGAATGAAACGTATCTGGGCCAGGCAGCGAGGAAAATCGCTGTCGACAGCTTTTGGGGAGCCAATTATATCCTGAACGGTTGGCAGACGTTGGATATAAGCCCGTACGAAAATGGTACATTAGAGTTCGATGCGGTTGGAGCGGTTGGCGGCGAAACCTTCTCCGTGGGATTTGTAGATGTCGTCACGGAACGGTTGGTGGACGGAGAGTTTTTCACGGATAACGATAAGCATCCGTATCAAACCTCTGTGACTGCATCGATTCCGTTAGGAGAGGAGCTTACAACAGAATGGAAACATTATTCTGTTCCGCTGAAGGATATCTTTGACTCCAACAGCATTTTCAGTAGTTCCAGTGTGCAGATGCTGAACTTCACCGGGGATAACAATCCGAAAACGTTCTGGATCAGCAATATTGTCATCAAATCGCCGGATGAGGCGGCAAGCTATGCTCCGATCAAGGTGAACCAGGTCGGTTATATTGTTAATAGCGAGAAATACGCTCTGGTGAGCGGCTATTACGACGAGCTGACTGCGGTGCCCGGCACACCTTTTCAAGTGAAAAAGGCATCGGATATGAGCGTTGCTTACTCCGGCGCGTTGTCCTTGGTCGCAGCCTATGATGCTTCCTCCGGGGAGAAGGTGCTGAAGGCGGACTTCACCGGCCTGAACGAACCGGGCGAATATGTGCTGACTGTGGATGGGGTCGCTGAACCTTCCGTTGCCTTCCAGATCGGCGATGGCAGCATTTACAGCACCCTTTTGAAAGATGTGCAGAAGTTCTTCTACTTCCAGCGCGCCAATGAGGATCTGTTAGCGGAACACGCAGGGATCTTCGCCAGGACCGGCGATCGCAAGGAAGACCAGAACCTTCCGTTCCAATCCAATCCGACGATCACGAAGGATGTTTCCGGCGGATGGTGGGATGCCGGCGACTTGGGCAAATATGTCACAGTGGGAGCGACAGCCATCTCTGATCTCCTCTGGGCATACGAGAGCTTTCCGAGCCAATTCCAGGATCATTCGATGAATATCCCGGAAAGCGGAAACGGCATCCCGGATCTGCTGGACGAGATCAAGGTTGAAACGGATTTTATTCTCAAAATGCAGGATGAGGCCACAGGAGGCTTCTATGCTTTCGTCAATCGGGAGCATTCACCTGATCGCTATATCATGGATGGAACGGCAAGCAATAGACTCATACCGACGTTCCACACCGGCGCTGCAGTTGGCGCTCTGGCTCATGCGTATATCGTCATGAAGGATGTTCCTGGGTTGACGGATTATGCCGAGACGTTGAAGGCTGCCGCTCTCCGCGGATGGAACTATCTGGAGCAGCATCCGGAATTCATCCCGCAGCCGGATGGTCCATACTACTCTTCCAGCGATGTGAACGACCGCTTCTATGCCGCAGCGACGCTGTACCGGGCAACCGGAGAGCAAGTGTATAACGATTACGTCGTCGCTCATTACTTGAATTTCGCTTCTATTTTCGAGGATGAAACGTTCTCGCACAATATCGGCTCCTTGCAAAGGATGGGATTCTACCATTACATGATGGGGGATCAGCCGAACGCCGCAGTGAAGACATGGTTTACCGATAAATTTGTACAATGGCGTGACATTCTCATCAATGCCAATAGGAATAAATCGGTGTGGGGAAATGCCACCCTGGATGATTTTTATTGGGGAGCGAACTCCAATAATGCCGGCGTTCCGGTTGGCCTCGCGATCGGCAGCCGCATTCTCGGCCTGTTTAATGAAGAAGACCTTAAGGTAGCCGCCAGCAATCTGAACTATCTGCTTGGGATTAACCCGCTTCAGATGAGCTATATTACCGGGCACGGAGAGCGCCGTGTGACAAGAACCATCCATGAAGTTTACAATGGCGACTTTCTCTTGGAGATGCCCAGCGGTTACATGCCTGGCGGTCCGAACAACAACGGACGCTATACCTTCAGCGGCAAGGCTTACAACAATTCCTCTATCGACTGGGAAACCAATGAGCAAGCCTTGAATTACAACTCGCCCCTGACCTTCTTGGTTGCGATGTTGTCCGAATCGAATTCTGCTCCAGCCGTCTCGATCACCTCGTATGAGGAAGGCCAGGCAATCCATTTAAATAATCCGCGGATTGACTGGACGTTCCTTGACGCCGACGATGCGGATGTACAAGCCGCCTATCAGGTTCAAGCCTCCAGCAGCGATTGGGAGACGGTTGACGTGGACAGCGGTGAACTGGCTGGCGCATCCGGTTCATACACATTGGATGGATTGGAGGACGGAGATTGGTCGATCAGGGTTCGATTGAAGGACAATCGGGGCGACTGGTCGGAGTGGGCGTACAGAAGCTTGATCATTGATACGGTTGCTCCAACCCTGAATGTTGTCCTGGATAAGGAAACATTGTGGCCGGCCAACAATCGTCTGGTTAAGGTGACGGCAACCGTAGAAACTGCGGATGAGTCTCAAGTGGAATTGCTGTCTATTACGCCGAGCGTAGCCGTCGACAGCTATGAATCTATGGTACAAGAGGCAGATTTCGGCACATCCGATACGGAATTCATGCTTCTGGCCAAAAAAGCAAAGGGTAAAGAGCCTCTAGTTTATACCATTACTTATAGAGCGATAGATCAAGCAGGGAATGTTACGGAAGCATCTGTCACCGTCACGGTTCCCCATGATCAGTCAGGAAATAAATAAGCTTGTTTAGAAGCTTGATACCTCCGACCGGAATGGTTCGGAGGTATTTCAGGTGAGATGTCCATATCATGATCGATGTTGCAGTATCATTTAATGTATGCGCTTTTATGAAGAAAAAGACTTTAAAAAGAAGACTATCAAGATGAAAACAAAGAAAAAGTCGCTTCGCATCATCAAACAAATCATTTCCTTATGTATGTCCGTTTCACTGCTGCTGTTGTGTGCGCTTCCCGCCACAGCTGCTGACGACGATCCTTATCTGCCTCCCGGTGGTGCGGATTGGAACAAGCTAAAGGATCTCGTGATCAATGATTATAAATATGGCCACGGCAATACGGTAACCGATGAAACCTATCTGGGCAAGGCAGCGAAGAAGATCGAAACCAACGGCTCCTGGGTGGCCAGCAGAGCGCCGTGTGACAAAAACCATTCATGAAATTTACAATGCAGACTTTCTCTTGGAGATGCCCAGCGGTTACATGCCTGGCGGTCCGAACAACAACGGACGCTATACTTTCAGCGGCAAGGCTTACAACGGTTCCTCTATCGACTGGGAGACCAATGAGCAAGCCTTGAATTACAACTCGCCCCTGACCTTCTTGGTTGCGATGTTGTCCAACTCGAATGAAGCCACCATTCAACTTGAAGCCGAACAAGCTGAGCTGTCAGGCGGGGTTAAGGTCAATACCAATCATCCAGGATACACGGGCAGCGGCTTTGTGGATGGATACTGGAACTTTGGAGGAACAGCGACTTTTACCGTTAACGTTCCGGCTGCAGGGAAATACAAAGTAACCGCACGTTACGGCAATGCCGCTTTCAATCCGGCTACAGTGAGTCTTATTGTGAATGGAACGAAAATCAAGCAAACAAGCTTGCCTATGCTTGCGAACTGGGATACATGGGGCAATCAAACGGAAACGGTGACATTAAATGCCGGCGTCAATACGATCGCTTACAAATATGGCGATACGGGAATCATTAACCTTGACCATATTCGGGTTTCTCCTGCGCCAATTGAAGCGGAAACTGCGACCAGGCTAGGATTCGCTTCTGTCTACAATGACTCCTCAGCGTCAGGCGGTCAGGCGGTTGAGTATCTTCATGTGAGCGGAAATGGCATTCAGTTCAACAATGTTCCTGCTGCAACCAGCCTTACTGTGAGATACGCTGCCACTAACTCGGGTACGTATAGTATGTACGTGAATGGGGTCAAGACAAAGACCATCAGCTTCACCGGGAATGGCCAATGGAATGGTGCCTACACTAGCGTAACCGTGCCGGTCAATATCCCTGCAGGCGCGACATTGAAGTTCCAATATGATGCCGGAGATTCGGGCTGGAATGTAGACTATATTATATTGGCGCAGGGCGATCAATTATTTAGAGCAGAGGAGAACTTCGTAAAGCCGATCGGCAGGACCGTTTTCTATAATGACACGCTTTGGCTGGCGTTGTCCGGCAGCGGGGCGGAGTTCAAGTTTAGGGGCACAAAGGCGCAAATTACGATAAAAGGCGACCAGGTTGCGTTAGGGCAGACAGATTATGATTGTTATAAATCTTGGGACGAACGACTATTCGTATACGAAAGATGATCCGGTGAAGCAGGCTGAGTACAGAGATGCCTATGTCGAATTCCTGAAGCAGGTTCGATCGCGTAATGCGAATGCGCATTTGATGTGCACCCTGGGCATAATGGGGGATGCTCTTTTCCCGATGGTGGAGCAAGCAGTCGCAGCTTATTCGGATGAAACCGGCGATACCAATATTTCGGCTATGAAGTTTGACGTTCAATCGGCTGGGATGGTAGGTTCGAATTGGTGCGCCATTGTCTTGTGTGCTCATCTGTCTATATTGTGCTATTTGTTGACTTGAAAATCAAGGAAATTAGTATGAAAGCGCTATATAATTAGTGATTAGAGAGGTTTACCATACCGCCTCTCAAACAATCTGAGGCCCGTGTTGAGGAGGAATTATGTTGATCCAGACCAACTACCATGAGGATCCACAGCAGCTGCATATAAATACGGAAAAAAATCGCAATTATTATATCCCGTTTTCTCCAGAACAAGATGCTTTCGCAGAGCGGGAAACATCCCATCGTTTTGTTCTATTAAATGGAAGTTGGAACTTTCGGTATTATGAAAGCTTCCAAAATTTAGAAGACAACTTCCTGGAATTAAACCAATATAATAAAATCCCCGTGCCTTCCAACTGGCAGCTGCACGGATATGATGTGCCTCAATATACAAATATTCATTACCCCATACCGTTTGATCCGCCGTATGTCCCTGATCAGAATCCGATAGGCGTATACAACCTGAAATTTTTGATGGATGTATCCGATGGCTTTGAACGATTTATAAACTTTGAAGGGGTGGATAGCTGCTTTTATTTATATATAAATGACCAGTTCGTCGGATACAGTCAGGTATCTCATATGACAAGTGAGTTTAACATTACCAGATATCTTGTCAGCGGCAGGAATACGATGACGGTTGTTGTGCTCAAATGGTGTGACGGGACCTATCTCGAGGATCAGGATAAATGGCGGATGTCGGGCATATTCAGAGACGTGTACATCCTCTCCAGGCCGCGGAATCGAATCGACAGTTATCGTATCACCTCCAAACTCTATGATTCATATACGAAGGCGGACATTGCTGTCGAAGTTCATGCAAATACAAACGTTGCAGTGAAGCTCTATGATCCGATGGGCACATTGCTTGGTGAAAGTTATTTGCAATCCGGTGAAGCAACGGCGGTCTTCAGTTTGGATCAGCCAGCACTGTGGAATGCGGAGCATCCGGATTTATACAAAATCACGTTGCAGACCGATGAGGAAATGATTGCCGAGAAGGTTGGTATTCGGGAGGTTGCCGTTAAGAACGGAGTCATCCTGTTGAATGGGGCGGCGATTAAATTCAAAGGAGTCAACCGTCATGACAGCGACCCTGTGACTGGCTCCGTTATTAGCAGGGAACAGATGTTAGCTGACCTCTATTTAATGAAGCAGCACAATATCAACAGCATCCGAACAGCACACTACCCGAACAGTCCGATTTTCCTTCAACTCTGCGATGAACTTGGCTTTTATGTCATTGACGAAGCGGACCTTGAATCTCACGGTTCCGTAGTGGCGGCACACACACAAGAGAACGGGGGGGGCTATTCCGGGATTGCTTTGCTTGTCGTTCGAGACGACTATGAGAAAGCGATCTTGGATCGAATCGACCTCATGATTACTAGAGATTTAAATCGCCCTTGTGTATTGTTATGGTCTCTAGGCAATGAAGCCGGCTACAGCAAAATCATGGAAAAGGCTGCGAAATACGTTAAACAATACGATCCAACAAGATTAGTCCATTATCAAAGCATGCACGAATTAGAAGGCGAAGAAAAAGCGGACGACAGCGAAGCGGTATTAGACGTTGTTTCTACGATGTATCCTGCAACTCAATGGATGAAAAACGATTTTCTGAATAAAGAAGACGAAAAACGTCCGTTAGTATTATGTGAATACAGCCATTCCATGGGCAATGGACCTGGAGATTTAGAAGACTATTGGCAAATCATTTATTCAAATGATAGATTTAGCGGCGGATTTATTTGGGAATGGTGCGACCACGGGATTAAAATCGGGGAAGACAGCAATGGCAAACCAAAGTATGCCTATGGCGGGGATTTCAATGAGCCGCGCCATGACGGAAACTTCTGTATTGACGGACTGGTATATCCGGATCGTACGCCTCATACGGGGTTGAAAGAAGCAAAAAATGTTTATCGTCCGATTCGAATCAAATCAGTTGACGCCTCGAATGGAGTATATGAGTTCATCAATACCTATGACTTTTCTAATTTGTCCGAGAAGCTGGCATGCACCGTTCAGGTTACGGACACGGGCAAAGTAATTTTACAAGAGGAATTGGATATTCAAGTGCCGGCAAAGACCTCAACTATTGTGACTATCCCAAGTCTTGCAGGGGTGACCGGCGCAAGTGTTTATGTGCGATTTATTTTCTCGCAAAAGCAAGACACGCTGTGGTCGGAAAAGGGCCACGAGATCGGCTTCGATCAATTGTTGATTTACAAGGAACTCAAAGTGATCGAACCTTCACCTTCACAAGCGATCGAATCTGTTAATTATTCGGAGGATAAGAAATACATCTATATTTCTGGCGAAGACTTCGATTATCGGTTCAATAAATCGATTGCACTTTTTGATCAATTGACTTTCCACCATAAAGAATTAATCGAAAAACCAATGGAATTCAACGCTTATCGAGCACCAACGGATAACGAATGGATTAAATCGAAGTGGAATATGTTCAGCTTCGGGAACCTTACGACCAAGGTTTACCATATATCAGTGGAGAAATCGGATTCCGACGTTCTGATTCGCTCCCAAATCGCTCTTGGGGGGCACTCCTACCATAATACGTTTCAACTGCAGACCGAAACCGCTATCTTCAATAGCGGTGAAATAAAAATAAAATATAAGGTTCAAGTTGCAGATGAACGTCCTTACTTGCCGCGCTTTGGCGTGAGAATGTTTATGAACAAACAATTTGATCAGGTGGAATATTACGGGTACGGACCGTATGAAAGCTATAACGATAAGCATCAAGCTTCCTATATGGGCGTATTCTCACAGCATATTTCCGAAATGCATGAGGATTATATCAAACCGCAAGAAAATTCATCCCATTACGGCTGCGAATATGTGAACATCAGCTCCAACGATATCCTGGTCGCCTTTCAGGCAGAAACGCCATTTTCCTTCAACGCTTCCGAATACACGCAAGAGGAATTATCGGCCAAAAGACATCATTACGAGCTCGAAAAGAGCGGATACTCTGTTGTGTGCATGGATTACAAACAATCCGGCATAGGATCAAACAGCTGTGGACCTTTCTTGTTGGAGCAATATCAATTAAATGAAAAAGATTTTGAGTTTGAGTTTTGGATTAAGCCAACACAAATTCGATGACTGGGAGTATTACGATGAATGAATCGATCAGAAACTCAGCGCATATTGTACCGTCGGCAAGATAGCTGGCATGGCAGGAATTGGAGTTTTACTCCTTTATTCATTTCGAGATTAACACTTTTACGGATAGAGAATGGGGGCTTGGCGACGAGGCCACGGCGCTCTTCCATCCTGCCGCGTTCGATGCGAAGTAATGGGTGGAGGTATGCAAATCTGCCGGAATGACCGGATTGATCCTGACTTGCAAGCATCATGACAGATTCTGCCCCGGCCTAGCGCCTACACGGAGCATTCGATTAAACATAGCCCATGGCGCGGCGGGAATGGCGACATCGTCAAAGAAGTATCGGATGGCTGCCGACGGAAACGATAAGCGGCCCTTCCGGATGCTGGTTTCCGATGTGGCGGACCCCGCAGCCCGGATTTATTGGGGCCTTCGCTTGGCAATGCATTGCCCGCGGCGCCGATACGCTCGTTCATTTCCGGTGGCGAAGCGCTCCGTATGCTGGAGCCTGCGGGCGCTGAGACGGTTGCTTGGTATGAGGACGATTTCTATGCGGGTAAAACGGCTGTGAAGGTTCATTCATATGGGAAGGGTAAAGTTTACTATATGGGTATCGTTGCCGAGGAAAGCTTCTAACTGGAATTATTCGGGAAGGCTGCCGATGGAGCGGGTCTAACCCGATTTACCGGTTTGCCATCTTGACCCGTATGCGGTTGAAATCGTCAAGTTAGTCGAAGAATTTGGTGGAATATCCATTGCTGCGACTGTTTAAAACGAATGAAATTCGGATAAGGCGATTGCCGTATACGATGCAGTTAGCGGCAATGAAGTTGCGCTCCAACACGGGCACTCGAAATTCCTACCGCATCGTAATCTTCGGCCAACTGGCAAACGATACGGCGGTAGTCATCGATGCGTTTTCGCCAATCCTCCCATTTTTCCTCAGTCGCCCCGACTTTCAATATAAACGGCTCGCATAGCACCAATCCTGCGGAAGGCAACCTCTCCTTCGTCTCCGCAAGCAAATGCCGGTACGCTCTCTCGAAACGGTCGACCGAACATTCCGACATAGTCCACCAAACGTCGTTGACGCCGATCAAGATGCTGATAAGATCCGGATTTAAGCGGATCGCGTCATCGTCCTAGCGGGCGTACAAATCGCAACCCGGTTGCCGCTGACGCCCCGGTTGATAAAATGAGGCCGGTTGCAGGCCAATTCGAAGCCGAGCTTGCAATGGTAAATGCAAAGCCATGCCCCAAAATGGGATTCGGGTCCTCGTTGCGGTCACGGTTGCCATCGGTAATGGAATCGCCTTGAAACAAAATCGTTTGTCGTCTTGGATTCATAATTGATTTTCCTTTCGTTATTGGATATTTTTTGGCAGCAAGAAGGGAGTCCTGCCGTACGCACGGGCGTAAGGCAGGACTCCTTAATTCCCGAAACGAATCCGGCTCTACGATGCTGTGCCCGTGATGCTCGTGCCGTTCTTCGTAATCGTGTATTCGATGATGGCGCCGCTCCAGAAGTGGAACTTCAGAATCACCGTTCCGTCGTTCACCTCGTTGAAGAAGCTCTGTGTAAGCGTGATTTGATTTGTAGCATAAGATGGTTTAAATGTTCGGGCGAACTCCTTGAACGAAGTCCAGTTATGCGGACCGGCGTTGCCCCCTTCAGCATACACGGCCTCCATCGTAGCAAGTCGGTCGCCGTTGAAGGCGGTCGGAATCGCAAAGCTTGCTGTGGTGCCTTCCACGTTTTGCAGCACAGGCGTGTCATTGTACATGACATAGAAGGTCCAATCTGCCCCCTTGTTGAACTCCGCTTTCAATACGGCTGCCTCGCCGAGTTCGGCCGATTCGGTCAGCTTGGCGAGATAACTTGCTTTGAGGGTCAGGTTTTCGCCGTTCAACTCATAATCTTTGCCTTTCATCAACTTATAGTCTCCGGCCTTAATGCCGGTCAGAACATTGCCGTTCAAGCTCAAGGGCATTACGGCGTCCTGCGCCGGGGCGTCTTTCCTTACGAAGATCAGATCGGATTCGGCCGTGGAAGAGCGGCTCTTCAAGCTTGCCATGATCAGATTGTAGAGCTCCGGATCGTTCCACTCAAGCGTTCTGCGGTCAAACCGCCCGCCGTTGTCCCACAGCATAAGGGTAAGCTTGTTCTCTATGGATTTATAGGTGAAATACTCTAAAAACTTCAGCATTTCGCCATGCTGAGGCACACCTTCGCTGAACGGCGTTTTGAAAGGTACAGCATCCCAGCCGAGCAGTCCGAATTCGCCTATGACAACGGGAATTCCTTTCGATACGAACGTACTATATACATTGTTAGCCATTGTATCGATATCGTTAATCGTTAATTCTTCAAGCTTCGGGAAGCCCGCAATGTTTACGCTGAACGGCCAGAAGCCGTAAAAATGAATGGTAGCGATCAAATTCGGATCGTTCAGATCGGCAATCGTGCTTGCAAGCGAATCCACATGCTCTTGCGAGTGATTCGTAAATAACGTCGGCAGCACGAGCGGACGAACGTCATTGTTGCCTCCCGACGCTCTTACAATATGTACGAAGGATTTGTTAAACTCATCTAGAAATGCGTGCTGCGTCGCCACATCAACGTTTTCAAATAACGGTTCGTTGATGCTTTCGAACATCAGCTTGTTGGAATGATTCTTAAAGCGGTCGGCAACTTGCGTCCAGATCGCATTATATTGGGCCAATACGGCGTCATGATTCTCCGGCGCCTTGCTGACCCACATCCAGGAGTCGTGGTGAATGTTGATCATGACATACAGTCCCTCTTGCAGCGACCAGTCGACTACTTGCTGTACACGGTCCATCCAATCAGGATTGATCGTATAATCCGGTGCGCCGCCCATCCGCCCGCTCCATGTAATCGGAATGCGGATACTTTTGAAGCCCTGTTTCTTAATTTCCTTAATGAATTCTTTGGTAACGATCGGGTTGCCCCAGGACGTCTCGTCTCCATTATTTGGAGCATTTGTATTAAATGAATCAAATGTATTGCCCAGGTTCCATCCAGGCTGCATCGCACTGACATAAGACTGCATTTTGGTTTCTTGCTGGGAATCAGCGGCCGAGCTGACGAGTGGAAACATCGTCATGAGCAGGGCAACGACCAAGAAGACAGATAAATACGATCTTTTTGCTTTCATAGGAACTCTCCTTTGGTTTCATGAATTGAGCAGATCCTTACTGGGGCAAACCTGTGAAACGGTTGCCCTTCATCGTTAACTGGTATTTGACAATGGCGCCGCTCCAGTAGTGAAACGTCAGGTTGATCGTTCCGCCTGTTGTTTCGGCGAAGAAGTTCGGTGTTATCATGATCGTGTTATTCGCATAGTCTGGCAAGAATGCGTAAGCATACTCCTTATACGAGGTCCAGTTATGCGGGCCGGCGTTAGTGCCGTTCGTGTATACCGCTTCCATTGTGGCAAGCACATCCCCGTTGAAAGCAGTCGGAATAGCTAAGCCGCCGCTGGATGTACCTGATGCTTTTGATAGTACCGGCGTATTATAATAGCGGACACGGATTTTCCAATCGGGGCCCGAGTTGAAATGAGCCGACAATACCGCTTTTTGGCCGAACCCGCCTGTAGCGAAACCAGAAAGATAGCTTGCTTTAAGGGTTAACACGTTCCCGTTAACGGTATAGTCTGTGCCGGATACCAGCGTTTGATCGCCATTCTTAAGCGAGACAAAGCTGTTGCCGTTCAGGTTCAAGGTGATCGATTGGTCGCTGACCGGCTCGCCGCTCTTGATGAAGATCTGATCGAAAGACGTCGTCGAAGTGCGGCCTGTCAAGCTGTGCATGATAATATTGTAAAGCTCCTGGTCTCTCCACTCGTAGGTTGTGCGGTTAAAGTACGAGCCGTTATCCCACCACATCGTCGCAATGTCCTTCGACTGCGTAGCGTGGAGGAAGTATTCGAAATACTTAAGCATCTCTCCACGCTCGACGGTTTCCCTGTTCTTATCGTGACCGAGTATTCCGTATTCGCCTACGACAACGGGAATGCCCTTCGATACGAACGTATTATAGACATTGTTAACCATTGTATCGATATCGTTTTTCGTTTCGGCATTAAACGTTGTAACGCCCGCGATATTTACAGCAAACGGCCAGAAGCCGTAAAAATGAACGGTAGTGATCAGATTCGGGTCATTCAAATTTTCTATCGTGGTTGCGAGCGAATTCAGATGTACTTGACTGGCATTCGTCATCAGAGACGGAAGTACAAGTGGACGAACCGCATTATTGCCGCCGGACGCTCTTACAATGTTGAAGAAGGTCGTGTTAACCTCATCAAGATACGCGTGCTGCGTCGCCTCATCAACGTTTAGGTAATCGGGTTCGTTAGCGCTTTCAAACATTAGTTTGATGTCATGATTCTTGAAGCGGTTGGCGATTTGCGTCCATGCGGCTTCGAATTGTTCCATCACCGCATCATGCTGCGTAGCCATCGACGGCCTCATCCACTGCCACACGTCGTGAATATTGAGCATAACGTACAGACCCTCTGCGAGCGCCATGTCGACCACTTCTTCAACGCGATTCAGGAACGCCGGATCAATCGTATAGTCAGGGGCGGCACTCATCCGCTGATTCCACGAAACAGGAATACGAATGCTCTTAAAGCCTTGCGCTTTAATTTCCTGAATGAATTCTTGGGTTACGGGCGGGTTGCCCCAGGAAGACTCGAAATCGGTTCCGATCGCCTCTAACGTGTTCCCCAGATTCCATCCGGGCTGCATCGCGCTCACATACGTTTGCATAGGAGTTGCGGCAGAGGTCGAGGCCGGGTACGAAAACGAAAACGCAGTAAACAACAAAGCGATAGTCAACATCAACGACAGGAAAGCTTTTGTTTTACACATAATTTCCTCCCCTGCTCTAATAAATTACAAGCTTGCTATCTTTCGAGAAACCGATTACAGCGACACTTCGCTCCTTTGTAGTTTTTTATGCACCTCCCTAAATTGGTGTAAGCGGTGTCATTTTTATTTTAACTGTGTGAACTTCCAGATAATACAATAAAAAATGCACCAAAAATCATATCAAAATTGGATTTAAACGATCTGATTGAGGCGGTTACGGATATACCGTCCGGGAGACACTCCTTACGATTTCGTAAATTGTCTGGTAAAGGAATAAATATCTCCATATCCAAGACTAACGGCTACGTGTTTGATGGGGAGTCCGGAAAGAAGCATCATTTTTGCCTGTTTCATTAAAATAAAAGGAAGGGGAGCCTTATGTATATCATTTTAGTTATTTTACAAAGTTTTCTGCTCGTCTCCATGGTCTTTGGCGGCGGGAGCAAGCTGGCTGGTGCGAAAAATTTCGTTGATATGTTCGAGTCGCTTGGACTGCCGGTTTCGAGTTGTCACGGGGTTCGTTCAACTAGCCGGAGCAGCCGGACTTGTGATCGGATACTGGAATCCGGTAGCAGCCGCATGGGCAGGCCTTTGGATTGGCATCACGATGCTGGTGGCATGCCTTTTACATTTCAGAGTGAAGCATCCTGTCGGAAGTGCGGCACCGGCCTTTATGATTACTTTGATTGCAGCCACGTTGGTAGTCGTGCACTCATAAGGAATCATATGCAAAACCAATTTTGATAATTGTTGTACGCAGAGGCCGCCTGGATCAAGTCCCATGATCTGTGCGGTTGAGTTAATATACACCTTAAAGATATAATGTGAATATTAATTGGCTTTTCGCGATCCGATGCCGTAGGAATTGGCCAAGAATGGGCCAATGAGTTTTGGTGATTGGGACCAAGGATGTCTCCGAAGCGCCGGTTCGCTTTGGACATCCTTTTTATTATTCACTGCCAGAATTCACTGTTATACTATAAATAAGGTACTTTATCTTCTATTAAAGATCTATTCAACAGGCAGGTGACAAACGTGAAAAAAACCAGGTTCAATTTGTTGGCTAAATTCTTGATTTCTTATTTACTGGTCCTGTTGTTCCCTGTCATCGTTATCCTGTTCTACTATTATCCGTACTCAATGGATATCGTGAAGGAGAAACAAATGGAATGGAACGCCCACATCACCGACCAAGTTATGAACTCAATGGATATATTCACCCGGTACGCGTACAATCTGCCGTCGGAGCTGGTGCAAAACCGGGAGATGAAGCTTTACATGGCGAACGAAGAAGACTATCAAAAAGTTGTAATCTCGGAAGAAATGCGCAAATACAATGCGACGGATGCATTTATCGACAACATCTTTTTATACGTCAAAAGCACCGGCTATCTTTTTTCCAAGACTGGAAGCGCATACAGTGTTCATGATTTCGAAAGCCCGGGAGTCGGATATTATTACGAGGACTGGCCGAACATGTTCGAGCAATTGAACAGCCTGAGTGTGCCCACCGTCCGGCCTGTCGAGAACGTCATCGTTCCAGGCAAAAACCGGATGCGAATGCTGACCTTCCTGCTGCCGCTGCCCCTAGGCGGCACTAGCTCCCCCGGTTCGGTATTAATCATGGTAAGAGAAGAGACGATCATTCGAATGATGAAGTCGGTTTCCGAGGCTTATAACGGGGACTTCTTTATCTTGGATCATAAAGGGAATCGGTTAGTCTCTTTGCGCGATACCTCCTACAGTCATTCGGACGATTTTCGCAAGTTAATATCGGGCTTGGACCAAAACAAGTCAGGATCAGGAACTTACAAGATGGGTGGCGAGTCTTATATCGTCTCGCACGACGTTTCGGATAAGAACGGTTGGCAATATGTCAGTTTGATACCTGTGGCGGAGACATTGCAGGATATCCGAACCATTCAGCGCAATACCGTTTTTCTATTTATTTTAATTCTGCTGCTTGAGGTGCTCGTCATTTATGTTTCTATACGCAAAAATTATCGTCCGATCAAAGGTTTGGTCAGTTTCGCCAGAAATATGTTTTTACCGAACGAACAAACGAAGATGAACGAAATCGATACGATACGATTTGCGCTGGATCAGCTTTCCTCCGACAACAGCAAGCTGGACGAAAGAGTGAGAAGCACGCTTCCGATTATGCGGGAAAATCTGTTGTTTGAGCTGGTAAGCGGGCATTACACGACATGGGAGGACTTTCAAAGGGAGGCCGCTCCATACGGGTTGTCATTCAATTACCCCTTAGTTATGGTTGCTGTAATTTCCTGCGAAACGGAAGATAATCTGATCGGTACAGCTTCCGACTATTTCCGGATGAAGGAAAACGAGCTTCCGGAAGGTCTGCAAGGGTATTTTTTCAAAAGCATCTATAACCACGAAATCATTTTTGTCTGTTCCGGCAAACAGGATATGCAGTTGAAGACGTATCTGGGCTGCCTTCAGCAAGAGCTGGCCATACGGGCAGGCATTCGTTCGCTGATTGGAATAGGGTCGCCGGAGCCGTCCCCGGAAGGGGTCCATCTGTCTTATTTGCAGGCTGTGCGCGCGGCCGAGCATCTTCGCATCCGTAAGCAATACTCGGTTCTTGTTTTCGAGGAAATCGTTGTCCAGCAGACCGGTACGGTTTCCTATTTTGCGGAGCAGCTGCAATCGCTCGAGCTGTTCATATTGAAAAACGACATCACCGCAATCGAATCGGTCCTTGAGCGGATCATCGATTATATCGGCAATGACGGGACGCCTCCGCATATGGTGAGAACGGTATATTTGAATACAATCACCGTTATATTGGCAGGCTTGGACCGGTTCAGACAGGACGACCGGAGCTTGCTGCAGCTGTCCGAAGCTGCTTTCCACCATCGTTATACCATCGAACAGATGGTAGGGATAATGCGGGAGAGCTGCGGTAAGCTGTGCGATTTCATTAGGAGCACGGTGCCGCCTTCCCGAACGGTCTCAATAGAAGAGATTTTGGCCTTTATAGAAAAAGAGGGGATGAATCCCGACTTTTCTCTGCAGCTGATTGCCGATCACTTCGGAATGTCGCTTTCGAACTTCAGCTATTACTTCAAGAAAACGATGGGGCAAAATTTCAAAGTGCACATCGACCGGCTTCGAATCCAAAAATCCATCGAGCTGCTTAGGAACACGGACGAGACGCTGGAATCGATCTCGCATCAGATAGGCTATTCCAATACGTCCAGTTTTATTCGTTCCTTCAAGAAAAACATAGGCACAACGCCGGGGCAATTCCGTGATTTGAGAATGTGAGATGCATTTTTTGAAGATATGCAATTTTTGATTTGTTCAAAAACTGTGTATTTGCAACCGTTTTCATGCTGTAAATATAAGCGCTTTCAAAAATTGATGATCGCTCAAAAACTGTCCGTATACGGTCCTGAGGCGATTCGGTTAGGGTAAGGGTGCACAGCATATTCACCCGGCGAACGGGGGGGAGGTTACGAGGTTCAACTTGATGCCGGGAGCGGCAATAAGCCGCAGCGAAGTTTATGTACATTCTATATGTTGGGGGTTATGCAATGCGTAATAAGTTCATGATTTTCTTGTCGGTGATTACGGTATTGGCACTTGTACTCTCCGGATGCAGCGGTTCCGGCTCCAATTCCGGCAACGGCGGCGGGGATACGAACGGATCCACTTCGGGGGATGCAGGCGGCAGCGGCGGTAAAGTTAAATTAACGGCTATCATGGTCAAGCACCCTCTCACGAAACCGCTCGCACAAATGGAATGGCTGAAGAAAGCGGAGGATGCCGCAGGTGTTGAAATCGAGTGGCAGGAGATTACCGCCGACTGGGGACAGAAGAAAGGTACAATGCTTGCCAGCGGCGATATTCCGGATTTGTTTGTCGGAGCCAATGTTATTACGGACGCTGATTTTGCACAATTCTCAGGTCTGTTCCAGGATTTGACCGAATTGCTGCCGAAGGCTCCGAATGTCCAGGCGATGTTCGAAGAGAAGCCGGAAACGAAAGTTATTGCAACGCAGCCGGACGGAAAAATTTACGGCCTGCCCAAATACCAAAGATTCTGGCCTGCCTCTGCAACAAGACAATACATTAATCAAAAGTGGCTGGACAATCTGGGGTTAAAGATGCCCACAACCTGGGATGAATTATATGATGTACTCGTCGCTTTTAAAGAAAAGGACGCTAACGGAAACGGCGATCCGAACGATGAGATCCCGATGGATTGGCCTGGCGGCATTGGAGGATACTTCAATCCGGCCGTTCTACTCGGGAGCGAGGGTATTACTTTAACGGATGGAAGCGGCAATGGTTATTTTGTTGAAGACGGTAAAGTGAAGAACTTCCTGATCGACGAGCGCTATAAAAATCTGGTTGTCTTCCTAAACAAACTGTATAAAGCCGGTTTGATCAACCCTGAAGTATTTACTCATGATTACACGAAATACCAATCAGTCGCCCGCGGAACGGGAGATACGGCGAAGGTCGGCTTTACGTGGGGCTGGGTAGCATCGGACAGATTCGGCGAGCAGCTTGCACCGCAATATACGTCGATGTCGCCGTTAACGGTCGATTCTACGACGAAAGCTTCCTGGAGCTATGATTACAATTCATTAAATTATGGTTCCAACATGGTTGTCATGTCGGCCAAAACGAAAAATAAAGAAGCTGCCATAAGATTTATCAATGAATTGTATAACCCTAAAGTGAGCATGCAGGTGTTATTCGGTTCAATCGGCCCGAACATTAAGGATAATGGAGACGGCACTTACAGTGTACTGCCGCCGAGTGATCCGAAGATGGATCCGGGAACATGGAAGTGGACATCAACAATGGCTGATGCAGGACCTATGTATATTGCCGATTCGTTAAATTTGAAGCTGGGCAAAGATATGCAGGAGGTTCTCACGCAGTCGGAACCGCTGAAGAACGCTTTGGAGGTAGACCCGAAGAAAGATGTATTCCCGGGCATGTTCATCAAGTATACGACTCAGGACAACAACACAATGAGCCTTAACAACACGAACGTGATGAATCTGGCCAATACCAGATTTGCGAAGTGGGTCATTAAAGGCGGAGTTGAATCCGAGTGGGACAACTATGTGAAAGAGAATCAAAAAGCCGGCTTGGAACAAAACATTGAAATCATGCAAAAATACTACGACGACTACATGAGCAAAAATTAAATCAAGTGCCGGAAGATGCTGCCGCCGTCCTTAAAGACGGCAGAGCATCTTCCTTAAATCGCCTAAGCTTACGGAGCAAGGTTTCGCCTGCGATTCTTGCTCCGTAAGCTTAGGGCTCAACACTACTTTTTAGGAGAATGCCTATGAGCTCTCAAACGATTGAGATTGGCGGCAATAAGGACGCAGCCGGAGTTCGGTCCGCGAAGAAGCCGACGGTTATTAACACGTTCAAGCGGGACTATCAGTTGTGGATCATGATATTTCCGGCAATTGCCGTTATCTTCATATTTAATTACATCCCGCTGTATGGCGTTCAACTGGCTTTCCGGGATTATGACTTCAGCAAAGGGATTACCGGAGGAGAATGGCGGGGACTATATTACTTTGACCAATTTATTAACAGCTATTTGTTTGCCGATTTAATGAAGAATACATTTTTCATCAGTCTTGCAACGATTATCATCGGTTTTCCCGCGCCTATTATACTGGCGCTTATCCTGAATCAGATCCGAAGGAAAAAGTTAAAGCAAATCATGCAAACCACCGTGTATTTACCTCACTTTATTTCGATCATTGTACTGGTGGGAATGCTGAATGTCCTGTTATCGCCGGAAACGGGCATTGTCGGATATTTGATGAAGTCCGGCGGAATGGGCGATATTAATCTGCTCGCTTCGACCACTTCATTTATCCCAGTATATGTGCTCTCCGACATCTGGCAGCATTGCGGGTGGAACAGCATTATCTATCTGGCTGCGCTTTCGACTGTCGATCCGCTATTGTATGATTCCGCGAAAATGGACGGCGCCAGCAGGTGGCAAACGATACGTTATGTAGACATACCGGCTATCGTTCCGACGATGATTATTTTGTTTATTCTCAGCATGGGCGGGATACTCGGCACAGGCTTTGAAAAAGTCTTTCTGATGCAAAATTCATTGAATCTCCCTGTATCGGAGGTTATTGCAACGTACGTTTACAAGATCGGCATTATGTCGAACCAGTTCAGTTACGCTGCAGCAATCGGTTTGTTCAATACGGTCATTAATTTTATTTTCCTGTTTGCCGTGAATGCCATTGCAAAGAGAGCTTCAAACATGAGTTTGTTCTAAACGGCTGTCGAAAGAGGGAATGGCTATGGGTATGAGTATAAGAGGTAAAAGTCCCAGTGAAATTATGTTCAGCATCTTTATGTTCGTGGTTTGCACGTTCATGTTTCTTATCGTTGCATATCCATTGTACTTTATCATCATAGCGTCGATCAGCGATTCCCAGCTCGTATCGACAGGAAAGGTTTTTCTGATACCGAAAGGAATCAGCCTCTTCGGATACAAGGAAATATTTCAGGATCCGAGAATTTGGACCGGGTATAGAAACACTATGACGTACACGATTCTGGGTACATTTGTGAATTTATTATTTACCTTGCCGGCTGCCTATGTACTATCCAGACGGGAATTTCGGGCAAGACGGTTTATTATGTTCTTCTTCGTCGTGACCTTGTTTTTCAACGGAGGCCTGATTCCGACTTACTTATTGATGAAGGGGCTGCATCTGACTAACACGATAGGGGTTTTTATTTTTCCATTCGCTGTGAATGTTTTTTATCTGATCATCGCACGAACGTTTTTTGAAACTTCTTTGCCCTCCGAATTGTATGAGGCGGCGGCGATAGACGGCTGTTCTCATTTCAAATTTTTCATACAAGTGGCCATGCCGTTGTCCAAAGCGCTTATATCCGTAATCGGACTTTATTATCTGGTCGGACATTGGAACGATTTCTTCACAGCTTTAATTTATATCCGAAGCAATGAATTGCAGCCGCTGCAGATTATATTAAGGGATATTCTATTATCGAATCAGGTATTTGCCAGCGGTGCAGGCGTGGGCGGAGATGCGGGAGGCTATGCGCAGAGATACGCAGACCAGATCAAGTACGGCGTCATCATCGTATCGACATTGCCGATTTTAGTGCTATACCCATTTCTGCAGAAATACTTTGAGAAAGGCGTTATGATCGGCTCGGTCAAAGGCTGATTGGCTAATAGTGTATACATCAGTTCCAATATGGTAAGTCTGATGCCGGTGATGAGAGGATGTTTGCATTTCAGTATGAAAGGGGCCCACCGGCCCCTTTTCCTGCTGTTAAGGCCCTTCAAATTCAGAAACGCTGTCCATCTTCAGTTCACGGGAGCTTTCACGGCTTTATTATGTTAAATTGATCGTCCAGCAGCTCCCAGTTTTGCGGGAATGGTTCCCCAAGCACCCAATAAGCAACCCCATGAAGCCGATATTGCTTTACAAGGTTGAATTTAGCCTGCATGCTCTGTTCATTTTCAAACCAGACAACGTGATTTTTCCCGTTATCGTCCGTGTAATTGAAATAAGGGGCCTGTGACGTGTTGTCGAAATTGACTTTTGCACCCTCCTTGACCGCTAAATCCGCCGCCTCCTGCGGTGCGGCTCTTTTTGCAAAAGGGCCGCCTTTTATATAAGGCAAGGTCCAATCATATCCGTAAAGAGGAGCTCCCATCACAATTTTATTGCGCGGAATGACCGACACGGCGTAATCAAGCACCTGCCGGACCTGCGGAATAGGAGACACCGCCATCGGCGGGCCGCCGGACCACCCCCATTCGTAGGTCATCAGAATGACAAAATCGGTGAGCTCGCCGTGTCTTTTGTAATCATGGGCGCCGTGCCACGGTCCGGTTTGCTCATCGCTCGTTTTCGGAGCCAATGCCGTGGAAACTTTGTAACCCGCTTTTCTTACCTGGGGAATAATGGTCTCCAGAAAACCGTTATACAACCCGCGATCTTTCGCGCGTATATGTTCGAAGTCGATATTCAATGCTTTGTAGCCATTATCTTTCATTGTTTGGAGAACATTTTGAATCAGCCTTTTGGAGGCTGCTTTATCCGTGAATATGGTGTAAGCAACATCCGGTGAGAAGTTTCCTTCTGTAAAATTGGTGATGACCATCATAGGAGCAGCGCCTGTTTTTCGCGTTGCCGCAAGAGCCTCTTCAGCCTTGAAGGGGTAGAAGCTGCCATCGGCTTTCACGCGGTAACTGAAAAAAGCAATGTAGGATAAATGTTTCCCTACGTCATTTACATCGGACACGGCTTTACGGGCATCGACCGGTTCAAGAAACCCAATGGTATGAGTTGGAGTTTTTCCGTAATTCGTTTCGAACGGCCGGATTTCTTTCGGTTTATTATCGTTCGTCTTGATTTGCTGGACACGAGGATGAGGATTTGTAACGTCCTTACGCTCTTCTGTACCTTGTTTTTGAGCATTTCCGGCACATCCTGTAAAGGTCAAGGTAAGGGAGAGCATGAGGAGTAACAATTTTTTCATAATAAGAACAGCTCCTCTTGTTTTTTTGTATTTTTCCAATTCAAGAGAAGGATTATCCGGAATGTTCATTCTTATCCAAAATGCAAGCGAACACAGAGGGAATAGGAAGTTAAGCGATTGAATATGATGTCGATGAGTCTCATAAATTCGTACAGGTAAGTTGGCAGCCTGCATAGGAGCGTGATGTCCGGTTGGATCCTTTAATCCCAACGTCACTTCCCCCTTATGAAATGGTTGAAATTATCAGAAACGGGCTCATTAAGACAAGGTTTCCGAAAACAATCATTATTGCAGGAGCAGGTCTGGCAGGTCTGGTCGCTGGTTCTTTGCTGAAGGATGCGGGTCACAGCGTGAAGATCATTGAGGCCAACACTCGGGTTGGAGGGCGGGTATACACCCTGAGGGCGCCGTTTACCGCCGGATTATATCTGGATGTGGGCGCAATGCGCATTCCCGATTCTCATTATCTGGTACTCGAGTACATTCGGAAATTCGGCTTATCCATTGGGTCGTTTATTAACGAAACGCCTGAGGACACCATTTATGTGAACGGGATCAGGACCTGGCTGAAAAGCTACCGGAGCCAGCCGGATATACTGAATTATCCGGTAGCTCAGCACGAAAGAGGGAAGACCGCGCAGGAGCTGCTGAATATTGCGGTAGAGCCCATCCTTGAATTTATCAAGAAAGATCCTGGCCGACATTGGCCTCTGATTGAGAAAGAGTTCGATAAATATTCGATGTATACATTTTTGAAGTATCGCCCTCATCTGTTTGGGGCTCCTCTTTCGGAAGGGGCCATTGAAATGATCGGAGTACTGCTTGGCTCGGAAGGATACATGGAACAGTCCTTCCTGGACATTTTGCGATTTTTGAACACTTTGCGGGCGAATCGCTTTTACCAGATATCAGGGGGCAACGATTTGCTGCCCCGAGCCTTTCTTCCCAAGCTGCATGAAAATATCATGTTTGAGCAAAAAATGACGAAGATTGTCCTGCATCAAGGCGGAGTAACCATCCACTCGTCTCATGAAGGAACTTTGGATACCTGCAGCTTTGCAGGCGATCTAGCAATTGTTGCTATTCCTTTTACCGTGATGAGATTTGTGGAGGTGGAACCGCGCAATTCTTTCTCGCACAACAAATGGAAAGCGATACGCGGGCTGCACTACGTGATAGATACCAAAATCGGGATCGAGTTCAAAAGCAGGTTCTGGGAAAGGGCCGGGCAAAAGGGCGGAAGGGCTATTACAGACCTTCCGATAAGGTTTACTTATTATCCAAGCCACGGGATCGGAACGCCGGGTCCGGCTGTCATTCTGGCAAGTTATACGCTTGGGGACGATGTAATGTCCTGGGATGGCCTGCCGAACGAAGAGCGCGTTCGTTACGCCTTAAAGAACCTAGCTGTCATTCACGGGGATATTGTTTATCGTGAGTTTGTGAGAGGCACTTCCTTCAGCTGGGCCCAAAATCCGTACTCCTGCGGAGAATGGGCCATGTTCAAGCCGGGACAGCAAACCGAGCTTTACCCCTATATTGCAGCTCCGGAAGGGAATGTTCACTTCGCCGGGGAACATACAACGCTTACCCACGGCTGGATGGAGGGGGCCATTGAGTCCGGCATCCGTGCTGCCGTTGAAGTAAATGACCGCCCAAAACCAAGATGAAGCCCTTCCTCGCGGAAGGGCTCTTCTTTTCCAATCCCGCTTATACCCCTACAGTCATGCCGCTCTGAGAAGATTCGCCCTCCAGCTGCTGTGCCGCCTCGGCGTTCCGGATATATTTGCGCCCTCTCCATCTTATGAGAGTCAGGATCCCGCGTACATATTCGTCTGCGATCATGCAGCAGTAAATGCCGATCAGCCCGAAGCCCCACTCAATGCCCAGCAAGTAAGAGCAGCCGGTAGCGACCAGCCACATCGAAGTTAAAGACGTATACATGGTGAACCTTGTGTCGCCTACGGCATAAAGAGAGCTTCCAAGAGCCATATTCAGCATCTTCCCAGGCTGCAGAATGAGATTTAATCCAAGCAGGGAAACGCACAATGAAATGATTTGCCGGTCGGATGTAAATAGACCAAGCAGTTTCGTACCGAACAGAAACAAGATAAGGGCATTTACGAATACGATTGCAAGGCCAATATAGAGAACCCGGTACGCCCCGGAATAAGCTTCTCTCATTCTTCGCGCCCCGTAGAGGTGGGCGACCCGTATTTGGCCCGCTAATGCGAGCGAATAGCCTAGCATGAAGCAATACGACTCCAGTGTGTTCATATAAGTCCGGGCTGCCAGCTCCTTCGCCCCGAGTGAAGCGAGAAAGGAGAAAATGACCAGCTGGGTGAAGAGAAAGCAGGACATGTTTACGCCAAGAGGCCAGCCGATGCGCATTACGTCTTTGAACAGCTTACGATTAAACAACCGAATGTCCGCGATTCCAACCTTGCGACTAAAGGTGTTGAGAAATATTGTTATAAGGACAAGGGCTCCGATTAACCGGCTTATCAAGGTGGAAATCGACACTCCTGTAAGTCCCCACTCAGGGAAGCCGAAGGCCCCGTAAATAAAAGCGTAATTCAACAGCACATGAATGACATTGATCCCGACCGCCGTATACATAGGCCCTCTTGTATTCCCGGTGTTGCGTATTACAGTGCTGAGTGTGGCTGTCAACGAGGTAAGAACCATACCCCCGCCGCTGATGGAAATGTAAATATCCGAGAGCGGCAGAAGATCATCGGGCAATTGAAGCAGCCTGGCTATAGCCCGCGGCTGAGTACAAAGCAGGATTGTTATAAGTAGACCGATCAGCGTGCTTGCTTTTACCGCCATAACGGCGATCGTCCGGGCTTCCTCTTCACGCTTGGCGCCGATTTTTTGGGCGATCAATATGCCCGCTCCTCCCGCAACCGTCATGAACAGAGTGGTCAACGCGTTAAACAGCTGGTTGGACAATCCGACAACCGCCACGGCATCGTCGGAAATATGGCTGACCATCCATGTATCCACCGTGCCGAGCAAAGTCTGCAGAAACAGTTCAATGAAAATCGGCCACGCAAGCATCCACAGCGTGTATTTGTTTTTATCGGGATTGACCATAGGATTTTCCTGCTCTCCATGAAATGTTCGCTGAACCGCATTAACGGTTCGTGTACACAGAACCGAATGCGAAATTAACGCATTAACGGTTGTGTACACAGAACCGAATGCGAAATTAACGCATTAACGGTTCGTGTACACACAGAACCGAATGCGATATTCACGTATTAACGGTTCGTGTACACACAGAACCGAATGCGAAATTCACGCATTAACGGTTCGTGTACACACAGAACCGAATGCGAAATTAACGCATTAACGGTTCGTGTACACAGAACCGAATGCGGTATTCACGCATTAACGGTTCGTGTACACAGAACCGAATGCGAAATTAACGCATTAACGGTTCGTGTACACAGAACCGAATGCGAAATTAACGCATTAACGGTTCGTGTGTGATGAATCAAATTATAGATGCTATAATGTTAAACATGTATCAGTATTGGAACTTAAACTTTCAATTTTGAAACCTTTTGCAAGCGGAAGGAATGAGTCGATGGACTTGATTCAATTAACCGTGCCGCCCATGCCGCATTACATGATGAGCGGACTTACGGAATATAGTCCGGGGAACAGACACGTAAGCCGAAGCAACATTCAGGTGTTCGATTTGCTGTTTGTTCTGCAAGGATGTCTGTTCATTGGGGAGGAAGATCGTCATTATGAGGTATCCGAGGGTTGCGCCTTGATTCTTCGGCCGGACTGCTATCACTATGCAACGGAAAGCTGCAGGGAGCGCACTTCCTATTATTGGCTCCATTTCCAGACGACGGGGAGATGGTCGGCCTCGGAAATCATGCTTCCTCTGCACCGCCCGGATAACGATGAGGACCGGTCTTGGCTCACGCGTTCCTTCTCCACGCAAACCTTCCAGTTCCAAGTGCCGCAGTTCGCCAAGCTGCTGCAGCCGGACAAGCTGGAAGACACACTCGGGCAGCTTGTTCAGCTGCAGCAAAGCGATCACTTAAGCGGAATCCGGTGGAAGCAGCAAATGCTTTTTCAGGAAACGCTTCAGCATCTGTCCGCATCCATCGAATCGCAAGGTTCATCGCCAAGAGTTGCCTGCGCCGAGCAGGCTGCGGCCTATTTGCGCAGCCATTACCGTGATGAAGTGAGCGCCAAGGCGCTGGGAGAGAGCCTTAATTTCCATCCCGTTTATATTGCCCGCTGCATGCAAAAGGAGTTCGGTTGTTCACCGGTGCAGTATGTGCTGCGGTACCGTATCGAGCAAGCCAAGCTGCTGCTGCTGCAAACCGACTATACGATCGCGCGCATTGCCGAAGAGGTTGGTTTTAATCAAGCCGCGTATTTTACATCATGCTTCTCTAAGTATGAACGAATATCACCGCGTAAGTACCGGCAGCGTTTTGCACATGGATAATGTATCCTGTCGAGTGTATTTGACGGCGGCGGTTCTTTGCATTATGTTTGAAATCAGATATGTACAAGCTAAGGGGGATACCGGGTTGGAACGAAGGTTCGTTAAGCAATCGAGATGCTACAAAACCGCACGGATTTTCCCGACGGACGTCAATAATCATAATACGCTGTTCGGCGGAAAGCTGATGTCCTACATCGACGATATCGCATCGATCGCGGCCTCGAAGCACTGCCGCTACTCCGTAGTGACGGCATCGACGGACTCCGTCGACTTCCTCTCACCGATCCGTCCTACGGATTCGGTCTGTCTGGAGTCCTTCGTGACATGGACCGGCACGACCTCGATGGAGGTTTTCGTCAAAGTATTAACGGAAGACCTGAGAACGAGCGAACGCAAAATAGCGGCTACATCATTCCTCACCTTCGTCGCAAAGGACGATAATAATAAGCCGGTCCGCGTGCCCCAAGTCATTCCGGAAACGGAAGAGGAGAAGAAGCTGCACGAAACGGCAGTCCAACGGGCCGAAATGAGGAAGCAAAGAAGGCTCGAGAGCGAGAAATTTGCGAATTATTTAACCATTCATTTTCCGTGGGAATAAACCAAATGGTCATCCGAGACAATCGGATGACCGTTTTTTTATATCGGCTTGCCAAATGATTATATGAGCAATATTAATTATGACTATTGCCATTATTAAGCCAATATACTTATAATGTAATCGAAATTCCTTATTTCTATCGCCATGAGGTGAGGTGAGATTGTGTGAAGCAAGAAGAGAGATTAGATCAGATTGCAGAAATACTGAGCCGGCAATCGCTCCTCACCGTCCAGGATATTTGCGAGTTGTTTCATGTATCGAGGGATACGGCAAGAAGGGATCTTGTTCTGCTTGAGGAGCAGGGCAGAATCACGAGGACTCGCGGCGGGGCTGTGTCGCCGAAGGTTCGCAGCTTCAGCAGCAGGCACCTCGATAATGAGCTTACGAAGAAAAAGATCGCCCGCGCAGCTTCCTCTTACATACAAGAGGGAGATGTTATTTTTATGGATTCCTCTACAACCGTATCTTACCTGTCCGAATTTATCTCGGATATGAAGCTGACGGTCATCACTGCTTCCCTGCATATTGCCCAGAGTCTCGCTCGGATGAAGCATGTTGAGGTTTATTTGCCGGGGGGCAAACTGAATAAGGAGGAACACTTTGTACAAGGCTCTATGGTGATCAAGATGCTGGAGCTGTTTCGGGCCGATCTGGCCCTGCTTGGAACCTGCGGCATACACGAAGGAGAAGTAGTCGTAATTGACGCGGAGGATTGCCTGGTCAAGCAGCAAATGATTTCCCGGTCGGAGAAAGTGCTGTTGCTAACCGACCACTCCAAAGTCGGGTTAAAGATGCCCTTCTGCGTAAGCCCGCTTAAAGATATTGATGTGCTCATTACCGATTCGGACACAGGGGAGAATCGATTAGGCTTGTCCCGTCCCAAGCATATCGAATGGGTGTGACTCTGCCACTGCCTTACGGGAAAAGCGCAGAATTTCAGGAGGAGATAAAGGATGAAGGTTTTTTTATGGATCGGCTGTTTTTCCTATTTGCTGATCGGCTTGGCACACGTTGTAATGGGATCGGTTCTGGAAGAGCTGCTGCAGCATTTCCACAGAGATTACAGTGATGGCGGTCAGCTGATATTTGCCCAGTTCGCCGGATTTCTGGTCGGCGTCCTGACCGCTCCCTTGTGGTCCAAACGGCTTGGCCGACGGGGGTTGTTATTGCTCGCCTTCGGGACATTGACCGTCGGCGAAGCCGTCTACAGCTTTCTGCCCTCGTGGAATTGGATGATGGCGGCTGCGCCGGTTGCCGGGTTCGGCTTCGGTACCGTGGAAGCCGCTATCGGTGCTCTTGTGATGGAATACTTTAAAGAAAACAAGGCAATAGCGATGAGCCGGCTGGAGGTTTTCTTCGGCATCGGGGCTTTCGTTATGCCTCTGACAGGCAGTTTGCTTATTTCGATGGGGGCATGGAAAATGTCGTTCCCCATCTTGACCGTTTTGTCCCTGGCAATGCTTCTGCTCTGGTCGTTTACCTCTTTCGGATCGATGAATGCCGTATTGGCCAGACGGGACACAAGTCAAGAGGCGGCGTCCTCCCAGACCTATGAAAGAACGCCGCGGCGCGGTTTGCCGATCCTTGCGTTCATGTTGGTGTTTTTTGTCTTATATGTGGGCATCGAGATGAGCCTGGTGAATTTTCTCCCTTCGGTCCTCATTGAACATATCGGTACGAACAGCGCATTTGGAACCTTAGGAGTCACTTTTTTCTGGATGGCTATGGTTATCGGGCGGTTTTTTTCTGGGATTTTGGCTCAAAAATGGGGGTACGGAAGGTATCTGGTTATTACCGGCTTTGGGTCGCTGCTTTTTCTTGCCATATTACCGGTCATGACCGGACTTGCCGGGAGCTATATCATAATTTTGTTGCTGGGACTTCTGATGGCGGGAATATTCGCAATGGCGCTCGTGTTCACGACCCATGTCCTGCCTGGCACCGAAGAGCGGACAACAAGCCTGCTTATCGCAGCCGGAGGCCTTGGAGGCGCACTGCTGCCGCTGTTAACCGGCGAGATCATGGATCGTTACCGATCGGTATTCACGATATGGACGCTTGCCGCGTTAATGGCAGTCATGATGGCTATGCTCTTATACGCGATCCGTTACTCGAGAAGAGCTCATTTAGGGGTTGCTGTCTGTCCAACCGAAGCGCGATAAGCGGTTGGGCTTGGTTGCCCTTTGTTTTTAAATGCCTGGCTGAACCCATGAATAGAAGGATATCCAAGCGAATAGGCGATTTGCAGTATTGTTAAATTCGTAAAGCGGAGCAGACTTTTGGTCTTTTCCATTTCTTCAAGCTAAAGGGCGCCCCGCGGATGTAACCGCCATGGGCGCCCTTTAACAGCGCATCAAACGCCGCAGCCTGCCATAAGCGTCAGCCTTACGGCAAGTTTCTCCCGCGGGAGCTTCTATACAAGGCGTACCACTCTTCACGCGACAGGCGCAGCTCATTTGCGTCCTTACAGGCGCGGATTCGCTCTGTGTTGATCGTTCCGATCACCGGCTGTATACCCGCCGGATGAGTCATCAGCCACGCCAGCACGATTGCCTCGGCAGTCGTGCTTTTCTCATTCGCCAGCTGCTGGACCAGCTTAGCGGTGTTCACAATGGATTCGCTTTCACTTTCGAGTGAGCGGCCGGAGTACCTGCCCTGTGCCAAAGGACCCCAGGATTGCAGCTGGATATTCTCAAGGCGGCAGAATTCCATCGTGCCTTCCGGGAATACATTGTCCCGCGCGGTCTCCTGATTCACGCTGACGGCGGTGTCGACGAAACCGAGCTTAAGCAAGCTCATCTCGAGCTGGTTGGCGACGAACGGCTCGTCGCAGTAAGCCTGGAGCAGCTTGATCTGGCCTTGACTCATATTCGATACGCCGAAGTGACGCACCTTGCCGCTTTCCTTCAAACGGCGCAGCGCGCTTGCCACTTCCTCGGGTTCGATAAGCGGATCGGGTCGGTGCAGCAGCAATATATCGAGATAGTCGATGTCAAGGCGCTCTAATATGGCGTCGACGCTGTTCAGAATATGCACTTCGGAAAAATCGAAGCGGTGCGGGTTCGTATCATCTGCAAAGCGGATTCCGCATTTGGATTGAATGATGATTTGCTCGCGAAGTCCCGGGCGCTCCTTTAATACCTTGGCGAATACGCGCTCGGCTTTGCCGGAGGTATATATGTCGGCATGATCAAACATATTGATGCCGATCTGCAGAGCCGCTTCGACCGCTTCGCGGCCTTCCTTGTAATGCTCTTCCGTAATCGGGCTCTGGTCCCAGCCGCCGCCCATTCGCATGCAGCCCAGAACAAGCTGGCTTGCGTTAATGCCGCGATTTTGAAGTGGAATCGTTTTCATTTATTTGCCTCCGTCCGTCTGTGTTTAAAAAAAGGTTCATGCTTATTATAATTCCAGACGGTTCATCATTAAAAGTAGTGAAATTTATGATATGTAATTATACAAAGTATATTTAGTATACCGGAGTATATAAAAGAGCTTTGAAGTTCGAGCCGGCCACCGCATCATTTGTATAGATTGAACAAAATGATGGAACTCCCTCCCTTTATGTTGCGATCTCGACCTTCCACCAGGAAATGATTCCAACCAATCTGGTACAATACCAGACATCAATACCGGCGGCGTCGCCAATCTGTCATAATTCCGGACAATTGTCCGTTTTTTTGCGGAAAGGACGCTTTTGCAGATGCGTTTATTTGTTTTCCTGCTATAATAGATAATAAGGTGTTTTCACGACGGAGCGGCAAAGGAGAATTGCGATGAACGAGGCTCAGTTGGTAATGTTATCGAGGCAGGGCGATCAACTCGCATTTAATCAGTTGGTGGAGCTGTACAAGGATAAGATCTTCAATATGGCGCACCGGATCCTCCGCAGCAAGACGGAATGCGAGGATGTCGTACAGGAAACGTTTCTCAAGGTATATTTGAACTTGAACCGCTTCGACGAGGAAAAACGATTTTCCCCGTGGATTTTTCACATTGGCAAAAACATCTGCCTGGACCTGCTTCGCCGCAGGAAGGCCCCTTCGCTGCCGCTCGATCAGCCCGTCGTCGCCCGTTCCGATCAGAAGCTGTCACTGCATGAGGTTATCCCGAACACCGGACCGAGTCCGGAAGGAGAAGTAATCGAACGGGAGCTTTCCTCCAAGATGGCCGAGATGATCGATAAGCTGCCCGCGAAGTACAAGAACGTTGTATATCAGCGCTACGTGCTGGAGATGTCGATGGAAGACATCAGCCGGGCGAACAATATACCGGTAAATACCGTCAAATCGCGGATTCACCGGGGGAAAGATTTCATGAAGAAAAGATGGGGCAAGACGCTGCTTATTTACTCCATTCTGTTGTTTGGTTTCTTCTGAAATCGCCTTCTGAATTGTAATATCGGGTAAGCATAAAAACAAACGCCTCTTTTTAAAGAAATGGACTCAAATCCATTGCTTTGAAAAGGGGCGTTTCTTTGGGAATAGCATATTAATTTCGGTCTATACCCAACAATATCATAAATCCTGTAACGGATAGCATTTGCTTTAGCGATTCGTACGGCAGATCATATCACCCATCGATTGAAATAAGGGTCGAAGTCGCCGTTTTCGTACACTGTGTGATACCGTCGTTTCATTGCCTGTGGTATGCTTTGTTTACATTAGGCTTACCAAGGAGGATGGGTATATGAGCGGTATTGCCAAGACCCCGCAGCCACCTTACTATGCTGTGATTTTCACCTCGGAACGGAAGGAAGGAGATAATGGCTACGGCAGCATGGCAGTGAGAATGGAAGAGCTTGCTTCCCGGCAGCCCGGTTTTTTAGGCGTGGAAAGCGCGCGTGATCAGAACGGATTAGGCATTACCGTCTCGTATTGGGAATCCCTTGAGGCGATAAGAAACTGGAAGGATCATGCCTCCCATAAAGCGGCCCAAGATAAAGGGCGAACAGACTGGTACGAGAGATACGGCTTGCGGGTAACGAAAGTAGAGCGGGATTATTTCTTTGAAATATAGGGTTTACTTTAATTTATTATGTTCCGGCGCCAGCACCATGCAGGCGCTTTTTTTGCTGTCTGCGGAAAATATATCCTTCATTGTAACTTCATCTGGGCGTGATACTCTTACCTCAGTTGAAGTCTCATAATAACACGGAGGTGGAGGCTGAGCTCTTGGAACAATGGGAAATAAAAAACTTGCAGCGGGAATGCTGAGTCTGGCGCTGCTGCTGACAGATGCGGTGCGAAGGCAGAGGATTCGGCCGCAGCTCAAGGAAATTCGGATAAGAAAACGGCGTAATTCATAATGCAGCGGTTTAATCCGGGAAATTTCAGAAGGGCGGGTAATCAGGGATGAGAAAATGGTGGCTGCTGGGTATCGGCGTTCTGCTTGTCACTTCTGCCGTTATCTATTATTTCAAGCTGGGAACGAAGGATGAGGTTGCGGCGGCGGCGGCGGTCACGACCACTCAGGTGCGCAAAGGGACCATAGAAGTGAGCGTCAGCGGCACAGGAAGCATCGCACCTGCCGAGAAGGAGAGCGTCAAGTCCTCCGGAAAGCAGGGCACGATCGGACAGGTAAATGTCGCAGAAGGCGACAAAGTGAAGAAAGGCGCCGTCCTCGCAACGATAGAGGGTGAAGACAATACGGATAAAATCAAGTCCGCAGAGGTGGATTTGGAGAAGAAGCTGCTGCAGCTTCAGAGCACGCAGGAGCAGTTGAAAAGCGCAGCCGACGATCAAAGCATACAAAATATAAAGCTGAACCTAGAGCAGCAGCAGCTTGATATCGACCAATCCAGAGAAACAATTGCAGAACTGAAGACAGCTGAAGCAGGCAGCACGATCGTCGCACCGGTCGGAGGTAACGTGACAGCGGTCTCCGTCGCCGATGGAGATTCACTGGGCGGTGCGTCCGACCTGTTTGAAATTGCCGATTACGATCATCTTAATATCGTGGTCAGTATTGACGAGCTGGATATTTCACAAGTGAAGCTCGGACAGACGGCAGCGATATCAGTCGATGCGATTACCGGTAAGACGTATGCGGGTAAAGTCGTCAAAATCGCCGATGAGGGGACGTCGAGCAATGGTGTCGCATCTTTCGATGTAACGATTTCGCTTAGCAGCATAGAAGGCTTGAAACCCGGCATGACAGCCGAAGCGAGCATTGAAGTTGAGAAGAAGGACAACGTGCTCATGCTGCCGATCGATGCAGTCCAGTCCTTTGGCAGCAGATACATGGTATTCCTGCCTGCCGGCAGCGAGACAACAGGTCAAACAGGAGCTGGGACAAGCGGTCAAAACAGCGGCCAAAACAGCGACCAAAACAGCGGTCTAACAGGCTCCCAGACCGGCGGTCAAGCAGGGCCCGGGTCCGGCAATCAGTCAGGAGGCCGAACAGGCAATGGCACTGGATACGGCGGTTCATCAGGTAATGGAGGGTATCAATTTGGCAGCGGGTCCAGGCGAACCGGTGACCGTAGTGCAAGCCGGTTCGGCGGCGGTGTTCCTCATGTCATTCAGGTAGGGATACACAATGAAGACTATATTGAAATTGTCTCGGGCTTAAATGAAGGCGACAGTGTAATTGTGCCGACTGTCACAGCGACCACTACCGCTGCCGGTCAACAGCAGGGCGCCGGTGGCTTCAGAGCAGGGGGCTTAGGCGGGTTTGGCGGCGGAGGATTCGGAGGCGGAGGCTTCGGAGGCGGACAGAGAAGCGGCAACACGCAGCGTTCCAGTAATTCAAGCGCACCAGGCGGTTCGAATAGCGGAGGAGGAGGAGGGCGGTAATGGAAGCGATACGAGAACCGTTACGAGAGCCGTTAATCCTCATCGACACCCTGTCCAAAGAGTATAAGATGGGCGGCGAGACCGTTCACGCGCTGAGTGATATTTCACTACGCGTTGAGCACGGGGATTTTATTGCAATCGTCGGCCCGTCCGGCTCAGGCAAATCGACCTTGATGAACGTCATCGGCTGTCTCGACGCTCCCAGCTCGGGAAGCTATTGGCTTGACGGAGAAGAAGTGAGCAGGCTGCGCGAGAGCAAGCTTGCCGAAATCCGCAACCGCAAGATAGGATTTATTTTTCAAGGCTTCAACCTGCTTAACAAGCTGTCAGCTCTCGAGAATGTCGAGCTGCCTCTCATTTACCGGGGCATTCCGGCCAAGGAGCGCAGGGATCAAGCGGTCGAAGCGCTCCGCAAGGTAGGGCTCGAAGAGCGTGTCCGGCATAAGCCAAGCGAGCTGTCGGGCGGACAGCAGCAGCGCGTAGCGATCGCAAGGGCTCTGGCCGGCAATCCGCCTATCCTGCTTGCGGATGAACCTACCGGCGCGCTTGATACCCGCACAGGCGCGGAAGTAATGGGACTTATGAAGCAATTGAATCATCAGGGACACACCATCGTGCTTATTACGCATGATCCATCGATTTCGCAACAAGCCTCCCGGGTAGTCCGCATTCAGGATGGACAAATCGACGAGGAAGGCGGTGAGAGACGTGAACGTCAGCCAAGCCTTCAAAATGGCGGTTAAAAGCATATTGGCGAACAAAATGAGATCGCTGCTCACAATGCTCGGCATTATAATCGGCGTTGCGGCCGTAATCGCCCTTGTCGGAGTCGGCCAAGGTACGACGAAGAACGTAACCGACCAGGTGCAGAGTCTCGGCACCAATTTGCTCACGGTCAATATAACCGGACGTGGTTCGAAGACGACGCTGGACTACAAGGAAGCGGATGAGATCACCAACAATAGCGATATCGAATACGCCGCGCCGGTCAATCAGCAGAGCGGCTCCGCCAAGAACGGGTTGAAAAGCGTCGATGTAAGCGTCGTCGGAACGACTGCCGATTATCTGGATGTGAAAGAATATACGCTGGCAGCCGGAAGGTTCATTTCGCAAATCGACCTTGACTATTATCAGAAAATTGCCGTTCTCGGCTCAACGACGGCAACTGATCTGTTCGGCACGGCTAATGCGGTCGGACAGACGTTTCTCATCAATGGCGTCCGTTATAAAGTAGTCGGGGTACTGGCGTCCAAAGGTAGCTCGCTCACCGGATCGAACGACGAAGTCGTCATAATTCCGATTACAACTTCCGAACGTCTGTTCAAATCCAAAGGCGTCAAGACAATCAACGTGCAAGTGGCGTCGCCGGATCAAATGAACAAAGTAATGGGCGAGCTTGTGACCGAGCTGAACAAGAAATTCCGCGGCGATACGAACAGCTACCGAGTATTCAACCAGCAGGACCTGCTCAATTCCTTCAGCAGCATTTCGAATACGCTGTCGCTTGCACTCGGCGGGGTGGCGGCCATATCGCTGCTTGTCGGCGGTATCGGAATCATGAATATTATGCTCGTGTCAGTCACGGAGCGGACCAGAGAGATCGGAATCCGCAAAGCGATCGGCGCCAAGAAAAAGGATATTCTGGTTCAGTTCCTTATCGAGGCTATCGCTCTCAGCGGCATCGGCGGCCTCCTCGGAGTCGGAATAGGGGTCGGGACAGCGCAGTTTTTGTCCAAGGCGATGAGCATGACCGTCGTTTTATCGCTGCCGATCATCGGCTTGGCATTCGGATTCTCGGTCTTTATCGGCGTTGTCTTTGGACTGTTCCCGGCGAACAAAGCGTCCAGTCTGAGGCCGATTGAAGCTCTAAGGTTTGAATAGCGGTTTGCCCGCAGAGTGCGCACGTTCACCGTGTGCATTCTTTTTTGTGCGCTTTTTCGATACGTAATAACCCGATTATTTTATTTACGATGACCGGTTTGTCGGCTAAAGTAAGCTAATAAGCTACTATTTTTCTATCGAGAGGTGCGAATATGAAGTCCAAATATGTGTATACGCCGCCTAAGAACGGCTATCCCGAGTGGAATAACAATCCCGAAATCTTTGAACTGAACCGGATGAAAGCGCACGCTACACTCATCCCCTTCGATACTGTTCAGGAAGCTCTCAAAGGAGACCGGGCATCCTCGCGCAGCTGTTTGTCGCTGAACGGCACATGGAAGTTCGCTTTTGCCGAAACGCCCGACAAACGTATCGCAGGCTTCTATGAAGAAGGCTACGACTGCGGAGGCTGGGACGAAATACCGGTTCCTTCGCATTGGCAGCTCCAGGGCTACGACTACCCCCAATATACGAATGTCCGTTATCCCTGGGAGGAGACGGAGGAGCTGATGCCTCCGTTCGCGCCGACTAAATATAACCCGGTCGGTTCGTATGTAAGGACGTTTTCCGTGCCTGAGAATTGGCAGGGTCAGCCGGTATTTATCAGCTTTCAGGGCGTTGAATCCGCCTTCTATGTTTGGGTGAACGGCGAGCTTGTCGGTTACAGCGAGGATACGTTCACACCGGCCGAATTCGATCTGACTCCATATTTGCGCGAGGGCGATAATAAGCTGGCTGTTGAAGTGTACCGCTGGTGCGACGCAAGCTGGCTCGAGGACCAGGATTTTTGGCGGATGAGCGGCATATTCCGCGATGTCTATCTATATACGACACCGAAGGTGCATCTGTACGATTTCTTCGCCACGACGGAGCTGGATGAAGCTTACGAGGATGCGAGTCTTAAGATAAAGGCGAACGTAACGAACTATTTCGAAGACAAGCTCGGTACGGTAACCGTCGAAGCCCAACTGTACGACCGGGACCTGCAGCCGGTACTGGCGCACCCGATTGTGATGACGGCGCCGCTGGACGGTGCAGCCCAGGCCGGGATTGAAGGGGCTCAAGACGTGAGAAGCCCGCTCAAATGGAGCGCCGAGCAGCCGAACTTGTATACGCTTGTACTCAGCTTGAAGGATGAAGCGGGTGAACTGCTTGAAGCGGTAAGCTGCCGAATCGGTTTCCGTAAATTCGAGCTGAAGGACGGCCTTATGCTTATTAACGGAAAGCGAATTGTCTTCAAAGGTGTCAACAGGCATGAATTTTCCTGTCACACCGGACGGGCGATAGGTTTTGAGGACATGGTGACGGACGTCAAACTGATGAAAGCTTATAATATCAATGCCGTTCGCACATCGCATTACCCGAACCATCCGCTCTGGTACGACTTGTGCGACGAATACGGTTTATACGTCATCGATGAGACGAATATCGAGACGCACGGCAGCTGGAATTACGGACAGAAGGAGCTGGGCGAGAAGACTGTACCGGGCAGCCGCCCGGAGTGGACCGCAAATGTGCTCGACCGGGCCAATTCGATGCTGCAGCGCGACAAGAACCACCCGTCCGTCATCATTTGGTCGCTCGGGAACGAGTCATTCGGCGGTGACAACTTTATCAAGATGCACGACTTTTTGCGGGAGGCAGACCCGTCAAGACTCGTTCATTATGAAGGAGTCACGATGTGGCGGGATTCGGATGCGGCTACGGACATGGAAAGCCATATGTATTCGAAACCGGCGAAGATCGAAGAATACGCACGCAGCAATCCGGCAAAGCCGTTCATTCTGTGCGAATACAGCCATGCGATGGGCAACTCCTGCGGAGGGCTGCATCTTTATTGCGAGCTGTTCGACCGCTATCCGGTTCTGCAGGGCGGCTTTATCTGGGACTGGATCGACCAGGCAATCTGGACAAAGAACGATGACGGCATCTCGTATATGGCCTATGGCGGTGACTTCGGCGAGAAGCCGCATGACGGCAACTTCTGCGGGAACGGAATTATATTCGCAGACCGCAGCGTATCGCCGAAAATCTATGAAGTGAAAAAATGCTACCAGAACGTAACGTTCTCCGAAGTCAATCTCGCCGAGGGAGTTCTGACGGTAGAGAATAAATTTCTATTCACCAACCTGGGAGAATATGAGCTCAAGTGGACGCTTGCCGTCGATGGCGTCGTCACGGATAAAGGCAGTCTTACAGCGGCAATCGCTCCGGGTGATTCGCAGCAAGTCACCATCCCGCTCCCGGTTCTGAGCGGTGCGGAAGGCGAGGCTGTACTGACGGTCGGCTTCTTTACAAAGCAGGCGACCGCTTGGGCCGAGGCGGGACACGAAGTCGCGTTCGAACAGTTCCTGCTTCCTCCTGCAGAGCATCGCGCGCAGGCAGTCCGTATCCTGGGGAGTCCGGCTGTGCAGGTGTCGGAAGAACAGGCTGTCTTGAGCATTACAGGCGAGCAGTTCGCCGTCAGCTTCGATAAGGCGACTGGTAACCTCGTCTCCTTCGCCGCCAACGGCAAGGAGCTGCTGAAAGCCCCGCCGGCTCCGAACTTCTGGCGGGCGTACACGGATAACGACCGCGGCAATAAGCAGCATGAGCGCTGCGCCACCTGGCGCTCGGCCGGAGTGGAGCGCCGCTTGCGCCAGCTCACGTGGGAAGTGCTGCCGGACCGGGTGGTCGTGCAAGCAAGCTACCTGCTGCCGACGACGAAGGCTTCGAGCTGCGATGTCACATATACCGTGCGGGGCAGCGGCGAAATCGATATTTACCAGCAGCTTACGCCGGGCGGAAACGGGGATCTGCCGGAAATTCCGGAGATTGGCATGATGTTCGTCCTGGATCGGTCCTTCGACACGATCGAATGGTACGGTAAAGGACCGCACGAATCGTATTGGGACCGCCAGACGGGCGCCAAGCTGGGCTTTTACAGCGCGAAGGTCGAGGACCAGTTCGTGCCTTACATCCGGCCGCAGGAATGCGGCAACAAGATGGAAGTCCGGCGGGCGGCTGTTACGAATGCAGACGGCGCCGGACTGCTTATAACAGGTTTGCCGGTGTTTGAGCTGAATGCCCTCCCGTATACTCCGTTTGAACTCGAAGCGCACGACCATGTGTATAAGCTGCCGGAGAGCGACAAGACGGTAATCCGCATCAATCACAGGCAAATGGGCGTTGGCGGTGACGATAGCTGGGGCGCGCTTCCTCACCAGCAGTATTTGCTGCAGGCGAACAAGCCGTATGCATTTGGATTCACGATTAAAGGTATCTGATGGAGTGAAAATCAAAGACGGTTTTGCTTTCAGCTTAAGCTGGGCAAAGCCGTCTTTATCTTCAGTCAGATGCCTCGGCAGGGCACCGGGGATGAGTTGGCAGCTTTGAATTTTATCAGCCCGGATAGAACGCAAGCGCAACAAAAAAAGCAAACCGAAGCATTAGCTCCGAACGGTCTGCTTATTTATATTGATATTACTAGTTATCTATAATGACCTTCTGGCCTTCTTCCAGGCCTTTGATTACTTCGACTTCCGTTGTTGTTGTCAGTCCTGCCTGTACGTCAAGCTCTTTCACGCGGCCGCCCTCCAGAACTTGTACGGTGGTCCGGCCCAGAAAGGAGCGCAAGCTGGCCCGCGGGATGATAAGCACATTGTCCCTCTTCTCGATAAACAGCTTGATATCGGCTGTTTCGCCTATTTTAAGCGCCGGCCTGGGCTGGTTAAGCGAAATGATAAGAGATTTCGCATTCTGCCTTTGAATCTTCTCATCAGTGGTTTTCGGCGCGGTGGACGGGGTCTGTGCGACTTTCCCTTTATATAATTTGTCGTCGATTTCGACCTCTACGTCCGTACCCTGCTTGACAGCGGCAATATTCCGAATATCCGTTGACTCATAAATAAGATTGACCGTGTTCGGGTCGGAGATGACTGCAATGTTTACATTAGCGGCTACCGGCTCGCTCGGGTCGAGTGTGTTAACATACGTTACGACGCCGTTAATGGGCGATAGCAATAACGATTTCCGGTATTGCTTCTCCAACGAATCAAGAACAAGCTTCTCCCGGTCCAGATCGATTTGAGAGAGGCGAAGGTCGGTTTTGCCGGCCGCTTTCGATATGGCCCCTGTATACCTGATTTGCTTCTGCTCTACGGCAAGCCGCTGGAGCTTTATGCGAGTGGTGAGATCCCCTGTATCAAGCTCGGCGATAGGCGAACCGGCTTTTACGGAATCACCTTCCTGAACGAACATTTTTTTTACCCGGCCGCCGGACTCGGAGAACGAGACGGATGCGTTGCTGCCGGATACAGCCGTTGCTACAGCTTTTAAGTACTTTTCGATATTTCCTTTTCTTACCGGAGTAGTTTCGTAGGATTCCTCTTTCTTCTGCTGGACAGGCGGCTGAAGCGTTTCTTCTTCTTCCGGAAGAAGCGAGCATCCGCTGAGCAAACAAACGGCCAAGCATGCCGCCGCGGCGCGACGGACAAAAGAACGCTGAAAATGAGTATGATGAATAATCCGCAATTGTTTTCCCCCCATAAATCCGCACATTCGGACAAGACAAGCCATATGCCTATCCAAAGCATAACGGTCAAATAAAGGAGTGTCAACGTTTTCATTTCCAGTTATTAGAGGGATGGCATTTTGAATTGCACAATCAACCGAAAGATGTTAGTTTTAGGAAAAACCTGCCCTGAATGCAGGGCTCCGGATTGAAACATCGTATTAGGAGGTTCTCCCGTGCTGCGTCGGTTTGTTTCTTATTATAACCCTTACAAAAAGCTGTTTCTACTTGATTTCGGATGCGCAGTTATGGCTGCCCTCATCGAGCTAAGCTTCCCAATGGCGGTCCAGTGGATGGTCGATAATCTGCTTCCCTCCCGCAATTGGCCGCTGATCGTTTGGGCGGGAATCGGGCTGCTCGCCTTATATTTGTTCAGTATGGGGCTGCAGTTTATCGTCAATTACTGGGGCCACAAGCTCGGCATCAATATAGAGACGGACATGCGCCAGCAGCTGTTCACTCATGTTCAGAAGCTCTCGTTCCGGTTCTTCGATAATCATAAAACCGGGCACCTGATGTCAAGAATGACGAATGATTTGTTTGAAATCGGGGAAATGGCCCATCATGGTCCCGAGGATCTGTTCATTGCGCTTATGACGTTTGCGGGCGCATTCGGCATCATGTGGACGGTGAACAGCCAGCTTGCCCTGATTACGTTTCTGGTGGTACCCGTTCTGGTCTGGATTATCGTTTTCTTCAACATGCGGCTCAGCAAAGCGGCGACAGGCATGTTTGAGCGGATCGCGGATGTGAACAGCAGGGTGGAAGACAGCGTCTCGGGCATTCGCGTCGTACAGTCTTTTACGAATGAAGACTATGAGCTGCGCCGTTTTCGGGAAAACAACCACCGGTTCAGATTATCCAAGCTGCAGTCTTATCTTGCAATTTCCTACAGCTCCTCTTCGATCTATATGCTGACAAGGCTCATCTCTCTGATCGTCCTCATTTGCGGCGCTTGGTATACGTATCAGGGCCAGCTTACGAACGGACAGCTGGTCGCATTTCTTTTGTATGTGAATATTTTTCTTAAACCGATCGATAAGATCAATACGCTTATGGAGTCTTATCCCAAAGGGATGGCCGGCTTCAAGCGTTTCTGCGAGCTGCTGGATACGGAGCCTGATGTGAAGGATGCGCCTGGAGCAATCGAAGCGAGCCCGCTGCGCGGCGATATTACGTTCAAGGATGTAAAATTCAGCTATGAAGGACATTCTGATGTGCTGACGGGCGTCAACCTCAGCATTCGTTCCGGCGAAACGATCGCTCTGGTAGGACCCTCGGGGGCCGGGAAATCGACGCTGTGCAGTCTTATTCCGCGGTTCTATGAGGTGGACGGAGGAGATATAGAGATCGACGGCCGCAATATCCGCAGCATGACGATGCGCTCGCTTCGCTCTCAAATCGGTATTGTGCAGCAGGATGTATTTCTGTTCGCCGGCACGATTCGCGACAATATTGCATACGGCAAGCTCGGCGCAAGCGAGGAAGATATCAGAGATGCGGCGGGCAGAGCGCATCTGCTTGAGATGATCGACGCACTTCCGGATGGATTGGATACCGTAATCGGCGAGCGGGGGCTGAAGCTGTCGGGCGGTCAGCGGCAGAGGCTTGCGATCGCCCGCATGTTTTTGAAAAATCCTCCGATTCTCATACTTGACGAAGCGACATCGGCGCTCGATACGGAGACGGAGTCGATTATCCAGCAGGCGCTGGCCGAGCTTGCACACAACAGGACTACGCTGATTATTGCTCACAGACTGGCGACAATCCGCCATGCGGACCGGATTATCGTTGTTGCAGAAGACGGAATCGCCGAGTCCGGCAAGCATGATGAGCTGCTTGCGGCCGGCGGCATATACGCCAGACTTCACCGTTCCCAGTTCGGAGCGGTCGCGACGTAAGCGGCTGACGGCGCCCGTATATAGCGACACTGTGAAAATGGCAGCAGCGCGGCCAAAGAATCGTTGTCACCGTTGGCATGATATGCTATCGTTGCAGTAGATTTTTGAGGCAGGAGCTTATTGGCAAGTGTCATGAAAGAGAGGCGATAAAGATATGGCAACAACGGCAACGGCACGTTCGGCCGCGGTTCAAGCCGGAACGATCTATGCAATTTTATATGCGATCAGCTCGGTACATTTGCTTAATGATACAATGCAGGCGGTTGTGTCGGCGCTCTTTCCGGTTTTGAAGAAATCGCTCGAGCTGTCATATGCGCAGATCGGCTGGATCGCTTTTGCTCTCAATATGACCTCCTCGGTGATGCAGCCGCTTGTCGGATATATCTCGGATAAACGGCCTGCTCCATGGATGCTGCCTGTGGGTATGGGGATGAGCCTCATCGGCATGGCCGGGCTGGCGTTTGCGCCTGGCTTCTGGCCTGTCATGCTCGCGGTCGTCTTCATCGGACTTGGCTCGGCGGTGTTTCATCCCGAGGGTTCACGGGTCGTTTACTTTGCGGCCGGCGGCAGGCGCGGACTGGCACAGTCGATCTATCAGGTTGGCGGCAATGCAGGCAGCTCGCTTGCTCCCCTCATGACGATATTCATATTCGTGCCCCTCGGACAGCCGGGCGCAATATGGGGGACGCTGCTCGCGGCTGCGGCAATAATCGTACTGCTGCGGGTCGTGCCTTGGTACCGGAACCAGCTCGCCCTGTATGGGAAGCCGGTCAAACGGGCCGCGAATACGGTTTCGAGCGCGCTCGCCAAACGCGAACGGTCAGTCGTCGTTTTTGCATTAACGATTCTGATTTTGCTGGTGTTTGCACGGTCATGGTATTTCAGCGGGATATCGACCTTCTACCAATTTTATTTGGAAAATAGCTACGGGTTATCCATTCGCGCGGCACAGGTGCCGATCTTTCTCTTTATGGCTGCCGGCGTCCTGGGAACCTTCTTCGGAGGCGTTCTGGCAGACCGCTTCGGCCGTAAGAAGATGATTATGTTTTCAGTCGGCGGGGCAGCGCCTTTCGCGCTCCTGCTTCCGCACGTGCCTCTATTCTGGGTTTATCCGATCACCGTCGTTCTCGGATTTATTCTGCTCTCCGGCTTCTCTGTGAGCGTTGTCTATGCCCAAGAGCTGATTCCCGGCAAGGTTGGAATGGCATCGGGACTCATTACCGGCCTGGCATTTGGCATGGGAGCTCTCGGAGCGGTTGTGTTAGGCAAGGCTGCCGAGATTTGGGGACTTGCCGACGTTATGATTTACTCTAGCATTCTTCCGCTGCTCGGGTTTCTATCGATTCTGCTGCCCCCGGACCGGCGCGAAGCCTCATTTTAAAATAACTAGTGACTTAATTATCAATTTTAAGTATATTTTAGGTAGCAGATTGATTTTCCTTGAAAAGGAAGCTGTCAGAATGGAGTTTACGAAATTTATAGTCTTCACGCTCGTTTCTTCAATTGAATACGCAGCGATTCTCATTTTCATATTTACATTATTCAGAATCAAGTACCGCTGGTATGCATACCATATGATCTTTGTATGCGTATCATTGTCTTACCTGTCTTTTACGATGAGAGAAGACCAGTTGGCGGCATTATCTCCGTTTGTTCAACTCGGAGTGCTTGTTATTCTAATGTGGTTGTTGTTTCAAATTCACTTGGGATACTCGGTGTTTATATCTTTTATCGGTTACTTTGCTTATGGATTGCTGCAGGGTTTTATCATGCTTTTGGCCCGCGTTTTTGTGAATAATCTGGAACCTTTTACAATGAAAATGTACTTAGTAGCTTTAATAACGAGCTCTGTGGCTATTGTGATCAGCTATTATATTAAACGGAAGAATTGGGGATATTCGTTCGTCCCCAACAGTGACGAGCTCGAGATATCGTCGATGAAAAAGAAAGAGCTGTTTACGTTATTGTTGGTGTTATTATTCTTATTGTTTGGTGTCGGCATTGTGTATTACGCGTATTATTTCACGGTAGAACATGGAAGTGCGATCAGTTTCATATCGGCAATTATTGTATTAATCGTTGAGACGTCATTATTGATCTATGCGGCAAACAAAAAAGAAAAAGTTAAGGTTGGGGCCAATGATGATTGAATCGTTCGCTGAAAGGGCTGCAATATCGTTAAAAGAGATCAACCCCGAGAAAACAACAAGCGTTGAAATAATGAAGTATGGAATCATTATGTCATTCAATGGTTTCTCGGTAGCGGGTCTCTCACTCCTTGGCGGCTGGCTGGGGGGGCATTTCACAGAAACTTTATACACACTTGTAGCATTCGGCATATTCAGATTTTTCTCCGGAGGATTTCACTTTGAATCCGCCTTGAAATGCATCATCTTCTCAACTACCCTAATGATAGCGCTTCCGTATATACCTGTTTACGGAAATTGGACTTTAATACTGACTGCAGCAAGTCTGGTATTGACTGCCATCTTGGCGCCATCGGGGATTGAGAACCAGACCAGAATTCCCGAGAAATATTTTCCGTTGTTAAAAGTGATATCGATTCTGATCGTTATCTCTAATTTTTTCCTTGTTTCCTCCTTATTGGCAAAAATTCTCTTTACACAATCTATCTTACTTGTTAAATTAAAGGGGGTGAAAAAATGAAGATAAAACAACTGTTCGTCATGGTTGTATCGGGAGCCTTGTTTCTGGTTGCTTTCAGCTCGGTCTGTGTTGCTTCCCCATGGTGGTCTCATCGGCCTACAGCTCCCGAAGGTTTATTAAAGAAGCGATAAAGGTTGTTATGTGATGGAGCATAAGCACATCCCTGTCTTAAGAAGCGATAAAAGCATATATTGGTTGAATATCGAAGATATATGCTATTCTTCTATGGATGGGAAGCGAATTGCATTTCATACAAAGACTGAAACCTTCTATCAAATTAACAACTTTGATGAATTGCTCAGGCTTTTGACTCCGGACGCAGGCTTCGAGAAGCTTGATCGTTCAGTCGTCGTTAAAATGGACAATGTCACGTATTTCGATTCCGATTACGGCGTTGTATATTTTGACAAGACGGTTGAAAAACGGTCGAAATTTGCAACGGTTGCCACGGGTTACATTCAAAAAGTAAAAAAGTTGATTGGACTTACAAAGAACGCCAGCAATAATTTATAGTCAGCCTGATAGAACGGACGATTGTGAAATCTGCAATCGTCTTTTTTGTGCGGTAAAGGTCATTTTCTTGTCCAATGGATATAAAAAAGACGATAACCAAGATCCATGATTTCCGAGGCTCCGGTTATCGCCGTGAATTTAACTATTCTATAAATACAACGGTTGTACGCATACCGGCTTGGACACCGTTATGCTCTTGCCTGTATATTCTAACATTCCTGTATTTTTATGGACCCGAAACGTCACGATATTGTTCGTGTCCCGGTTAGCGGCAATAAGGTAATTACCGGCCGGCGTGAGAGCGAAATGCCTCGGATGCGCGCCCTGAACAGAAACGTGGTCAACAAGCGTAAGCTTGCCGGATGCGGGATCAATTGAATAGATAACGATGCTGTCGTGCCCGCGATTGGAACCGTATAGAAATTTGCCGTCCCTGGAAACCGTTATCTCCGCACACGTATTTTCTCCATCGAAGCCCTCAGGGAGCGTGGAGACCGTCTCGAGGCTGGTCAATTGCCCTGAATCGGCATCGTAGGCGAAAGCCGTCACGGTCGAGTCAATTTCGTTGATGACGTAAGAGAATAAGCCGTCCGGGCGAAAAACCAGATGCCTCGGTCCCGCTCCCGGATGAGTGCTTATACTTCCGTGAGGACTGAGCTTTCCGGCGGCCGCATCGATCGTATAGGTATTAATCCGGTCCAGTCCCAAATCCTGGATGAATAGGTATTTGCCGTCCGGACTGAAGAATGACGAGTGCGGATGCGGACGGTCCTGACGCTCGGGGTTGGCGCCATGTCCTTCGTACTGCTCGGTGTCCAGAAGCTTGCCGATCCGGCCATCATCCATCAGGGTGACCAGGCCGGCCATACCGCCATGATAGCTTGCAACGATCAGGAAGCGGCTGTCCGAATCCCGTTGTATATGGCAGGTCGGCGCAGCCACGGTGTCGGCTCTGCTCAGAAAACGAAGAGTCCCTGCGGCAGGATCGATAGCGAAAGCGGCGGCTTGTCCGATTTTCTTGCCCTCTGAGTTGGCGCCTTCCGATATCGCATACAGCTTAAGATTGCGGTCATCCACATTAAGAAAGGTCGGGTTTTTAAGGCCGGCAAATTGATCCGTAAGTGTTAATTCTCCCGTGTTCTCATCGAAGGCGTAAACATGCACCCCATTTTCCTCCGGCTCCGCGTACGAGCCCGCAAATATGAACAAACGCTGTTGTTTATCAGTCACTCGGCTTCCTCCTATTAATAACGATTAATTATAATTATAGAGTTATACCGCTTCATAAACAAATTGAAGAATACAGTTAACCGGTGCTTCGGCTTTCTCCCTCTTTGCCCCTCTCAATTGCTTCAACCGCCAGCCGCCAAGCGTATAAATGCCCTCATCCCCCCTCTCGGTCACATATTTATATTTTTAAACCATTTTAAGGAGATTCAATTCACGGACCTTGAACAAACGGTGCATTGTGGCGTATTCTATAGATAGAACGAAGATTCAAATTATCATATTAATCAAGGAGTGTGCATGAAGAATGGCTAAAACGAAAGCCCGCAGAAAACTGGAAAAACGGCTGCAGCAGGGTGCTTTGGACCCAAGAATGCATCGGGGCAGCTGGAATGGCGTCAAACCCGTAACGAAGATTAAACAGGATAAAAGAAAGTACGCGTATCTGAAAAATGGCGATGATCGAATCTTTAAAGCAGCTGAGGCAGCTTAAAGTTTGGATCATCGCCATTTTTTTATTTGCCGCGGCTTACAAATTATTTACATAAATCAGGAAGCCGTTTAATAATATTCCTCTATCCTAGCAATGTATCTTATTGATAGAGGAGGAAACATTTTGAAATCTCGTTTTGCAAAAGTCGGATTGGCTTTTCTCGCTTATGCACTCTTGTTCACAACCGTATTTGGTTCTCTCTTGACACCGGTATATGCGGAAGACGGTAGAATCACGGTCGGTGCGGCGATCGCAAATAACAGCGGTACCGCAACGGTTGAGGGGTATGTAGTGGCGCATACGACAGGAACGAATGCGTACGATTTCGAAGCCCCATTCGGTAACGATTATAACCTCGCGCTGGCGGATGCTCCCGGTGAGCGGGATACAGCGCACATGCTGCCGGTTCAAATTCCCGCGTCGTTCAGGGCCGAGTATGGGCTGCAAACGAACCCTCAGCTTATCGGCAGCAAGATCCGGGTAACCGGCACGCTATCCGCGTATTACACGGTTCCGGGCATCAAGAGTCCGACAGCGTTCGAGACGGCAGCGCCATCGGATCCGAACCCGAATGAACCTGAGCTGTTGACGATTGCCGAGGCTAAAGCGCGAATCGGTCAAACCGTCATAGTGGAAGGCGTCGTTACGGCCGACAACGCCGCAATCGGCGGAGGTAAGCTGTCGACCTATATTCAGGATGCGACAGGCGGAATCAATGTGTTCCAGGTTGACCCGTTCGATCTGCATGAAGGCGACCTCGTTCGCCTTACGGGTAAGATTGCCGAATATAAAGGCTTGACGGAAATTATGCCTGCGGCAGTCAGCGGCATAGAGGTGCTTGAGTCTGGCAAGCCGCTCCCTGCTCCGGAGGCAGCTTCCATTGGAACGCTCAGCGAAGCGCTTGAAGGGCGTTTGGTTAAGCTGAAGGGCTTCATTCAGCAGGTTCCAGGGAGCCCGGCAGGCGGCGGCTACAATATCTCTCTGATCGACAGCGATTTTAAAGGTACGACGCTGCGCGTCATGGAAGGATCAATTCCGGTCTCGGATATACAGCCCGGCAAATGGTACGAAATTACCGCGATCGTCAGCCAATACGACAGCTACCAGCTTATTCCGCGCAAAGCGTCGGATCTCGTTATGCTTGATCCTCAGCCTCCGGCTCCATCCGCTGCCGGAGAGTACGATTCGGTCGTGGAGAGCGTCGTTGACGGAGACACGATTCATTTGCAAACTCCGGTGCTCGGGGTAACGAAGGTCCGTTTTCTCAATGTGGACACACCGGAGACGTATCATACCGTGCATAACGAGCTGGATCAGAACCAGCTGGATCACGGAAATGCGGCTAAGGCGCACCTCAATACGCTGCTTCGCCCAGGCGACCAGGTAACGCTGAAAGTAGGGCAAGAGGCGACCGACGATTATGGCCGCTTGCTGGCGCAGGTCATCCGCAAATCGGACGGGATGAATGTGAATCTGCAAATGGTTCGCGACGGGTTCGCCGTCACCTACTTCATATGGCCAATCAGTGACGATTTCGAGCTGTTCTCGCAAGCCGTTAAGGAAGCTAAGTCCGCAGGGCTTGGCATATGGAGTGCCTCGAACCCGCTGCTTGAGCTGCCATTTGTATTCCGCGCGAGGGAGCAGGGGAAGGGTTTGCTCCGTTATGTCGGCAATTACGCGACCAAACGTTATGTCGCACCGGAAGACTGGGGGAAAGTTCCAGTGGAGTCGCGCATCTTCTTTGCCTCCGAGCAGGAAGCCCAGGCTAACGGCTATGCCCCCGAACAACCGGGCTCTAAGGAACCGATTCATGTTCAGCTTCTTGGCGTGAACGACTTTCACGGCAAGATTGACGTGACAGGCACAGTCTCCGGCAAGCCGGGCGTCAATTACGGCCGCGCCGATTACCTCGCCGCTTATTTGCGGCAGCGGGAAGCGGGCAACCCGAACACATTGATCATCCACGCAGGCGACATGGTCGGCGCAAGCTCACCTGTATCGGCACTGCTGCAGGATGAACCGACGGTTGATATCATGGAATCGATCGGCTTCGATGTTGGCGTTCCCGGCAATCATGAATTCGACGAAGGTACGGCGGAGATGCTTCGTCTCGTCCATGGAGGACAGCATCCTAACGGAACGCCGGGCTACGATGGAATGAATTTCCCGGTGGTGCTGGCCAATGTGGAATTCAAGTCGAACGGACAGCTTGTTCTTCCGCCTTATGCGTTGAAGGAAGTAGGCGGCGTCAAAATCGGTTTTATCGGAGTCGTAACTACGGAAACGCCGTCCATCGTTATGCCTGAGGGCATCGCCGATATCCGGTTCACGGACGAGGCGGAGGCGGTGAATAAATATGTGCCCGAGCTGCAGGCGCAGGGTGTCGAAGCGATTGTCGTGCTTGCCCATGTACCGGGTGAACAGGACGGAATATCCGCCAAAGGCGATATTGCCGATCTTGCGATGAAGGTGAGCGACGCGGTTGACGTTATTTATGCAGGTCACAACCACGTAAAGGTCAATGCTGTTGTGGACAACAAGCTGATCGTTCAGTCCTGGGAATACGGCAAGGCCTTCTCCGATGTCGATTTGGACATTGATCCGGTCACGCGCGATATCATCGGCAAATCAGCCGAGATCGTGGACGTCATCCAATCCGAGATTACGCCGGACCCGGCCGTAGCGGCCATTATTCAGCATTATAAAGACGTTGTCGCTCCGAAAGTGAATGAAGTGATCGGAACAAACGACCTTGCGCTCAGCAATAGTTATCCGACCAAAGACATATTTGGCGACAATGGTCTCGGCAATCTGATCGCAGACGGCATGAGAGCTGGGATGAACAGCGATTTTGCCTTGATGAACGGCGGCGGTGTCCGGGATGACCTGGATGTAGGACCAATTACTTGGGGCGAGATGTTCAATATTCAGCCGTTTGGCAACACCCTTGTTAGAATTGAGGTCACCGGCGCACAGTTCGTCGATATCTTGAACGCGATGATCAGCCCGCAATATGGCCCGGATTCTTTTATTGCAGGAGCGAGGTACACTTGGAATACGTCGACAAACAAAGTCGAACGGCTGACGCTGGATAACGGTGAGCCGATCAATCCTGCCGCAGTCTATACGCTGACGGTGAATAACTTCATGTACAGCCAGACGACGTCTAAATATAAACTCCTCGGGCAGTATGGCCGGAACGTAACGCAAGGTCCTGAGGATATTACAGCTTCCGTTGACTACATCAAGAGCCTTACGAGTCCGGTTCATTATGCGGCAGCGGAAGGCCGAATCAGCAGCGACGTTGCAGCTCCTGTCATCAACGCTCCGGAAGAGTGGAGCATCTACACCTACGATAAGCTGCAGCTGAATATTGAGGCTGCCGATGCGGGAAGCGGACTGGGGCAGCTCACAGTTATGCTTGACGGAAAGCCTGTCAATCCGGCGACTGAGATCGCACCGCTCACGCTTGAGCCCGGCGATTACACGGTAGAGGTCAAGGCGTTCGATAAAGTAGGGAACGAGGCGACCAAGTCCATACCGCTTCACGTGATAATGGACCTCCACCATCTGGATGAGCTCGTCCTTGCCGGAATTAATGCCGGCAAAATTAGCCACGCAGGCACGATTAATGTTCTAATGAACCAGGCCCGGATTGCGCAAAAAATTGCTCTGCACAATGCCAAAGTCATCCAAATGCAGCTGATGCAAAATTTCGTGAAAGCCCAGTCCGGCAAAAAAATCGAAGCCGCCTTCGCTGAGCTGCTCATTCGAAATATCTCTTATGCCATCACACAGATGAAATGAAGGTACAGTGAATATTATGCCTCTGTCCGAAATGGACAGAGGCTTTGTTTTTCAGAAATATATTTGAAATTAAACAAACAAAATGGTATTATGTCTATTAAATTAATAAACGTGATATGGAGTTGTTTGTTTATGGATGTTTCCGAATACTTTTACAGCGCATCACTGGCTGATTTGAAGCAGGGGTTTGTTTACGATGCTGCGACCGAGAGCTATTACTGTCTCGTATGCGGAGATAAGTTTGAGGATGGAGAAGTTTACCCGTTTGAAAAACGTTATTTCGAAGCCCGCAAATATATCCGTTATCATGTGGAGCATGCTCACGGTTCCATGCTGGAGTATTTGCTGGGGCTAGACAAGAAGGCAGCCGGTCTAACCGACCTGCAGAAGCAGCTCATCAGCGCCTTCGCATTGGGCATGAGCGATACGGATATTGTGAAGCTCACAGGAGCAGGCAGCGCTTCGACGATCCGCAATCATCGTTTCGCGCTGAAGGAGAAAGCGAAGCAGGCCAAACTATTCCTTGCGATAATGGAGATGATGGACGGCGCTCTTCCGAGCGGTGCCAGATTTGTGCCGATTCACCGGATTGCGCCTCAGGTAGATGAGAGATATGCACTTACTCAGGACGAGTACAGCGCTTTGCTGTCCAAATATATGCCTCAGGGACCGGAGGGGCCGCTTACCGGATTTCCCCGCAAGGAAAAGAGAAAACTGGCGCTTCTCAGGCATATTGCGAAGAGCTTCAAGAAAGGCCGCAAATATAAGGAACGTGAGGTCAACGAGATTCTGCAGCGGTTTATGACGGATGAATATGTCACCCTCCGGCGGTATCTGATAGATTACGGTTTCTTAAACCGGGAAAGCGACGGCAGCGTCTATTGGCTTAACGTTTAGAGCTTGGCAGCATTAGAGGAGGAATGTTTCAGATGGACAGAAGAAAAGAATTGCAAAATGAATACGCGATGCAGAAGCGCGAAATGGGTGTGTTTGCAATCACGAACCGGCTCAGCGGCAAACGCTATATCGCTTACTCGTCAACGCTCGATTCCGCGGAGAAACGTGAGCGGTTCATGCTGAACTTAGGCTCGCACCGCAACTCCGCGCTGCAAGCGGACTGGAAACGCGACGGCGAAGCACAGTTTGAATTTGAAATTCTTGAGACATTGAAGCTGGGCGATGAAGTCCGCAAGGATTACAAAGATATCGGGCTTCAGAATGAGGGCGGACTGCGCAGTAGTGTGATATTATCTTATAGGGATAATCTTAAAAAAATGGAAATAAAATGGTTGGAGAAGCTTCGGCCATACGAGCCTGCAGGCTACAACAAGCCTCCGAAGCTGTAAGCATGCAGGCTGCAGCAGCCCTTGAGGGTTGAATATTTTACAATGAGGGGTGCCGGAAATGTCCACAAATACCGCAGCTGCCGCTTCCAGCGGCCATGTGCTGCGCAACCGTTTTTTTCAAACGGTGTTATTATCCAACATACTCCTGCAAATCGGAATTTGGGTACGCAACTTTGCCATTCTCTTATATGTGACCGACAAAACGGGAAATGATCCTATCGCTGTTTCTCTCATATCTGTAGCCGAATTTGCGCCGATCTTCGTTTTCTCGTTTATAGGCGGTACATTCGCCGACCGTTGGCGTCCGAAGCGGACAATGATTTGGTGCGATTTCCTGTCGGCCGTATCCGTCTTCGTTGTGCTGCTGACCATTACCTTTGCGGCGTGGGAGGCCGTATATTTGGCAACCTTCGTATCGGCGATATTATCCCAGTTCTCCCAGCCTTCTGTTATGAAGCTCTTCAAGCAGAATATTGCGCCTGAGCAGCTGCAGAGTGCGATGGCGATTTTCCAGTCACTTATTGCAGTCTTTATGGTTGTCGGGCCGTCGCTCGGCGTTATTGTTTACCAGAATTTCGATATCTTACCTTCGATCGCTGTCATGGGCGTAGCTTTTCTGTTATCTGCGCTTGTTCTCTTCCGGCTGCCTGACGATGCTCCGGTGAATCGGGATGAACAGGTCGAGAAGCACATCGTCCGTGAAATGAAAGAGGGTTTGCAGTACGTCCTGCGCAATCCGGTGCTGCGCACGCTTTGCGGCGTTTTTGCACTGGCAGGCTTGGCCGTCGGCATCGCCCAAACGCTCGGATTGTTCATTGTTACGGAGCGGCTTGGCAAGCCGAAGGAGTTTCTCCAATTCATCATGATGGTGAACGGCGCTGCAATGCTTGTAGGCGGCGCGGCATCAATGGCAATCTCGAAGAAGGTTTCTCCGCAAAAAATGCTGGCCGCCGGAATGCTTTGCAGCGCGTTATGCACAGTCGCAATCGGTTATTCGCAAAGCGTTCCATTAACGCTGGTTATGCAATTTGTGAATGGTTTATCCTTTCCGATCATCCAGATCGCCATCAGCACGATGATGCTCAGCTGGTCGGATCAAGCCTATGTAGGACGGGTGAACGGAGTGCTCAGTCCGATGTTTGTCGGCGCGATGGTGATCATGATGGCAGCAGCCGGTCCTCTGATGAAAGTGATGCCGCTTGTAACGATCTACGCCGTATCCGGTGCATTGATGTTTGCCGGCATGTTGATGGTGGTTCCGATCTTCAAGCACAAGGCGCCCGAGGCCGCGGCGCAGCAGCCGTCGCCTTCGGGAATGGGCGCCCATTAAGTGGAATGGGTAAAGAATTCATGAGTAAACGGATATGAGCAGCAAGCTCAGGCAATTGCGTCAGATGAAGAGGAGATTATCCCGAAGCCGTTATCTTTTCTCTGACGTAATTGGCGGTCCGTGATACTCGAGTTCCACTTTAATGAGAACGTACGGCAATCCGTTTTCCCAAGCTTACCTCCACATTGTGATTATACATATTGTAATCTATGTGGGAATTTATTACATGTCTATACAAAATGTATACATTCAAGCCTCGTATACCGGCATAATGCCGAGTGATACGGGGCTTTTTGATTTTTAAATAAATTTGTTCATTCTTTCCCATGACTCACCAGATTCATTATATAATCGTGGAAAATAAGTTAGGGAACCTTTTTCATGCTTATTCGTCTACTTTTGCGAGGTGAACCTTTTGCAGTTCGATTACTTGAAACATGTAACAGACGGCTTGGACCGTCATGCCGTGCTGGATGAGCTCATGCACGCTTACGGCAAAGACGTTTGGAATTTCGCCTTCTTCATGACTCATCGGAGAGAGCTGGCCGACGATATTACCCAGGATGTATTCGTCAAGGTGTTCGAACACTTATACGATTTCCGGGGGCAATCGTCTGTCAAAACATGGCTGCTGGCCATCACCCGCAACACGGCGCGCGACGTGCTGCGGTCTGCCTGGATCCGCCGTGTTACGCTGATGCCTGTAAGCCGACAAGAAACGCAGTCTCACCCTTCTGCGGAGCGCGAGACGATCGATAAGCTCATGACCGAGCAGGTGTGGGCGGTCGTCTTGAAGCTGCCGCGGAAGCTGCGGGAGGTTCTGCTGCTGAGCAGTCATCACGGCCTTGCGATGAAAGAGATAGCGGACATGCTTGGGGTATCGATCGGTACGGTAAAATCGCGGCTTCACCGTGCAAGAGCAGCGGTAAATCGCAATCTGTCCGAGGATGCGCGGATAACCGGGGAGGAAAAGTGGACATGAATGATCCGGTAAACGAATGGGAGCGCCGGCTGGCCGGAAGACCCCCGATCAAGAACGGGTTCACCTCAGACCTTGAACGCAAAGTGAGGGAACGTATTCGAATGAAACAAACAAATAGAACAGCGACGTTCCGGGCTGTCGCAGCGCTATTGAGCGTTGTGATTTTGCTCGGCTGCGGCTGGTGGTTCCGGGTTGATTTGAAGGAATTGCTTCAGCCCAAGAAGAAGGAAGACAATCTCGCTGCTATTTTTAATGACCCGTTGGCGGATAAGGAAGCAACACTAAACGTCCAACTATTGACTATTGGTGATTTTAATCAAATTAAGAAACCGTTTATCATTCGGCATCCGTCTGTCACGATTAATACATTCATGATCTCACCAGAAACAGCTTACACACCGGATAAGTTTCTTGAGGCGATCGATAAGGGGAAACCCGATCTTCTTATGCTTCCTTTGGGGATGTATATGAGGTTAGCAGCAGAAGGAAAGCTAAAGCCGCTCGACCCGCTAATCAAGAAAAATAATTTTGACTTGGGGGAGCTTCACCAACCCCTTGTTGATCTGCTTCGTTCAGCAGGCGGAGGAGAGTTATATGGTCTGACTAATCAGTTTAATTCCACCGTTCTTTACGTTAATGAGGATTTGTTTGAGAAACATAAGATACCCATACCCGAAGAAGGTGCAACTCTTGATGAAATATTAAAGACGGCCGCCCGCTTCGAAGGAACAGGCGTGTATGGGCTTACCTCTTATAGGAGGGATAATCCGTCCCAACTAGCGGCTTTAATCGGCCAATCGACTGGTATGCAAGCTGTGTCCTTGACGAGGGAAGGCGTTAAAGCTACGGTTCAAACCGACGGCTGGAAGCGGGTGTGGCAGGAAGTTGCGGACGGCAATAAAAAGGGATGGATTGGGCAATCACCACCGCTTGATTGGAGCAAGGGCAGTATTTTAATGACCGACATATTTAAATCCGATCTGTTCGCTTCAGGTAAAGCAGCCATGATTATTGAAGACAATAACTATTACGGCAGTCTTCTTGACTATGAAAAAACGACAAAAAAACAAATGAATTGGATGACATTACCTTACCGCATCGATCCGGCGGCTACGAACCAAGCGGATTATTTGAATACCATGTTTGTTTATGCCATTAATGCTCAAACATCCGACACCGAGGCGGCTTGGGAATTGCTGCGGTTTATTGCAGGTCCGGAGACAGCGTCTCGATTTGACCAAGGGCAGATGAATTCGAAAATGATATTATCCCGAGCCGGTGCGATGAAATCGGAGCCTTCAGAGAAGTGGGGAGCATTTTATAAAATGGAGGTTGACCCTCAGCAGGTCATAGCAAATATAAAAAAACAGGAAGATAAACGTTACCAGGAAGCCTATCAGCAGTTCATGCAGCTTAGCGGTGAGCATATGAAGGCGGTTATCAAAGGCTCGGAGACGGTCGATCAAGCACTGGAGAAGATACAGGCTGGACTTGATGCATCACTCCTTAAGATAAATAATGAGGAGAAGAAACAATGAGAGATTGCACAAAAATAGCATTTTTATTCATTTCTTTGGTTCTTCTGTTTGTTGTTACTGCAGGGTGTTCCCCAAATGAGGAACCATCACAAGGGGATAAGGTTCTTAGAATTGCCGTTGACTCAAAAGGGGAATATGACTATAAATACCGGGACTATGTCGAAGCGGCATTTCCCGGGCTGAAAGTTGAACTTATTGAATTAGAGGAGGACTATAAGCCGAGGTTAAGCATTCAAGAATTTATGAAAAAAATCGAAACGGAAAAGCCGGACCTAATACTCACGTCTTCTTACCGATATGTACAGCTTGCTGAAAAGGGTCTTGTGGCGGATTTGTCCGTCCGGCTTGCGGAAAGCGGTATGACAGAGGATGACTTCTATCCGGGCATGATAGAATGGGTGAAGCAGGCAAGCGGAGGAAGGCTTAGCGGCATTGCACCGTTCTTCCAGTCCAGCGTTCTCTATTATAATGAGACTTTATTCAAGAAGTATGGAATTGAACTCCCTCACGACGGAATGACGCTTGAGGAAGTGATAGAGCTGGCCAGCCGGTTTACTTCGGGCGGTGGCAGCAAGGACGGCATAGTCGGCATGCATCAACCCTTTTCCAATCTGCCCTATAATGTTCTCTCACAATTTGCCATGAGTGAAGGCATCCGGGATGTGACTTTTTCCCGCGGCAAGGTCAGCATGGATACTCCGCTCTGGCGCCATATTATTGAAACGGTAATCAATCTATACGAATCGGGAACTTTATCCACGAAGGAAGTTAAAGGGAAAATGATTAACGGGGTATTGACGTTCGATAAGGAAGCCACTGAACAAGCGAATCTGTTCGAACAGGGGAAAGCAGCCATGAGTATCGGTTATTATGGCATTTCGTATAACACAGAGAAGTTCAAAACCGGGTACGTCGAACCACCCGTCAGTTCGAAGGACCGTCTGAGCAGCAGCAACATTTATATTTTTAATATAATGGCGATCGGTGCGGAGGCGAAGAATGCGGAGACGGCTTGGGATGTGATTCGTTTCATGACCAGTGATCATATGGCAAAAATCCAATCGAAATTGAGTTCGGACACGGCAAGTTCAGGCTTTCCAACCCGGAAGTCGTACCTTAACTATGTGCAGGATCCTATAATTGGACGCCTTTTTCAGCTAAAGCCTGTTTACTCAACGGCTGAACCGGAAATTGAGACTGTTTACGATGGAAGGAAGTTCTATCTTTTGTTCGAAGAGTTGGTGAATAAGGAAATGGCCGCTGCCATCAAGGGAGAGAAATCGGTTGATGAGATAATCAAAACGATTCAGAAGGATGGTCAAGCGCTCCTTGATGCAGCGAAGAAAACAAAATAAAGGGATTACCGGGAAGCTTGCTTCCACAATATTTCATAATAAATCGCGGTGTGGTATATTGGAGGAAAGAAAAACACAAAATGCAAAAGGAGCCGGCTGCAACCGACTCCTTGCGCGAGTAGCCGCTTTTAAGAGCGGAGGCTGGAAAAAGGGTAATGATCAGGAAATAGACCGGTACCTTTGGCGAGGGCGGTCTATTTTTTCTTGAGGTAAGTAAGCAAAGCGAGAATGAACATGCCGAACATGAACATTAACGTCAACGCGTCTTGTACCTCCACAGCATCACCTCCCTTCCGGGAGACTAGCCAACCGCCCTCGCAAGCCATTCTATCGCACTTTGATTATACAGGAACGTATGTTCCTATGTCCATTGTTAGTTGGGACAACTTGGATTTCTTCAAGTTGTCCTTATTTATGTCACGCCCCGCCTTTGATCTTGGTAAAGAAGCGGCTGATAGCGTAATAAGCCGCTCCGCGAACGGCGGATTGCTCGCTCAGCTCCGCAAACAGAATGCGCAGCCGCTCGCGGTGGTAAGAGAGTGTGCGGCGGTCGACCGCTTCGCGGACGGCAGCGCCGATCCAGGCTTCCGCGCGGCTCATCCGGTTCCCGATAATGACAACGTCGGGGTTGAAAACGTTGACGATATTGGCGATTCCCGCGCCAAGGCATTCTCCGATCTGCCGGAATAACGCGATGATTCGTTGATCGCCAGCCTCTGCGGCCGCTAGCAGCGATTCCAGATCGGCAAATCCAAGCGGAGCGGCCGCTTCGAGCAGCGCGTTCTCCGAAGCGTACAGCTCCCAGCAGCCCAGATTGCCGCAGCGGCATGGCTTTCCGTTCATCTCGATAGAAAGATGACCCAGCTCGCCGGAGAACCCGGAGGCCCCTTTATACAACTCTTTACCCAAAATAATACCCGTCCCGATCCCAATGCCGACGCTCACGTAGATTTGATGTGGAATGCCGCGCCCGGCTCCGTATTTCTGCTCCCCCTGTGCGCCTGCATTTGCTTCGTTGTCGATGGTTACCGGCACGCTGAAGCGTTCCTCGATCATGGATTCCAGCGGTACCTGAGTCCAACCCAGATTGGGTGCGAACAATACATCCCCCCGGTCATTTACGATGCCCGGCACGCCGATGCCGATTCCAACCAGCCCGTAAGGACTATCCGGCATCGCCGCGATTAATGTTTCTATACATTCGGTTAATATAGGCAGAACATCCTGGGCCGCTTGGGCCTTAAGAGTGAGCTCACGGCTGGTAACGACGGTCCCTTCCAGATCCGTCAGAACTCCCCGGATGTAGTTAACGCCGAGATCAATGCCGATCGCATATCCGGAACTGCGGTTGAACAGCAGCATTACCGGCTTGCGGCCGCCGCTGGATTCGCCCGGGCCGATCTCGATAACCAGATGGCTGTCGATCAGATCCTGAACCAGACTCGACACCGTCGCTTTGTTCAGTCCGGTGAATTCGGATATTTGCGCCCGGGATAGCGGAGCCGACTTCAGCACCGACTCCAGCACAATGGCAGTATTTATTTTTTTAATCATAGTGAGATCGCCGGTCGGCCTCATAGGTTTGGTGGCTCCTGTCATGATGGTTTCGAGCTTACATATATCAATTGGACCAAGAACGTCCTATCGTTTCGTTTGTCGGAAGGCCGGCGGGTTAATCGCCAGTTCACATTGTAACATGCTTTACCTCAAAACTAGTTTACCACATTTACTTAGTTTGTTTAATGGACAAACAAACACGATGGTGAAAGTGCAAGATCAAACGCAGCAAAGCATTATGGTCCCTTTCAGATAGCGTGTGACCAACCACAATAAAATTATCCCATAATAAATAAAAGCTGCTGTTTCAGCAGCTGTTCATTTATGGGATAACTTTACAGTATCCGATATTATAAAATAGTTTCTTGTCCAATCAGCTATAGGAAATTTTATATCAATCATCGCAATAAGCAACAGCATTGAAGCTCTCCGGGCCGACCCGGGTCAGGGTCGAACCAAGATTAGCAATACCACGGATAAACGCGGTATAGACGAGTAGATTGGACGGAGGCGGAGGTACATTATAATCCGATCCCGTAACGGTAAAAACGCGCATGAGGGGCCCCGGATTGTCCCCCTCACTAAAGATTGCGTTATAAACCTGCGGATCTGTTGACCGCGTTCCACGTACAACAAATATTTCCACAACTGCATCCGATGCCGCCGAAATATTAATCGTTGCAGTCGCCGTGAATTGGACGCGAATGATTCCAACGGGGTTGATGCAGTCAAGACCTACTTGAGCGAAAAGTTCCGGATCCATTCCAAAAGTATCCGAAATCGAAGAGCTGAAACTTGCATTTTGCGAAGTTCTGGCGTCTAGTAAACGTGCCATCGACAGTTCAGTCTCCCTATGTCACTAGTTATGTTATGTAGACAGGCCAAGAGGTGCTTGGACAAATGCAGTAATGTTAATAAATCGATTGAACGAGCCCTGCTTGTCTCCCATCGGATGAAGCAGCCCGTCTTGTAAATTTTTCACCGGCACCCTCAATAACCCTTAGTTTGTTTAATAGACAAACAAAGTTATTTTATGCTATGCTTGTTGCAGGGCGCTGCAAGGAAACGTTTACATTTATGCGTCGATATCATCATTTTTACCATTCCATTCCATTCAAGGAGGCCGTTTATTAAATGACTTATTTTAAAAATGTCGGCAAAATCGCCTACGAAGGAAAAGGCTCGGACAATCCGCTTGCATTCAAGCATTATAACCCAAAAGAGACCGTACTCGGCAAAACGATGGAGGAGCATCTTCGTTTCGCTGTCGCATACTGGCATACATTTACAGGCTCCGGCTCGGATCCGTTCGGCGTTGGAACAGCTGTCCGCGCATGGGACCGCCCGGACGCAATGGATCAGGCTAAAGCCCGTGTCGAAGCGAATTTTGAATTCCTCGAGAAGATCGGCATTCCTTACTACTGCTTCCATGACCGCGATATCGCCCCTGAAGGCGAGACGCTGCAGCAAACGAACAAGAACCTTGATATTATCGTCGATATGCTGGAATCCAACATGAAGTCATCGGGCGCGAAGCTGCTGTGGAACACAGCCAATATGTTCACGAACCCGCGTTTCGTTCACGGCGCAGGCACGACGTCCAATGCGGAAGTCTATGCTTACGCCGGCGCGCAGCTGAAGAAAAGCCTTGAAATCGGCAAACGCCTCGGCGCTGAGAACTACGTGTTCTGGGGCGGCCGCGAAGGCTACGAAACGCTGCTTAACACGGATATGGCGCTTGAGCTCGACAACCTGGCACGCCTGTTCCATATGGCGATCGCTTATTCGAAGGAAATCGGATTCGGCGCTCAATTCCTAATCGAGCCGAAGCCGAAGGAGCCGTCGAAGCATCAGTATGATTTTGACGCTGCAACCACCATTGCATTCCTGCAAAAATACGACTTGAAAGAGTACTTCAAGCTGAACCTCGAAGCCAACCATGCGACGCTGGCAGGCCATACGTTTGAGCACGAAATCCGCGTTGCTGCAATCAACGGCATGCTCGGATCGCTTGATGCGAACCAAGGCGATCTGCTGCTCGGATGGGATACCGACGAATTCCCGACCGACCTGTACGCAACGACGCTGACGATGTACGAAGTGCTGAAAGCCGGCGGAATCGGCAAAGGCGGCGTCAACTTCGACGCGAAGGTGCGCCGCGGTTCGTTCGAGGACGAGGACCTCTTCCTCGCGCACATCGCTGGTATGGACAGCTATGCATGGGGACTTAAAGCGGCTGCCAAGCTGATCGAAGACAAGGTTCTTGACAACATTGTGGACAACCGCTACCGCAGCTTCCGGGACGGCATCGGCGCGGAGATCGTTTCCGGCAAAGCGACGCTGCAATCCTTGGAGCAGTACGCCCTGCAGAACAACCCGATCAAAAACGAATCCGGCCGTCAAGAGCGCATCAAATTGCTGCTCAGCGAAGTTATTTTCAGCGTATAAAAAGGAGGTCCGTTTTCAAATGTCTTATGTCATTGGGATCGACCTTGGAACAAGCGCGGTGAAGGCGCTGCTCCTCGACAGGAGCGGCGCGGTTCTCGCGGAAGCGACGCGCAGCTACCCGCTCTTTCACGAGCATACGGGCTGGAGCGAGCAGCGTCCGGACGACTGGGTTGAAGGAACGCTGGAAGCGGTTCGCGAGCTCGTGCAGTCATCCGGAGCAGCCGCCGATGCGATCGAAGGCATCAGCTTCTCCGGCCAGATGCACGGTCTTGTACTGCTCGACTCGGCAGGAAACCCGGTGCGCAGCGCGATCCTATGGAACGATACGCGTACAACGGCGGAATGCCGCGAGATCGAGCAGACGCTCGGCGCAGGACTTCTGAGCATCACCCGCAATCCGGCGCTCGAAGGCTTCACGCTTCCGAAGATTCTATGGGTACGCAAGAATGAACCGGAGCTCTTCGCGCAAGCGGAGCTGTTCCTGCTGCCGAAGGATTATGTGCGCTACCGGCTGACCGGCGCGCTGCATATGGATTATTCCGACGCTGCAGGCACGCTGCTGCTGGACGTTGCGGCCAAATCGTGGAGCGGCAACGTTCTTGCCTCCTTCGGACTGCCTGAATCATTCTGTCCGCCGCTTATCGAATCGCACGGCCAAGTAGGCACACTGCTGCCGGAGCAAGCGATACGAACAGGCCTGTCGCCGTCGACAAAAGTATTCGCAGGCGGTGCGGACAATGCGTGCGGCGCGATCGGCGCCGGAATACTGAAGGACGGCCTGACGATGTGCAGCATCGGCACGTCGGGCGTTATTCTCTCCTATGAGCAGGGAAGCGGCAGCGACTATGCGGGGAAGGTGCACTTCTTCAACCACGGCAAGGAGGACGCCTTCTATGCTATGGGCGTCACTTTGGCGGCCGGCTACAGTCTCAGCTGGTTCAAGAACACGTTTGCCAAGGGCGAGTCGTTCGATGATCTGCTTGCCGGCGTTGGGGATGTTCGTCCAGGCGCGAACGGCCTGCTGTTCACGCCGTATATCGTTGGCGAACGGACGCCGCATGCCGACGCGGTCATCCGCGGGAGCTTTATCGGCATTGACGGCTCGCACGAACGGGTTCATTTTGCCCGGGCGGTAATGGAAGGCATCACGTTCTCGCTCAATGAATCCGTCGATCTGTTCCGCCAAGCCGGCAAGACGGTCGATACGATCGTTTCCATCGGCGGCGGCGCTCAAAATCCGGTCTGGCTGCAAATGCAGGCCGATATATTTGGTGCCGACGTCGTTGCGCTCGAGAACGAGCAGGGACCCGGGCTTGGCGCCGCCATGCTTGCAGCTCACGGCTGCGGCTGGTTTGACAGTCTGGATGAATGCGCGGACAGTTTCGTGAAGCGCGCTTCCGTCTATAAGCCGCAGCCTGCGGCAGTGGATGCTTATGCAGGGCTGTTCCGGGTCTATCAGGATGTTTATGGACAAACAAAGGGACTGAACGAGGCGCTTAAGTCTTTCAGAGGTTAATATCTACCGGTTTCGCATGAAATCCAGAGTACTGGCTATTATCAGCCGCTTCTTTCGCTTAAGTCGAAGGGGGCGGCTTTGTTACTTCAAAAGCAACTTATTCTCATTTTCCTTCGTATACATGATGTGATTATATGGACAGGTTCAGCATCCAAGTGGAGGGATCGAGATGAACGTCTTAAGCGTAGACATCCGGAATGCAGGGTATGAAGAAAGCAAGCCCGTCATCCGCGATGTCTCTTTTTCGGTAAAAGCAGGCGAGCTTGTCGGATTGATAGGTCCAAACGGCGCGGGCAAAAGCACGACGATAAAGTCTCTGCTTGGACTTCTCCGCCATGTCGACGGGACGATTGTATTCGAAGGCGAATACAAACGATATGCCTATGTCCCCGAGCAGCCGGTGCTTTATGAATATATGACACTCTGGGAGCACCTTCAGCTTGCGGCGGCGGCGTACGGCCTCGATGAGCAGACCTTTCTCCGCCGGGCGGAGCTGATGCTCGACCGGTTCCGTCTTACCGAGGAGCGTCATCGCCTCCCGACCGGCTTCTCCAAGGGCATGCAGCAAAAGATGATGCTGATTATCGGGTTCCTCCTTCAGCCGGACATATATGTCGTCGATGAACCGTTCGTCGGCCTTGACCCGAGAGCGACGCGCGACTTCCTCGAGCTGCTTGAAGCGGAACGCCGCCGCGGCGCAGGTGTGCTTATGTGTACGCATGTGCTCGATACTGCAGAGAGGATATGCGACAGGTTCATTCTGATCAACGGCGGATCGGTTGTCGCCCAAGGAACGATGGAGGAAGTCAGAGCTCAGGCTGGATGTGAAACGGATGCGCTGTTAACCGATTGCTTCTATGCGCTCACTTAAGGGAGGATAACTTGTGGTATCGACACATTTGACTCATCTGGGTTCGAAGGCTGATGCCGCCGGCCGCTGGACGGCAGGAGGACTGTTCCGCCGCAGGGTGGCGCGATTTTGGAGAGAGCAATGGGGCGTATGGCGAACCGCGCTCGACTGGACAGTGTGGCTGTATATTCTGATCCCGGCACTCTGGATCGGCGGCGGCCTGTATGCGGGTCTATGGAACAGTCCGCCATCATGGCTAACCGAGCTGCCGTTATGGGCGGGAGAGCGAATATCGCTGATTGTTGTATTAATCGGCAGGCTGCGTACATTTGCGGAAGATGCCGACGTGCTTTTTCTGCTGCAAAAGAAAGAATGGGTCCGCAGCCTTACGCTGCGCGGATTGGGCTATACGTCGGTCATACTGGCCTTCATGGCATCGATCGTTTATGCACTGCTGCTTCCGTTTCTGGTCGCCATTCACCATCTGTCTGCCGGATCGATTATAGCGTTGTGGGGCTATACAGTCGAGTGGGCGATTATTGGAGCGATTTGGCGAAATCTCATTGACGGCCGCTACCGCGGCTGGCGTAAAATCGTTTGGAAGACCGCCGCTGCCGCGCTGCTTACGGTTACCTATGTTGTTCCCGGTGTAGTAACCGGGACGGGATGGGACCAGCTGCTGCTGCCGATTGTCGTCGGAGCTGCGGCAATTGCAATTCTTACGCGTATGAAGCTGCGGGCGCGCGACACGTTCGATTCCGACGTTCAGCTGGAGCACCGGGCTCGCCTCGCAAGCACGGAGCTTCTACTGACAGGTGTCATCGCGCGTAAACCGCGGGTGAAGCTTAATCGCCCGATGCTGCTGCGCGAATCTAACCGGTTATTCAAGTCGTTTGACGATAAGACGATATTGGCTGAGACTGTCCTGAAGACTTTCGTACGGCGGCTGTCGCTGCTGCGTGTCTGGCTGAGCTTTACCGGTGCTTCCATCATGGCGGTTTCATTGTCTCCGGCAGGACTTAAGCTGACGATTGTTTTCGTGTTTCCGATTTTGCTCGCTATCTGGGTGCAGTCCCACTTTCGCAATGTTGCCGGAGAAGCGTTCGTCAAGCAGTTCACCTGGTCCGATCAAGCCTTGAAGGAAGCTTCAGAAAGGGCGCGCTATTGGCTTGTTGTCCCTGCCGTGGTTCTGCTGAGTGTTACTTCAGGGCTGCAGATTTATGGAATACCGGGAATAGTGATTGCAGCCCCGGCCCTGGCGATATGGTTTGTAGTAAATAAGTTTCTTTCCGATATCATGATGCTGAGCTTGCGCAAAGAAAGACGTTGACCAAGGGGGCGCATTATCTCTGCATGTGAAGGGCATTCTATAAGGTGATTGCTATATTTTACCCGGAAAAGGAATGTGTCCCTATGCAAAACGATACCGCTCTGCTCTTCCAATTCCCTGATGAGGCCGCCGCTGCGCTTGCCTCGGATACGATGCAGGAGCTCGGTTACGACCCGGTGATTCGGCAAAATCGAGAGGTGCATATTCACCTCCACGGGAGCGACTTGACATCCGCGCTGGAAATCGCCCAGGCGCTCGGGGGACAGCTAGCCGTAAATTCGCCTATAGGTGATAATGCAGCGTTTAATATCGTCTATGATATGGATGCGATTCGAATTCCCGCCCACGTGGTCAACGAAGACTGGGTCGCACGTGAAGAACGTCCGGACCAGCCGTTTGATGGCGCCCCCTTAACCGATGGTGCGTCTTATAACGACCCTCATCAACTAACGAGCAGGGACGAGGGCGCGCGGGACGAGACGGCATTCATTCCGGACGCCGGCGATTACAATCATTTCTCAGGCGATGTCCATACTTGAATCAAGAATGAATAAGACAACGTCCGCTATTCATACCGCAACTTTCGTTTGGCATAAGACGTCAAATGAGAAAGACGTTATAGAAAGCGGGAGTGGATGAAATGAAGATCAGGATGGTTTGTGATCGTTCACAACTAAGGCTGACAGCCGCTTTGGCACTGTCAGCCTTAGTTGTGTTTGCAGCCGGGTGTGAGTCGGAAGCGGATAAGAAAGAAAAACTTGTCTTGGAAGCGTCTCAAGTTATGGATAAACTGCCGGAGGAAACGGCGGAAAAGTCACAGGCTGTTGCACCACAAATGGAACCTGCATCAGAGGCAGAACCCAATTTGTACGCAGCGGCGGGAAGCCCGGTTCAACCGGATGAACAGACGAAAACGGAGATTATCTATGACGCGGCGGAATGGACATACGACCAGTTACGAGCAATCGTCGCCAAGGAATTTGATCATTTCGTTTATATATCAGGTAAGGAGTCGGTTGCGGAGTTCGCGGTTATTAATGACGAGGAGGTGCTTGTGAAATATGAACAAGAAGAAATGGAAGCGGTAACTGCCACAATTCGGCGGTATAACCTTAAGAAAGGAACCTCAGTCGTTTTATGGACCGGAAAAGGACGCACGGCGATGAAATACAACGTGCGAACGAGGCTAATTGAGCTTACGGATCGGCCGGTTCAAACGGAGCATATCATTAATTATACTTTGTCCCCAGAAACAGGGAAGCTGGACCGGAATCCGGAACTCGAGCTTGCTGCGGGCAGCCGCTGGACGCTTTACAGAGTAAACGGTGAACCGGGCATTTGGGCAAAATCAAATGACGGTAAAACGAAGCTTCATCTTACCGATAAGCCCGAAGATCACTCGCCGCTGTGGATCCCGGGTACTGAATCGTTTATTTATCTCCATCAAACGGGCCGCAGTCTTGGTGACGGACTTGGCTCCGAATTCGCTCTAGCCCGCTATGACCTCTCTAAACGCTCGATGACCCTGCTGCCTTTTGACCACGGCTATATCAGAATCATCGGTTGGACCGATCATGGCCGTAAGCTGCTAATTGACCGTACCTTGAATGAAGGGTCCGACCGCAATTACACAAACCCGGCGCTAATTGATTTGACTCATAACAAAGAGAGACAGCTTCTTCCCGACGGTATGGGGGCGTATGACTTGAGCTACAATGGAGCACTCGGTGAATTTTTAGTATCCATTCCAAAATATACAGCCGTATACGGATCTGATGGACATATTCGCTCGCTGTTTCCGGATGATCGGGAACGGAGTGACTTGGCCACAGCTTTCCGCTCTTTCTCGCCGGACGGCCGACGGTTAGCTTATGTTTCAGGAACGGTTGCTTACTCGGACCGTGATGCTACGCCTGGCAGCCGTATTATTTTGTCAGATTCAGACGGCAGTGACCAGCGTTATGCAACGAGGGAATTTATGCGAGTTGAGCAGTTGACGTGGTCGCCTACCGGCCAAAGCCTGACCGCTCTCGTTCATGATGATAAAGGCGGCACGTTCATAGTCACGAAGAAAATACCGAAATAAAGATACCTTTTCTCGTATACCATAAACACGCGATTCACGTTATGATCTGCGGTGTGTTAATATAAGTGAAATTAATACCGCAATTCAAATAATTGTTGTAAGGTGCGACGACATGGACTGGAACGAGTTTTTGGACCCTATTATACTATCTGTAAAAGTTTCTATCGCCTCCAGTGTCTTCGTTTTCATCCTGTCCATATGGACGGCGCGCTGGATGGCAAAAGCGCGGTTTACCGGAAAGAACGTTGTAGAAACGGTATTGCTGCTGCCGCTTGTGCTGCCGCCTACGGTAGTCGGCTTTCTTTTGCTTGTCGTACTCGGAAGACGCAGCTGGATCGGCGAAGCATTCGAATGGTTGTTTTACGGACCGATTGTATTTACATGGGGGGCCGCAGTTGTTGCGGCTGTTATTGTCGCTTTTCCGCTCGCTTACCGGACAATGCGAGCGGGCTTCGAATCGGTGGACAAGGAACTCGAGGATTCGGCAAGATCGTATGGCGCTTCCGAATGGCAGGTGTTCCGCTATATTACAGCTCCACTAACAGTCAGAACCCTGACTGCCGGGTTTATTCTGGGGTTTGCCCGCGGACTTGGTGAATTCGGCGCCACTTTAATGATTGCCGGCAATATTCCGGGCAGGACACAAACTATTCCGACTGCTATTTATGTTGCGGTGGACGGCGGCAATATGGAGCTTGCCTGGGCATGGGCGGCGGTCATGGTGCTGCTCTCGTTCGTTATGCTGCTCTGGGCCAACAGGTTTATAAGAGATTAGATGTGTTACCGCGCTTTATCATGAAGCATTTCCGCGGCGCTCTTGCCCGCAGTATATCCCGTAGTGAAGGCCGCCGTTATATTGTAGCCACCTGTATAGCCGTGGATATCCAGGATTTCACCGCAGAAGAACAGTCCTCGCGTAATCTTCGACTGCATCGTGCCAGGCTGGACTTCTTTTAAATTCACTCCTCCTCCCGTAACAAAAGCTTCTTCTATGGACAACGTACCGGAGATATTGACGGGGAAGCCCTTCAGCAGCGCAGCCATATCCGACCATGGCTGTTTGGGAATATTGTCAAAGGTGGTTTCCCCGCTTAGCCCCGATTTCTTTAATATGATTGGAATCATTCGTTCAGGGAGCAGTGCTTTCAAGACATTTTTAACAGCCCGCTTCGGTTCGTTCTTAGCGAGATTGAGGGATTCGGTAGCGAGCTCGTCTGCCGGCTTTTGCGGAAATAAATCAATTGTAGCCTTGACTGAATTGACCTCAAACTGTTTGAGGATCTTGACCACGAACTGGCTGCAGCGAAGCGCAATCGGTCCTGATAGACCGAAGTGCGTAAATATAAGATCCCCATCATGTTCGATCACTTTCTTCCCTTTCGGATTCCATACCGACAGACTGACGTCCCGCAGCGACAGCCCCTGCAGCTCTTTGCTCTGAATGAACGCGTCCCGGGATACGAGAGGGACCTCCGTCGGATAGAGCTCGGTTATGGTATGGCCGGCCTGCACAGCCCATGGGTAACCGTCCCCGGTGGACCCGGTATGGGGCACCGACTTGCCCCCGGTGGCAATGATGACAGCGGTGCTTGAAATCCGTTCGCCCGAACGAAGCCGCACGCCTTGTACCTCGCCCTCGCCGAGCAGCAGCCCCGCAACCGGCTTGTTTACCAGCATTTCCACACCGGCCGATTTGGCTTTCCGTATTAGCGCATCTACTACCGTTTTCGCCTTATCAGACACCGGGAACATCCGTCCCCTGTCTTCTTCCTTCAGCCTAATTCCGATATTTTCGAAGAAAGCTATAATATCGCGGTTGTTGAAATTCGCAAGCGCGCTATGCAGAAACCGGCCATTGCCGGGAATGTTCCTTATAAGCTCGTCGATCTCTTTGGCATTCGTTACATTGCATCTGCCGCCTCCGGAGATGCCGAGCTTTCGCCCCAGCTTGTCCCCTTTATCGATCAGCAGCGTGCGCGCTCCGTATTGTGCGGCTGCGATCGAGGCCATCAGCCCGGAAGGGCCTCCGCCAATGATAATAACATCGTAATTCATGTAATCTCCTCTTTAAATGTTCAGTGTTTCTTTCGTTATTCATCATACTATCCAGTTCAAGGGCCGTCTACTCCGGGCGATCACTCACTCTGCCCGGGGGTTCGGATAAACCGCGCCGCGCCTTCAGAGTTCTTGTTTTTTTACCAGATTTTGTCGAATTAGATGATTGTAAATTTTAAACACATATGATTTAATCGGATTGAACAGCTGTAAAAGTGAAGATAACACAAGGAAAAGGGGGGAAATTAGATACTTGTGGAAGCAAATGTTATTACAGGTTATTGTCGCCTTACTGCCGTTATTTGTCTTTCAAATCTGGTATGACCGGTCGAAGAGCAGGAAAGGTATTGCATTTTATATTGCCATTATATGCGGTTTTTCCATGCTGCTGGGGATCGCGGCTTCATCTGATATAAATGGATACGATCTGGATTTTCGTTTCGCTCCGTTTATTGTCGGGTCCTTGTACGGGGGCGTGCCGACAGCTGCCTTGCTTACAATTGTATATATCGTTTCCCGGCTTGCAACAATTCATGGGATGTGGGAATGGCTGGAGCTTGCAGGCGTTTTGTTCTTTTTCGTTCCGGTGCTGTTAAGCTCGATCAAACCGTTTCAGGAGTCCTTACGCAAACGAAAGTATCGCATTGTGCTGGGGTTAACCTTGACTATGCTGATCCCAGTGAGCGGCTCACTCATGGGATACCTGGTTTCCAGTGGAGCGGGTATCTCCCCCGCGAATGTCTACTATGCCGCCGCCCACCTAAGTGCTTATATGGTTACAATCATGGTTTTAATTAAACTGACCGAAGATTATATTGAAAAACTGAGGCTGGCTTACAGGCTTCATAAAGTGTCCAATAATTACCGGATAGAAGTGGAGAAGCTTCAGCAATTTATTGAAGAGACGCCACTCGGCGTTATTTTCGTCAATCAGTCCGGCATCATTACTCAAATTAACGAAATGGCCATACATATTCTTAGGCATAAGCTGTCCGGTAAAGACCGTGTGAGATTAATCGGGGAGCCGTTTACCGGTTTGTACGACAATGTCGAGACGGATACGCTGGGCAGGCTGCTTTACCGGGCGCTGGGCGGGCATCAAACATCAAGCGAACTCGTTCAGGAACAAGGGAAAATTTATATGGAGACAGGGATTTGCGTTCGAGACATGCAAAATAACGACATTATCGGAGCCGCGATAATCGCCCATGACATTACCGAGCTTAACCGGCTGCGCGATGAGATCGGACGGATGGAGCGGCTTAGCCTCGTCGGGCAAATGGCAGCCAGCATTACTCACGAAATCCGCAATCCGATGGCTGTCATACGCGGATTCGTGCAGCTCATGCGTGAGCGGAGTCCCGAGCATCATCAACAATATTTCCAGATTGTAATGGAAGAGCTGGACCGCGCCAACAGCATTATTGACGATTTTCTGTCGCTGGCGCAAGACCGCATACTCGAGAAGGAAAGCTGCTCTCTTCAAAGCCTTATCAACGACCTGTTCCCACTTCTAGTGGCGGATGCCAACATGCGAGGCTTGACGATCGAGCTTAACCTCGACGACAGGCTGCCGCCGCTCATGCTTAATGAGAAAGAAATGAAGCAGCTTATCTTGAATCTGGCGCGAAACGGAATGGAGGCTATGGACCAGAACGGTGTACTTCAAATAGCCACCTCCTTTAACCATGGTGTGGCGGAGCTTCGAGTCAAGGATAACGGCTGCGGTATCCCGAAGGAAAAGCTGGAACGATTGTTCGAGCCTTTCTATACGACCAAATCCCGCGGAACAGGTCTTGGTCTCCCGCTCTGCCTGAGCATTGTGGAGCGGCATGGCGGTCAAATCCGTGTTGAATCCGCGGAGGGCCAGGGAACTACCTTTATCGTCAGCTTTGAGCCCGGGCCAAGCGTAAGCGGAGTTGCAGCGGCGCTGGAAGAGTAGGTATACCTGAGCAATTACGGGATAGATAACCTCCTTAGCGCGCATACTAGCGCTTAGAAGGAGGTGCGGGCATTGGTAAACACTCAGAACGGAAAAGCCGAAGAGCAGCAAGAGGCTGCTGCTATACCGTACGCTGAAGAAAAACGGGATTCGCAATACGACAAAGCGCCTGAATCGGAAGGCTATCACAAGAAATTGGATGGCCCCAACCGTCCTTCAGTCTAGAAGCACAAATCAATGCGAAGATTAGTTTCTCCGGAGGTGCCGTAGAAATGGATTCGAATTTTAACAGCCCGGAAGACAAAGCGGGAGCGGATGATCCGGACCTTGATCCGTATGAAATCAATTTTCTTCCGCGTTTCCGCAGCGGCAGAGGCCCAAGGGGGCCGTTTGTGAACAGCAGCGGCGTATTGATCGGGGACCATATTTACGAGTCTCCGGATTCGCCCCTCAGCAATTGGACCGAAGAGACCGACCCCGCCGTGATGGCCGGCAGCGAATGGGTTCACCCCTATAAGGACATCGGATTTCTGACGAGCGAGAACCTTGATTATTTCGAGAAAGGCATAGCGCCGCAGGGCGGCATTTTTATGCATCAGGACAAGGATGTGGCATACCGCGCAGGTGAAGACGCTCATGGCGAAGAGAGTCGGTAGCCCGGTATTTATAAGCGGCAGGAGGATATGCCTCCTGCTGCTTTTTCTTTTGCTTTCAATTTCCTGCGGCGTTATAATGGTAAGAAACGACGTTACAAGGAGTGATTGAACATGTCAATGTCTTTTGAACGATACATGCTCGATATGGTGCAGCCGATGCGCGACGAACTGACTAGGCTTGGAATCGAGGAGCTGCGTACGCCTGAAGACGTGGAAGCCAAGCTGTCGAATACAAAAGGAACGGCGCTTGTCGTCGTTAACTCCGTGTGCGGATGTGCGGCCGGTCAATGCCGTCCTGGTGTGGCGCACGCGCTGCAGAATGATTTGACACCTGATCATCTATATACTGTTTTTGCCGGTCAAGATAAAGAAGCTACAGCCAAGGCCCGTGAATATTTTGCCCCTTACCCGCCTTCTTCGCCGTCGATTGCGCTGATGAAAGACGGAGAACTCGTTCATTTTATCGAACGTCATCAAATTGAAAACCGTTCGGCAGCAGATATCTCGGCAGACTTGATCTCCGCCTTCGAACGGTTTTGCCGATAAGAGGTGATCGGATGAGCTTGCAGCAGGAAATTATCGAGCGGCTTGGGGTAAAGCCGGAGATTGACCCGAACGAGGAAATTCGCAGACGGGTCGATTTTCTTAAGGAATATGTGCTGAAGTCCGGTACCACCGGCCTGCTTATCGCCATCAGCGGAGGAATCGACAGCGCAGTCGCTACCGGCCTGTGCAAGAAAGCGACGGATGAGCTATCAGCCGAGACCGGCAAGGAATACATGACGCTCGGTGTGTTTCTGCCTTACGGCGAACAGGCTGACATCGCTCACAGTTACGAAGTGGCTGAAGCATTCAACCTGAAGCATCGTATGGAGCTGGATATTAAGGAAGCCGTGGATGAGATCGCGCTGGAGGTCGAGTACGGCTTGAAAATGATCGGGATGTCGCGTCATATCAGCCGCGGCAGCAAGGGCAACGTCAAAGCCCGCACCCGGATGGTCATGCAGTACGCGCTCTCCTTTGACCTTAATTTACTTGTTGTGGGAACTGATCATGCGTCCGAAGCGGTCACCGGCTTCTATACGAAGTGGGGGGACGGAGCGGTGGACATTACGCCGCTCACCTCGCTTAACAAGCGGCAGGTACGGCAGCTTGCGGCGGTGCTCGGGGTGCCGCAGAGCGTGCGCGACAAGGCGCCTACGGCCGGCCTCTGGGAAGGCCAAACCGACGAAAGCGAGCTTGGCATAACGTACGACGACAACAGCGCTTACCTTGAAGGGAAGACTGTAAGCGACGAGGCCCGCGAGAAGCTGGAGCGGCAGTATTTGAAGACGGTGCACAAGCGCGAACCGATTCCCGGCATTTAACCGGGTTAGAATTAAGCAATCGAAACGCCCTACGCCCTATCGCAAAAGGTGCAGGGCGTTTTTCCCGTGATTGGGAGAGAATATAAAACTAAAACTTATATGGAGATGGGAGAGGAAATGCAGACTGTAAGCAAATTTTTCGGAAAATGGATGCGATTGGTATTGTTCTTGGCTGTCCTCTGCATGTCCTTGAGCGCGTGCGGGGGCAATCGGGAATCCGCTGGGACGGAGATCGTCATATCGGCGGCCGCTAGCTTAAAGGATGCGCTCACAGCAATTGAAACCAAATTCCAGCAGAGCCATCCCGGAACTCACCTCGTATTCAATTTCGGATCCTCGGGCACCCTTCAGAAGCAAATCGAGGAGGGTGCGCCTGTCGACCTGTTCATCTCTGCCGGCCAGAAGCAGATCGACGAGCTGAACAAGCAGAAGCTGATCGAGGGAAGCGGCATTATTTTGAGGAACCAGCTTGTCTTGATAGTACCTAAGTCGGCGGCTGGGCCGCTCGGGGATATAAAGACGCTAAGCGGACAGGCCTTCAAGAAAATCGCTGTCGGGGAGCCTGCTACAGTCCCTGCCGGAGCCTATACGCAGCAGTCATTGGAATCCTACGGCATGTGGGAATCGCTGAAGAGCAAGCTCGTGTATGCAAAGGATGTCCGCCAGGTTCTGACCTATGTGGAAACGGGCAATGCCGACGCCGGTTTCGTATACAGGACCGATGCGCTGACCTCCGATAAAGTCGCAATCGCAATGCCGATTCCTCCGGATAAGCATAAACCGATTGTTTACGTCGCATCTGTTGTCAAGCAGTCCAAGCATGCGGATGCGGCCGGAGAGGTGCTGAACTACCTGAAGAGCGAGGAAGCGCGGGCGGTGTTTGCCGGCTTCGGCTTTACGCAATAGTACGGCGATTTTATTAGCAATTAAGGCAGGTGTAGCCATGATTATCGGCATCGGGCACGATATAACATCGCTTGCGCGGGTAGGTACGCTGCTGGAAGGCAGAACCGGTTCCCGGTTCATGGAGCGAATATTGGCGGAGGGCGAGCTGGCGATTGCTTCCGATATCAGCGGGATACGTCTGGTTGAGTTTGTTGCCGGCCGGTTCGCCGCTAAGGAAGCGGTGTCCAAGGCGTTCGGCTGCGGCATAGGAGACAAGCTCTCTTTTCACGATATCAATGTCTGCAGGGGGGCGCTTGGCAAACCGGAGTGTCGGTTGTCCGGCGGAGCCTGGGAGAGACTCGGACTTGATGCGGAATATACCGCCATCCATGTTACCATCACGCACGATCAGTCGCTTGCATCCGCGTTCGTCATTGTGGAGAAGCTGTAAGACTGCTGCTTGCGGCTTATATTGCAGTCACCTTTTGCCCATACTTGGAATAAAACAATCCAAGGAGAAGGGAAAGGCGATGATGACAACGATGGTTTACAGTTCCGGGCAAAAAACAAGGCGATTCGCGAGCGGCCAGTTCGTGCCGTTTGACGGCATGTATTCTGATGTGTGGGGCGGACTCCTTCCGCTGCTTCAGGGAGAGCTTTTCCCGTCGCACCGGGAAATGGGCGATTCCAAGTGGAGCTATACCGGGCCGCTCTCATCCGGCCTGCCGGATTCTCACCCGCTCAGAAGCATGAAACGGCCATAAGCTGATTTAATAACTACCTATATCTAAAGCTTGAAGATAGATTCCACGTTTCCGGAGCCCGCGCCGCTTTGCGCAGGTTCTTTTTTTTATTTATTTCTTATCGCCCAGCCAGTTCGTCAGCTGCTCGATTTGCATGGCCGTCAGTCTAGATTGAAAAGCGGGCATGCTGCCGCCGCCTTCTTCGATCTGCCGTTTGATTTGCTCCTTCGTCAGCCGTCCGCCGACATGCTGCAAATCCGTGGAAGGCCCCATCCGGCCCTGCAGCTCGGCGCCATGGCACGATATACAATTGGCTTTGAAGACCTCAACGACTTCTGCCGGGCCCTCAAGCGTTGACGACGACGATCCGCATGCCGCAAGCAGTATGAGTAACACGGTCGTAACAGGAATACATACAAGAAGTCGGATGGGTATGTTTGTTTGAAGTATCGATTTGTTCATGAAGTATTCGAAGCTCCTTCCTTGAGCAATTGTGAAATGGATATTTCAAGTATAAAGGGCCTGGGAACCGGATTGCAAACCTCTCTGCCGCCTATCCTTTTGACCTGATAGTACGTATAATAAGTAATAGTGTCAGATAACATCACGATGATTGGGAGCCCGCAATGAAACCTACATACAAGACGATCATCCGGAACTACTTTCACCGCTTTCAGGCTGATGTGACAATGACCGCTTATTCGCAAACCAAACCGGGCATGCACGAGGATCAGTCGCCTGATTTCTACCGTTTCTGGTTCATTCATGAAGGGGAAGGAATTCTTAAACTGAACGGTCAATGCTATGAACTGAAGCCGGGCCGGTTGTATTTGCTGCCGCCGGGAGCTATGCAATCGTTCTGTTCGGGACAGGAGCTTTCAATCGGCATCTATTGGTGCCATTTCTACGCGGATATCGGAGATATGCATTTGTTCGAGCTGCTTCAGCTTCCGGTGTTTGTTGAGCCTGATCACGGGCAGCAGGTAACCGATTTATTTGAAAATATGATTAAAGCCTTCCGGTCGTCAGCACTCACGAGGGAGCTGCGTCTAAGAGCGGGACTACTGGAAATTTTAGCATGTTATCTGGAATTTTGCGATATGCGGGAGCAGACTCTTCAGCAGTTTGAATCATTGGAAAACATCGACCGCGTACTGGAATATATCGATCTCCATCTGTCGGAGAATCTCGTGGTGGAAGATTTGGCGAAGCTGGCGTTTCTGCATCCGAATTATTTTATCGGCTTTTTCAAAAATGTCGTCGGCTGTTCTCCGATTCAGTATGTCAATATAAGGCGGATGGAGGAGGCGAAAAGGCTGCTGGAGGAAACGGCGGCCGCCGTGTCCGATGTTGCCCGGCAGGTCGGTATGCAGAATCATTACTTATCCCGGTTGTTCAAGCGGCATATCGGGCTGACGCCCAGCCGATACCGGCAAATTTACCGGGCGGCGCAATGCGGCGCGGAAGAAGGGGGAAGCGGGTTATGACAACGGAAGCCGCCGGTTATTTCAGCAGGGAGCTGCTGAGCTGGTATCTTGAGAATAAACGGACCCTGCCATGGAGAATGAACCGCGATCCTTATCGGATCTGGGTATCGGAAGTGATGCTTCAGCAGACGCGGGTTGATACGGTCATCCCTTATTATGAGCGGTTCATGGAGAAGTTTCCGACCGCGGCCGCCCTTGCGGAAGCGCCGGAGGCCGAGGTGCTCAAATGCTGGGAGGGGCTCGGCTATTATTCACGCGCCCGTAATTTGCAGGCGGGAGCGGGCGAGGTGGTCAGCCGTCACGGCGGGACCGTCCCGGATGATAAGGAAGCGGTCTCAGCTCTAAGAGGCATAGGGCCTTATACGGCCGGGGCTATCATGAGTATTGCCTTTAACCGGCCGGAACCGGCGGTGGACGGCAATGTGATGCGCGTACTCTCCCGGTACTTCTGCCTGGAGGACGATATTGCCAAGCCGTCTACCAGGGTTAAGATCGAGAAGCTTGCCGCATCGCTTATCCCCGAAGGGTCAGCCGGCGATTTCAACCAAGGCCTGATGGAGCTCGGCGCGCTTGTATGTACGCCGAAATCACCGGGCTGCCTTACATGCCCGGTGATGGCGCATTGCGAAGGGCGGATGGCAGGCAAGGAGCACACGCTGCCTGTCAAGACGAAGGCCAAGCCGCCGCGGCCGGAGACGCGGCTTGCAGCGCTCGTTGTCGGCACCGGCGAGCATGCCGGGAAGGTGCTTGTCCGCCAGCGGCAGGAAAGCGGCCTGCTCGCACGGATGTGGGAGCTGCCGCACGTGGAGGGGCCTCTGCCCGGCGGCGGCACGGCGGTGAAACCGCGAAGGCGTGGACGGGGAGCTGCTCCCGGCCCGTTCTTATCGGTCGGCGAGAGCCTGCCGGCGCCGCGGGGCGGCATACCGCTGCGCTCGCCGGACAGCGCTGCCACGGCAGAAGGCGACGGCACGCTGCTTCCAGTGCAGATCGGAGGAGGCGATGTCCCGCTGCAAGCTGCAGCCGGGCACCCGCTCCACCATGGCTCGCAGCAGCATATCGGCGGACCTCCGCTGCCGCTTCACGCGGTGCAGTCGGACATGCTGTGCAGGGGGCTCTACGAGCAGGACGGCCTTCTTGTCAGGCCGGCCGGTTGGTGGGGCGAAGCCGAGCACGTATTTAGTCATATTGTGTGGAATGTTCAAGTCTATCGGGCGGAATTCGGCTTCTGGTTGGCGGATGCTGCGGCTCTTGAGGAGCAAGAGCTCGCAGCGTCACCGGGTGCTTCATTGACTTACGGAAACCTGATGGCAGCGGAGGAGCGATCCTTGTATTCCATAACCGGAGAAGCTAACCGCCGTGACGGCCTTGGCGGACTGCCGCCGAATTATCGGTGGATAGGGCCGGAACAGATGCGTGAGCTCGCATTTCCGAATGTTTTTCTGCGTTTGCTGCGGGACTACTGGGATTCGGTAACTTTCGGATTGGGGGATGAGTAAAATGGCAGGCATGCTTGAGAGGCTTATGAAGGAGAAGATAGTCGCTATCTTTCGCAATATAGAAGACCGTCATGCGGACCAGGCTGCAGAGGCTCTTCTGGCCGGCGGCATCACGATGATGGAGATTACCATGAACACGGAAGGCGCTCTTGGAATGATCAACCGCTGGCGGGAGAAATATGGGGAGCAGGCGGCAATCGGCGCCGGAACGGTTCTTGATCTTCAAATGGCGAAGGAGGCGGTTGCAGCCGGAGCGCAGTATCTTATCTCGCCTAATCTGGACGAGACGGTTGTGGATTACGGCCTTAAGAACGGCGTTTCCGTATGGCCGGGCGTCATGACGCCGACTGAAATCGTACGCGCCTGGAAGGCGGGCGCCGATGCGGTGAAGGTGTTCCCGATGGGTACTCTCGGCTTGAAATATCTGGCGGAAATTAAAGCTCCTCTTGATAAGATACCGATGATGGCTACCGGCGGTGTCGACCTCGATAATATCGCCCATTACTTCCAAGCCGGCGCTTGCTCGGTAGGTATGGGCAGCAAGCTTGTGAATTTGGATTGGGTGCGCAGCGGCCGTTTCGACCTGCTCACAGATCGGGCGCGGCAGTTCGCGGAAGCGGTAAAATCGCTGTAGGCGGTGACTTCATCATGATTATAGGATTGACGATAGGTGCGGCGGTTGTCGCGCCTCTTTTATTACTTATCTGGTCTATTGGCGCGCGGGCGCAGCAGCCTAGAAAGCTTGCGAATGTAGTTGAACCTGACGGCCCCTTCACATCCATTGTCTTCGGCAGTAAGGGGTCAATAATACAGGGCTGGCTGATATTCCCGGCTTCGGACATTGTGCGGCCGCCTCTGGTTGTGATTGCACACGGATGGGGATCGAACCGGTCGCGTGTCCTTAGATATTCGCAGCCGCTGCTTGAAGCCGGCTTTGCTGTTCTGCTCTACGATGCCCGCAGCCATGGAGACAGCGGTACGATAAAAGCGCCTTCTGCGCTCATGTTTCGCGATGATATTGAAGCCGCGGTTACGGCAGCCCGTTCTCTGCCGGGCATCGACCCGGAACGTATCGCCGTACTTGGCCACTCACTCGGAGGTTTCGGTACGCTCCTGGCGCTTGCCCGGGGACTCCCGGTCAAAGCGGTTATCACCGATTCGATGCCGGCTAAATTCGAGACGATGCTGAAGGCGGAGCTTAAGCGCAAGAAGCTGCCTTTCTTTCCTCTTGGTTATCTCATTCCGCCAATATGGCTGCTTCGCTCAGGAATAACGCCTAGCGAATACAGAGCAGCCCAAATTCCGTTTGCCCTTGAGGCGAATGAAGCCGGAGCGCGCGTGCCGGTCTTGATGATTCACGCGAATGAAGACAGCTTCATACCTGCCGATGATTTACGGGCTCTCGCCAGGGAGCGTCACATCGATACGCTGTTTGTTAATGGAAACGGCCACAGCATGTCCGAGCAGGATCCAGCTTTCTGGAGGCGCGTCATTCCTTTCCTGAATGAACATCTGCTATAGAAAACAAAGAGGCCTGCGGCATATCCGCAGGCAACAAGAGAGAATATATAATAAAGGGGGGTCATGTTTTCATTATAAAAAGGTTTTATGAAAGGAACATGAAGGAAATATTACAGTTTCATTACAAAAGCTGATTCTTAAAGATCTTTAATGTAGTTTGGTGAGGGAAAATAAAGTTCTTTAATTGAAAATAAAGTTCTTTAACGGATGCATAAAAGTAAAAGGACGGAGATGATGTTCATCGACGAAGGGTTCGGCTCGCTCGACGAAGATTCCCTCACAAAGCAATTGCTGCTGCTTTAATCGATCTGCAAAGCGCTGGCCGGATGATCGGTGTGATTTCACAAGTCAACGAACTGAAACAAGCGTTCCCTGCCGTCCTGGAAGTGACCAAAACGAAGGAAGGCTACAGCCGGATAAGGATTGTAGTAAAGTAGAATATAATCGCGATCAATTTAGAACACTGTGTGCCTCAGTCGTTATTAATGAACCAATAAATTCAGTATAAGCCGGTATACGCTACCGGCTTAATTTTCGTTCCCTATTTCGTTCAATTGATACATTTCTAAGGAAGCAGGGGATGGTCCCAGCTTTTTTTGCATAATAATGTTCGATGAGAATAAAGTTTTAGACCGAAATAAAGTGTTACACTGAGAAATAAAGTGTTAGACTCACGCGGCGCCGCTAAACTAACTGGCAGTTATGCGTTACCAATCCCTTATAGCTTACGTATAAGATGTAAATGGAAATTGCATATTGAAACCGTTGAATAACTTATTTGCTGACATTCCCTAATTGAAGAAAGAGGAAGTGGAGAACATTTATAGAGTAAAAACGAAGTGGAAAATAATGATGACAGTTTTTACTGCCCTGCTTATATTTGCTATCTTTATTTGGTTTTCGAAAACGACGGTTACCTACGAATATGCAACAATTGTTGAGAAAACACAAAACTCAATTTCCTTAGAAAATGAAAGTGGGCGGAAAGCGAGCGTATCAACATCTTTGAATATTAGTGATTTAATTGCGGTTGGAGAGAAGTATTGGGTTAAATATGAGAAAAAGAGATGGCAATTACCGAGCTTAATATCAATTGAGCATTGAACTAACGGGAGTGGAATGAAGCAGATTGCATCGGTAGTCTGCTTTTTTTTCATTGAACTAACTGGCAGGATAACGTGGCGGATGATGTATCGTATTTCGGCCTTTTTTCGGATGAAAAAAGCCCTTCCTTGTTAGGGAAGGGTAATCTAGAATGTACTTTTGCTATCATCAAGCGTCTGCCATTGGTTTATCGTCCGTTCCGGCGTTGCGTATGAATAGTCCCGCGCAGGCGCCTATGACCGCAACAACCAGGATGACGGTAAAAGCATCTCGAAATGCTTGCAGCCATGCATCCGGCAAAGAAGCGGATTTCGCATAAATATCCAGCCTGCTTGTCAGAACGGTCGTCATGCCTGACACCGCAAAGGAGACCATGACTTGCTGTATGGAGCCCGTTAGAGAAGTAACGCGGCCGACCAAAGACTTCGGAGCGGCCTTCATTAAATAAGTTTGAAGAGGCATCATGCAAAGCCCTGCGCTTGCACCAAGCAGCACAATCGCCAACAAGAGCATCCCGTTTCCTGTATCTGGTTCGATTCGGTATAATACGAACATTGCAAAGGCTAAACAGGATGTGCCGGCAACGGCCAGCCAACGCACGCCGAAATTATCGAACAACCTTCCGGAGAACTGCATTACGATCCCCAAAGCAACCGCGTAGGGAATCATAAAGGAGCCGGCTTCAAACGCTCCGAAGTCATTCACAACCTGAAGAAATTGCGGAATGAGATACAAGGTTCCAAAAAATGCGAACTGCGCGATTCCTAGCACTAGACTTCCTTGTGCGAAATGACCTGACCTGTAGACGCGCAGCTCTAGCAGAGGGTTAGACCGGCGCAGCTGGGTGACCACAAGCAAAAACAATGCCATTCCGCCTGTAGCCAATCCCCCAATGGCCCCCCAAGAACTCCCCTCACTCGCACTGATGCCGTATGACAAGCTGACGAAAGTAAGCGGGGCAAGAAGAAATCCCGCCAAATCCAGTTCCGCCGCGGCTTGGCTCTTAATCCTTGGAAGGTGGTGGATACCGGTGTACAAGCCGAAGATGCAAACCGGGATATTCATAAGAAATATCCACTGCCATCCAACAGAGTCCGCCAGATAACCTGAGAAAGCCGGACCAAGCGCAGGAGCGAGCAAGATAGGTATGCTTACCTTTGCCATCAATCTTCCGACTTGGCCTGGAGGACTCAATCGATAAATATAGGCGAATCCGATGGGGGCAATCATGCCCCCGCCCAGCCCCTGTACGATGCGGAATAGGATTAGCTGCTCGATTCCTGAGGCCACCGCGCATAATAAAGAACCCGCGGCAAACCATCCGATCGCCAAGAGAAAGATCCGCTTCGCGCCATACCGGTCGGACAGCCAACCGGCAAGCGGAATCACGGCAGCTTGTGCAAGCACATACCCTGTTACCGTCCAATGAACGGTATTATAAGTACTGTGGAATTCTTTGATTAGTCGGGGAAGCATCACATTCATGACCGTATGGTCCAGATAGACAATGAACATCGCGGTCATTATGGCGGATAGTGATCCGGTCATCCTCCTTGCCGCTGTGGCACTCCCCGGCATGTCTGCAGGTCTCCTCGGCTTAACCGACAATTTTAACGTTGAAATTCATATGGCCGCGTCCCTGATAAATTCTGGAGGATAGAGCCAATAGCATTTCGGTGCCGCGCGCGGAGCTGATGTCCCCGAGATCGATGACGCTTTCCCAGCCGAACGATTCCTTCAAGAGGGCAGTGACGATCCGCTTGGCGTCCGCATCATTGCCGCTGACAAATAGGTCATGTTGACCGTCGGCCACGCTTTGGGGATTGACCATTATCGCGGATGAAACGGTATTCAGCGTCTTCACCACTTTGGTATCCGGGAAAGCGCGCTGGATCTGCTCGCCAAGGGAATCCGTGTTGGCTACGGCCAAGGTAAGCTCGCCGTTCGAGAAATCCAGTGGAAGAGCTATGTCTACCAAAACTTTGCCTTGCAGCGCTCGGCTGCCGACTTCGGACAATGCTTCGAGAGAAGCAGTACCAGGGGTTGCATTAAAGACAATGTCGCCGTGAACGGCGGCTTCCTGTACGGTGCCGACGCTTACTTTCTCATCTTGTTGTTGTTGCTCCAGCCAAGCGTTCAGCTTATCTGGGTTTCTCGCACCTAATTTCACGTCGTGTCCCGCTTTGGCGAGTGAGCGGCCTAACATTTGCGCTGCATTGCCCGAGCCGATAAATCCAATTTTCATTTCCATCCCCTCCTAATATACATACAGGTTAGTATACTTACAATTGACAGTATACATACCGATCTGTATAATGTCAATCATAAGAGGTGAGCGTAAATATGAGTAGAACAGCCGGGAATAAATCAGCAGCCCGTGAGCAGCTGCTGCATACGGCAAGCAGGCTGTTTTTCGAAAGAGGCTTCCACGCTGTTGGAGTCGACACGATCGTTGCCGAATCAGGCATTACGAAGATGACGATGTATAAACATTTTCCGTCTAAAGATCATTTAATCGTTGAAATATTGGAGCGGTCGAGCGAGATCTATTGGGATTGGTTCGAGAGCGTGATTCAAGGCATCTCGGAACCACAGGGACAGCTTACCGCGATTTTCGATGCCGTTGCCAAAGGGCATTCGAACTCCCCGAGATCGACCTACTGTCTCTATCAGAATGTGGCCGTCGAGTTCCCGGATCCCGAACATATTGCGAACCAAGCGGCTGTCGTGCACAAACAATCCATCGTGAATCGTTTGCAAGCCATCTGCGAACGGGCAGGCTTGAAGTCCCCCGATACGCTGGCTAGACAGCTGTTTGTGCTGCTGGAAGGATTCTGCATATCTTCCCGGTTCTTCGGTGCGGACAGTCCTGCGGCGGACGTCGTTCTTGCGGCCAAGGCTTTGGTTGATATGCATCGCCAATGAAACAAGCGAACCGCAAGAGAGCCAGTATTGTAGACGACCATTACTGGATCTTCTTGTTAATACGCACTGGCGTATTAGCGGGGAGCACTTGGATAACCAAATCATCAACTTGAGAAGATGGGTTGAGTCGGAAATAATATGAAAAGCAGTGTCCCTAGAGAACAACGCAGTACATTGAAGTAACGGAGACGATAGTGGAATGAAGCAGATTGCATCGGCAGTCTGCTTTTTTTTCATTGAAGTAACGGGCAGCATAGTTTAACAATTTAATGAAAAGGATTTTCCCCATGACATGTGAAATCTAATAGTTACAAGTCATGATCGAGAAGTTATTGCTCGTCGAGCTGAAAAGGAGGAGACATGGGAGTAAAGTTTGCCAATATTCAAGTCAGGAACCTTGATCCTACCCACGTTCAAACACATATGCCAGATTGTATTGTTAGGGTAATGTCTGAAGGTTGGACGACAGTGTTGCGGGAAGATTTTCAGATTGGTGAAGTCGAACGAGAAGCTCATAGATTATCAAAACAAATAAATAACGTAGTGCTGTCTGTGGGTTACTACGACGACGATGTATTGGCTCTTCACTTGTTCCACAAAGGGAAGATGATCTCTTCGGATATTTCCAATGACGCGTGTGGATATCTTGCAAAACGCGGAAATCCAGCACGTTTTCAACAAAGCCTTGAGTTGGACCTCAAAGATGCTTCGCTTTTAAAGGAAGTTTTTCAATGCGAGCATTTGAAGGAGAAAGTTGCGCTATTGGAGCATCTACTGGGTGTTCCACTATGGATACACTATGATGACGTCGAACTATCGGAGAATAAATTAATAAAAAGACAGTTCGATAAGTCCGTAGTTCAAGATTACTGTGCTGAATCAAAGGCTAAACGCCAAATAATAAATAAAACCAAGGCATACCTTGTAACAGAATTTGAAGGAATGCCGATATGTAACACAGCTACTTCGTCAGTTGTAAAACTGCCCTATTCCGAGGGTCGCTATCTCGTTGATGATCCTGATAATTTTGAATTGCAGACCGATGGGACTCTGATTCGTACAATACAAGAGACTGTTGATGAGAATAGATACCTTCATCTTAAACTTCGTGATGGTGCTAGCCTTTATTCAACCTATGGTTCAAAGCAAGTCCTGTTTGAGTGTGATGTGGCAGGTGAAAAGAAGTGGGAGTTTGAGGTGGGGTACTTAAAAGTACCCCCTACATTCCACCTAAATGCGTTTTACATGCACATGCAAAAAGAGAATGAAATGCCCCTAGTTGTAAAAATAAATCGGCAGGGGAAGATTGAATCTAGTTTAAAGCTGGATACAAGAGGTGGCTGTCATTGGAGGAATTTCTTATTTGATAGTGATAATCGCATTTATTACTGCTGTACTCAAGAAGAAAATGGTCAGAACCGAACTCGTATTTACTGTCTGAGTCAACAACTTGAGATCCTGGATCAGCTCGAAATTGATGATACGAGTTTTGATTCAATAATGGATAAAAAATCCCATGTTATTTATTTATATATTTTTGATAAGAAATTAATTAAGATTGACCTTCGACCATTTCGGATAAGCACTAGTAGGAAGTGTACCGATTTCCTTAGTTTTTTGCATGTTGATCGTAGCAGAAATGTCTATATTCAAACAGGAGAAAGCACATTGGAAGTTAGGAATTCCGATCTAGAGATTCTCTCCCGTCACAAGTTGAAGGGACAAATATTTAATAGACTATTGAATGAACAAGACAGAGCCTTCTTTGCCACTTGGAATGGTCAACAATGGGATGCAGGCAAGGAACAAAGTAAGATTAGACTTTACGAAATATTTTAAGGGGAATTTTCTGAACTAACGGAAACGATAGCCCAACAATGGATTACACGCAATTGGTCTATCAGTTTTATAAAACCTCTTAACCGCACTGTTCCTGTTCAATGCGAATTATCCATAGATTGATCCTTCAACAAGTGTCATGTCGGTAATATTTCCCTTATCCGGTGCCGATATATTCTTTATAACCATCGGAGGGGCGAATTTCATGGCAAAGAGACGAAGACGTAAGAAAAAAGAGGATCCTGTTGCAGCACACTTGTCATGTTATTGATGTTAGGAGCATTTATTGCAACTTTTTCGGCTACGAAATCACTTGGGGTGGCCGGATTTGCCGCAGGAATGGTTTTCGCTGCTGGTCTTGGCATCGTGTTCTTCATCGGAATGCTTAAAGCTGAGCGACTAAGGCTATCGGGCATAGCTGAGGTCGACAAAATGGACGGTCATAAATTCGAGCATTATCTCGGTCACTTGTTCCGTTCCCAGGGTTACCATGCAGAAGTCACACAGGCTGCTGGTGATTTCGGAGTAGATCTTCTCCTTAAGAAACAAGGAAAGAAGATCGCCGTACAAGCCAAACGGTACAAGGGGAATGTCGGACTTGAGGCAGTTCAGCAGGTACAGGCTGGAAAGGCACATTATGGAGCATCAGAAGCGTGGGTAGTCACAAACAATGACTATACCGATCAAGCTTACACACTTGCTAAATCGAATGGCGTTCGATTAATCGCCAGAAACGAGCTAATTGAATTGATGCTTAAGATAAAAACGCCAAAGAAACCAGCGTCGTCATCAAAAGGGGCTACGGCCAAACAAACCGCAGCGCTTTCGTCAAAGCAAGATAGTATATGCGATGTTTGTGGCGGTACCATATGATTATAAGGAAGAGCACCAAGGGCGAGGTCTATGCGTGCTCGAACTTCCCTGGATGTAAGAATATCCAAGCAATTTGATATAACCCCGCAGGGATGCCATTTCCTGTGGGCATTTGTTTATCTTGAAGACGTGACTACGGGAGCTACCGGGGAACGACAGTGCAGCGATGGATCCGATCCATCGCCTTTAATGCGTTACTCTCTGACCATTGAACAAACGGATACTATAGCTCAACAATCACAAGAACGAGGCTGCCGGCATAGATCGGCAGCCTCTGTAATTGGAAAGGAGACTCCAAATGTCGAAGGAAAAGCAAGAGTTACTTTTCGAAAGTTTAAAGGGGATAAAGGATACTTGGGTAGATTTTTCAGTAAATAGTTTTAATCCTCAATCAAGAATAACGTGGGCTGACTCCAATGAAGCATATAAATTGCTACAAGAAAAGTTGAAATCAGAGGACGACCTTAATGCCATTTCTATAATACAAAACGAACTTGTAGAGGCTGTTATTTATAGGATTATGGAACTTATTGATGGGTATAGTGATTTGAAATATTCTGTGGATTTGATTGATAAGGATACTAAAAAATCTTTAAGGGAGGTTGGAGAATTGCATGATGGTTTTATGAACTATTTATATGAACATGAGGGGAAAAATACAAAGTGAACACTGAACTAACGGAGACGAGAGCATAATGACTTTCACAACAAAGCTACCTTAGAGATGGTCGACAGTTCTGTTTCTCTTGGGGCTCAATTTAAAGAATGGGGAAAATGTCCACATAGGAGGAAAGATGAAGTTCATACTTATATTCGGTCCTCAGGCTGTAGGGAAGATGACAGTGGGTCACGAACTTGAGAAAATCACGTCTTTGAAGTTGTTTCACAACCATCAGACAATTGAGCTACTTCATCCTTATTTTGGCTTCGGACCTGAAATGTGGCGGTTGTCCGATCTATTTCGCAAGGAAATCTTTGAGCAGATGTCTCAAAGTAATAGCGTGGGATTCATGTTCACATACGTTTGGGGGTTTGATTTACCAGGCGACTGGGAATTTGTCGAACAAATTTGTGGCATCTTTGAATCCAAGGGGCATGAGGTATGCTTTGTGGAGCTCGAGGCTGATTTAGAGGAAAGACTTGCGCGCAACAAGTCCCCGCATCGCTTGCACCATAAGCCGACTAAGCGTAACGTCGAACGATCAGAAAAGGATTTAATTCAAACTATGGAGAATCATCGGTTGAACTCGTTACCCGGTGAGATCACGAGGAAAAACTACATTCGAATTAAAACTACAAAACGAACACCAGCAGAAACGGCACAATTGATTAAAGAGCGATTCCAGATCTAGATCATTAAGCTAAAGGGTACAATAGAGGAATAATTATGACTGGTACAGGCGCCGCGGAGACTTGCTCCTGATCGTTGAAGTAACTGGCAGTAAAATGGATAAAGAAAGAGTTTACATGCGAAAAAATCTACTGTATGTTAGGGGGGTAAATATGGAATATGGGGAGGATAATTCTAATGGGTATTAAAACTGTTATTCATCATCAAGTACCTGTTTCTCATTTAGAAAATGCTGCACAATGGTATGTGAATATTCTTGGATTTGAACTTGAAAGACCGATAAATTCTGAATCAAAAATGGCTTTTTTACATCTCCCTGATAGAGGAGCAGCCGTCCATCTAATTCAAACAGATGATAAAACCCGTCTACGCATTTCCACTGAAGATAAAGACAATTATATCATTGGATTCTATTGTGAGAATATTAGCGAGCTGCAACAAAAACTAACCGATAGTGGTTCCCCAGCGACACTTGAAGATGCTGGTGGGTGTGGCTGGTGGCTCTATTTTTGCGACATTGACGGAAATCGGTATTTCGCCGCTGAGGATAAATAAATCTACATATTATCCTTGTTCAATTAACGGATAACGATAGCTCCATGACGAAGGCTGCTGGATGATCGGCAGCCTGCTCAACTGACTGGCAAAAATGATTTCAGTTACTATTCGGGGGTGTACTATGGAATTAATTGAGTCGATGCGTGATTCTTTTTGTGTCGATGACCGTTATGACCATTTTAAATACGTTTTACAACAGGTAAAGATCGGTGGACTATTTTTAGAATTTGGCGTGAGAGACGGGGATTCAATTAATTATATCGCTAATATTATATCTCCACATATCATATATGGTTTTGATTCGTTTGAGGGATTGCCTGAAACTTGGGAAAGGAAAAGGGATGGTTCACTAAATTATGAAGCAGGAACTTTCTCCGTGGAGAAAATACCCGAGGTACGAGCTAATGTGGTTTTAATAAAGGGGTGGTTTAGCGACACGTTACCAATATTTAATGAAATCGAAAAGATTGCTTTCATCAATATAGATTCTGACTTATATAGTTCTGCTAGGACGATTCTAACTGTTCTAAATGAACAGATTGTAAATGGATCAATTCTGTACTTTGATGAAATTACGGGATGGGGGAATTTACATGAACAATACGACAATTGGCAAAATGGAGAATATAAAGCCTTAAAAGAATGGCTTAAGGATTACGGAAGGGAAGTGGAACCTGTATCGCGAAATAATCGATATGGTGCCGCTGTAAGGGTGATACGATAATTACGCTAACGGATACCGATAGCTCCATAGGACAGGCTGCCGTCATGATTGATCGGCAGCCTGCTTAACTATCGGGCAAGATTGCGTAATATTAGGAAATTTCATAAGTGCGAAGCAGCTGGTAAATAAACGGGGAGTGTTCCATTGATGGCTACGATTCTAAGCTACAGCAACTCTTTCATGAACCGATCAAACGGGTCACCTATCTCGATCCGAGTCTGTAAAATAGATTGTGTAAACTCCTAAACCTATTACAATGGAAGTAGAAGAAAGGTTGGGGAGAACACATGGGATTATGGACGAAACAGCAACTCCGGCAGTTCATCAAGGAGAATAAATTGGTCTCGGCGCAGGATGCACAGAATGCGTTGAAAGAGCTGTTTGCCGAAACGCTGCAGGAGATGCTGGAAGCCGAGATGGATGAACATCTGGGCTATGAGAAGCACGTTAGCTCAGTGGCGCCTGCCACCAGTCAGTCGTCTAAGACCTTTGAATTTGGATCCCCCAGCTCGTTCAGTCGGGCTGACCAAGCGAACGACCGGTTCTAAGTCGGGCAGTAGCGGCCCGGCCAAGATCCCTTAGGTTCCATTGGTCAGCGCTTCCTCCTTTGCGTTCCGTAGCCTTTTTGAAAGCAGGAACTGGAAGAAGGTACGTTTGGTTCTGTTGGTTTCAAAACTAGAGTTGTCTACCAGATTTAAGGCGCTCAGCACGATGCATCTTGTAAATTGCTCAATTGTAAGAAGCAGTGAATTAACAACAGAAGTACTCAAGAAATTTTATCTGAGCTGCAAAAAATATGTCTGACCTTTTCACATAATAGTGCATTTGGATAAATGTGTAATCACGTGATTACAGACTTTCTCTGGAATACAGCCTTGATATCGGGAAAAGGGTGCATGTATAACCAAAAATGATCGAAAATAGTCCGCAGGGGCTTCAGTACCTGAAATAACGTACAATACAATTGTAATAAATAGTAAATTATGGAAGTATTGTGGGAGAAATATACAACGGTTACAAGTAACAATGAAACTACATCGATGATATTGCTTCTGTCAATAGAAAAGCAACAGGAACTGTATCGGTAGATTATATGGGGGTGAAAGCTTGACTTAATAAATCAATAACTTTATGTATCTGACTATAGAAAAGCAGTTAACCTGAAATAAGGGATTCAAACCAGCCAGTTTGCAATAGAAAAAAGTGGAGTTAATTAATTACACAAAGATTAATGGCAAACTGTCTAGCTTTTATAATAAAATATAAGGTGGGGGACAATGAAAAAAATCTTTTGTTTCTTTTTGATTATTTCACTGTGCGTATTCGTACAGCCAATCTCGCTGGTCAGTGCATTGAAAGAAAATATTAGCGCGAATGAAGCAGAGGAAGTTGTGTCTAAATTTATTAGAGAAGTGGACCTGTTGGGGTGGGATAATGCTGCAGTGCAATTCAAAGCAGATTTGTACGATTCCGAAGATGTTCATCTTGGATTCTTGTTTTATTTGTTATCTGGTTCAAACGTCATTGGATACGTAATTACCTCATCTTCAACTGATAGGGAGCCGGTGTTAGAATTCGGCGAAACAATGAATCAGGTGGTTGATGAACATATAAAAGGTTCTAAGAAATTGCATTATCTTGGAGCTTCACAATACGTTTTTGCTAGCAACAAAAGTGAATTATACGAAATAATAGCTAAAAGGCACGGAAATAATAAACAAATCAAGCCAATTGAACGTGATGCATCAAACAAAGAAAAATGGAACAGATATTTAGAATCAAGTAATCAAATTGCTTCAGCCGCAACAACATTGGCCACCAATTTAGAATTAGCAGTACCAAGGATTTGGCAAAGGACAAGTGGCGTTGATTACCCTGGATCTGCCTGTGGGCCAACCACAGCGGCAATGATATCAAATTTCTTAAAAGGTATTGAAGGACACCCGATTAGAGGAACTGCTGAATATGGAACAGTGGATAAATTTATTGATCATCTTTATTATGAACTTAATGCAACTCAGTTTGGTACCTCTATGCCAGATTGGCGTCAAGGTTTCTATTTTCATCTGAACCATAATTATACTCCAACTGGTTGGGGAGTTGGCTCTATGAGAGCCACGGACCCACTAGGAGGCTGGGAAAAATACCGTGAAAGAATTAGTGCGCATAGACCGGTTGCTTTGAGATTTGATTTTTGGACCTCTGAAGGCGTTGAGGCAAGTTACCATTTTGTCGCGGGAAATGGGATTAAAAATGTCTCTGGAGTAAACTATTTTGGTTATAAAGACCCAGATGGTGGACAGTATAATACTGGAACTCACTGGGCAAGTTGGACGGTTAACGATCAGGATATGGATATGGGCTATCCCGTTTGGAATTGGGACTAAAATTCACTAACTGCTGAAACGTATTTTATGTTTCGGCAGTTTAAATATATTGGGAGGGTTATATGAACAGAAGAACCGTAGTGTTACTATTCACCCTTTCCTCAATCCTTTCAATTGCTTCTATATTCTTAATATCAGCTTTCACGGTGTCCCCAGATAAGATTTCAGGCAATGGAAATTTGGGGCTCATTTTTCTACCTGTATATTGTATCTTTTTAATCGCGTCGATGACATTTGGGTTTTTATTATTAAGACGAATTAAGATACATGCAATTTTGCCTATAATAGCTTTATTTATGCTGGTTTTCAGTACGATACAAGAATTTCGTCTTATTAAGCACCGCATTCAGGCGGTTGGTGGTGGGATTGATGAGCCTAACTCTAAGATATATCGGTTGAATTGGATTAATCAGTATACAAATGATATTTGGGCAAATGGTTACATTTGGTTAATTGCCATTTCACTCATAGTTTTAATTGCTTACTTATTTAAACGACAAAAGAACGAATTCTCCATATAATCCACTTCTTAATCATGCGAAAATGTAGGATATTATTGGTGCTTAACATTGACGAGTACGTTAATGTTAAGCATTTTTTTATTTTCTGCCCCCACCTTTATAACTTCAACTCAGCGCATAAAGAGTAGATATGTATAACGTGTATAATTATTCATTTTGTGCTTTTCGGTATTCTCATTAATTGTGAAAATCGGTAGGGTTTAATCTCTTTTTATCAGTAAGCCTTTCTCATTAATTCTGAAAATGCCCTTTGATAAATCAATGGTTATTGCTGTATTTTTCTCATCAATTATGACCTTTTTCAAAGTTAATGTCTTAAAATTACTATTTTACGCGCCCCAGCTCTTACCATCCAAATAAAAATAAGGAAATGGCCAGCTGAAGCTTCAGGCGATCACGAAAGCGGGATGGTGCGGCCTCGTTATTGGGTTTTTGTTTTTGATACTAGCGGATCCTAAACTCACACGGCCGTACCGTGAGCTCACCGTCACTGATATAAAAAGGATGCCAATTACCATTAATTTTGACTGATCCGTTCTTGATCTCTTCGATGACTCCACCATAATCGACGATTTTACCTTCCATCCAGACGGAAACTGATGTGCAGTTATGCATAGCTGCTTCGATATGGGCCTGCGTTGAAAGAATAAAGCCTGTTTAAACATAATCATCCTCCTTCAGATCAATTTCGACATTTAGGAAGGGTAATCCTTCCTGTTTGTGGTCACACCCAACACCGACTATTGCTCATGGCTGCTATGCTGTATTATTCCAATAAACGGCTGCGTCAGAGTACGGGGATCATACGTCTGTAAAGGGGAAGCAGCATCTTCCCCGGGAAGGTTGACCGATGAGGATAGCGAAGGCAAAACCGCTATCAGGATTTCATTTCATGAGTTGCTACATGAACTTATTGCATTGCCATGACACCATGGTTTATGTTAACTTAGAAATACTAATGTGAAGGAGGTGAGGTAGGTGAATCTCGAAATGGTCAACAACCGTATTAGCCAGCTACCGATTGCTACGGCTGGCATTGTTCATGTATTTTTCGCGAACGGGATCAGTCTGTCCAATTACGATAATATGTTTGAACCATTCGCGAGAAGACGCCTACCTTAACCACAACGGATAGCATTATCATCCTGAGGGTCGCGGGCTTGTTGCTGCGGCTCTTTTTTGTGCATTCAAGTTAGGGTCTTCATCTAACAGGAGGCTCTTAAAATGATAATAGTTAACGCTCAACAGATAAAAAAATACCATGCAGCAAACCTTGTTTTGGACGGGGTAACGCTTCAACTCCAAGACAGTGAGAAGGTCGGCCTGATCGGCCGCAACGGCAGCGGAAAATCGACTCTGCTCCGGTTAATTTCGGGCCATGAGCCGGTAGATGAAGGTATGCTGACCATCAAGAAGGATTTGACAATCGGCTATTTGCCTCAAATTCCTGCCGAGTTCGAGGAACTACCCGTATACGAGGTGCTCGCCTATGGTTATCGGGAACTGATGGTCACCAAGCAGGAAATGTCGGTCCTCGAGCAGCAGATGTGCAGTTCTGAGGCCGCGGCCAATCCCGAAATGATGGAGCGGCTGCTAAAGACGTATGCGTTGGTTCAAGAGCGGTTTGAATTAGGCGGCGGCTATGAGATGGATACGGTGATTGATCAAGTAGCGAGCGGCTTGCAAATTAATCGAAACAACGATCAGAGGATTTTTGGCAGCTTGTCCGGAGGAGAGAAGACACGTATTGTTCTGGCATCCCAATTGGTTATCCGTCCCGACTTGCTGCTGTTAGATGAGCCGACGAATCACCTTGATCTAAAGGGTATAGAGTGGCTGGAGCAGTTTCTCCAGCATTATCACGGTGCATGTGTCATAGTATCGCATGATCGTTATTTTCTCGATGCCGTCGGCACGAAAATGATCGAACTGGAGGACGGGGAGGCTTATACGTATCTCACCAACTACACCGGTTATATGAAGGAGAAGGAAGAGCGTCTTTTACAACAGTTCGCTCAGTTCCAAGAGCAGCAGAAAGTGATGAAAAAAATGAAAGAAACGATCCGTCAGCTGGAGGAATGGGGGCGCATTGGAGGTAATGAGAAATTTTTCAAACGGGCAGCCTCGATTCGAAAAGCATTGGAGAGGATGGAGGCGGTAAAGCGTCCTGTCCTGGAGCGGAAAACGGCAGATTTCGAGTTGTCCCCCCTTGATCGTTCTTGTCGTAAGGTGATCGCATTCGAAGGCGTGACGAAGCAAATCGGGGAATCTGTGATTTTGAATGGAGCGGAAGGAAGCCTGCTATATGGCGAGAAGGTCATGCTGCTCGGGGATAACGGATCGGGGAAAACGACGCTTTTCAAGTTGCTTCTTGGCGTGATTGAACCGGATACAGGTAAGGTGGAGCAAGGGGCGCGTGTGGAAATCGGTTATTTGGCTCAGCAGGAGCCGGTGAGGGATAATAAGCTCACGGTACTGGAATATTTCCGCACCGAGGGAGGATTGGAGGAAGGCGAAGCGCGAAGCGTGCTTGCAAAATATTTGTTCTATGGCGCTGACGTATTTAAGCCGCTGCAAATGCTCTCCGGCGGTGAATGGTCACGTCTACGGCTAGCGTTGCTTGTGAGGCGCAAGCCGAATTTGCTTCTGCTGGATGAGCCGACGAATCATCTCGACATGGCTTCACGCGAAGCATTGGAAGAGGCGCTGGAGGATTTTCCCGGAACAGTACTGGCGATTTCCCATGACCGATATTTTATTAATCGTCTGGCGGAGCGCGTTTGGGAGCTAAAGGAAGGTAGGATTACCACGTATCTCGGTAATTACGATGATTTTAAGGAGAAGCGTGGAGAAAGGTCGTCGCAAGAGAGTATATCGGTAAGTGGTACAGGTGATACAATTTCGGCAACTCATATGAGTACGCTGCAGCAGACAGAAAAGAAGAAAGCCAAGAAGGCATCTGATCGGCATCAACCAGAAGCAAAAGCGGCTCAAAGCAGTGACTTGGCAAGCCAAAACGAGCGGAGACGTGAGCAGTTGGAACTTGAGATTGCTGTACTGGAAGCGGAGCTGGCTCGTGCCGATGAAGAACTGTGCCGTCTAGATAGTATTGGCGACACTGTCCAGCTTGAAGCAATGTGGCGTAAGCGGGAAGAGGAGCAATCACAGCTTGATGCGCTTCTGGAATTGTGGATGGAGCTGCCGAGCTGATGATGTGAACTAAGTGGCTTTAATATATCAATTCTCACAGATTGATTGGGCAGTATAACTAAGAGTTAGTCTCTGATGGCGAGACCAACTCTACAAACAACCTATATGCTACCTGTTTCTAACTGCAAAATTCGGATCACCTCACGAATTGGAAAAAATCGTACGTTAACAGTGATCCTGTTAGATTGAAACCCAGGTGTCAGAGAAATCATGGATTGATCCTAGTCTGACGCGCTGAGTGATCCCGGTAGACGGCCGATATTGTATATCGCGGAAGGAGCCACTTGACGCCGCAATATGTAATTCCGAATAGTCTCTCGGCGTGGGATGGGTTTGGGGATTCTCTCACACTTGAACGCTTCCTATTCATGACGGTTAAACACTAAAAAAATGCTATATCCGTATAAGATAGCACCAGAAAGTATAAAAAAGACAACTATTATAGATAGATTCTCATAGTACCGTAAATTCATCGACTCTATAATCGAAAGTAGAAGACAACAAATACGGTGATGGGTTGCTTTGGGAACGAATGGTGAAAGGGCAGACAACCCGCTATTATTGGGATGGAGATCAAATTATTGCGGAAGGAAAAGTGAATGCACAGCTCGTGGACAATACTTCGGCTTCCGTCCAATATACCGGTACATGGTTTGATACGAACATGGCAGGAGACTACAACGGAACTACTAAGGCCAGCGTTAAGGCAAACGACAGCGTTCAATTCAGCTTTGCGGGAAGTTCAATTTCAGTCGCCATGCGTAAAGGCCCAGGTGGAGGCATGTATGATATTGTCCTGGACGGTGTAACAGTAGTTTCAAACGGAGATACGTACAGTGCCAATCGATATTTTCAGTCTGCTGTTTATTCAAACAGCAACTTAACAAATGGGTCTCATAATTGTGAAAGGTACGAAACATCCATCAGCAACCGATTATGGAGTAAATCTTGATTATTTTGCCTACGGTGGTGGTTCGGCATCCTTTAAAGCCCGATATATCCGCGGCCAAGGGCTTGTCGCTCGGGAAGATAGCCTAGGCAAAGCATACTATGTCAAAAACGGTCACGGTGACGTAGTTAACCTCATGGATCGTACTGGAATGACTAAATTGAACCAGTACAACTATGATATCTTTGGGAATATCACTTCGCAAACAGAGAACATCCCGCAGCCCTTTAAATACTCGGGTGAAATGCAGGATGACACAACAGATCTGCAGTATTTACGTGCAATTCTGCAAATGACTTGACTAAGAATCTTGAGGATGCAGGGTGGACGAAAACAGTTGAGCCAGGCGGCAAAAAGAGTGGGGACGCAACCATATTTGTTGACCCAGCAACTGGTACAAAGGTTCGGATACATGCAACTCCAGGAGAAGGTACACCATACTTTAGGGTTCAAAACAAAAGTGGGGGCTACCTAAATGACAATGGAGTGTTTCCAAGTAATGCAACAAAACAAGAACTTAGAGACCAAACTCATTTCTACTTCGGGAAGTAGGTGGAACAATGCAACTGGCTTCAAATATTCATGAAGTGCTAGATAACTTTGATTTTACAGATAGTATCGTTACCGATATTAGATGGGAAAACAGTTTGCTTGATTTAACATTAGTTGTTGATTACTATTGGGACCTTCAGGAAGGTCGTTCTGAGACTAGACAGCTAAAGTTGAAATTTGCACATTGCGTAAAAGCTGATTTTCAGATAAAAAAGGATATATTGCCTTTATCAGAAGAAATGATGATGAATACTGATAGTTGCTATACCATCGTGCTTTTCAAGGTAAATGATGAAAGTGAACTACTGAGACAATACAGGCTTAAGGGATTAAAGCATATTGAATTATTTACTCTTGATTACTCCAAACCGTGGTTGTCTATCCTATGTAACGACGTGTCCATTGAAGAAGTTAAATAATGTTTCAGAGACCTTGAGGGACTTATCCTTCAAGGTCTTTTGTTTTCAGTGATGATTCAAAGGGATACCGACCCCTCCTGTCGGGTGACAAGAACTTCGTCCCAATGAAGGCCGCGTAAATCGCGGGCTTTTTTATTTATGGGATCAAGTTCTTGTCATTTTGCGTTGACAAGAACTTGATCCCATTCCCGACGCTACGTAGTTTCGTCGTATGTCATTCATGAGCTGGTTCCATTGACCTGAAAGCGAAATTTCCATGAACATCAAAGGTTTTCCAGATTTGCAGCATATATCGCCATAGTTAGAACAGGAGGGGGGGCAGGGATATGAAGTTGTACATTTTTAAGATTGGGTCGAGGGGTCGATCTCATAAGCAAAACGGCATTGCGACCAGATCAAATAAAAAACTGATCACATTAATTTGGAACATGTTTAACGAGAAAGTGAGCATTCTTGAGTAGATAAGTCAATGTTTTCTCATTCACCTTTCCTTTGTATGTGAATTGATCGGCACACCTTCCCTGCTTCTCAGGAAGACTCTCAAGACAATCAATAACGTAACAATCAGACAAGTGGTCACATACCATCCGAAGATCCAGACATTTCTACTATCCGTTCCCGAGCCAAGGCCATGTACCATGGCCAGTAGAAAAACAGGGTAAGCCAGCATATGAATAGACCGCCATAGCCCATTGCTCATGAACGCCTTGAAATCGGTTGTTACGATCACTAATACCACGCCATAGAACGCGATTGTGCCGAGCCCGTTCCAAATGGGATCTTTGCCTGCGCTGAATGGAATGGCGATCCCCTTCCACGTGAAAGGCACATACGTGTCAATTAGAAGAAAAATGATATGTCCGAGAATTAGAATCAATCCCGCATTGGTTGCAGTGGAGTGCCATTTGTAAACCAGCGCTTTGCGTTTTCCTTTCAAGAAAGGCATCGAGTAAATCAAACCGAGGGAGACTCCCATAAACAGTAATGAATACGATGCAAGTCCGAGTACACGGATAATTTGCCATGTCGGCATATCAAGCAATAGAGCTTGTATCATGGATAATCACTCCTGACACGCCACTCCAGCGGCGTTCCCACATGTTTATTGTTCCTACATAATGAACCTCTTTGTTCTCAGTGACCATCAATGCTTGATTGCAGCGATCGGCACAGCTAATGAGCCACTCGATTCCCTTCTCAAGGCCTAACATACATAATACTTTGGCGAAAATATCGCATTCGACGGCTGTTCCGCCTACTACCGTACACTGAACGATATCGGATACGGCGGGCGCCATTGAACGCGGATCTATGAGATGATGTGCGGTACCTTGTTCGGTCATCCACCTTCTTCCGAGCATGCTGGATGTGGCCGCAGCGCAATTGTGAAGCTTTACAGACGCAATGGTACTGTGAGTATCTCGCGGATCGGCGATTTCAATTTCCCAAGGATTCAGTGGGCTGCCACCCCATACACGCAGATCGCCTCCAGCGTTCAACATCCCGCTCTTAATTTTTTGACTCACTAAATGTCCTGTAAGCCTGTCGACCGACCAGCCCTTCACAATGCCGCCCAAATCGATTCTTGCACCATTCGCCAATCTGGCCGCTCTCATTCCGGTATTGAGCTCAAGCGCCTCGTTCTTTTTTTGCAATGCGGTCGTCAGTCGCGACGGTGTTATACATTCCTTATTCATTTGGTCATAACTGGTATTGTATCCCCAATCCTCCAAGGCTCGTAAAATGAAAGGTTCAAACATCCCTTCAGTTAACCTTCTATACTCCGAAACCATCAGCAGCACTTCCTGCATCGTATAGCTGATAAACATAGGTTTTCCTGCCGAACGATTAAGCCGGCAAAGCTCGCTTTCCGGACGAAAACGACTGAAAGTATCCTCTACAAATCCGAACCATTTCCGGACGTCGTTGACCCAGGCGTATGGTTCGCCTGCTTCCATGGCTTCAGTTTGAAAGCCGAGCGCCGTCTCAATTTGTGTATTCATCCCGTAAAAACGGTCATAGACCCATTTTCCGTCCTTATCGTCGGTCTTCATCATGAGTGCCTTGTCCTGACCCGGGTTCTATGCGCAGAGATATGCCCTTGCTGAGGAGTCTTTTGCTTTGCTGCTTGTTGTTTTGCAGGAGGTTTGACTGGTATCGGATTTGAGTCCTTGTTCTCCGCTCTATGCGCCTGTTGGGTCTCTTTTTGCGGAGCTGCAGCAGAAGGAACATATTGCTTGAATTCACTTATAACGGGATCCCGGTTGGACACGACCGGAGAGGGTGAAACCGATGAAGCTTCATTGTCCGTATTGAGAGTTGCCAAGGCCTGGGCCTGTGCGTTCTGTATTTGACTGAAAAGCATGACGGCAGACAGCGTACATCCTGCCCCGATGCCCCACTTCTTCACTTTTTTCTTGGTTAATTGTCGCATGGTCGGTGTCCTCCTTCGTCTCTCAATCATCATACCGATTATTTATTTGAATATCATTGGAAGGCGCGTATCACTTATGCGGCTCTGAAGCGTAACTCAATAGTCGTTCCGCTCCCCAATGTGCTCGAGGCTTCAATTATGCCTTCATGAGCTTCCACAATCCATTTTGCAATGGAAAGTCCCAAACCCGTCCCCGCGGCCATGCGGTTGCGAATTTTGTCCACGGTAAAAAAACGGTCGAAAATTCGCGGCAGATCCGTAATCCCTATGCCGATTCCGGAATCCTCGATAACAAGCCGCCACTCATTGCCTTTGCGATAACTTCGTACCGTAACGCCGCCTTCCTTAGTAAATTTCACTGCATTATCCAGCAGAATGACAAAGAGCTGATGCAGGCGCTCAAGGTCACCCATCATTTCCATATCAGAATCAATTGTCGTTCGAAGAAATATCCCCTTCATCTCAGCTACAATCTGAAACTGCTGCACAACATGATTTATGATCGTATTCAACCGTAATGGTTGTTTCATCAGCTGCAGTTCATTTGAATCCGATCGTGCCAGCAGGAGCAGCTCGGAAACGAGTTTATTTATTCGTTTGGTTTCATCAATCATAACGGAGATGTTCACGCTTTCTTGTTCGATTGTATTCCCGGGATGCCTGAACAAACGTTCCAGATGGATTTGCAGTACGCTTAGCGGCGTGCGAAGCTCGTGTGATGCATCCGCAATAAATTGCTGCTGTCTGTCCCATGATTTCTGAATAGGGACCAATGATTTTTTGGCCAGAAAAAAACCGGCAATGAGGGATAGTCCGATGCTTCCCGCAACCAGGAGCCAAATGATAATCAGCATTTCGGAAAGTACTTTTGTCTCCGTTCTTAAATCATAAACGACCTGAAGACGCGTCCCGGTATCACCAATGGCAGATAAAGTACGAAAAGTGTCTCCGTTTGCATGTACAGTTTCCAATGAATGATGGCCGTTATAGTTACGAAGCACCCGCAATTGTTCACTTGAGAGGGAAGCAGCCGGTATTTGCTTGATAAACCGGCCATTTGATCCCCAGTAGATATAAGTTGACGGCGAAGGAGGCTGGTCATCGTTTGGGTCGCTATCGTCCTTCGATTTCATATGAGCTTCGAGATTCGTCAGCTCGCTCATAAGGGTATTATCTGCCGAGCGATATAAACGGTAATGCATGTATGCATACAAGGTTGCACCAAAACAATTAAGCAGTAGGAAGAATACGAAGGCATTGAGTAAAACCAGACGTAGGCGTGTCTTCTTAAGCATGACGGTCCACCGCTTTGAGCATGTAGCCGACACTGCGTATCGTTCGGATATATTCTTCGCAGCCAAAGGCGGCCAGCTTTTTTCGGATGTAATGGACGTAAAGATCCACCGCCGTTTCATTCGCTTCCGAGTAATATCCCCACACCCTGTTGAAAATTTGATCTCTCCTCAGGATTTGTTCTTTATTTTGAAGAAAATAGGCCAGCAGCTCATATTCTTTTGGAGTAAGCTTTAAAGCTTTGCCGGAACAGAAGCCATCATAACTGTGATGAGATAGTAAGAGGTCACCGTAGATAATCTCGGACACACCGAGGCCTTTGCTCCTTCTTAGCAATGCTCGAATTCGGGCCAATAATTCATCGATCGCAAAAGGCTTTACGAGGTAATCGTCGGCACCTGCATCCAGGCCCGCCACCCTCGATTCCACCGAATCCTTGGCGGTTAAGATCAACACTGGTGTTGCATCAGAATTGGCACGGAGTTTACGTAAGATAGAAATACCGTCAATTTCCGGCAGCATGATATCTAAAATGATCGCGTCGTATTCGTTATGCTCGGCCATTAACTTGGCATCGATACCGTTTTCAGCTTGATCCAAGTCGAACTCCTCATCAAAGAGAACAGTGCTCAGTACACTCAATAAATGTTTGTCGTCTTCTGCAACAAGCAGTCGCATGGGTTTCCTCCTATATAATAGATGGATGGGATTATCTATATTGTAATTGATAATTATTAAAACAAAATTTGTGCGCCACGATACGTCAGGAATGTATTTCGAAAATACAGAAACCGCTTGTACGATGTACTGTTTTGTGGTTGAACATAGGAGTTAAAACATTTCATTCCCTGGGTAGAGTAAAATTTCTAGTGGTCGTGTCATTAGGAATATTTCTTGCGCTTTTTATTTTGATAAACATTTATGCGTTTTCATCTTGGTTAACACGAATCGTCTCCAATTTATGCTACGACCGAATACAAAAGCCAAAAAAGAAACCGCCAATTTTTGTCACATGTTCCAGGTATTCGTATCAATGACATTGAAGTTTGCAAGAAAAATCTTCAGAAGCTGCGCCGAAAGGTCGGATTCATTTTCCAAAATTTCAATGTCATCGGTAATTTGACGGTTAAGCAAAATGTTCTCATTGGCTTGCTTGGAACGAAGTCGTTTTGGTACATTTTTTTTACGAAAGAAGAGAAAAAGAAGGCTGAGGAAGCCATTGAAATTGTTGGATTGAGGGAGAAAATGAACACTCGTGTGGACCAATTGAGTGGAGGACAAAAACAGCGAGAGGGCATTGCCAGGGTGTTAGTACAGAATCCCGATGTTATTCTGGCAGACGAGCCGGTATCGAATCTGGACCCGGTGATGAGCCGAGAAATATTGGACATTCTTCAGCAGATCAATGAGACCAGGGGTACGGTGATCATTTGCAATCTGCATCAACTGGAATATGCAAACGCCTATGGCCACAGAATTATCGGAATTCATGGCGGAAAGGTACAGTATGACGGGAAGCCTCGAACATGAGGCATAGGTCGATTTTTGAACATGTGGAATGGGCTGAATACAGGGCTGGCGAAACTATTGCTATACGGCATGCACATGAATGACGAACATCGGAAAGCTGCACGTAGCGGCGGATTGAGAGGGGTGGGCATAACTCGTCAGTCGATCGCTAAAAAAATTATCATCTTCCTCCTCTTTAGAAGTAAGATTGAAAGGGAACTTCGGTTCGAAGACCTTCCTCTAAAAAGACTCTATAAAGTGCCTATCCCAATGCTTATCTTGAAAAACTGCGGTAATAAAAAATAGCTCAAACAGGTTATTCCTACAGGTGAGGTGCTGCAAATGCTCTTTTCTCTTCGCAATCAGATTGTCATCCTATTTACGGTGTTGCTGTTGATCCCGGTAAGCATATTGACTTTTGTGTTGACTGATAAAACCGAAGGGCTGGTTCGACACTCGATCGAAACCTCTACGGATCAAACGATCACACAATATGCAACTTATGTGAACAATCTCGCCATTCAGTTCAAGGACATGAGCAACCAGGTACTAAGCAGCTCCATCACACAGGATTATGTGATGACCAAAGATAATCCAATGTTGAGGGCCAAATTCAGGGAGTTCTTATCCTCCGTTTACTCGAACAACAGAAACAGCCTTTCAATTTCAGTGTTCGATGATAGCGGAGGCATATGGAGACTGGATCAGTCTTTCCGCAAAAGCTCCTGGTACAATGATTTCGTAAAAGGGAGAAACAATAGCTGGGTACAAGCGCATATAGAACCTGACCAACCTGAATCGTCAATGAGGCAAACTATGGTCAACAGCTATGTTTCACCCCTGATAAACCTCAATTTATTAAAAGCGGCGGGTATAATCAAAATCAATTTTTCTACCGACCTGCTGCAAAAGCCGTTGGAACGAATTCGTTTGGGACGGACGGGACAAGCCTATCTGTTATCTGATGATGGAAGGACCGTACTGAACCAGGATATCGGAAGCAACCCGGTTATTTCGAAACACTTGGATCTCGCTCAGAAGGCTCGTCGTACCGGTTATTTGACCATTCACGACGGCGATAAATCATTCCTGTTATTTGCCCGGGACATCGAGGAAATTCCCGGCTGGTTTGTTGTCGGCGTCGTATCGGAGCAAGAATTATTCCAGCCCATTTCGGCGATTCGATTGATGATGATCATTCTGAGCGCCGTTTTGCTGGCATGTAGTGTTATTGCAGCGATCGCGATCTCCACAGGGGTCACCCGGCCTTTGTCCCAATTGACAAAAGCGATGAAGCTGGCCGAACAGGGGGATTTTAAAGGAGCGAATGCGCTGATTCCACGCATGGAAAGAAGAAATGAAGCAGGCTATGTCGTGTTGGTATTCAGAAAAATGATCGACCGGTTGAACCATTTTATAGACACGGAATACAAAACGAATATAAGAAGGCAAAATGCGGAATACAAAGCTTTGCTGCTGCAAATCAACCCTCATTTTTTAAATAACACGCTGGAAATTATAGGGGGCCTGGCCGCTCAGGGAAAATCGGAGGAAGTCATGGACATTACGGAGCAGTTCGGCGAGATGATGTCGTATTCATTGAAATTAAGCGAAGACACCGTTTATTTGTTCGAAGAGCTGAAATATATTGAAAATTATACCTCGATCCTCAAATCGAGATTTGGCGACAGACTGGTACTGGATATTAGAGTCGATAAGGAAGCTTTGCACTGCAAACTAATCAAGTTTATTCTTCAGCCGATTGTAGAGAATGCCATCAAATACAGCATTGATTACAGGGAAACCGCCAAAGTGGACTTGGAAATCCGGAGGAAGGATAAGACTCTCTACATCAGCGTAAAGGATAACGGCGTAGGAATGAGCAAGGACCAGATTGAAGATCTTTACTCGTCCGTTGACCCGGCCGCGGCGCCGGAAGTGCTCAGCAGCGAAGGAAACCGGATCGGCCTGAGCAATGTCTTGGCCAGATGCCGATTATATTACGGGGATGCTTGCGAAATAAAACTGAATTCCGTATTGGGAGAAGGAACAACGATTTCGTTCAAGCTGCCGATGCTTTAGTTTATGCTTCCGCATGCGAGTTTTGGCTTCACCAGGCGTCCATTTCTGACGGGGCAGAGTCCCGCAAAAACTTTGGGGGGTTGATCTTGTGTACCGTGCGATGATTATTGATGATGAGATAGGCGTAAGAGAAAGTCTCAAGGCGAAAATAAATTGGAACAGTCTGGGATTTCAAATTGCTGCCGAAGCGGCAAATGGACAGGAAGCGCTGTCTTACATGCAGGAGCATAAATTTGACGTCGTCATTACGGATATTCAAATGCCGGTCATGAATGGTGTGCAATTTTTTAATGAGTGCTCCTCAAGATATTTAAACACCAAAATAATCGTGCTCTCCGGTTACTCGGATTTTGAATATACGAAGGCCGCCATTAAGGCGGGTATTGTCGATTATTTGATTAAACCGGTTGCGCGCAAGGAATTGCTTGAACTGCTATTGCGCATCAAGGATGAGCTCGATCGGGAGAAACAGGAAGAGATCCAAAGAAGCAAGGAAGATTGGCAGCTGAAACAGCTGTTATCGGAACAACGAGAGCAATTTTTGTACCAGATGGTCAAAAACGAATGGACAAGCGGTCAATTCGTGCAGGATCGGTTAGTCCAATTAAAACTGCAAAACATCAATGATTACAATTGTTTTCAATTCGTCGCGGCTGAAATGAAAATACCGGAAAAACGCATCGAACAGAACAGCAGCAGACTGGATTTACTTTATTTATCATTCCGGCTTCTATGTAAGGAGCTTGCGAATTTGGCGAGCCGGGTTTTATGCTTTCAGGATTTAACGTTTTCGAATATGATGCATTTTATTCTGATGTCCGATTCGATGCCGTTACTGGACGCTCAATCTAAAGCTTTTGTCCTGGGCCTTGAAGATAAAATGACGAGTATTCTTAAGCTTGACATGAAAGTCGGAATTGGCAAGGCCGTCCATTCGCTGGAGGATTTCAAAAACGGTTACGCCTCTTGCCTGCTGGATTGGAGCTTGAAAGTTCAAGGGAATGCAGGGTCGGTCCATATCACCGACGTCACGCAAGATTTCTCCACTGAAACCGAGAGGCGCTTGGTTGTTGAAATGGAAAGGGGAAACAAGCAAGCATTTCAAACCCTGCTCACGCAATTGCTGTTTCCGGATAAGCCGTTATCGGCTATTAATTTCTCTTTCCTTGCTGTTCGAATCGTGATCATGATCAGATCGCTCGCAGCCAGGTACAGCAGCGATCAGGAGAAGCTGCAGGAGCTGTCTTTGGCCTGCCAATTCGCGATATGGCAATTTTCTTCGCAGGACATCGTATTCAGAAAAATAATGGAATTTACCGATTACGCCATGCAGTTGATTCAATCACAGAAAAACACCTCCGGTGAAGGTATGATCGGGCTGATAAGCAAATATATCCGGGAAAACTATTCATATGAGCTTACACTCACCACGCTCTCCGAACAATTTCATTTCAATGAAGCTTATTTGTCTTCCTTGTTTAAAACGCACACACAGATGAATTTCAGCGATTACCTGGTGATGGTTAGAATGAAAAAAGCAGAGGAGCTCATGAAAGATACGGATCTGAAGCTAACCGACATTGCCCAGCTTGTTGGTTATGCCAATTCAAGCTACTTCAGCACGGCATTCAAGAAGTTTTATCATGCGTCGCCAAGCGTGTACAGGGAGCAGCTCAGAAGAGGGGATCATTAAGACTAAAGCCGTTTCCAAAGATTTTGAAAGTCATGCTCCAAAGATAGCGAAATCAAATTCGGCCTAAAGCAGATATATTTAGTTTGCAAGCAAAAATATGAAAAGGGGCCCTAAGAGTGAAAAAATTGTTTAGCTCGATGCTTACTGTGACCATGCTCTCGATCGTGCTGGCCGCATGCTCCAATCCCGGCGGGGATCAATCGAAGAATGCTACCAATGAGCCGCAAAACGGAGGAAGCTCCCCGAAAACAGAAACCGTGACGCTAAAGTTTTGGCGTCCGAGCGGCAATGACGCCGAGAATGGCGCCATAAGCAAGTTAATTGAGAACTTTGAAGCCAAAAATCCTGGAATTAAAGTAGATCTAGAGAATGTTCCGTTTGACAATTACGAAACGAAAGTTCGTACCGCTCTGGCTGGGAAAACCGCGGGAGACATCATTGCGATCGATGCGCCGACCATGTCTTCTTACGCGAACGCCGGCGCGTTGTATGATTTGACTTCGTTTATGGAAGCGGACGCAGACCTGAAGGATATACCCGAGGGAATATTACAGTCCATGAAATACGATGGGAAATACTATATTGCTCCGATCAGCGAAGCGAATATAGCCTTGTTTTACAACAAAAAAATGTTTGAAGCCAAAGGGATTCCGCTGCCATCCAAAAATGTGGATGAAGCGTGGACCTGGGACCAGGTCCTGGATGCAGCCAAGAAATTGAACGATCCTGCTAAGGGTGTTTACGGAATTGATCCTGCCCAAGGCTTTGGCGGCGGAGAAGGTCCCGCTTACTTCAAAACGCCGATCCTGTGGCAGTTTGGAGCCGAGGTGCTGAGTCCGGACGGAAGCACCGCCAAAGGTTATCTGGACTCGAAAGAGGCCAAAGAGGCGCTTACCTTCTATCAATCGCTGTATCAGACGTACAAAGTATCGCCGCTTGAATTGCCGCCTGATCCGTTCCCGACAGGAAAAGTGGCGATGTTCGTAGACGGGATATGGGATCTGGCTAACTTTACAACTAACTTCCCTAATTTCAAATTGGGCGAGGATTGGGACATCGCCCCGCTGCCGAAAGCAAAGCGGCAAGCGATGGCTAACGGAAGCTGGACATTCGGCGTTACCGCGGATTCCAAGTATCCGAAGGAAGCTTGGCAGCTGATTAACTATATGACCGGCACGGAAGGCGCCAAAATATATGCGGACATGACCGGTGCTTTGCCGGTTCGATATTCGGTTGTCGATCAGACTCCGAAGATGAAGGAGTATCCATACAGTGTGTTTGTCGGGCAGCTTCAGAAGTACAGCATGCCACGTCCGGTAACACCGGCCTATCCTGCGGTAAGCGCTGCGATCCGCGAGCTGTTCGAGGATGTCGGCCAGGGCAACAGAGACGTTAACGCGGCAGCTGCGGATGCAGTGAAAAAGATTGACGATGCGATCGAGGCATTGAAAAGGTAATACCGATCATTGCTGGCGATGGGAGGGCTCCCTCCCATCGCTTTTTATTCATAACCAGGTTAATGCTTCCGAAGCAAGTTTCTAGAGACATAATATCGAGAATTAGGAGGGAGGACTTAGCGTGATTGCAGGTAAACAGTATTCGCTTCGCAGAAGTGACGGGATAACAGGCTTCCTCTTCGTATTGCCTGCCTTTATTCTGCTTCTGGTGTTTGTATTTATTCCGATGGCGAAAGCCTTTTATTACAGCTTTAATGATTACATGCTGGTCAGCGGCAGTAAAACGTTCGTCGGGTTGAAAAATTATGCGGATCTGCTGCAGGATACGAAGTTTTTGAACAGCATCAAGCATACATTTTATTTTGCCGTCATCGTCATTCCCGTCCAAACGGCGATCGCTCTGGGATTGGCGCTGCTCGTTAAGCCCCAGTTCAAATACACCGGCTTTTTCCGCACTGCTTTTTTTGTTCCTGTCGTGATATCAACGGCGGTGGCTGGCACGGTCTTCAAGTTGATTTACAATAGAGATTTTGGATTATTGAACGTGCTGATCGGCGCAGTCGGCATTCCCAAGATCAGCTTGCTGTCAAATGCCGATATCGCGATGAACGGCGTCATTATTCTGGGTATATGGAAAGCGGCGGGCTTTTTCATGATCGTTTACCTTGCCGGCTTGAATAATATCCCGCAGGACCTGTATGAATCGGCGAGAGTGGACGGCGCGTCGAAACTCCAGCAGTTTTTCTATATCACATTGCCGCTCCTTAAGAGAACAACGGCTTTCATCATTATCATGACAACGATTGACGCTATCAAATTATCAGGAATTGTGTTTGTGTTAACGTCAGGCGGTCCCAATTCCTCTACGGAAACCATCGTATATTTCATATATAAAACAGCGTTTGACCAAATGCAGATGGGCTATGCGTCCGCGGCGGCATTCATTCTGTTCTTCATGATCCTGATCATTTCGGTCATTCAAATGTTATTCCTGCGGTCTAAAGTCAATTATTAGAAAGGAGCGGAGGCGGATGCTTCGAATCATTCATTTTCTGGCGATGACGATTATTGCGGTTCTTTGCTTGCTCCCGATCGTTTGGATGGTCCTCGGATCCATGCGCTCCTATCAGGAGTTATTTCAGTACGCCACCCAGGTAAACTTGCACTTATTGATTCCCGTAAAGTGGACCTTTCAAAATTATATCGATGTGATATTCGACGACCAAAATCCGTTTTTACGATATGTATTCAATACGTTGTTTGTCGCTTCTACCGTGACATTTCTTGTTTTGCTTATCAACTCGCTGGCGGCCTTCGCGTTTGCAAAATTGAGTTTTCGCGGGAGCTCCGTAATATTTGTCCTATTCATGAGCGCGCTGATCATTCCCGGAGAAGTCATGCTCGTGCCTAATTACATGCTGGTCAACAACTTAGGATGGCTTAACTCGTTTAAAGGTTTGATTATTCCGTCAACCTTGTCTGTATTCGGCATTTTTATGATGAAACAGTTTTTTGAAGAAATCCCTACTGAAATATTAGAGTCCGCGCGCCTGGACGGCGCATCCTGGCTGCAAATTTACCGGGCGATCGTATTGCCTGCATCGGTACCCGCCATGATCACGTTTGGAATCATTACTTTTCTGGGAAACTGGGATGCCTATCTATGGCCGCTGGTTGTCATTAATGATGACAGGATGCAGATGATTCAAGTCGCCATTGCGAACTTCACGTCTATGGCCGGCACGGAATGGACGAAAGTGCTGGCGGCAAATACAATCGCGACCGTACCGATCCTCGTACTGTTCCTTGTTCTGCAGCGCTATTATGTCCAAGGTATCACCATGTCCGGTGTAAAAGGGTAAGGAGATGAAACCATTGAAAGAAGAAGCTTATGTAGAGCGGCAAACCGCCCATCAGGAATCGATAAATTTAGGAAACGAAGCGCTCGCAATTGTTAACGAATCGGTCGCCGGTGACCTGCATCGACTGCATTACCATCTCATGCCTCCCGCAAACTGGATGAATGACCCCAACGGTCTCGTTTACTACAAGGGGGAATACCATCTGTTCTATCAGCATTATCCGTACAGCCCCAAATGGGGCCCGATGCACTGGGGGCATGCCAAATCTAAGGATCTGGTTCATTGGGAGCATTTGCCAATCGCATTGGCGCCTTCCGAATGGTACGACAAGGGAACGCTGGACGGCCATGGCTGCTGGTCCGGTTCCGCAGTGGACGATAACGGAGTATTAACGTTAATTTATACCGGTCATGTGGATGACAACGACATTAAGGAAACACAATGTATCGCGAGAAGCGAGGACGGCATTCATTTTGAAAAATATGCCGGCAACCCGGTTATCGCCGATTCCCCTGAGAAAAATTGCTTCGGATTCCGTGACCCGAAGGTTTGGAAATACGAGGATCAATGGTATATGGTCGTCGGTTCCGGAAAAGACGGAAACGGCAAAATCCATTTGTATCGATCGGCGGATCTTAAGAGTTGGACGTATTTGGGTATTGCCGCGGAAAGCGACGGTACAATGGGGGACATGTGGGAATGCCCGGATTTATTTCCCATGGGGGGACATCATGCATTGATCCTGTCGCCAATGAACGTTCAAGAAAGAAACATGTACCTCACAGGCGAAATGAACTATGAAACCGGCAAATTCGATTATCGCTACAAGGATAAATTGGATTACGGATACGACTTCTACGCGGCTCAGACGCTGCTGGACGGACAAAATCGCCGCATCCTGATGGCTTGGATGGACATGTGGGGCTCCAAATCGATTACCGAAGCGCCAAGCCGCGGTTGGTTAGGCGCGATGACGATTCCGCGGGAGCTCGTTCCTGGGGAGCACGGCAAGCTCTTCATGAGGCCTGTGCAGGAGCATAAACTTCTGAGAAACGAGCATTATGCATTAGGAAGCCATACGATTGAATCCGATCAGATGAGAATCACTGGGTTCAGAAGCACAAGCTACGAATTGGAAGCCCGCATCGAGTTTGCCGCAGAGGTGAAGGAATTCGGCATCAAGCTGCGCTGCTCTGACGACGGCAAGGAAGAAACGGTTGTCACCTACAAGGTGGAAGACCGGATGCTGCAAATGAAGCGCGACTATGAGGGAACCCGTGACCAACACATAAGCGTTGCTCCGCTTGAATGTACGGATGGATCGATGAAGCTGCACATTTTTGTGGATACATCGTCAGTGGAGCTTTTTGCCAATGAAGGCGAGCGGGTCATTACGAATCGGGTTTATCCTTCTGGCGGCAGCGACGGGCTGCGGATATTCGCTGACGGAGGTCCCGTCAAGTTTGAGCTGGAAGCGTGGACGCTGAAAAATATATGGGTCCAAGGCGAAGCGTGAGGCAGCATGAGTAAGAAAGCGTGGGTCTGGACGGCCGGAGCAGCTGCAATCATACTCATAGGGCTGGGAGCATTGGTTCTGATGACAGGTCATGGCAAATTGACTTCCTCGGAAGGCGGATCGGTCTCGGAAGAAGAATCGGCGTTCCAGTATTCGAGCGATCCGAATTACTATACGGAACGATACCGTCCCCAGTATCATTTATCGCCGCCCTATGGCAATATGAGCGATCCGAACGGCATGGTGTATTTTGAGGGCGAGTACCATCAGTTTTATCAAAACAGCGGGCAATGGGGACATGCCGTCAGCAAGAATTTGGTCCATTGGGAGAACCTGGATGTGGCTCTTGCCAGGGATTCGCTAGGAGAAATATGGTCCGGCAGCGCGGTGGTCGATTGGAACGATACAAGCGGATTTTTCGGAGGCAAAGCAGGTCTAGTCGCGATCTTTACCCATTTTAAAGGTGGCGTTCAGTCCCAGAGCATTGCCTACAGTAAAGATAAAGGCAGAACGTGGACCAAATACGAGGGGAATCCGGTTATACCCAGCCCGGGACTGAAAGATTTCAGGGATCCGAAAGTGTTCTGGCACGAACCGAGTCATTCCTGGGTCATGATCGTCTCGGTCGATAACCGTGTTCGCTTCTACAGATCGCCTGATCTGAAAACATGGAAGATGGCCAGCGAGTTCGGAAGCGACCAAGGCTCGCACGCGGCTGTCTGGGAATGTCCGGATTTGTTCGAGCTGCCCGTGGAGGGGACCAAAGAGAAGAAGTGGGTGTTGACCGTGAGCATTGGCAGCAATGCGCAAACCAAAGGGTCAACCGCTCAATACTTCATAGGGTCGTTCGACGGCACAACGTTCACAAATGACAACAAGCCTTCGGACGTGCTGTGGACGGACTATGGCAAAGATTTCTACGCTGCTGTGTCCTATTCCGATATTCCGGCCAAAGACGGCCGCCGCATATGGCTGGGCTGGATGTCCAACTGGCGTTATCCGTTCGCCATGCCGACAGACGGATGGAAAGGGAATATGTCGATCCCGCGGGAGCTGCGGCTTAGGCAGGTGGAGGGTGAAGGCTTGCGGATGATTCAAGAGCCGATCAAGGAGCTGCAGACGCTGCGGGGCAAGGAAGTGTCTCTGCCTGAGCAGTCATTGGATGCAAGCCATAACCCGTTCGCAGGTATAAAAGGAACGTCCTATGAGCTGGAAACGGAATTGACCGTCCAGCCAAATGCGAAATTTGCCTTCAATCTGAGACAAGGAAACGGCCAGACGACCGTTGTAAGCTATGACGCCCAGACCGGGCGGCTTACCTTCGATCGTACACATTCAGGCGCTGCCTCGTTTGAGCAAGGGTTCGCGGAGACGATGTCTGCGCCGGTAAGGCTGATCAACAATAAGCTGAAGCTCCGGTTCTTCGTCGATTCATCGAGCATTGAGCTGTTTGTGAACGACGGTGAGACTGTTTTTTCCAACCTCATTTTCCCGGACCAGACAAGCAGCGGGTTGGAATTAACCGCGGCGGAAGGCGGCGTGACGCTAAATGAGGCTCACTTCTATCCGATGCGATCGGTTTGGCGCGATGAAGATCCGGATGACCCTATGCCGCTTCGAATTGTCTTTGGCAAGGACTCGCTGGATGTACCCGTGGGCGACAGCCGGAAGATGGCGGCCGCTGTCCTACCGCTCAGCTCCCCCCAGCTGATCAGGTGGGAAGCAAGCGATGCTGCAGTCGCGGCTGTTGAAACGGCGGAAGACGGCGTTATCGTGAAAGGGCTGAAGCCGGGATCGGCAGAGATCAAAGCGACCAGCGAAGACGGCAGCGTGAGTGCGACTTTCAACATATTTGTGTATGACAACAAGAAGTAAGGGTAACCAGTACGGACATGAATTGGGCAGCAACCAGGAGGGACACACGATATGAAACTTCTTGGGTTTATCGGCTGCGGGGTCATTTCCACGGCACATTTGGAAGGGCTTGAGCAGTTAAAGCGTGCAGGCAGGGAGACGTTCGAGCTTAAAGGGCAGGTGCGGGGTGGATCAACGATCACGGCGTCCACTGCACCCATTTTTTCACGGAAGTGAACGGTCCGATCAAAGAAGTTTTCGCTTATGCGGAAATTTTCGAGAAGCAGCTCAGCAACGGGGAAACGACGATTCATCCGACCGGCGAAGATACGTCGGTAACGGTTTTCCGATTCGATAACGGAGGGCTCGGACACTGGATGTGCAGTACGGCCGCACATGGGGAGAGCACCGGCGGAGTTTGGATCTACGGCAGCAAAGGCTGTTTCCGCCCAGGCAGCCATGCGACCCTTGAGAACGGACAAACCATGCCGATGGCCGAGATCATCGAACGTTATGCGCCGGATGTGGCGGAAAATCCGTTTACCCATTCCTATGTGGAATTGTGGGATGCTATCGCGGATCGCAAGCCGCCGATCTCCAGCGCGGAACGGGGGCTGGAGGCTCTGGGGGTAGTATTTGCCGCGTTGGAGTCGGCGACGATCGGACAGCCTGTTGCGGTTCAGGAGATCATTTTCGGTCATAAGCATGCCTACGAAGATACGGTTCTGCAGGAAATGGAAACATTCAAAAGATAGTCTCGAAATCTGGTGGAGGTTATGAGAGATGCGTATCGGCGCAATCGAAGCAGGCGGAACCAAATTTGTATGCGGCATAGGAAATGAACACGGCGTCATCGAAGAGCGCGTAAGCTTTCCTACGGAGCGTCCCGAACGAACGATGGAAAGCGTCATCGATTTTTTCAAAAACAAGCAAGTGGAAGCCATCGGGATCGGGTCATTCGGCCCGCTAAATATCGATCCTCAGAGCCCCTATTATGGATTCGTCACGACGACCCCGAAACCAGGTTGGGCAAACTATCCGTTTCTGGATGTGTTCAGGAAAGTATTTGACGTCCCGTTCGGATGGGATACCGACGTGAACGCGGCCGCTTATGGCGAAGCGACTTGGGGAGCTGCAAAGGGGCTTGACAGTTGTGTTTATTTCACGGTAGGTACCGGTGTCGGCGTAGGTGTCTATTCGGAAGGGAAGCTTATTCACGGGCTTGTTCATCCCGAAGGCGGTCACGTGCTGACAAGACGCCACCCCGAAGACCGTTTTGCCGGAGTGTGTCCTTATCATGGCGATTGCCTGGAAGGCATGGCGGCCGGTCCTGCGATTGAAGCAAGATGGGGAGTGAGAGGGAGTGAAATCCCCGCCCGTCATCCTGCCTGGGAAATCGAGGCGTTCTATATCGGTCAAGCGATAAGCAACGTCATCCTGACGCTGTCCCCGAAAAAAGTGATTTTGGGCGGTGGCGTCATGCATCAGCAGCAGTTATTTCCGCTTATTCGCAGCGAAGTCCGTAAAAATCTGAACGGGTATGTTCAGGCAGACGAAATTCTGGATCGGATCGATAACTATGTCGTTCCCCCAGGATTGGGAGAAAATGCAGGGCTGGCCGGTTCGCTGGCTCTGGGTCTTAACGCTCTGAAGAGATCGCGGAGATGATCGGTTACTTTCACTGTTTGACGATCATTCATTTCTTGGAAAAGAGGGATGCATCATAAAACTTGCAACCAATGTTATGAGGTTACTTTTGTCAGCCGCAATCTTGACTGCTTCGATTGGAATTTCTGTTGCCGCTCCGCAAACAGGTTTCGCAGCAGATAATGTCCAGATGAAAGCAAACACCAACCTGTCCGGTTGGCGGGTTACAGGAAAAGGAACGTTAGAGGATACCGAGCAGGGCATGCTGATCACCTCCGGGCCGGGTGACAACGCGATTGTGATGTCCGAGACCAGATCGGACGATTTCATTTATGAAGCGGATGTCCAAATAAAAGACATGAAGGCCGACGCAACGCTGGTCTTCCGTTCGAATGAAGACGGCTGGTCGTCTTATATGCTGCAAGTTGTGCCGAGTGCCGGTCTCCTGCGGCTGAAGGATGCCCGCGGAGGTGACGGCAGGCTGTTTGAGGAACGGCAGGTCACTTTAAAGGAAGGAGAAATCTATCACCTCAAGGTGAAGGCCGACGGTGACAATCTGAAAGTGTACTGGGGCAGCCAGTATAAACCGATTATCGACGTCAATGACAGCGCGTACCATACAGGCTATCTCGGTCTTCATGTTTGGGATGGATCGGCTTTGTTCCAAAACATCCGAGTCAGCGGACTGAACGGCAATTTGGGGCAGACGATTGTGGAGCAAGGAACATGGCAGCCCGATCTGAAAGGCGATAAAGGCATTGTGAGCGGCCAGAGCAAAGCGGTGAAAATATATGAATATGACAAGCAGGCCGCGGATTTTGTTTATGAAGGGAATATTGCTCTCGGCGATACGGGCGCAGAAGCTGCACTTGTTTTCAGGACAAGCGCTGACGGGTCGAAGGGCTATGAGGCGCTGCTGAAGAAAGAAGGGGATCAAGTCCGCGTACGGCTGCAGAAATCGGATGGCACGGTTATACGGGATGCGGTTCAGGCTTACCCGAGCCAGCCGGCGGCCGTTCACCATCTGGAAGTGAATACGGAGGGCAAACGGATTCGGATCTTTATCGACGGCTATACGCCTGCGGCGATCGACGTCGCGGATAGCAGCTATGAGAGCGGTTACGTTGGGTATGCGGTGGGGCAGGGCACTGCAAGCTTCCAGGATACTTATGTAACGGCTGCATCGGACTATTACACGGAAAAATATCGCCCGCAATATCATTATTCGCCGATCCGGGGATCGGCAAGTGATCCGAATGGGCTTGTCTATTTCGAGGGCGAATATCATTTGTTCCATCAGGATGGCGGAACGTGGGCGCATGCGGTCAGCACGGATCTGGTTCATTGGAAGCAACTTCCTATTGCACTGCCTTGGAACGATCTTGGCCATGTCTGGTCCGGCTCGGCAGTTGCGGATATGAACAATGCTTCCGGTTTGTTCGGCGAATCCGGAGGAAAAGGCTTAATCGCCTATTACACAGCCTACAATCCGGACAGCCCAAACGGCAACCAGCGGATCGGTATTGCCTACAGCACTGATAAAGGGCGTACGTGGCAATATGGGCCGATCGTCATCGAAAATCCGGGCAAAAATGGCGGGGATCCGGGAGGATGGGATTTCCGTGACCCGAAGGTGGTTCGGGATAATGATCACAATCGCTGGGTGATGGTCGTATCCGGAGGCGATCACGTCCGGATCTTTACATCGACGAATTTGATCGATTGGACACTGACGGATTTATTCGGTTATGGCAATTATGTGCGCGGAGGGGTATGGGAATGCCCGGATTTATTCCAGCTTACCGTTGACGGCAGCGGTGAGAAGAAATGGGTGCTCATGATCAGCACCGGGGCTAACCCGAAGACGGCCGGATCCGATGCCGAATATTTTGTCGGCGAGCTGACCGCGGAAGGAAAGTTTGTGAACGATAATCCGGCAGGCCAAGTGCTCAAGACGGATTTCGGCAAAGAATTTTATGCTTCCATGACGTTCGCGGACATGCCTAATGATCGCAGAGTGATGCTGGCTTGGATGACGAATTGGGATTATCCGTTCGCGTTCCCGACTTCGGGCTGGAGCGGGGAGATGACCATTCCGAGAGAGCTATCGCTCAGATCGACGGAGGAAGGGGTGCGCTTATATCAAGCTCCTATTAATGAGCTCTCGGCGCTGCGGAACAATCTTTATTCGACAGCGAATAAAGTCGTCGGCCCGGATTCGCCAAACTTGCTGAAAGGTCTGGTTTCCGGGGCTTATGAAATCGAAGCCGAAGTGGAAATTCCGGCAGGCAGCACCGTAACGGATTTCGGCTTCAACCTTCGCGAAGGGGCAGGCGGCAGCAAAACGGTAGTGGGTTACAAAACCGGCGACAGCATCATGTTCATCGACCGGGCCGCTTCCGGCGAGACGGATTTCTCTCCTTTGTTCACAACCTACCATGAGGCTCCTTTGACACCGGATCATTCTAGGGTGAAAATGCATATTTTCGTGGATGAATCATCCGTTGAGGTTTTCGGGAACGACGGTCTTGTCGTCTTCTCGGATGTCATACTGCCGGATCCCGCAAGCAGAACGATGAGCTTCTATGCTAATGGCGGAGAAGTCAAAGTCGTCTCGATGAATGCTTTCGCATTGGACAATACGTGGAGGGACAATGCCGATTCGTCTGCGAAAGTCGTAATGGATACCACTTTGAGGGAGCTTAGCGCCGGACAAACAGAAACGCTGTACGCCGCCGCCCGGAATGGTCCCGGCAAAGGAGGGCAGCCGATCGTTTGGAAAAGCAGCAATCCCAGTATCGTGAGGCTGGAATCCCAGGATAAGACGAGTGCTGCCATTAAAGCGGCAGGAATCGGAGAAGCGGTCATCACAGCCTCCACACCGAACGGCAAAGCATCCGCTAGCGTAAAGATCAGCGTGACCGGAGGCGAGTTTAAGACGAACTTATCCGGTTGGAGTGCGCATCCGTCGGGGTCCGACTGGGTACTGACCGATGACGGCATTCGCGGCAGCTATTTCACCGACGCCAATTATATGGCCCAAGAGGCTGCCGGCAACTTTACGTATGAAGCCGATATGAAGCTCGCCGAGACGGGCGGGGCCGGCTCGATCCTGTTCCGGGCGAGCGAAGACGGACAGAGCGGTTATTATTTTAACCTGGATACGAGCATGAAAGCATACCGTTTATTTTATAAAGTGGACGGACGCTTTGCGGAACGCCAGGTATTGGCGAGAGTACCTCATTTCGTGCAAGCGGGCCTCACCTACAAGGTAAAGATTGTTGCGAGCGGACCGCACATCGAAATTTACGTCAACGGGGAGAAAATCATCGACTTGAACGACGGCACATTTGCGGAAGGACATTTCGGGATTAACGTATTCGGAGGACGCGCGTCCTATCAGAACGTCTTTGTAACGGGCGCAAGCGAGGCACAGCTGGATACGGTAGCCATTATCAATGCCGGATCAGGGAAACGGTTATCGGCCGCACAGTCGCAAAACGGAGAGGTCGTTAACATTGGTGATGCGGATGAAGCCGCTTTTCAAAGCTGGGTGCTTGTGCCTGCCGGGGACGAGCGAGGCTCCTATTCGATCCGCACTACGGGAGGCAAGGCGCTTGATCTCGACATAGGCCAGAATAAACTTCAGCTTTATACGTATCTTGGTACGACAATCAACGATGGACTATTGCGGAGAATGAAGACGGAACCGTAACAATCGCAAATGTCAACAACGGCAAACTATCCAATACGAGATAAAGAAAGTGATGCTATGAATGACAGCCGAATTGTCGATGCTGCGGACCGAGCGAACGTATCCGTAGCCACTGTATGCAGAGTGCTGAACGGTGGGAAGCTTGTAAGTGAGAAGACCGAGGAAGGCTGCATGCGTTTGCTTCCTTGAACATGTACAGCGGAGAAAAGTGGAAAATTTAGAGTAGCGTGAAGAATAGAAAACGAGGCCCCCGTTGAATGCTCGTTGTGGGTCTGGTTATTATTTGTTCGATTTGTACGATTCTTTTTTTGGTGATAACATGATAGAGGGGAGGTGGGCAGACGACCGATAGCGGACCTGCATTTCTAAGAACTTCATGCTAATATCAATGTCTGAAAATATATGAATGGCGTGAATAAACAAGGACAATATAGAAAATTTGTTAAAGGGGATGTTTTCCTGAAAAAAATCATTATTATACTTGTAATTGCAGTTGTTATTGTAACAGTGTTTACAGCTTGTGCTAAGAAAACGGCCGACCACGGGCCCCACGATGCGGGGGATGCAACTTTGACGCATGTTCATGGCCTCGGTTACTCCAGCGACGGCAAGCGACTTTTTATTCCGGCACATAACGGGCTAAAAGTATATGCCGACGGCAGGTGGATCGACGCCGCTGGGGAAAAGCACGATTACATGGGTTTTTCAATGGCTGATAACAGCTTTTACAGCAGCGGTCATCCTGCAGCCGGTTCCGCCTTCAAAAATCCTATGGGTCTGATCAAAAGCACCGATGAAGGGAAATCAATTACCGTTCTTGCTTTAGAAGGCGAAGTGGACCTTCATTACATGAGTGTGAGTTATCGCACGCATACCCTTTATGTTCTAAATTCTGAGCCAAATTCGAAAATGAAAAAGGCGGGGTTGTTCTACAGTCGAGATGAAGGTGAGACTTGGGTAAGCAGCCCATTGTCAGGTGTTCTGGGGCAAATTACGTCGCTCGCGGTGCATCCGACACAGGACGCGATTGTCACGATCGGCACAACTTCGGGCGCTTATCTTTCAAAGGATAACGGCCAAACGTTTGCCGCTATTTATTCCGGTCAGCCGGTTTCTGCCGTAGCTTTTACGGATCAAGGGGAGCTACTGATCGGTACCGGAAAATCAGAACTGGTCAGTGTTAATCTGGAAACGAAACAACCTAGCACCATTAAAACGCCGGTGCAAAATGGTGACGCAATTGTATACCTGTCGGGGAGTCCGACGAATCGGGAAGAGTTGGCCTTCGCCACTGAAAAAAAAGATGTGTATATTTCCAAAGATCATGGCGTCACTTGGCAGCACATTGCCGATCAAGGACAACCTGTGAATCATGAATAGGAGGTACGATAATGCACTTATTTATTTCTTTCTTATCGAGATAGAACATAAATAATTGCCGTCATCTATTCAACTAATAGGTTCGTAGCTGAGGAGCTTGCTTTGCGGCAGCTCCTTTTACGGGCAGGACCGTGCGTAACCCTGTCATATTCTATAATTCGACTAATATTGGGGTGAATTAATTTTATATGGGTGCCAAGTGAACCCTGCCGCGTCGTCAATCCCAAAACCAACATTGTCCATGGTATTCACAGTCCTCCCTTAGTGGCAGACTCCTCAAGCAATGCTTTCATTCAACTCTCCAATCAATGCCTCTCTTTGGCTTTCTCTCCTAGCCCCAACTTGAGTACTAGCGGTTTTATGGTAAGGCCCTGAACTAGCAACGAGAATAGTACAACGCTGAACGTCAACACCAATACCGTTTCGCGGCCCTCGAATGATTGAGGCAAGCTTAAAGCAAGTGCAATCGAAAGACTGCCTTTAAGACCACCCCAATTTAATACAGCTTTCCAGGAGCCTGGGAAGTTTCGTATTTTAGCGGTACTAACGTACAACGCAACAGTACGGCCGGCAAGGACAATGATGATAGCTATTGCAATAATATGCCATTTATCCGAAAAGTCGATGTTTTTAATCTCAAGGCCGATCATAAGGAAAATCAGTGAGTTCGCAATCAACGTTACAACATCCCAAAATGAGTTGATATTGGTGAGCGTCGTTTCAGACATTCCAACTTTTGCCCCGTAGCTGCCCAAGATTAATCCGCTAACGACGACGGCAATAACACCGGAGACATGGAAATGCTCTGCAATGAAGAAGCTTCCAAAAAAGAGCAGCATAGAAAAGCCGATTTCAAGCGGATAATCGTCATACAGACGAATTAGCTGTGAGAACACATATCCCAATATTGCGCCAATGGTAATCCCGCCAAGTACGAACTTCAGAAATAGCCAAATGCCGCTGCCGATCCCAGCCCAACCCATTTCCATGTATGAAAGCAGGTAGATTGAGGAGATTTGAAATAAAACGACGGCGATCCCATCATTTAACAATGATTCCCCTTCTATGACAGTCACAATGGACTTCGGAACACCAATCGATTTAAAAATCGTGATGACACTAATTGGATCCGTTGCACTCATTAGTGAAGCAAACGTGAATGCCACGACCAGTGGTAAATCCATTATGTAGTACGATAATAAGGCAATGATCAGGAATGAAAGGAACGTGCCCCCAAATGCTAAAGCGAGCACAGGTTTCCTTTGCTCCTTCAAATGTGAGAAAGGCAGTTTCAGTGTCGCATCTCCGAGCAGGATAGGCAAAAACAAGGAAATGATAATGGCTTGAAACACATGGGATTGTGTGATGTAAGTCTCGGCTTCCTCCAAAAAGGGGATTTGCGTAACACCTAGAAGTAAACCGACAAGGACTAAAGCGATGGAATAAGGCTGATTTAATTTCTTGGCAGCCGCGATAACAAACATTGAGATTCCCAGCAAAATCAGTAGTTGAATAAATGTAGCATTGAATTCATGCATAAACCTCAGTACCTCCATAACCTGTTGTTCTCTGTCGGATGACAAGAACATAAAAACATCGTTCTCTTCCCGATATTTTGACTTCGACTATGTTTCTAATTATAGCATGGTATCAAGTTGTGAGAGCCGCAAATATGATAAATCCTCGGGATACTTATTCCGCATTTGCTGTTCATCAAGCTGTGGTGGTCAAGAGTATGTCCGATGTAAATCGGAGTTTCTGAGCTAGTGGATTTCCCGCTTTGCGCGTACGATGTCCTCATGAAACGTTCGATACTTGTACGTGCTCGGGCGGGTTAGGCCTGCACGCTTTACTTTGGAAAACGGTGAACAGTATAATCGTCGACCTATGCAGCGTCTTCCCATTCCCGCCAGCTTCTTAAACAAGCTGTATGATAATAGGTCGCACAGAAAGGGTTTAACTCCAATTCAAAAATTAAATACATGAATATAATGGCCTTACAGCAGACAGGGAGGAGTCCAAGTGAATCCGACAAATAATGTAGAGGAGGCATCGAATTGGGGTGTATAAGGAAGCGGAAGTGCAGAACTAGGAAGAGGGAGAACAGACCGAGACTTGTTTGTCTGCCAAGAAGAACAAAGAAACCAGAGAAGAAAAGGAAGAAAACGGTTTCCAAGCTGTGTCCGTTACCCCGGCGCCGTGCTGTGTCCTTGAACGGTACGAAAAGACTACAAGGCTCACGGGGGGATCCGGGAGCTGCAGGGCAGAGGGGTGGACGCGGTTTAACAGGTCCAACTGGTACAGAAGGACCACAGGGTTTGCCGGGAGTTCAAGGCCCCGCTGGGCCACAAGGATCTGAAGGCATTCCAGGACCTCAGGGCCCTCGGGGTTTGCAGGGTTCTCAAGGACCACAAGGCCCACGGGGCACTCAGGGTATTCAGGGCCCGCCGGGACCCTCGGTTGTACCGGACATCGCGATTCTTGCGGATGATCAAAGGTTTTTTTATATTGTACCTTCAGATATTGAGGGTAACACGGTAATACCGGCTAATCAGTTCATTAACGATAATGGAAGTATGACAGCCGAATTCTTAAATACGGGACCAAATAGCATTACTAACGTTTACATTAACGGCATATTGCAGCAAAGCGGCTTGTACGCTGTAAGTTTGAACGAAATTACCATTTTTCCCGATTCCACAATCTATGCCGGTGCATCCATTATTATAGAAATTGTTCAATTTACAGTTCAAATAATCGTTTAATAAAAATCCATTAATAGCTTGGTTTAAATACCCTTCCGCTTGCTTGATCAAGACATACTATATGGGGAAGGGAGGTGGACAAGATGGCGATAATTAAACCCTTTGTCGCTGGCAGAAGGTTTTCCGCTACGGCTGGCAGCGGAACCGGAACCGGTGCGGCTTATGCTATTGCCGCTACTGCGTTTACAACTGACGCAGGCGTAGCAGCTACAGCATTTCCCGCATCGTATGCTTATTATAATCTATATATTAATGCAGTCATCCAAACAGCGGATACCTCATCAGTGACGACTACTGCGATTACGATCCCTGACGGGGATGAGCTGGATGGCGCGACTCCGATTATGGTCGAATTTGTAATCACTTAGCATTCGGATATTCGATAATCCTTCTGCCCCGCGTTGGAGAACCTGCTTTTCGAACACTGAATGATTGAAATGTAAAATAAACACCGTGGTTTTTCTAGGAAGAAGCCGGCAAGCTGCAGCTTGCCGGCTTCTTCCTCTTACTCATCGTCTTGTCGATAGTACAACGTTAAGTACCAGTTGATTTTCAATGAGCGGATACCGCAGTCCGTCTGTTTTCCCGGGTAGGAAAACTGAGCGTTCAATATGCCGGCGGCCACGAACGTCACGACCTCCAGTGAAGCTAATGATGGGTGAGGCCTGTGCGTTAATACAAAGACGTGAAGGCTGCCGAAAGGGCAATGTGTCGGCAGTCTAATTGTGCTGCAGTCCTAGACCCTATAAAATGCCGTTACCACAAGTGGAAGAATGAATAAACATAGATAATAGTTGCTTTTATTGACTATATAACTTAAGGAGGGGAATAAGTTGGCATGCAACGGAATAAATACGACTGCAAGTGGCATGGGAGCTTGTGCGGAAGGCATTGAAACAACTGCGAGCGGTGTCGGTGCCCATGCGGAAGGTTATCGGACGATTGCATCTTTCAATACGGCACATGCGGAAGGCAGCACGACGACGTCCAGCGGCAGCGCCTCTCATTCTGAAGGCTACCTAACGAATGCGAGCGCCGACACCGCCCATGCAGAGGGATACGGTACTACCGCCAGTGGGGCTGGCTCACATGCGGAAGGATATTTAACCACCTCTTCGGGAACGACGTCGCACGCCGAAGGCAGTTTAACGACAGCATCGGGCCTTAATGCTCATGCCGAAGGCCAGGGAAACACGGCAAGCGGCAACGCTTCACACGCGGAAGGCGGTGGTCTGGACCAGCTTGATCAATCTGCTCCGAATTTGGCGAGTGGACCGAGCTCTCACGCGGAAGGTGTAGGTACGATCGCCAGCGGGTTCGGCGCTCATGCGGAAGGAGGTATTAATAATATAAGTTTCTCTTCCGGGCCGGTGGCAAGTGGAGATTTTTCTCATGCGGAGGGGTTCGGTGGAACTACGGCCAGCGGGATCGGGTCGCATGCAGAGGGTTTCCTTTCGGTTGCAAGCGAGTTTGCTTCCCATGCTGAAGGGTATATAACTGATTCCAGTGGGTTTGGTTCTCACTCTGAAGGACAATTCACGGTATCGAGCGGACCTGCTTCTCATGCGGAAGGGACGAATACGCGTTCAACAGGAGTCGGTTCTCATTCCGAAGGCTCCCTTACCGTTGCGGATGCCTCGTATTCTCATGCAGGAGGATTAAACACGAATACGGGGGGCTTGGAGGGGGCCTTTATTATCGGACAAAATGCGATTGCGGCCTATCCTTATTCTTTTCATCTCGGAAACGGCCTTGTCGATGGACCAACTCTTAACGCTTCAATACTGGATAATGCAGGAAACCTTAGGCTTGATGGTTCTCTAATCTCTTCAGGGGCTGCGGATTTTGCTGAAATGTTTGAAACCTCAGATGCCAATCCGATTGAACCTGGATATTTTGTTACTTTCGACGGTGAAAGCGATAAAATAAGAAAAGCAACTGCAGCTGACGATTATATCCTTGGGATTGTAAGCGCAAACCCGGCTGTAATTGCAGATGCAAGCGACTTGCGATGGCATAAACTCTTTCTTACAGACGAATGGGGCAGAACTCAGTATCATGAAGTTAGCGTACCCGTAAAAGCAGTCGGAGGGGGGAATGTGATTTCTCCGTCTTCGACGAAAAGAGAACCGATCTTAAACCCTGAATACGATCCTTCCAATACTTATGTTTCGCGTTTGCTCCGTCCTGAATGGGTCTCCGTCGGTTTGCTTGGGAAATTGCTGGTTCATGATGACGGATCATGCAAAATCGGCAAATACGCCAAATCGAATAATGAAGGGATTGCCACGGATTCCAATGAAGGATACCGGGTAATGAAACGAACCGGGCCAAACCAAATTTTGGTACTGGTGAAGTAGACGTACGCTGGTTTCTGTCTGGCAATTCTCATGCTCGTTTAACGATTACATCCTAGACAAAATGTTCCCACCAAGAGAATATAATGCCCCGTTGAGACACGGGAGGGTCTGTCAAATTTTGTGTAAACTCTATCCATGCCTTCCCCCGAGGGGGATTTTATTGCAGTTGCTGTCCGATGCGGCCCGGATAGAATAGGGAGAGCTGCAGCATTTGACCCAAGTCTTGAACACGGCCTGTCCATTTACACGTGACATCCATGGTGATCAGATACAGCATTTTCAATAAGGGTTCATCCGTCTGAAAGATGCTTTTCCCTTCGTCACTTTGCGCAGTTGGCGATGGTAACTCTTGATGATAGATTCCATCGCTTTTTAAAAACTAAAAATTTCCCCATATATAATTGCTGAATACTGGACTGTTGGAGAGCCTGATGTCTTCACAATTCCGGTTATGATTGCCGCTATCAGGTGGTACATATTCAACTCACAGAAGGCGATAGCGAGAAGCTCAAAATGCGATACGAAGAATTCGACCGAACCGTGTCATGCGAGTTTGTTTGCTTGAATCCTCGGGAAGCGGCTGTTATTTACTTCCTGGATTCACACTGTACGAAACGATCATTGAACTGGAGCTCCAGCAGATCATTCCTCCTTCCAATCTATTTGACGAGCTCAAGAAAGAAACGCTGGCAGACACGATCGCATCGATTCGAAGCCTTTCCGAACGTAATGGGGTCCATGTACGGGATTCGGTCAATCATAAGCAAGCCAAAGTCATTTTCAAGCTGAAAGCCTATATCGATGAGCATTTGCACGACGAGCTTTCGCTCAACATTCTTTCCGAAGTGGCATCGCACGCTCCCGGGTACATTTCCACCTTATTCGGCGAAGTGATGAACGAATCGTTTACCGAATACGTGACCAGAATGAGACTCGAAAAAGCCGCCCGCTTGTTGCGAGAGGACGATAAGTTGTCCGTTATGGAAATCGCATCACTTGTCGGGTATCGAAACGTGCAATATTTTCATGTTAAATTCAAGGCCCGATTTGGTATTACTCCGGTTCAGTACAGGCAAACGAAACAAACGCCGGGTACAACCAATTAGCGATTTCTCCATAGTCAATTCTGTTTACGGCTGCGCGGTTTCTTCCATTGATACAACGTAAAAAAAAGGGGAGGTCAAAGCGATGGTACAAATAAAGAGGCAAAGAAAGAAAATTTTGCAGGGTTTAACGGGCATCGTCTTGTCTATGTCGCTGTCGCTGGCCGTAGTCGGTTGCGGTGACTTAAGCGATCACGGGACTCCAGCGAAGTCGCCCGTTACTGCGAAGCCCGAGGTGAGCGAACAACGGATCGAGATTACGTGGGCGAACAACTTCAACGCTCCTGAAGCCGACGACAACTATGTGCATAAACAGCTGGAGCAGAAATTAACTACTACAGCCGGAGTATTGTTCAAGCTTCTCAGGCAGCTGCCGGCGGGCGGGATGATGAACTGCTGCAGATCGGCAAGACCAAACCCCGGGGCCCTGTGACTGCATTAGGTTGGGAGATCCACGCCGCTTCTTTATACAAGCTGCTCACCCGGGTGCAGCGGGACTACACGGGAGAATTGCCGCTCTTCATTACCGAGAACGGAGCGGCGATGGATGATGAGTGCGCAGGAGACAAGGTCGCCGATCCCCGGCGGATTGAATACGTGCATCAGCATTTGGCTGCAGCGCACCGCTTCATCCGGGAAGGCGGGCCGCTGGCGGGCTATTATTTCTGGTCGTTCATGGACAATTTTGAATGGGCGTTCGGCTATGACAAACGTTTCGGGATGGTCTATGTCGATTATGAAACTCAGAAACGAACCGTGAAGGACAGCGCTTACTGGTACAGGGATGTTATCGGGAACAACGGTGTAACGGATTTACCTGAAATATTCGCGGAACAGAGCGGCAGTGTAGATAAATAGCATATTAGAAAGCCGGCGGCGCGGTCGCGGCGTGGACGACGGAGCAGGAATAAGCGATTTGTTCCTGCTCTTTCCTATGTGAGAATTAGCTCATATGCCGCGCTGCGTAATATGGCAGGAGCGCCGACACACAATCCGCTCATCCCATACGTTCAGTCCCTTAGAATGGTATTATGTACCGCCATCGTTTGCACCGCCCGGATCGTAAGATATGCGAAACACGATATCTTGATCGTAGTTGCCGAATCCACTGCCGAACAATGTGATTCCTCCTGCCGGTTTCCTGGCCTCGCTCACTTCCATGCGCAGCGTCCATTGATTGCGGTCAATTTCGACCATTGAAAGCCCGACATCCGATATTCGTTCTTCATCCATGTACGTTCCTTCGGCAGTCACCTTCAATCTCTTTAACAGTCCGTATTGGTTGACGTCCTCATGCCACCACTCCGGAGTGAACCTTCCTCTTGTCAAGCCAAAATCGCCTGGACTCGTCCAATTCCCCAGTTCTTTTCCATTTAAAGAAAATGCGATATCAGACAGCCAATTTTCATTGATCCGCGGTGCCTCGGAACTGATTTCAAAAGAGATTTCTATTTCCCGGATATGCTCGCTTTGCTTTATATAATTAGGAATTTTGTATTCGACAAATCCCTTTGTAAACCAAAGTACATGCGCATTCACGCGTTCCGGATCAAGAAAACAACGGGGGTCGTCATATTGGCCGATAAGCTTCTCCCTTGTGGCAATGCCGCATGTCGGAAGCACGCAAAAGTCTGTATAGTGGCCAATCGGGACGGACGTTTCATAGACTCGCAGCTCGCTCGCCTCAGCTCCCGCCAAATCAACAACAAGGGAAGGAACAAGAAGGGAACAAAACTTATATGTGCCCCCATTTATTCGCTTCATGACACATTGGATCAGACCGGCCTGCTCCAATTTTTTCACATGCATACTCATGATTGCGCTGCTGACACCACACGCTTGGGCAAGGTCTTTCACACTTAATTCTTTGGTACGAATCATTTCGATGACTTGAAGGCGAATTTTGCTGGCAAGTGCCTCGTATATCGGCAAATAGGACAGGCTCGTATCGATTTGCACCAGAAAGTAACCTCCATGCTGTTTATTTTTAGAATTAATATAAATATAATTCCTGATTTAACTTGTGTAAATGTATTTATTATCTGTTGCGTTATTGCATTTGATAATTTATCATAATATTAAGTAGTATATTTTGAATCAATATATATATTAATCCTAAGAGGTGACCCGATTTGAGTAAAAAAGCAACACTACTGGCTGACAAAAGCTTCATCCTGTCCGAGATCGACAATCGTATTTACGGAGCTTTCATCGAACACCTTGGACGCGCTGTCTATGAAGGGATTTATGAACCCGATCATCCATCAGCCGATTCGCAAGGGTTTCGACGAGATGTTCTGGATATCGTCCGTTCCCTGCAGGTTCCAATCGTCCGGTATCCCGGCGGGAACTTCGTCTCAGGCTACAACTGGGAAGATGGCGTCGGTCCGCTCGCAGAGAGACCCAAAGTTCTGGAGCTCGCCTGGGTAAGCCTGGAGACCAACGAAATCGGTACAAATGAATTCGCCGATTGGGCCAAAAAGGCAAATACGGAGGTGATGATGGCTGTCAATCTCGGGACTCGGGGCATAGACGCCGCCCGAAATCTTGTGGAATATTGCAATCACCCATCCGGATCGTTCTGGAGTGACAAACGGATATCACACGGTTATAAGGAGCCCCATCGGTTCAAGACGTGGTGCCTCGGCAATGAGATGGATGGTCCATGGCAAATCGGGCAGAAAACCGCTGCGGAATACGGCCGCTTAGCTAACGAAACCGCTAAAGCGATGAAATGGGTTGACCCTTCAATTGAACTGGTAGCCTGCGGAAGCTCAGGGAGCGGGATGCAGACATTTGCTGAATGGGAGGCAACTGTTCTTGATTTGACCTACGATAACGTTGAGTATATTTCGCTTCACAGCTATTACGATAATAAAGAAAATAATACCGAGAACTTCCTCGCCAAGTCGCTTGATATGGATGAGTTCATCAAAAGCGTCATCTCCATTTGCGATTATGTTAAAGCCAAGAAGCGCAGCAAAAAACAGCTGTACTTGTCTTTTGACGAATGGAATGTATGGTACAGCAACAATGGGTCCGCTGTAATTGATCGTTGGCAAGTGGCGCCTCCTCTATACGAAGATGTCTATTCTTTGGAGGATGCCTTGGCTGTAGGGTGTTTCCTCATAACGCTTATGAAACATGCTGGACGCGTTAAAATGGCTTGCATCGCGCAGCTGGTCAATGTTATCGCGCCGATCACAACCGTAAAGGGCGGGACGGTCTGGCTGCAAACAACATTCTACCCTTATTTGCATGCAGCACTTTACGGCAGAGGCACAGCGCTTCAGCCTGTCATTACATCGGATAAGTACGATTCGAAAGATTTCACGGATGTCCCCTACCTGGAGGCCATTGCCGTTCACAATGAAGAGGGCAATACCGTGACGGTGTTCGCCGTTAACCGGTGCTTAACCGATTCCATCGACTTCGAGGCGGATCTCCGCAGCTTCGGGGAAATCCGTGTTATAGAGCATATTGTGCTTGAGCATGAGGATGTCAAGGCACACAATACAGCCTTCGACCAAAAACGTGTTGCGCCTCATTCGGGCGGCTTGGCAACGGCTGATTCAGGCAAGGTCTACGCAAAGCTGCCGAAGCATTCTTGGAACGTCATCAGACTTAGTATTGTATAACAGGAATTCGTTTCCCAAATTGATTAGGCTCATGAATTCATTCATGGGCCTTATTTTTTCTCACCAGTACTGGTGTGTGAGATTAAAGTTCGTGGTAAAATTGTCGAGTGGATAGGGGGCATAAAAATGATTGGGTTAAATAGAGGATTTATAAAGATTCAGGCTCTTATTATTACACTTTTAGTGTTTGGATTAATTGTTTATTTGTCGAACACCGAGCACACTGGACAAATGGTTACCATGGAAAAGGTAAGCGAAACTAATATTATTGTTGCGGATTATAGCGGTAAAAGCGTGATAGTAACATTACCAACTGGCTTTAGTGGCACGATATATGAAGGTCAAGAGTATTTCATTGAGTATACAACCAAAAGATGGCAGCAACCAAAACTAATGAGCATTAAACCAATAACTTCCTGAATCATGCGTATGCCCATCAACAAAATGACGGGTTTTGTTCAGCTAACCGGCGTGCAGCGCAGGTTAATGAACATCGGCTTTCTTTGTCTATGCCTATGAACTGGGCCTCATCCGATCCGAGAAAGGCATTGCGAGGGGACAAATGGTTAACGGAGTAGAGCTTGAACCGATAGCGACAGTAACCAGAGAAAAAGCAGCTAAAGTCCTGTACTTCATGTGGGCTCTCCAGCAGGCTGTAAATGTTGAAAACGATGTCTCTACTCTACAATAGGTGCGTTTAAGCGTGATTAAGCAGGGTCTTAATCACGTATTTTTTTTCGGGAAGACGTGCAATTAAAAAAACCGTCAGGGCTCTTCCTTGACGGTTCTTCTTGCAGTATAAGAAAGATTTTATCCGCTGTATCTCTCTTATCTTACAGAAAATCGAAGTGTGTAATTGCAGCCATCATTGCAACAATCATGCTCTTATCCGCATGCGGTTATGCCGACGATATCACGGTAACCGAGCGATAACGCAAGGCAGCAAGAAGTACAGGCGGCCGGCCCCGGTCTCGAGACCGAGGGCCGGCCTTATTTTTTGCCTAATAATAGTTTCCTTAATTAATTTGCGTTATAATTAATGACGGTATATTCTCATTTAGAAGATAGGAGTGCGGCATGCTGACCAAAGAACAAATTCAAATCAGGGATCCGTTCGTACTGGCTGACAAAGATGACAAGAAATATTACCTCTACGGAACGACGGATAAAAATGTATGGGAAGGAAAAGCGAACGGCTTTGATGTGTATGTGAGCGACAACCTTGATCAATGGGAAGGACCGTTCCCCGCTTTTCGGCCGCAAGAAGGCTTCTGGGCGGACCGGCATTACTGGGCGCCGGAAGTGTACGTATATGACGGCAAGTATTATATGTTCGCGAGCTTTAAGGCGGCGAGCAAACGCAGGGGCACGCAAATTCTCGTGTCGGATAATCCAGCCGGACCCTTCCAGCCTCATTCGGTGGGACCCGTTACACCCGTTGATTGGGAATGTCTGGACGGCACACTGTATATCGACGAGGCGGGCGATCCTTGGATGGTATTTTGCCACGAATGGGTGCAGGTGCAGGACGGTGAAATGTGTGCTATCCCACTTACCAAAGACTTGAAATCGGCTGCCGGAGAGCCTGTGCTGTTATTCCATGCTTCCGATGCGCAGTGGGCAGTAGGAAGCGGCGGCGCTTCAAACGGGAAAAAGAATTTCGTAACGGAAGGGCCTTTCCTGCACCGGGCGGCAAACGGAGATCTACTGATGCTGTGGTCAAGCCACGGAACGAACGGTTATGCGATCGGTATCGCCCGTTCGGAATCAGGTGACATTAAGGGGCCGTGGGCGCAGGACAGCGAGCCGTTATTCGGACAAGACGGCGGTCACGGCATGCTGTTTACCACGTTCGAGGGGGAATTGATGCTTGCTATTCACAGGCCCAATAATACCCCGAATGAAAGGCCGCTATTTTTGCCGGTCACCGAGGAGAATGGCTGCTTAAGCATTAAGCGGCAATTCCGCAACCCGATCATCGAGCAGCGTGCGGACCCGTGGATTTATAAGCATACGGACGGCTATTATTATTTTACCGCTTCCGTTCCCGCATACGACTGCATCGAGCTCAGAAGGGCAAGAACGATTCAGGAGCTCGGGACCGCCGAACCGGTCGTCGTATGGAGGAAACATGAGAAGGGCAGAATGAGCGGGCATATTTGGGCGCCTGAAATCCATTATATCGATGGTAAATGGTATATTTATTTTGCCGCCGGAGGCTCGGATGAGTGCGAGACGGCCTGGGAGATCCGTATGTACGTCCTGGAAAATGATGCGGAGAGCCCGCTGGAGCAGACATGGGCGGAGAAGGGCCAGATTCGGACCGATTGGGAATCCTTCTCCTTGGATGCCACAACCTTCGAGCATCGCAGCGTAAGATATCTGGTTTGGGCGCAATACGACCTGGAAACGCCAGCAAGCTCCAATTTGTATATCGCCGAAATGTCCAATCCATGGACAATTAAGGGCAAGCAGGTCTTGCTTACGAAACCGGAATATGAATGGGAAACCATAGGCTTCCTCGTGAACGAAGGGCCAGCGGTACTTAAGAGGAACGGGAAAATATTCATCAGTTATTCGGCAAGCGCTACGGACAGCAATTACTGCATGGGACTGCTGACGGCTTCGGACACCAGCGATTTGCTGGATCCGAATTCATGGACCAAATCGCCGGAGCCCGTATTCCGGACGAGCGAAGAAACCGGTCAATACGGTCCGGGCCACAACAGCTTCACCGTTTCGGAGGATGGATCGGCAGACATACTGGTGTATCATTCGCGAAGCTACAAGCAAATCGTGGGCGAACCGCTGTATGACCCCAATCGTCATACACGCGCGCAGCAATTGAATTGGAATGAGGCTGGAACTCCGAACTTCGGCATACCTGAATGAACGACCAAGACGCCACGCATCAAGCGGAGGCGTTTTTTGTATTAACCATTATTATCGGATTTGTATAGACCGAAACGTTTACGTATAAGATGGACCACGATAAGCAAGACGGGAATTAAAATACCGGTTAGAGGTATGAGCACACCCATGATCACTTTTTCCCCTTTCAGTGAAAACTCGCTCCAGTTTCCCGCTGTCATCATGGAGGTGAAAAGAACGGTTATTCCTATTGGCAGCACCAACTTTTGCGGCTTCTCCACATGGAATAAATCCGCTGCGATAATTACTGCCGCATAACACTCAATCGCGCATTTGAAAAAAGCATTAATAATTAATGTGAGAATGACAATGGCATCCAAACGCGTTAGAAAATCCGCGATGTTCACTTTACTGATTGTTAAAAATAACGGAAAGGTGGATCGGCTATAAATATTGACCCCAAGAACAGAGATCTCGACTGCATGCGTGAAGCTTAATAGGAGCCCGCTGACGATCAGGGCGATGAATCCCGTCCTCCTTCCCGACTGGATTTTATTCAGATACGGAAGAATGGTCGCAAAACAAATCATCTCGGCGAAGGGAAACATAAGTATATTGCGAAATGCTGATTCTACAATAGGCTTCCACCCCTCACCAAACAAAGGAAACAGATTATGAAAATCCATAATACCGGAAAATAATACAAAAAGATTGCCTAACACGCCTAAAATTATGATGATGAGCAGGTAGATTTCTGCCGTTCTTGCCAATACTTCGATTCCTAAATACAGAACATAAAGAACCGCCATCATCAAAAACGCATTGATCACAAATGGCGGCGTCTCGTCTAATGCAGTCGTTACCAGCAGCTCACCGGTTTCCCGCAAAACTCTTGCGTCATTATGGATGAAGAATCCAAGGTAAAAGAGACTTACCGGCCAACCGATATAGTTTCCGAGAATTTTGCGGATATAGCCGCTTAGAGACAGACCGGGGTACTGACGATATAGATAATCATAAAGAAGAAATAAAAGGAGGCCTCCAACTAAAGCCAATAAGATGGATAACCAAACACTCTGTTCCGAGACAAATCCTATGGGTAAAACAAGGGCGGTTCCGAAATTAAACAAAATAATCAAGGCAAACAGTTGCCTTACGTTAATTCTCGCGTTTTCCATTTCATACCGCCCCCCTTTTTTCCTTTTATCATTCTATTTCAGTCACATATGGTTTTACTCGCATGCCTGAACGCCGGATGAAAGCATCCACCGTCACGTCAACCTTACTATCGGCAAATATCTTACCCCACTCTTTCTTCATTTTCTTCCACGCTTTCGGGTTTGACCGGTTGAGGGTTACCCCAAAACCAAAGATATCGCTTTCCTCACTCTGCGCGATCTTTACAGCCTTCATGACTTCCTTTTTTGTCTCCAAAGCCCATTGTTTTTCCAGTTTCGTGATTTCCTCCGCCTTGCTCAAGTCCAATGGGCATCTTACTTCGCTCACATTTCCCTCTTCGCGTATGTAGATATGGAAAACGGGCTTTCGTGTTTGAACTTTCGCTTTAACCTTCGTTTGGGAACGGGTAATCTCAATGCCTAAGGCATCTTTTTGATCTTTACAATCAAGATTAACTACGGTGCCCTTCATTTCATTTCGAATCCATAAGACTCCGCGTCCCTCATTGCCATTCAACCACCGTTTCAGCTTTCCGTTCTTGAAAAGGGCGATTCCCGCGATATCAACCCGGGTTGTCGGATTAGTCTGCCGCAAGTTCGAATTCTTATTTCCAACTTCCGGGTCTCCTACGATTTTAACCCCGCTGATGATCGGCTCTCCTTCGCCTTGTAGCGGCTTTATCACATCATCAAGTTCCACTCTTATGTTCTCCGACCAAATTCTTGACGTCGTTTTCAGTTTACCCGCTATATCATTTGCCGGAATTTTCTCGAGCGGCGCAAGAATCCTGACAATCGGCTCGGCCTCGCTTCCTTTGGCAATGAGCAGCATCGTAGTAAGACGTATTTCGTGGGATCTTTCAGAAAAATCGAATAAATCGTTAACTCCTTGTTTCGCAAATGATTCTCCTATGACCAGCAGCTGCAAATGCGCAAAGAAAAGCTGCCGCGGTACTTTTTGCGAAGCTTTGCGGATTGCTTCGAACAAGTTCTTTCCTGTTCCCGTATAGACAGTTACCGGTGTAGCCATTTGCGATCCCCCTCCTGCTACGACGCCTGTTGCTACGGTACCTGGGTTGACAATTTGAAAAGACACTTTAAAATTATCCGTTTTGGGAGCTTTATCCACCCCCATTGCCGCAACAATGGCCAGATCCTTCAACTCTCTTCTGTTCCAGCAGCTTGTGAGCAGAGGTACAATAAATATCAACAAAACGATTGTAATGATCCATTTAGCTTTCATCCTTATTCCCCTCGGCCTTGTTCTGTTCAGGCGGCATAGGCTTCAAATCCGGTTTCATCCGAGTCATGTTCTTTTGGCTGATCAAGCGGGGACGAGTAAGGAATGTCCACAAGGGCAACCGGAGCACTGCATCCTTTTGATCTGCCGGAATAAACGGGGCGAGCGGAGCCATATAAGGTATTCCAAAAGAACGCAAGCTGCATAAATGGGCTGTAATAACGATCATGATGATCGCGATTCCGTAAAAACCAAAGCTCGCAGCAAAAAACATGAGCAGAAATCGGAGCAGACGCACTGAAATCGCCATATTGAAAGCTGGGGTGACAAAACTGGCAATCCCCGTAATAGCAACCACAATCACCATCGCTGAAGAGATGATCCCAGCTTGTACCGCTGCTTGTCCCAATACAAGCGCTCCAACGATCGATACCGCTTGACCGATTGCCCGCGGCATGCGAACACCGGCCTCGCGCAAAATCTCAAAGCTGGTCTCCATCAGGAAGGCCTCGACAAAAGCGGGGAAAGGAACACCTTCCCTCTGTGCCGCCAAACTGATCAAGAGGGGAGTCGGAATCATTTCCTGATGGAATGTAATGGCGGCGATGTAGATGGAAGGTCCCAATAATGAAATAAAAAGCGATACATACCTTAACAAGCGAATCGTTATTCCAATATCAAAACGTTGGTAGTAGTCTTCAACGGACTGAAAGAACATAAAAAAAGTCACGGGTAAAATAAGGGCAAATGGTGTTCCGTCCACCAAAACAGCTATACGGCCTTCCAATAAGTTCGCGACTACAGCATCCGGCCGCTCGGTATTGAACACTGTAGGAAATGGGCTATACGGGTGATCCTGAATCAGCTCTTCGATATTACCGGACTCTAAAATGCCGTCAATTTTGATGTCATTTAGCCTTTTCTTTACCTCCTGCACAACTTGATCGTTTGCGATTCCTTTCATATACATGATCGCTATCGCTGTACGTGTGACCTTGCCGATTATCATTGGCTCAAGCCATAGGTCGGGACTCTTGATTCGATGGCGGATAAGGGACACATTCGTCGCAATTGACTCGATAAAACCGTCTTTAGGACCCCGAATGACAACCTGGGAGGACGGTTCGGTAACTGATCTCGCCCCTCCTCCGCCTCTCGTATCGCCGCTGATTGCTTCCGCTGAACCATCAATCAAGATGACGGTTTCCCCTGACAGAAAGGCAAACATTAAGCCATTCCAATCCTTGATGACTTGAACCTCTCCTATAGTCAAAGCATTATTTATAATAAATTCCAGGATATTCTTATCCGATGCCATGTTTTTCAAGGTCTCATGCGCGGTCTCAGTCATCAAGGAGCGCATGACAAAATCATCGATTAATTTCTTGTCCGACAAATTGTCGATAAAAACTACGGCTGCTTGAAACTTGCTTGCAATCTCAAATTCCCTAATCTTGACATCGGGACTGTGTCCAAGTTTCTGCCTGATTTGTTCAAGGTTCTCTTTTAAATCCGATGACAGGGGCCGTGTATCCGTATTACCGGTCATTTTGTCAATTCTGTTTCCTGCTGCCTCGCTCTTAAAAAATCGACTCCGATTAAACATGATAGCCCCTCCTTTTTAATTCCATTTATTCACATTTGAATTGTTTTTATATTGCACTGTCAGGATATATTTTATACTTTGATTGTAAATAATAACTGCATTATGCGTAATTGGATTTATTAACAGGAGGTGTTACTGTATGAAAGTATTAGGTATCTTTTTATCGGTTTATTTATTAAATTTGGGCTTTGTTTACATAGTTGATATGATGGCAGGACTGAAATTTTCCAGGTCATTAAAAAATATGGCTGAACCATTCTTATCCATGACATTTCCGGAATACGTAATCGTGATCATCTTATTGTCCATGATGTTCGTTCCATACATTGTTTCCTATTTCAAGCAAAGGAAATAAATACATTCAACTTCAATTTTTCTCCATCACAGCTTGATGTGCTCACTAGACAAACTGTCTTTGTCCAACGAAAAAGCAAATGTCCCGCTCATGCAGCTTTCCACGAAGAACTGCGAATAATTAACGCTGGTGAAAAACCTACGGGTCTTTTACCGGCGTTTTTCGAGGCTGTCACTAACACACGAGGTCATAGCGTTTTCAATTTATAAATAGAAAATCATGGTTTTTGTTTTTCGTTGCCCAATACAAAGGGCTTCTTTATACTTACTTTAATAGAACAATTCTGGTTCTGATCGTTTTGCAGCTTTTCCCGGAGGTGTATCTCATATGTATAATCTGCTTATTGTCGATGACGAGAAAGAGATTCGCGAAGGCCTGTCGATGATCCCGTGGGACAACATGGGAGTGAATTTAATAGGCTGTGCGAAGCACGGCCTGGAGGCTCTGCAATTTATTACGGAGCATCCCACAGATATTGTGCTTACGGACGTTCGTATGCCCTTTATGGATGGAATCGAACTAACGAGTGTATTGCAGCGTCAGCATCCGTTCATTCGAATCGTCATTTTATCTGGCCACAGCGACTTCGGTTATGCGCAGAAAGCGCTTGAATACGGTGCTTCCGATTATTTGCTAAAGCCTACCCAATTTGAACCGCTGTTCCAGTCTTTCGAGCGGTTAATCCGTAAATTGGATGCGGAAAAACAGGAGGAGTACAGAAAATCCGTTCTTCTGCGCAAAGAGCTGCTGCTGTCCAAGCTGCTGCGTGAAGAGTTTCTATCGGTGTTATTTAAAAACAAGATGACAGCGGATGAGATCGAGCTGGGCTGCTCGGAGAGTGAAATATTGCTGGTCGGTACCGAATACACGGTAGCGCTGCTTCGGCTGGACCGTATTTCCTTGAACGGGGATTTTTTACCCGACCGCGAGATGAAGCTGATTACCTTTTCTCTGGATAATATTCTTGCTGACATTTGGGATGCGAACGGCTCAGCGTATCACCTGATTAATAAAGAGAATGCGGAGATTTATTTGCTCTCCATGAAAGCGTCCGCAATGGACGAGTTTATTCAATTGAAACAACAGCTGACCAGATTTATGGGACTACTTAAATCGACCCTCTCTTTAAGCATAGGAAGAACCGTACATCGGAGCATGGATATATGGAGCTCCGCCGGGTCGGCAAAGCAGCTGCTTGATCAAGCGTCCGAAGAAGACTGTATTCGTCACTACAGTTCATCCCTAGTGGATAAAGAGCTTACTGCAGCTGCGAAAGAAACATCCCCGGCGGATCAATCGAAAGACAAGAAGAAAGACCACATAGTCGTACAGCTGGCGAAACAATTTATTGAAGAAAATTTCCATCGGAGCATCACGTTAAAGGAAGTAGCCGGTACAGTCCATGTAACTCCCGGGCATCTGAGTGCGCTCTTCAGAGAATCCGGGGAAACGTACCTTCAATATTTAACGGAAAAACGCATGGCTCAAGCCGTGAAGCTGCTTGCGGATGTCCGTTATAAAATATATGAGGTTGCTGAGCTCGTCGGTTATTCCGATCAAGCTTATTTTTCCGAAATATTTAAAAAGCATACAGGGCAAACGCCAATGGAATTCAGAGGGGCAGCGAAATAGAGAGAAGGGGGCTGCTGATGTGATTACAAACTATTTCAGCAAGCTTAGTCCAACCCGCAGGCGCATCGTCATCGTTTCGGTGCTTCTTACGGTATTAGCGCAGATTGTGCTTGTTTATATCGGCTTATCTTATGCTCGAAATATGAATCAAATCGTGCAGCAAAAAAGAGAAACGAACGTCTCAAACCAATTTTTCAAAAATACATTGACACAGCTGGGCGAGATCAACAATTTATTGCAGCTGCTGCAAACACCGGACTTCAGCGATTTTTTTAAAGGCTATATGAGTATCCGGGATGATAAGACTGTGTCACTGAGCAAAAGCGATTTATTAAATAAATTAAACGAGCTTCATCTGTCAACAAAGATGGTCAGACGTATCTATTTTATCGGCAGCGATATAAATCAAGTGTCATTGATCAAAGATACGGATAAAGCGGGTTTTACCGAGCTCCGTCACCTTCGGATGGATATGCTCGAGGATAATAATATTGGTCAACTTTTTCTCCGGGACAATAACCAGCTGGTTGAATATTCGAGCAAGGAATTAGAAAATCCGGGTAAGCGCAAACAGCTTGACGGCAATAATGAGAGCAAAGCGGAGCTGAAAGCCTTCATTGACAGCTTGAAGGATAAACTTATCATTACCAACGGAAATATTAACGGCGTACTCGTTATAATCGAATTAAACCGGGATTTCTTCCGGACCGGCTTACCGGAGGTTTACTCTGCCGCTTATCAATTTTCTATTGTAAATAAGAAGAATGAAGTGATCTGGGCATCGGATCCGGCACAGCAAAAGCTCATAAGCAGCCCGTTTTCACAGAATTGTCCGGATTGCACGCAATCCGAAAAAGAGTTAAATCCATATCCGTATCGTATCATCTATACGCAAACTTCAGATTTTGTCCTCTTCTCCAAAAGATCTATTTTCTCCAAGTTTATTTTGTTATCTTGTATTTCTGCTTTTGCCACCTTCTTGATCAGCTTCTTTTATACGAAAAAAATACTTTACCCCTTTCTGATGTTATCGAGCAGAATGAAGCTTCAATCACGGGCAAACGAATTGGATTTAAAATATATTTCCGACGAGTGGAGCAAAAAGGGACTTCATTCATTGTCACTGCGCAACAAGCTGATTGTGCTGTTTTCCTTGTCCGTTATTATTCCGACTATTTCGAATGGATTGTTATACTCCCAGGCGTTCAATCAAGCCGTCCAAAGCCAAATGAATGTAGCGGTTACGGAAATGGGTGACTTTATGAACGTCTCCATCCAGAACCGTATGAATTTCATGGATCAGCTGATAAACCAGTTGTCGGTAAGCCGCCAGCTGCAGGAATACCTGACGAGACGGGAGGATTATGATGCCATGCGTCTGGATGCCGTGCGGAACATCGCCCCACCGATTGCTATATCTATGTTCCCCGGGCTTAATGAGGTTGATTATTTTATCTTGTTCGATAGCAGCGGACAAAGTATTTATTCATCCGTGTTCTCAAACAATCTCGATATTTTTAAAATCGATACCGATTATTTGAAGGATTCGAGCGATCCCTATTGGATTTCCGGATATAAGGATGTGTTCGGCCATACGACGCCGGCCATTATCAAGCGAATCGACTTTTTGCATTATGGCAGTGCCGCACACAATTATTTGCTGCTTGTTCCAAGAGACTCGCTTTTCTCGGAAATAAATCCAGTCGGCTCGGCGGTGCAAATCGAAGACACACAAGGCAAGAAAATTTATTCATCCAATTCTTCTGCGTCGGAACAATTGGATTATCCTATGATGTGGTCAGGGGGCATACCGGGTACGAACTGGAAGCTCAAACTTGAATACTCCAATGAGGATATCGTTCTTAAAAACAGACAATATTACTACAGTTTTTTCTACATTATCGTTCTCGTGCTCATTCTGTCGATTATCATTTCTCTTATCATCACCCTCATCCTGTTAAAGCCGATTGAGCTGCTGAAACGTACGATGACGTCCGTCGGTGAAGGTGAATTGAGTCAGGCGATGAGCTATAGCGGGAATAATGAAATCGGCGATATTATTCGAAGCTATAACCATATGATTCAGCAGCTGAACGGTATGATCAGCGAAAATATGAAGATCATGGAAGAGAACGTCAACAATAAAGTAAGAGAACAAGAATTGCTGTCCCTGAAGACCGAGGCGGAATTAAGAATGCTTCAGGCACAGATTAATCCTCATTTTCTGTACAACACTCTTGAAGCGATTAATATGCGGAGTATGAGGGATGGAAACAATGAAATCAGCCTTATTGTCGGTGCATTAGCCGAGATGTTCCGCTACAGTGTCAGCAACGGTATGGGGAAGGTTCCGCTTGAGCTTGAGCTTGGGCATGTACAGAACTATATTTCCATTCAGAAACTCCGCTTTGGCGATCAATTTCGGTTTGAGCTGGAGGTCTCCGACCATTTAAGCCATGTAGCCGTGGCGAAATTCATTCTCCAGCCGATCGTGGAAAATTGCTTGAAGCATGGATTAGCAGGCTTTGAAGAAGGCGGATTGATTCGGATCAGAGCCGTGGAAGACGGTGAACTCATGTTAATTGAAATCAGTGATAACGGGATCGGCATGGACAAGAATGCGGTTATGCATGTGAATGAAGAGATTCAGAGAAGCTTGGAAGACCAAATGAACGGCAGCGGGAAAAACCAGGGAGGCATCGGACTGAGTAATGTGTACCATCGTCTTCAATTGTTCTACAAAGGACAAGCAAGCATGAAGGTCTACAGCAGTCCGATGAAGGGAACAACAGTATCCGTGTCTTTCCCGCTGGCTTATGAATAATCATCTTAATACCATAGATTTCGTCTTTTTATCGGATTGGAAGCTCTATCAGCGCCGAATATAATTGATTTAGAGAGAAGAAAACGCTCTCAACAATCAAATTTTCCAGGAGGGTCTACTTTGAAAAAGAAGCTTGCAACTTTGCTCGTCCTCTTCCTTTCCACCGTACTGGTTTTGTCTGCCTGCGGCAGCAAAAGCACAACTAACGACGACAAAATGGCCGGGGGTACTAATGCTTCAACAGATGCGGGAGCGACAAAAAGCACGAAGAGCGGCGATCCTGTAACGGTCCGTTTCAATATGGGAGACGGTGAAATTACTAAAGACCAAATCAAAGAATTTGAAGCGGCAAATCCGAATATTAAAATTCAACGCGAAGATGTGGACGCTACAAAGCTGGCTGCCCAGTTGGCAACCGGCGAAGCACCGGACATCATTCGGATGACCGGAGTCAACGACCTCCCTTCCTATGTCATTCGCGGGATTGCAATGGATTTAACCTCACGCATTGAAACAAGCACATTGATCAAGATGGACGACTTTACCCCTGCTGTTAATGTTTACCGGTTTGACGGCAAGGTACAGGGAAAAGGCCCGATTTATGGAATTCCCAAAGACTTTTCACCGGATTTCACGATTTGGGTGAATAAGAAGTTGTTTGAGGCTGCAGGTGTTCCGGTCCCAAGTCAAACCGAGCCTTTGACCTATAATCAATTGTTCGAGCTTGCCAAAAAATTAACCATTGTCAAAGACGGCAAGGTTATTCAATACGGCTTGTCAGGCGGAAGAGGCGAAGCCGATTTACCGTTCCTGATGGATTATCTGTTAAGCAAAGGCGTAAAGCTTTCCTCCGACGATAACAGTAAAATCGACTTTACAAAACCGGAAGTCAAAGAAGCCTTGCAGTTCTGGGTGGATGGGGTGAAAGGCAATTACGGGCCGAACGTGGTCAACCAGGATAAAACGGCCTGGGGCGGCGAGCCGTTCCTTGCCGATAAGCTGGCAATGTTTCAATCCGGCTATTGGTTCTCGGGACTTCTGCGTAGTGACGAGAAGGCCAAAACGCATCTTGACGATTACATCATGATTCCCGCTCCGATCGCGGAAGGCGGTAAACGCGTATCCCCTACCGGCTCTGCAACAGGCGCCATTATTAACAGTGCAACGAAACATCCGGATGAAACGTGGAAAGTGTATGAGTGGTTCTTTGGTGGCAAGCCTGCTGAAGACCGTGCGAAAAGCGGCTGGGGTGTTCCGGCTTACAAACATCTACTTCCGATGCTTCCGCAAGCAACGGCTTTTGATAAACAAACGTTCACGGTTCTTCAGGATGAATTGAAATACAGCGGAGAATTTATTGAAATGAACCCGTACCTGATTAACGGAAATACACTTTTGCAGAAACAACTGACGCCGGTATACTTCGGCAAAGCGACGCTTGACAGTGCAATGGCGGCTTTAACGAATGACGCGAACAGAATCATTCAAGAAAGTAAAGACGCGGTGCCAAGCAGCTAAATAAAGAGACCAAATACGAGGGAGAGCCTAATCTGTACTCTCCCTTCTTGGGACAAGAGGAGAGAACCTGCAATGAATACACCTGCTTTGAGCGCGACAGTGAAAGAGAAGAGCACAACTCGCAAAGGTCTAAGCGAGAAGACGCGTCGTACGACCGCATTCTACCTGATGATTTCGCCGTGGTTCATTGTTTTTCTTATTTTTGGCTTGTATCCGTTGTTGTATGGTCTTTATTTGAGCTTTACCAACTTTGTCGGTTTTAACATTAATAATTTAAAAATCGTCGGGTTCAAAAATTATGTTAATGTTTTTCAAGATTCGGATGCTATGTATTCCCTGGGGAGAACATTGTATGTTTCCATCATTTATGTTCCGATCTCAACAGCCATTGGTTTACTGCTTGCCTTACTATTAAATCGAAAAATTCGAGGAGTGGGGATTTATCGGACAATCTTTTATTTACCGTCGATTGTTCCCGTCGTTTCCATAGGTTTAATGTTCCGATTTTTGTACGCTGATCAGGATGGCATCCTCAACAATATTTTAAAGTTTCTCCACCTGCCGACAGTCAATTGGCTGGATTACGACCATGCCACCTTTTCCCTAATTATTATGATGCTGTGGGGAGCAGGAGCCGGTATCCTGATCAATCTGGCGGGGTTAAAGGGAATCTCCAAGGATCTGTACGAAGCAGCATCTATTGACGGCGCCTCCACGTTCAGGCAGTTTATGAGGATTACGGCGCCGTTAATGACTCCGGTTATCTTCTTTAACGTGATTATGGGAATTATAAATGCGCTGCAAATCTACATTCAGCCGATCCTGTTAACCGGAACGAAGCTGCTGGATTCTCCCATCCGCCCGAATTACTTCTATACTGTGCATGCTTTCCAGCAAATCTTCGCATACCAAAGATATGCATACGGGATGGCATTATTATGGATCATGTTTATCGTCATTCTTATGATGACAATCATTGTCTTCACTACAAGTAAATATTGGGTCTACTATGAAACGGATCAGGAGGGATAGAAAATGGTAAATTCAGCATCAAACCGTATCAGCCAGTTTTTAGTTTATGCATTGTTGCTCGTATTTTCAGCTGTTTTTATCATCCCGCTCTTTCTCACTGTATCCAATTCACTGAGCCCGTTTTTCTCCCTGCCGACATTTTTCCCGCAGGGCTTCCATATCGAAAATTATAAACTTGCGACTACGATGATTGACTTCTGGAAATTTACGCAAAACAGCATCATTATTTGCGTGATTTCCGTCACAACGACGACTTTGTCGAGCGGGCTAGTCGGATACGCTTTCTCAAGGATACAAGCGCCGGGGAAAAAGTTTTTATTCATGATTGTGTTATCTACGATGATGCTGCCGGGAATAGTTACTCAAATCCCGACCTTTATCCTGTTTCATAAATATGGCCTGCTCAATACGTTCTATCCCTGGTTGATCTGGGGAATTGGCGGTTCGCCGTTCTTTATATTCCTCTATCGGCAGTTCTTCTCCGCCATTCCGAAGGAATTGGAAGAAGCGGCAAGAATCGATGGCTGCTCGATTTTCCGTACGTACTGGAATATTTTTCTTCCGTTGTCCCTGCCTGTCATGGCCACGGTTTCGATTATGAGCTTTCAATGGTCATGGGGAGATTTCATTGGTCCGTTCATGTTTCTGAACGAAGCGAAATACCCGCTGGCTACCGCCTTAAGCACAATCGGCTATGTCCAACCGGAGAATGCGGCCGTTGTTATACAGCAGCTCGCTGCAGCCGCTTCCATTCTGTTCATGCTTCCGGTCATTCTTCTTTTCTTCATCGGCCAACGGTTCTTGATTGAAGGGGTCGTCACTTCGGGCGTTAAGGGGTAATCTTACGAGGACAAAATGGGTTGCGGAACATCCGCAACCCATTTTGGTGTACTTAAAACTTTAGAACATCATCTCATCAACAGCACATTCGCGATATTCAATCAATTTGCGCATTTTTAAACTATTTGGAAAAGAAAAGCTTATATAACTAAAGCCGACTTAAAGTTATAATAGCAGTGTTTCAATAATATCATCCAGGTGGGGAGCATGATGAAAACGATTTTCGCATTTATCCGGAAGAAGAATATACTGTTTAAAATCATTCTCTCTTATTCACTCGTCGGTTTTTTATTTGTTACCGGGTTTTCTTACGTCATCCTGTTCAAGGTCTCAAGTGAGTTGACTAATGAAGTCAATGAAACCTCTGCCAGAATGATTGAACAATCATACAATACGGCAGATATCCTTCTATCGTCTACCTATAACTATTATTCGCAATTGTTTCTCAAGAATGAATGGATTAACAGCGCAATGTTTGGGAACGACTTTACTCCAGGCGATATTCACAAAATTAACAGTCAGCTTAACAATTTCAAACAGACGAACCCATTGGTATCTTCTATTTATGTGTATAACTACAATAGAAGACTTGTCTTTTCCTCGTCTTTGACTTTCAGCACCATTGACAATTTTTTCGATAAAGGCATGACAGACCTGCTTGAACAGAAAAAAATGCACGGTGAGGGTATATTCATCCCCAGGAAAGCCACCTTCACGTTTCCCAATAGTACAAATACCGGACTAAGCCAAAATTTGATTTCAGTGATTTATTCTAATTTACGGCCAGATGGAAATCGGGACAGCATGATTGTGAACTTGGACCAAAATGTATTGCAGCAGCTTGTCATGAAGGGAAGCGGGGAAGGAAATTATCAAATGATGATCGTTAATGATCAAGGACGCATCATTTCCAGCCCTGAAGGGGATATTTTCCAGAAAATCGATATTCCAACAGAGATGCTGAAACCAATTATGGGAAATAATGGAAAACGCGGGAGTTTCATTACCCAACTAAGCGACAAGAATTATATGGTGTCTTATGTGAAAGCGGATCGGCTTGGCTGGAACTTCATTATATTGGCCGATTATGACAAGCTGCTCGGCAAAGTATATACACTCAAAAGCTTTATTTTGAGAATAACCCTGCTATGTTTGGCTATCATGGCGATTACATCGGCATTCTTCACCAAAATTATTTATGTTCCTATATATCAATTAATTAAAAGAACTTTAGCAACGACAGAGTCAAAGGACAAGCCGCTGCTAAATGAGTATGATTTATTAAATAAATCATTCTCTCTGCTGGAGAGTAAGGTTAGCAACCTTCAATCCGATATCAATCAATCGGTATCAGCCCGCAGGCAAAGCTTTCTTCGTTCCATACTGCATGGGACGTTAGGAAAGGGAGCCGATGTGCAGCAAGCGATGAAGAAACTGGGTCTTGGCCAGGAATCGGACCGGTATGTGGTTTGCGTGCTTAAAATGGATTCCTTCCATGAGATGTCGGAGAAATATGATATGGTCGACATTTCATTATTGAAATACGCGATTGAGAATATTAGCAGGGAAATGGCTTCAAGCCGCTATAAATTGGAAGTTCTTGAAGACGGCCATGATTCTCTCGACCTAATATTTAATATCGGCTCTGATGATGAACCTCACGGGTTACAAATCAAGGCTTTATTGGCGGAGATTCAGAACAATGTTGAAAAATTTCTAAAAATCACCGTTACGGCATCGATTGGTCCCGTTGCAGAAAGAGCTGAAGACCTGAAGCTCTCCAGACTAGGCGCAGACCAGGCTGTACACTTCAGGTTGGTATACGGAACGAATAGCTTGATTTCCTATGAGCAAATTATCACGGAAGAAACCAAAGAGTATCAATATCCCGTAACATTAGAGAAGCAGATGATGTACAGCCTGAAAGCAGGCGAATTGGAGCAGCTGCGGGAGCTGTCGGATGAATTTTTTGCGGGTGTTCATCGGTTCAAATACGATGAAATTATTCTTTCACTTGTGCAATTGCTTGTTATGACCATTCGAACGGCTAAAGGCATGTCAAGCTTTGGTCGTGAAGACGCCGATTTGGAGATTCATACGTGTCAGCAGCAAGTATTACGCTTGGATACGTTAGAACAAATCGAGAGTTGGTACCTTTCATTATGCGAGAGGATAATCGCGATCCGAGACAGAGAATCACGGTCCAAAAATAACAAAACGGTTGAAAAAATGGCGGAATACATTAAAGATCACTATACGGATCCCAATTTATCCGTGGATATGTTAGCGCAATTGATCGGTTTGTCATCCAGTTATGTGAGAAAATTGTTCAAGGAGGAGACTGGCAAGTCTGTGGCCGAACATATTGCCGAGCATCGATTCCAAAAAGCACAAGAGCTCCTGATGCACACCGATCATCCGGCTAAAAAAATCGGTGAAATGGTCGGATTCGATAACCCGAGTTACTTTTATGTACTGTTTAAGAAGCACGTAGGGATGACGCCGGATCATTACCGCAGGGAGAATAAGTTGGAAAACATGATGACGGACTAAATGATGACCGCCAGATTCCTAACAGAAACTGGCGGTTTTTTTAATTATTTTGTAAGTTTTTCTCTGAAATTTATTCAATCTACCGCTTTTTAATTACTTGTATTTCTCGTTATTAAACAATATCCCGATAGTTAAGCTTTTCAGATTCCGCAAAGTGCCTCAAAGTATTTATGAATTTATTATATAACTGGAGGCTACACATGTCACGAATTCAAGGGATTCACGCTATTTTGGCAGGCGACTATCCGGATCCATCCATTGTTAGAGTCGGCCGGCACTATTATATGACACATTCTTCATTCCACTATACCCCGGGTCTGCTCGTGTGGCATTCCCGTAATCTGATTGATTGGGAGCCGATCGGTCACGCGATTCACCAGCATGTGGGTGGATCGATCATGGCGCCGGATTTGATCTACCATGAGGGACTCTATTATATCTATTTTCCAGCCGGCGGAACGAATTGGGTCGTAACGGCAGAAAACCCTGCAGGGCCGTGGAGCAAACCGATCGATCTAAAGGTCGGCTATATCGACCCGGGACATGCGGCAGATGAAGAAGGGAATCGTTTCCTATTTTTGTCCGAAGGATATATGGTCCGATTGTCAAGGGATGGCTTATCGACCGTAGGAGATTTAAGGAAGGTCTACGACGGTTGGAGATATCCCAAGGAATGGTTGACGGAAGGCTTTTATCTGGAGTCTCCAAAGCTTACGTACAAGGATGGATACTACTATATGACCAGCGCGCAAGGGGGGACTGCCGGGCCTGCGACCAGCCACATGATCGTCTCCGCCCGCTCCAGATCGCTGGAAGGGCCATGGGAGAATTCGCCTTACAATCCGGTTGTGCGTACGAAGCACCGCAGCGAAACCTGGTGGTCCAAGGGTCACGGGACGCTGGTTGATACGCCCGAAGGGAATTGGTTTGTCGTTTATCATGCCTATGAAAAAGACTATTATACCCTCGGCAGGCAGACGCTGATCGAACTGATTGAATGGACAGCCGATGGCTGGTTTACTGTGGTTGATGCCGAAGGCGGAGCCGTTCCTGAGGCTGCTGTAACTGCACAGCCTTCGGATGGAGCTCTGGCGCTTGCGGATTCCGGACGTTTGGGGCTGCATTGGCACTTTTTCGGAGGAGAACGTCTCAGCGATTATAAAATAGAAGATAACCGTTTGGCACTGAAGGCAGTCTCTTTGGAACGCGCAGAACCGCTCTTGAGCATTCCGATGCACCACGCCTATACGGCCGAAGTGTCCGTCACAGTGGAAGGCGAGGCAGCAGGCACGCTTGGCTTGTTCTATAAACCGGGCTTTTACTGTGGCATCGGCTTTGATGGCAAGGGGACGTTTGTTTTCCGGAATCAGAATACCACGGAACGAAATGCAGTGTCCGGAGGATCCGTAACGCTCCGTATCGTCAATGATCATCATGAGGTAAGCTTGTACTTCCGTGACTCGACAGGACAGTGGTCCAAGCTGGACCACGGCTTCGAATTGTCCGGCTATCATCACAATGTATTGGGCCAGTTTCTAAGTCTCCGCATCGCGTTGAATGCAACAGGCGAAGGCAATGTGACGTTTAGCGAATTTTCCTATCAGGCAGGTATTCCCGATGCTTTGCAAGACGAAACGAAGAGAGGACAGATAGAATGAAGGCACCTTTCGCCGCCAGGTTCCTTTCCGGTAACAAACGGTTTTTCATTCATTTGAAGGTTTTTCTCTGAAAATCATGCAATTTGCAGATTTTTAAATACGCGGTTTTCCCGTTATTAAACAATCTCCCGTTAGTTAAGCTTTTCAGATTCCGCATGGTGAGGCATATTGGTGTCAAGAGCAGCGGCACCAACAAGATTACAAGGAGTGGTCGTATGGAGAGAACTATAACCTATCAAAACCAGTCACAAAAAAGAGAGGCTAAAAGTAAAAACTCGTTTTTTCGCGAAATTCGCAAAAATCATTTGCTTTACCTTCTTACTTTGCCAGGCATCCTGCTAATCTTTGTTTTCGCTTATTTGCCGATATTCGGGATTGCCATTGCCTTTCAGGACTATAACCCGGTGAAAGGGGTATTCGGAAGTGCGTTTGTAGGCTTCAAAAATTTCCGTTTTTTAATTGGATCAAGCGAAATAGTCAAGGTTTTGTTTAATACCGTTTTTCTTAACTTATTGTTTATTCTATGCGGGACGATTGTTTCCGTATCGTTTGCGATCATGTTTTCGGAGCTGAATTCTAAAAAGTTCAAAACGATAACGCAAACCATGGTAACATTGCCCAACTTTTTGTCCTGGACGGTAGTTGCTATGATCGTATCGGTTTACTTTACGTATCAGGGCGGCGTGCTCAATCAAATCTTGAACGCGATCGGGTTCGAATCCATTATATTCTTTAATGAACCCGGATATTGGCCATTGTTCCTTGTATGCATCAAAATCTGGCATGGTGCCGGCTTCGGATCAATTGTTTACTTAGCAACGATAAGCGGCATTAATCCGGAGATTTATGAATCAGCGTCGATGGATGGCGCAAGCAGGTGGAAAAAAATATGTTATATCACCTTGCCTATGTTGAAGCCGACGATTATATTGCTGCTGCTCCTGGCCTTGGGAGGCATTTTCTACGGCGATTTTGGAATGATTTACGCCATTGTCGGGAAGAATGCGCTTCTATATCCAACCACCGATGTTATCGATACTTATGTGTATCGTGCGCTTGTGGATTTAGGCAACGTCAGCATGTCGGCGGCCGTTGGGGTTTTCCAATCCTTTATCGGGTTCATGCTTGTCGTTACGGTGAATCAAATCACGCGCAAATATTCGCCGGAATCGGCTTTGTATTAAAACTTTAACAAGATAGAGGGTATGTAACATGACGATTAAAGAAAGTATAGGGGACCGTTTGCTTCTCATTTTTATGTATGCGGCAATTATCGTATTTGCCCTTGCTTGTTTGATTCCGTTCGTGTCCGTGATCAGCAGCTCGTTATCCACGGAAACGGCCCTGATGAAGTATGGCTTCAGCATATTTCCGAAAGAGTTTTCGTTAGAAGCGTTCCGGCTGTTATTCAAAGACAGCACGATTTATAAAGCATACGGCGTAACCATCTTTATAACGGTTGTCGGGACCGTTCTTGCTATGCTGGTTACTTGCGCAATGGCGTATCCGTTGTCCCTTCGTTCCTTAAAGTACCGCAACCCTATCACGTTTTATGTGTTCTTTACGATGCTGTTTCATGGGGGACTCGTCTCCACCTATATCCTGATAACAAAATATTTGGGGATGAAAGATTCGATATGGGTACTGATCATCCCTTCATTAATCAACCCTTTTAATATGTTCCTAATGCGCAATTTTTTTAAATCGATTGATGAATCGCTCGCGGAATCGGCCAAAATCGACGGAGCTAACGACATATATATTATGTTTCGAATCATGCTTCCGATTTCCTTGCCCGCTATCGCGACCATCAGCCTGTTTTATGCATTGGCCTTTTGGAACAAATGGTTTGAGGCGATGCTTTTTATATCGAACAAGGATCTATTCCCGTTGCAGTATCTGATTAAACGGATTCTCGAAAACGCCGAATTTGGGAAGCAGCTCGCCGCAAGTTCTTTCATACCAAACTATGTGACCCCTACGCTTACAACAAGGATGGCGACAACGGTTGTAACGATCGGGCCAATCATCTTCTTGTATCCGTTCCTGCAAAAATATTTCGTCAAAGGCTTATTGGTCGGCGCAGTTAAAGGCTGATCCTCATGATTGGCTAAACACGCTTGCAGCGGTTTAGTATAGATGAACGACAACATTAAGGGAGGCAAACAGAAATGAAAGGCACAATCAGAAAGGCCGCTTTACCCGCACTTGCCCTGATCCTAGGTATGAGCACATTTTTGGCCGCTTGCTCAAGCAATGAGACAGCCGGTGAAAATGCCGGCAAGAATGCCGGCAAGAATAACACCGCGCAAACCGCAGATTCCAATGCGAAGGCTCCAGAGCCGGTAACGTTGAAAGTAATGCTCTTCGGCGAGAAGCCGGCTGATTTGGAAAAGGTGCTGGCCAAATTCGAGGAAGAGACGAAAGATACGTTGAATACGAAGCTTAATATTGAGTACAACCCGCCTGCGGATCATAAACAAAAAATGCAGTTGAAAATGTCGACAGGCGAATCGGTTGACCTGATGTTCGATGCACCTTGGATGTTCCTCTATAACAACGTCAGCCAGGGCTACTACCAGCAATTGGACAAGTACTTCAATAATGACGAGTATCCGGGTCTGAAGCAAGCGTTTCCGTCGGAGCTTATTGAAGCGAACAAAATTAACGGACACAGCTATACCATTCCGTTTATGACCTCTTACTCGGATCCGTTCGTCATTAATATTCGGAAGGATATTCGGGAAGAATTGGGCTTGCCGCCGGTAAAAACCCTGGCGGACTACAAAAATTATTTGGAAAAAGTTCAGGAGAAGCATCCGGATTACGTGCCGGCTGCCATCGGCGGACGTGGAATTTATAGACTGGGCATACCGGAGGAAAAAGGACACAACGATATTCGGCTTGCCGCTGTCGTTCAAGATTCGTTCACCGGCGGAATTCCATTTAGCGTAGCCCTGTCGGCGGACGGAAAGAAGATGCTCGGTGCGGCAACCATCGGCGACCCGGACTCCGAATTCGCTTCATTCCCGGCACCGTTTAATACGCACGATTCGATTTACGGCCATTTCGGATTGAGAACGGAATTTAGAAAGTTCAACAATAAGGATCCGTTGTCCGCCCAAGCAAACTCAGCTCTCGATCCTGCTAAGAACGCTTCAACCGAAGGCACCATCAACGGCCTGGTATTCGGAAAAAAAGATTTGAAGAAAGTGGTTCCAAATGGAGATCTTGAGCCTTTCTTCTATACCAGCCAAGATATTGCGGACATGAAACCCGGCGCGATCCGGACAGATTTCCGCGCTAATAACAGTGTCGTAATCCCTGCAAGCTCGAAAAATATCGACCGCACCATGAAATTCCTGGATTGGTTGTACAGCAGCAAGGACAATCATGACTTGTTCGAACTTGGAATCGAGGGAGAGCACTGGGTCAAAGACGGAGATAACGGTTACAAAACAACGGATAAAACAACCAACTATTTGTTCCAAGGCTATGAACTAACCTGGAATCCGACTTTGTCCAGAATTAATACCGACAATGATCCGGAAACGATTAAATATATTCAGTATACCATGGATAAAAACAGCTACTACCAAATTCCGCTGTCCGGATTCGTCTTCGATTCCAAGCCAGTTGCAACGGAAATCGCTCAAATCAAGCCTAAGCTGCAGGAAACGGCGGATATTCTGATGACCGGTTTGGAACCGAAATGGAAAGAGCTTGCCCAGAAATCGAATAGCGAATGGCGTCAATTAGGACTTGAAAAGGTACGCGCAGAGGTGATCAAGCAAGTCCAAGCTTATCTTGATGCAGGCGGCAAATAAGCGGAAAGTCTCTTTATAAGGTGAAATAATTAATCAAACCCCCATACTTCCTTTAGGAAGCGTGGGGGTTTCTATAGGAGAAAGTATAACGGTGGAGATCAACTGGAAACATCTTGAAAATGGCAACGGCTATAGGTTCCACTTGGGCGAAAGGACCATCGGAGACGTCTTGACGTTCGAGGATGAACGCTTCGCAGCAACCGATACGTTCGAACAGTTAAGGGAAGGATTGGTCCAGTGGACGCGGAAGTTCACCTATCGAGGCGAATCGCCCGCGGCGTGCAAGCTTTCGATTTTGCTGCCGTTCGACGTTTCGGAATGGCTGGTGGCGTGGCCGACAGCCTTCCGGCTTGAAGTGCTGCGCCGGGTGGGCCCTGAATTACTGGGTACTTGAATTATGATAGCGTTACGACAGGAGGATATATATGAATGCACCTTTATTCAGGGATCCAATATATGACGGAGCTGCCGATCCCGTTCTCATCTGGAACAGGGAAGCAAAGGAATGGTGGATGATCTATACGAATCGCCGGGCAACGCAGGAAGGTCCGAAGTTCGGATGGGTACACGGCACCGATCTCGGTGTTGCTTCTTCATCGGATGGCGGATCAACCTGGTTATACCGGGGAACCTTGGAAGGTCTCGAAACAGGCTGGGGCAGAAATACGTTCTGGGCGCCTGAAATCATTTGGCATGATGGTCTGTACCATATGTATGTCACTTATGTCCACGGCGTACCAAAGGATTGGACGGGCAAGGCTCGTATCAGGCATTATACAAGCCCCGACCTTATTCGTTGGAAGTTCGAGTCCACGCTTGGAATTAGTGAGGAGAACGTGATCGATGCCTGTGTGTATCGTCTGCCGAACGGCACCTTTCGGATGTGGTTTAAACAGTGGAATCATACCTACGCTGCGGATAGCAAGGATCTGTATGATTGGCAGCCGATTGGACCGGTAATTACCGAAACAAAACACGAAGGACCGAATGTGTTTCACTTTAAAGGATATTATTGGCTTATCATAGACGAATGGATGGGACAAGGCGTTTACCGTTCCGATGATTTGGAGAAATGGGAGCGGCAAGGCCGAATTCTTGACAAGCCAGGTTTGCGGGAGGAAGACGGAACGATCGCTAATCACGCAGACGTGGTCGTCCAGGGTGATCAAGCCTATATCTTTTATTTTACTCATCCCGGAAGGGTGAACGGGATCGATGATGGAACCTATCAATGTCGCCGTACTTCAATACAGGTAGCCAGATTGGATGTGTTGGACGGCTTTTTGACCTGTGACCGGAACGAGAGTTTCGGGCTCAAGTTATCGCCGGATGATGAAAGCTGATGCTGCTGGTCGGCGGTTTGACGACATCTGGTAGTGGTAAGGTACGTCGTTCTTATTGACGCTCGAAGTATACTAATATTTAATTAAAGCAAGCACCAAAGACTTCAGGGATATCCTCGGAAGTCTTTGGTTGTTTTTTCGCGTTTCCTGAGAACACAAAGGGGACGGTACAGCGAAAAGCGTCGATGCAGTGAGGGTGAACGGCTGAAAACATGGCGGGAGTGAAACAAGATGAGTCGATTTCGCAAGCTTAGTTTGATCCGGCAAATCATTTTTTTAATCCTATTAATGCTGCTTATCCTGCTTACATCGTTCGTTATTTCCGATATGATCGCCAAGCGTATTGTAGAGCGCAAAGTAACGGAGTCGGTCAGCAAGATTTTCCTGCAGGTCGAGGAGAAGATGGTGAGCTTCAATTCGGATATCGAAGGAATCTTCGATTTTCTCTTTTACAGTCCGACCATTCAAAACTATTTGGGAACGGAAGATGACCTTGAGAGAATCTTGGGGAATCGGGAAGTTGTGTCGATGTTCGCGAATGCGGTCTCTTTGAAAAAAAATATAAGAGGCATTCAACTGTTCGATAAGGACGGAAACATCATCGCGTCGATCGGGAGCGGGTCCGTGCGTTCCGTTCCGTCTCCGATTCAGTCGATCGAATACTCCGGATTATTGACTACGCCGCTGTCAGACCATCGGGACAGCAAGCGGTCATTCTATGCCATTTCCACACCAATCTATCAATTGGATCAAAACAGACTCGTAAGGGGATACAAGGGAATTGGCCGTTTTTTTATGGATGCCACCAATTTCAGCCCGATACTGAAAAGCGCCAAGATCACACCGAACTCCCAGGTGCTGCTGATTGACGCCATGAACAATATCATCGCCGCGGAAGGGCCGCTTCCTCCGGGTCAAACCATGTTTTATGTCAAACAGTGGGAGAATAAGAAGGATTATATCATTCAAACGATCACCTTGCCCCGGTCGGAATGGAAATTGATCAGCTTGATACCGAGAAACGAGCTGTTGGAAGACATGGATACGGTGAAACGATTCAATATAGTCACTTATTCGATCATGTTTTTCATATTGTGCATCTTCTTATTCATTTTCTTCTCCCGAATATTGAAACCGATCAAAGAGCTGATGGATTTTATGAAGTCTTTCTCGAAGAAAGGCGGAGAGAGCCGGTTCAATGTCGTTTATCATAATGAAATCGGCGTGCTCGGCTCCAAATTGAACAGCATGCTGGATGACATCGATATGTTAAGTAAACAAGTGCAGTCGACCCAAGCGCGAATGTATGAAATGGAGCTCGCGAAAAAACAGATGGAAATTTCCGCATTCCGCAACCAGATCAATCCGCACTTTCTGTATAACACGTTGGAAAGCATTCGTGCCGTCGCTTTAATTTACGATGTTGAGGAGATCGCCGACATATCCGCTTCCATGTCGAACATGTTCCGCTATGCGGTGAAGGGAAGCAATTTTGTAACCGTGAGGGAAGAAATCGAGCATGTGAACGAATATTCGAAAATCATTGAGTTCCGGTTCAGAGGAAGATTTCAAATCGAAATCGACACCGACGAACGATTGATGTCGGAACGTATGCTCAAAATGCTGCTGCAGCCCATCGTTGAAAATGCGGTGTTTCACGGTTTGGAGAGAAAAATTGGGAAAGGAAAAGTTCACATCCGGGTTTGCAGAATGGACGAAGGCCAAATCGGGATCACCATTCAAGATGACGGACATGGAATGGATGAGGTCCGCTATTCGGACTTGATGAGCAAGCTTCATCGTTATGCCGATTCTGGAGCGTTCTTGGATAAAGACACGGCAAAAGGAATCGGGTTATTGAACATTTATCGGAGAATGAAGCTGTTTTACGGTGATGGGGCGGATATGAAGATATGGAGCCGGTTGCATGAAGGCACGACCGTCTGCATCACATTTCCGATGATTGTCCCACACATTGAAGAAGCGGGAGGGGAAGCTTATGTACCGAGTATTGATCGTGGACGATGAGCCATTGGTAACCTGCGGCATTGCCAAGCTAATCGATTGGAAGAGCAAGGGCTTTACTATTATTGGGGAAGCCTATGACGGACTATCGGCATTGCAGACCATCAGAGAACAAAAACCGGATGTTGTCATTTCAGATATCCGGATGCCCGGATTGGACGGCATAGAGCTATTGGAACGCCTTCATGACGAAGAAATAGAAGCAGAGGTAATTCTTGTCAGCGGCTACGCCGAATTTGCCTATGCTCAACAGGCGCTCAAACTCGGCGCATTTGACTATTTGTTGAAACAAATCGACAAAACACAACTGTCAAAAACGATAGAGCGAGTAAAAGAGAAGTTGGATAAAAAGAAGCAAGAGTCGAAGGAATTTGATTTGTTGCTAAACGATCTGTTCGATTTATTCGAGCCCGACAACAAAATCAAAATTCAAAATTTCTTGCTGAATAAAGGATACGACTTCTCGTATCCCCATTACCGGTTTGTGAGTTGTTTGTACCCGTCTGAAACTGCTTCGGAATTGCATGATGATGCGCCATACGGCAATGAAATGAATGTAATCCGTTTCCGCACCGGGCAAAACAAGCTTTCGTACTTGATCAATTATGATGAGTTGAACAAGCCGATCGGTTTTTTGAATTTCATTTCGGATCATTCGAACGATTGTCTGAACCTCGGAATTAGCGACATAGGAGTATTCTCAACACCGATCGCCAAGCTTTATCAGGAGTCGGATATCTCTCTCTTCAGCGCGTTCAGCCAACCGGAGAGCCGCATCATTGCATATAAGGAATCAGAAATGCCTGCGGAGCTGACGAAGTCGATTTGGAGTATTGAACTTGCGATTAAAGAGCAAAAGCAGGAGCTGATTCATAGAAGATTGGATGAGTTGTCGGAGGAGTGCGTATCGCAACGATTGTATATCCATCATGTTTCCAATGTGTACAATCAGATCGTCTCGCTCATTTACAAGTATTACAGTGACAGCTATACCGCCAGTGAAGTTGAGTACTATAACTACTACCAAATTGTCCGGCAATACCGTTCGATCGAGCAGATGTTTGACTCGGTCAAAGCAATGTTCGGGAGCGCCCAAGCGGATATTCCGGTATCAAACGAGGAAGCCAAGAGAATTATCGAGGATATCGACGCTCATTTCACGGAAGAAATTTCCTTGAATCAACTTGCGAAAAAATACAAGGTCAGCCTCGGATACATTAGCAAACTCATTAAGAAGGAAACCGGGAAGACGTATTCCGATTATATTGTCAATAGAAGATTGAGCTTGGCAAAGGAACTGCTGTCCGACCCCTTTCTGTCGATACACGAAATTGTTCAACGCGTCGGGTATAAAGATTATTTCCACTTCAATAAGCTGTTTAAGAAACATTCCGGCATCACGCCCAGTAAGTATCGGAAAATATAACTTCGTGAACAGAACACCAAAAGTATCAAATCTAAACATATGGAGTGTCCGAGCGGTAGGCTAATATGAAGGTGTAAGCAATCAAAGCAAATAGGGGAGGTTGTTTTTCAAGATGAAAGGAAAGCCGTTATTAACAGTTTTTTTGGCGCTGGTCCTATTGCTGTCCGCATGCGGCACAAGCGGTGGAAATGAAAGCGTTAACACATCAAATAAACAGAAGTCCGGCACAGAGACTTCGGAAGGGAACGCCGAAGCATCCGGGAAGCCGACAAAGCTTGTGTGGTTCTCGTCGATCGATTTCTGGAATCCGCCTTCCGTATGGAGCACGGATCCGAACACTGTTACAGGCAAAATCACAGAGAAAACAGGTGTGACCTTCGAATTCAACATTCCGGCGCAGGATGGGGAAACGAAGTTGAACTTGATGCTCGTATCGGGCAGCGATTTTCCCGACATTATCACGATAACGAATGATGTGTTGGGCAAGAAATTGATTGAGGCCGGCAAGGTTTGGGAGTTGGACGAGTTCATAAAGAAATACGATCCGGAATCCCATCTGTTACAAGATTTCCCGGCTGACGTGAAAGAAACGATCGTAGCGCGGGACGGCGGCTTTTATGCGTTCCCGAGCCATATCGGTTCGGAGGACGCGAGAAAGCAATATCCGCCTGCCGGCGAATTTTATAAGGATATGACCGAATACATATCCAACGGGGCCATCGTTGTCAATGGAAATTTGTTGAAAGAGGCCGGTCTCACGCTGGATGATATTAGAACCGAAAGCGGACTGCTTGCCGCGTACCAGAAAATCAAGGATATGAACCTGAAGGTCAATGGGGCGCCGGTCATTCCGTTGCTCTTGGATGGCAAGGGTTATATGTATCCTACAGTGGGTTTCCTGCTGGATTCGTTCGGGTACATGCCGGTTGACAAGGACGGTAACTTTAGAGACTCACTGCTTGCTCCTGAAATGAAGTTGGCGTTGAAGTTTCTCTACAAGGCGCAAAAGGGCGGCTATTTCGATCCGGGCCAAATGACGGTTGACAACGCCGCAGTCAAGGCGGATATGGCTTCGGGCCGGGTGTTCTCCTTCATCGGCAACTCGGCGAACACTTCCTTCCAAATTAACGACTACTGGACATCTCCCGGTCCGATCTTGTCGGATGCCGGCACGAAGCCTGTGCTCGGGAGAAACAAACGGGCGGGCGGAGGCTGGATGAAGACGTATATTTCCAAGAGTGTCGAAAATCCGGAGAAAGTTGCGAAATGGCTCAGTTTTATGAGCAGCAGGGAAGGCATGATGCTGCATATATACGGCATAGAAGGGGTTCATTACACTCTTGATCAGGACGGACTTGTGGTCAAGACGGAGCAAGGGATCAAGGATGCCCAGGAATATATGAAGACAGGAGTGAGCGCCTTCTGGCCGTTCCACCACACTTCGTTCTCTTGGAGCATACAACAACCTCCTAATGAGAAAACGGATCTTCAAGCGGTGACGGCCAACAGAGTTCAAACTGCATACGGAAAGGCGCCGGAAACCCATATTTATAACAATGCGGCATTTGGGCTTCCAGGGGATTTATTCCCGCCTGACAGTAAATTCGCCAACGATGAACTGCAGATTAAAGCGTATAGAGAGTCACAGATCACCAAGATCGTCATGGCCAAAAATGATGCCGAGTTTGAAAAACAGTATGAAGAGATGATTACTCAGCTGAAGAAGCTCGGGATTGAGCAGCTGATCGCGGAAAAAAACAAGTACGTTCAACAAAAACTTAAAGAATACGGGCTCGATGTGAAAGGGATCAACTCCTAATCGCATCCGTAGATAAGTGCGGTGCCAAAGCGTGTCTGGAATTTCGCGCTTTGGCACTGCAATTAGACTGGAGGAGAGGATATGCTGTCGCGCAGACATAAGCGGTACAGGTTTGGCTATGATACAAAGACACAGTTGGAACTGCTGGTAATGTTGTGGCCTGCTGTGCTTCTGATCTGTTTGTTTGATTTCACTCCCATGTTCGGATTGTTGATGGCTTTCAAGAGCTTCGAGCCAATTATGGGTATTCAAGGCATCTTTACGAGCCCGTGGAATAATTTTCAACACTTCACGCGTCTTTTCGAAAACTTCCAGTTTTGGCCGATGGTGAAAAATACGTTGGGAATCAATCTTCTTGGCGCATTGGTGGGAATTCCTGTGACGCTCGGCTTTGCCTTGCTGTTGAATGAAATCCGCCACCCGAAGTTCAAATCGTTGGTCCAAACGATTACTTATCTTCCGCATTTTCTTTCCTGGGTTATATTCGGCGGTCTGTTTATTACGCTGCTGAACACGAACGGAATCGTCAATGTGTTGCTCATGAAGCTGCAATTCTTCGACAATCCTATTTCGTTTCTGGGCGATCCGGCATATTTCTGGGGTGTGGCAATCGGAACTTCGCTGCTTAAGGAACTCGGTTGGGGAGCGATTCTTTACTTGGCGGCCATTGCGGGTATCGATCAGAGCTTATATGAAGCCGCCGCAATCGATGGCGCGGGCCGGTTGAAACGGATCATTCATGTTACCATTCCCGGGATTTTGCCGACCTTGATGGTGTTGATCATATTTGCAGTAAGCGGCATGCTGAATAACAACTTCACACAAATATACGTACTTCAGAACAGCTTGAACTTGGAAGCGAGTCAAGTCATCGATACGTATGTATATCAAATCGGCTTGCAGCAATTCCAGTTTGCCCAGGCGACGGCGATCGGATTGACCAAAGCGGTTTTCGCGCTTCTGCTGCTGGCTGGAGCGAATATGCTCTCGAAAAAATTAACGAAAACAGGCTTGTTTTAAGGGGAGATTGATACGATGGTTGGTGGCAAGAGCTTCGGAGAACGCACATTTCATTATTCCAATGTCCTTACCATGGTCGTTCTGATGGGCCTGACCATATATCCGTTCTGGTTCTCGCTGATCAGCTCCCTGAATAACGGCGATGATTTGGTGCGCGGACCGGTGTTTCTTTGGCCGAGAGAGTTTACATGGGCGAGTTGGCAGACGGTGCTGGCGGATCCAGGCATTCTCAAGGCGTTGTGGATTACCGCCTCACGAACGGTCATTGTGACTGTTGTTTCCATCCTGTATACGGCGATGTTCGCCTATGCGTTCTCGCGGCCTTATTTGAGAGCCAAGAAGTTTTATATTATCGTCGGTTTCACCAGCATGTATTTCAGCGGAGGATTGATTCCTTCTTTCATGCTGATGAATTGGCTGGGGCTGTACGATACTTATCTCGTGTATATTATTCCAGCCCTCTTTGGGGGATTCTGGAATGTGATCATATTCAACGCAAACTATAAAGGTATTCCTGACGCCTTGTTCGAATCGGCCAAGATGGACGGCGCCGGCGAATTCAGGATTTTCTTGCAGATCGTCATTCCTCTCTCGAAACCGGTGCTGGCTGCTCTCTCCGTATTTACCGCCGTCGGCGTTTGGAATGACTATGCAACAACGCTTTACTTTACGCAATCAAACGACTTGCAGACGTTGCAATACATGATTCTAAGATTGATTCAGTCCAACCGCGCAGTTGAAAATATGGTGAGCCTGGTTCAAGAAAACAGTCTGGTTGTGTCGCAGCTGCTGAATAGCGCGGGCGGACAAAAGCTCGTATCGGCGAAGACGCTAGAACTGGCGGCGATGGTCATCGCTTCGATTCCGATGATTGTCATGTATCCTTTCGCACAGCGGTTTTTCCTTAAAGGTGTACTGCTCGGTTCGGTCAAGGGATGATTCGCTGACGCAATGAAAGGAGACGGGGATTGCACACTGACCGCCAGATTCCTTTATGGAGCTGGCGGTTTTTCGTTTATTTTGTAGCTTTTTCTTTGAAATTTATTCAATTTGCCGCTTTTTGAATACGTCGTTTGCTTCATTATTAATCAATATATCTTTAGTTAAGCTTTTCAAATTTTGCATGGATAGGCATATTTGAATTAATAGAAACAGTTACAACAAGACTCAAAGGAGCGGTCAAATGGAGAGAACCATACCCTACAAAGGACAATCACAAAAAGTGCGTAATGCCGGTTCGATTGTCAGCGCAGATTTATCTGCTGCCGATTCATCATACCCTTACAGGAGGTGATTTCAGAACATTTTTGGAGAAAGAACGGATATGAATGGAGAATGGAATGCAGGCAATGAAGGCAGTGTTATCGCTAAAGATAAGGGAGGACAAAAATTAATGCAAAGTAGCGGGGGCGTATTCAAGCGAGTAAAGAAAATGCAAAGACAAGCCGGAAGGGTCTTGATTATTTTCCTGATCGCCGCGTTGATTTTACCGGTGTTCGGACCTGTGCCGGGTACAGTGGTGCATGCGGCAGAAGAGCTGTCAACTGACGCTTTTCTGGATAACATCAATTTCGGTAATGCGGTATCTGAAAGCGCTCACAATTTCAGGGGCGATATTACAAGTGTAATCACCGGCTTTATGGGCGAGCCCGCTCGGGTATCGAATCCGCGTTTTCCGGTTGAAGGGCAAGGCGGGGATCTGACGTTTACCATGAAGGTCGATCCGAATCTACGCAACTATTTCACCGTGAAATTTTCGGGGGAGGAAGATTCGAAGGGTTACCTCAGTACGGTCATGATTAACGGCGAGAAAGTCGGAGTTGACCACGGCGATTATGATGCCCTTAACAAGGGCGGGTCATTGCCGAACCGTTTTTACTACAATACGATCATGCTTCCGCTCGAATCAACGATTGGGAAAAATATGGTCGAAATTACAATCAAAACGATCCATGTGGGCGGGAATATGAACTCGGCCTCAAGAGGCTATTACAATGCTTATACTCACACGGCAGCCTATATTAACGTAGATGGAGAGCAGCAGGGCTACAAATTCATGCCCGACCAGAATCCGGATACGATGCTGGCGCCGGATCTGACGAATGCGGAGAAGCAGGCGACCATAGACGCATACGTGCAGGATCAGATCAATCTGTTTAACTCGTTATCGAATAAAGTGGATGGCAGCGCAGGCGGTAAGATGTCGATCATCCGCTATCAGGATGAGCTTATGTTTTACGCCAGTGTGCTCAAGTACGACTGGTCTCCGGCGAAGACGCCGGAAGAGAAGCAGGTGGCGCTTCAGCGTATTTTCAAGACGATCGATAATCATGTCAAGGATTACTACGGCAATACGAGACTGGTGCTGCGCGGCGGACACCAGGGCGATTGGGGCGGCTACTACGGCGCGCTTGGCGAAGCGCTGTACATCGTCGAGAACCTGATCAAAGACGACACGATTTATGGGGAAACGGCGTGGGGCGCGTTTCTGGATCAGCCGTTCGTCACCGGAACCGTCGAAGGCGAATTCTCTCTTGCAGGCGCGGACTGGAACGGGGGCGAGCTGACGCGCCGCGAAGCGTGGGAGCGGGTGCTGAAGGCGAACTTCGACTTTGCCCGTACACGGCTTTCTTATATCTATAACCAGGTGTACTATACGTACGTAGGCGCGTGGGAGGCTCACGAAGGGCTGCGTCTTATCGGCTCAAGCTTTTACGAAGGCAAAGAGCGCAGCAATCAAATCCTGCTGGAATCATTGGGGATCAGACCATTCTTGGGAGAAGAGGTGCTGGTCGGTCCCAGCGGCGAAGAATTGGATTTGTACCATTCGTTGTTTTATCATGACGGGGCAGCGCAGTTTACGGATGACTTCGTCCACATTGTCGGCAAAGGGCTTGCGAAGAGTAAGCTGAATGCGGACGGCAACGTCGTCAGACGGTTGCCCTACGGCGAACATTATACCGGCTTGACGGAGGCGGGACTGTCTAGGGAGAACGGTTATGTCGCCAACTATGGAGAGGCGGCCAACTATCTTGTAACTTATTTCTATAAGACGTTGAACCACGCCGGCGACGAGGAAATGAACGACGAAATCCTGAAAGCGGCATTAAAATCGATCCACGCCCGCGGATTTGTCCGTATTCCGTCATTGGATGGCAGCGGCAGAAGAGTGATGAGAGCGGAGCAAGCGACGGATGAGCGAAATCAGAATTTGCCAGGCTTCATCGCTTACGGTGCGGGTGTGGGACGCGGAATGGGGCTTCAGTTTGCATCCCTGGAAATGACGATGGCTAAGAACGAGCAAAGATACAACGGTCCGGAGTGGGGCGAGTACTGGCAGCATGCGAGGGAAGCGGTCGGTTACGTGCAGCAGCAGCTTGCGGATCGCCAGCTGTTGCAAACGAAAGACTTCGGATCCAGAGGAACGATGAGCGGACCGGATTTTCGGTTAGCGGAAACTTACAAATATATCACTTCCGACCGGGCCAATTACAGCCGGTTTGGCGGCAAGGCTTTAGCAGAGGTTGTGCTTCCGCACACGGATTTCGATGCTTACAAGCCTGAAGAAATCGCCGCCCGGGGCGTCAATCCTGACGACTACGAGCAGTTTGCATGGGCGGATATCGACAATATGTACGTGTCGGTAAGAGACGCCGACTTCAGAATGTTGGGCTCGCTGTTTTACCGCAATCGCGGTATGACAAGCAACGGACGCCTACATATTATTAAAGACAATTACGACCATATCGTACAGATCGCCACCAACAATGTGTTCAGGTATGAAGATTATTACTTGCGGGCGCCTAACATGGAAGTGGATATTTACTCCGACAGAGGGACCATTTGGAACGGTGTGCCGCAGGCGCTGGCCGGCGAAGTATCGCCTGTTTCTTATCAGCCGGGCGTCGGGACCGTGAAGCGGGATAATTTCGAGGTGGATAACCCGTACTCCGGTTACCCGGAATTGCTGACTTCGAGATACGGCAAATATTTTATGATTTTCAACACGACCCGCGATGATTTTGGCAACAAGAAGACGTTCGACGTTGAGCTGCCGGCCGATTTCTCGGGCAGCACGGTGATCGACCTTGTCACAGGGACGAATGTTCCGGTCGTTAACGGAAAAGTGACCATTGCGCCGAAAACCGCGATGGTGTTGAAGCTGGCGTCGGATATCGAACTCGCACCGAAACCATTCCACGTTGATTTCGTTAATGCGCTTGCAGGCAACGGCTACGCGGGCATCTCGTGGAAAACGACATCGGGCGGGGAATCATACACGATTAAACGTTCGGAAACGGAAGACGGCGAATACGAGATTATCGCCAGCGGAGTCACCGGCAATTATTATAAGGATACAACGGTTCAGAACGGCAACGTTTACTATTATAAAGTCGCAGCAGTAAACGAGAACGGCGAAGGCCCAGATTCGTACCGCGCTAAGGCCGATTTGCCGGCTCCGGTGTCAGGTGACACGGGTACGTTTTGGCGCGACGACCGGATCGGCGGGACGTCAGGCAGCGCTGCAATCGACGGATCGTCCATATCGATCGACGCTGTGGGCGGGACAGGCCTTGGCGAAGGCGATGACAGCAATATTTATAAACGGGATATTAAGGATTCGCTTCATTATGTAAGCCGGATCGCTTCCGGCAACAGCTCGATCAGCGCAAAGATCGAGAGCTCATCCGGTGAAGCAAGCGGAATCATGATGCGTGACCGGCTCACGTCCGAGAACGCCCGCTACATCTATTTTGGCGCGGACGGGAACGGGAACCTTGTCCTGCAAACCCGTACGAGAGTATCGTTCCATCAATGGACGAATGAAGTCGCAAGTCCGCTGAATGCGAAAATCGAAGGCTACACGGTTGCGGAATATCCTTATGTCAAACTGATGCGCGACCATGATTCACAAACGGTCTACGCTTTCGTCTCCAAAGACGGAACGGACTGGAAGTATGTGACGAAGATGTCTACCCTGTTGACTTATGCGTATTATATCGGCGTTGTCTCAACCGATTCAGCACAGTTCAGCGAAGTTACGGTAGTAGAAACGCCGCAAGGCAGCCTTACACCGTTCGTTGCCAAAGTGCAGGATCAAGCGACGCTGTACTGGAACAAACCGAAGCAGGCTTCCTGGTTCAACTTGTACCGCACCACAGACGCGGCGGCGGGCCAGACCGATCCGGTATTGAAGCCGGGTACGGCGGAGCCGGTGGACGGTTCCCCTTGGAAGCTCGTTCTTGCGGATTCGAGAGCGACTTCGTACCAGGAGGCGGGCCTGCGGCACGGCAGCGTGCACTACAAGATACTGCCGGTTCACGGAGACGGATCGCCTCAGCCGTTCTATGCCGCATCAGTTTCCGCGGATCAGATTGAAGTCGTTATGGAGTACGCGGAGAGCTTACCGGCTTCGGATTATACGAAGGCCAGCTTCTACCTGTTCCATAAGGAGCTGGGCCGCATCAAGGCGGAAATGGCGAAGCCGGACGCCGACGAGGATGCGCTGATCAACGAAATTTACTATGCCCGCAATTTGCTTGTTCCGCATACAACATCGCTTTATTCGTTCGAAGGGAATGCAGACAATACATTCGGCTCGTCCGACGGTACTGTCGCCGGAACGCCTGCTTATTCGGCCGGAAAGATCGGTCAGGCCATCGAACTGAACGGCACGGACAGTTACGTTGCGCTGCCTCCGACACATAACCTGGCCGCTTCCGATCAAATCACCGTTACAACTTGGGTGAATTGGAATGGAAGCAGCCAGTGGCAGCGAATCTTCGATTTTGGCAGCAGCACGAATCAATATATGAGCCTGACACCCAGATCGGGCAATAACACGCTGCGTTTCGCGATCAAAAACGGCGGAGGAGAACAATTTGTCGAAACGTCGCAGTTCCCCGTAAATCAATGGGTGCATGTGGCGGTAACGCTTGGAAGCGGTACGGCGAAGCTGTATGTGAACGGAGAGCTGAAGGCCGAGAATAAGAATGTCACGATCAAACCGAGCGACTTCAAGCCAAGTAAGAACTATATCGGGAAGAGCCAATTTGCCGATCCGCTGTTTAGCGGCAGAATTGATGAGTTCCGCGTTTATAACTCCGTCTTGAGCGCTGACGAGATCATAGCGATCTATAATAAAACGTCGACATGGTTTGACAATAGCTTGCTCACGCTGCTGCTGGATGAAGCTGCCGCGGCTGTCGCCGATCATTATACAGCCGAAAGTTATGAGGCGTTGCAATCGTCGGTTGCGAATGCAAAATCGGTTGCGTCGAGCGCCATTGCGACTCAGGCGGATGTGGATGCGGCTTCCGCAGATCTGCTGGCGGCGCTCAATGGACTGGAATATGTTCCCGGCTTGCCGGTGCTTGATCCCATTGGCAACAAATTCGTCTTGGCCGGCGAGCGGCTTGCGTTCACGGTTCAAGCATCGAATGCGGATAATATTGTATACGGGGCAACCGGTTTGCCGGAAGGGGCAACGTTTAACGCGGAAACCCGTACGTTCGAATGGACTCCGGCTAAAGAACAAAGCGGCATCTATTCGGTGACGTTTACCGTCACTTCCGGCGATTTGTCTTCGTCCCGTACGGTCAAGATCACCGTCAAAGGGCAGCCGGTAATCGGTCCCGATACGATGGTGGAGGCTACCGCGAAGCAGTTATTCACATATCAAGTGGCCGCATCCGATCCATCAGGCGCTTCGTTCACATACAGCGCAGCGAATGTGCCGTCAGGCGCGTGGTTTGACTCCGCGAACGGCATCCTCACTTGGACACCGGCTCAAGCGGACTACGGCAGCCATCCGGTAACCTTCACGGTAAGCAACGGGAGCTTCGAAGCGAGCCGGACGGTGGACATTAACGTCAAGCTGCATGTGCTTCCTGCCGGGGAATACACGAAAGGCAGCTACTACCTGTACAAGAATGAAGTAGAGCGGATTGAAGCGGAGATGCAAAAGCCGGAAGCCGATAAGGCAAAACTTGCGGCACAACTCGATCAGGCCGAGAAGCTTCTTGTCCACATGTCGCTCTACTCGTTCGAAGGAAATGCGAACAATGCTTTCGGGACGACTCACGGGGTTGTCGCAGGGGTACCTGTTTACGCGGAAGGAAAGACCGGTCAGGCGATCAATCTGAACGGCACTGACAACTTCGTCACCTTGCCTTCGTCGCACCCGTTGTCCACATCCGACTTCGTCACTTTGTCCACCTGGGTGTACTGGAAGGGAGGCGGCAATTGGCAGCGAATTTTCGATTTTGGCAACAACACCAGCGACTACCTGTTCCTTACGCCGAGATCGGGCAGCAATACGCTGCGTTTCGCGATCAAGAACGGCGGCGGCGAACAAATCGTGGAGACGTCGCAGCTGCCCGCCAACCAATGGGTGCATGTGGCGGTGACGCTGGGCACCGGTACGGCGAAGCTGTATGTAAATGGCCAGTTGAAGGCTGAGAATAATAAGTTCACGATCAAGCCGAGCGATTTCAAACCAAGAGTAAACTACATCGGCAAAAGCCAGTGGCCTGACCCGCTGTATAACGGCATGATTGACCAATTCCGCATTTATAACTACGTCTTGAACGCTGAAGAAATTCAGGCGGCCATGAACAGTACGGCAACACAGTGGACTGACAAAACTTTAATCCCGGTCTTGCTGGAAGAAGCCGGCGCTGCTGACAACGAACTCTACAAAGAGGAGAGTGTACAAGCGCTTCAGGCGGAAGTAACGAAAGCTCAATCAGTGTATAACAAAGCAGATGCAGCGCAAGAAGAGATCGATGCGGCAGCAGCAAGCCTGCTTGCGGCGCTCGAAGGACTGCAGTGGAAGGATATCACCGCATCCTTGAATGCTGCCGAGCCGAATGGCAAGAACGGATGGTATACGTCTCCGGTCACGCTGACACTGTCTCCTGCGAAAATCGCGGAATACAGTCTGGACGGCGGAACCACTTGGTTAGCCTACAGTGAGCCTGTGATCTTGAATAAAGAGGGAACGAATAAGGTTCAGTACCGCCGTTCCGTCAGTACTGGGGAAACGAACTCGCTCGAGGTCAAAATTGATCTAACGGCTCCTCAAGTAACGGTAACCGGGGATACGTACTACACAATTGATCAACAGATCGCGATTACCTGCAACGCAACCGACACAGTGTCGGGAGTCACGTACTCGCCTTGCGCCGTACCGCTGCTTCAGGTTAAAGCATATACGCTGGAGTCCGGACAGCATACGGTAACAGCGACAGCGGAAGACGAGGCAGGCCATCAAACAACGGTTACCCATACATTTGCGGTAACGGTGACGTTTGACAGCTTGAAGACCGTGACGAATGCGTTTCTGCAGCAAACGGGCGACAAAGCATGGGAATCGGTGGCCAAGTCGTACAAGCAAAAGCTCGATCTGGCGAAAGAGAAGGCCGACAGCGGAAAGATCGAAGCCGCTAAAGGCATCATGGATGGTTTTATCGATCAAGTGAGAGACCATGCCGGAAAGTTCTTTACGCATGAACAAGCGGAAATTCTGATCCGGTGGGCGCAAATCGTGGTTTAGCTAAAATTCAATAGATAAAGTGAGGCCGACGAAGTTAAAGACTAGTCGGCTTTCACTTACATAAAGCCCATGCTCACCACACAAAATTGTATCGGCCGTTCTCAATTCGCGGATCCGTATTTCAATTGATGAGTGGATGACTTCCGTATTTACACGAGAGCTCTTAATGAAAGCGAGATCGATACCTTGCTCAATAAAATTTGACATCCGGTACTTAAATAAAAAAACTTAATCGAAGGCAGCCGACCAGAACGAACGGCTGCCTTCGGTCATCCAATGGCATTTGTTGAGTTTACGCTGGACAATTATGAGTCTTTTTTCATCCGGAAGCAAAGGACGTTTCCGCGGAACGAGCTTTTACCATCAGAAGACGGCAAAAGCCGTTAACGCTTGTTATTTATTCAATTTGTCATTTTTTAAATACGCCGTTTTCTCGTTATTAAACGATGTCCCGTTAATTAAGCTTTTCAGATTTCGCATGGACAGCCATATTAGGGATGAACGATTCGAACTAAACCTAACATTTGGCGGAGGCGACGAGAGTAGATGAGCTTGCAAGGGACTTTGACCATAAATACGAAAGACCGTGGGGCGGCGATGGGCGACCTGTTCGGCATCTTTTTCGAAGATTTGAATCATGCGGCCGACGGCGGGCTGTATGCCGAACTCGTACGAAACCGTTCGTTCGAATTTGGTCCCATCGATCACCCGGATTACCATTCACTGACGGCATGGGAGAAGGTGGAGCGGGGAGGCGGCGAGTGCGAGGTTCGAGTCGAAAGCGGATTACCCCTGAATAAGCAAAATAACAATTATGCGGTAATTGACATTCGGATGGCAGGTGACGGCGTTGGACTCATGAACCACGGATTTAATACCGGCATCCCGGTCAGAGAAGGAGAAACCTATGTCTTCTCCATGTATGCGCGCAGGAATAGCAGCTTCGACGTGCCAATCACCGTCACGTTGGAGGGAGTCGAAGGAAGCGTTTATTCGGAAGCGGCTATCGTTGTCGCATCGGACCAATGGACGAAATACGTAGCGAGGCTGACGGCTTCCGCTACCGATTACAGCGGACGGCTGGTTCTCACCACGAAAGGATCCGGGTTGCTCTGCCTCGACATGGTTTCTTTGTTCCCGGCACGAACGTTCCGCAATCGGCCCAACGGCCTCCGTGAGGACATTGCCACATTGCTTGCCGATCTTAGACCTAAGTTCATGCGGTTTCCGGGCGGTTGTCTCATCCATGACGGGTCGCTGAATGCAGATGACCGTGACTCGATGTACCGGTGGAAGAACACGCTCGGCGATGTCGCCGAGCGGCCTGCACGGCGAAACAATTGGCGGTACAATCAAACGTTGGGCCTTGGGTATTACGAATATTTTCTGTTCTGCGAGGACATTGGCGCCAAACCGATTCCTGTCGTACCGGCGGGCTCCGATCCGCATCACAAGAGAAACGTGCCCTTGGACGAGCTGCAGCCATGGATTGACGACGCGCTCGATCTGATCGAGTTTGCGAATGGGGATGCCTCGTCCCCATGGGGGGCCATTCGCGCCAAGCTGGGACATCCGGAGCCATTCGGCCTGGAGTTTATCGGCATCGGTAACGAAGAGGTCGGCGAACCGTTCTTCGAGCGGTACGCGTATTTTCATCGAGCGATCAAGGCCAAATATCCGGCGATCAAAATCATTAATAACAGCGGTCCGTTCGCATCCGGAGAAGAGTACGAGCGCGGCTGGAGATCGGCCCGCGAGAACGGCTCCGACTTCGTGGACGAACATTATTACCAGTCCCCGGAATGGCTGCTCGCCAATCATCGCCGTTACGATTCGTTCAAGACCTACGATCCCAAAGTATTCCTTGGCGAGTATGCTTCCTGCGGCAATACTTATTACAACGCGCTTGCGGAAGCAGCTTATATGACCGGGCTTGAACGCAATGCCCACGCAGTCGGCCTTGCCTGCTATGCGCCTTTGCTCTGTAACGTCGATTACGTGAACTGGAAGCCGGATTTGATCTGGTTCAACAATCATGACGTGTTCGGAACGGCCAACTACTATGTCCAGAAGCTCTTTATGCATCATCAGGGCGATCATGCGCTTCGGGTTCAAGCAGAAGGGTTCGAACAGCCTGTTCAGAGCGAAAGCAAACCGATTGCAGGAATGCTAGCCGTCGGAACCGAAGGCGGAACGGTCGAATATTCGCAGATTAAGCTCATCAACCATGTAACCGGGGACCTACAAGAATTTGCAGACGGGCAGTTCCTCCTTTCCGATACGGAGGAAGACCGGGCCAATGGACATGCACGGCGAATGGCAGAGCTGGAATCGATAGATAGCGAGCATTATACGCTATCGATGACGGCAAGAAGGAAAGCCTGGGGCAGAGGCTTCATGATTCACTTCGGGAAGGTCGACGATCGCAATGAGCTCCTGTGGAGAATCGGAGGATGGCATAATAATGATTCAATAATCAGCTCTCAAATAAACGGGACAAGCTGCGTCCTTACCCATTGCCTGTTCGATGTAGAAGACGATGTGGACTATCATCTGTTGATAGAGGTTTGCGGCAGAAAAATACGGGCTTATATCGACGGGGCTCTTGTAGCCAATACGGAGGATCTGATTCCTGTCATCGAGCCGCTCTACTATTCCTCGAGCATCGAAGAGGCGACCGGCGACGTCATCCTGAAAGTGGTCAATGTGCAGGATGCGCAGGTCCGTACCGGGATTGTGCTGGAGGGACTTGGCGAGAAGGAAGAGGTAATGATCGATATTTCGGAATTGTCCGGATATTCGCTTGAAGAAGAGAACAGCTTCGAACAACCGGAACGGATTGTGCCGGCGAACCAGACGCTTCATCTGCAAGGCAATGCGTTCGAATACGAGATTCCGAGGCATTCACTTACTGTCATGCGGGTGAAGAGATCTCTTAACGATACAGACGTAAAAGTAACCGAAAAGGGAGAAAGTCGATGAGTGCATATTTATTCGTACATTTCAAAGAGAAAAAAACGCCGGACGGCGAACAGGTCTACTTTGGCTTGAGTAAGGACGGTTTCAATTGGGAACAGGTGAATGGCGGCGAGCCTGTGTTATGGAGCGATAAAGGCGACAAGGGTGTACGGGATCACACGATAGTCCGTACCAAGTCCGGTAAATTTTATATTTTGTCTACGGACCTTAGCCTGGCGAGCTGCTTCGATACCAAGTATGAAGGTACCTGGGCAAATATTGCGCGGAACGGAAGCAAGTGTCTGGCACTCTGGGAGTCGGACGATCTCGTGAATTGGTCGGAGCAGCGAATGATCGAGCTTGGCGATGAAGATTACGGCATGCTATGGGCACCGGACGTACTGTATGATCGGAACCGGGACGACTATGTCATTCATTGGTCATCGTCCCATGCTTCGAACAACTACGGACATAAGGCGATATTTTATACGCGAACCAAGGACTTTATACACTTCGATAAACCGCAGCTCTTATGCAGGAAAGACGGAAGCGGCATCATAGACTCGGCTATATATGAAGAGAATGGTATGTACTATCGCTTTGTGAAGCATGAGAACCCCATTCACATCATTCTTGAGCAGGGGGAGTCGATAAGTGGCGAATACGTGGAGAACCAAGCTTTCAAAGAAGAGATGGTCAAACTCGGGTATGGTCAGTATGAGGGGCCCACTGCATTCAAGCTCCAGGATGGGCGATGGGTTCTGATGCTGGACTATTACGGTGTTCAAGGAGAAGGTCAGGGCTATGTCCCGTTTATCGCAGACGACTTGAAGAGCGGACGCTTTATCCGTTCTGATGAGCGGTTCAGCTTTCCCTACCGCTTTAAGCATGGTACCGTGCTTGCTATTACGGCGGAGGAGTACGACCGCATTCACCGCCATTTTTCCTAGTGATAGCATAAATGCCGGCAGAACCATCGGTTCTGCTGGCGACTTTGCAATCCTTCGGGGCAAGGAGGTGAGTATAATATTGCAAGCGATTTCAAAGAAAAGATTGGGTTCATTCTTACATGACCAAAAAAATGAACTCTAGGAGGAAACAATGAGAACCCCAAATGATAAAATGCACAAATTCGTTGCGCTGGTGGTCGCCTTGATATTGTTCATCACACCGGTATTGCCTGCGCAAGCGGCGGACAGCACCGTTACCGCAACTTCCGGTACGAACGGATTGACCTTGTACCCGTTCGATGGAAATGCCAATAGTACAGACGGGTTATACAATGGTACGGTGTCCGGCACCTCCGTCTACGGAGACGGCAGAGTCGGGCAAGCCATTGCCCTGAACGGCACCGATTCCTATGTAACTCTTCCATCCAATCACGCACTTTCTAATTATACGGAAATTACATTATCAACCTGGGTGAATTGGAAGGGAGGCAAGGATTGGCAGCGGATCTTCGACTTCGGCACCGGCACGACCCAATACATGTTCTTAACGCCGAAAACCGGCAATTTCATGCGGTTTGCGATCAAGAACGGCAGCAGCGAGCAGATCGTGCAGACGGCGGCGCTTCCGGCTGGCCAGTGGGTTCATGTGGCGTTGACGCTCGGGAGCGGGAAAGCGACCCTGTACGTGAACGGCGAAGCGAAATCCACCGCTAACGTGACGATCAAGCCGAGCGATTTTAAACCGAGCAAGAACTACATCGGCAAAAGCCAGTTCGCGGCCGATGCGTTGTTCGGCGGCTCGATCGACGAATTCCGCATCTATAATCGCGCCTTAAGCGCAGACGAGATTAATACGGTATACAAGGATTCCAATCTGGCAGCCACGATCGCGCAAGCTCAAAAAATCATCGACAGCGGACAGCAATATTGGTCCGACGAAACTTGGGCGAAGCTTCTGGACGTCTACGAACGTGCGAAAGCATTGCAGGGAGATCCTGCTGCGACTCAAGCGGCAATTGATGCAATGGCGGAAGAACTGCTTGCCGCCATTCAAGGTCTTGCTGAGCCCCTGCCAAATTTCGTCAATAACACAGGTACACAGCTTGTCCATCCCGCCGTTAGCGTCGCACCTCAGGACTTGCTGCGCGTACGGCAGCATATCTTGAATAAAGATCAGCCTTGGTACGGCTATTATACGAACTTTGCATCCAGCGATTTCGCTTCCAAATCGTATGCGATCCGAAATGATAATAACCCGTCTGCCGACTTTGATCATCTTGAACCGAGGTACAGCTACGACAGCTATAGCACCAGCCTCTTTAACAATCAGATGACGCAGGATGCCACCGCAGCGCACTATCAGGCGATCATGTATTTTATGACAGGTGATCCCGCCTATCGGGAAAAAGGTATGCGAATCGTCCTGCTGTGGGGGAGTCTGGATCCGTCCAAAGCGAAGTATGTGACGGATGCGCATATTCATCAAGGACGGCCCGTGTACTATATGAATGCGGCCGCGGAATTGCTGCGTTATACGAGTACTGGTCATGAAGAGCTGAAATGGAAGGATGAGTATTCCCAGAAATATAGCGATAACTTTCAGAAACCGGCGCTTCGTCTCTGGTTGGAACGAAACACCAACTGGATGAATCAGCACCAAACTTCGGTTATGGGAACATTGTCCTCCTATGTTTTCATGGACAGCAAGGCGGATTATGAGCGTGTGTTAGAGTGGGCGACAGTAAACGCCAGCACTCCATCTCAACACGCATACCATAACGGTGCGATAGCCAACGCCATGTTCGAATACTCCACGGACAGCAATGGGACTGTGCTGGACGAGCCTGTCGTGGCTGTCAAGGAAATGGTGAGGGATCAACCGCATTCGTTCGACAACGTGGTGAACTTGTCCATTATAGCTCAAATCATAGCGGCACAAGGCACGTCACTCGATCCGGTGGGCGGGACAGCTACGACAGCCGACAATGGAAAGGACGTCTATTCCTTCTTGGACGACCGGCTTCTTAAGGGTGTCAATACCTATTATAAATACAACCTGGGATACGCTATACCATTCAATGACGGCTTGAATAATCCGGTTAGCCCGGACAGACGAGGACGCATTGGTGCCCGCGAGGACTATTACTACATTTATAAGTATGGCAAGGGCTATGCGGATAACGATCCCGACTTTAAGTATGTAGCCGAAGCGATGAATAAGTATTGGGATATTTATGGTTTGAGAACCAGCGATTTATGGCTTTATATTCCTGATGGCGCTTTAGGCACACCCGTACCTGCTGTTATTGCCCAAGAGAATGGGAGCACGGTTCCGTACCAGTTTGAAAAACATTTTACCGCGTTAGACAGCGGCATTGCGAGGACAAACGATTCGGTCCGCATCGAGGCCGATGAATCCGGCTCACTATTCGCTGTCCCTAGTATGGGTATCTGGCGCAATGGCAACTTGGCGCTCCGAATCAAGAGCAATGCGATGACGACGCTGAAGTTCCAACGCGATATTGGCAAAGAGCCGTTTGCCGCGGTTCACCTGCCCGATACGGGAGGGGAATGGAAGTATGTGATCGTCAACCTGGCAAGTGTGCCTGGCACCGATTTCCAAGCAGACTCCATGATTTATTTCAATGTATTCGGCAAGACGGGGGAATACGTCGAGTTTGATCACCTATTGCTCAACAGTACAACGGTGAAAGCGCCTTACTTCAAGGGAGGCGTGAATGAGCTGCATCTTGAATCTTATATTTCTGCGCAGCTGCAATATGATTTGTCCAATTCAGCAAGCAATGCAGGCCAAAGCATAACGTATAGCGTAGTTGAAGATAGCGCCGGATTCGTGAGTAATGCCAATATTACCGTCGATAACAATGGCGTACTGTCGGCGAACATTCCGTCATCCTTCCCAAGCGGTAATTATTCCTTCTATGTGACGGCATCGAATGGTACGGCGATGAATGTACTGACGGTCACCGTCACCGTCACAGGCAGCTATAGCGAAGCGATCGAGAATGTAATCCGAACCTATGATCCTGCTCAAAAGTATGAAACGGCAAGCTATACCGTATTCCGGACGAAGCATGAAGCTGCGCTGGCTCTTGTTGAATCCGGCGACGCAGCTGCCATGAATCAGGCATTGCTTGATCTGAAGGAAGCTGTGAGCGGGTTGCGCCTCTTAAATCCGTTGATAGCGGACGGAGCCCTTGATTTAACGGGGATCGCAGTGGGAGCGCCGGACAGCAGCGGCATCAATATGGGTTCGTTAGTAGATCTCCACGCTTCAGGCATTCCGATTAGATGGATTTGGGATCAGAAGCAGTTTACGATGGATTTCGGTGAAGGCTTCAAAGTAAAGCCTAACGAATTCCGGCTATTGCCCGACTCCGGATTCCCGGCACGATCAGAGGGAGCCATCATCCTGGCATCCAATGACTATACGAACTGGGTACGAATCTCTGACGATATATCGGAATATACCACGGATTGGTTCACCTATACGGTTAAAGAGGAGTACAAGAATACCGGATTCCGTTATTTCCGTATGAAGGATGTGACCTCCGGGGTATTAAACAAGGACGATTATACGGAGGACCAACCGTTCACTATCGCTGACCTCCACATTTTTGGCGAACGGTTTGAGACGGGTAATGTGGTGAAGGATATAAGCTTGAAACTGCAATCTGCTTCGCCTGTCCAGGACATTATCGATATTCCGCCTAGAGCCGTCATAGGGGATAAGGTGATACTCACATTCAAAGCGGATCAACCGATCAGCAATGTGCGCGCCACCATTCAGGGCGAGGCGGTTGGCGTTACGGATAACGGGGACGGTTCCTATAACGCTGAGTATGTTGTTCATGCCGGATCGAAGTCAGGCTACGCTGCGATTTCCATTGACTACAACTTTGCGGACGGCACGCCGGCCTATACCGTGTACAGCTATCCGGATACATTCATTACCAATTCAAATAACGTACAAGTGTCCCAGAAAGTGTTGATTTCCGATACGTCCAATGAGATCAATGCGGCAGCCGAATCGCAAATAAGCGGCTCAGACAATACATTGGACGCGGCCGAAATCACTTATTTGTTCGATGGCAAAATATCCACCGGTCCCGATGTAAGAGCCGGCGGCAGCGGATATGGATACTACAATTTTGATTTCGGCGCGAGCAACAGCAACAAGTTGATGCAGCTTGACCGAATCGAGATTTTGAACCGCAGCGGCTTTCCTGGCAGGGCTGGAGCGGTGAGCGTAAGCGCTTCTGCGGATGGCGTAAATTGGCGAACCATATCCGAAGTATCAAAGGGTTACAACTATGATACCTGGCAGCCGGTTAAAGTGTTGGATCAATACAAGGATGCCGCCTTCCGATATTTCCGTATTTACGGAGGAAACTGGTTTGGGAATATCTCGGAACTGCGTATGTTCGGGAAAGTCGGCGAGGATCTGAAGGGATACGACCCTACGTATACAATCACGACAACGTCGAGTGATCCCGCGGCAGGAACGACCTTGGTTTATGTCAATCCGAACGGCCTTCCGCCTGCCCCGGAGCCGACAGGGGATGAGGGAACCTCTCTGACGGTGCATGGCGATCAAACGGCCGTGACCGTTGTGGCGAAGCCTGCTGAAGGCTATGAATTCGTCAAATGGGTAGAGCCGACGACAACCTATGGCATGATGGCAGATTATTTATGGACGGCATACCCCGTGTTCAACCTGACAACCTATTCAGGCGGTTATCTGGGGGGAGTCAAGACCTACAATGTCGTGAGAGACTGGAATCTGAAGGCTGTCTTCAGAAAACTAAAATCATCTGATGCCGCGCTGTCCAGCTTGGCACTGAGCGAAGTATCGCTGAACCCGGTATTTCAGCAAGACGTAACAAGCTACTCAGCCAGTGTGCCTGTTGGCACATCAACCGTCAATATCACGGCGGTTGCGAGCAACGATGCGGCCGCAGTACAGATTAACGGTACTGTAGTGGAAAGCGGCAGCTCGCACAGCGTTGAACTTGCCGGTGAAAGCACCGTAGTCCGGATTTTAGTAACGGCAGAAGATGGAACAGAGAAGCAGTACGACGTCACGATCAATCAGGAAGCAGCGGCAGCGATTGATCCGGCCCAGCCGAACGGCAAGAACGGCTGGTACACGGCACCCGTTACGGTAACGCTATCGGCCTACGGAAGTGTGCAGTACAGCCTGGACGGCGGAAGCAGCTGGAACGTCTATGACACGCCTGTTGCTCTTGGTCAGGAAGGGCCGAACCAAATGCTGTATCGACCGGTAACGGTGACCGGTTCGGTCTATCCGAAATCGGTGAATGTCAAGATCGATCTGACTGCACCGCAAATCACGATTGCCGGGGAAGCTTCGTATACCATTGATCAGACGGTCGGCATCACGTGCAGCGCGGTTGATACCGTATCCGGCGTGACCTACTCGCGGTGCGATGAACCGCTTGTGAATGTCAAGGCGTATACGCTTGAGCCGGGCGTCCATAAGGTGACGGCGGAAGCGGAAGATGCCGCGGGACATCGCGGATCGGCCGAATATTCGTATAGTATAGTTGCGACATTCGACAGCCTGTCTGCACTGACCGGTACGTTCGCGGCTGAGACCGGCGCTGAAGGTGCCAATCAAGTTGCGGCATCGCTGCAGCAGCAGCTGGAAACGGCTGAAGCGAGAGCGGCAGAAAGAAAAGGCGCGGAAGCCCGCAAACTGCTGCAAGCGTATATAACGGAAGTGAACAAGCAAAGCGGTAACGTGTTCACGGCCGGGCAGGCGGCAGTGCTGGTCCGCTGGGCGCAGTGGCTGCACGATGTGACGCCGCTGGCATCGGGAGCACCGGGTAAACCGGTCCTGTCGGACAACAACGGATATGACACGGGATTGAAGGACGGCAGCTATACCGTCACCATGAACCTGTGGTGGGGGAACAACGGCACCGAGTTCAAGCTGTACGAGAACGGCAAGCTGATCTCCACGCAGAAGCTGACGGACAACTCGCCGGAGGCCCAAACCGTGAAAATCGATATCACGGGTAAAGCGAACGGTACGTATACATACACCTGCGAACTGACGAACGTCTTCGGCACGACGGCATGCGATCCGCTTGTCGTCACCGTCACTGACGCCGCTCCGGGCAAGCCGGTCTTGTCCCATAATAACTGGGACAAAGACGGGAATTACGACGTCACGATGAACATGTGGTGGGGAACGAACGGTTCCGAATACCGCCTGTACGAGAACGGCGTACTGATCGACACGCAGACGCTGAGCGAAGCGACGCCGAATGCCCAGAAGGCGGTCACGAATGTTACCGGCAAGGTGCCGGGGGTGTACGAGTACCGCGCCGTATTGGTCAATGCGGCGGGCGAGACTAGCAGCGAGACGGTCTCCGTTACTGTCAAGTGAGAAAAATTGACATCCTAGAAGATGGCATTTCCGCTGCCGTTCAAGGCTACTAATGTCTTGAGGGCTTCAAGGGATGCTCCGATCGCGATTTTTGCATCTGGGCATCCCTTGTTTTATAAAAGAAAACGAACGCCTTCACGGCTATGATTTTGATGTCAGGGGGGTGAGTTTACATCGAGTTAATGAATGAATGATTTCGGTTTCAAAAGGCTCTCAAATTTGAAAGGAGGAAGTCTTTAAATGAAAGGGTTTCTGCCAAAATGTAAGCGTTTATTTTCTATCGTATTTTCTCTGCTAATATTAAGCGGTGCCATACCGGATAGCAGTGTAACCGTACATGCTGCCGAAGCCTCAGCCATTGCACCCAATGCCACCTATGTTTCCACTGTGCCGACACCGCAAAATAGCGCAGTCATCAATCCGAACTATGACCGCAGCTATGACAACTACGTGGTCAAAGGTCCGACAGGACTTGTCCACCCGGGTGTTCTGCACTCGCGGGCGGATCTGAATACCATGAGGGATATGGTTTGGCTCGGGAAAGAGCCTTGGGCGTCTGCATTCGATAAATTCAGAAAGACTCCCGAATCTTCGAAGAATGTAGTGATCTATGGGAACGGAGGAACGCAGAAGGAATTCGTTTATTCCCAAGTCTCTGACAGCAACGGGGACAAGCAATTGCGCCAGGATGCCACGACAGCCTATCAACAAGCGCTCATGTGGTACATCACGGGGGATCAGGTTTACCTGAACAATGCCAAGAAGGTATTGGACGCGTGGGGCAATGGTCTCAAGCAATTTTTCAATACGACGGAGCCGGCCAATTGGGATACTGTCGCACAGGTATGGGGGGCATCCAGCGTTCTCAGCTCCGGTGTAGCAGGTCAGAAGATGGCTGCCGCCGCAGAAATTCTTCTCTATACGCCAAGCTCAGGGTGGTGCCGGGACGCCCAAGGCAATATCGATTATGAAGCAAAGAAGGTCTACGATAATTTCTTCAGACTCATCTGGCAGGAAACGAACAAGTGGTACGGATTTTTCAATCAAGCGGCCGTAGGGAACATGGGGTATATGTCCATTTCCATCTTCCTGGACGATATCAACGGTTATAACGAAGCGGTGGAGCGGTTTGCCTACAATAAAAAAGCCGTAGACGACGCTAATACAACCGGAGCAAACAGCATCAATTTCTCGGTTGCCGCGATGGTATTGGATAATGGACAGATCGTCGAGATGGGACGTGACCAGCCTCATTCGGGCGTTGACGTTGCGGCGCTCGGCGCAGCGGCCCGAACCATCAATGTTCAGGGGACGAAGCTTGACCCTGTAACCGGGGTTCCGGTTGCCGAGGGCGGGGTAGACCCCTATGAGTTCCAGAATCAAAAGCTGCTAAAGGCCTTATCTTATTATACGAAATACAATGCAGGGAACGATGTGGACTATATTCCCAATGTCAACGGCTTGGGACAAAGGACCGGATGGTCCACCGTCAGTCCGGCGGGACGGGGAAGCGGAACGGATATCGCTTCCATCTACAATCATTATAAATATGAGAAAGGATATTCCGGCGGTATTTACGACGAATTGTACAAATATCCCGAGCTTATGATGAGCGTCGACAATCCTCAAGGCCAGTCCATCGATATGCCGGGTTTTGGCCAGCTGCTCTTTACCCCTGTGAACGGTGCCTTGGCCACGGAGCCGAAGGGCCCGCCGCAGCCTTTGCAGGAAAAGGGAAATTTATATGGTCTGTATAACCGGTACCCGTCTGTACCTTTTTCGTCCAACAACGCAGTTTGGTTTAAGAACGGCTTTGTAAAACCCGGAATCGCCAGTTATCTGGACGAAAACGGTTTTGTCCAATACAAAGCCGAAGGGACGATGAACGGCAACTGGATCGGCTACGAAAACTTCGATTTCGGCTTGGTTCCAGCAGATACGCTCGCGTACAACTATTCCATGAACTCGTCGGCCGGGTCGACCATCAGCATGTACGTTACCGAGCCTGACGTAAAGCTTACCGACGAGACGATGGCCCAAACAACGCCGATGGCCGTCTTCCAAATCCCCAATACAGGCTGGTGGACAATACAGAACACCCATGTTCAAAAATTCGATAACATCGGCGATAAACTAAAAGGCAAGAAAAATCTGTATTTCAAAATTACGGGTTCCAACAACGTTTATAATTTAGCCGCCGAATCGTTCTGGTTTCAATTTTCGGGCGGATTCGCCAAAACCGATAACAAGGCGATTGAAGCCCCTTATACGAGCAGTACAGGTTATATGAAAAACGAGGCGGCGAAAAACGTTACCTTGACAGACGTTGGTTATATCGGATATCGCAATATGAATTTTGACAGCGGAACCATGCAGATGCAGTTGAATCACATAGCCGCAGGAAGCGGCATGCTTGAAATGAGGCTTGGAGGCCCGCAGGGCCAGCTCGTCAAGACGTATCCGATTGAGGATACGACAGGCAGCACGGTGACCGCCGCGTTCGACCATCAGAATGATGAAATTATATATGGCAATAACGGAGGCAACAACGATCTTTATTTTGTCTACAGAGGGACCGGCTCTCTGACCTTTAACAGCTTTAAATACGTAACGCCATCCTCTTCCGGAACAGTTCAGTCGACAAAGACGCAGGGTGGAAGCTATTTTTCCGATCTGTACGGCAACGCCCAGAAAATCGGGGATAATGTCGTATTAAAAGGAGACGGCTCCGCAGTCGCATATCCTAATGCCAACATGGGGTCCAAAGGTGATGACCGGCGCTTCATGTCTTTGCGGGTGAAGAGCAACGAGCCAGTTGTCATGAAAGCCATCGATCTTCGCAATGGAGATGCAGCCACGAATACCGTAGCTGAATTTGCTGTTCCGAATACGAACGGCGAGTTCGTAACGATCGCATACGATTTGGCGAAATCGGGTTATGCTGCGCGAGAAGGCGGGATTTTTCTCAGGCTGCAAGCAACCGGCGGAACTGCCGATGGCAGTGTGGAAGTCGATTACTTCAGTTTTGACAATGCGGATATCCCGTTTGTCGATCTGCTGCAAGATGTATCCATCGTATCCGATCATCCGGGCAATCCTTCCATCGCAACGGCGGGAGATACCGTGACGTTATCGTTTACTGCCAGCGAACCGATCGATAGTGTTGCCGTTTATTTCGGCAATACGAAGATGAATGCCGTTTCCGCAGATGCCCGTCATTTTACCGTGACGCAAAAGCTTGGGGAAATCTATACGTCTGGTAAAATCCAGTTCCGCATCGACTACAATCAAGATGCGAATTTCGGGAAATCGGTCAGAAGTACCATTGATGGCACCTCGGTGACGATCGTGAATGAAGAAGGGCTCATCAACGATGCATTCAAGAAGCTTTCTTTGATTGATTCTACACCGGGTCGAAGCACGGATTCGACAATTCAGATAGCGGCCTATCTGTTTGACGGGAATGCAGCCAGCTACTCCGATTTTCGCTCCGATAGCGGAGGCTGGGGCTCTTGGGTTGCATTTGACCTCGGCGATCAGGATAAAGTGCAATTAACCCAAGTCAAATTGCTTGCAAGACAAGACATTCCCGCCCGTGCGGCAGGTATTGTCATCCAGGGAACCAATCACATCGGTTACGAGCCGTGGGAGACGTTGACCGCCCCGGCTGTAAATACGGTGAATTGGCAAACGTTAACGGTCCAGAATCCGAAAGCCTACCGTTATATCCGGATTTACAACGGGGCCCAATGGTTCGGCAATCTTGCCGAAGTCAAGTTCTATGGTACCATGATCCATACGGGTAGCCCGGTCCTTCTGGACACGGTATCGCTGAAGTCGGATAACCCGGAGGATTCTTCCTTAGCCGTGACGGGGAATACGGTCACCCTGGATTTTGCTGCCGGTAAGGCTCTTGAGAATGTCAGGGTTTATTTCGGCGACAAATTGGTGGAGTCCACTTCCGATGACAATCTTCATTGGAAAGCCCGGTATACGATTGGAACTACTTATCAAACGGGCAAAATTCCATTTGTGATCCTGTACGATAATGGGCCTGTCGTGACCGGTACCACGGACGGTGCGTCGGTAACGGTCATTGACCCGCTTCAGGTTGCACTCGATAAAGCGGCAAATCTTGAGGCAGGAAATTATTCTAGACTGAGCTATTATCTGTTCAACCAAGAAGTTGAACGCATCAAAGCGGAAATGACTCCGGGTTATTCTGAAATGGAACTTGCCAAGGAGCTTTACGATGCGAAGAGCTTGCTTGCCGGCAATCCGTTGTCCCTCTATTCGTTTGAAGGAAACGCCGATAATGCATTCGGATCTGCCAACGGGACGGTTTCCGGCACCTCTTCGTACAAAGACGGGATAGTCGGGAAAGCGATCGAATTGAACGGCACCAATAGTTATGTCACGCTGCCCTCTACGCATCCTCTGTCCGGTTACGATCAGATCACCTTGTCAACCTGGGTGTACTGGAAGGGCGGCAACGCTTGGCAGCGCATCTTCGACTTCGGCAACGGCACGAACCAGTACATGTTCCTGACGCCGAGATCTGGCAGCAACACGCTGCGTTTCGCGATCAAGAACGGCGGCGGCGAGCAAATCGTGCAAACCTCGCAGCTTGCAGCGAATACGTGGGTTCATGTGGCGGTAACACTCGGGAACGGTACGGAGAAGCTGTATGTGAACGGTGTGGAACAGGCATCCACTAATGTCACGATCAAGCCGAGCGACTTCAAACCGAAACAAAATTATCTCGGGAAAAGCCAGTACGCCGATCCGCTGTTTGGCGGCATGCTGGACGAATTCCGTATTTATGATCATGTATTAAGCGCTGATGAGATCCTTCAGCTAGCAAACAATACGGCGCCACAGGGGGACAATTCCTTACTGGCGTACCTGCTGGATAAAGCTGCAGCGCTTGACGCCAAGCTTTACACCGAATCGAGCTGGCAAGCAGTTGCGGCAGCCGCCCGGAACGCACAAGCATTGGCGTCGAATGCCAATCAAGCTGCCATCGACGCTTCGGCCGAACAGCTGCAGAGTGCGCTTGATGCGCTGCAGTGGATGGACGTATCCGCATCCTTGGATCCTGCGGCACCAAGCGGCAAGAACGGTTGGTATACGTCCCCGGTCATGGTGACGCTGTCTCCCGCGTCAATCGCGGAATACAGCCTGGACGGAGGAGTCACCTGGGCAGTATACGGCGCGCCTGTCACCCTGGACCATGAGGGAACGAATCAGGTTCAGTACCGCCGTTCGATCGATCCGGGAGAAGCCAAAAAGCTGGAGATCAAGATTGACCGTACCGCACCGGTCGTTCAGATAACGGGCGCGGCGTCGTACACGATTGATCAGGATGTCGCTATTACGTGCAGCGCGACCGATGTTATTTCGAGCGTATATGGTGCGCCGTGCGGGACGCCGCTTGTTCAAGCGAAGGCGTACACGCTGCCTGCGGGCCAGAATACGGTATCGGTTACGGCAGAGGATATGGCGGGCAATCAAACGACGGTTACCCATACGTTTACGGTAACGGTCACGTTTGACAGCTTGAAGAATGTGACGAACGGCTTCCTGAAGACAACAGGGAGCAAAGCTTGGGAAAAGGTAGCCGGCTCGTACAATCACAAGCTCGATCAGGCGAAAGATGCAGCTGAAAGCGGCAAAATCGACGCGGCGAGGAGCATGATGGCTGACTATATCAAGCAAGTGACGGATCAAACCGGCAAATACTTTACGAAGGAACAAGCGGACATCCTGATCCGATGGGCTCAAATCGTGATTTAACGTAAGTAGAGGAGAGGAAGGCAGCAGTGCCTTCCTCTCTATTAAACCTATTTTCGTTTCGCTACGCATCGATCATCTTAAGGGAGGTGATGGACCGGCAAGCTGAAATCAGGATAAAGTCGAAATGAAAAGGGAGGATGATATTGGGCAAACGCCGACATGCTGCGGCAGGAGAAACGATGAGCATCAATAAAAAGGAGGAAAATGGAATGAATGTAGTCAAGGAAAGAAAGCGCTGCCAACGGTTTTTTTTCGGAATCCTTTGTTTTATGTTGACAACGACAACCTTTTTCGGTCTGGGGAGCAGCGATACGGCGTATGCGGCGATTTCACCGCTGATTACTTCTTACCAGCCGCAGGTCGTCAACACCGATGTGGATGTTTCCTACACGGATTCTTCCGGGAACACGATATCGGGAACCATCCATCATCCGGGTATTGCCATGAGACAGTCGGATTTGGACAATATGCGCGATCACGTAAGAGCGGGAGACGAGCCTTGGAATACGGCATTCAGTGCCTTTTCCAGCGACTCCCAGGCCAGCAAAACGCCAAGAATCTACTATGAGGCAGGCAATGACATATTCATAAATATTCGTGGTCCTTGGGCGGAAACCGTAAATGGCGTGTATTATTCTAATCCCAGCGATTATGTAGGGACGCGTGCCAATACCGATTCTGAAACAGCTTTCATACAGGCGATTATGTGGTATATTACGGGCGATGAAACCTATCGTTCCAATGCCATGACGATCATAAGAAATTATTCGGCCATACAGTCTTGTGCTACCCATACGAGCTTCCGTTTCGCTACGATGACTTATTTGCTCGCGGCGGCGGCAGAAATTTTGCGCTATTCCGATACTCCAACGTCCAGTCTGGATTGGACAGAAGCGGATACGACGAATCTTACCAATGCGATGAACATTGTTACGGTTACTTATAATCCTCATACCTTTTTTATGAACCAGCATCAGTTTACCGTAATGGGAACGATGGGAAGAGCGATCTTTACAAATAACCTGCAGCTTTATGCGGAGGCCGTAGAAGCAGCGACAGTGAATTCCGCAGGACAAGCGGGCGGAAGAAACGGTTCGATCAAGTACGAGATGCGTTATATGACGGCCAATGAAGTAACCGGAGCCGCCTTGTCTCCTTCGGATTATCATGTGCAGTTAATGGAAATGGGCCGCGATGTGGGGCATTCCTACGGCAATGTTGGCGGACTTTCAACACTGGCGCGAACCATCTATGCCCAAGGCACGAAGGTTGACCCTGTAAGCGGAGCGATGTCCACGGCCGCCAATGCGGTAAATCCGTTTAATTTCTTGGACGACCGGCTGCTCGCAGGGGTCACTTACCTGCTGAAGTACCATCTGGGTTATGATGTATTGTGGACACCTGCCTACTCGGACGGAACCACATCCGGATCCGCGCATTATGATGCGATCAACGCGGACGGCCGGGGCAGAATCGATTCTTACTTTAATGTGTTATACAATTATTATAAATATATCGAAGGGCGGGATATGACCCAGGAGAAATACAAGTACCTGGCCTATGCCTATGAAACGAGGATGCCGGAAGTAGCAGCAAAGGATTACCCGCTTGCCACTTTGCTGTACACGCCCGATGCGGCAAAGACTGTCGGCCTTAGCAACCAAATCACGTTAGGCGGAATTACAGGGTTGACTGCAACGGCGTCAGGCTCGACGACGATCGATTTAAGCTGGACGGCCGTATCGGGAGCACTGGGTTACAACATTTACAGATCCACAGCGGCAGACGGCACTTTTACCAAGATTAACAGCGAGCCGCTTACATCGGTCTCTTACAGCGATACGGGGCTAACGCCCAATACGATTTACTATTATCAGGTAGGAGTAGCCGGAGGATCGACGTCGTCCGTCGTATCCGCAACAACGGGAGGAACGGGCGTTCCTGCCTTGGATGCAAGCAGTTATGACCTGAATGTCAGTCATACGCATCAGACGGTATTAAGGGTTATTAATGCTGATAGAAGCACACAAGACCTCACGAGCCAAGCGAGTTATGCTTCATCCAGCACAGCCGTCGCGACTGTAAATTCAGCGGGATTGGTTACCGGGATTAGCGCCGGTACAGCTACGATTACTGCCACCTATAACGGGCAAACTTACAACGCAGCGGTAAAAGTGGTCCCGGATACCAGCCAGAAAACATGGTACAAGTTTGACGAAACAAGCGGGACAACCGCCGCGGACTCATCAGGATACGGCAACAACGGGACCGTAAACGGCGGAAGCAATGCGACCTGGGCAACAGGCAAATACGGCAATGCAATCAGCTTTGGAGGAACGAATACGACTGCGGCCTATGTGGCGCTGCCAGGCAATCTTGTGGACAACATGAACAGCATGACATTCGCCGCCTGGGTTTATTGCAGCAATACTGCCGATGCCGTAAGCTTGTTTACGGCCGGGCCGGCGGCTGCTGCAACCCCTACGAAATATATGATGATGCTTCTGAATGGAAGCCGGTTTACGATTACCGCAAGCGGAAATATTGCGGAACAGAATATTTCACCGAGCGGCAATTTAACGGCCAATACATGGAAGCACATTGCCGTAACGCTGTCCGGCAGCACCGGGATTCTCTATATAGATGGCGTACAGGCTGCAACCAATACAGGGATGACGGTCAAACCTTCGGATTTGGCGCCGACGACCAGTGGAAACTTTATCGGAAAATCGGCATGGACAGGTGATAAATATTTAAAAGGGCAAATTGACGATTTCCGAATCTATAATCGCGCCTTAAGCGCGTCGGAAACTACGAATGTCATGAACGGACAAACGCTCGCCACCGTGACGACGGCGCCGACAGCCGTAACGGCAGCGGCGGCGGACGGCAGTTCGGTCAACCTGAGCTGGCCGGCAGTAACGGGAGCAACGGGCTATCATGTCTACGTTTCGGATTCTTTAGCGGTTAATGCCGTCTATACAAAGTCAAATAGCGATGCGATTTCAGGGACAAGCTACACCAGCCAGGGATTAAAGGCGAATAAAACGTACTACTTTAAGGTGACCGCCGTAAATGCCACAGGCGAATCCGCCATGTCGGCCATTGCTTCAGCAGCGACCGGCGGCATAGCGGATACCAGCCTGATAACCTGGTATAAATTTAACCAAACAAGCGGGACTGCAGCTGCAGACTCATCCGGATATGCGAATAACGGGATATTAAATGGCGGCGCAGCTTGGACAACAGGCCAATTGGGCAATGCAGTGGATCTCGACGGAACCGATGACTATGCTTCTCTTCCTGCCGGAATCGTCTCAGGCGCTGACACGATAACCGTTGCAGCTTGGGTTAATTTGGATACCGTTAGCAACTGGGCGCGTATTTTTGATTTCGGTTCCGGAACATCGACTTACATGTTTCTGACGCCGAGCAATGGAGCCGGCAAAATCCGTTTTGCAATCAAAAACAACGGATCTAGCGAGCAAATCATTGACGGGACGTCCGCGCTGGCGGCAGGCGGCTGGCATCATGTCGCCGTCACATTAAATGGCGCTACCGGTATCCTCTATGTTGACGGTGCTGAAGCAGGGCGCAACAGCGCTATGACCCTTAAACCGTCCGATATGGGTGCCACCACACAAAACAGGATCGGCCGCTCCCAGTATAACGATCCATATCTCAATGGGCTTGTGGATGATTTCCGAATCTATACCCGACATCTTACTGCCGGAGAAATCGCTGCCCTTGCCGTTTCTTGATAGGCATATTTCCCATAGCCTGAGTCGGGTCTAATCTTATTCAGATTCTAAACCCACAAAAACCCGCAATCAATTTCATGGTTACGGGTTTTTGTGTGAATTCATTGGTATCAGTGACAAGAACAGTTTTTTATAATTCTGAGCTGCAAATGTGTGTTTGCTCCATATGATTTGGCCCTTATCGGAGTAGAGGTAAGAGAATATTGTGTAAAAGAGAGCATCTATACAAGGGAGGTATATAAATGGCTAATGAATGGCAGGTTCCTGGGGATTTTCCGACGATCAACTCGGCATTGGCTAGTCCGTTGGTTATGGACTACGATACAATTCGTGTCGCTCCCGGTCTGTATACTAACGCAACCGAAGGCGGTCCGATCATTGTCACTAAAATCGTTCAGCTGCTTGGCGCCCAGGCGAATGTCGACGCCCGGACGCGGCCTGGAACAAACGAATCCATCATCGAGATTGTCGACCCGAACGGAAGCGTGCTGATTAACCAGAATAATGTGGTCTTTAACGGGTTTACGGTCAGGAACAACACGACTGGTTTCGGTATTGTTACATCTTCATTATTTTCCGGATACTGGATTTTCAATAACATCGTGGAGAACAATGAAGGGGGATTGTATTTCAATTCGGACTCGACGTCCCCGGACATTACATTCTCCCAAGCGATCCAAAACTTTTTCCGTGCAAACAACCAACCGGGCGGCGCAGGCGGAAACGGAATTTACTCGGATATTGGCGCCGTCAATATCTTGATCGACAGTAACCAATTAACCGGTCACCAGCCTGCGGCATCGATTAATTTTGCCTCAGTTGCCAATACGCAGGAAAATATTGTAATTTCAAATAATCTAATGGTGACTGACAACTCGATTGCGCTCATAAATACCACCAATGTAAAAATCCGGGATAACAGGATGATCGATACCCAGGGGTCATCGATATTTATCGCCGGCGGGAACAACCTCATTGAAATTGAAGGGAATCATCTGCAGAACAGCGTTAGCAATGGAATTTACGTAAACACGATCTTTCTGGCCGTTTCCAACACCAATATTCGCGCCAAAAACAACACGATTCAGGGGAACGACAGCGCCGGGCTTAGGGTCGACGCAGGCGCTTATGACGATACGCCGCCGAACCGGAGGCTGGATGCCACGAACAACTTCTGGGGAAGTAAGACCGGACCGACCAATCCGGCCAATCCCGGCGGAACCGGGGATGCCGTAATCGATGATAACGTACCATCCGTGGTGGAATTTATTCCGTTTCTTACAACCAATCTTATCGGACCGACCTGCGAAGAATTGCTGGCCATGTGTCAAGCCGAGCTGAACAATACGCTTATTCAATTTATACAGTGCCAGCAGCTCCTAGAGACTACGCAGGCGCAGCTATTGGATTCCCAGCGAGTTATAGTGGAGAACCAAATCAATGCCTATGTTCAGCTGATTAATGCCGCCAATCTGATTAATACCGCACAAGCGCAAGTACTCGAATGCCAAGCCGCACTCGCGAGCGTGTGAGAAAACAACGCCCGCCTTCCGAATAAAAGGAAGGCGGGCGTTGTTTTGCGTAATTACATGTAAGTGTATCCAACCTTAAATCTTGATCGGTGCTATTGTTCGTATCATTTCACTCTGAATACAGTAACCGAATGCTTCGGAAATTCGTGGGAAAAGCTGCAGCCTTCCGCGCTGAAGTTCTTATGTTTCGGCAGTACCCGCTCAGGCGCCTCAAAACTGTTTTCTTCATCTAGCGCGTGACCGGACAACTCGAACACGTCAACGGTTAAAGACGTTTTTTGCAAATCCTCCAAAACAACCCGGGCATTAACACTATTCTCCTGCACATTGACAACCTTGACGATGACATCACCTGTGGAATGTTCAAAGCTTGCCGAATAATACAAGGGCTCGATTACCGGTAGCTTGTCTTCCGTGTCATTGATCAACACATTATCGATGTAAGTGCGGATCCGTCTTCCCGACACTTCCAATCTAAATTCATATTCGATGCCGGGCTCCAACGTAAATATGCTTTGGGTCAGGCAGGACGTTCTTGCATTTACGCGGGAACATACCGCCGAATCCTGATTCTGCCAGCCCCCTACATCCCAGAACAACTGATTGTTGTCGTCGCTTTTTCCGAAATAAAGGTTGAAGCCTTTCGGTCCGCTCATTTTAGCAGCTTTGAGCCTCAGCGTATAGTTCTCCCAATCCGTTTCTCCCAGATCCACCGATTTCTTTGCGGTTCCGTGTTCGCGATCTTCCCTCGTATCAGATAGCTCGGCAGAGCCGAAGTCCTTCGTTTCACCAGTATCGTTGTTTACCAGTTTCATATCCCAGAATCGGACGGAGCAAAGGTCGGTATCAAGCGCAAAAGCTCCGTTAATCGGCTTCGCGTTCTCAGATTCCTGTTTTTTCTCCAATCCGCTTGCTTCAATTTTTAACAGTTGATCTCCTTGATGGTGCATAAAGAGCTTCTGCACATAATAGTTTGCGCTGCCGTATACTTCATGGTTGTTGAACCAGATCATGTCCGGTTTCCAATTGATATAATCGACATTGCAGAGCATCGGCGCGTAGCAGGCCAGTCCCACCGCATGCGCGTTTTTCTCCAGGCCGGTCATAAAAGCGGCTTCGACAAGCGCGTTATAGTACGTATTACCCCATGAAGCATACTCGCCTAAAAATACTTTCGGTTCATCTGCTTTGAAATTGTCATAACGGTCATAATGCGCCAGAAACCATTCCGGTGTCTGATAGTAGTGCTCGTCCACAAGATCCGAGCCATTCTCTTTGGCGGATTTCCATCCGCGGTCATACTCGCCGCCGGCCGCAAACGGCCCGCTGGAGTTAATGATTTTGATATCCGGATATTTCTCTTTAATCGCTTTATGGAAATACGCGTAACGTTCAAAGAACGGCTCTCCGACCTCTTCGTTTCCGATGCCGATATACTCGAGGCCAAACGGCTCCGGATGGCCAAGCTCCGCCCGCAGCGCTCCCCATTCGGTCGAAGAGTCGCCGCATGCAAACTCAATCAAATCAAGCGCGTCATCAATCCAGGGCTGCAGCTCACCAAGCGGGACGATTCGTTTATGATGAGGGTCATATCCGCCCGGAAGGATAGGGATCGGCTTGGCGCTGATATCCTCGCAGAACAGAAAGTATTCATAATAACCAAGACCGAGTGTCTGATTGTAGCTCCAGTTATTCCGTCTGGGCGGTCTTTGCTCCAAATCGCCCAACGTGTTTTTCCAGCGGTACATCGAGTTTCTGTCGTCGGGATTGAGTGAACCGTCATGCACCAGGCATCCTCCTGGAAAACGCATAAACTTCGGCTTCAGATCCGCGATCAGCGCCGCAATGTCTTCACGCATACCGTTCGGCCGGCCCAGAAATGTCTTTTCCGGAAAAAGCGACACCATATCGAGATAAAGCTTTCCTTTTCCTTTCGTCACTATGACAAGACGGCTGCTGAAGTCGGTGGCATTCGATGTCAGTGTCATTTCGTATTTGGTCCATTCGGACGATTGTACCGCGATCGTTCCCTCAGCATGAACGGTTCCGTCAATCCCTTCAATCGTTACGACCACGGGTACGTCAAAGCCGGCATCGCGCCTTGCATATATCGAAAACAGATAGTTTTCACCCTGCCTGACGGGAATACCGCTGTTAAAGCCCAGGTTCATAATCCCGACGCCATCGCCCTCCGTTATAATATCGATGGCTGCATAATGCACGTTGCGCGCATTTAAAGGACGGCTCTCTTCTACGGTGATTTCCGCTTTCCCGCCGCCTCGTTCGACTTTTTCCCAGGCTGTCAAGGCATGGTACTCCGCTCGGTCGATCGGGTCGAATTCAAAAGAGCGGTTTTGAACAAGCTCCGCATACAGCCCTCCGTCCGCCGCATGATTCAAATCCTCGAAAAAAATGCCGAACAAGTCGCCTAATTCCGCTCCGCGCTCTTGTGCAGCTATAGTTAACGTCGCTTGTGCTTTCATTGCTTTTTGTCTCCTTTACTTCTTTCTTATTTTTAAATTTTAAGTGCTTGTACATTCAAAAACAATAATTTATAATGGCTAAAAACTTACCTATCGTGCTTTTTGGGGAGAAAATAAATGATACATTTGATTAGCTGCGGATATAATTTTGTCCATCGGGACGGGATCACGATCGATCGTCCGTCAGGGGCGGGGAATTATGCCTTTGTCTTTTTCAGAAGCAATTCGGAGGTTATAGTGGACGGGAGGCTGCTCACTGCGGAAAAAAATTCCTACATTATATTCAGCCCGGCAACCTCCCATCTTTACCGGGAACTTGATAACCCGTTCGTCAACGATTGGTTCCATTGTGAAGGCATTGAAATGATGGAATTTCTACAGGAATTGAATCTTCCGCTCGACACGCTCATCAAGGCTATTGATCCGCTTTTGATTACCAGATACATTCGGGATATGCACAGCATTAACAGGCTGGGAGGCCCGCTGCGCGAGAAGATTATTGATTCCGATATTAGATCGCTGTTCATGAAGCTGAGCAATCTTCTCGAAAGAGCAGTCCTCCCTGATAAAACGAGCCGCTACTTCCGTCAGTTCTCCGAGCTCCGCAATGAACTGTACAGCTCGCCCCAAATACATTTGCCGGTAGAACAGATTGCTTCACGCGTCAATTTGAGCAAGTCTTATTTCCAGCATATCTATAAAGAACTATTCGGCTGCTCTGTGGTTTCCGACATTATCCAAAGCAGACTGGAGTACGCCAAGTATCTTCTGGGAAACAGCTCGTTATCGATAGCTGCCATTGCGAAGATGTGCGGATATGAGAACGACACCCATTTTATGCGGCAGTTTAAAAGGTTCACGGGTATTACGCCGAGCCAATTCAGGTCGCAGCGGTAAATTTGACGGTGGAGCTTCTTCATTGGCATGCTCCTTCCGGCTTTATCTTTCGCCTCTTTTTATCAATTGGATTAAGGAGTGATCATAATGCTCACAGAACGTCCTGCTGTCATTCTGGTTACAGGAATAATGGCAAGTGGAAAATCTACGGTTGCACAGTTACTTTCCGAACGGTTCGAGAAATCCGTGCATTTACGGGGGGATATCTTCCGGAGAATGATCGTTAATAACCGCAAAGAAGTACAGCCAAATGCGGGAAAAGACGAGATGGATCAATTGCGGCTCAGGTATCGACTGGCCGCACAGTGTGCGGATGCCTATTATCAAGCCGGGTTTACCGTTGTAGTTCAGGATGTTGTAATTGGTCCAATGCTAAACGATTTTATTTCTTCCATTCAAAGTCGCCCCTTCTATGTTGTGGTGCTATGTCCGGACTCGTCAGTCGTCGCAAAGAGGGAAGCAGCCCGTTTAAAAAAAGGATATGGTGCTTGGACCGTAGAGGGGTTGGACAATGTGCTGCGAAATGAAACACCCCGAATCGGGATGTGGGTTGACTCATCGGAATTGACACCTGATGAAACCGTAATCGAAATTTTGACGAGATTGCAGGATGAGGCGCTTCTAAGGTAAAAAATTAAACTTTATATCCGGCCCTTCCGCGGATGATGGTTAGAATTCGAATGGCTAAACGGACATTGGAAAAACTAATCTCTTTTTAAGTTTTTTTTAAGCATCCGGTGCTATCTTGAATTCAGGATATCCAGCGGAGAGGTGGGCGATCGGTATGAACCAATTGAGACGCAAAAAATTATATATTTATTTCTGCATAACCGCGGCAGCCTGCCTGTTTGGGACCGCCTTATTCGGGATACGGCCTGCACTCAGCGCTCTCCGGAGTTCAAGCTTCCGGGGCGGCGTTCATTCGCCGGCAGGTTCAAAAGCAGGCTCCGCCCCGACTCAAAAGGCGGCAGGCCCGGGAGATTTCAATCTTCCTCCGGGTACGACACTTTACACGAATAAGGTCGCCGTACTTATGTTCCACGATATTGAAACCAGATCCATCAATAATGACATTATTACGCCTCGGCAGTTTGAGAGCGATCTCGATTACCTCAACAGACAGGGCATGCATTTCATTACGCTGCAGCAGTTCCGAAGCTACATGAAAGGTGGGAGCGTACCGGCGAATGCGGCGCTTATTACGTTTGACGACGGTTATGAAAGCTTCTATAAATATGTCTATCCGATTCTGAAAAAGCATGGGATGGGCGGCGTCTGCTTCGTGATCACCGGCGATTTCAGTAAAGGCGCTCTCGTCTATACGCCCCATATGACTCCTATTCAAATCTCTGCGATGACCGCCGATGATCCATCCATCGAGGTTCAAGCGCATACCGACTCGCTGCATTATAAAACCGACAAGAGACATGATGCGCTTACGGGCTATTTGACCGTAAACGGAGTGAAAGAAACGGGCGCGCAGTATGTGCAGCGGATTCTTAACGATACGAGAACCTGCATAAACAAGCTGCAGCCGCTTAACGGCAGGCCAATAGATACCTTTGCCTATCCGTACGGTCTTCACACGCCGATCGTCATCAAGGTGCTGAAACAATCGGGTATCCGATACGCATTCACGACACGGGAGGGCTTGGCGATGCGAGGGGCCAATCCGATGCTCCTTTCCCGTATTGAGGCCGGCTCCCCTGCAGTTGGACCGGTGGCGCTGTATCGATCGATCGTACGCGCCGCTTACACCGGCGGGGAACTGCTTCCTCCGCGCACGGGGCCGCATCATCCGGTGAGTGGCATTACCGGAACCCCCGTGCTGGTTCAACCACGGCACTCTCATTCTACCAAGTCACAGGCGGCACAGAGCGTAGAAGACCGTTCGGCCGGCATCGCATCGCCACCGCCGGCCGGCCGCAGCCTCCGGTCCGCTTCGCCAACGGTGCGCTCACTCCACGACGGTTTTGTGGGCCGTACGCACAAATCGGCCGCCGGAACCGGCCAAGAAGAACAAGGCCACTTAAAGTCCGCGTAAACAGCTGCGTCAACACGGTTTGGCCAATGGCCTATGGTTATTGTTGCCTCCGCCGCTGCTATCCCGGGCAGCCGTTCGGTCGAACAGCCCGGTCTGAATAGGGGAAGCGCCTGCAGAAACCTGCCCGGCGCTTCCTCTTTTCCGCTTTACTCAGACGCCTTGACGAGGATATTAGCCATCTATTTCCCTTCAGAATGTGCCAGTATAATGCCAAGCAGCCCGGTTCGCCGCCGGTATTGCTTGGACTTTTTTTGTGTCGGGATAGCAAAAAAGATAGGCAGCACAAGGGATTTGCGGATTTAGAAAACGGTTTATCTCAGGAAAACGGTTGCTTCGGAGCTTTCAAATCGGTTGGCTGAACAGTTTGCCGATTGGAAACTGGTTTATTGCCAGGAGTTTGTAGTGCGTGCCATACTGTGAACATCCGAACCGGACATGAGCGCCCGGGATGAAGCAGACCCAGCCTAATGATTCGGAATGTCGGTAATAAATTTAGGCGAAGAGGGGTTGTAACAATGGCTGACAGCAACAAAACAAGACGCTTTAAAAAGTCTGCAACGCTTACCCTTGCACTCGTACTTATCTGTACACTCGTATTATCCGCTTGTTCATCGAATAGCAATTCGGGAAGCGGAACAGATACGGGTTCGACGGGAGACGGCAATTCATCCAAAGAAGCACCTGTTACATTGAAGGTCGAAGTGTTCGACCGCGGCGCTTCCGGCGTCAACGTAACGAACAATTGGGAGACACAATTTGTTAATGAGAGCTTCGGGAAGCCGAACAACATTAACGTCCAGTATGTTCCGGTTCCTCGCTCCGAAGAAGTTCAGAAGCTGAACGTACTGATGGCAAGCGGCGGTGACGTTCCGGACATCGTGTTCACCTACGACACGCCTACGTTTAACCGGTACGCCGAGCAAGGCGGCTTGACCGACCTTGCACAGCTGCTCGACCAACATGGTCCAGACCTGAAAAAGTTCCTTGGCGACGACACGCTCGCCTACGGCCAATTCGACGGCAAGCAGTACGCAATTCCGGCGAAGCGGGCTAACCTGGGCAAATACGCCTCCGCAATCCGCAAGGATTGGCTGGATAAGCTGGGCCTGCCGGTGCCGAAAACGACCGACGAGCTCTACAACACATTGGTAGCGTTTAAGGAAAAGGATCCGGGCAAAACAGGCGGCAAAGTGATTCCGCTTGGCATGACCATCGCGCCTGCTCAAATCGATCCGCTGGTATGGTCATTCATTCAACCGACAACCGACGAGCAGAAATATACGCTGACCCAGAGGCTTGGCTCCAATGATTTCCCGATTCTGCTGCCGGGCTTCAAGGACGCACTTCAGTTTATGAACAAGCTTTATAATGCAGGGCTGATGAGCAAGGATTTCAGCCTGGACAAAGATAAGAAGCAAATGGGCCAGGACATCTCAAACGGACTTGTCGGCTTCTTTAGCGAGGATGATATTAATCCTTACTATCCTGACGGTATGCTGACGACTTTGGATAAAAATGTTCCGGGCGCCAACATGATTCCCGTGGATGCCTATTCGAACTCGGAAGGCAAGCATCCAAAGCCGCGCTACGCGCCAAACGGCATGTATATCATGATTCCGAAATCGAGTGAGCGCGCTGCCGAAGCCATTAAATATTTGAACTGGATGGCTTCGGGCGACAACCTGATGAAGATGCAGAACGGCATCGAAGGAGAGAACTACACGCTCAATAAGGACGGCATCCCGGTAGCGAAACCGGATGCTTCGGACGCCGTGAAAAAACGGTTGGCCACCGCGGGCGACATGGCCATCGTTTCGAACGGCATGCAGTTTGGCAGCGACGAGAAAAATAGAGAAGCGAATTCGCTGAAAATGGATCCGAAATATCAGGAAAAAGCGCTCGAAGCGCTGAATATCTCCAATAGTGACACATTCCCGCCGGTGCTTACCAGCAAGCCGATCGAAGCGGAAACGAAATACGGTACGACGCTGGAGGACAAATATTACACGCTTATCGTCAAGACGACGATGGTGAAGCCTAACCAATTCGAAAGCACTTACGAAGCGATGATAAAAGACTACATGCAGAGCGGCGGTCAGGCGATCCTGGACGAGCGGACTGCTGACTGGAAAGCACAGCAATCGAAATAAGGGCAAGGTGTTTTCGGGGCGGGGCATTCCCCCGCCCCGGCACTTGTCCGGCCGTTAAAGGAGGCAAATCGTCGTGAGCATGGCCACGTATTTACGCAGGTTTTGGCAATTGTATGCACTGCTTGTTCTGCCGCTGGCGTACTTCATCGTGTTCAAATACGGTCCGTTGTACGGAATCCAGATCGCATTCAAGGATTTCAACTTCTTTCAGGGCATCAGCGGCAGCAAATGGATCGGGTTCGATGCGTTCAAAGAAGTGTTCGGGATGCGAGATTTTTATATTACGCTTCGCAACACGCTGATGCTGAATTTTTTCGATCTGCTCGTTTCTTTCCCGGCGCCGCTCTTTCTGGCTATTATGCTGTTCGAGCTGAACGTCGTCTGGTTCAAGAAGCTATCGCAGACGATCCTTTATCTCCCGCATTTTATTTCCTGGGTCATCATCGGCGGCATCGCCCTTCAAGTGTTCGGCACGCAGTCCGGCATGATCAACAATCTCCTGGCATCGCTTGGCGTCGATTCGATCCCGTTTATGACCGACAAAAATTACTGGCTTGTCACATACCTTCTCGTCGGCGTCTGGCAAAGCGCAGGCTGGGGCACGATCATTTATTTGGCAGCGCTGACCGGCATCAACAAGGAATTGTTTGAAGCCGCCGAGGTGGACGGGGCAGGGCGCATGAAACGAATTTGGCATATTACGCTTCCGGGACTTAAAACGACGACTGTCACTTTGCTTATCATTCAGCTCGGCAATATGATTACCATCAGCTTCGACAGGCCGTTTATTATGGGGAATGCGGCGGTTAGCGACTATTCCGACGTGCTCAGCACGTTCGTTTACCGCGTCGGTCTGCAGTCCGGCCAGTATACGCTTGCTGCTGTTGTCGGCTTGTTCCAGGCGGTTGTAGCGCTTGTGTTTATTCTCGGCGCCAACTATGCATCCAAAAAAATGACGGATGAAAGCATCCTATAATTTAGAAAGCGTGAAAGGAGCGTACGGCATGAATGTTCATACCGCCAACCGGCTGTTCAATACGGTTAACGTCATTCTTCTGGTAATCAGTGTGCTGCTGTGTCTGGCTCCGTTTCTTAATATAATTGCAGTATCGTTAAGCTCGAGCGCGCCGATCATGTCCGGCAAGGTATACCTGTTTCCGGTTGATTTCACCCTCGACGCTTACTATCAGGTGTATAGCGATCCTAGTATGATTCACTCGCTCGGATTCACGGTGCTGCTCACCGTCGTGTTTACCGTTTCATGCATACTCATGACGATCGCCGCCGCTTATCCGCTGTCGAAACGGAATTTGAAGGGCCGCAAAATATTCATGTTTATCATCGTGCTTACGATGTTTTTCAGCGGCGGCATCATCCCGGAATATATCCTGGTCCGCAGCCTGCATTTGCTTAACACGATGGGAGCGCTTATTCTGCCCGGACTGATAAGTCCGTTCTATCTGATCATCCTGATCTCGTTCTTTAACAATATTCCGTCCAGTCTTGAGGAGTCGGCGGAAATCGACGGATGCAGCCATTTCCGCACGCTTGTGAGCATCGTTATCCCGCTGTCGATGCCGGTTATAGCCACGCTAAGCCTGTTCTACGCGGTAGGACGTTGGAACGGGTTTCAGGACACGCTCATGTATATCACGAGTCCGGAATTGTACCCGCTGCAGCTCAAGCTGTACCAGCTTATTCAAAACAACATGATCACCGATCTAACGCAAATGGAAGGCTCGCAGCAGCAAACGATGATGCCGGAAAGCCTTAAGGCGGCCAGCGTAGTGTTTGCGACCGTACCGATTCTGATCGTCTATCCGTGGCTTCAGCGGTACTTTGTCAACAGCGTTATGCTCGGAGCGGTGAAAGGGTGAATGATGCGCTAATGGGGAAATCTCAAGGATCCGGCAGCTGCATTACTCGCTCCTGCCGACTCTTCTGAACACCGTAGCTTCGAGGGAACGAGAAATAATCTAAAATACCGTCAGGGCTCTTCCCAGACGGTATTTCTTTAAATATGAGCTCTCGGTAAACCTTCCTTATCCTTCTCGAGAGGCTGTCACGAGAGCGGTCCTTGAGATTTTTCCGGATGCTCTTCGCTCTTCTGCGAATCATCTATTACAAATCCCGCCCGCTCGTGAGCCGTTTTATCCTCATACTCCGTTTTCGGATCCCCGTCGGTTTCTGCAACGATTTTATCTCTGGGCATGCTCAGACCCTCCCTTTGTTTTAAATTAGCTTCTCCGCAGCGGGTTAATTTATCCATACCGTGACAGCGAAAAAAGGACTTTCATGATATCGACAAGGACGGCGCTGCTATTGTTTATCATTGCCCTGCCGGGTATCGTACCGCGCGGCTTAAGGCTGTAGGCTTTCGGACCGGGAGTAGGCACATTGTATCCCTCCCCGAATAAACTGAAATGAAGCTTCGGGTTCACACAGGGGGATTTGCCTATGCAAAATGACAAAATGCGGCTGCCAATCGGCACCGGATGGATTGCTTATACGTCTGATCGCAGCGGGGTTTTCGATATTTGGCTATATCGTCCTAAGGATGCCCGTAATTTGGCGCTTACTCAAGGGCTGGGAGAGGCATTTTCTACTCCGTATTGGTCGCCTGACAACCGTAAAATAACCTTTATCGGAAAGCAAAACATCGTCTATGTAATAGATACAAGAACGAGGTTCGCTGCCCGCATCGACCAGGTCGAGCCATATACACTTCTGGACTGGTCCCCCGACAGCAGGTACTTAAGCTATGTCAATAATGGCAGGATCGTTATTTACGATACGGAATCACACACCAGCTTTAACATCATCCAGCCGGGCGCAAGCGACGCCCAGTGGTTTCCTTCGGGCAGGGAGCTCCTGTTCGCCGCGCCTGATTCCGCCGGAATCAGCCAGCTTTACATGATTGACGTTGGTGGACTGAACAAACGGCAGCTGACGCAAAACACGGAGGGACCGCTTAACAACGTCAGGCTTTCCCCTGATGGCCGATTTGCGCTCTACACTTCACCTGGGGTGAGCATTTCCATTATCTCGACCGTCGATCTGGCCACAGGGCAGACGTATACCTTGGAAGGCGGACCGCAAGCCAAAAACTACTTTCCCGAATGGTCCCCGGACTCGTCCTCAATAGCCTACAGCGCCACCGATCTTATTGAAAACAGATACGTATCCCTGGTTCAAACCGACCGCCGCACCGGTGGAAATAAACAAACATGGGCGGTCTCGGATTGCTTCGCCACTCCGGTAACCTGGTCACCGGACGGTAATCAAATCGCGTATTTATCCGGATGCACGGATGAAGAACCGGCAAACCAAATCCGGGTAGTGGATTTGCGAAATCCGGTATCCTATAAAATTATCGAAGGAGGCCGCATCACCGCCATTCAGTGGTCGCCGTCGTCGTTTGTCAATCCCCGTTTCAACGTGTATATCAATTCCGTTTATCGTGTCTCTTTTCCGTATCCGGCACACTGGAACAGAGTAACGGAGGAGCGGTACGAAGGCATGGACGGCTTTTTCCAAATATCCGCCATTTCATCTGGGGACCCAATCGAGGAAATATGCCGTTCGGAAGCGTTTCACCCCTTAAGACCTTACGGTTCCAATCCGCGGATTGTCCCTGCATCGATCCAATTGCAGAATGCCTGCATCATATTCCCGTCAGACGATCAACCGGCGGAAATGAGGAACCAGTCGGCGCTTATCGTAAAGTATCCCCGTCCTGTTTCCATTCAAGGAACCTTATATAACTATTTCATCCTGTGGTCTGACCGGGATCACATCGGACTGTTTGTGCGAGGGCTGCGGTTTGTGTAGGAAATAATTGAAAAAGAGAGCCTCATGGATTCGTTTGTCCATGAGGCTCTTTGTCTTTTGTTTCATTTGGAAGACGAATGAGGGCTAGAAAAAGAAAAACGGAGCAGGGAGAATGATTCCATTGATCCGTCTGCAAGTTAAAAGAGGCTGCCAATTCTACTCGGAGAACAGGCGGATAAACTTCTCCATCGACTCTTCCATAATGCCCTGCATATGCGACATGACGTCTGACAAGTGCGGTGTTTTTGCATTCTCGTGAAGAGATTTCAAATAGGAAACAGCGGCCATGGATATTTCCGTATTAACATTGATTTTGCAAATACCGTTACGAATTGTCTCTCTGATGACTTCATCCGGAGTCCCGGAGCCCCCGTGCAGGACAAGCGGTACATGGACAGCCTCCCGGATTTGCTTCAGCAGCCCAATATTAATGTTTGGCTCGCCGGTGTACATGCCGTGAACCGTCCCGATGGCCGCAGCAAGGAAATCAACTCCGGTCGCTTCGACGAATTGCTTGGCCGACTGCGGATCGGTCAGCGTGCCGTCCCCTTCTTCCTCGTCCGAGAATGCTCCGCGGGCGAGCGAACCGATCTCGGCTTCCACAGCAACGTCAACCATGTGGGCGATCGACACGATTTCCCGGGTAATCGAGATATTTTCCTCCAGCGGAAATTTGGAACCGTCGTACATAACGGATGTAAAACCGCTGCGAATCGCGCGGATGACTGATTGTTTCTCATAAGCGTGGTCCAGATGAAGGGCGACAGGTACGCCGGATTTCGCCGCGATCGCTTTAACCATCGCCGCGAAGCCTTCTACATCGACCGTGCCGAAGTAACGTTCCCCAAGGGCTATAATTACGGGCTGTCCCGCCTTCTCGGCAGCGGACACCGCCGCTTGGACCGTTTCAAGGCTGTACACGTTGAAAGCGGCAACGGCTTGTTTGCTCACTTGAGCTCTACTTAACATTGCTTTCGTATTTGATAGCATAAGTCATCTCCTTAATTTGTAGAAAAACTACAACCCAGATTATAAGATACCGAAATCATACTACATTTATTATATAAATACAATGTAGTATTATTACTTTTTAATAAGGGAATATCCTAGCATTTCATCAGAAAATCGGTTGAATTTATCCTTCTGATATGGATTAGAAATCATTTGATGCATGTAGTATAATTAAGCGAAGATTATTGAAACTACATTTTTGTAGAAAAAAATACATTGATTTTATATTTAAAAAGTAGTAAAATTACATTTAACCGAAAGCGGGGAAGCGATAATGGCTACTTTTCAAAACCGGGTTAACGCAATTGAAAAGGAGATGACCAATTCTGAGAAGAAAATCCTGTTCGTACTTACGAGTGAGGAAAAGCCTTTTTTACTCTCAATGAATGAGTTGTCCAAATTAAGCAAGGTCAGCGAACCGAGTGTTGTCAGGTTTTACCGAAGACTGGGCTACACGAGCTACCAAGAGCTTAAGGTCGCTCTCGCACAAGAAAATACAAGCGATAACGAAGCAAGAAATATATTCGAAGCCATTAACCTTACGGATACGACCGAGCAAGTATTTGAGAAGGTGCTCGAGCAGACCGTCGTCGCTTTGAATACGACTAAGCATTTGATCAATTACTCAGCTGTAGAGCGTGCGGGAAAGCTGCTTGTTGATGCGAAGAGGCTGTATTTCTTCGGGCAAGGGGTATCGGGCATAATCGCAGGCGATGCCGCGCATAAGTTTCTAAGACTGGGCGAGACCGTCATTCATATTACGGATCCTCATATTGAAGCGATAGCGGCTTCTCATATGAACGGAGAAGATGTCATTGTCGCTCTATCCCACTCCGGAGAAAGCCAGGCGCTGCTGAACGCGCTGGAAATCGCAAAGCAAAAGGGCGCCCGTATCATCGTGATTACCGGTTTCAGCAAATCATCAGTCGCCCAGTTAGCGGATGAGCTGCTGGTCACGAGCGCAACGGAAACGGACTTTCGGTCCGATGCGATGGTTAGCCGGATTGTGCAGCTGACTATTATCGATTGCTTGTACGTCAAAACCGTTCTTGCGAAAGGGAAGTCAGCCATTGAAGCGGTAAACGCCTCAAGACTTGCGGTGGCGAAACTGAAAACGTAGCTGAAAAGAGGAATGAAAATGAAAATTTTAACGTTTGGCGATGCAATGATTAACGGCAAGCAATTTACCGAAGCGGCCCGTATGCTGGGCAACCACGAGATCGTAACCACGGACTGGGAACCGGACTGGGGCAGATTGCAGAACAGACGGCTTGTTATCGAGCAGCAGGGTCCCGCCGTCGAAGAAGTACCGCCGATGTTCAAGGAAAACAAGGATGCCGATATGGTCCTTGGCTTGTTTGGCCCGTTCTCGCCTGACGGGATGGACTCATTCGATAATTTGAAATTGATCGGTGTTGCCCGCGCTGGCACGGAGAATGTAGACGTGAAGGCGGCTACGGACCGAGGGATCGTCGTTGTGCATGTCATGGGCCGGAATGCGCAAGCGGTGTCGGATTTCTCAGTTGGCCTGATGCTCTCGGAATCGCGGAATATCGCGAGGGCCCATATGTCGATCAAGAACGGCGAATGGCGCAAAGTGTTCAGCAACGCGGATTATATTCCGGAGCTGAAAGGGAAAAACATAGGACTTGTCGGGTTCGGCTACATCGGAAGGCTGGTTGCGAAGAAGCTGAGCGGCTTCGACGTGCAGATTAAAGTCTATGACCCGTTCGTGAAGCCTGAATCGATCGATATGCCGGGTGTCCAATTGGTTGATAAGGAAACACTGCTCGCCGAATCCGATTTCATTTCCCTGCATGCGCGATTGACCGCGGAAAATCACCATTTCATCAGTCATGCGGAGCTGGCGCAAATGAAGCCGACGGCGTATTTGATCAACTGTGCGAGATCCGGCCTCGTGGATACGGATGCCTTGGTTCAGGCACTTGCCGAGAAGAAGATCGCCGGTGCGGGACTTGACGTATTCGATATCGAGCCGATTCCGCACGATCATCCGCTGCTCGCTCTGGACAATGTTACGCTGACGACCCATATTGCGGGAACAACCTCTGACGCTCTGACGCAGTCGCCTTATCTTCTTGCCGAGGAAGTGAAGAAGATTCTGGACGGCGGAAAAGCAAACTGGGTGAAAAATCCGGAGGTGCTGAACCATCCGAAAGTAAAGGAATGGCTAAGCTCGTTGTCGGAAGTCTCGCAATAATATCAATTAACTTCCGTCCTGCCTGCAAGAAGCAGGACGGAGGCGATATCAATGAGGCCTGAAATGCGCCTGCTCTATAATACATTTTGAAAGCCCTTTCATTTCAATTCTTAATCCCAATGCTTCGAAGATTTCGCAAAATTTCGCGGGGGGTCTTAACAACGTGGATACTTTATTTGGCTTAAGTCATAATGCAAGCTTGCTGCTTTACGCAGCGATTTCAATCGCAGGATTGATTTTTCTGATCGCCAAATTCAAGCTTAATCCGTTTATCGCTTTAATTATTGCAGGCTTGTTCATGGGTCTCGTCTCGGGCATGAAGCTGGGGGACATCGCGAAGGCGTATCAGACCGGCGTCGGCAATGTGCTTGGATTTATCGCAATCGTGCTGGGCCTCGGAACGATGCTCGGGAAATTGATGGCCGAGTCAGGCGGAGCCGAGCGGCTGGCGGGCACGATGGTGCGCGTGTTCGGGGAGAAGAGAGTCCACTGGGTCATGATGGTCGTCGCGTTCATTTGCGGTATTCCCGTCTTTTTGCAGGTCGGAGTGGTGCTTCTTATACCGCTTGTATTTACGCTCGCCAAGAAAACGGGAACATCTCTCATTAAAATCGGTATAGCGATGGTTGCGGGCTTATCCGTCGTTCACAGCCTGGTGCCTCCGCATCCAGCCGCGCTTGCGGCCGTCGGAATTTTGCATGCGGATATCGGGAAGACCATATTATTGTCCCTCATTGTAGGTCTGCCGTCGGCGGCTATAGCAGGCCCGCTGTTCTCAAGCTGGATTGCAAAAAGGGTCCATGTCGAGCCGTCCAAAGAATTAATGGAACAGTTCAGCGTGAGCGAGACTAAAAATCTGCCAGGCTTCGGCATCACATTGTTCACCATTCTGCTGCCGATTATTCTCATGCTGATCACAACGGTAGTCGATTTCACGATACCTGAAGGCAATGTGTTCCGGATGTGGATTGATTTTATCGGCACACCGATCACATCCCTGCTGATCGCCCTGCTTGTTGCTATGTACACATTCGGTTTCTCACGCGGATTAACGGCTAACCGACTTGCCAAAATAACGAATGATTGTCTTGCGCCGACAGCTTCCATCATCCTCATTATCGGTGCAGGCGGCGGCTTCAACGCTGTACTCACCGCAAGCGGCGTAGGCGATGCGATTGCGGCTTATGCGACAAGCGCCCATATCTCCTTGTTGTTCCTGGGCTGGATCATAGCGGGACTCATCCGGGCTTCTGTAGGCTCTGCCACGGTAGCGATGACGACGGCCGCCGGAATCGTCGCTCCAATCGCGGCTACGGTACCCGGCACCAATCTTGAGCTGCTTGTTCTGGCCACCGGCTCCGGCTCCATTATGCTCTCGCACGTCAACGATTCCGGGTTCTGGTTGATCAAAGAATACTTCAATATGTCGGTAGCGGAAACATTAAAAACGTGGACGGCAATGGAAACCATTCTGTCGTTCGTATCCTTCGGATTTATTCTGATTCTTAGCTTGTTCATATAAAATCACGGTGGTCCGCGCTCAGCGGGAGTGTTCACCGGATTGTTAGAGATATAAATAGGAGTGGAGGGGAAACCTGAATGCGATATGAGGCTGATTCGCGCCCTCTCATTATGGTTTTGGATATTGGAACGACCGGCGGACGTGTCATTCTGTTCGATTCCGCCGGTAACATTCACGGAACGGCGTACCGGGAATATACAAGTGTCTTTCACGCGGCAAATGTGATTGATCATGATCCCGCCACATGGCTTGATGCGATTAGAGAAGGGCTCGCGGAGCTGAACCGAGATAAGCCGGAGGAGATCGCCCGCGTAAGCGGCGTCTCCGTAACCACCCAGAGAGCGACGATCGTTCCGGTGGATGAGAGCGGCAATCCGCTTGCGATGGCGATTCTGTGGCAGGATAAGCGCAGTGTGCGCGAAGCGAAGGAGATAGGTGAGCGAATCGGGGCGGCCGATATTTACTCGCGGACCGGCCTCAAGATCGACCCGTACTTTTCTCTGCCGAAAATCATGTGGTTCCGGGATAACAAGCCGGAGATCTACGCGCGCACTTTCCGTTTTCTGACAGCTCACGATTATGTCGTCCATGCATTGACCGGTCAGTTCAAGACGGATTGGACGCAAGCTTCGCGGACGATGCTGTTCAATATTAATACGTTTGAGTGGGACGGGGAAATAGCGGTCCGGATGAATGTCGACCTGGCTAAAATGCCGCCGGCTTATCCTACGGGAACGGTAGCCGGCAGCGTAACGAAAGAGGCTGCAGTCCGCTTCGGGCTGAGGGAGGATATCCCGGTCGTCATGGCAGGGGGAGATCAGCAGTGCGCCGCTGTCGGGCTCGGTGCGATTCGTCCGGGGATCGTCAAGGTGACGACAGGTACAGGTTCGTTCGTCGTCGCCCCGATACAGGAGCCGGTTAAGAGCTCGGAACATAAGGTCGTTTGCAGCGCGTCGGCTGTTCCCGGCGATTATGTGATCGAAGCAGGCATATTCACGACAGGGTCAACATATCGCTGGCTGCGGGATTTTCTGGCATCCGACGGATCGTATGACCTGCTGAACGAGCTCGCAGGCATGTCCAGCCCGGGTGCGGGAGGCATTCTCCATATTCCTCATTATGCAGGCAGCGCGGCCCCTTATTGGAATCCGAATGCTTCCGGCGTGCTGTTCAATATGACGCTTGGATCCAAGAAGAGCGACATTGTCCGAGCATATTTGGAAGGTATCTGCTTCGAAGTGAACAAAAACCTGAAAATCATCGACGCCCTTCTGGCGGGTGAGCAGGAACCTGGTCATGTGAGAATAACGGCTGTACATGTCAGCGGCGGACTGGTTCGATCCGATTTGTTTAATCAAATTCAGGCAGATATTTACGGGCTGGTCATTATTCCTAACAAGAATGAGCAGGCAACGGCGCTCGGAGCGGCGATGATCGGCTTTACATCTCTGAAGGTCTTCAAAGATTTGCTCGAAGCGCACGATGCAATGGGTCAGCTCGATATGCAGCGCATGAGAACGTCGGACAGAACGATGCGTGAGATCTACAAGGATATGAGCGAGCTCCACGATGCCATTCATCAAGCGCTGTCCAAGGAAGGTATATATGACCGCGCCCGAAGCATCGTCAATCAGTTGAGTTTGCGGGATGCAACATCATGAATTAATGAAAAATGCTCAAGCAATTGGGCATTTTTTCGCTTTATTGCTGGAAAAGAGGCGAAACATCTTGAAATCCTCGCCTTTTACATCCAAAATAGGAGTTACACCGAACAACAGTAAGAGGAGAATGCAGGATGAACTTTATCAGTACCCGTGGCAAAGTACGGGAATGCGGTTTTATCGATACGTTTTTAATGGGGCTCGGCGATGACGGCGGTCTGATGATTCCAGAGACGATACCTGCGGTATCAAGGGAAACATTAGCGGAATGGGAGGGGCTGTCGTATCAGGATCTCATGCTGGCCATTTTCTCGCTTTATACGAATGGTGAAATTCCGGGGCAAGATTTGAAGGAACTCGTCTACGAGAGCTATGCCGGATTCCGCAGTCCGGAAGTTGCGCCCCTTACGGCGTTGAACGATTCGCTGTATGTGCTGGAGCTCTATCACGGACCGACGTTTGCATTCAAGGATGTAGCCCTGCAGTTTATGGGCAACCTGTACGCGTATGTCGCCCGCAAGCAGAATAAAGTGATCAATATATTAGGCGCCACATCCGGCGATACGGGCGCCGCGGCGATCAGCGGAGTAAGGTCCAAGGAAGGCATTCAAATTTGCATTTTGCATCCTCACGGCAAGGTGAGCCGCGTCCAGGAGCTGCAGATGACGACGGTACAGGATGACAATGTACTGAATTTATCGGTGAAGGGCAATTTCGACGATTGCCAGCAGATCATTAAGGAGCTGTTCGCCGATCTCGAATTTAAAACGAAATACCATCTGCGCGCCATCAATTCGATTAACTTTGTGCGGATTCTGGCCCAAACGGTTTATTATTTCTATGCTTATTTCCGGTTACCGGAGGAAGCAAGGGCCAAAGGCGTCAGCTTTAGTATTCCAACCGGTAATTTCGGCAACATATTCTCCGGCTATTTAGCCAAGAAAATGGGACTTCCGATTGATAAGCTGATTCTGGCCACTAACGAAAACAACATTCTTCAGCGCTTCGTCCATGAAGGCGTTTATATGCCGGACAAGTTTTACAGCACGCACAGCCCTTCGATGGATATTCAAATCGCCAGCAATTTCGAGCGGTATTTGTATTACCTTTGTGGCGGGAATGCGAATGAAACCGGGCAGCGGATGGAACGCTTCAAGTCCGAGGGCAAGCTTGTCTTTGGCGAAGCGGAGCTGCAGCAGATACAGAAGGATTTTGCCGCGCACAGCGTAAACGGAGAGGAATGCCTGCAAACGATTCAAGCTTATGAAGGCCGCTACGGGTATTTGCTCGATCCGCACTCGGCGTGCGGAATCGCCGCTTCCGAGAAGTTCAGTCAAGGCGAAATCTGTATCTCGCTGGCGACAGCCCATCCGGCAAAGTTCGATGAAGCAATCAGCTTGTGCGGAATCAAACAAACATTCCCGCAGGCTATAGAGCAGCTCTTCGATAAACCGCAGCATCAAGTGATCGTCGAACACAGCAAGCAGGACGTAGTAGAGCAGCTCGAACAATTTTACCGTGCGTAAAGAGTGACAGGCAAGCAAATATATATTAGTCAGTTGTTTAGGCGATGTCTTCCACCCAGGGGTGGGAGACTCGCTTTTTTTATATTTTTTGTCTGAAACATTGTCGATTTACGGAATCTTTTGTCATTTACAATAATATATCACTTTTATTTGTACATTATTGGTAGAATAGGTTCACTAGTTTCATAGTCTTTTATTACGAGGAGGATATTAATGGGGATTTGGGCAAAATGGAAAAAGAAATTGTTTAAATCTACATTCGCTTTAACCGCTGCACTAATGCTGCAAGTAATGGCTGCAGGCAGCTGGCAAACGGTCGTGGCGGAGGGGCCGGCTGACCCGGCGCCGTTCATAGAAGCCAAAGTCGTGAATCAGAATGCCGGCAAAAAAGTGCTTTTCGATAATACGCATGAACAAACGGCCGGTGCTGCGGATTGGGTCATTGACGGAGGGTTCTCCGATTTTGCCAATGCGCTTGCGGATAACGGCTATTACGTGAAAGAGCTTCGCAAAACAACGCCTATCACATTGAGTGATCTAAGCGGTTACGATGTCTTCGTCGTTGCGGAAGCGAACGTTCCTTATAAAACAAGCGAGCAGGCGGCCATGGTGCAATATGTACAAGGCGGCGGAAGTATTTTCTTCATCGGTGACCATTATAATGCCGATCGCAATAAAAATCGTTGGGACGGCTCCGAAGTATTCAACGGCTATCGCCGCGGCGCCTGGACGAATCCGGCACAAGGCATGAGCGCCGAAGAGAGCGCTTCCTCTGCAATGGTGGATGTCGCTAACTCCGACTGGCTGGCCACGCAATTCGGTGTTCGTTTCCGATATAACGCGCTCGGCGACATTACGGCGAATCAAATTGTGGCCCCGGATCAAGCCTTCGGCATTACGAACGGCGTGTCCGGCGTTGCCATGCATGCGGGCTCTACACTGGCGATCATGGATCCGACGAAGGCCAAAGGGATCGTCTACCTGCCGCAAACGAATGAGGCTTGGCCGAATGCGGTTGACCAGGGTGTATATAATGGCGGCGGCGCAGCTGAAGGTCCATATGTTGCAGTTTCCAAAGCTGGAGCGGGGAAAGCCGCATTTATCGGCGATTCCTCGCCGGTTGAGGATGCGACTCCGAAATATTTACGTGAAGATACGGGTGCGAAGAAGACGACATATGATGGCTTCAAAGAAGTTGACGACGGCAAGCTGCTTGTAAATATGGTTAATTGGTTGGCCACCAAAGAGAGCTACACCAGCCTTTCTCAAGTGAGCGGCTTGCAGCTTGATGAGCCGACAGCTTTGCTTCCGTTCGAAGATCCGGCGGCTTCCACGGAACCGCAGCCCGAACCATGGGCGCCGCCGAATGCCGGCTACAAATGGTACGACCGCAGCACGTTCAAACCGGGTTCCTATGGCGGTCCGGCCGCAACGGCCAGTGCCGTTTACAGTTTCGTGCATCAAGCCGTTTTGCCAAACGCACAGGATTTTCAAATTCGTGTAGTCATTGATAATCTTCCTGCCAATACGACAGTTTCGGGCTTTCAAACAGGCATCTATTTGGTAAGCGGCGGCGCGCAAATTGCCAAGGTTCAGAATGCCGACGGCTCATGGCCGGCTGCTGACGGCTACAGTACGGCATTCAGCTTGACCTCCGATAGCAAGGGTCATGCCTTCAAGGATTTGAATGTCCGCATCAAACCAGGGACGACAGCGCCAGCGAACCTTCGTCTGCGCCAAAACGGCACGAACCTGAAAACCGAATCGGTAACTCTCGGGAACGTTCCGGCCGAGCCGCTGCCGGAGGAGCAGAACCCGATACCTGCTAAAATCACCATCGCAGAAGCTCGCAGCAAAGCAGCAGGCACACTGGTCACGTTAGAGGGTGTTGTAACGACGGAACCAGGCGCTTTTGGAAGTCAAGCCTTCTACTTGCAGGATGCGACGGGCGGTATTTACGTCTTTCAAAGCTTAAGCGGATTCCATCAAGGTGATATTGTGAAAATCACGGCCCCTACAGCGGTATTTAACACGGAGCTCGAATTGACGGATCCGGTTGAAATTGCGAAAACAGGAACTTCTGCGCTTCCGGCGGCAGCTCCTGCGAATGCCGTTACCAATGATAATCAAGGTCAGCTGGTAGAGCTAAGCGGCGTAACGATTAGCAGTATCGTCAGTGCTTCACCTGCAGGCTCTTTCGAATTCGATGCGGTGAATGGCTCTGTAAGCAATCATATTCGCGTGGATGCACGCACCGGTTTAACGCAAAGTACATTCCCGTATCATGCGGGTCAAACGGTAAACATCCAAGGGATTGCCTCTATTTTCAAAGGCGTATTTCAGCTGAAACCAAGAGGTCTGAGCGATTTTACGTTACCGGCAGATACAACACCGCCTGTGACGACAGCTGTTGTAACACCATCCGAACCGGATGGACTCAGCGGATGGTACGTGAATCCGGTTTCGTTAAACCTAAGCGCCACCGACAATCAATCGGGCGCAGCTGGTACGGAGTATAGTTTAGACGGCGGAAGCAGCTGGACGCCATACAACGCTCAGGTTACTCTGGATCTTGAAGGGCAGTTCCAGATTCTGTACCGTTCCATTGACCGGGCGGGCAATGTAGAAGATACGAAATCGCAATCGATCCAAACGGATCTGACACCGCCGCATGTACAGTTTCAAGGGGAAGATTCTTACACAATTGATCAGGACATCATCATTTCCTGTACAGCAAGCGATAGTGTTTCAGGTATAGCCGGCTCGCCGTGTGCCACACCTCTTTTACAGGCCAAAGCGTATAACTTGGCGCCTGGAATTCATACTGTGACGGCGACAGCCGAAGATGCTGCGGGACATCGCCAGGCGGCTGAGTTCTCGTTTACCGTATCTGCAACATTTAACAGTCTGGGATCGCTGACAGATATGTTCCTGGGTGAGACGGGGGCAAGCGGTGCGAATGGCATTGCCGATGCACTTAAGAAGAAATTGGAAAATGCCAGTGCGAACGCTCTTAAAGGGGAAGGCGCTGCGGCTCGCGACCTCCTGGAAGCTTATATGAATCAAGTGACAGCACAAAGCGGTAAAGCATTGACGGACGAGCAGGCCGCCGTGCTGAAGCGCTGGGCCAAGTGGCTTCACGATACGACTCCGCTGGCAACCTGAATTCCAGAGCAGTTAAGTTTTCTGATGAATGGGAAACTGAGGGATATGCAAAATAATAAAGCTGCGGTGTCATATCAATGACTGCCGCAGCTTTTTTTTGTGAGCCAATCTTCCGGTATCGATGCCTTAATAAGCCCATTCTTTATCTCTGAGCAGCAAAGTGAATATTAACTCCACTTTTAACGAATTCTGTAAGAGAGGAGGTGCGTACACTTGGGAATGATTAAATATTTATTCAACAGAATAAGGCAAAATTCACAAACAGAGACTCAGGATTCACGGCAGCAGGAGACCCTTGCCAAGCTCTGCCTGAAGAACAACCTCCGAGAGAATATTGAAGAAATCAAGAAGGTAGTCGGGAACAGCCCGGATATTGTCATAAGAGAATGGCGATCCGGCGGACATGAGTCCGTCGAAGCCGCAATTGTGTATGCTTCAGGTCTCGCAGATTCCAAATTCGTCAATGAGTTTATTATGGAACCGCTGATGTCGCTTAGCCGGAACAGCAGCACCCTCACGGCAAGTTCGTCTGAAGGAAACTTGATTGATACTATCAGGCAATCGCTTCCTGTCGGCGGGATTGGCGATACCGATGATCTCGACAAGCTGCTGTCGGCTGTTTTGTCCGGAGATACCATCATATTATGCCAAGGGTGTGCTCGAGGACTGCTCATTGCTTCGAAAGGGGGGGAGGATCGAGGAGTTCAAGAGTCCTCTACGCAGCAGGTTATCAGAGGACCGAAAGAAGGCTTCACCGAAAATATGGCGACCAATATTTCGTTGGTGCGCCGAAAAATTAAGGACCATAATCTCTGGTTTGAACACTTCGAGGTTGGCCGGGTTACCAAAACAGGCGTATCGGTCATGTATATCAACGGTATCGTTAAGGACGAAACGGTTCAAGAGGTCCGTGCGCGAATTAAAGGCATTGATATAGATGGAATTTTGGAAAGCGGGTATATTGAGGAATTTATTCAGGATAAGTCTCTTACCCTGTTCCCCACTATTTATAACACTGAAAGGCCGGACGTGATTGCAGCAGGTCTGCTTGAAGGGCGAATCGCGATTTTCGTGGATGGAACGCCGTTTGTTCTCCTGGTTCCGGCTTTATTCGTACAGTTCTTCCAGGCAGCTGAAGATTATTATCAGCGATACGATATTTCCAGCTTCCTGCGTCTCCTCCGGTACTTGGCTTTGGCGATCGCATTGCTGGGTCCCTCTTTATACATTGCAGTTACCACTTTTCACCATGAAATGCTGCCTCCTCAACTGCTGATAAGTTTATCCGCTCAGAGGGAAGGTGTCCCGTTTCCCGCTTTCATTGAAGCTTTATTGATGGAAGTGACATTCGAGCTTTTGCGGGAGGCTGGAGTGCGTCTACCCAAAGCGGTTGGCCAGGCGATCTCAATCGTGGGAGCGCTCGTTATCGGTCAAGCAGCCGTTCAGGCGGGAATCGTATCGGCAGCCATGGTCATTGTCGTCTCAATCACGGCTATTGCCAGCTTTGTTATTCCCGCTTATAACATGAGCATCGCTATCCGGATACTGCGGTTCGGGATGATGGGGCTGGCCGCTTCCTTCGGCTTGTACGGCATTATCGCGGGAATGATCGGGATCGTCCAGCACCTCTGTCATCTGCGTTCATTCGGGGTGCCGTATATGTCCTCATTCGCACCTGCTACTACGATGGACAATAAGGATACGGCGCTGCGCGTTTCATGGCGCAGCATGAATACTCGCCCTTCGTTCTTAAGCCGGAATAGAAATAGGGAGAAGAGCAGGCCGGCCCGGGAACCGGAACCCGAAAGCTGATGCTGCCTCGGGTTGTACGAAAAGTCAGCTTATACTTACGAAGCAACTTTTCCTCGAAAAGTTTTAGGAGGAGCCAATATGAAAAGAGGGTACAAGACGATCGTTTCCGTCCTGTGTATATCGCTTCTGTCGGGATGCTGGAACCGCCGTGAATTGAATGAGCTGGCCGTTTCCGTCGCCATTGGCGTTGATAAAGCAGGAGATCAGATTTTGATCTCCAATCAGGTTCTCAATACCGGAGCTATTGCAGGGCAAAAGGCGGGCGCTGCCACTGCCCCGGTCACAGTGTTTCAGGAGAAGGGAGACGCTTTTCAGGAGACAGCCAGAAAAATGACATTGAAAAGTACTAGAAAAATATATGTCGGACAAATGCAGATGCTTATTTTCGGAGAGGAATTCGCAAGAGATGGCCTGGGGAAAGTGCTGGATCATATCTCAAGAGACCATGAATACAGGAAGGATATTTCTGTAGTGATCGCCCGCGGAGTAAAGGCGGAAGAAATTATCAAGGTGCTCACTCCTTTGGAGAAAATACCGGCGACCAAGATGAAAGTTACCCTCGAAAGCTCGGCGAGAGCATGGGGTTCGACCGCTCAGGTTACATTCGAACAACTGCTTTCCGATGTTATAAGCAGAGGGAAAGAGCCCGTTGTAACTGCTATCACACTCACTGGTAATCCTGAAAAGGGTAATGAGAATTCGAATGTACAGAAAATTGAGCCTTCCGCCCAACTCGTATACAACGGATTGGGTGTTTTCAAAAAAGACAAGCTGCTCGGCTGGTTAAACGAGGAGAATAGCATAGGTTACAACTTCACTCAGGGAAATATAAAAAGTACAAGCATTCGTATACCTTGTCTGAAGAAGAAAAAAGAATACGTGACAGTCGAGCTGCTTCATACCATTAATAAAACGAAAGTGTCTATGGAGAATGGCATTCCGGTAATCAAACTCCAGATCAAGTCAGATGGAGCTGTGACTGAAGCCCAATGCGCAGCCGACCTGACCAAACCGCAGGTCATCTCTGAGCTGGAGAACCTGACCAACCGTCGAATCAAATCCATGATCTCCTCTTCGGTCCAAACGGTGCAAAGCCGGTATAAGTCGGATATTTTCGGGTTCGGAGACGATATTGCGCGAAAGTACCCTAAATATTGGGGGGAAGTAAAAAAAAATTGGGATGAACCTTTCTCAAAGCTGCAGGTAAACATTGATGTAAATATAAATATCCGCCGAATCTTTAAAACCACGAGATCGGTAGAAGAGAGAATGGGGGACTAAACGGATGGTGGGAAATATCGCAGCGCTGTTATTGGTTTGTATAATCATGGCGATGATCGAATTGCCGTCTTTAGTGAAGAGAAAACAGCGGAAGGAAGCGTGGGCTTTTTCCTTACTGCTCCTGGCCGGCCTGGCTCTTAACCTTGCCGAAATAACCGGTATTGAAGTTCCGACTCCGCTTACTTGGGCCAGAGCTATTTACAAACCGTAGCAAGACATGTGAAAGTGAGGCGTGAACCCAGTGTCTGACAATGATAAGATTGAAGCGAGTCACTTTATGAAACTGGTGTGCCTCTTCATCATCGGCACTTCAAGCATTGTGATTCCGACCATTATGGCATCGCAGGCCAAACAGGATGCATGGATCTCCTCCATTGTCGGGATGGCTGCCGGAGTCCTGCTGGTATTGCTGTATAGCGCACTGGGACGTCTATACCCGGGCAAAGACCTGGTGGAGATCAGTAAGGAAGCCTTCGGGAAATGGCTAGGTTCGCTCGTTTCCTTGCTGTGGTTTTTGTATGCCTTCATTCTGAGTTCTCTGGCTCTACGCAGCCTCGGTGAATTTCTGAAATCGACGATGATACCGGAAACACCGGTCGAAGCGATATTTATCGTCTATTTGTGTATTGTAGTAATTGGGGTTCGTTATGGAATTTCCAACATCGCACGCACCGTGGATGTTTTCTTCCCATGGGTTATAGGGCTGGTTATCTTATTTGCTGTCATGCTGGTCCCGGATATTGAAATCAGTCGACTTGAGCCGGTGTATGGGGAAGGGATACAATCCATCCTTAAAGGCGCATATCCGCATATTGCGTTCCCGTATTTGGAACTTATTTTGCTGCTTATAGTTTATCCGAAAGTAAAGCATTCCAAAGCTGCCGGGCGAGCTTTCCTTCGGGGAACTTTACTCGGAGGATCGGTTATCACGCTGGTTACCGGGCTTAGTATTCTGGTTTTGGGTGCCGAAAGTACAGCGAGCGATATATTTTCCAGCTTTGAATTAGCCAAAGAAATCGAAATAGGGGGTTTTATCCAAAGGGTGGAAGTCATCATAGCTGCGATATGGTTTATTACCATTTTTTTTAAACTGGTCCTTGTCTTCTACATAACGGTTCTATCTCTCTCGCAGACGTTGAATCTATCCGAATATCGAACAATTTCGCTGCCCCTGGGATTGCTCTTTTATGCTTCAGGGGTCTTGATAGCTCCCAATATCAGCAACCTGATGACGTTTCATATTAACATTAGGCCGGCTTATTCCGCGATAATCGGATTTGTTCTCCCTGCAACGGTTCTCGGGGTCGGAATCATCAGGAAGAGGTTTCGGACCGCCCGTAGCTAAGGATAGGGAGCGTACATCGAAAAGCAGTGCCTTCCCCGGGCGTGCTCTCTACATCAATCGACCCGTCATGGGCTTCAATTATTGATTTGGAAATGGACAGACCAAGGCCCGCGCCTCCGTATTTGCGCGTTCTTGAAGAGTCGCTGCGATAAAAGCGTTCAAACACCTTCGGCAGATGTTCTTTACCGATACCCGGTCCGTTATCCCGAACTGTCAGCTCGGCTTTCCCCTTTGCAATTTCCAGGGAAACGGTTATAACTCCCCTTTCCGGATCCGTATGCTGAACGGCATTATGGAACAGGTTGAGCAGCACCTGCTTGATCTTATCAAGGTCAAACTTTCCCCTTACGTTCTCGGCTAAATGAAAGCGGACCGACCGGTTCCCCGCCAATACCTGCAGCTGAGGCTCCATCTCGCGAATCAAATGATCCAATCCGCCTTCGGTCAGTCTAAGCTGAGGCGCCTGATCGAGCTTCGAGAGAAGCAGCAGATCCTCCACCAGCTTGTTAATGCGCCTGGATTCGCTGTGCATGCTGTTCAATGCGCCGTAAAGCTGCTCCGAGTTGGTGGCGGCACCGCGGAGCAATACCTCAAGGAAACCGTGAATCGAAGTAAGCGGAGTCCTTAGTTCATGGGAAGCATCAGCGATGAATCGCCTCATTCGCTCATTCGCCATTCTCTCGGCTTCGAAAGAGGTATCAAGCCGTTCAAGCATACCGTTAAAGCTGACGGACAGGCGGTCGATTTCCTCCTGCCCCTGATGGTCGGGCAGACGCTCGGTTAAATTGCCGGAGTCTGTCTGTTCGACGGCTCTTACGATGCGGGAGAGAGGTATCAGCGTTCGCCTCAGAACCGGCATATACAGCGCCATCCCGCCGCCAAGCGCCAGCACGGATAAACAAGCAAAAATAACAAGCTGCTGCATCATAACCTGTTTAAGAGGACTTGTCGCAGCGCCCATCTGGGATAGACCTTCCGGATTATTCGGCGGACCAACCAGGCTGTACACGACCAGCTGCTCCATTCCCGTCGGGTCTTGAACCAGCTTGTAATTCACATGAACATGTTTCAGGAGCTCATTCTTGATCTCCGTATATTCCGGTTCTGTCAACCGGGGCGACGGGGTTCCCGATTGTCCTCCCGATATATCAGTAAAGCTGCCGTCGAACCCGATAATTGCTAATGATGTATCGGACAAGAACAGAGTCGGTTTTTCCGGTTCTCCAGGTGCGCCGTCATCTTTAGGCCCCGGGCGAGATTTGAAGCTGTGTCGTTCAGGATGCGGGTCGCCGAACAATTGCTTCGGCATCGACATCAACTGTGATTCAAGTGAATTCGCCTGATTCCGGTAAAGAAAATCTCTCATCAACCAGCTCTGCATAAGCCCGATAAGAATAAAAAGGGCGGCCAGAATAAAAAGGGAACGTGTGAGAAGCTGGTAGCGGAGGGAGCGGGGCATAAACCAGCGTTTTACAGACTTTTTCCATTTCCGCATCATGGCAGGTCCACTCTGTAACCGGCGCCTCTTAAGGTTCGGATCAGACGATGCTCTTTATCGTTCAATTTCTCCCTTAACGAACGAATGTACACCTCCACGATATTTTCTTCGCCCCCGAAGTTATACCCCCACACTTTATCAAGAATCAATGCCTTGCTCAGCACAGTGCCGTGGTTAATCACCATGAATTTGAGCAGCCCGTGCTCCGTCGGAGACAGCTCCAAAACCTTTTCTTGATAAACGATTTCGTTCCTGCGGTCATCGATGCCGAAGGGGCCGTATACGACTCTGCCGAGCAGATCGGGAAATTGGTTGCGCAGCCGGGCCTGAATCCGGGCAAGCAGTTCTTCGAAGCTGAAAGGCTTGACGACGTAATCGTCCGCTCCAAGCAGCAGGCCTTTCACTTTGTCGTCGACTTCATCCTTGGCGGTCAGCATGATTACCGCAATGTTGTCTCCCGTCTCTTTCAACATCCGGCAGACCTGATACCCATCCATGCCAGGCATCATGACGTCCAGTATGGCTACATGAGGACGGAAATCCTGAGCTGAATTATAAGCGCTCATGCCGTCGGACGCGGTCTGTACCAGAAAGCCTTCGCTTGCTAAACCAAGCTCCAGAAACTGCAGAATATTCGGCTCATCATCCGCAAGCAGTATCTTAATTTCTTTAGATGGCTTTAACATAACAATCTCCTCCTACAATTGCATTATAGGCAGCTTGAGTGCCGCGAAGCAATGACTATGGTCCGCTTTCAGCAAACATTCAGCACCTATTCATAACAACTTCAGGAACTGGGGCCAAAATGTGTACATAGGCAGTCGATGAACGAGCAATCGGGAGTTTAATCGATCTGAAAAAAGAGCAGGAGTGGTGAATGATGAGAAAAGCAACAACAAGGCTGCGCGGTGACATTTACTTGGCCCTCATATTACTATTATCGGTTGTTTTGAACGGGTACAACATTTGGACGGATAAATATGCGAACACGTACTACACGACCGCCGTCGCAAGCATGCTGCAAAGCTTCCACAATTTCTTCTACGGGTCACTCGATCCAGCCGGCTCAGTGACGGTCGATAAGCCGCCTCTGACATTCTGGATTCAGACCGCAAGCGCATATATATTCGGCCTGCACGGTTGGAGCGTAATCCTGCCGCAGGCTTTGGCAGGCGTGGGTTCGGTAGTGCTGGTTTACCTGCTCCTCAAACCGACATTCGGCTTGGCATCAGCCCGTATCGGCGCTTTAGTGATGGCCTGTATGCCGGTGGCGGTTGCAGTCAGCCGAACCAACAATATTGACAGCATGCTGGTTTTCACTCTGCTGCTCGGCGCATGGCTGTTATTCAGGGGAGTCAGAAAAACAAACGTTTGGAGTGTGCTCGGAGGTTTCGCCATGATCGGTGCCGGGTTCAACATGAAGATGCTCCAGGCTTATATGGTTTTACCTGCATTTTATCTCTTTTATATAATCGCGGCGAGGACGAGCTGGAAGAAGAAAATTGCCGTTCTTGCTGGAGCTACGGCAGTTATGCTGGTGATTTCGCTGTCCTGGGCGGTAATCGTTGATTCGATCCCGGCCAGTAAGCGCCCGTATATCGGGAGCAGCCAGACAAACTCGGTATTGGAGCTTGCCTTCGGCTATAACGGGATTGCCCGCCTGACCGGCCAGCAGGGTGGCGGTGGCGGCGGTGCTCCCGGTACACCCTCTGTTGACGCTGTGACAAATCAGGCGGATGGCGCCTCTAATCCGGGTGTTGGATCTCAAGCGCAGAGCTCCGGTGGAGCACAGACTGGGGGCAGTGCCACGGGGACGAACTTTGGGGGCGGAATGGGCCAACCTCCCGGCTTTAACGGCAGCGGCGGCTTTCCCGAAAGGAATGGTATGGGCGGAATGTTCGGTACGGGCAATCCGGGACCGCTGCGGCTGTTCCAGAGCGAGCTGTCCGGACAAGCAAGCTGGCTGGTTCCGTTAGCGCTGTTTGGCTGCATCGGATTGTTTGCCGGCCTGCGGAGAAGAAGCATAACGCAAAAGCATAAGGAAACCTTGTTCTGGCTCGCCTGGCTGGTTCCCGTGATGGCATTCTTCAGCGTAGCAGGATTCTTTCATCAATATTATCTAATTATGCTCGCCCCTCCGCTCGCGGCGCTTGTCGGTGCGGGTTGGATTGAAATGTGGGATTCGTACCGGAACCGCTCCGGATTTATATCCTGGCTGCTGCCGGCGGCGGTCTTGGCTACAACTGTATTCGAATGGTATATCCTGCAGCCTTATGGCGCCAAGATTGGAAACGGGTGGCCCATTGTTATTGCAACCGCGGGCATGTTGTTGACGCTTCTGTTGATTGGTCTTAAACGCAAGGAACGTACATTTGGTTATGCCGCACAGCTAACCAGCCTGCTGCTGCTGTTGGTCGGTCCCCTTTACTGGGCCGCAACGCCGATTACGTACGGTCAGAACAGCATGCTTCCGCAAGCCGGACCAGGCTCGAATAACGGCATGGGTAGCGGTCCAAATGCCGTAGCGGCAATGGCAGCAGCTCCAACCGATGGTACAAATACAGTTGCGGACGGAGCAAGCTCCGGAGCAAACGGCGGCTCGGCCGCAGCAACCGGCGGGGAAATGCCCACGGGTATGCCCGGCGGAATGCCTGGCGGTATGGGTTCAGGAGGCAGCGTAGACAATAAAACGTTGTCGTATCTCATTGAACATAACACGGGCGAGGCCTATTTGTTCGCCACCTTCGACTACAATACGGCGGCTCCTTATATCATCGATGCAAGAGAATCCGTCGTTACGCTTGGAGGCTTTTCGGGCTCCGATCCTGTCTATTCGGTCGCAGAGCTGGAAGCCTTGGTGGCCAGCGGCAAATTGAAATACTTCATGATTTCGGGTGGAGGCATGGGAGGCGGCCGTGGAGGAAGCTCCGAATTGACGCAATGGATCACCGGGCATGGCACTATTGTTCCCGCCTCGGAATGGCAAACAACTACCGGCAGCGGCAATGCATCGACAGCTTCGTTTGGCGGACGGGGCGGAAGCATGACTCTTTATGAAGTGAAATTATAAGCGTATGCTTCCGAAGTGAGTTTTTAGCTTTCAGAGTTGTATTGTCTTGGGAAGTATCGCAAAAAACTCTTAAGGAGGAATTGAAAATGGCACAGAAGGTGCGTTATTCGGTAATCATCCCGATGTATAACGAGGAAGCCGTCATTCAGGAAACTTACAGGCGCCTCAAGAAAGTGATGGGCATGACAGGGCAGACTTACGAACTTCTTTTCGTCAATGACGGCAGTAAGGACAAATGCGCCGAAATGATGAAGGAATTCAGCTACTGGGACGAAACGGTGAAGGTGATTGACTTCTCGCGGAACTTTGGGCACCAGATTGCGATAACGGCTGGAATGGATTATGCCTCGGGCGACGCCGTCATTATTATCGACGCCGATCTACAGGACCCGCCCGAGCTGATTTTACAAATGATCGAGAAGTGGAAGCAAGGCTTTGAAGTGGTATATGCCAAACGGGTGAAGCGCAGCGGCGAATCCTTGTTCAAGAAGTGGTCGGCAAGCCTGTTCTACCGCGTACTCCGCGCATCGACCGAAATTTCCATACCTGTCGATACCGGAGATTTCCGCCTCATGGACCGGAAGGTATGCGAGGAGATGAAGCGGCTTCCGGAGAACAACCGTTTTGTCCGGGGACTGGTCAGTTGGGTCGGTTTCCGCCAAACAGCCATTGAATACGAGCGCGACGAACGCCTGGCGGGAGAAACGAAATACCCCCTCCGTAGAATGGTAAAGCTGTGCTTGGACGGGATCACCTCTTTCTCTTATAAACCGCTGAAGCTTGCCGGTTATCTGGGCATGGTGCTGTCCGGTGCAGGGTTTGTCTTTCTGGTGTATGTGCTCTATCTGGCCTTCTTTACCAATGAGACGATTAAAGGATGGCCGTCGCTCATCAGCATCACGCTTATTTTCAACGGATTCGTTCTGCTGATGCTCGGGGTACTCGGCGAATATATCGGACGCATCTACGATGAAACGAAAGGCCGGCCTTTGTACATCGTTCGTGAATGCCACGGTGTGGAGAAGAAGGAGAGTCCTTCCATGAGCCGCGCAGTCGGATATGAATAACCGGTTTATCCAGATGCTCAAGTTCGGTCTTGTCGGAGCAGTCAATACAGCAGTCGACCTGATCGTGTTCACCCTATTGACAGCACAAGGCCTCCCGTATCTCGCCGCCCAAATAATCTCGTACAGCTGCGGCGTCCTTAACAGTTACCTACTCAACCGGTCCTGGACATTCCGGCATGGCTCGAGCAGGAAGGGCAAAGAGATCATTCGTTTCATCATCGTCAATCTGACGGCTCTGGCTGTTTCCTCGGCGCTTCTGACATGGCTGTATCGACCGGACGGGAGCGCACTGACGCTCCCGGCAAGCAAGCTCATCGTTACTTGTGCAAGTATGGTAATAAATTATGCGGGGAGCCGTTATTGGGTATTCGGTTCCCTCGCAAATAACAAGGAGTGAACCAACATGACGATAAAAAAAGCGGTAATTCCGGCTGCAGGACTCGGTACCCGGTTTCTGCCCGCCACCAAAGCCCAGCCTAAAGAGATGCTGCCGATCGTCGATAAGCCGGCCATCCAATATATTGTTGAAGAAGCCGTTCAATCCGGAATCGAGAGCATCATCATTGTAACCGGCCGCAATAAGAAGTCGATAGAGGATCACTTTGACAAATCCGTTGAGCTGGAGCAGCTTCTGCTGGAGAAAGGAAAGAGGAAGCTGCTTCAGGAAGTACAGGCCATCAGCGGCGTGGCAGGAATTCATTATATCCGCCAGAAGGAGCCGCTCGGGCTTGGCCATGCGATTCTATGCGCCAGACAGTTTATCGGTGACGAGCCGTTCGCCGTACTCTTGGGAGACGACATCATGGTATCGGACCCGCCCGCGCTCATGCAGATGATGGACGTATACGAGCAGACCGGCAAGCAAGTGGTCGGAGTTAAGCCTGTTCCGGACTCGGATGTCCATAAATACGGTATTATTGCTTCTGCAGGCAAACGGGACGGAATCCATAAGGTGACCGGCCTTGTAGAAAAGCCTTCCTTCCGCGATGCCCCTTCCAACTTGGCGATTATGGGCCGCTATATATTGGAGCCGTCGATTTTCCCCGTACTTGAGACGATCCAGAGAGGCGCCGGAGGAGAATACCAGCTGACGGACGCGATGCATGCAATGTGCGGAAGGGAAGGGATGATGGCCCTGGAGCTTAGAGGGAAGCGATACGATATTGGGGACAAAATCGGTTACATTAAGGCCATCATTGAAATCGGCTTGCAGCGGGAGGAGCTGTATCCCGTCCTAATGCCGTATTTGAATGACCTTGTTTGCCGCGCCGGCGAGAAAGCAGGCATCGATTGGCAGGATGGACTGGAAGCCCATATAACCCTGCAATAATAATGCTAAAATTTTTCGTTGCCACCACAGGGACAACATGCTACCTTTATCTGGGGACCGGTGGAATTCTCAATTCATCAGCCCTGAACAGGACGGGAGGGCACAAGGATGAAACAAACCGCCGATTGCAAAGGATGTTCGGAAACCGTCAGGATTTCCCCGGAAAGAATAGCACGATTGGTAGAGATCGCTCTGACCGGCAAAGAGCCTGTACCGGAGGAAGAATATGAACGGCGAATGGGTATATGCCTTAGCTGTCCGGCCCTTCAATATGGTACTACCTGCCGTTACTGCGGCTGCCTCGTTGAAATAAAAACCAAACTTCAAACCTCCCAATGTCCCTTTCCTTTTGAACCCAAGTGGGGATAAAACACGAATGGAACACTTGTGCGCATTGGAAATAAAAGTTACAATGATAGCACAATTGAACCTTGGGTGGGTATGGTTTCCCTTCGAAAGGAGGTGAAGCCATGGAAGTAAAGGATGCTATAACGATCATGTTTCTTTTTGGCATGTTTATAATTGCTCTCTTAATATACATCAGTAATAACAACAAGAGAAAGTAAAAACCCACCCCTAGGTTGGCAACGCCGGAGGTGGGCTTTTGTCTTTTAAGCCAATTGTACGAGGCCAAGTGTTCGCTGCACTTGGCTCTTTGTTAAATAAATCATATCATACTAAGAGCAGCACAGCAATTAGCTGCGGTAGAGGAGATATAAGGGGAACTAATGGACACATATCAAATCGTTGGAATTGCTATTATTGTTATCATCATGGCAGGGTTTGTGCAAGGCGTGACCAGCTTCGGATTTGCTTTGATCTCCATGCCCTTATTAACCCAATTCATTCCATTGCAGCAGGTTGTACCGATCGTTGTTGTACTGAGCTTACTTACAAACATTGCCGTTATGATTAACGCCAGAAAGTATGTTGATTTGAAGAAGATCTGGATATTGATAATTTCCAGCATTGCAGCCGCTCCGGCAGGGACTTATCTGCTGTTATATGTCGACGCGAATATTCTGAAAATGTTTACCGGAGTATTGATTGTTCTGTTTGCGCTGGCGCTCATAATAGGGTTCTCAGTTCCGGTTCGAAACGAGAAAGCCGCCTTTATTCCGGTCGGTCTCACCAGCGGCTTGCTTAACGGCAGCATCTCTATGAGCGGGCCGCCTGTAGCCTTATTTCTTTCCAACCAAGGAGCGGATAAACAAACCTTTCGTGCGAATATCACCGCTTACGGTATTATTCTGAATATCATTACCGTATGCACCTATATTTTCACCGGACTGCTAAATACGCAGGTCGTTACATACATATCCTGGATGATCCCGGCGATGGTGGTTGGGGTTTTGTTAGGGATTTGGGCGGTGAAGCGGATTAACGAAGTCACCTTCAAAAGAATGGCTTTATGGCTGATTATAATATCCGGAATATGGACGATCTTGGCCGGAGCAAATATCGTATAGAAGGAGACCAGAGACAATGGATCAAGTACGTTTTCCAATCGGACTTTTTACTCATGAAGGAGACATCACACAGGAACAGCTTCGGCAATGGGTGGCGGAAATCGGGTCGATGCCGGGAAGGCTCCGTGAAGCGGTGGATGGACTGACGGACGAGCAGCTTGATACACCGTATCGTCAGGGCGGCTGGACCGTGCGGCAAGTGGTTCATCATTTGGCGGACAGCCATTTGAACAGCTATACCCGGTTCAAGCTGGCTCTTACTGAGGAAGAACCGACAATCAAGCCCTATTATGAGGATCGTTGGGCCGAACTGGCCGATGGCAGGACCGCTCCAATCGAGCTATCGCTTACACTTCTGGATGCGCTGCACAGCCGGTGGTTGATCCTGCTTCGATCTTTGCAGCGGGAGCAGCTGTCGCATTCCTTCATTCATCCGGAATCAGGCGGCAGTATCCGTCTTGACTGGAATATCGGTAACTATGCGTGGCACGGTAACCATCATATCGCCCACATTACACGGCTGATTGACCGGATGGGCTGGTAGCTTCGTCTAAGATTTCTCCATGAATGACAGCGCTTAACTTGCCGAATAGTCCTGAGAGAACTTAATTCTAATGTCGGGAGGGATTGGTATTGAAAAGGCTTCATTTACTTAGCAACGGCCATTTGGATCCGGTATGGCAGTGGGAGTGGGAGGAAGGGGCGGCGGCCGCGGTGTCGACTTTTCGCGCAGCGGCGGATTTTTGCGAGGAATTTGAAGGTTATGTGTTTAATCACAACGAGGTGATTTTGTACAAATGGGTCGAGGAATACGAGCCCGCCTTGTTTGAACGAATCCGAAAGCTGGTCCAGCAGGGAAAGTGGCATATCATGGGAGGCTGGTACCTGCAGCCGGATTGCAATATGCTCTCAGGCGAATCGTTCGTCCGGCAAATTTTGCTCGGGAAAGCTTATTTCCGGGAAAAGTTCGGGGCTGAGCCTGCGACCGCGATCAATTTTGACTCATTTGGTCATACGCGGGGTCTGGTGCAAATATTGCAGCAGGCGGGATACGATTCGTACATTTTTATGCGTCCGGATGAATTCGATGCGCTGCCGGGGCAGGATTTTATTTGGTGCGGCTTCAATGGAAGCGAAGTGATGGCGCACAAAATCAAAGGCGGCTACAATACGCTGCTCGGCAAGGCGCATGAGAAAATCGAACAGTGGCTGGAGTCGAATCCGGATGAGGAGACGGGGCTTATTCTTTGGGGAGTCGGCAATCACGGAGGCGGCCCATCCCGCATCGATCTTACGCGGATCGGTGAACTGATGGCGAAGTCCGAATCGTTTGAAATTGTTCACTCTACTCCTGAACAGTATTTTCAGGAATTGAAGCAGGTCAAGACGCTCCCCCGCTACGAAGGTGATCTGAATCCGCGTTTTGTTGGCTGCTATACCTCGATGATCAGGATCAAGCAGAAGCACCGTCGGCTGGAGAACGAGCTGTACATGACCGAGAAAATGCTTTCCGCCGCTGCGCTTCAGGGGCTGCTTGCTTACCCTTCAGCAGAGCTGCACGAAGCGATGTGCGACTTGTTAACCGCTCAGTTTCACGATATTTTGCCTGGCACCTCCGTTCAGCCCGCCGAAGAAGCTTCACTGCGTTTGATCGATCATGGGCTTGAGATCGCAGCGCGCTTGAAAGCCCGCGCATTCTTTGCTCTCGCAGCCGGAGAGCCGAAAGCCGCTCCACGCGAATATCCTATCCTGATTTATAATCCGCATCCATTCTCGGTTAAAGGCGTGTTTGAATGCGAGTTCATGCTGGAGGATCAGAATTGGGAGGAAGAGTTTTCCTTACCGGTTGTCTTTCAAGAGGGGAGGCAGCTTCCCTCTCAGCCTGAGAAAGAGCTGAGCAATCTGAATCTGGATTGGCGTAAAAGAGTCGTGTTTCAAGCCGAGCTGGCCCCTTCCTCCATGAACCGCTTCGATTGCCGGATCGAGAAGCTGAAGAACAAGCCGGTCCCGGGGCTCAAGGAGCAGGATGGACGGTATACGTTTCAAACGAATGAGTTGACCGTTGCGATCAATGCGCATACCGGACTGATGGATGAGTATAGGGCGAGAGGCGTTTCCTACTTGATGCCGGATGCCTTCGCGCCCTTGGTCATTGCGGATAATGAGGATCCTTGGCGGATGGATACGAATGCTTTTGCTCCTGTGATCGGCCGGTTTGAACTGATGGACCGGGGAGCGGGAACGGACTTTTCCGGTGTGAAGCAAGCGCTGCTGCCTTCCGTTCGAGTGATTGAGGACGGTGAAGTACGAACGGTTATTGAGTCGGTTCTTCGATATAACGATTCCTACATCTGCCAAACGTATAAGCTGCCGAAGACGGGAACGGAAATTGAAGTGCAGCTTCATGTTTATTGGAACGAGAAGGATAAAATGCTGAAGCTTTCTATTCCAACTATTTTTACAGATGGACAATATCGCGGACAAACAGCTTTCGGCATCAGCGAGCTGCCCGAAAACGGAGACGAAGCGGTCGCCCAAAAGTGGGTCGCCGTCCAGTCAGCCGAGCGGCTGCAGGCGCTGACCTGCATCAATGACGGCATCTACGGATCGGATTATCAGGAGGGAGAAATTCGTCTCTCCTTACTGCGGGGAGCGGGCTATTGCGCGCATCCGATCAACGAACGTCCGATTCTCGTGCAGGATCGCTTCCTGCCGAGGATGGATCAGGGAGAACGCTGCTATTCGTTCCGGTTAAATGCCGGAGAGCTGGCGGAACGGCAGCGGAGGGTGGATCGGGAAGCAATTGTTCATAATGAAAAATGCTATGCACTGTCGTTCTTTCCGTCAGGCGATGGGCAGAAGAACGGGTCGTTTCTGGAGCTTGAGGACGAAACCGTGCAGCTGAGCGCGCTTAAGAAGGAGGAACGAGGGGACGGTTACATTGTGAGATTGTTCGAACCGACCGGTCATGCAAGAGCAACCGTTCTTTCAATCCCGTCCTTTGGCATTCACGAAGAAATCCGGTTGAATGGATTTGAAATTAAAACCTTTCGCATCGATGCTCAGAACAAGACAATTGCGGAAATTGGTTTGTGTGAAGATCCGATTCAAGGGAGTACGCAATAGTAAACGGTTACCTACTGCATGAACGAAGATCGAATAGTCCGGGGAGAATCCGGAAAGCACAAATATAAACGTCTTTTACCTGTATTTCATAGTTGACAGGATGCTATTATTTTAACATACAGGTGGTTATTGGGAGAGATGAACGATGATGCAAGTACCATTAAACATCTCAGAACGTATCGGCAATGCAGAATGGACGGTTATTTCGATCGGCTGCTCTGCAGCTCGGACATTTCGTCTATGTTCTTGCGATGGAAGTGTGATGTATTTAAAGGTCATGAATAAAGCAGGCAAATTCTCTTTGCAGCCGGAATATGAGCGGTTGGAATGGCTCCAGGGAAAGCTGTCAGTCCCTCAGATTCTGGATTTTGCAGTCGAAGACGAGAAAGAGTTTCTTCTCACCTCTGAGGTTTGCGGTGTTCATGCTGCAGATCAGTCGTGGAACGACCGTTTGCCGGTCGTCGTAAGGGAATTAGCCAAAGGTTTAAAAGCCATTCACAGTATCCATGTCGAAGGATGTCCTTTCGATAAAAGTTTAAGTGTAAGAATTCGCGAAGCAGAGCTGAACGTGACAGCCGGATTGGTTAATGAAGACGATTTCGATATCAAGAGAAAGGGTAGGAAAGCGGCTGATCTATTTCGCGAGCTGCTCGAAGCAAGACCTGATCACGAGGATCTTGTATTTACCCATGGTGACTATTGCTTACCGAATATATTGATTAGTGGAGAAAGCCTCAGCGGTTTTATCGATTGGGGTCACGCCGGAATCGCAGACCGGTATCAGGATATTGCCCTTGCGTTCCGGAGCTTCACCTTTAACTTTGGGGAAGAATGGGGCAGGTTGTTTTTACAAGAGTACGGCCTTGAAGAGGTCGATTGGAGAAAAGTTGAGTATTACCAGTTCCTGGATGAGTTCTTCTGAACATATGTAATCGAATGAAAGGGACAGTTTGGCGGAGCTTTCAAGCTTTTTACGTCGATAAAGAGGCGGCTCTCGCAAGGCTGATTGCTGCGAGAGCCGCATGTAAGAGAAATCGCTTATTTTCTTGTTAACGGGAGTTTGCGTCTGACCGCCAGAAGAACGCCCACAACAACCGCGCAAGCGGCGATCAGAACCGTATACATTCCGGACCAACCAGATGACGAGACAGCGTCGTCTCCATCCGTTACGGTTGCGGCTGCAGCTCCGGTTTCAGCAGCTGCAGCCGCCGGTGTACCGAGGAGCACCGCCTGCTCTCCCTTCACCACTTTAACCAGATCGCGGCCGAACTTCTCATATAGAAAATCCGCATAAGCTTCATTGTAAGGTGCGATTCCAACCTCGACAAAGCCTTGTTGAGCTCCTGTGGTCGTCACCTGAAACCCTTGCTTTGTCAACTCTTCTTGACCCTCGCCAAAGACATAACTGTCAATTTCCTGCTGCTTCTGCAGCAAGGCATCTTCAACGGCAGTCTGCTGGTTTTGAATGGCCGTTTCCGATATACTGCCGGATACTGCGAAAGCAGCATTGGCGGATAAGGCCATCAAACAGCCCCCGACCAAAAGCACCTTGGCCAATATTGTCTTTATACGAAATAACGTTGTCATATTGATTTCCTCCTAAAGTTTTGTGCGATACTTCTTGAATACGCTGCTTAGCGAGCGCAAAACTCGCTTCGGAAGCATAAGCTAAAGTTTTGTGCGATACTTCTTGAATACGCTGCTTAGCGAGCGCAAAACTCGCTTCGGAAGCATAAGCTAAAGTTTTGTGCGATACTTCTTGAATACGCTGCTTAGCGAGCGCAAAACTCGCTTCGGAAGCACTGCTATTGGGTGGATAGCCTTTCCATGGACCTCGCTATTTTCAGTGCTTCATCTACCGGCAATATGCCGGATAACATATATTCAACGCCGTTGGCGTGCCAGTGAAGCTCGATGTTTCGGTCATTCTCTCCTGCTTCCTGCCCCGGATCGCCGGTAGTAAGATAGCCGGTACCGCCGTTGATATCGACGGCCTTCCCTTTAGGAACGTCCGACTCTTCTTGTTTATGCTGGAACAAACCGAATGAGCGGCTCCCGGCAACATAACTGTACACCACAGTTCCTTCAAGCCCTCCTTCGGGACCGCCGGCATTGATCTCATGCAGTGAAAATCCAGCCGGGATATATGATGGAACCAGCAGTTTCTCGCCAAAAAGCGCTCCCGCCTCCTCGAACGTTGTCAACACGCGTATCTCTTCGCCCGAATCTCCGGACGGCGGGAGCTCATCACCCGGTTCGATATTCCCGGGCAGCGGCCTATGAAAGGTTTCGCCTGGAACGGCAGGCGGCGGAGCCCATGAAGGAAAGAGCGAAGGGGCGGCGATAATAAGGAAAAATGCGATTACAGCCGCCGCAGCCGTTCCGAGCAACCATCTCCGCGGATTGCGCGCAGCTCGGCCTTGGAGTGGGGGTTCCTGTATCAGCTGCGCCCTCCGCTTCACGTTTTCTTTCAGACGGGAGTCGAAATGGATGCCTTCAAACAGGACCTCATCGGCTTCCTTCTTCAACTGCTCACGTATTTCATGATCTGATATCATTGTGTCAGCCCCTCCTTTACCAGATATTGCCCCAGTAACTCTCGTGCGCGATGGAGCCTGCCGCGGACGGTACCTTCAGGAGATTCGGTTACTTCCGCAATCTCGCGGGTCGCAAGGTCGAGATAATAAAACAGATAGATAACCTCATGGTAGTGGGCAGGCAGCTTGGCGATATTTCTCAGGATTTCGGTCCGGTTTAACCGTTCCAGCGCCTCTTCTTCCACGCTATAGGATTCGGTCCTTTGCAGAAGGAGCGGATCTGTCGGCTGCTCCAGCATAGCTTTCAAACCTAATTTGTCTCTGCACAAATTAATCGTGATCCTTGTTAACCAGGTTTTCACGCTGCTGTCCCCGCGAAAGGCCGCCCAATTCCGGAAGGCACGAATGAACACTTCCTGGCTGACGTCTTCGGCCAGATGTCTGTCGCCCAAGTAGAAATAGGCGGTACGCAGCACAGCAGAACCATAGTGCTCCATCATCATTTCCAGAGCGGAGGAGGGGTTCTCAGGGAAGCTTGACTTTTCGTTTGGGCCGGCCGGCCTTATCATTTAACCACCTCCGTACCTTATAGACGGTTCCTTCCCGGATTTCGCTGCATCTCGGAAGAAAAAAGTAAATTAAAAAAAGAGGAAACAAAAATAACCGGAAGGAAACAATTGACAAATGGCCTGCGTCTCCATAAAATAGTGTGACTTACGTAAGGAGAAGAATGCGAGGAGGAGACCTTCCGATGGAATTGAGAAACTTAAGGCCGGACGAATTCGATATTAACCTGGAATTGTCCATGTATGCGTTTCAATTCTCGCTTCCGGCCGAGCAGTTGGAAAAGAGCAGGGCCCGCTTCAAGCCGGAACGTGTTTGGGGTGTTTTTGAAGACGGCAAGCTGGAAGCCCAGCTCACTCTGATTCCTTTTCAAATGTATGTGCAAGGGCGAGCGATTGCCATGGGAGGTATCGCCGGTGTCGCTACCTGGCCGGAGCACCGGCGCAGGGGCCATGTCGAGCTGCTGCTGAGACATTCGCTGCGCCGGATGCGGGAGAACGGTCAGAGCATTTCCTGTTTGCACCCGTTCTCGTTCGGCTTCTACCGGAAGTTCGGCTGGGAAACGTATACGGATTACAAGAAGTACACCGTCGAAACAACGCTTTTCCCGCCGCGTGTTGCTGTAGACGGAAATGTGGTGCGGATGGGAGAGTACGATATCCAGCTGCTTTCTCGTATATATGAGAATTATGCGTCAGGCTATAACGGAACGCTTGCACGTGACGAAGACTGGTGGCGGAACTCCGTGCTGCGGAGTAAAGAGGGGAATATTGCGGTTTACTACCGGCCGGACGGAGCGGCTGCCGGGTATATTTTGTACAAGGTGGCACAGCGTGTGATGACGATACACGAAATGGTATACGAGGATGAACAGGCGAGGCAAGGTCTGTGGACTTACATTGCAAATCACGATTCAATGGTCGATAAAGCAGTTCTGAACGCGCCGCTGGATGATCCGCTGCCTTATCTGCTTCCTAACCCGAGAATCGGCCAGGAAATCGTACCCTATTTCATGGCTCGAATCGTCGACACAGAGGAGTTTATCAGGCAGTATCAATTTAACGAAGCCGACTCGGAAAGACGGATAATCCTGCAGCTCAGCGATCCTTACGCCCCATGGAACGAGGGGATATGGTCGTTATCGGCCGCAGGGGATGGAAGCGGGAGGCTGGAGCGGCTGCAGGACGATGAAGAACACCCGGTCGATCTGGTTTGTGACATCAACACATGGACGGCGCTGCTCATGGGATACCGGCGGCCCGCGCAGCTCCATGGGCTCGGGAGGCTTGGCGGCTCCTCTGAAGCGGCAGCGCTGCTGGAGACGCTAATTCGGCCGCGTCAAACATATTTAATGGACTTTTTCTAATTGCCGGCGCCGTCCTGTAGGGAATTTCTTTCTAATAGGCGGTACATATATTTGAATTTGCCCGCAAAGAACCTCCTAACCTGCAGCTGATGCGGGGTAGGAGGTTCCGTTGTTCATAACGTTCAACCGGATCTGTCCGGAGCGTATTATTATCCCTGAGCGGTCCGAGGTGCGGTATAACGGCGGTACAGATGCGAGCAACCGATCGAAACTAGCACGATAACCGCCATTCCCCAATAAATATTGCCGTATGCCGTGGATAGAGGCATTGTTTGCTGCCAAACGAGTGCGCTGGCTGTTATTGCGACTCCGAATGCTCCGCTGAAGAACTGAAGCAGCTGAAAGAGACCCAAGCCGGACCCGATCTGCTCTTTGGGCAGAATACGGGACATTTCGTTGGAAATACTGCTCGTCAGAAAGGTGAAGCCGACGCTCATCAGCATATAGATCAGCAGGATATGGACATACGAATTGCTGGCGAATAGGGCAAACAGCACAACGGATGACAGCACGAGCAGCGGGACATAACGGATAATGGACCTGTTTCCGAAACGGTCGATGATCTTGCCTACCCTGCGCGATATGAGCATTGCCAGCAGTGAACCCGGAAAGATGACGAGTCCGGATTGACTGGCTGTCAGATCGAACCGGTGCTCGAGAATTTGCGGCATCAGGAACAGCGTAGCGAAGCTGCACATGTACGCTGCGATCCCGACCGCCCCCAGCGTCAAATAAGAACGATTGCGGAACAAAGCCGGCTGCACGAAGGGATCCTTTGTCCGGTGAATCCGCAGCACGAACAAGGCAAGCGCCGCTGCTCCCGACACCAGGGGAATCCAGGACTGACTGGTAAGGAACAGCAGCAGCCCGGTTGTCCCGACGCCGGCGAACAGCGCTCCAAGCACATCGAAGGAGCCTTTGGCAGGCGTTTCTTTCGGAATAAGAACGATGAAGAAAGGCACCAACAACAGAGTGATGGCGGTCACGGCGAATAAATAATGCCATCCGAGGTACTCAACGATAGCTCCGCCCGCGACAGGCCCTAGACCGAGTCCCAGGGAAGCGGCGGACATGACCGTCGCCATTGCTTTGCCCCGACGTGACAATGGCACATAGCGCGTCACCAGTACGAGGGACAATGCCGGAATGGAGCCTGCTCCGGAAGCTTGAAGAATACGGGCGATGAGCAGCGGCAGGAAGCTGTTGCTGAAGAAACCGGCAACTGACGCGGCGCCGAGCGAGACGAGTCCGATAATGAACAAGCGGCGGATGGGGACGAAATCGGATAAACGGCTGTATGTAATTGATGAAATCGCGAATACGATGGAATATCCGGTTACGAGCCATGAGACGGAAGAAGCAGATATGCCAAAAGCGTGCGAGACGTCCGGAAGCGCCAGATTGAACATCATCGTGTTCATGATGACCAGCACAATCGAGAATCCCAGCAGCACGGTCGCCATACCTTCCCGGAAGGCAGGCTGCTCCGAATTATTTACTGATCCCTTGTTAGGCGGATTTGACATCGGTACCCCTCGCTTTATTTTATTGTTCGATAATAATAGAACAATAGAAATATATCATGCATTGTGGTAAAATGCAATCATCATCTTCGTGAATAAAGGAGGTCCTGAAACTGAAAGCTCTACATCACCCGGACCGTGCAGAAATCGATTTGCCCTCCGTACTATATGCGCTAAGCGATCCAATCCGTCTCCATCTCGTCGCCACTATTTACAAGGCGGGCGAGAAAACATGCGGCGAATTCGAGGTTCCGGTAGTCAAATCCACCTTATCCCACCACGCGCGAACGCTGAGGGAAGCGGGCATCACACGGGCACGCATACAAGGCACCCAGCGTTTTCTGTCCATTCGCACAGAAGATCTCGAAGCCCGGTTTCCAGGGCTGCTGAGCACAATTCTTCGTGCGTATGAATCCTCCTGTCAGACGGCTCCGTTTTCTTGCACTTAAAATAAAAATCCGCCGGCTGCCGGCGGATAATCGCATTTCATTCCGGTGAAGCTATGCCTTTGATTTCAGCGACTATCCTGCTCAGCCGTCGTCTATACTCGAGCGTCATCAGCCACAGCTTATAAATAACAGCCGATTCAAATAGAATCATCATAATCGAACTGACAATAGCTCCTTCTTTAATAAGGCCGGCAACCGGCGCGATGATAAAGATGAACATTTGATATTCAATCCCGCTCATGAGATGCAGCCGAACCCTTCTTTTCAAGAAAAAAGCTCTTACTTTCAAATAGAACGGAAACCGGGAAATCACTTCCCCCAGGAAATCCTCTTTGATACTAATATCCTTCCTGGCTGCGAGTAGATATTTCCGGACGAGCTTGTTTTTGCGCATAATCCTCAGACGTTTAACATGGGGGCTAGCGATACGTTTTTGCTCATTGATAAGAGTGCTGTTCGCTTTGTCCATCTTCTTCCGCATTTCATTCAGCGATTTGTAAGCAAGCAGGGAATTCATGTACCGCGTACTATCCAAAAAACATATAAGCGCAGCTAAATACAGATAAAATACATGCCCGGATTGATGATATTGCCCAAGCATCAATGAAAAAGCGCAAATCGCAACGCGGGTACGGTCCAAAATATAATCCATCCACGCACCAAATATGGAACCGGTTCCTTTAAGACGGGAGATCTTGCCGTCCATACAATCCAAAGTAAAGCTGATATGATACAAAACGGCTCCGGCAACTAACATCAAATAGGTGCCCTGATAAAAACAATAAGCGGCCATGAGACCGACCGCAAATGCCGAAATCGTAAGCTGATTCGGTGTAATACGGGTGTAGTTAGCGAGCGGAAGCATCAACCGCGAAGCAATCGGATCAACGAGAAATACCGTCCACCAGGCATCCTTCTTTTTATAAGCGTTCCTGATATCATTCAATGAATATTTGGGTGCATTCAAGCAAAGCCACACTCCTCTCATCATATTGTTATGAAGGAAACACCGTTTCCAACACATGGCCGATATGTCTGGAGGTCAACTCCGTCTCGTTCAATATGGTGTAACGATTTCGAATCGCAGGGGATTTCTGAACCGCCAGGACCATTTCATCCTTCGTATAACCGAGCTGCCTGTAGTGAGTGGGGAGCCCCAAACGGTTAAAATACTGTCTCATATTATCCTCGGCATTATACTTTCCCTGTAAGTATTCGGAAATCAACAGCCCGATCGCCACTTGTTCTCCGTGAAACGCTTTTCCGCCGCAGTAATTATCGAGTGCATGGCTGATCAAATGCTCCGAACCGCTGCAGGGTCGGCTCGTACCCGCGACCGCCATGGCCATGCCGCTCATAATCAGCGACTCGGCGGTGATATGCAGCAGCGCCGCTCTATCTGACTTATTGCGGTTTACGGTATTCAAGAAAGCTTCAACTGCATGATTGGCCATCATGCAGGCTGCGCCGCTAATAGTTTCGTTCTTTGCTTTATTCGCCAGTTTCCAATCTTCAAGAGCTGTCTTGTTTGAAAGCAAATCACCGATGCCGGAACGAATTAAACGCCCTGGCGCGCCGGCAATTATGTCGGAGTCGATCACCACTGCCCACGGCATATCGACTTTGATACTTACACTCTTGGCCGGGTTTACCCGGATCGATGCTACCGGTGAGCAGATCGCATCACAGGACAATGAAGTCGGCACCAGCATTACAGGTATATTCATTCTCTTGCCGACGGCTTTGGAGACATCGAGTATTCGACCGCCTCCGACCCCGATGATCATTTCGGCAAATTCCATATTAGCCCTAATCTCCAGCTCATCGATTATCCGAATAGTGTTTTCAGTACAGTACAAGGCCTTTATCTGAGCGGGCTGAAGCTTCGTCCCGGCAATTAACTGTTCGCTTATTTTACGAGTCGGACCCATGCCGCTGACTACAACCAGCCGCCGTTCCGAGAGCGACCCTAAAATTCCGCTCTCTTGAAGCCGCAGGAATGCTCTGGACTCGTAGATTAAATGTGTCGGCAGTTCCACCTTCTTAGCCATGGCAAGACCCCTAACAGTTTTCCGCATTCCCCTTACACAAGCTGTTTCGCGTATTCCAGATCACGCAGATCATCTATTTCGATCCAATCGTATCCTTCCGTATTTACAGCTCTGATCTTCACGCTTGCAGCGCAGGCTTCATATACATTCTCATACCATCCGCCCGTTTCCCCGTCTTGAATTAATTTGGAAGCTTTTTGATACAGCACAGTCAAATCATCCGCGGCCAATTTGGAAATTCCGATATACTCGCCATCCGCACCGGTCATACTCAATTGTTTATTCACGGAACATAAGAGGTTGCCTTCAAGTTTTACTTTCATCGCTTCCTCGGTTAACATTCTTTCGCGGTCAACCAGGATACAGGTAGGAAACTCGGACTTCAATATTAATGAAACTAGTCGATGGTCAAAGAAAAGGTCCGAATTGATCAGCAATAGATCATCATCCACAGCCTGGGTAAGTAAAAATGAATAAATGTTGTTCATAGATTCATAAAACGGATTATATATAAAATGGACGCCCGTTCCTTTGAAAAACTCTTCAATCCGTTCCATTTTATACCCGCCAATGACATAGATATCCTCGTGAGCGAAACCGGACTCGACTACACTTTCCACCTGGTACTGGATCAAAGGCTTATCGTTGATTCTGACCATTGCTTTCGGGCTGTTATTCGTTAAAGGGCGCAAACGACTTCCGACTCCAGCCGCCAAAATAACAACTCTCATAAGTCTCTCCTGTCCGTAACCTTAAATATTGAGGCTAATCAAATAGGTCCCAACCCAAGGTCGGTTATTTTTTCACGGTCTATCGTTATTGAACGTTCGAATTCATGTATGAGTGCCGGATTTCCTGTATTGTCGAAGTACTTCTCTGCCAAGCGAATGGCTTTGTGGGGGAAAATTAGGTCGATGAGCAGAAGCTCGTGCTCTTCAGCCGAAAGAGGGCGAATTTGCCCGTAAGCATCCACTACCGATTGGAATCTCTCTCTGGACCAAGCCCCTAATTCATGATTGATACAAGTGCTGAGGTGGGATATATCTCTCATGGGAAGCGCGAGGCCGACCGTATCCAGATCGATTACGGTTAATTCATTATTGCGGCAGAGTACATTAAGATGAGAGTAATCGCCATGTCCGAGCCGGGGATCAAGCTGGAGGTTCGCCAGCAGCGTACTTAAAGCCGTGTGCGGAAGCTCGGCAAGCACCCATTTGGTACGGGCCGTGAGCCAGGGCAGATGGCTCAGGAACAGCTGAGAGAATGGATCCATACTCGATGCAGCCTTTTCCCGGAACCGTGCCAGTTTTTTTATCTTCTTTTTATAAATTCGATTCCAATCCAGCCGTTGAACGGAGATCGGATTGCCGGCAGCGGCGTAGCCCTCGGATGCTTCATGAAAGTTTGCAAGCAGTGCCGCCATTCGCTCAATCATTCCGGGATGTTCGTAGCTCGGATGTTCTCCGTCTAGCCATTTGAATAGCAGAATACAACCATTATCGAGGTTTATGAACGGCTTGCCGTCCAAAGCGGGCAGGACGTTCGCTACGGATATTCCTTTCCGGTGCATGTAATCGTTTGCTGCGGCGATTATTAGAGCCCTCTCGCGTTTTTCCAGAAATTTCAGCGCATATACCTCTTTATTATTATTGGTGATTCTCCATACCTGCCTATCCGGCTTGCGTCTTACTCGGGTAATATTCTCGGGTATAAGTTCATAGTTTTTCTGTAATATTTCAGATAGAACCTTCTTGTTTATTTCCGCCACAATTTCACCCCTTGCCGTGCTGGTTCATTAATATATGTATCAATTCGAAAATGGTATGGACGGATGAGGGGATGTGTCGGCAGGTTTAAGTAGATTACAGTTTGCGATATTCGTTGACGAGCCTGTACGCTCATTTTACAATCAGTGTAATGCGATCCAATTTCATACTGTCTGGACAAAGTGGAAGGAGGCAGTCAATTATGGAACAAGAAGTAGAGAAGCTCTTCGGGGAGTCTATACTGAGGGAAGCGGCAATTCGCTTCGATCTGAATGCCGGTACGTGGAGGAAGCTGGGCGACTTTGAAAATTACGTGTACGAAGCGGATAGGGACGGCAAACAAGTTATTTTGCGGCTGACCCACAGCAGTCACCGTACACTGGATGAAATCCATGCGGAACTGAATTGGATCGCTTATCTTTCGTCATCCGGCCTAGGTGACCAGATTTCGGAGTGTCTCCCTTCCAGGAATGCACTAACGGCGGAACGGATCGATGCCGGCGACTCTTATTTTATAGCCTGCCTGTTTCGCAAGGCACCGGGCCAGCGTGCGGATTGGAAGGATCCGGCGGTGTGGAATGCGGAATTATTCGGGGCATGGGGGGCGGTGACCGGCCGAATGCACCGGATTACCGAAGGCTATAACCAGACGGTGGGCAATGGAATTCCACGCCGTGCGGAATGGGATGAAGATGAGCTGCTCATACATGCTGACCGCTATATTCCGAAGGACGAACCGGTCGTAAGGGAAAGATTGGAGACGGTTATGGCCCGTTTGAGGCGTTTGCCCAAGCCGGTAGATGGCTACGGCCTCATTCACACCGATCTGCATGAAGGTAATTTCTTTGTCGATCGGGGCCGTATAACGGTCTTCGATTTCGACGATTGCGCATACAATTGGTTTGTCCACGATCTAGCAATTCCAATGTATTACGCCGTGAGCAGAGGGGCTCCCGAATCGTACGGCGGAGACCGCAGCGCGTTCGCACGGGATTTTTTCCTGGCATTTTGGCAAGGGTATGCACCCGAATACCGGCTCGCACCGGAGTGGCTTGACGCATTGCCGGTCTTTCTCGAGATGAGAGACCTGACGCTCTATCTTGTTCTCCATAAGAAGATGGATGTGAACTCTCTGCCGGAAGGTTTGAGGGTCAGATTCGACGCAATTCGTGAACGTATCGTCTCGGGAAATCCATTGGTTGATATTGATTTTCTCAGCCTCGTCAATGGAAGGTAATTAATTGTTATATAGAATTTCATATTATGAGGAGCTGAAGTGATTGCCTCAAATTCGGTTATTGGATTCCGCGGATGCAGAAATTTACAGAGAGATTCGCCTAAAGTCGCTTAAGGATAATCCTGAAGCATTCCTGGCTGTTTATGAGCTTGAACAGGAAAAGTCAATTGAAGTCACACGGAATAATTTAAAGCCATCCGACGGCAGATTTACTCTGGGCGCTTTTAATGAAATTGACAGGGTGGTTGGAATTGTAACATTTGTCCGTGAAAGCGGAGTGAAAACCAACCACAAAGGAAATGTCTACGGCATGTATGTTTCACCCGAATTTCGCGGACAAGGGATCGGTAAAGCATTAATCAACAAGTTAGTCGAGCAAGCAAAACAATGTGATGGGCTTGAGAAAATTAATTTAACCGTAATTTCAAATAATGACGCCGCCAAAAATTTATACCGCTCAACCGGCTTTACCGTTTACGGTACAGAATGTAATGCTTTAAAGGATGGCGGCCAGTATTGGGACGAGGATTTGATGGTTTTGATTTTATAGCTTGAGCCTATCAATTTAGAGCACGCGGAAGGGGCAGTCCCTCAAGTAGATTAATACTTAAAGGACGGCCCCCTTGTTTTCGCATGAATATTAACTTTTGATAGCAGACGATTTAAGGTGTATTTACCGAAGCCGATGTATCCGAAGTAATACTGGCATTCACCTGTGCAGCCAATTGATTAACTGTGCCGGTTGCTTCGGAAGCAATGCCGTTCACACTGGCGATTGCTTGATCAGGCGCAGTGTTTATAGCGCCGATCGCTGTTTCCGATGCATTGGCGGCAATGCCAAGCACATTGGTTACCGCTTGACCGGCCGCAGAGTCAACCACACCGGCTGCTGCATCGGGTGCCTTGGAAACAACATCGTTGACCTTGGACACCGCTTGATCGACCGCAGAGTCAACCACACCGGCTGCTGCATCGGGTGCCTTGGAAACAACATCGTTGACCTTGGACACCGCTTGATCAGCCGAAGCGCCAACAGCGCCGGCTGCCGTGGACACGGTATCACCTAAAATCGTCTCGCCTGAAACACTAATTTCATTCAGCAAACCCAGGCCAAGGCTGTTCGAACCGTTCTCTGCCTGGACGGCAGTTGTTGTCTCGGAGTGCAATTCTGCGGCAAAAGTCGTATGCGAAATCGTGAAGATCCCTGCAGCCATCGCACCTGCGAGAACGGATATTTTCAGAGCGTTTTTCATTTGAGTAATCATTGTTTAAAGTCCTCCTTCTCAATTTGGAAAATTAATTTTTACTTCCAGGTTTGTGAGAAAGAGGTACTTTTCGGCGGTCTCCCCGGCGGGGGCTGAGACCATTGATTTATTCCAATATCCCTCCTGCTAAGTAACTGCCCCGTGTATTGCGGCAAGGAGATACCGAGCAAGGGGGTTTCTATCATTAATAATTTGCCATAAGAATTTGGACCGCCATTATCCCTGGGTGAACTGCCGGAACTATGAGACTCTGCTTGCAGGATAAGAGCAGATGCCGCAGCAGGCACATATGGATTCCTCACCGGCAGGGATTTCGGATATGATTGTTTCGGCCGCTTGTTTCCATTTACCTTCGGTTTGGCAGTTGATTGCCTCTGAGTTGGTAAAATCCGCTTATTCTGTCCTTCAGTCACCGTGGGCTTGCTTAACTTTGGTTCATGTAAAGCATAAGCCGCCTCTCGGTTTTTCGAAGGCTTTGGTGCCGCAATAACAGATTGCTCAGTTGAAGGTTTGGAAGCGGTATTTATTAATTTGGATACGGCTTGAGCAGTCGTATCATGAATTGAAGTTATGCTTTTAGAAGCAGTATCGCTTACATCGACAAGAGTTTTGGCAGCAGTGTTAGTTAGTGCATCCGTTGTTTCTGCTGCGATACCGGTTACGTTCGCGACAGTCTTTGCAATTGTGTCATCCGCTCTCGCCGGAGTGATAAGCTGCGGGGCAGGAACGTCCGCTTTGGGCAGTGGAACGGCTTGCTTGGCGTCAACCGGTTGTATCGGCTTTTCACTCGTGTGGCTCTTGTTTGGAACCACACCAGCAGGTTTCTGGTTCGTCAGATCCCGCCCGGTGGACAGAACGGATTCAATAGAGTCACCTAACGATATTAACCCGCCGTCTGCCGCTTCTGCTTTGCCGGTGTTCAAATTGAAGCAGAAAAAACATATAATTGCTGCAGCTCCCAAGGTCCACAAACGTGTTCGGTTACCAAGAAGCGCAGATAGAAGATTCACCTGAGATTCACCTCCTTTCAACGTGGAGTATTATCACAATGCCGCATTGTTAAATAGCTTCGAGTAAGCGTTCAATGTCAAGTCCGAGGGATTGACTGATTTTTATAATATCCAGTTTAATCCGTGATTCTTTTTTGACAGATATAATAAACTCCTCCTCACTCATTTTATTGATCCCTGTCGATTATACAGAAGGGGCTCGCAGAATTGGGCAAGATTAAAGATTTTTTAGATAGATTTGCTTACTGACTGCACTGCGCTGCATCTTATGTAACAATTATTACATGTATTGTAATAGACGGGGTTCGTAGAGGCCAAAACTTCAAAACGATTCTCAGCCAAGCAAGCGTTCATCCGGTAAAAAGGAGCCGGGGAGCGGATAAACAAAAAAAGCACCCCGTCCGGAGTGCCGTTATCTTGCCGATGATTAAATTACCACTTTCCAATTATGATCGCATGACGCATGAATGGTTCTTCGCTGCAAAATGTAATCGGCAATAATTTCCGTCATATCGGTCTGAATTTCCTTGACGACCTGTTTTCCCTTAAACATCTCATAATCGCCGCCACCGCTCGAACGGTAGCTGTTCATGACCACATCAAACTCCGCATTCATGTCAATGGGACAGCCTTCATAGTCGAGCTTCACCAGGCGCTGGCCTATAGGATTGGAAACTTTGATTTCGTAATCGATGCCTTCCCACATGTCATAGTTATAGTGCTGGGGCTTGGGTTCGATGTAAACAGGGTTGACCGTAAGATGGCCGGTGCCTGTCAGCATGAAGTACCCCGCCGACTTCTCCAGTGCGTCCTTAATGTCCTGTCCGGTAACCCGCAGCACCTTCAACGTATTCGGGTAGATATAGTTGGATACGATATCTCTCATTGTGATTTCCTCGTGAAACCCCGGCGAATCATTGGTAAACAGAGCGGTGTTGGAGATGCCGACTGCCGCCGTTTCCATTTGAACCCGGTTGATGAACTCGACAAATGGATTGTCCCGGATCCGGGCTTCCAGCGGGTCTCTTAAATTCATTTCACCGGTCACGATTCCTATTGGTTGATCCAGCCATAGCTGCGTCCGCTTCTCTTGCTCCGCGGAGATAGAGATTATTTCTTGGTCCGCCCGAATGCTGTTATCCGGAACGAGCAGCTCGGCCGTTTTCCGCCCAATACTCCATTTACCCTTGCTTTCTTCCAAAACGATTTCGATTTTTCCTATCGCTTGACCGTTGAAGTTTGGCTGCAGAACCGCTATCCCGTTAACTTCGCCTGTTAACGCCCGATGCTGGTGCCCGGTCAAGAGCACATCGATACCTTCCATAGCCGTACACAGCGCGTATCCTTGGTTTTCGCCTGTTAACGCTTCTGTCGCTTCCCCGGTTTCGAGATCGCGTTCAAACCCGCCGTGGTAGCTTACGACCATCACATCCGGATTTTCTGTTCTTCGAATGTACGATACCCAGACCTTCGCCGCTTCCAATGCGTCATGAAACTTAAACTCCTTGATATGTACAGGATGCTCCCAGTTCGGAATGTAATGTGTGGTAAGACCCAGAATGGCAACCTTTATCTTATTATCGATCTCTTTGATCAGGTAAGGCTTGCCGAACGCCGGCTCACCGGAATCGACATCCGTTATATTGGCCGACAACCACGGAAACTCCGAATCGCGGACTGCCCTGCGAAGAACCTCCGCTCCATAATTGAATTCATGATTTCCAATTACGGCGGCATCGTATCGAAGATGATTCAGGGCAGCTACCATGGGATGAACGCCGGTTCTGTCATATTTGGCATAATGGTACGTCAGAGGCGTTCCCTGCAGCAGATCTCCATTATCAACCAGGAGTAAGGAAGGATCTCTTCTACGCTCCCGTTCAATTACCGTAGACAGTTTTGCGAGGCCTAGATTCCGTTCTCCCTCATTTCGATAGTCCGTCGGGTGGATATGCCCGTGAATGTCGCTCGTTACAAGCAGGGTGATTGTTTCCGTTCTCAACCGATCATCATCTCCAGTTCGACATTTTTCAGCTCGTTTCATCATAGCAGGTCGGCAACAAAAAAGAACAAAGGCAGACTATTATTTACAAAATATTCATGCTATTATAACAATTAAATCACAACTAGAGAATGGTTGATGTGATATATTCATAGGGGTAAAAATACAAAGATAAAGTGGAGGGCAACCAATGTTAAACAAATTCACGAAGATCCTGCTTCCCTTGTTAGTCATTCTCTTGATTGCCAGCGCATGCGGCAGTAAAACCAACGAAGGCAGCGGAGCGGCTGATACGGGCACCAATAAAAGCGCGGATTCCGGCACTAAACCGGCCGGATATGTCCCGGAGACACTCACGGTACAATTCGTGCCTTCCCAGAACGCGGACACGCTTGAAGCTAAAGCAAAGCCGCTCGAGAAATTACTGAGCGACCGACTTGGCATTCCGGTAAAGGTCAGCGTATCTACCGATTATAACGTAGTTATTGAAGCGATGGCTTCCAAGAAAGTGGACGTAGGCTTTCTTCCCCCGACTACATATGTACTGGCAAAAGATAAAGGAGCCGCTCAGGTCATCCTCCAGGCGCAGCGCTTCGGAGTGGACGATAACACCGGCAAACCGACAACAGATCTCGTTGATTTCTATAAATCCATGTTTATTGTAAAGAAAGATTCCAATATCAAGAGCCTTGCCGATTTGAAAGGCAAGAAGATCGCCTTCCAGAACGTTACATCCTCAGCCGGATATGTATGGCCTGCCGTTGCGCTTATGGATGCAGGGATCGACCCGTCGAAGGATGTTGTTCCTGTAACGGTTAAAGGTCATGATCAAGCCGTTATCGCGCTGCTTAACGGCGATGTGGATGCTGCCGCTGTGTTCCAGGATGCCCGGAATGTCGTCCTTAAAGATTATCCGAAAGTATTTGATGATACGAGAGTCCTTGCCTTTACCGATAAAATTCCGAATGACACGATATCGGTGCGCTCCGATATGGACCCTGCATGGGTTGAAAAAATTCAGAACGCCTTTATCGATATCGGAAAAGACGAGGCAGGTCATGCGATAATCAAGGAAATATACTCGCATGAGGGTTACGTCAAGTCGGACGACAGTGTCTTTAATATTGTCCGCGAATACGGGGAAAAAGTGAAAACCGAGTAACACGTTTCTTTTATATACAGTGTAGGTGCTGCGAATGGGTGCGACTTTTGTCGGCTTTTCCTTAAGCTTTATGCTGAGGAAAGAAGCCGGGCAACGGGAGCACCCATCGCAAGTACCGGGGCTAGCCAGTCGAGTACTTATTATTCGTACCGGCTGTTTTTGTTTAACTCACATCAAAGGGATGATTGAACCAGTGATCGAAATTCGCAATGTATCCAAGACCTATCCGAATGGAACCAAAGGTCTGAACGGCATCAGCCTGAATATCGGCAAAGGCGAATTTGTCGTTATAGTCGGATTGTCCGGCGCCGGCAAATCAACGCTTCTTCGCTCCATCAACCGATTGCACGAGATTACGGGCGGGGAGATTGTCATTGACGGACATTCCATCACGAAAGCTAAAGGAGCCGCACTGCGCCGAATCCGCCGCGGCATCGGGATGGTCTTCCAGAGCTTTAATCTCGTGAAGCGTTCATCGGTATTAAGGAACGTTCTGGCAGGAAGAGTGGGCTACCATTCGACTCTGCGCACTATCTTCGGCCTATTTCCGAAAGCCGATATGGATTTGGCTTTCCGGGCTTTGGAGCGCGTCAATATTGCGGAGAAAGCATACTCCCGTGCGGATCAGCTGTCCGGCGGGCAGCAGCAGCGCGTGGCGATTGCCCGGGTGCTGGCACAGGAAGCGAAGATTATCCTGGCCGACGAACCGGTTGCTTCGTTAGATCCGCTCACCACGAAACAAGTTATGGATGACCTGAAGAAGATCAATCTTGAGCTTGGCATAACAACCATTGTGAATCTTCACTATATCGATTTGGCCAGAGAATACGCAACCCGAATTATCGGATTGCGCTCAGGTGTGGTGGTCTTTGACGGGCCGGTTTCGGAAGCGACGGACGAGCGTTTTGCGGAAATATACGGACGCCCGATCAAATCGGACGAGCTGCTCGGGGAGCCTGATTTATGAATCCTGCCGATGAGAGAAAATTACCGAAACCGCCCGGTAAGATCAAGCATTATTTGACGGCTGTTCTCATTATTCTTCTGATCTGGGGCAGCGCAGCCCGTACGGACTCTTCACTGGGAGAGTTAATCTCCGGGCTTCCAAATATGATGGATCTGCTTGGGGAAATGTTCCCGCCGAGGTGGAGCTATTTCGACAATATCGTAGATGCGATGCTGGAAACGATTCGTATGGCGATCGCAGGGACGACGTTCGGCGCCATCCTGGCTATACCGGTCGCAATCCTGTCGGCAAGAAATATCGTGAGAATGCCGTGGCTCTTTTACCCTGTTCGACTCGTGCTGAATTTGATCCGGACCATTCCCGATTTGCTGCTTGCATCTATCTTTGTCGCCGTCTTCGGTTTGGGACCGCTGCCCGGTATTTTTGCCTTGACCTTGTTTTCATTGGGTCTTATCGCCAAATTAACGTTTGAATCCATAGAAACAATCGATCAAGGACCGCTCGAGGCGATGACGTCGGTCGGAGCCAATAAGATACAGTGGATTGTATTCGGCGTAGTACCTCAAGTAATGGCGAATTTTATTTCATATGTCTTGTATGCGTTCGAAATCAACGTTCGGGCTGCTGCGGTGCTGGGACTGGTCGGAGCAGGCGGAATCGGTCATTACTACGAGAAAACGCTCGGATTTCTCGAGTATGACAAAACCAACACCATCATTATTTTCACGCTGGCGGTCGTCTTGGTGATCGATTATACAAGTACGAGGCTGCGGGAGAAATTATTATGACAATGAAAAAAAGATGGTTCGTCTATATTGCGCTCTCGCTTATATATATCTGGACGTTTACCGGAATTCCGTTCACAGGTTTGAAAGAAACGGCCGGGCAAATTGCGCGCTCAATCGCGAGCGGAATTTTCTCGCCGGATTGGGGCTACGTCTATTTGCCTGATGGAGAAGATTTGCTCAGGGGTTTGCTTGACACACTGGCAATAGCCGTACTGGGCACGTTCATTTCCAGCTTCCTTTGTGTCCCGTTCGCATTCTGGGCGGCTGCCAACATGAGCAAGCACAAAACGATATCGGGTGCGGGCAAATTTCTGCTCAGCTTCATCCGTACGTTTCCGGAAATTATTATGGCGATATTATTTATTAAAGCCGTGGGACCCGGCTCCTTCGCCGGAGCGTTGGCGCTTGGGCTTCATTCCATCGGTATGCTGGGCAAGCTGTTTTCGGAAGAAGTGGAGAATATGGATACGGGACCGACTGAGGCTTTAATAGCTACCGGGGCCAACCGTCTGCAAATTCTCTGGTTCGCGGTTATCCCGCAGGTACTGCCGGGATTTCTTTCCTACTCCTTATACCGGTTTGAAATCAATGTCCGTTCAGCGACCATACTGGGTGTCATTGGAGCGGGCGGGATCGGCACCCCGTTGATTTTTGCCCTTAGCAGCCGCGACTGGGACCGCGTCGGCATCATTCTGCTTGGTATTATTGTGATGGTAACCGTGATTGACATGATCTCCGGTTATATACGTAAGAGAATTGCTTGACCGCCAAGTTAATCATAGTACTCTATTAAAGCCCGGTACGTCCGGGCTTTTTAGTATTTTTCCCGGGAGTGCTTTATTCCAAAACAGGCTTTCGTTATAATGGAACAAACTGGATCAAATGGGAGACGAGGTATGGGCAAACTAATAAGCTTGGCCGGCATACTCGTAGTGCTGCTCGCTTTTGCAATCAAGTGGGATTTCAGCTTTGTACAAGCGAAAGCAGCATCGAGTGTTTCCTCTCTGAATGAGCTTGAAGACGAATTGCAGAAGCAGGTTATGCTGCAGAAGACCGATATTGCCGTCGGTTACTCCGGAGATAAACAACAGTTGTCGGCTAATATCGGCAGGCTGCTGAAGGAAGTGTTTGCAGCGGACGATTATATCGCATACATAGTCGATTCCTATATATACACGATACGAACCTGGGGCTCGACCGCCGACATTAAAGTTTCCGTTCAATACCGCGAGTCCGCGGCTGAGAACAAGAAGGTGCAGGAGAAGGTCAGCGCCGTGCTCTTCACGATTATTAAACCGTCCATGTCACAGCGGGACAAAATCAAAGCGATCCATGACTGGATCGTAATGAACGTTGCTTACGACCAATCGCTGGAGCGATATACCGCATATGACGCGGTAAAATCCGGTCAGGCCGTATGCCAAGGCTATTCGCTTCTTATGTATAGAATGCTGGAAACGGCGGGTATCGAGTCCCGCATCATCGAAGGAAGCGTCAGCTCAGGCAGCCATGTGTGGAACCTGGTTCGTTTGGGGTCGGAGTGGTACCATCTGGATGCCACGTGGGACGATCCGACGCCTGACAGGCCGGGCGCAGTGAGCTACAATTATTTCTTGAAAAGCGATAAGCAAATGCAGGTTGACCATGATTGGGTCAAACCATACCCGGCCGCTAATGTCAGCGGCTGATATTTATTAAGCTGCCAAAGCGGTAATATCCGCCAAGGCAGCTTGTTTTTCATTACAGGATTTTCTACTCGCTTCCGGCTTCGCGTTTGCGCGACGTCATCTGCTGCCACACCGAGCCGGCAGCTTCTTCGCCGCGTTCGATCCTCTCAAGCGCAATCCGGGCCTGCAGGCTGACCTCGAATTCCGGGTCTTCCGACGCTTCGCGCAGCGCTTCCGACGCCGAATGATCCCCGGCCTCATAGAGAAAACGTGCCGCTCGCCAGCGGACAAGCTTATTGCGGTCGCGCAGTGCTTCGATCATCGGGCCGACGGCCGACGGATCGCCCAGATCGGACAGAGTGTCGCCTGCGGTTCGCCGCACGGAGGCCGACGAATCGCGGAGCGCCGCGAACAGGAGCGGCATTGCTTCAGGCAAACGAAGCTCGCCGAGGTAGACGACGGCCAGTCTCCGGATAGAGACATTATCGTCGTGAACCGCTTCTGCCAGCAGCGGAAGCATATCAGGTTCCGGCGATGTACGCGACAGCGCCTCATACCGGTCGCTCCACTCCGGCGAGCGCAGCCGTGCCGCGAGCTGCTCTACCGTCAGCGGCGCGGGACGTACGGGTGCGGGGGGCTGGCCGCTTTCGTCACCTGTGCCCTGTGAGGCGGCGACGGTGACGAGTTCATTCAACCGCTCCTGTGGGTAAGCGGCTTCCAGTTCCTTAACAAGCTCAGCGGCGATCTCCTCGGGCTCGCCGTAGCGAACCCCGAGCTCTTCGAGCTTGCGCTCGCGGATCATAGACGAGGCGGCCGCAGCCGTCACCGCTTGCGTGAACCGGTCTGACATGGCAGCCCGGACCTCGCGGTCTCCGAATCGGACGCGAACCTGCATCGGGATACCCCGGTACAGCTGCACGAATGCGTGCGCTTCGCCGAAGTGCTCCTGCGGCACAGCCGAATCGGACGCGGCCGATCCCTCTTCTCCATTTTGCAGCAGGGCGCGCGCAGCTGCCAGAATTCGCCCCCAATCCGCGCCCGGCTTGCGGTCGAGCGCGATAAAATCCGCCGTGCGGAACAGTCCGCGCACGCCTTCGATCGCCAGCAGCCCGCGCAGCGGCTCCGGCGCGCCGGCGGCATTGTCCCGCGTATAGCTGACTCGCCGGCCCGCGGCAAGCCTTTCATCCACATTAAGCTTCATCGAATTCGGGCTTGGAGTCGGCTCAATCGATAACAACTTCATGACAATTCCTCCGATCCTTTGGTCCTTCAACTACCAGTGTAACTAATTATCCGGGTCATCACAAACAGCCGACTTGGCAAATGGCTTCCATTAAAAAAATAGGTTATTATTTAGGAAGAAGTACCTGGCTGTCCGATGACAAAGATCCAATTTCCATTTCACTCAAGGTAGGAGCCGACATAATGATGATTAACATAGGACGAAGCATTCGATCGAAGATTTTCATCGGTTATATTGTCGTTATTCTATGCCTCGCCGTATCGGTGTTCATCGTATCGGGCCGAATATCGTCACTGCAGAACGAAATCGATTTCATTTCGGAGCATGACGTGGAGGTCCATAATTTAACCAACCTTATCGAAAAAGACTTCCTCGATATGGAGACCGGCCAGCAGGGCTATATCATCACAGGAGATACCAGCTATCTGGAGCCGTATTACGCGGCACTAAAGGATTGGGAGAATGAATATAACCGTCTTTACGAGCTTGTAGCCAATTATCCGGAGCAGCAGAAGAAGCTGGAGACGTTGAAGGTCAACCTTGAGCACTGGATCCGGGTTGCCGGCGAGCCTACGATAGCGCTCAAGAAGGAAAACAAGACGTCGGAAATCTTCGATTATTTTAAAACGGACCCGGGCAAAAAAGATATGGATCTTATACGTACTCAGTTCGAGGATTTTCGCAACGCCGAGAAACTACTGACCAAAAACCGGGCAGACCGACTGGACGCGCAAAACCGATATTTGAAAATAGGCATGTTCGTCCTGCTTATCGCCGTTTCTATTATTTCGGTCCTGGCGGCTATCTTTATTTCCCGGTCCATTGTCAATACAATCAAGGAAGTCACCAAGACGATATCGGAAATTGCCTCGTCCGGCGGGGATTTGAAGCGCAGAATCGAAGTCACGACGAAGGATGAGATTCGCGACCTTGCCTTGGCTACCAATAGGCTGCTTGAGTCGCAGGAGCGGCAGAACTGGATGCAGTCCAGGCTCACGGAAGTCGTCAGCATGTATCAAGGGGTATCGGATATTCAGACCTTGGCAAAGCTTTTCATCGGGAAAATTTCCCCCATGCTGAATGCCTCTTACGGAGTAGTTTACGTCCGTTCGCGCCAGGAAGACGAGGTGAGAATGGTGAAATTCGCATCTTTTACCTCCAGCGGAGCCGACGTTGGCGCCGATAGCTTTGGTCTGGGTGAGGGCCTTATCGGCCAGTGCGCTAAGGACCGAACCCCTATTCAGATCGACCAGATCCCGGAAGATGGTTCGAGTTCGAGAGAAGCAGGCGCGACCCGGACTTTGATCGTGCCCGCCGAATTTGAAGGCGAGGTTGCTGCAGTCATAGAGCTTGCGACCCTGGAAACGTTCACCGATTCACACCGGCTGCTTCTGGAAAATATTCTTAAGACATTTGGCACGGCGGTCAACAGTGTGGAGAGCCGGATGGAAATCGAAAGATTGCTGAAGGACTCTCAGTTATTGACCGAAGAGCTGCAGCTTCAGTCAGAAGAATTACAATCCCAGCAGGAAGAACTGCGAATCGCGAATGAGCATCTGGAGGAGCAGAACCGTTACGCGGAAGAGAAATCAAGGGAACTGGAGAAGACGAGAAGTGAACTCGAGAAGCATGCGGAGCAGCTCGAGCAAAGCTCTCAGTACAAATCCCAATTCCTGGCGAATATGTCCCATGAGCTGCGCACGCCGCTTAACAGCATGCTCATTTTATCCCAGATGCTTGCTGAGAACCGGAGCGGTACCCACACTCCCGAAGAACAGGAGTACGCACGGGTCATTTATTCGGCGGGAGAAGATTTGCTCAATCTGATTAACGATATATTGGATTTGTCCAAGGTAGAGTCGGGTAAAATGGATGTGTTTATAGAAGCGATGAACATAACCGAACTGCCTTCCATTTTAAATCATCAATTCTCGCAGATCGCCGAGCGGAAAGGGCTGACATTCTCGATTCTGCTTGATCCCGATATCGACCGGCTGTTCTATACCGATACACAGCGTCTTCTGCAAATTGTAAAAAATCTGCTCTCCAATGCATTTAAGTTTACACGCAGCGGCGGAGTCGTTCTCAACATCAGTATGGCAGCCGCGGAGCTGACGAGCGAAATGTTCGGTTCCTGGCCGCGAAAGCCGTCCAACGTGCTGGCAATCTCCGTCACCGATACGGGAATTGGCATTTCCAGAAAGAAGCAGGCGCTAATATTTGAGGCATTTCAACAAGCTGACGGGACAACCAGCCGCCAATATGGCGGCACCGGACTTGGGTTGTCGATCAGCAGAGAGCTCGCCGGCCTGCTTGGCGGCCGTATAGACGTGAAGAGCGTTGAAGGCGAGGGAAGTACGTTTACACTGGTGATTCCGTCCCTTGAAGAAGAAGTGAACGAGCACTTGATCGCGCAATCGGAATGTGCGGCGGGAGAAGAAAGCCACGTCAGCTTTACTTCCGTCTACCCCGCTTCCGAGGGCTTCAAGAAGAACAAGGTGCTGATCGTCGATGAAGATATCCGCAACGTATTCGCGCTTAAGAGCGCGCTGGAGAGCGAAGGATTTACCGTTCTTGCCGCCCATGACGGCCGGGAATGCTTGGATCTGTTAGACAAAGAAACCGATATTGATCTAGTCCTGATGGACATCATGATGCCGGTTATGGACGGATATGAAACGATGCGCAATATCCGCCAGGTTCTTAAGCTTGAACGGCTGCCGATCATCGCACTGACGGCAAAGGCGATGAAGGAGGATCGTGAGAAATGTTTGGAGGCCGGAGCATCCGATTATATAAGCAAGCCCATTGATATGAATCAGCTGCTTGCTCTCATGCGCCTTTGGTTGTCCAGATAGCAGGAAGGCCAAGATATCGAGATCACTTATTGCACTAGTGCGGGCGGGGCTGATGCCAAAATCGGAGTGATAAATCGCCACTTGAAGGTCTGTTATCATTCATCTGCATTGTATATACTGCAAAATAGCAGGAAAGCAGCCATAGATAAAATGAACGAAACAATCAATAACTGGAAGTAAACAAACGAGGAGGTCTACCGATCATTATGAGTCAATCCGTCAGAATCGGCATTATCGGCGCAGGCGCCATCGGCAATGCACATATGGGCGCATTCAGCAAGCTTGAAGGTGCGGTCGTAGCCGCCATTACAGACACGTTCCTTCCGCTTGCACAGCAGCGTGCCGAGGAACACCGTATTCCGCAGGTTCATCAATCTCCGGAAGCGCTGCTGCTGGACCCGGGCATCGACGCGGTTGTTATCGCGGTTCCCAATAAATTTCACGCGCCGCTGGCGATTGAAGCGCTTGGGCAGGGAAAACATGTTCTGCTGGAGAAACCGATGTCGACCAACTCCGATTCAGCGCGTCAAATCCTCGAAGCCAAGGAGAAATCGGGCAAAGTTCTGATGATGGCGCATCAAATGCGCTGGGAAGGTCTGTCCCGCGCGCTGAAACAGGAAATCGAGAACGGCAAACTCGGCACTATATATAATGCCAAGACCGGCTGGCTGCGCAAGAAAGGCATTCCGGGCTGGGGCTCCTGGTTTACCCGCATGGAAGAATCAGGCGGGGGCCCACTGATCGACATCGGCGTACATATGCTCGATCTGACCCTTTACCTGATGGGGAATCCAAAGCCGGTTTCCGTTTTCGGCTCGACTTATGCGGAATTCGGACCGAGACGGCAGGGCATCGGCAACTGGGGCACGCCAAATTGGGAAGGCTACTACGACGTGGAGGATCTTGCTTCTGCGCTCATAAAATTCGACAATGGCGCGACGCTGTCTCTGGAAGTGAGCTGGGCGGCCCACACCGCCGGGCTATCCGAAGATCCTTTCGTATATTTGATGGGTACCGAGGGCGGGGGATCAATGGTGGGCAGCACCGGCAAGCTGGTGTCCCACGAAGGTAATATCATTATTGAATCTTCGCTTGCTCCGCTAGAAGGAGAAGATTCCCGGACGCTTCTCAGCAAGCATTTTCTCGAATGTATCCGGGAAGGCAAGGAGCCGATCACGACTGCGCTCTCGGGCTATACCAATAACCGGATTTTGGATGCCATTTACGAATCGTCGAAAACGGGCGGCGAAGTGAAGCTGACGTGGGAATAATTCGCGTCGTTATGCTATAATGGTGTGATGAACAAGATTTTTGAGTGAAGGACGGGATCACACACAATGATTAGCACAAGCGGCGTTACGCTTCGTTACGGTAAGCGGGCGCTATTTGAAGATGTAAATATCAAGTTCACGCCTGGCAATTGCTATGGTCTGATCGGAGCAAACGGAGCAGGCAAATCTACTTTTCTGAAGATATTATCGGGAGAGGTCGAGCAGACGGGCGGCGAAGTCCATATTACGCCGGGCGAACGGCTCGCCGTGCTCAAGCAGAACCATTACGAATACGATGAGTTCCGCGTGCTCGAGACCGTTATCATGGGCCATAAGAAGCTCTATGAGGTAATGAAAGAGAAAGATGCAATCTACGCCAAAGCGGAATTTACCGATGAAGACGGCATGCGGGCGGGCGAGCTTGAAGCGGAGTTCGCCGATATGAACGGCTGGGAAGCGGAGTCCGAAGCGGCCGGCATGCTCAATGGTCTTGGCATTCCGCCGGAAATGCATGACAAAATGATGGCGGAGCTTTCCGGTAACGAGAAGGTCCGGGTGCTGCTTGCGCAGGCGCTGTTCGGCAGCCCTCAGATATTGCTGCTCGATGAGCCTACCAACCATCTGGATATGGAATCGATTCATTGGCTGGAAGATTTCCTCGCCGGCTATGAAGGCACCGTTATCGTCGTATCCCATGACCGGCACTTCCTTAATCAGGTTTGTACGCATATCGCGGACATTGATTTCGGTAAAATCCAGCTGTACGTCGGCAACTACGACTTCTGGTACGAGTCGAGTCAGTTGGCTCTGACGCTTATGAGGGATGCGAACAAGAAGAAGGAAGACAAAATAAAGGAGCTTCAGGCGTTCATTCAACGCTTCAGCGCCAACAAATCCAAGTCCAAGCAGGCAACTTCCCGGAAGAAGCTGCTCGACAAGATTTCGCTGGACGATATTCGTCCGTCGAACCGCAAATATCCGTTTATCAACTTTAAGCCGGAACGCGAAGCGGGCAAACAGCTGCTGCTCACTGAAGGCTTGACGAAAGCGATCGACGGAGAGAAGCTGATTGACAACTTGACGCTGACAATCAATAAAGGCGACAAAATCGCTCTCGTTGGACCGAACACGCTGCCTAAGACGATTTTGTTCCAGCTGCTTACTGGCGAATTGGAAGCCGATGCCGGCACCTTCCAGTGGGGCATTACGACAACTCAGGCTTATTTTCCGAAGGATAATGCGGCATTCTTTGAAGGCGTCGAAATGAACCTGGTCGACTGGCTTCGCCAATACTCGAAGGATCAGGACGAGAGCTTCATTCGCGGCTTCCTGGGGCGGATGCTTTTCTCGGGCGACGAAGCGCTCAAGAAAGCCAGCGTACTGTCGGGGGGCGAGAAGGTTCGCTGTATGCTGTCGAAGATGATGCTGTCGGGCGCCAACGTACTGCTGATGGATGAACCGACAAACCATCTTGATCTGGAGTCGATCACGGCGCTTAATAACGGTCTCATCGATTTTGACGGAACACTCATTTTCACCTCGCATGACCATCAGTTCGTCCAAACGATTGCGAACCGCATTATTGAAATAACTCCAAACGGAATCATCGACCGAATAATGTCGTATGATGAATACCTCGAAAGCGCGGAGATTAAAGCGCTGCGCGAGCGGATGTACCCGGCGGAATAAGAAGGCGGCTTAAGGATTTTATATAGCTTGAGGCGGTCACTTTCCGGAGATTAACCCGTAAAGCGACCGCCTTTTCGTGTGCCCGAAAATAAGCTGGGGTCACCCGCTTCGCCCGGCAAGCAGTACGTGCCCTTCCTGTGTTAAAATAAGTGCATACCAAGAACGACCATCATAAAGGAGACGAACCACCATGTCCTTATTCGATAAAGTAAAGCAAAGCGCATCCGAGGCTGCCAGGAAAGCGCAGCAAACAGTGGAAATCACAAAGCTTAAGGCACAAATATCCGGTAAAGAGAAGGATATGGATAAACTGCTCTATGAAATCGGGGCATCGATTTACCAATCCCATCAGGCCGGCAATATAGCGGAATCCGAGGAAGCAGTCGTAAACTACTGCAGGCAGCTGGATGAGGTGCATACCGAAATTCAATTTATGGAGGAAAGAATCAAGAATATCCGATTCGAGAAAACATGCCCGACGTGCGCTAAAGTGGTCCCGCTTAACGCCCGCTTCTGCCCGGATTGTGGCACGCAGTTTCCCGACGAACCAAAGCCTGATTCTACTGTCGCCGAAATCCGTGTCATCTGCAGTCATTGCTCTACCGAGAATGAGCTCTCCGCCAAGCATTGCATATCTTGCGGCGGCAGGCTGACCGGCGGAAGCCCGGCTGATGACGATGAATCAATGTGACATGCCGCGCCGGGTTCCGGGCGTAAATAGCATCACAGGCTTTGTCGACCGCTTGTTATTATGAGCGGTCTTTTATTATATTTCAAGAAAACAGCGCCTTTTATGCGAATGTCGTTTACAAGTTGAGAAGCTTTGCATATAATGGTGATAAGTAAACAATGTGATTTATTTCACAAAAAAACCTTTCATTTAACCTAGAAACTCAGATTTGATTCACGAGTGTTTTTTTTTCAGGGATATTGTGATTAATTTCACAATTATTTCTTTGGAAGTATTTGTGATTAAATTCACAATATAAAACTAGGCGGAGGGCGGTAAACCATGAAAAAGGTACCGAGGGTCGTTATTCTTGGAGCGGGGTACGGTGGGTTAGTCACGGCAATTCGGCTGCAGAAAAAATTGAGGTACAACGAATTGGACGTGACGCTGGTCAATAAGCATAGCTATCATTTCATCACAACTCATCTGCATATGCCTGCAGCAGGTACGGATCATCCCGACAATGCACGAGTGCCGATCAACAATCTTCTGAATCAGAGCAAGGTAAAATTCGTCAAATCGACCGTGCTGCAAATCAAGCCGGAGGAAAAAAGCGTTGTTTTGGAGGACGGCATTATCTCGTACGATTACCTGGTAGTCGGCCTTGGCAGTGAGATGGAGACGTTCGGTATTCCAGGCTTGAAGGAATACGCTATGGCGATCCGCAGCATTAACAGCGTTCGGTTGATTCGGCGGCAGATTGAGTCGATGTTCGCGAAATTCCAGGAAGAGCCTCACAGCGGCGATTATTTGACTTTTGTGGTCGGAGGAGCGGGCTTTACCGGTACGGAGTTCGTCGGTGAGCTGGCCGACCGAATACCGGCTTTATGCAAGGAATACGGAGTGGAACGTTCATCTGTGCGAATTTACAATGTTGAAGCGGCCCCTGCCGCGCTTCCACCCGGTTTCCCGGCAGATATGGCTCAGTACGGCATGAATGTGCTCCGCCGCAAAGGTGTAACTTATAAACTTTCAACATCGATAAAAGAGATTACCCGGGACGGTGTTTTGTTGAGTAACGATGAGTTTATTCAAGCGGGAATGGTTGTCTGGTCAGGCGGCATAAGAGGCAACACCCTGCTGGAGCAGGCCGGCTTTGACACGACCCGAGGCCGGGTGAAAGTGGACGAATATTTGCGCTCGCTGCAATATCCGGATGTTTATATTACCGGTGATTGCTCGGCTGTGTTGAACGGTGAAGGCAAGCCATATCCGGCGAGCGCGCAAATTGCCGTCCAGCAAGGGTTTAACGTGGCCGCGAACTTAATTAATGATGTCCGAAGCCGGCCGTTGCGCAGCTTTGAGTATGACGATAAAGGAACGGTAGCTTCACTCGGCAAAGGAGAAGCGGTCGGAGTCATTAAGCAATGGAAGGTGACCGGGAAATTCGCCGTGCTGATGAAGAAAGTAATCGATATGAGATATCTGTTTATTATTGGCGGGCTGCCGCTGGTGCTGCAAAAGGCGGTCTTCAAAAAAAAGGCCGGACATCAAGGCCGGAGGACAGGGGAATTTATGCAGCAGCATTAATTGAAAAATAGGCATCCATTATTGCCATTACCCGCATCCAGCGGGTTTTTTGCTATTCAGCGAAATATCGGTTTGAATAAACGCTATTTGACCAATGAAGCTCTCAAATTAACACCATATTCCAAGTAACCCTTTTGTCTTGCCTTGCTCCCATCTTTCAGAACTTGATGAGAAACAAAAATAGCACTCAATTAGAATAGAAACCGGGGCAAGCTGCACACTAATCATGATAATCGAAGGGGAAATGAACTACCTTATATGGGAATGGTCGTAATTACGCCGGGAGGCAAAAGGAACGGGTATCGGGTCGCAGCCCGAACCAGTCTTGAGGACATTGTTGATTGGTCGAACAAAAGACAACAACGGAAGCCGGGGATGGACGCAAGCTTGTTTCGGGCAGCAGGTGCAAGCTTGTTTACACACGCTAGGAAGCCGAGTATTGGACGCAAGCTTGTTTTGAGCACGCTCAAACAAGTTGCGCGGCGGCATAAAAGTGACGCCTTTGCCAACACTGTTTCTCTAGACCCACACGATTATGATTTAGTATGATACGGGTAACGTGAGCCTGAGCAGCGTACTGCGGCTCTGCCGCATTTACATAAGAAAGGGGTGCGCGACCTGTTGGATCAGTATCAGGAAATCAGACAAGGGGAAAAAGGAGCCTGGGTCAGCATCGGCGCTTATATTGTGTTGTCGGGATGTAAGCTTGCAGCCGGATACGGCTTTGCATCCGCTGCGCTGGTTGCCGACGGCTTCAATAATTTGACGGACATCATTGCTTCAACGGCGGTGTTGATCGGACTGCGCATTTCGCAAAAGCCGCCGGATGAAGATCATCCTTACGGACATTTTCGCGCAGAGACGATTGCTGCGCTGATTGCCTCCTTCATTATGGCCACGGTAGGTTTGCAGGTGTTGATTAGCGCGGTGCAATCGTTATTTGCGGGCGATCGAGCCGCTCCCGGTTTGCTATCGGTATGGGTAGCGCTCGGCTCTGCAGTTGCGATGGCCGGGGTGTACCTGTATAACCGCAGGCTGGCCAAAAGGATAAATAACCACGCCCTTATGGCGGCGGCCAAAGACAACCTGTCCGACGCGCTGGTAAGCGTCGGCGCGGCAGTAGGTATTATTGGCGCTCGGCTCGGTATGCCATGGTTGGACCCGGTGGCTGCACTGGCCGTCGGCCTTATTATTTGCAAGACCGCCTGGGAAATATTTTACAGCTCGACACATGCATTGACCGACGGGTTCAATCAGAAGGATCTGCGTTCGCTGCGCGGTACAATCGAACATACCAAGGGTGTGCGCTCCATTAAGGATATAAAGGCCCGCGTACATGGAAGCAATGTCTTGATCGACGTTGTCGTACAGGTCGATCCAAATTTATCGCTTGTCGAGAGTCACCGGATCAGCGACGAGATCGAACGTAGAATGGAGCGCAAGCATAACATTATGAGCGTCCATGTTCACGTAGAGCCGCTCGGGCTCATTGAACAGCTGCCGGGCCGACGGTAAGAAGACGTAAGCTGCAAAATCATTGTATCACAGGTCGTTAAGACAACGTCCATGCTGCAGTATGATTGAATCAACCATCGTCAAAAAACGTGCAAGCTGCAAAATTATTGAATAAAACCGGCGTCCGGGACGCCGGTTTTTTTTGATTTTTAGACATATTGCTGCTGTCGGTGATTCTAAAACAAAGCTCAATCGGCATATATTATGCAACTGAGGGCTGAATGCGTTTACTGTTGTGCCCCAAAGCCCCGCCTCCGAAAATTTTTCCTCATTTTACCAAGTTATAAATCGTCCAAGGTGTTCCAAACCCGTATAAATGCGGGTAAGAATATATTATAGCCCGTCCGACCTTTACCCAATTAGCGACAAATGCCCAGCATTGGCGGATAGTTCAGGCCGTTGATGGGCATTTGCAGCTGTGCGCAAGCGTGAGGATGTTACCAATCACAAGGGAGTGTGATTTCAATATAAGAATGACGGATTGGGGAACGAAAGGGTATGGCGAAAATACGACATGATGGAGGAGGCGTTTCTATGCTTTTACCGGTGGAATCGAAACAAATTGCCTTTTGCTCTTACAATGAGGATGAGTCAACTCTTCATCTGTACTTCCATACGGGTGATATTGTCGCTTATCCTTACGTCGACAAAGAAGATTATCAATCGGTTCTTGATGCGACAAACCGTTACGATACTCTCATGAAGGTGACGCAAAAAGGACAATATACGGATGAGATCCGCTCTGATGGGCCCGAGACCGGCGTCCCGGCATGGCAAGACATATAGTTGTCGGAAACACGACAAGGTACCCGTAAATCTCGATGAGCACTCATATATACGCGAAATTTCGTTACCCTTTTATGGGCGAATGCAACCTTGCCAACGGGCAGTATTGCCGTTTCGGCGTTTGATCCGCACTGAGTTTGAGTCGGTCTGCACCAGCGGGACCCGTTTTTTTTGAAAAGCATACGAGGTGATAAGCGAGCGCGACCGGGATTGTGAGGTCCGCTTGTTTTTTCTTGAGGATTTAAGGCAGTGCGGAGACCGGCATGGCGGCAGTACGGCAGCTGTCGTGCTTGAGAAAAGCCGGTTCATGATAAGAAACAATTGCGTGGGGCTTGGAAACAATTACCGGTCTTGTATTTCAAGTGCGGAAAATAGTTCCTAAGACATAGAATGGGACCCGCGGATTTTTGACAAAGAAAACTGCTCGAAGTTCAAGCCGGCTATAGAGTTGAGATGTTTCACGTCCCTGGAGGGACGTATTTTTATTTTGGCCTGAAAACGCTTGCTATAGGGAATTCATCCTGGGTTTGCCATGGGAAAATGAGGCGATCGGACGATAGGTGTCGTAACGGGACGAACATACAATGGAATTATTAAATTGCGCCTAAAGACAGGTGCCGAAAGGAGTGTTCAAGAGCTTCCATTTGTTACCTGAGATTCATAAGGCTCGTCCCTATTAAGCGGGACAGCCGACTAACCGACTAGAACAGAACATGGAGGTTTCAAAGCATGAAACAACGATTAGCTTTACTTATGGCACTCATTCTCATCGCTCTCACTATTATTCCAATGACGGCCATGGCAGCCGCGGATGCATCGGGGACAGGGGAAATTAAGGCAACGGTAAGCTTACGGACGGGCCCTTCTACTTCATACCGCGTGTTAAAATATTTGAAAGCCGGCGATAATGTCGCGATTTTGGACAAAGTCAACGATTATTGGTACAAGGTGCAGGATGGTCTGGGGCAGGTCGGTTACATCTCCTCCCTCAGTAAATATATCGGGATCAAAACCGCGGGCAATGCAGCTGCCGTAGCGTCGGTGTCGTTTCGCAGGGCTCCTTCCACGGGTGCTGAGCGCATTCGGTATTTGAGCAAAGGCGAATCGGTGCAGATCGTCGGTCAACCGAATAAGTATTGGTTTGAGATTCAGGATTCGCAAGGCGTCAGAGGATTTGTAAGCTCCAGCCCTCAGTACATACAGATGGGAGCAGGCCAGTCTCCCTCGGCCGGCGGAACCGGCAGCAGCGGCGGCGTTGAAGCCGGAAGCGGCGGACAATCGGCAGTAATTGAGCGGGTAATCGCGGCGGGTATGAAATACTGGGGTACGCCGTATGAATTCTCTTCAGACCGTAATACCACAACAACGTTCGACTGCTCTGACTTCGTTCGCACGGTATTTCTGGAGGGTGCGGGGATTACTCTGCCTTCAGACTCCCGCAAGCAAGGGGCATATGTTAAGCAAAAGGGCGGCGCATTGACGGATTGGCATCAGTTGAAGCGCGGCGATCTCATGTTTTTCATGTCCTATAAAGGATCGAAACCGGCATCCTACGCAGGCGTGGACAAATCTGCACAGACTATAACGCATGTCGGAATTTACCTTGGCAACGGGCAAGTTTTGCACACTTATTCAAAGGAATCCGGCGGCGTACGGACGAGCGATATCGCAGGTACGCACTGGGAATACCGGTTTCTGTTCGGTGGGAGTGCACTCTAAAAAACGCAGGGGCTGCGAGGTGTAGTAGATATGTCTACTTACCCCGCAGCCCCTTATGATTATAGCGAAGACTATTTCGTGCTTGGCCGATTCCGGAGCGTCCGGCTATGGCGCCACGCTGCGCAGCACGGTCATTCTGCCGTCAAGCTCATATTGGCCGAGACTCGCAGGGAGCAGGAAGCACTCTCCGGCCTTCACATCCTGTTTGCCGCCTTCCCAGCCTAATGTCCCTGATCCTTCGGCAATGACGAGAATAACGAAGCTCTCCGGCGACGTCGAGAGCTGCCAGGGTGCCTGAACAACCCCCTTCTCGACGATAAAATAAGGCGATGCCGCTATACGCAGCCATTCGTTCGCGCCGATTCCATCCGTCTTCATGCGAGTCGCGCCTGCGCCTTCATAGGCAATAACATTGAGCGAATCTTCAACATGCAGCTCGCGGGGCTTGCCGTCCAGCCCCGGTCGGTTGTAATCGAACACGCGATATGTCGTATCCGAGTTCTGCTGAATTTCGGCGACCAGCACACCGGCACAGAGCGCGTGGACGGTGCCGGCCGGTATGTAGAAAGCGTCCCCGGCTTCAACCGGAACCTCCTGTAAGCAGTCCATTACACGGCCTTCGGCAATCGCTGCCGACAGCACGGACCGGTCGACACCGTCGCGTAGTCCGTAAATGATTTTCGCCCCCGGCTTTGCGTCAAGTATGTACCACATTTCCGTCTTGCCAAGCTCTCCCTCCGGCAGGCCTTCGTATAAGTCGGTCGGATGCACTTGGATCGACAGGTCGTCGTTGCAGTCGAGCAGCTTGATCAGAAGCGGGAATCGCCCGTTGCGCTCGGAGAAGCCCTGCGTTCCGAAGAATTCCCGGCCGAATTTCTCGCGTATGTCGTCAAGACCGAGTCCCGCCAGTTCACCGTTCATTACCTTTGTTGTGCCGTTGGGATGGTCTCCGATCATCCAGCCTTCTCCGATCGGCCCTTCGGGCAGTTCCAGTCCGAACTGCTCCAGCGCGCGTCCGCCCCAAATTCGTTCCTTCATTTCAGCTTTAAATTGAAGTGGATAAGCTTTTGTCATTATGACTCTCTCCTTTTTATTTACCAATTGTCGTCTGTTTACTTCCCTGCGGGTTGAAACATTTCAAGAAATTCACCATCAGGGCCGTAAAAGAAAAAGTAGCGCGCTCCATTGGGGAGCGTCGTTATTTCCGAGTCTCGCAGCGGCACGCCAAGTCCCTTGATTCGCTCGAACTCCGCTTCGGCATCGTCGACCGTAAAAGCAACATGATGCGTTTTACCTTCGGCCGGAAGTCCGCTGTTGTAACCTTCGATCAGCTCGAGCTCGGTTTCCTGCGCATCAGCCCCAGCCAGAAAGGCCAGCCTGATAACGCCGTTTGTATGCGTCATCGTGTATAAGTGCGAGAGGCCGATTATTTCCGTATAAAAGGAAATCGATTTTTCCAAATCCTTTACCATTATACCGACATGCTCCAGCTTGCGTACCGTCATCCTATTTCCTCCCTGCGAAAGTTATCAGCAAAACATGCTATGTATGCCGGGGCTGTCTCTTCTCAACCGCGATAAGGAACGGGGCGTCCTGTTTTTGCGCGAATCGGTACAGAATCGCTTGTCCGTTTGATTGGGGGAGTGAGGCCGCCCAATCTTCAACAGCAGAGGCTTCCAATTCACCTCCGGAGTGTCCGGGATAGAGCACGATGGTCATGATGCCGCCGGGCCTGAGAAGCGACTGAGCCGCTTCCAGAGCCTCTAATGTTGATTCGGTCTTCGTTATGAGCGCAGGATCGGCTCCCGGCAAGTAACCGAGGTTGAACATCGCGGCCGCCAGCCGCCCATGCGTCCCTGCGGCTACATGCGAGGCCATTGCGGCATGACTGTCCTGCACCAGACACAGATTGGGCGGTTGAACGTTCACCCCGCCCAGTGCCTCAGCCAGCCTTTGGCGTGTCCGCTCCAGCGCCCGCTCCTGGATGTCGAAGGCGTAAACAAGGCCTCGCGGCCCGACAAGCTCGGCGAGAAACTGAGTGTCCACGCCATTGCCGCAGGTCGCATCAACTACGGTATCGCCCGGAGAGACCCGCTCGGCCACCAGCTTATGCGCCATGCTGAGAACGGAAAGAAACCCCATTTTACCGATCCTCCCACAGACGTCCTTGCCATGTGCCGCGCCTGCGCAGCTCGTCGTCGATCGCGTTGAGCACTTCCCACTTCTTAAGACTCCACATCGGACCGATAAGCAAGTCGCGGGGGGCGTCGCCTGTGAGCCGGTGAACGATCATCCCTGGAGGCAGCACCTCAAGCGTGTCGGCAATCAAACCGACGTACTCATCGCGCTCAAGAAAGCGGAGCAGTCCAGCCTCATACTGCTTGACCATCGGCGTCTTGCGCATGAGATGAAGCAGATGGATCTTGATTCCCTGCACATCCATCCCGGCAACCGCCCGGCCTGTGGCAAGCATCATATCGTGCGTTTCCTGCGGCAGACCGTAGATGATATGGGCGCAAACCCGGATGCCCCGCGCTCTGAGGCGCTGAACCGCATCCACATAACAGTCCGTATCGTGAGCGCGGTTGATGAGCTGCGAGGTCGTTTCATGGATCGTCTGCAGCCCCATCTCCACCCATAGATACGTCCTCTCGTTCAGCTCGGCCAAATAATCGACCACATCATCAGGAAGACAATCCGGCCGCGTCGCGATCGACAATCCGACTACCCCCGGCTGGCTCAGAATTGCTTCGTAATACTCCCGAAGCTCCTCCACAGGCGCATATGTGTTCGTGTATGCCTGAAAATAGCCGATATAGCGCGCGCTGGGCCATTTTTGATGCTGAAGGTCCCGTATCTTATTGAACTGGGTCACCAAATCGTCACGCCGGCTGCCGGCAAAATCGCCGGAGCCGCGAGCGCTGCAAAACGTGCACCCGCCGGTGGCGATGGAGCCGTCCCGGTTGGGGCATGTGAAGCCTGCGTCGAGCATTACTTTAAACACCTTGCCGCCAAACTGCTCCCGCATTTCGTAATTCCAGGTATGGAACCGTTTATCCGCCCACAATCTGGGTTTAACGGCGGAATCTTCGTGTATGGTTGCTTTCATGCGCCGTGCTCCTCATGCTTCAAAGTCGCTGACTTCGCGTTAATCTTAATTGTAGCGAAAATCTGCAAAGAACGCTACGATGTTGACCGGTCCGGAACAATCCTTTGCCGCCGCAGCAATGGACAACCCTTCAATTAGCTGGAAAATAATCCGCCTAAATTGCGAAAAAATGCTTGCAAAACCTTACATGACCTGTTATATTGAAAGAGCGACAAATCAACGTTTCCACTCATTTTACCATCATTCAATCACTTGTCATAGCTGGTCGGTTTTCTGGAAAAAGTAATAAAAAAACCGTGAGGTGATTTGAGATGAGCACACAAGTAAAAATCCCGCAAGGGGACGAGAAGGTAACGGTTGAACTAACCAGAAAAGAACTGATGGCGCTTGCCGGCATCCGGTTCCACGGAAATCACAATATTGAGGTCTCCGCCCGCAAGAAGCTTAATGAAGCGCTTGAGGAAACATACGAAATCGACAACGGGCAAGGCGTACCTCGCCAAATGCTCAACTAGCGGCGGCACCATACAACCATCTGAGCCTAAGGCGTGAAATAAGCCTGCGGCTTTTTGTTTTGCTCTTCTGGTTCCTCCAAGCTGCTTTGACTTTACATTCGCTGCGATGTTAGGCACAATAAGGACTAGCTTACAGTAAACGATACGTGGAGGAATCGAGCGACTATGCGTCTTAGAGGAAGAAAAGGAATTCGCGAGAGTCTGGAGGCGCAGCCTGAACTGGTAGTTCTGGATGCAGCTCCGCACAAAGGCCGCTGGCGGGAGTTTTTCGGTAATGAAAATCCGATTTATATCGAACTGGGCATGGGTAAAGGACGTTTCATCAGCGATATGAGCGTGCGCAACCCGGATATTAATTTTATCGGCGTGGACATGTACGACGAATTGATTCGGCGTGCCGCCGAGAAGGCACGAAATGCATGGGCGGACAAGGGCGGAGAACCCCGGAACCTTGCGCTGCTGCGCGCGAATATCGAAAGCATTGAGGACATGTTCGCTCCCTGCGAGATAACTCGAATTCACTTGAATTTCAGCGATCCCTGGCCGAAAAGCAAACACGCCCGCAGAAGGTTGACTCATTCGCGTTTTGTCGAAAAATATATGGAGATTTTAAATGAGCGCGGCGAAATTCATTTCAAAACCGACTCTCAGTCATTGTTCGAATTTTCGCTGAACAGCTTTGCCGATATGGAGCTTCATATGCGCAATATTTCATTGAACTTGCATAAGGACGGACTTCGCGAGGATCTGGTTCTGACCGAATATGAAGCGAAATTCGTCGAACGCGGAAACAACATTTACCGCGTGGAAGTCGTTATCGGCAAGGATGCGTTGAGCGACCACCGGGAAGCCAAGAAGCAGGTTCAGCTCAAAGACCATAATGACGAAACAGCCAAGGACGTGAGCGAGCCGAGCAGCGCACCGGCGGCGACGTCTGAAGGGTAATGCAGCCCGAGATACATGCGTGACCAAGCTACGGAAATGCCGAGGACGAGAGCCAGCGGCAGCAGTACCGGCAGCAGCGCCGTATCCGCGATAAGCCATGGTGTAAGCCAAGCGAAAATAGCGGTCGTATGGCCTGAGGGGAAAGAAGAATCGCATAAAGGCTTCCGGCCCGTCTGAACATGCGGAATCGCCTGATGAGGACGGAGCCGGCGGTATTTGCGCTTTATGAAGGCAACCGGAATATGGCTGGCCGCGACTGCAGCGGCGCATTGCCAACCGGCTGTATGCCAAGGGTTCGGCGCAAACAAAGCGCATAAAAGGGCGCTCGCGAGTGTGAATGTTGCGCCTCCCATATGCGTGACAGAGCTGAGCCACCGATCCATCCACATACACATTCCTCTATGAAACGGCCTCCTGTTCGCCCACATCAGAACCTTATGTTCATTAGTTTGAAGCCAATTTATCACTCGATCCATAAGCAATCCTCCCCTTCGGCATACAAACTGCTCGCAGTTCGATTTTATTACGGTATTGTTTGGGCCGTGTCAACAATTTGCAATCGGTATATTAACGATCCGTTTAACCTCTGTTGATCCGGCGCTAACACAGAGCGTCTACACTATCGCCATAAGCTGATCCGAAGAAAAGCGGTCTTGACCTCCGCTGCTCTGCCGGACGGACGGAGGCGATCGTTGTGAGACTTGCGCTATTTACAGACACCTTTGAACCGGATGTGAATGGAGTCGCAGGAACACTTGGGAGATGGGTAGATTTTATGCGGCGAAAAGGTGTGACTTGTATTGTTTTTGCACCTGACGCAGCCGAACGAAGGTCCCTCGCCGCCAATACCTCTTCAGTAGAACGATTTGCAAGCCTTCCTTTCTTCCTCTATCCTGAATGCCGTCTGGCCCTTCCGAATCCGATTCATATTCGCCGCGCTCTGCATGCTTTTAAACCGACTTTGATTCACGTCGCCACACCATTTAACCTTGGATTGTGCGGCATTCACTATGCCCGAAAATACAACGTTCCGCTCGTAGCCTCGTACCATACACATTTTGACAGGTATTTACCGTTTTACAATCTGCATTGGATGGTTAAGATGTTATGGAGATATATGAGTTGGTTTCATCAAGATTGCCGGCAGATCTTTGTCCCATCCGTATCTACGCTTCAAGAGCTGAAGAAGCGCGGGTGGGAAGCTTCGCGTATGGCCATTTGGCCGCGCGGAATCGATCCATTGCAGTATCATCCGCGTGTCGACAGGGACGCGCTGCTCCTGCGGCACCGGATCTCGCCTGAACGGTTCGTCGTATTGTATGTGGGGAGACTCGCCCCGGAGAAAAATGTAGAGGCAGCGCTTGCCGCCTTCGCTAAGTTTCAACGGGACGTATGTCCGAGCGCGATATTCGTGCTGGCAGGAGACGGTCCTTCCGGAGAGGCGCTGAGGCGGCAAGCCGAACGCGAAAGCATTCCTGTTCATTTTCTCGGTTTTACGGCAATGCCGGAACTGCAGAAATGGTATGCTTCCGCAAACGTTTTTCTGTTCCCGTCTCCGACGGAGACATTCGGCAATGTTGTTCTCGAAGCGATGGCTTGCGGTACCCCCGTTATATGCGCAGATGCCGGCGGCGTTGCCGACACCGTAAAGCATGGTGTCAACGGGCTGCTCTGCGAATCGGCAAATGCGGATGCATTTAGCGGCGCATTGAGCATGCTTTACCGCGATGCCAATTTACAGAGCCGCCTAACGGCCCGCGGAAGAGTGTACGCCTTGCGTCAATCGTGGGACAGTATTTTCGAAGAACTGCTGCAGCGCTGTAAGAAAGCGGCTTTTCCCGGCGAAGGTTCATCATTTCGTCACATAGGCAAATAAAGAGATGAAACTTTTCTAATCTTCGACTCGTTAACCATTTTGAAACATGATTTTTTAGTAAATGGATGAAAATAAGAGTGAAACGACAGAAAAACATGGTTTCACCTCAGTCAAACCGCCATGCAAGCGTTTTTCCAGGCTCTTACGGCCTTCAACCGCGAAATGCGCTTTTGACAAAAAGGTGTAATCCATGGAAAATCATTATGGCTGCGGAAAAATAGAAAGAAAAGATCCGCTTCCGTAACACGACAAACAGACTAGAGAGAATATGAAAATGGGGTCTCAAGGGGGCAGTATCGTAAATGGTCAACACAATTCTGATTATGTTTCAAATTTTTTTGGCTTTCGTCGGTGTTTATCAGTTCAGCATCTCCCTTTTCGGTATCGTCAGGAAACGCAAGCTTTTAAATCACAAACCGCAAAAGTCGTTCGCCGTCCTTGTCGCCGCCCACAACGAAGAGAAAGTGGTCGGGGCGCTAATTGAGAACCTTAAGAAGCTCGATTATCCGAAAGAACTTTACGATATTTTCGTTATTTGCGACAACTGTACGGACGGAACGGCGGATATCGCCCGCAGCTACGGCGTCCAGGCTTGCGAGAGAAAGAACCCTCATCTGCGCGGCAAAGGCCACGCAATCGAATGGATGCTCAAGGAATTATGGGCATTGCCGCGCCAATACGACGCGATCGTCATGTTTGATGCGGATAACCTGGTGGGCAACGATTTTCTCATTCACATGAACAATGATTTGTGCGAAGGCCATAAGGTGATTCAAGGCTATCTGGATACGAAGAATCCGTCGGATTCGTGGGTAACCGCATCGTACGCCATTACTTACTGGTACTGCAACCGTTTGTGGCAGCTCTCCCGCAGAAATTTGAAAATGGCCAATTTCCTTGGTGGGACGGGCATGTGCTTCGAATCCGGCCTGCTCAAAGAAATGGGCTGGGGTGCGACCAGTCTGGTCGAGGATCTGGAGTTCTCGATGCGCTGTATCCAGCGCGGAATCCATCCTGTGCTTAATTACGAGGCGAAGGTTTATGACGAGAAGCCGCTCAGCTTTAAAGCTTCCTCCCGTCAGCGTCTTCGCTGGATGCAGGGTCATTTCACGGTAGCGCGTCACTATTTTTTCCCGCTGCTGTGGGCAAGCATCAAAGAACGCAGCTTCGTCAAATTCGATGCCGCTTTATACTCGATTTCGGTCTACAACACTTTTTTCGGTTTTATCGTAACCTCGTTAATCTGGATGGATAACATTATTCCAGCCGATAACGTCTTTACATCGATTTATTACTACATGCCGAACTGGGTGGCTGGAGTCGCTATCAGCTTGTCGCTCATTATGTTCCCGCTTGTTATGATCCTGGAAGGCGTCAAATCGTGGAAGATGTATGCGCATCTGTTTTCAATGGTTATCTTCCAGCTGTCATGGCTGCCGATTACGTTCTATGCGTTCTTTACGCAAAACAACAAGCAGTGGAGCCACACGCAGCACACGCGCGTTCTTCGTTTGGAAGAAGTACAGAGTAAACAGGTGTAGCGCCGATATCATTTTTGCGGTTGACATCGGCAGTAATGCTATGCTATATTCACTTAGTAACACATTTTGTAATGTGTTTGCGCAAAAGCAGAGGCACCCGCTTCTCACCTGTTCGGTATCTGGCCGACTGGTCGCGATCGATGATTGACTTAGGCTGCAACGCTTTATTGCGATGATTGAAATGCCTACAATCTTGGTTAATGGAATGCGGGTCCGTCGAGGATCCGCATTTTTTTATTTTTTATAAGCTACGCAAAATCATGGAGGTGGCAGGTTATTAGCAGGGAACATCAGATTAACGATGAGATCCGGGCAAGGGAAGTGCGCGTGGTCGGTGCAGAAGGCGAGCAGATCGGGATTAAACCTTTTCGCGAAGCGCTCCAAATGGCAATCGATTTGAACATGGACCTGGTGAACGTTGCACCGACAGCAAAACCGCCGGTGTGCCGGATTATGGATTACGGCAAATTCCGTTACGAAACGCAGAAGAAAGAGAAAGAAGCCCGCAAGAATCAGAAAATCGTGGACACCAAGGAAGTCTGGTTCCGCGCCAACATTGACGAGAACGACTACCAAACGAAGTTCCGCAATGTTGTGAAGTTTCTGAATGAGGGCGATAAAGTCAAATGTTCCGTCCGTTTTCGCGGACGTGAAATTACGCATGCCGCAGTCGGACAACGCATTCTTGACCGGCTTGCGAAGGAAGTTGCCGAAATGTGTGTCATGGAGCGTATGCCGAAGCTTGAAGGCCGCAGCATGATCATGATATTGGCTCCGAAAACCACCAACTAACGAACATTCTTTGAGGAGGATCACCATATGCCTAAAATGAAAACGCACAGCAGTCTGAAAGACCGCTTCAAAATTACCGGTACCGGTAAAGTTAAACGTTATAAAGCGTACCGCAACCACTTGCTCTCCGGTAAATCAGCTCGTCAAAAGCGCGTACTGGCTACTCAGCCGCTTATGGCTCCGGGCGATGTTAAGCGCCTGAAGCAAGGCCTTGCAAACATAAAATAACAGCAATAAGCATAAATAACATTCGGGAGGTTTCTACTCATGGCAAGAGTTAAAGGCGGATTCGTCCGCGCACGTCGTCGTAAAAGAATTTTGAAGCTCGCAAAGGGCTACTTCGGTTCCAAACACCGCCTGTTTAAAACAGCAAAAGAGCAAGTGATGAAATCACTGCTCTACGCATACCGCGACCGCCGTCAACGGAAACGCGACTTCCGCAAGCTGTGGATCGTCCGTATCAATGCGGCTGCCCGTCAAAACGGCCTGTCCTACAGCAAATTCATGTTTGGCTTGAAACAAGCCGGCGTTGAAGTGAACCGCAAAATGCTCGCTGACCTGGCGGTTAACGACATTAATGCGTTCAACTCGCTTGCAGGTCTTGCGAAAGAGAAAGTAAACGCGTAATTACGCGTTCCACCAGGCGCCTTCCGTTTGCGGAAGGCGTTTTTTTGTTGTCTGCCCATCGCTGTCATGTTATGATGAACCTAAAGATTCGGAGCCGGACCTTACGGCCGGCTCCGTACACAACGTCTGCCGGTTTTGCGTGAGGCAGATGTTAAACGGATAGGGAGTAGACCGGAGTCCTGCCCAAGGACGGTCTACTTCTTTTTTTTATGCGAGAACGAGAGAATGAGGATGACAAGCGTTGCGAATCCGATCATGAGCGATAAACTCTGATAGACCTCCAAGCGGCTTCACCTCCTTTGGATCAGGATAGAGGGATCTGCCCGCCGCCGTGCCGGTTGATACCGTTGTGTATCCAAAGTATACCAAGGCTCGTTCAACAAAACAAGAACATTTGTTCGTAAATAATTCGTGCCATTGACCTATCTTTGGAACCTGCAAGGACAAAGGTACAGTCGAAATATGGTCGCCGGGAATAGGTTATAGGACAACTAAGTTGAGCTTCTGCGGCGAATATCCTGTCGCTGGCAGGAGGTTAATTGTACAGCTTCGCACAACTTTGAGGAGGGAATTACATGCAGCGCGTCTCCAAAGAGCAAGTTGATAAGCTCATCGGAAAAACAGTTTACGCGGTCCGCAAGGACGGCTCCATCAGAACCGGTAAGCTTGTACGTCTTCATCAAAACAAGCTGTACCTTCGTCCCGTGGGCAAGGACAAAGGCAAAAAGGTCAGCACGAAAGCGATTCTGCCTCTTGTGCTGTTTGATTTATTGGCCATCGGCACGCTCCCATACGCCGGCGGTTTCGGCTATGGTTACCCCGGTGCTTATGGCCCGTACGGTTACGACAACTTCTTCTATTAAGTCGGGCGACCATAACCAGTATCGGATTAATACGTTTTCTTAAGATTTTTGACCAATTCATAACAGCGTAACTCCGGGTAATAACCGATTGTTTCGTATCCGAGCCGCGAATAAAGACGATGTGCTCTTGGATTCCCTTGATCTACGAACAATCGGGCAACGCTGCATTTCTGCGAAAGGCCGTAGGCTTCGCCCTGCGCCATGAGCATCGTGCCGATCTGCCTGCCGCGATGCCGCGGATGCACAGCGAGCATGTCGTACAGGAGTGTATCGCCTTGTGTATAAAGGTGGATAAATCCAAGCGGCGTGCTCGTCTTCGTTCGCGAGGCGACGAAGGTAACACCGCCGCGCAGCCGCTTAGACAGGTCACGGATGGTTTGGGCGTCGCGGGGAGAAGCTGTGTAAGAGAGCGGTATAAGCTCTTTTCTAATTAGACGAATGATTTCGGTGTCGTCCGTTCGCGCATTTCTTGGCCGAATCATCGGATCACCCTTCTTCCTGGCGGATATGATTATAATCCATGTTTGTGGATATTACTAAGTATCCTATGTGAGAGACGCCGAGCATGCGCCGAAGCAGAATATACTTTACATAATTTATTGATCAGTACCCGCAATCTGAACTCTTGACGAAAGGGATGTCAAAGCATATAATTATGTCTATGCAAGATGAAACGGCTCACGTCACACTCACATCAAAGTGCGGATTAATCCGACACACGGATCTGTGAAGTCCAGGCGGAGATGCAGTTTCATTCACTCGTTTCTTATAAATTATCTGCTATGAAGAGGACGAAGTGTTAAGGGCTCTTTTGCTCAGAGAGCAGACGGATTTGCTGCAACCGTCGCCAAAAACCCTTTTCAACGAGCTCACCTCGGAGCTGTTTCCCTGAAAAGACCGTCTCAAATGGCGTCAATCGCCGTATGGAGAGGCTCGTATTAGGGGAAATCGTAAGGCACACGTTAATGTGCCAAGGTATGAACGATAAGCGTGCACGCCGTTCTTACCTATTGAGGTTATTTGCTGCGAGGCGAATGACAAACCTGGGTGGTACCACGGAAGTTTAACCTTTCGTCCCTAGACGCTGTTAAAGCGTCAGGGCGCGAAAGGTTTTTTTGTTTTTCTAGAGAGGAGGACGACTTGATGGTCGCTCAAAATGCAACGCTAAGGTCAAAAGAAGAATTGATGGAAAAAATGAGTAAGCCGGAGGTTATTACCGGTTCGGAAATGCTGCTTCGCAGCTTGGTGCTTGAAGGCGTGGATTGCGTATTCGGCTATCCCGGCGGGGCTGTGTTATTCATCTATGACGCAATGCACGGTTTCTCGGATTTCCACCATCTGCTGACCCGCCACGAGCAAGGCGCCATTCATGCCGCCGACGGCTATGCGCGGGCAAGCGGTAAAGTCGGCGTATGTATCGCTACGTCCGGCCCGGGAGCCACAAACCTTGTCACAGGAATTGCAACCGCATATATGGACTCGGTGCCGCTCGTCGTCATTACAGGCAACGTAGCCACCAATTTTATCGGAACGGATGCCTTCCAAGAAGCGGACATTACCGGCATTACGATGCCGATTACAAAACATAGCTATCTGGTGCGCAGCGTCGAGGATTTGCCGCGCATTATTCACGAAGCGTTCCATATTGCGGGCACAGGCCGCAAAGGCCCGGTGCTCATCGACATTCCGAAGGATGTGTCGTCACATAAGGCGCTTTTCAAGCCGGTTAACGAAGTGAGTATCAGGGGATATAATCCGACGGTTACGGCAAAAAAACCTCAGGTAGACAAGATGCTCAAAGCGATTGAGGAAGCGGAGCGTCCGGTCATTCTTGCCGGCGGCGGCGTTGTATACTCCGGCGGCCACGAAGAGCTGTTCGAGTTCGTTACGAAAGCGGGAATCCCGATTACGACGACACTGCTCGGACTTGGCGCATTCCCGAGCGGCCATGACTTGTGGGTCGGCATGCCGGGCATGCACGGGACATATACGGCCAACAAAGCTATTCAAGGAGCGGATCTGCTCATTAATATCGGCGCCCGGTTCGACGATCGCGTGACGATGAAGCTTGACGGGTTCGCGCCAAAAGCGAAAATCGTCCACATCGATATCGATCCGGCGGAAATCGGCAAGAACGTGCCGACAGCCATACCGATTGTCGGCGACATTAAGACGGTACTCCAGCAGGCGAATAAAGCGGTCAAGTTTGCAGCCAAAGCTGATGTATGGCGGGCTCAAGTAGCGGAATGGAAGCAGGAGAAGCCGCTTAGCTACGTCGACTCCAATGTGGAGCTCAAGCCTCAGTGGGTCATTGAAATGATTCATGAAACGACCAAAGGCGAAGCGATCGTGACGACGGACGTCGGCCAGCATCAAATGTGGGCCGCTCAGTATTACCGCTTCAACCAGCCACGCTCCTGGATTACATCCGGCGGTCTGGGAACGATGGGCTTCGGATTCCCGTCCGCTATCGGGGCGCAAATGGCGCATCCTGACAGGCTCGTCGTTTCGATTAACGGCGACGGGGGCATGCAAATGTGCGCGCAGGAGCTTGCCGTCTGTGCAATCAATAACATTCCGGTCAAGGTTGCGATCATAAACAACCAAGTGCTCGGCATGGTCCGCCAGTGGCAGGAGATCATTCACAACAACCGTTTCAGCCATATAGACCTTGCGGGAAGCCCCGACTTTGTCAAACTGTCTGAAGCGTATGGCGTGAAAGCTTTCCGCGCGGCCAATAAGGAAGAGGCGCGGGATGCCTGGATCGCGGCGATGAACCATCCGGGTCCGGCTGTTGTCGAGTTTGTCGTCCGCAGGGACGAGAATGTGTATCCGATGGTTACGGCAGGATCCACAATCGATGAGATGTTAATGGGGGATGCGGAATGAAGAAACACACGATTGCCGTTCTCGTTAATGACCAGCCCGGCGTTCTGCAGCGCGTATCCGGCTTGTTCGGACGCCGCGGCTTTAACATTGAAAGCATCACCGTCGGGACAAGTGAGGAAGCCGGCTTGTCCCGGATGGTTATCGTCACCTCAGGCGACGACAGATTGCTGGAGCAAGTGACGAAACAACTGTACAAGCTGATTGACGTCATCAAAGTTATCGACCTGAGCGCCCGCCCGATGGTCGGACGCGAGCTTGCGCTCATTAAGGTCAATGCGGAACCGGCGGCCCGTCCGGAAATTCTCGGCGTCGTCGAGACGTTCCGCGCAGCGGTCGTCGATATCGGCACGAACACGCTCATGGTTCAAGTCGTCGGCGATACGGAGAAGATCGATGCGATGGTCGAGCTGATGCAGCCATACGGGATTCGCGAGCTGTCGCGCACGGGAGTAACCGCCATGATTCGCGGCAATGCAGGATAACAACTACCGTGCCGGTTATCGCCGGCATCGGCGCACTTATTAGATTCACCGCCCGGTTTGGGCGGGAGTTAAAGCGGGGGAGATCGGACCGCAGAGTTCGAGCGTCCCTCCTTTAACACCCGCTCAAAAGGGTTAAATTAAAGGAGGCATTATTATCTAATGGCAGTTACATTGTATTATGAAAAAGATGCGGACCAAAGCGTTCTGCAAGGTAAAACAATCGCAGTAATCGGATACGGCAGCCAGGGCCATGCGCAGGCTCAAAACCTTCGCGACAGCGGACTGAAAGTTGTTATCGGTCTTCGTGCGGGTAAATCCGCTGAAAAAGCGAAAAACGACGGCTTCGAGGTATTGTCCGTTGCGGAAGCGACGAAAGTTGCCGACGTCGTACAAATCCTTATGCCTGACGAAACTCAAGCCCGCGTGTACAACGAAGAAATCGCACCGAACCTTAAAAAAGGCGCGGCACTGATGTTCTCCCACGGTTTTAACGTACATTTCGGACAAATCAAACCTAACAAAGATACGGACGTTCTTCTTGTCGCTCCGAAATCGCCGGGCCACATGGTTCGCCGTACTTATGTCGAAGGTTTTGGCGTTCCTGGACTTATCGCAATCGAGCAGGATGCAACGGGTAATGCGAAGGCAATCGGCCTTGCATACGCGAAAGGTATCGGCTGCACACGTGCAGGCGTTATCGAAACTTCCTTCCGCGAAGAAACGGAAACCGACCTGTTCGGCGAGCAAGCGGTACTTTGCGGCGGCGCTACCGCTCTGGTTAAAGCAGGATTCGAAACACTTGTAGAAGCCGGCTACGCTCCGGAAATGGCTTACTTCGAGTGTCTGCACGAACTGAAGCTGATCGTTGACCTTATGTATGAAGGCGGTCTCGCTACAATGCGCGATTCGATCTCCAATACCGCTGAGTATGGCGACTATGTGACTGGACCTCGCATTGTTACTGACGAAACGAAGAAAGCGATGAAAGCGGTCCTCGAGGATATCCAGGCAGGCCGTTTCGCACGCGACTTCATCCTGGAGAACCAATCCAACAATGCATTCATGACGGCCACCCGTCGGAACGAAGCCGCTCACCCGATCGAAGTGGTAGGCGGACAGCTTCGTGAATTAATGCACTGGATCAAGAAGTAATCCCTGTCATGCATGCCGGATATCCGGCATACAAACTTATATCAAGGTTGTAAGTAATCCGGATTTCCGGGCCGGCCGCCGCGTCACCTTCGGGTATCGCGGTGGCCGTCTCGCCATCTAAGGATGATTCTGTTCGTGGAGGTGCAAGCAATGCGCAAGATATATATTTTTGATACGACGCTTCGCGACGGTGAACAATCTCCGGGCGTCAACCTGAATACCAAAGAGAAGGTCGAGATCGCTTATCAGCTGGAGAAGCTTGGCGTCGATAGAATTGAAGCAGGCTTTCCTGCCGCATCCCCTGGCGATCTTGCGGCTGTCAATGCAGTTGCGCGGGCTGTGAAGAATGCCACGGTCATCGGGCTTTCCCGTTCCCGCGAACAGGACATCGACGCCGCACGTGAAGCGTTGAAGGATGCACAGGATCCTTGTCTCCATCTGTTTCTGGCGACATCCCCGATTCACCGGAAGCATAAGCTCCGTATGGAGAAGGAGCAGGTGCTGGAGACAGCGGAGAAGGCGATCCGTTATGCGAAGCGGTATTTTAGCAAAATAGAATTTTCACCGGAAGACGCCGGACGGACTGAGCTCGATTTCCTGTGCGAAGTAACGGCGATGGCGATCCGCGCGGGTGCCACGGTTGTTAATATTCCGGACACGGTCGGTTATATGAACCCGTCCGAATTCGGTCATATTTTCAAAACGCTGAAATCCGAAGTGCCGGGCATTGAAAAAATCCAACTCAGCGCGCACTGTCACGATGATTTGGGAATGGCGACGGCTAACGCGCTTGCGGCCATTCTGAACGGCGCCGACCAAATTGAAGGCACGATCAACGGCATTGGGGAGCGGGCCGGCAATACCGCTATCGAGGAAGTGGCGATGGCCTTAGCGACGCGGGCCGATTTCTTCCAGGCGAAGACATCGCTGACGCTGACCGAAATCGCCAAGACGAGCCGCCTTGTCAGCAAGCTTACGGGCATGGTGGTGCCGGGCAACAAAGCGATTGTCGGGGCTAATGCTTTTGCACATGAGTCGGGTATCCATCAGGATGGTATGCTGAAGGAGAAAACGACGTATGAGATCATATCTCCGGATACGATCGGGCTGAAAGAATCCAAGCTGGTGCTTGGCAAGCACTCCGGGCGTCACGCGTTCCGTGAGAAGCTGATCGACCTCGGCTATGAGCTGGACGATGAATCGGTCAATTCCGCATTCGCGAAGTTCAAGGATCTGGCTGATAAGAAGAAAGACGTCAGCGACGAGGATATCCGAGCCTTGTTAGAGGAGAAACTCATTGATACGCCGGAAGTATTCACGCTTGAGACGATTCAAGTGAGCTACGGTAATCAATCCGTGCCAAGCGCTGTGGTTCGCATCAGTATAGCCGAAAGCGGCATTCGGGAGCAGAAGGCGGAAGGCAACGGTTCCGTTGACGCGATCTACAATGCGATTGATGCGGTAACCGGCGAAGTCGTCGAGCTTGAGGACTACTCCATCAAATCCGTCACACACGGTAAGGATGCGCTTGGCGAAGTGCATGTGGTGCTTGGTCAGGACGGAATATCCGCACAGGGTCGAGGCCTCAGCACCGACATCTTGGAAGCAAGCGCCCGTGCATATATCGATGCGCTGAACCGTCTTATCGATAAGCGCAAATCGCCGGGACGCCGCGATAAAATGAGCTTGATTTAAATTTGTGCTCACCGCTCTGTATGCCGGACTTGGATTGGCGGCGCGCACGGAACAAAACGCTCCATCTTCTTCCTGAGCGGGAGGAGATAGAGCGTTTTTTTTTTGTGAATATAAATCTACTTGTCTTTATTATATCTCCTGGCCTATACTCCCATGCTATAATAAGAGTAATAATACACACCCGAGAGGATCATGAGCGGATGTTATTTGTTTGGATAGCGCTGTGGACCGTTTCCGTGCTGCTGCTGGCTGCAAACTGCAGAAATACGGTCGGGCGATGGCTGAGCCTCGTCGCTTTCTGCGGGGGAACCGGTGCGCTCGCACCCGTAATTGAAGGCTGGATCGCAGCCATGACGGAAACGGGGCGGATTGACGCCGGGCGCGAGCATCTGCTGCGCATTCTGCAGCGGGGCTGTTCTTGGGCAAGCTACTACGGATTGCCTTATGGCTTTGTCTGTTTCGCCGCCGCTTATAATTCGGGAGCGCTGCGGGGCAACGTCGCACGATTGCTGCCGCTGGCCGCCGCAATACCTCCGGTCGTGATGCTGGCGGTTCCGGTCGCGGAGAATACGCCTGTCCATTTTGAAATTCTCGCTATTTGGGCGATACCGTATATGATCGTTGGGGCGGGGCTGCTGGCCCTTAAGCGGAGTCTCCATCCGGCCGACCGCCGTGCTCATGCAGTGCTTATGGCGGCGGTTCTTCCGGCTGTCCTTATCGCCCTCACGATGAATTATGTGCTGCCTCTCTTTGGCTTGTACGGAATGTGGCGCTACAACGTGTGGCCGATCGCTTTTGCATTTATCGTCTTCATCGTCGCATTGTTCAAATTCGGGTTTCTCGGCGTCCAGCTGCTTATAGAGCGGCGACAGCTGGATTTCTCGCTGCGCGCGATCACGAGCGGTACCGCCATGTTGAATCATGCGATTAAGAACGATATCGGCAAAATCAAGCTGTTCAGCGATAAAATCAAACGCGAGGCCGGTGCCGGTCAGGAGCTGCTTGAAGATATCCGCGTCATTGCCACAGCTGCAGCCCACATCGAGGAGATGATTCGCAGCGTGCATGAGCGGACGCAGGAGCTTCAATTGATGCCCCGTGAGATCGCGCTGGCAGAGCTTGTGCGTGACCAGCTCGCTGCCCTGAAACCACAGCTGGACGAGCGCATCATACTTGATGCGCAGTACGACGAACAGGCCGCGGCATTCGCCGACCCTGCACAAACCTCCGAAGCCGTGAACAACGTACTGCAGAATGCTGTGGAGGCTATGCCGCACGGCGGTGAGCTCGGCGTCAAGGTATTCGGGGGCAAACGGGGTGCGACGATTGAGGTCAGCGACACTGGCAGCGGAATTGATAAAGGTCAGCTGCACAAGGTGATGCAGCCGTTCTATACGACGAAGGGCGGCAAATCGATGAATTTCGGTCTTGGTCTTGCTTTCTGCTATCAGTTGATGAATCGGCAGGGGGGCGAGCTCAAGGTGCGCAGTGACTATGGAAAGGGAACGGTTGTCTCGTTTCATTTTCCAACGGTAAAACGGACAAAAGGAGCCAAAGGATGAGCGGCGAGCTTATACGGGTAATGGTTGTGGAGGATGACCCCGACTGGCGGAGGGGGCTTACGTCTTATATAAACGGGCAGCCGGACATGCGCATTGTTGCGGAGACCGATGAGCCTGAGAAAGCGGCAGCATTGTCAGGTGAAACAGCGCCTGACGTTATTTTGCTCGATATTATGCTCGCTGACCATCCGGAAGGACTGCGTCTCGCAGGAGAGCTGTCGGCAGCTTCGCATGCCCGCATAGTGATGCTCACTTCGATGGAGGATAAAGCTTTTGTCGCGGAAGCTTTTCGTGCAGGGGCCGTCAATTATCTCGTTAAGTCCGACTTCCTGGCCATCCCGGATGCGGTTCGTAAAGCAGCCGCAGACCGGTCTGCCATCGATTCTTCCGCCGCCAGACAGATGCTGGAGGAGTTCCGCCGCCTGAAGAAGCTCGAACGCGAATATGAAGTGGATAAGTTCAAGCGGCAGGTGACACCGTCGGAGCTGCAGCTTCTCTCGATGATACATGAAGGTTATAGTCAGTCGCAAATAGCTGAGAAGTCCTTTCTGTCAGTGCGGACGGTTAAAAACCATGTAAACAATATTTTGCGCAAGCTGGGCGGTAAAAGCAGCAAGGATGCGGCCCGGAAGGCGAAAGATATGGGTTTATTCTAATCGCCGGGTTTAGGCCTATATCTGCAACCTATAGAAGTCATAGCTTTCATATCTTTGTCTTAAACCCGGAAATATGGTACAACTGAACATAGACTGAGAATCATAATCAAATGACCGTCTGCCCAATGCGAACGCAAGCTGAAGGAGACAGGCGGCCGAAGATCAAAAGGAGTGTCCGATAATAATGGCAGACGTAAAAAAAATCGCGGTCATCGCCGGCGACGGAATAGGGCCGGAAGTTGTGGCAGAAGCGCTGAAGGTAATGAAGAAAACGGAAGAGCTGTTCGGATACCGGTTTGAAACGGAACACGGATTGTTCGGCGGCATCGCCATCGACGAGAAAGGTACACCGCTGCCTCAGGAAACGCTCGATATTTGTAAAAATGCCGACGCTGTTCTGCTGGGCGCCGTGGGCGGTCCGAAATGGGACAATAATCCGAAGGAGCTTCGTCCGGAAACAGGCTTGCTGGGCATTCGCAAGGCGCTCGGTTTGTTCTCCAATATCCGTCCGGCTACGGTTTTTGACTGCCTGAAGGAAGCGTCCACTTTAAAGCCGGAGGTGCTTGAAGGAACGGATCTTATCGTTGTCCGCGAACTGACGGGAGGCATTTACTTCGGTGAGAAATTCCGCCGTGAAGGGGCGAACGGGGAGGAAGCGGTCGATACATGCGTATACAATGTAACCGAAGTGGAGCGCATTGTCCGCCAAGCGTTCGAGATTGCCGGTTCACGCCGCAAGAAGCTGGCCTCGGTCGATAAGGCGAACGTTCTCGAAACTTCCCGCCTCTGGCGAGAAGTCGTAAACCGCATTGCTCCGGAATATCCGGATGTTGAGCTGGAGCATGTTTTGGTCGACAACTGCGCAATGCAGCTGCTCCGTCGTCCTTCGAGCTTCGACGTCATTGTAACGGAAAATATGTTCGGCGATATATTGAGTGATGAAGCAGCGATGCTTACCGGTTCTATCGGCATGCTTCAGTCCGCATCGATGGGCGAAGGCAGCTTCGGACTGTATGAGCCGGTTCACGGCTCCGCGCCGGATATTGCAGGTCAAGGCATATCCAATCCGATCGCGACGATTTTGTCCGTTGCCCTCATGTACCGTTTGACCTTCGGTTACGCCGATGCGGCCCAATCGATTGAAGATGCGGTCAAAACTGTGCTTGACGCGGGTCATCGTACAGGCGACATCGCAGTTGATAAGAGCAAAGCAATCGGAACGGTTGCAATGGGCGACCTGATCGTCGCGGCAATGAAGAAATAATTTATAATAATTATTAGTAAACAATAATTTCATTCTTGACTTCGTTACAAAGTGATGGTACGATTTTAATCGAAGTCACCACGTGACGCGTGTACAAGAAACATAGCGTATGCTTCCAAGCGGGCTATCCGTCTAACAGGCGGGACAAGCCAAGGAAGCTATCGCGAAAAACCTTAGCGTATGCTTCCGATGCGGGTTTTTCGCTAACAGGCGGGACCAGCGAGGAAGTAGCGCGAAAAATCTTAGGAGGTACTCATTATGGCAGAACGTTTAGTAGGTCGTCCGGCTCCCGATTTCACGATGGATACGGTAACGGGCAACGGTCAAGATTTCAGCAAGGCATCGCTTTCCGATTACAAAGGCAAATGGCTTGTACTTTTCTTCTACCCGCTTGATTTCACATTTGTATGCCCGACGGAAATTACTGCACTTAGTGAAGCAGCCGGCCAGTTCAACAAGCTGAACACCGAAATCCTGGGCGTCAGCGTAGACAGCATCTATAGCCACCGCGCATGGATCAATACGCCGGTGAACGACAACGGTCTTGGCCAATTAAACTTCCCGCTTGCCGCGGATATCACGAAAAGCGTCGCTCGCGATTACGGTGTTCTGATTGAAGAAGAAGGCATCGCGCTCCGCGGCCTGTACATCATTGACCCGGAAGGCGAAGTCAAATATCAAGTCGTGAACGACAATAATGTCGGCCGCAGCGTGGAAGAAACGCTTCGCGTACTGCAGGCTCTGCAGTCCGGCGGACTGTGCCCGATCAACTGGAAACCAGGCGACAAGCACCTGGTTGCTAAGTAAAAGTTTCTAAATCAAGTCTTAAAACCCGGAACCTGTCAAGGCTTCCGGGTTTTTCTATTCTGCATTTAAACTTATCCGGCAGGAATTTTGCGTGGAGACGGCGAATAAGTTATAAAGGTTTCAATCAGAGTTCAGACCGGTTAATGTGCGGTAAGGAGGGAGGGACTGTCATGAGCTTCTGCTGTGGTGCAAGCATGATTGGCACGAATGGGACATTAAAGCATTTTCGTACACATATTCATAACGTTCCTATTCTGTTCTGTCCGGTATGCCATAAAATCGAAATTCATCATATGATTGAGAATGAATACGAAATATTGGCTGAATACGCACACGGCGACGGTGCCTCCGAAGTCGATTTTCTCGAATATGTGGAGCAGGAAGGCAAAAACCTGTTCGAGAATTGCGTAAATAACGAGAATGAAGATCCGATGGATGTTGTTCTTAACCAAATTGATATGGCGCTCGACTTGCTTTGCTTTTGCAAGCAGATCGGCGACGAGGCTTGGGAAACGGATTTGAAACGAAGGCTCGGAGTGTTGAGTCAGCGCAGGAACAAGCTTCGACAACGGCGAACCTCTGAAGGTTATTGTTAATGGGTGCATGCCTCCTGCTGAAGGAGGCCTTTTTTCTTGTTGGGACGGTATATACCCCCTAAAGCGTGTTAGACAGCACGAACTATGTTGATGTGAGGTGGAATGGTTGCTACTCGTACTGTTCAAACGATTTTTCGGCAAGCATGAATCGGCCTTACCCGCACCGAGTGAGAAGCGCGGCACACCTGAGCAGGTGGTTGAACTTATCCGTGCAGGCCAAGCCTCGCGAGATGATTTCATCGCCGCATATAAGCCTTATATCGCGAAGGTAACGAGCCGATTTTGTAAACGGTATATCGATCCTTCTCAAGATGACGAGTTCAGCATTGCGCTCAGCGCGTTCGATGAAGCGATCGCACAATATGCAAGCCATGCAGGAAAATCGTTTCTCGGCTTTGCCGAAACGGTCATTCGGCGGAGGCTTATTGACTATGTGCGAAAAGAGCAGCGTCATTCGAATACTGTTCCATACAGCGCTTTCGATATGGTGGATGAAGAAGAGCAGGCGGTCAATCCGATTGAAACGCAGGAAGCAATTCATCGTTATCAAATATCTCAGGAAGCGGATGCAAGAAGGCTGGAAATCGCCGACTATAATATCTGCTTAGGCAGATATGGAATTACTTTCGCCGAACTGCCCGAATTGTCGCCCAAGCATGCAGATTCCCGGCAGCTGCTGGTCTCAATAGGCTACACCCTTGCATCTGTAACAACCATGTTCGAAACGTTGGAATCTACGCAAAAGCTGCCGATCAAAGAGCTTTGCGAAGTAGCGGGCGTCTCAAGGAAAACGATTGAACGAAACCGGAAATATTTAATAGCTGTAGCTTTATTATATAACGGGGATTATCCGCATTTGCAGCAATATTTGAAGCCTGTGCTTTCCTTGCAAACGGATGAAGCTGAAGCGGAAGGAGTGAGAGCATGAATCGTGGAATCGTAATTGAGATTGGCAAACGCCATGCCATCGTACTGACCCCGGACGGCCAATTTCGCAAAGTGCCCGCAAGGCGCAATACGGCTGTCGGAGAAGAAATCAATTTCAGCCAGCGGGAATTGGCGCGTCCGCGCGGCCTGTACAGTATTGGCATTGCCGCCGCTGCAGTCATGCTTCTCCTCTTCATACCGTTTCTGATGAAGCAGTATGGCACGCAAAAGCCGGTCGCCGCATATCTGACAATGGATATTAATCCAAGCGTCGAACTTGGTGTGGACGATACCGACCGGGTGGTAGAGCTGCGAGCTTTGAATAAAGACGGTGCAGCTGTTATATCCAGCGTGAAATTCAAGGGATTGCCCGTAGACCAAGTGGCAGGTCAGATAATAGAGCATGTCGAGGCAGGTCCCTACTTGAAGAGCGGAGAAGGGGATATCGTAATTACCAGTGTTCTGATCAAGGCGGACAGTGCTCCCGGATACGAATCTCAATTGACGGCTCGAGTCGATGCCGCCGTTCGTAAAGTGCTGGCGAAATCAGACAAAAGAGCGGGCGGCAGCATAGTCGTAACCACGTTATCCGCGCCGAAAGAGGTACGGGACGAAGCGAATGTTAAGGGGCTCTCCGCCGGGAAAATGACTGTTTATCTGTTGGCCAAAAGCCAAGGCCGCGACGTGTCGATTGAGCAGCTTAAGACTGAGTCGATTCACCAAACTGTGCAGGCTTGGGGCGGGTTGGACGCCATTGTCAGCGATTCTAAAATCAACGGAACCGATAAAGAAAAGCAGGATGAGAGACAGAAGGAGCAGCTGAAGCAGCTTTTGAAAGAAGATAAGAAGGCAGCTGCGATTAGTCCGGCGAAGGATGATGAAAAGGACAACGGGAAAAAGGATAACGATCCAAATACGGACGATAAGAAAAATAACGGCAGTACGGATAAAGCAAAGAACAATAGCGGTAAAGCATCCGGCGGCCAAGGCGAGAAGAAAGGTGACGGTCAAATCAAGAAACCGGATTTGCTCGGGAATACCGATCCCAAGTCAAAGGATGATGGACAAAAGCCCGGAAGGAACAAGGCGGAAGACGCGGTCCCCGGGCAAAATCAATCTGATGATAAAGAAGCAAAAGGGAACGGAAACTCTAAGAATCCAAGGGCCGGACTTAACACGCCGCCCCAAAAGATGCCCGATCCTGGTCCGGGGGATGCGGCTAAAGAAAGGGATAAGCAGCAAGGGAATCCGAGTAACAAGGAGCCATCAAGCGGACAAAATTCCGGTTCCATCCCTGATAAAGAATCTCCCGGTAAGCAAAAAGGATCTTCAGAACAGAATAATAACAACGCGCTAAGCGGGCAGGGAATTGTCAAAAACGATTCCAATGGCCGCGATATTCAGCTTTCACCGGATAATAGCAGCTCTGGTGCTGACGAGAATAAAGATCAAAAAAAGGGTCAGACGGCTGCACAAAAAGGGAAAGAATCAGAATGAGTAAAAAGTGCTATTAAGACGCAACATTTTTCGACAGGATCTCCTGTTGACATTAATTAGGAGCAGTCACTATGATAAGTGTATGTAAGCGTTCCCTACTTGAAAGAAGAGATAAGAGCGGGCATTAAGAGCGGAGGCGAATAAGCAAAGTGGAAATGTTCCATATTCGAGGGACGACCGATGCCATCATCGCACGTCAAAGAGGAAGGGACATAGCAAAAGAAATCGGCTTCGGTCTCGTTGATCAAACGATTATAGCGTATACGATTTCGGAATTGTCGCTCAAGCTTATCTCCTTCTCCGAGAAGGGACATATGGTCATACGTACGATTTGCAAAAGTAAAGGGGAGCCGGAGTCAGGCATCGAAGTGCGTCTGTACGATCATTATCGGGGTCCAAGTCGGATTAATCCGATTTGGGTTGAAAAACTCGTCGATGATTTGGACGTGACAAGCGATTATTTACGGGGAACGATGATTACATTTCGTAAATGGCTCATGTCTCCGCTCCGCATCGACTCATCGATTTGTGCTGCAGGAGAGGAGTAAAACATGCAAGCGATTCGAAAGCGCTACTTTCCGGCGCTTGCCGAATACATTAGAAGCGGTAGCGAGGCATCGCTTTTTGAAGCAACTGAAATCGGTAAATTGCTTCACGGCATTCATCCGGAAGACATGATTGCGATTCACGAAGAATCGATGCAAATGCTTGTCGCAAACGTAGAATCTGAGGAGGCGTTGAAACTTTACAGCCGGTCTTTTATTTTCCTTATCGAGCTGATGGTCGCATTCAGGTTCCGGCTTCAACCGGAGCAAACGCCTGAGCAGCGGTTTAGCGAAATGCGCGATATGCTGCTGAATTCCCATCGTTCGTTTCGCATGGTAAAAAATAAATACGAGAATGTACTTCAGCACATGGACAGTGGCATCGCGATTTTTGACGGCGATGGGATCTTGTCCTTTATTAATTTACAGATGGCAAAACTACTCGACATCCCCCGCAAAACGCTCATCGGCTGCAGTCTCCGGGAAATACTTGCACATACACAATTAAGGCGGGGTACCAAACGCATTGTACTTCGGCTCTATAAAGAAATGTTTTTGCGAAGGAGCCGGTATTTGGAGTTTCAGGATGCGAACGGTCGGCATTTGCTGGTGACGGTTACGTACGGAGATCAGCTTGACGGCGATTATTTGTTCAGCGTTAAAGATGTTTCGGAGTATAAACAGATCGAGCAGAGCGCCTATCAGAACGATAAACTGGCCATGCTTGGGAAAATCGCGGCTTCCATCGCCCATGAGATCCGAAACCCGCTTACATCGATAAGAGGGTTTATTCAACTGCTTCGCCCACATTTGCTGCAGCTCGGCAAAGAAGAGTACGCGCGTATTATTCTCGCGGAAATCGACAGGGCCAACGATATTATCTATGAATTTCTCAATTCATCGAAGCCTTCGGCTCCGATGAAACAGAAAGTACCCATAGCCTCTTTGCTAAAAGAGGTTATTCTGCTCTGCGAAAGCGAAGCGCTCATGAAAGGCTCTCAAATTCAGTTCGAGTCATATGACGAGGAGCTGACGATCTCGATCGATGTGAAGCAAATCAAGCAAGTTATTATCAATATTGTCCGCAATGCGCTCGATGCGATCGAAGAGCTTAAGGACGAGCGGAACGGCCGCATCGATATCATTACGAGGCGCGACGGGTCATACGCGGAGATAACGATCCGGGACAACGGTAAAGGGATGGACCATTCCACGAAAGCCAGGCTGTTCGATCCTTTCTTCACGACAAAGGCAGCCGGTACGGGGCTAGGGCTTTCGGTGAGCTACCGTATCATCCGAAACCATGGAGGGACCATACGGGTGTCGAGCAGCATCGGAGAAGGAACGGTGTTTAATATCTATTTGCCATTGGTGGAATAAAGGATTAGAATCGGGTTAGTGACCGATTCTGACGCAAAATGCCTCTTAAAAACTATGATGACAACTTATCGAGAGGAGCCGGGAATTCCACTTGCGTCGCTGTTGAAACCGGGAATTCTTATTACACTATGCGGTGTATTCCCGGTTTCAAAGGCGATCGCCAAGTCTGAAAGCTTTCCATAGGAAAGCTGCTTCGAAAGCATCAGCCTAGTGGACTTCCCTTTTCCTCATTGGAACGTCATCATAAATTCAGAGGCAACAGCAATCAGAAATCGGGGCAACCCGATTTTTTGTGTTGAGAGAACAGAAAAGAGAGTAGAGGAGATGAATTATCATGAGTGTTCAGTTTACATATGGTGCGGATAACGGAGAATTCGATACGATCGTTTGTTTTGTCAGCAGCGAGGAGCTTAAGCGGGATGGCGCTTCAGAGGCCGAATGGGTCCACCCTCAGCTGGACGAAGCGCTCCGGGATCATTTTGCAAGGAAGCTGTTCAAAGCCGAGCCCAAAGAGACCCTTGCCCTGTCCACGCTTGGGCTGCTTCCGGCATCCTATGTCGTATACGTTGGAATCTCCCACGCAGGCTTATCCCCGGATGAACTAAGAGATGCAGCGACTGCGGCCGCGAAAGCGGCAAAACGGCTCAATGCCAAGGCTGTGAAACAGATTTTGCCGAGAGAGACCTGCACCGGTTCTCAAGAATATTCAATCAGTCAAGCGGCTCAAGCGATGACCGAGGGATATACGCTCGGGTTATTTGCGCGCAGGACGGAGAAGAAGGACGATGAGAGAAAGCAAACAACGGTGCAGACGGTGGCCTTCGCGCCTCCAGGCGAATTCGCCGGATCCGAGCAAGCCGGCGGCCAATGGGAAGCGGGCATCAGGCGAGGCGTTATTTTTGCCGAATCGGTTGTATTCGCACGGGACTTGACGAATTTACCGGGAAACCGGCTTACACCGGAGATGCTTGCGGAGGAGGCGGAAACGCTTGCCCGGACTTATGGCCTCGACTGTGAAGTAATGGACGAATGGTCTGCCGCAGAGCAAGGGATGGGCGGCCTGCTCGGGGTCGGACAGGGAAGCGTCAACCCTCCTCGAATGATCGTTCTACATTATGCCGGCGCAGCGGACAATGAAGAAACCTGGGGACTCATTGGAAAAGGCATTACATTCGACACAGGAGGTATTTCGCTTAAGAAAGCGGAAGGAATGGAGGAGATGATATCCGACATGGGGGGAGCGGCGGCCGTACTGGGCGCTATGCGCATCATCGGCGAGCTCAAACCGGCAGTGAATGTCGTTGCCGTCATCCCGACCGCCGAGAATATGCCTTCAGACAGGGCGCTCAAGCCGGGCGATATTCTTAAGACCATGAGCGGTCTTACCGTTGAAGTGGTGAATACGGATGCAGAGGGGCGGCTTGTACTGGCAGACGGTCTTACGACCGCGATCCGCCGCGGGGCGACTAAGCTTATTGATGTGGCGACGCTTACCGGCGCAGTCGGCGTCGCCCTCGGCAATGTGGCAACGGGAGCGGTCACAAACGATGAAATGCTGCTTCAACAGGTTATTCTCGCTTCGAAGCGGGCAGGCGAACGGATATGGCCGCTCCCTTCATACCCGGAGTACCGCAAACAGCTCGACAGCGATGCGGCCGATCTTAAGAATATCGGCGGCCGTCTCGGCGGGGCGATTACGGGCGGGCTGTTTATCGGCGCTTTCTCCGAGGAGCGGCCGTGGGTCCACCTGGACATAGCCGGTACGGCGTGGCTTGAACGCGACAGGTCCTGGGAGTCGAAGGGCGGAACGGGCGTAATGGTACGTACGTTAGGAGAACTATTAGTTTAAGCAGCTTATTACGCACAAGTTAAATGGACCTGACATCATGAAGGAGCTGCATCACAATGTCATTCTGGAATCACCTCGTTTCGGTGTTCCGACGAAAACAACTGTCCTCTCAGCGAAGAGGACTGCATACATCCATTATGGAAGGCATACCGGCAGCCATTATTTCCAACTTGCTTGGCGGTCCCATATTGACGATATACATTGTTTATTTGGGAGGGACTCCCGAGGATGTCGGTCTGGCACTGGCGATTCCTCCGCTTGCTAATCTCGTTCAGCTGATTGCGGCTTTTTATATGCAGCGCTTCAACAACCGCCGTCTCCTTCTGACCGTATTCGGGGTTGCGCATCGGGCGGTTTGGATTGCTACCGGCCTTATCCCTTTCACTGTTTCCGATGAGCTGCAGGTCCCGGTATTTATCGGCATGCTGCTGATGTCGTTTCTTTTTGCCTCGACAGGCGGAATGTTCTGGACATCCATCATTGCCGATATGGTGCCGGCTCAGGTGCGCGGGCGTTATTTTGGAATCCGCAACACCATTCATTGGGCCGTTGCAAGTATTGCGCTTCTCATCGGAGGTCAAATTCTTGAACGTTTTAATGCGGAGACGGGTTTTGCAATTCTGTACACCATCAGCGCCGTTTGCATGATTTGGAATGCGCTGGAGCTGTGGCGCTATCCGAACCCCCCTTTTGAGCGTTCGATGGAATCAAGCTCGGCCGCGTTGTTCTTCAAGCCGCTAAGAGATTCGGCATATATGAAAGCGACGATTTTTATTTCCCTGTTTATTTTGCTGCAAAATATCGCGGTGCCGCTGTTTTCGTATGTTATGCTCGAAATTCTTCATATCAGCAAGTGGTGGATTACGGTCATTACTACCGTTCAAATGGTCGTCATGATGATAAGCTATTATTACTGGGGTACCATGAATTCGCGGTTTGCGACACGTACGCTGCTGCTGTGGACGCTGCCGATTATTGCCCTCTCCTGCTTGCTTTGGGCGGGGATCGAGATTATGCCGGTGATTGCAGTATTAATCGCGGTTCATATTGCGCTTGGGTTCGGCAGCGGCGGTTATAATCTGCTCGTCTTCAACTTTATTATCGGCGATACGCCGAAAGCCGATAGGCCGATGTATGTAGCGATGTTTTCCGCGTTGACAGGATTGACCGGGTTTATTGGGCCGCTCGTCGGCGGGTCCATTTATAAGCGAATCGAGCAAAGCCCTTTATGGCTGCAAAGCTATGGCGTTTCTTTCGTTATAGGAGCGGCGCTGCTCATATTGGCGCTGACTGCGGGACCGTTGATTTTACGGACGGAACGCCGCGGCAGTTAATCCGGTTGGCCGGCAAGTTTCATATCGCAGTTGGTTTGGTTGACGCCAGGCTGCTGATCGTTAAGCGGCATGAGATGGAAAGGAATGAAGGAGATTTGGATGTATATCGTGATAGACGACTTGAAATAATCGAAAAAGCCGCAGCGAAGGCTTGTGCGCAGCCAATTCTGGACAGCGGCTTATGGTTTCACCAGGACATTCGCGACAACTTCTATTACGCTTCATATTTGTACGCAGCTGCAGCGGACGCTGCGGTTCCACTCTCTATAGACCGCGCTCTCGCCAAGGAAACGGCCCTGAAAGTTCTTGCAGAGGTGCTTACGCTTCAGGACCGCGATCCACAAAGCGCTACGTACGGCCACTGGCCGCTTAATCTTGGCCTCTCTCCGAGGGAAGCAAGGCCGCATGTGCTGCCGGTCGAGCTCATGGGCAGCTTGATGGTTTACTTCTACCGGACGTATTATCTCTCATTACCCGAATGGGTTCGTGCTGCATTCAGGGCGGCATTCGAGCATATTTACCGCAGTCCCTTCTACAAGGTACCGCTTGAGCACTATGGTCATCACGAAGCAAAGTATACGGCGGCTAAACTGATTTTCGGGCAGTTATACAAGGACCGCGCCTTGACCGATGATGGCCGCCGGAGCTTGCGGCTCACACTCGAGCGGATTCGGCAGCATGGTATGTCCGAGTATGGGTCGCTGCCCTGGTTCTGGCACTGGGTGCAGGCGTTCACCTGCGCGTGGGAGCTTGCCGATGATTCCGAAATTAAATCGGAGCTGGGCAGTATGCTTGATTATTTATGGAACGAAAGAGCGCGGTACTACTTGAAGGGAGCATGGGCGGGTGCCCGCGCCCGCTCTCTGCCGCATGATCTGCCGCGGGATCGCAACGTACTGTTCGACTATGTCCAGTTCGGTGATTTCAGCTTGCCTGATGCAATGCCGCGCACGGAATATGCGGGCTTTCTGTTCTATGAGGCGCCCGCTGCGGCCCGCGATACCGCATTAAACCGTGCGGAGCCTGTCGAGGTCGCAAGAAGCTGCGCGAAGACGATCGGATCCGTGGAGCGGAAGCTGCACCAATACGTATACATAACGGAGCGGTTTGCTTCCGGAGGAATGTGGGAGCGGGTCAAGGAGTTTGACAATGAACAGCATCGCTGGGACGTGACGTTCCCTCTTGCGGATTCGGAGAGTGTCAATCACTTGTATTTCTTTCGTCCCGGCGAAGGCTGGGCGGAGGGCGACCCTCGTCACGAAAGCGAGGGAAGTGAGGTGCTGTTCCACCGAAACACGATTCTCAGTTTATTTCTCAATGAAGAGAAAGAAGGGGCTTCATACGGCGATATTATCGGCGTGCTACCGAAAGGCTCGTGGCTGAAGACGGAAACGGCCTTGTTCGGTGAAGTCGGCGGGACGTATATCGCAGTTTTTATGATGAAGAAATTCCTCCTGGAGGAAAAGGCGGACCATATGCTTGTCACAAGCGAAGGCACTGTTAACGGTGTCGTTGTCGAAACGATCGACCGCCGTGATGCCGGGAGACTTGGCCTGGCCACGCTTGAACAGCTTGCCCGGGCATTTAATTCGAGAATGCCGCAATGGAATGAGGATGGTTCACCTGCAATCGTCGAATATCTTACGTTAAATGACGACAATCTTCGGTTGTCAATTATGGAGCCGGGTCTTCCGAAAGCGTTCATTAACGGTAAGGCCGTTGATTTTACCAAGTATGGGGTAAGGTAATAATAGATTGTTTATACTTTCCAGGAGGTATCAGAACCGATGCAGCATAAAGAGCGTGTACCGCCGGGTCAGAGGCAGACGGAAGGCTTCCCCGTGCTTCACTACGGCGAAATCCCCTACTACCGCGATATGAGCAAATGGGACCTTCGTCTATTCGGCCTGGTGGAGCAGGAAGCGACGATATCGTATGCGGAGATCATGAAGCTGCCGCGGAATGAATTCAGCAATGACATCCATTGCGTCACAGCCTGGTCCAAGCTTGACAATGTATGGGAAGGTATCCGTATTGCCGAAATTATGAGCAAAGTGAAGCTGTTGGATTCCGCCAAATATGTAATGCTGCATGCTGAGCATGGCTGGACCACCAACCTGCCGCTCGAGGATTTTTTGCGAGAGACTTCATTTCTTGCGATCAAGCATAACGGCGAATTGCTGACACCCGAGCACGGCTATCCTGTCCGCATGGTCGTACCGCATCTGTACTTCTGGAAGAGCGCCAAATGGCTGCGCGGCATCGAATTTATGGAGTCGGATAAGCCGGGCTTCTGGGAGCAGAACGGTTATCATATGTATGGAGACCCTTGGCAGTCTCAACGCTATGATTATGATTAATCCGAAGCCGCCCTCTCTGGTAAAAAAAGGCAGCCGGGACGGTCAGCATCCCAACAAAGGTTCTTGAACGTCTAAAAAGGGTATGATATGCTTAGAATAACAAAAAGGGACGGTCGCGACCCGTCCCCTGCACAACCTTTCTTGAGCGGGTAGCTCCTCCAAGATCAGATCAAGGAAAGAATAGCCCCTTCACTCGGCGCCAACCGGAGTGGGGCTATTTCTTTTTTAAGAAAGTCAGCAGAGCCAGAACAAACATGGCAAACAGCAGGACATCCTGGAAAGAGAAATTCGCCATATGCATGACCTCCTTTCCGGAGGCAGCATATCCACTCAAGTTGTGTTGTACAAATCTATTATATACCAAAGCCTGCCAACTATTAAAGGTAGGCTTTTTCGGTTTTATCGATGCGGACATTTTTGTGATATCAAGAATTCTTTCGTTCAACCATTATAAAATGTAGCGCTTTCACCTGAGAATTGAGTCACTTGAAAGCGCTAACACTCGTGTTACTATTAAGTTGTGGGCAGGCACAAAGCAAGTGAAAGGTTCAAGTACAAGCGTGTTACTGGGTGTCTTACGGGAGTATCGCAAAAAACTAAGCGTATGCTTCCGAAGAAAGAATCAGGAAGTATCGCAAAAAACTAAGCGTATGCTTCCGAAGTAAGTTTTCTGCTCTAAATGTAGTGAATCAGGAAGTATCGCAAAAAACTAAGCGTATGCTTCCGAAGTAAGTTTTCTGCTCTAAATGTAGTGAATCAGGAAGTATCGCAAAAAACTTTTAGGAGGTTCTTAACTTATGAGAAAAATGACCTTCAGTATGCTGACAGCACTACTGGCGATTGCGATTGTGCTGGGCGGTTGTTCTCAGCGTCCGAGCGGATCAACAGATGCTTCCGGCAGCGGTGCCAGCCCGGCAGCGGGTGACAGCAGTGCCAACGCGAGCGGCGACAAAATCCGGCTCTCGGTGTACAGCACAATCAATGAAACCAAAAACCAGGAAATGATGAAAAGCATCGCCGCCGATTTTATGAAAGAGAATCCGAACATTCAGGTGGATTTTCAATTTCCGGGGTCCGAGTATGAGAACATTCTGAAGGTTAAAATGGCTGCGAACGATTTGCCGGACGTATTCGACACACATGGCTGGGCGATTATCCGCTACGGCAAATATTTGGCCGACCTTCGAGACGAATCGTGGGCTTCTCAAATGACGGATACGATCAAGCCGGTCGTAACCGACAAGGACGGCAAAGTATACGCTCTCGTTTTGAGCGAAGCGAAAGACGGTATTACTTACAATGCCGACGTTTTGAAAAAATATAATATCGAACCTCCAAAGACATTCGAGGAACTGATGGCGGCCTCTGAAAAAATTAAAACGGAAAGCAATGGCGAAACGTCTCCATTCTTCATGTCCGGCGTCGATACCGGCATGATCGGTGGATTCCTCGACCAGTACGCAACGTCGCTGCTGATCAGTCCGGAAAAGAACGATGCCCAAAGCTTGCTTGACGGCACCTTTGACTGGAACAAATGGACACCGCTTGCCCAAAGTCTTCTTGATATGAAAAATAAAGGCTACATTAATAAAGACGTGCTGACCGCCAAATATAGTGACCTGCCGCAGCGCTTTGCGCAAGGGAAAGTGGCCTTCGTCATGGGCGGCCCAGCCTTCGCGGACGATGTGTACAAAGTAAACCCGAACGTAAAAATCGGTTATATGCCGGTCACATCCATGGTTGCCGGCGACAGTCAGAATTTCTCCGGCGGTGAGCGCTACACGATGGGTGCATGGAAGGACGGCAAGCATTTGGCAGAAGCCAAGAAGCTGATCGCGTTCTTTGCGAAACCGGAAAATATGTCGAAGATCGCAAATGCTACCAAGCTGCCTTCCGGACTTAAAGACATCAAATCCCAGCATGAATTCACGCAGTACTACGAGGAATTTGCCAACATTCGCGTGTTCCCGTATTTTGACCGCGTATATCTGCCTAACGGCATGTGGGATGTCATGTGCAAAACTGGGGCCGCGCTTCTCGCAGGAGGAGTAACGCCGGAACAGTTCTCCCAAAAGATGAAGACCGAATACGAGCGTCTGCGCAATCAATAACTGCAATGCCGGGAGGGTGAATGCCCTCCCCTTTCCAGTGATGTGTTTTCTATGAGAACGCCAGTTTTTTTGCTTCGAAGTGACTTTCCTCAGGGAAAGTTTAACCTATGCTTTCGAAGTGACTTTCCTAACGGAAAGTTTAGCTTATGCTTTCGAAGTGACTTTCCTAACGGAAAGTTTGAGGAGGATCAATTATGTCCGAAACGAATGCTGCACCGATGCAGGCTTCACATGCTCAGCCGGTGAACAAGGGGTATTTCAGAAAACTCGTCCATAGCGGAGCACTGCTGAATTTGTTGTACTTACCGGCGCTTATCCTGTTTATCATTTTTATATTTTACCCTTTTCTGAAAGGGATTCAGATTTCTTTCACGAATTGGGACGGATACAACCAGAATTACAAGTGGATCGGATTCAGCAATTATGCCCGCATGCTTGGCGACCCGGATATGACAACCGTCATAAAAAATACCGTTATATATGGGGTGGGCAGTACCGTTTTTCAGAATGTGATCGGCCTGCTTTACGCCCTTTTTCTGAACACGAGCATTCGTACCCGCGGCTTTGTCAGAACGGTCATTTATTTACCGGTCATTGTAAGCGCGCTTATTATGGGCTATATATGGTACTTTTTCTTTCAATATGATGGTGGTGCGATCAATGATATTTTGCTGTTGTTCAAGGATCAGCCTGCCAACCTGCTCGGCGACCCGAAGATTAACGTATGGATTATTACATTTGTCAACACGTATCAGTATCTCGGCATCGCCATGGTACTCTTCCTCGCCGGTCTGCAATCCATCCCGAAAGATTATTACGAGGCGGCGACGATTGACGGCGCCGGCCCCCTATCGCGCTTCTTCCGCGTAACGTGGCCGCTGCTCGCACCGTCGTTTACCGTGAGCATGGTGCTTAACTTGATCGGCGGACTGAAACTATTCGACGTCATAGTAGCGATGACGAACAGCGGTCCAGGCTATGCTTCGGCCTCACTTTCTTCAATGATGTACCTGCTTTACTTCGGCAGAGAAGATGCCGGTTACGCGTCAACAATCGGCGTCCTGATGTTCGTGATGATTTCCGTAGTCAGCATTACTGCACTTATTTTGCTAAGAAGACGGGAGGTCGCGTCATGATGAGTAAAAACAAGAAATTCTGGCTCACGCTCCTGTCGGCGGTAATATGTCTCATTCATATCCTCCCGTTTTATATATTGATCACGACGGCATTTAAAGCCGATGACGATTTAAGCTCCAAGTGGGAGTTCCCGGGCTATTGGTATTTGGATAATTTCATAAACGCCTGGAATCAAGCCGATTTGGCGTCCGCATTCCGCAATAATATCATCGTAACAGCAGTTTCCGTTGCGCTGATCGTCCTTGTCGGCTCGATTGCCGCATACCCGTTAGCCCGGCGCCAAACGAGCTGGAACAAATTTATTTATGCGTTGTTCGTATCCGCATTAATCGTACCGCCGCTGACGATATTAGTGCCGCTGTACAAATATATGGTTGACATCGGGGGTATGAACACCTATTGGGGGATCATACTGCTGCATGTCACGTTCAATTTGCCAATGACGATCTTCCTGTATACCGGATTTATAAGCACGATTCCTCGGGAGCTGGATGAAGCTTCGATGATTGACGGGGCTGGGCGCTTCACATTGTTCTACCGGATCATTTTGCCCCTGCTCAAGCCGATTACGGCGACTGTCATTATTTTCACGGGAGTTGCGGTTTGGAACGATTATCAGTTTTCCGTCTTTTTCCTGCAAAAACCGGAGCTGCGCACCTTTACCGTCGCATTGGCCAGCTTCTTCGGCTCATATTCCAACGAGATCGGCTGGGTCGCAGCGGGTTCGTTAATTGGCGCACTCCCGATGGTGGTTACCTATTTATTCCTGCAAAGGTATTTCATTTCCGGGCTGTCGTCCGGGGCTGTTAAAGGGTAATGAATTATTGAGGCTATTTGCATGAATTGGAAACGAAACAACAGCTTGCGGCGGTGAAGAGCATGTTAAAATAGATCTAATAGGGACATGTTCTTGACGCGAAGGGGAGCTTGCATGCTGCAATCAATCCGATTTAAATTGTCGCTGCTTTTTTTTGCTGCGGTTGTCGTACCCGTGGTCGCGCTCGTTATTGCGCTTCCTTCGTATTACCACAAGTTGATTGTCAGCCAGGCGTTAACGCTCACGGAAGGGACTTTAACTGCACTGACGTTTGAAATCGAAACCTATTTGGACGATCTTGACCGGATGACGATTACGCCTTATATGAACGACGATGTTATGAGGGCGTTAAAGGACAAATCGACCTTTCAATGGGAATTGCTCACACCCTATGAACAGTGGTACGCGGATCAACAGCTGTATGCGACGCTGCCGAATTATTTCAGAAATCTGCGTCAGGATATATTGGGCACGATTCTGCTGCCAATGGACGGCTCCGTGTATGTTACATCACCGAACGGCTATTCAAATCAGGCGGTCAAGGGTTTTCCGTTCGAGAAACAGGACTGGTACAAACAGGCGCTTAAGGCGGACGGCGACGTTGCATTCATAAGCGTCCATGACCAGAATTATTTGCAGGGCGGAGGATCGAAGGTGTTTTCCGTCGCCCGCTTGATCAAGGATCCTGATACGCAGCGGCCGCTCGGAGTCATTATGGCCGATGCGGACACCGTCGTGTTGCAGCGCATGATCCGCGGGATCAAGCCTACATCCGGTTCGATCGCCGCTGTATTGGACGATAAGAAGAAATTGATTTATTCCAGCAGTCCGTTGTCGACGGATATGCAGCGTGAATTGGCGGCCGGTTATAAGGTGTTGAGTGATTCGGAGGACAGTTATTCGGTGGTAGGCAAAACGGTAAGCCGTTCTAACTGGAGAATCGTCATGCTTTTCCCCGAATCGGTCATTAAAGGGCAGCTTAGGAGCATTTACAGGATCGGATTTCTCTTTATATTAGCCGGCTTGCTGATCGGCCTTCTGCTTTATTTCACGGTAACACGCTGGCTGGTTACACCGTTTAAACAAATGGTCCGGGTGATGAAGAGGGTGCAGCTCGGAGATTTGCAAACGTTCTATCCTTTGCGGGGAAAAGACGAGGTTGATCAGCTGGGCAAACATTTGAATACGATGATTTCCCGGCTCGGGGAGCTTATCGACCGTGAGTTTCGCGCTGTGCTGGAGCGGCGCAACTCCGAATACCGGGCGCTGCAGGCGCAAATTCAGCCGCACTTCTTGTACAATACCTTAAACAGCTTCATCGGTTTAAATCGTACCGGACAAAGCATTCTTCTTGAACGGGCGATCTTGTCGCTGAGCGGCATGCTCCGCTATACGCTCGAACACATAGACACAGTGACGATTAAAGCGGAGATGGATTTCTTGGCCAAATATTGTGAGCTTCAGCGCATCCGCTTCGCGGAAAAGCTGAACTTGCGCATTGAATGCGATCCCAGGGCCGAGAAAGTGCCGATCCCGAAGCTGCTGCTTCAGCCGATCGTCGAGAATTCGCTCATCCACGGTATTGAACCCAGCGAATCAGCTTGCACCTTGACTATTGAAGCTTTAATAAGCACGGCTGCGAGCGGCGAGTCCGGCGAATCGGGCAAGTCCTGGGTGGATATCCGAATCACGGACAACGGAATAGGATTCGATCCGGATGGCGCACGTGCAGGAGTTGGGCTCGCCAATGTTCGAGAACGCTTGAAATTCGCATATGAGAGTGCCGAATTGAACATGCAGACGGGAATCGGCCGCGGAACGGTCGTCCATATTCGAATTCCGTTAAAGGATGTGAACGGAGAATGAAGTTGGTCATTGCCGATGATGAGAGCCTCATCAGAGCAAGCTTGGCGAGTATGATCAGGGATATGGATTCGGCCTGGAGTATTGTCGGAGAGGCGACGAACGGCGAGGAACTGCTTGAACTGATCGCGGAACATAAACCGAATATCGCAATTGTGGACATTCGCATGCCGAAGCTGGACGGACTAGAGGCAATACGCGCAGCCAAAGCTGTTTCCCCGCTCACGAATTGGATCATTCTGAGCGGTTTTTCCGATTTCGCTTATGCGCAGCAGGCGTTGAAGCTTGGCGTATCGGAATATCTGCTCAAGCCTGTCGCTCCGGCCGAATTGGAGAAGACGCTGCTGCACATATACCGGGATAACAAAGACTATATCACACTGCTGAATCAGCAGTGTGAGAACCATTTGTTTGCGCTCTGCAACGGACTTTCTTCACTTAACTATGAAGACCGGGACAGCATGCTCTATAACGGGCGGTTTATCGGCTCGATATTCATTCTTGATTCGCAGCAAACTGCAAGCGGCGCAGCTGCCCTGGAACGGGAATTTTATGAGGAACTGCGGCGGCTGTCGGACCAGTATCTTGTCTATGGCATGAATTTGGCGCTGCTCTCTCTACCTGGCGGCGAGCTCGCTGCAGTCGCGGCCTGGGATCAGGAGAAAGGTAATGCCGGTGAAGAACATGTCATCCGTTTCTTGGAGAAGGTGAAGGATTCGGCGCTGAGACGCTGCAATGAGGCAGTAATGATGACCGTGTTGAAAACAGAGGAATGCAGCGGTTTTGAAGCGTTGAATAGTCAGCTTGAGCAGTTGATGCAGTGGAGCGAGATTCGCGCCCTTTGCGGCATTGGCCGAAGCCTCGCTTACCGGGAGCTGCAGAAAGAAGCAGTCATCCCGGATAAGCTCGAGGCGGCCAGGCTGCTCACTTCAATCGTTGAGCAATTTCAGAACCAGTTGCATCTGCAGGCTCAAAATTCGGTGTGCTGCTTCAAAACCAAGCTGCATAAATCCCGTCTTTGCGATGATATGAGCACTCGGGAAGCTGCCCGTCTGTTCATACGATATACGCTTGGGATCGAACTGACGGGAGAGGCGCCGACTTCGCAACTGGTCGAAGAGCTCCATAAGTTCGGGGAACGAATGCTGCGGGAAACGAAGGAGCCGGTACCGGCGAATTTGACGGATCAAGTCATTCAATACATCCATGAGCATTATATGGATGATATTGGCATCGGTCAAATAGCGGGCGAGCTTAACGTTTCCGCAAACTATTTGAGTACGCTGTTTCACAAAACAACAGGTATCACCTTTGTCAAATACTTGACTCAAATCCGCATGTACAAGGCAAAAGAGCTGCTCTTGAACACGAACCTGCAGATCAAGCAGGTGGCCAAGCAGGTCGGGTACTACAGTACACGCCATTTCACGAAGCTGTTTACAGAAATGTTCGGCAGGTACCCATCTGATTGCCGCAGTATCGACAATAACGCAATTGAACAGCCTTCGTGAGCGATTAGAAATTGACGGCGTCTAGTCTTAGCTGAACTGCGTATCCCCGTTCGGGATAACCTCTTTGCCCGGTATAAGGGCCTGAGTTTTTGGGGAAGACCATAAGGCTTCGATTTGCTCCAGCGTTTTCCCCTTCGTCTCGGGAACTACGCGCAATGTAAAGATGAAAGTAAACAAGGACATAAAGCCGAAAATCCAGAATGTTACGGCCGGTCCTGCGCCGCTCAGCATCGGTGGAAACGACTGGGAAACGACATAATCAGCCGTCCACAGCGCCATCGAAGCAATGGCGGTGGCTCTGCCTCGGATGCGGTTCGGAAAAATTTCGGATAACAGCACCCAAACGACCGGACCGAGCGAAATCGCGAAAGAGGCAACATAGAGCAGAATAAAGATAAGAACCAGCGGTCCGGAGGTATATCCCGTCTGAAATGCGATACCGATAACCGCCAAACATACGGTCATCGAAGCTGAACCGACAAGCAGCAGCGCCTTCCTGCCTACTTTATCAATAAGCCAAACGGCCAAAATCGTGAACAGAAAATTAATCAGGCCGACCAGAATCGTTTGGATCAGCGAGGCATTGGTACCGGCTCCCGTTTCCTCGAAAATTCGGGGGGCGTAGTACATAATGGCGTTGATTCCCGTTACTTGCTGAAGAATGGCGAGCATGACGCCCACAAGTAAAGCGATGCGCAGCCCCGGTTTAAACAGCTGCCGGAGAGAACCGCTCTCCTGATTGAACGATGCCTTAATATCCATCACTTCTTGTTTGGCTAATTGTTCACCGTGAATGCGGAGCAGAATTGGCAGCGCCAGGGCGGGTTTACCCTGCTTGATTAGCCATCTGGGGCTTTCGGGTACGAAGAAAAGCAGTACAAGGAATAATAAGCCGGGCAGCACACCCACGCCGAACATCCATCTCCAGGCCGTGGAGACATCCCATGCATCGTTGCCGTAGCCGGCGATGCCAGAATTGACGAAATAGACTAGGAAAATACCGGTTACCGTAGCAAACTGATTGAGCGCAACAAGTCGGCCGCGGTATTTCGCCGGTGCGATCTCCGCATTATAGAGCGGGCACAGCGTAGAGGTAATCCCAATTCCGAGTCCGCCGATAATGCGGGCAATAATGTATCCCGAGAATGTATCGGGTACAGCAGAGCCAATGGAGCCGATAATAAAGAGGATAGCTGCAGCTATCAATACTTTCTTCCGTCCGAATTTGTCGCTGAGCACGCCCGAGGCTGCGGCTCCGGCAATACAGCCGACTATTAAGGAGGATACCGCCCAGCCCACCTGTACCTCATTCAGTTCGAAACGATCCTGCATAAAACCGATTGCGCCGGACACAACAGCTGTGTCGAAACCGAACAGCAATCCGCCGAGCGCGGCTACAATTGAGACGAGTGTAACAAACTTCATGCTTACCTGATCGCCGGTCTTGTCTATAGTTGGATTCACTTTGCTCTTCTCCTCTCGAACCCCCTCATCTATGCGGGTTCCATGAATTCCAATCCGATTGAATGTGATGATTCATCAGAAACGAGTTCATTATATCACGCGGTGGAAACGGTGAAGGGAACAATGACCTGCACTAATTCGTGTTGTTCCCGCATTTAAATCACTATACCGGTACCTACCCTCGAAGCGCAGCGAAACTAGCACATTCTTGGCATCCGAAACGCAAAAAAGTCCATGCCCGGTTAAGGCATAGACTTTTAGTTTGATTATTTTGTTTGACCGCCGCGGAACTCGGTCGGCGTGACGCCGGTCACTTTTTTGAATACCCGGCTGAAGTAATTGGGATCCTTATAACCAACCTCGTAGCAAACTTCCTTAAGACTGAGGTCTTCCGATGCCATTAGCTCTTTGGCTCTGTCAATCCGCAAACCGGTTACATAGTCGATGAACGTTTCGCCAACCTGCTGCTTGAACACCTTGCTGAAGTAATGCGGGTTAAGGTGGACGAATTCTGCAACCTCCTCGAGAGAGAGGTCTTCGGTAAACCTTCCCTGGATAAAACCCTTCGCCCTGTCAAGAACGGTTAAGGTTTGACGCTCTCGATCCTCCCTGATTCGCTGCAGCGCGGAGATGACGTAGGATTGGCGGGCTGTATCATCGTTTGCGGGATTGTGCCCCGTTTGCCTGGATGAATATCCATGCTCCTCGCGCCTTAGCTCATCGAAGAGGCATACCCGTCCGCTTTCCTCAAAATATGTGGATGCGAACACCGCTTCAAAGTATGATTTGCGCAGCCCTTCATAGCCGCTTCGGGCAGTGCCGATGCCTATGGAAACCGTCAAGCCCTGCTGCCGCCCGGTGAGAGCGCACAGCTTCTCCCCGAACTGCTTCATTTCCATTGTCCATGAATTATCGCGGATGCCCGGTGATTTGGTCATGAAAATTGCCATATGACGGTCGATCAGCGAGCTGACAACGGAGACTGAGTCTTGCGTCTTCGTAAAGCTCCTGATTATATCGTACATTCTCTTCTTATCCTGCGAATTTGCGAAATCCGGAAAAGCAACCACAATGGCGGCGCCCTGGTCGAGGGGGAAATCAAGCCATTCGGAAAGCTGCCCGGCATCGGCGTCCATTACTTGATCGACCATAAACATCAAGGCAAGCTCATTTTCCACCAGCGGCAGGAGCTGAGATACTTTATCCAGCAGCGAGAGCTCTTCCGCGCGTTTATTTTTCTCCCGGTCCAGCTCGTCCACAAGCTGCTTTAGAATCGTTACTACCTGCTCGCGACTGGCCGGTTTCACGATATATTCCTTCACGCCGAGCGAAAGCGCCTCCTTGGCATAGGCAAAATAATCATAGGCCGTCACCAGCACCATCTTCGTATCAGGAAGACGTTCTTTGATTTCCCGCAAGGCGGCGAGTCCTTGAATGCCGGGCATATTCACATCCATCATAATAATATGAGGACGAAATTCTTCCGCCCGTTCAATTGCTATCCGTCCGTTCTCGGCATGCAGCACCTCGAACGTATCCGGCATCATACGTTTAACGATCCATTCCAGCCCTTCCCGCTCCAGCGCCTCGTCATCAGCGATCAATAACCGGTACATAGTCAAGATCGTCCTCCTTAGTTTGGGGAATGCGTATCGTAACATTCGTTCCTTGTCCCGGCTTGCTCCGTATGCTTACAAGATCGCTGCGGCCGTAAAATAACTTCAGCCGCTTGAACACATTTCGGGTGCCAAGACCGGTAGAGTCCTTATCGGGCACTCCCGCTTCCAGCCGAAGCAGCGCCTGCAGCTTTTCCTCACTCATTCCGCTTCCGTTGTCGGATACGGTAATGCAAAGGCCGCCCTCGGGCTCTGATTTGATACTCAGACCGATTACCGCTCCCTCTTCCAATGCTTCAACGCCGTGCACGAACGCATTTTCCACCAGAGGCTGAAGCGTTAAAGCGGGGACAAGCGCTGTTAAGGCTGGCTCCTCAATATCCATCTCGAACCTCACTCTGTCGCGGAAGCGGGCCTGTTGAATCGTGAAATATTGCTTCACGTGTTCAAGCTCGTCCCGCAGCGTCACCGGCTGATCAAGGCTGCGCAAATTGTAACGCAATAGATTCGACATGGACACAATCAGATCGCTGGTCCTCTTGGACCCTTCAAGCAGCGCGAGCTTGGAGAGCGCATTCAATGTGTTAAACAGAAAATGGGGATTGATCTGGCTTTGCAGCGCTTGAAGCTCCAGCTCCTTAACCAGTCTGTCTTTCTCCAGATTTTCTTTATCTCTGGCGATGGATGCTTTAAGGTCGGCAAGCATCTGCTTGAAGGCGTTTGACAGGATACCAAGCTCGTCCGCAGAATGAAGCGGCGGAGGGTCAACCAGCAGATTGCCCCTGGAAATTTGCTTGGCCATTGTTACGAGACGGCTTACCGGACCTGTTACGCTGCGGGAAATCCAGACCGCAAGCACAATGCTGAGCAGCGTATTAATGACGAAGACAGCTGCGGCGAGCCGGTTCATCCGCTCGTTCTCAAGCTGGATTTGCTTATAAATCGGCTCATAAAAGCTCAATTCGGAGTCGACCAGACTTTGTCCGTCCTCTCGGATAAATCCGGTTGTTTTCTCGGCTTCCTCGTAATGGGCCAGAGCTGCGGCTTGTGACAGATCGTTCGCCGCTATGATAGCTGCTTGTTCCTGCTCCATCAGCGTATCCAGCATGTTTACGTAGCTGGTAAGCGCGGCAGGGTGAGGGGAGCTGCTCCTTTTCCCTGAAACAACCGTTTTCAGTTCGAGCAGCGACGCTTGCTTCCGCTTTAATTCAGACTTAGAATTGGCATCCCGGTTGATGAGGTAGCCATAGAGTGTCTGGAGGTTATCCTCCGCAGTCTGGGCGGTTTGCTTGTAAAGCAGGATGCGGTCCATCATCAAGCCATAGCTTTCCTGTACGACTTTCCCGCTCTGAAATAGAAAGAACGTGACCGAATTGACGAGCAGCACCAGCAGCGGTATAAACAATAGCAGCTTTGTCCGGATCGTCATGGCCGTTCCTCTCCCGTTCCGGTGCCGACCGCTGCAGCATCCAGCACCTTGGTTGAGGTATAATTCTCCGGCTGAAGCGGCTTACCCTGAAAGTAATAACTAAGCAGAGAGACCGCTTTATAGCCCATTTCACGGGGCTGCTGCACGATCGTTGATTTGATTTTATCATGGCGAATCCCTTCGATAGTTTCGGGCAGGTCGTCAAACGCAAAAATCCTTACATCCTGCCGATGCATGCGGGCCGCGGCTTCCATCAACCCCACGCCATCCAGGGTGCTGAAGCCTATCAAATAACGGATTTGCTTCTCTTTGTTCAGCATGTCTTCCGCTTCCCCTGAAGCTTGCAGAAGTGAAATATTGGATGCACGCACGCTGACCACATTAAGCTTTGGATAGTGACTGATCACACTGCGAAAACCTTCCAAACGAAGCTGTTGATTGGCAGCCTGCTTGCTGCCGACGAGTACCCCGATACCGCCAGGACTTCCCGCTGCAGCCTTGGCAACAAGTTTGCCCATCTGTTTGCCTGCTTCCAGATTGTCTGTACCCACGTAAGAGAGTCTTCGGCTCCCCGGTTCATCCGTGTCAACGGTAATAACGGGAATCCCCATGGAAACGGCTTTATTGATCAGTTCCCGGTACTGAGGATCGTTGATGCCCTGAACCAGAACCGCATCGGCTTTGGCCGCAATCGCTTTCGCCAGAAGCTTGATCTGTTCGGAGGCGTTGATACGCAAAGGCCCGTCGTACTGTAGGTCGAATTTGTACTTCCGGGAAGCCTCCAGCGCTCCCTGCTCAACGGATCTCCAGAACGGGTTGTCCAGTTCTTGGGAGATCAGTACGATATGACGGCCCGCTTCCTCTCCGGGGTCTGGCTCCAAGGAATGAACCAGCTCGCGGATGCGCAGCGAAGAGAAGAAAAATTGCAGCAGCAAACCGGCAAATATGACAAAAAGGATGAGTAAGCCCAAGTACCATTTTCGATTAGACATTGTGCCTCTCCTTTAATGCTGTATGATATAAGGCTCATTATACAGAAATCATCAACTAAACCAAAGACAGCACCTCGTGAATATAAACGTAAATGTAAAAATAAAACTCGTCAAAAGGCTAAATTTAATGATATGAGTATATTTCAAAGTTTATCGATAAGGACAAGCTTGCTACAATGAAGCGGCAATCAGCACTCAAAAGGGGAGGTTTCATACAGTCGGTCCGCTATTTAGCTTAAAGGTTGGAAAATGAAACCAAACATAACAGGAGGTTTTAAAAAGTGACAAAGACGTTCAAGACCGCTAAAGTCCGATTGGCCATTGTATCAGTCATATGTTTAATCAGTTTGCTGGCTTCATCCATAAACGTCATTGGAGAACCCGAAGCGGCGCATGCCGAAGCGAGCTTCAGCTTCATTCATCCCGGGATGCTTTTCACGCAAGAGGATCTCGATGTAATGAAGACGAATGCAGCGGCGGGGAAATCGCCTTGGGCTGACGGGTTTAAAAGGATGCAGGCCAATCAATTGGCCTCTCTAAATTATACGCCGAAATTTCACAGCACTGTATATCGTAACGACGCCGTATACGGCAATCAAGGAAACGCCGACTTACAGTTCAGCGGCTCCGCCGCGCTGTTCGATGCCGTCCAGTGGTATGTCACCGGGAATCAGGCCTATGCCGATAAGGCGATTCAAATCTTGAACGGCTGGTCTAATACACTGACCTCCATTCAAGGGCGTGACCAGCAGCTTGCGGCAAGCTTGTACGGTTACAAATTGCTCAATGCGGCGGAAATCCTCCGTTACAGCGGCTCCGGCTGGTCCTCCGCCGATATGGACAAATTCACGAGCATGATGCGCAGCGTTTTCCTTCCTATTGTCAGCACCTGGGGATGGGTTAACGGAGGATGGGCCAACGGCAACTGGGATGCAGCGGATGCCTTATTCTACATGTGCTTCGGCATATGGTCGGATGATGAGGAGCTTTATAATGAAGGGGTCGAGTACTACAAACACGGTGAGGGCAACGGTTCTCTGACTCATTACATCCAGACAGATTACGGTCAAGCTCAAGAAAGCGGCCGGGATCAAGGGCACACCCAGGGTGGAATCGCTCTTCTCGCCATGTCCGCACAAGTCGGGTGGAATCAGCGTACCGTAAGCGCAAACGGAGCCGACATGTATTCATATCCGGACAATAGCTATTTGCTGCTGAAAGGGGTCGAATATACTGCCAAATACAATTTGGGCTATGACGTTCCTTATACACCGCTTCCGGGAGTTGGCTACGATAAGCCTTGGTGGCCGAACGAGGTCATTTCACCAATAGGGCGTGGAACATTTTCTGCGATTTATCAGCAAATATATAACTTCTACAAGTACGATATCGGCGTCCAGGATTCGGCTTTGGCCTATACGAAGCAAATTATCGACAGAACGAAGTTTGAAACGTTCACAAACGATCAGGTATCTTACGGCGAACTAGTATATGCGGCCGATCCTGATGGTTACGACTATAAGGCATCTCAATGGCGAACGACAACGGTTACGATCGGAAATACCGCCAAAGTGCTCAAATCACCGGGCACCGGCACATTAATAAACGTTGCGGACGGGACGAGTACTGTAAAAGCAAACGGCATGACCGCCGGATTGTCGAACGAATTCGAGATGCAGTACATGGGCGAATCGAACAATTTCGCATTCAAATCTCTGCTGAGCAATAAATATCTCACCGTTACCGCGAGCGGAGCTGTTGTTGCGAGCGGCGACACTGTCGGACCGGCCCAAACGTTCTTCCTCACCTACACAGGCAATTCGAACGGCACACTGAAATCGCTCGCGAATAACATGTATGTTTCGATGGATCCGACGACATTCGAATTGTCCGCCAACGCCGGATCTGTAGTAAATGATAATGGACGTTTCTATATTTATTATCCGATCGACCCGCCGGTTACAATGGCTGCTCTATCGCCGGCAGCTCCGGAAGGGCAGCAGGATTGGTATACACATCCGGTTACACTGACTTTGACCGCAAATGACTCTGTTCTGGATACGGCAAAAACCGAATACAGCATCGATGGTGGGGCAACATGGAACACCTACACCGGTCCGGTTACCTTCGACAAGGACGGACAGTACACCGTAGTGTACGGTTCGTCGGATGTCGGAGGGGGGGTGGAGCTGCCGAAAACCGTCTCATTCAAGCTCGACATCGCGCCTGTCATCAATGTTACATCGCCAGGTGCTGCCATTTATATGGACTCGGATGTGTTGAAGCCGCAGTTCACCGTAACCGATGATACGTACGGCGACGGCCAAATCGCCGTAACTGCGCTTTTAGACGGCAGTCCGGTTCAAGCAGGATCGGAAATTCCTCTTTACAGCCTGACGCTGGGTAAGCATACCTTTACGGTTACCGCAACGAATCCTACCGGCAGCAGCTTGACGAAATCAGTGGACTTCGAGGTGGCCACGAGCATAGCTGCGCTGAAGGCATTGGTGCAAGGCTTTGCGGCAAACGGCTTGATCGACAATCGAGATATTGCGGGCAGCCTGATCGAGAAATTAGAGTTAAACCAATTAACCGATTTTATCAACCTGGTCAAAGCGCAAAGCGGCAAGCACATTGACAAATCAGCGGCAGGATACCTGCTTCGCGACGCACAAGCGATTATGCAGGATAAATAATTTTGTTTATGTCAGGGGCTGTCCGAAGTGGAAATACTACTCCCGGACAGCCCCTTTCTTAAATACTCTATATTAATCTGTAACCCCACCCAGGGTTCATTTGCTTCCGTACATTTTCCGGTACTGCCCCGGGGTCATATTCTCCTGCTTGCGGAAGAAGCGGATGAAGTTCTGCGGATTCGTATACGCAAGGCTTTCCGCTATTTCCTTAACCGGCATATCCGTATCAACGAGCCATTTCTTTGCCATTTCGAACCGGTACTGGGACAGATATTCACTGAATGACATGTCGGTTTCTTTCTTAAAGATGCTGCTCAGATAAAAGACATTGTAATGGAGCCGCAAGGCGCACTCTTCCAATGTGAGGTCCGTGTTGTATTCCTTCTGGATGATCTCGATAATTTTCCCTGACAGGTTGTGGTACTGAGACTCCTGGCGATCGCGGAATACCTGAATCATGGGATGAATCAACCGCGATTTGAACCAGTGCCCGATTTCGGAGCTTACATAGAGATGCATCAGCTCTTCGTACAAGGAGCTTTCATGAATATTCAACTGATCAGGCGCAATGCTTGCCTCCTGGCTGACAATCATAAGATCGTTCAATAATCGGATCAGTGAGGTCTGATACTCCTGGGGCGAGCGCTCCTTCTGAAATACTTCTTCCAGCCACTGCTTTAATAATTCGTCCGCACGCGCTTCGTCCGCAAGCTTTATTGCATCGAACAATTCGTTCTGGACCTGCTTCGGGTAGAAATACACTCGCGTGTGTTTCCCGGAATTCAGGCTGAAATAAGGGACGATTACACCTTTCCCCAGCTTCAGTCTTTGTTTCAAAGCCTCCAGACCTTCTTTATATGCCCGCGGCGCTTTATGCACGTCCTTGAAAGGCAGGCTGATTCCGATGCTCACGTCCAGGTCGAGATAGGAGCGCATGTTTTGTTGTATATCCTCGGTAAGCTTATAAACGTAATCGTTAAACGCTTCCAAAGTTCGGCTGCCGCATCCTACCATCGTCACCTGTGTCTGATCGATGATTACGGGAGGGAGCCGGTCGGATGGAGGTATCATTTCTTCTATCATGTTATTAATGGCGAATAGGAGCAGATCCGCATCTTCCGGCTCGTAACGCGTCTCCTCCAAAATGTCAATTTGAAGCGTTATCACCGCAAGATGCTCCCATCCCGCTATATGACCGCTATAGCCGAAAAAAGCCAATTTCTCGTTCGTTTCGACCGGATTTATATTCCCCTGATACCATTTATGCAGGAAAAAAGCGCGAACCTGCTGGCTGTTCTGATGCAGCTCATGCCGCAAATTGGCGTTGGATGCAAATAAATCACGGATATGCTCATCGATAATCTGCAGCTCATTCTTGCTTCGTCCTGCCTCGGGCAGTCGCTCTGTTATACCCTGAAAAATCTTCCGGATAGGGCTGTAAACGCGGCGGCTTCCAAGCCAAACGAACAGGACGGACAGCGCGATGATAAGCAAGCTGACGTACAGCGTAAACCAGCCGATCGACTTGGATTCTTTCGTAATTGCCGCAATTTCCGTAAAAGAAACGTAAATCCATCCGTTGAAGCCGGAGCGCACATAGGTGACCGTCACCGGCTGCTCCCCCGATTCCGTCTCGAACTGGCCGGAGGGAGCGTTGAAACGTCGCAGATCAGACGGTTTGACATAATTCGCATCTGCCAGTGACTTCCCGATTTTGTTCTGATCGGGGTGAACGATAACCCGGTAGTCCTTATCGAGCACCATAACCTTGCGCGAAGCGGTCTCCTTGTCCATCATGGCCGCTAATTTGCAGCTGGGAATCGTGGCTAATGCAAGTCCCCGTTTGGACGTCGTATGGAGAGGCATCTTCTTTACGAGCGCGATCGTATATTTGCAGCCGTAGCTTTGTGTTTCGCTGGACCCGAGATCGTCCGTGCCGAGCAGCACCCAACTTGTGCTGTTCGGCAATTGCGCCAATTGGAGAAGCGTATTTTTGGCCTCATTCTCACTGAATTTGTATAACCCGCGATTATTAATCAGCCAGTTGGAAGCAGTGTTGGCAAGAATAACATCCGTAACCTTGGTATCGGGGGATTGAAGAAGACTAAGCTCTAACTTTAAGTTATTATAAAGTTGGAAATCGTAATACGTTAATGGATGATAAAGCGCTTCCTGAACTAAATTTGAATTAATGACATAATTGAGCGTATAGTCGACTGTTCTTAGCACCTGCTCCATATTGCCGTTCATCTGGTCCATCAGATGGACATTGCTCTCATTCACATGATGTTGAATCGATTTGGAAGATTTCATGTAAGAGAAAAACCCCAGCGCCAGAAGCGGGATTATGCTTGCCATGCATCCGAATATAACCATTTTTCTGTAAAAGCTGAGTTTGTGCATCATACTCCGCCTTTCTATCCCAGCGTGTACTATATATTCTAAAGATTATGTCTGGGTGGAGCAATAATCAATTTATAAAAAATAATCCTTCTATTTGATACATTGCCGGAGCGCCTGAGGAAACCAGCCCAAATCTATGGATTATGGACGTAATCGGTGGGCCGGGTTATGCTGGGCCCATCAAGTGCAAAAATCATTCATAAACACGGAGGTCTTGAAAATGAGCATGAAAAGTAGAAAGAAAAGGGTCCATTTATTACTTACCGGATTGACAACGCTTGCATTGTTAGCCGGGTGCGGCGGTAACGCCGGCAATGGCGGTACAGGTGCGGCGGGTTCCGAAAATGCGGGCCAGGCGGACGGCACCGACAGCTCGAAAAAAGGCCCCGTCAAAATTACGATGATCGCAACGCTCCATACTCCTGAAGTGCCTTCCGATAAGATAGAGAAGCTGCTGGAGGAAAAAACGAATACCGAGCTGGACATTCAATGGGTTCCTCAAGGCAGCTATGACGATAAGGTGAACGCCTCTTTCGCGACAGGCACTCTGCCGATGGCGGTTAACACAGGGCTCATTTTCTTCCGGGATGCGATCCGGAACGGACAGTTCTGGGAGATAGGACCTTATCTTGAGCAGTTTCCCAATTTGAAAAATTTGAAGCCCGAAGTTCTCAAAAACACATCAGTCGACGGTAAAATATATTCGCTGTATCAAGAGCGGCCATTGTCTCGCCAAGGCGTTATTTACCGTAAGGACTGGGCAGACAATCTCGGACTTCAGGCGCCGAAGACGATCGATGATATCTACAACATGGCCAAGCTGTTTACGGAGAAGGACCCCGATAAGAACGGTGCAAACGATACGATTGGCCTGGCTGACCGTAACGATATGATTTACGGTGCGTTCAAAACCGTCAGCTCATACTTCGGGACTCCGAACGGCTGGGGCGAGCAGGATGGCAAGCTGATGCCGGAATTCATGTTCCCTGAATATATGGACACGATGAAATTCATCCAGAAGCTTCATAAGGAAGGTCTTATCAACAAGGATTTCCCGGTTACGAGCAAGACGGATCAGCGCAATCTGTTTATTTCCGGAAAAGCCGGCCTATATATCGGATCCTTGCCGGATGTGGTGGGATTGCTGGAAAAGGCTGTAGAAATTAATCCGAATGCGAAGATGGATGTTCAAAATCGGATTGAAGGTCCTAAAGGGGTTGGGATATGGTCCATTCCCGGATACGCCGCTGTTGTTCTGTTCCCTAAGTCCTCGGTGAAATCCGAAGAGCAGCTCAAAGACGTTCTTGCCTTCTACGATAAATTGATGAGCCCCGAGTTGGCAAATTTAATGCAGTACGGAATCGAGGGTGAGCACTATACAATTAAAGACGGCAAGGTAATCCCTTCCACAGATACGAAGCTGACCGAACGCGAAGTGAAGCCATACGCAGCGGTAGCTATAGGGGGACCCAGAACAATTCAAATGTTGGAATCTAACTACTCTACTCCGGAGAAAGCAAAAGCGGAAGAGCTTGTCAAGGATAACGATAACATTCTGATTAACGATCCTACTGCACCGCTGGACTCCAAGACATTCAACGAGCAGGGCACCCGTCTTCAAGAGATTATTAAAGACGCCACGTATCAATTTATGCTGAGCAGCATCGATGAAGCCGGCTTCAAAGCGCAAGTCGACAGATGGCTTAAGGAAGGCGGTCAACAAATCATAGACGAATACAACGCTTCTTACCAGAAGGGAAACTAGCGTTATGAATGATACTGCCATAACAAGCTCGGTATCTGTGCCGGGAAAACGCGATTCGTCGCTTATGAGGAGAATTGCCAAGAACCGGTCCATCTACCTGATGATTCTGCCGGGCTTCCTGTACTTTGCCATCTTCAAATATATTCCCATGTCAGGTCTGGTAATTGCACTTCAGGATTACCAGCCCTATCTAGGGATTACAGGCAGCCCTTGGGTCGGTTTAAAGCATTTTGAGCGGCTGTTCAACGACCCGATGTTTTTCACAATATTACGCAACACGCTCTTTCTATTCACGATGAACCTGGTCATTTATTTCCCTGTGCCGATTTTGATCGCGGTAATGCTTAATGAAGTGCGGCACCACCTGTTCAAGCGTTTTGTACAGACGCTGATCTATATTCCGCATTTTATGTCTTGGGTCATTATCGTTTCCATTTCGTTTGTTATGCTGTCGATGGACCGTGGCCTGATCAACGAAGTTTTCTCCATGATGGGCTTGGAGAAAATCAATTTTCTCATGAGCAACGAATGGTTCAGGCCTATGTACATTTTGCAAGTCATTTGGAGAGAGGCCGGCTGGGGAACAATTATTTATTTGGCGGCGATGGCGGCCATTGATCCTCAGCTGTACGAAGCGTCCCGGATGGACGGAGCCAACCGGTTTCGCCAAATATGGCACATCACGCTTCCCTCGATCCGCAGTGTCATAGTCGTGCTGCTCATTCTGAAGATCGGAGATGTGCTGGAGCTTGGCTTCGAACATATTTTCCTTCTGCTCAATTCTATGAACCGGGAAGTGGCGGAAATCTTCGACACGTATGTGTATACGGCAGGCCTCAAGCAGGGACAATTCAGCTTCAGCACGGCTGTCGGGTTCTTCAAGTCGGTCGTCGGGCTGGTTCTGATCATGGCGGCCAACTGGCTCGCCAAGAAGGCGGGAGAAGAAGGCGTCTACTAACTGATAGAAGGTGAGATCCCATGCTTCAAGATAAATCTATTGGAAGCCGGTTGTTCGACGGTATAAATTATACATTTCTATTTCTTGTTTCTCTCGTTACTGTACTGCCTTTCATCAACGTTATCGCGGGTTCGTTTACAACCGTTACGGAGCTTGCGCAGAAACAATTTGTTTTCTTCCCGACGGTATGGTCGCTGGATGCTTACCGTTACATTTTCTCGACTAACGTCATCTTTAAATCGCTTGGCGTATCCATCAGTATCACATTGGTGGGAACGGTATTCAGTATGGTCTTGACGGCTCTAATGGCGTACGGGCTTTCCCGGAAAGATCTGGTCGGCCGCAGTCCGATCATGTTTATGGTACTGTTCACGATGCTGTTCAGCGGCGGACTTATCCCGACGTTTCTGGTTGTCAAAAGCATGGGCTTGGTCGACAGCTATGCAGCGCTCATCATTCCAAATGCTATTAATGCGTTCAACCTGATCATCATGCGGAACTTCTTCCAGAACATACCGGAAGGCCTGGAGGAATCGGCTAAAATCGACGGCTGCAGCAACTGGGGTATTCTGCTGCGGATCGTTATTCCGCTGTCCATGCCTGCGATCGCCACGATATCGCTGTTCTATGCGGTTACGTACTGGAACACATACTTTCAGGCGATCATCTATTTGAACGATCCGGCCAAGTGGCCGGTGCAGGTTATCCTGCGCCAAATTGTCATCCTGGCAAGCGGTTTGACGGCGGACACATCGGGGTTTGCCGACGACTTTGTCAGGCCGCCGGAGCAAACGGTTAAGATGGCTGTTATCGTCGTGGCGACGCTGCCGATTCTGCTTGTTTATCCTTTCCTGCAGAAGCATTTCGCGAAAGGCGCCCTGCTCGGTTCAATCAAAGGGTAGCTGTTTAATCGTCCGGACTTTTAAATCGGGAGGTAAATATGTTAACGACAACCTGGTCGCAGGCGGTGACGGATTCATTCATCCGTCGTTATCCGATTGCTGCGGACATGCCCCACCATAAGAAGCGAAGCTGGCAGTACGAGAACGGATGTATTTTTACTGCCTTGGAGCGGGTTTGGCGCATAACGGGCGATAAACGCTATTTCGACTATATTAAGTCCAATATGGACCTGTTTATACGTCCCGACGGCTCAATCGCAACCTACGAGCTGAACGAATACAACGTCGATCAGATCAATCAGGGCAAATCGTTGTTTGTTTTGTTCGAGCAAACGGGTGAAGAGAAATATCGTAAAGCGCTCGAACGTCTTATAGCCCAACTGAAAGGACATCCCCGGACAAGCGAAGGCGGGCTGTGGCATAAGAAGATCTATCCGTTCCAAATGTGGCTCGACGGCGTTTATATGACCGCTCCGCTCATGGCCGCTTATGCCGGAATGTTCGATGAGCCCGAATGGTTCGACGAAGCGGCCAATGAAATACTGCTGATGGAGAAGCGGGCGCGCGATCCGTTGACCGGATTGCTCTATCATGGCTGGGACGAAAGCAAGGAGCAGCAGTGGGCCAATCCGGTGACTGGATGTTCACCTCATTTCTGGAGCCGGGCGATCGGTTGGTACATGATGGCGGTTGTCGATGTTCTTGACTTCCTGCCGGAAGGGCACCCGAAACGCGGACAAATTGTCGGTATTTTCTACCGGCTCTCGAAGGCGATCGTGCGGATGCAGGACGATGAGTCCGGGCTGTGGTACCAGGTAACCGACCAAGGCCGCCGTGCGGGGAACTACTTGGAGGCTTCCGGCTCTTCCATGTTTACCTATGCGCTGGCCAAGGGAGCGCGACTCGGTTATTTGGACGGCAGTTCACTTACAGCCGCCCGCAAAGGCCATCAAGGGCTGTTAGACCGTTGCTTGAAAACCGGTCCGGATGAAGCTTTGATCCTGAGTAACACCTGCAGCGTAGCGGGTCTGGGAGGGGATCCTTACCGGGACGGCTCCTATGCCTACTATATTAGCGAGCCAACCCGTGATGACGATCCGAAGGGCGTCGCTCCGTTTATTATGGCGTGCCTCGAGATCGAGGCAGAGAGTGAATAGGAATTATCTTAAGCAAAAGGGCAGCTAAACAGCTGTCCTTTTGCTGTTTTCAATGAACAATTTAGCAGTCAACGCTCTACTGAACGTTTACCGAATAGTTGGTGATGTTGAAATTGCCGCTGCCGGTGAAAATTTCTGATCCAAACTCTACGCTGCTGATAAACTTGGAATTGCTCATCCAATTTTTCGTATAGACCAAATAGTTGATGAAATCGCGGAAGTTCAAGCTGCTGCTGGACGTATTGCTCGTGCGGACGAAGGAGAATACGTTCCAGCCCGTCGTCGAAGAATCGGCCAGCCAGCCCTTATACACTCTCCAGGAAGCGCCTGCAATCGATACGGTTTCCATATAGGAGCCGAGCGGGCCGGCATTGGTATTGTTGAGCCACACCATGATTTCGTCGGTCGGCCTGGTGTTGTTGAGAGCATTGTTCGTATTATGAACCCAAATGTCGTAAGCGGCGTTGTACGTGCCGTTCGCACTAATGGAATAATTCACGGAAGCGTTGATGCTTTTGTTGTCCCAAATCCGGGCAGGGAAGCCGCTGCCGGCCGTATATCCATCGGTCCAATGCCAGCCGGAGACGATCGAGGGGTATGCCTTCACATCGTTCGGGTTCAAAGTTTTCCAATCCCACGACCAGCCCATATTCGTGCTGCTGTTGTAATAAATAGACTCCCACCATCCGGCGCCTGCTTTGTTGCTGCCCCACGTGTTATTGAAGATGTAGTACTTGTTGTTCCCCCAGTACAGCTTGGCGAAAGGGGTAGATGTGGATGCTGCATAGGCGATCGATCCGAATAACATGCTTAATGCGATTGCCATTACTACCAAACCTTTTTTCGATCCGAATAATTTTCTTAAAGACATTCTCGATACCTCCTTTTATTTAGCAGGAATCTGTCCATCCGCCTTATCCAAACGCGCTTCCGGCGCGTCTCTCTTTGCCTCGCTCTCTGCATCCCCTCCTTTCCGCACATCATGCAATGGTGGTATTAATTGGGCCTTTTTAACAATGATAACGCTTAAAGTAAATAAAATACCAGCTTTTCAATTTGATATATACCTCACGAATTTATATTCTTTTCATACAATAATCAGTTAAAACTCCGATAGTATAAGAGATGCTGATACGAGTACGCCTCCGAAGCGTATAACGATCGGCGAGAACCCAAAATAGACAAAGGAGTTTCCCGGCTGGAAACTCCTTTGTCCTCGTTGTTTAACGGTCAGTTTGTTCAGCACTCAATAGGAATGTGCGACTTTGACAATTGATTTGCCTATATTGTCCCCTTTAAATAGACCGATCAACGCTCGCGGAGCATTCTCTATACCTTCGATAATATGCTCGTGGCTGCGTAATTTGCCTTCCAGGTACCACTGAGTTAACCGGCTCAACGCTTCGCCGAACTTCGGCTCGTAGTCATGCATCATAAAGCCTTTCATCAATGCGCTTTTTTTCCATATTTCGAAAGGGAAGCTTGGCCCCTGAGCGTCCGGACTGCCGTTGTAACGGGATATTTGACCGCAGACGGCGATCCGGGCGTAACGGTTCAGAACTGTCACGACGTTGTCGGTAACGGTTCCGCCGACATTATCGAAATACACGTCGACTCCGTCCGGGCAAGCTTCCTGGAGACCGGCCCTGAAATCAGCTGCCGCTCTGTAGTTGACCACCGAATCGAATCCGACCTCATCGATCAGATACCGGGCCTTGCGATCCGATCCGGCGATACCTACGACCCTGCAGCCGTGCAGCTTGGCGATTTCCCCTGCTGCAGTTCCCACTGCGCCGGCTGCGCCCGATATGACGACGGTTTCCCCGGCGAGCGGCTTGCCGACCTCGAGCAAGCCTAAGTAAGCCGTTAAGCCGGTCGTGCCAAGTAAACCAAGTGCGGTAGAGTAGGGAGTTATTTCCGAATTTATTTTCTGCACATTATCACCGCTGGATAGCGCATATTCCTGCCATCCGAAGGGCCCTTTGACGATATCGCCAACCGCATAGCTTTCATGATTGGATTGGATGACTTGACCGACTGCCTCTCCGCCAAACACATTATTCAAAGGAGATATAGGTATTAATGGCGTAACTTCAGTCATAAAGAAACGAAGATAAGGATCCACGGAAAGATACAGGAGGCGAATCAGCAATTCACCTTCTCCCGTTTGTCTCAGCGGCTGCTTCACAATAGTAAAATTATCCTCGCTCGGCTCTCCGTCCGGACGATTGACAAGCACGATCTGACGATTCATTTCCACTATCAAAATCTCCCCTCCCACTTCAGTAACCGAATTAGTATCTGATCGATTGGTATCGTATCAAAATTCAGCACCGGCGGTCAAGAGTTTTTATTCAAATATCTTCCATTATTTCGATATGTCAACTCGGCTGCCCAAACCTACGCGCAGTTCCGCAAAGACGGCACTGTCCCTCCGGCCGATTTGCAGCTGTCGTTCAAAGAGAATGACCCGATGCTGGACTCGCTGGCCTCCGGCAAAGCCAATGCTGAAGGAAGCAACCGTAGGGTCCGCAAGCGCTGTCGAAGCGCTGCTTCCCGGGCAGCTGGTCGTGAGCAGCAATCCGATCGGTGCTGCCGGTGGAGGCTGGGCTCAGTCGACCATCTTTTTCTCCATAAGTGAGAAGTCCGCGAATAAAGAGCAAGCCAAGCAGTTTATTAAATGGTTTATTTCGAATAAGGAAGCAGGCAAAATATTAGGCACAACGCGGGGGATCCCGATTGATGAGGCGATCTTCAAGGACCTCGAGCCTACGCCCACTCCCGGCGAGCGTTTCGGCAAGGATTTGTTGGAAAATTAACAAGCGGTAAATTCAACGGCCATTAACAGAGACGGCAAGCACGTTTCGTTCGAACGTTTAAAAGTGACTGCTTTGAATACAGGATGAAAATAAAACGCCTCAATCTGTTCATTCCGCGAAAGCGGGGAACAGGTAGAGGCGTGATTTGTCTTGTTTCGTTACATTCCTTAAGGCGTAATCTTCTCCGGCTCCGGATAGTCTATACCCTTCGTATCAACGGTAACCTTCTTCATCTTGGGCGGATTCGTTGGCCTGTCCTGTGCGCCTCTTGGAACACTCACAATCGCGTCTACAGTGTCCATGCCTTTGATTACCTTGCCGAAAGCGGCGTATTCGCCGTCGAGACTCGGTGCATCAGCCACCATGATGAAAAATTGCGATCCAGCAGAGTTTAGATCCGAAGATCTGGCCATCGAAATAACACCACGCTGATGGAGCAAGAAATTCTGGAAGCCGTTGGATGTGAATTCTCCCTTGATGCTGTACCCGGGTCCTCCCGCTCCCGTGCCGTCCGGGTCGCCCCCCTGAATCATAAAGCCGGGAATAACGCGGTGAAAAATCAACCCCTCGTAGAAGCCCTTCTTTACGAGGGAGATGAAGTTGTTGACGGTGTTGGGCGCTATTTCCGGGTAAAGCTCGATCTCGATCGTTTTTCCGTCTTCCATTTCGATCGTGACATCGGGATTCTTGGTAGAAGCAGTGGCGCCGCTTGTCTTCCCGCTATCTGCGGGTTTTGGCGTGTTTGGAGTACCTTTGGCTCCGCATCCCGAGAGTACAACGAGCAGCGAGATGATCGAGACCAGCAGCAAACCCTTCAAAGCTGTTCCCTTCACTGCTTGTCCGATACCGGCTTGATGAGCATATCCACCGATGTCTTTCCGTTCCATCCGTTGTTTCCCCCATTTCAATATTTTCTATGCTAGTTTACCACAATTCATTCTACTGATCATTCATCTGCCCTCGTAAGAAGTATACAAAAGACAACGCTTATAGAAACATTCTCATAGAACCGAATATCAGCCGACTCTATAATCGAAGTAGAAGGAGAATCCATCCTGAATAGGTAAAAGGAGGTTATCGCTATCGAGAGCTTCAAAAAGCAAAAATCGCAGTTTCAATAAACGCTCGCGTTGGCCTCCAGTCACAGCTTGTCTGAAGCAGAGGCGACAATGTGGTTCAATTAAAGATGGGAGGTATAATGGTGAAAAAATATTTTTGTAACAGTATTGTTTATGTTGGCCCTATTCGTATTGGGGAGTACCGCCGCATACGCTTATGAAAAAATTCAGGTCGATTCCGTAGACGGAACGATCTGGGATTACAAGGATAGTAGCATTCTATTCCTGGATGCTAACCAGGCGCTTAAAATGAAAACCAAAGCTCTGGACAGATCACCACCATCGCCCATAGCAAGCTGCCTACCGTTGGTTTCCTGACCCCGAAAGGGGCTATTTTTCTCGCGAAAAGCGACGGAACGACTTCCACTGTATTGTACGATTGGCGTGACGGCAAATTAACCGATCTGGGACAAGTTGGCCCTACTCTAATCGTAAAGGGGAATTATGCCGTTTATAATGTCGGCTCGAATATCTATTTGCGGGATTTAACCACAGGTGAAAGCGAGGTTATAACGGATCAGGCAGATGAACGTGGGTATGATGTAGACAGTAAGGGATTAGTCAATGGCAGGGTGGTTTGGAGCAATAAGGAAGACCACCAAATCTATACCTATCTGGCCGGCGCAACGACTAAAATCACAAACAATACGGGGAAGCAGCATTTTTCGCCGATTACGGACGGGATAAATATTATTTATACCAGAACACCTGCGTCCGGCTATGGTGATGTCGAGACGATCGTCATTCATCAAGACGATGCGACGGGGAATTGGATGTCTGAAGTTGTACTGGGGACCTTCTCTACAGTAAGCTATCCTAATAAGGGCTACTCTGTAAATAATGGATATGTTGCCGGCTATATGAGTGGTGATAAACAAAGCTTGAAGCACTATGAGAACTACGGTACTCCCTACGAATATTTTCTCAACATCGGGGAACCGATCCGGTCCGGTCCTTTCAATTAAGTCAGAACGGCGACATTCTATTTACAACGGCGTCGTCCGATAAAGCCTATTTTGCAAATTCATACTATACCCCAACGCTGACTTCGATTAGCGCTGATGCAAAAGCTTTTTGGTTGGATGACTTTCGCTTTTTTGTCGCGGAGGGAGGTGTATTAAGTAAAGTCTTGATATCTTGGTACGACCATCAACCAGTCGCTGCATTGACGCCTAACCTTGGTTCAGCCTGGACGAACGTAACGGAATATACTTTGACGGTAACAGATGACGGGACAAATGTTAAGATGTACTGGCTTCTCACTTATAATAGTAGTGAAATGGAAAGAGGGGAAGGGACAGCAGTAAAAATCAGTCGGGATGGCCGTAACTTCCTTATGGTTCTCAGCAAGGATTCTGGCGGGCACGAGTCACATTACGGGTTCTATATCAATGTGGACACAACAGCACCGGTTACCACATACAAGGTCACGCCGGTATATGGCACGGATAAACCTGACAAGTACATCAAAGGGTATACCGTTACACTAAACGCTTCGGATCAGTTGTCGGGAGTTAAAGCCACGTTCTACCGGGTTAATGGCGGCACTTGGAGGAAGTACACGGCTCCAATCAACCTCCAGCCCGGCGGCAATACCAATCTGGAGTACTACAGCGAAGATAACGCAGGCAACAAAGAAGTTCATTCGTAATGTGACAAGGACGGCTCAGGCCGTCCTTTTCTTTTGGGTTTTGGCAGTGACAAATGCCAATAAGTATATAAAAGACAACGATTATAGAAACATTCTCATAGAACCGAATACCAGCCGACTCTATAATCGAAGAAGGAGGAGAATCCATCCTGAATAGGTAAAAGGAGGTTATCGCGATCAAGAGCTTCAAAAAGCAAAAATCGCAGTTTCAATAATACTCGCGTTGATCTACTATAACAGCTTGTCTCGGGGCAGCGGCGGCAAAAGAGGTTGAATAAATGAGTGGAGGGATATTGTTGAAAAAGTCTTTTATAACGGTTTTGTTTACTTTTGCTCTATTCGTATTGGGGAGTACCGCCGCATACGCTTACGAAAAGATTCAGGTCGATTCCGTAGACGGAACGATCTGGGATTACAAGGATAACCGCATTTTATTCCTTGATGCTAACCAGGCGCTTAAAGTGAAAGACCAAAGCTCTGGCCAGATCACCACCATCGCCCAGGGCAAGTTGCCTATCGTTGGTTTCCTAACCCCGAAAGGGGCCATTTTCCTCGCAAAAAGCGACGGAGGGACTTCCACTGTGCTGTACGATTGGCGCGACGGCAAATTAACCGATCTAGGACAAGTTGATCCTACTCTAATCGTAAAAGGGAATTATGCTGTTTATAATGTGGGCTCGACGATCTATTTGCGGGATATAACCACAGGTGAAAGCAAGGTTGTTACGGATAATTCGGATGGGCAGGGTTACGACTTAGGCAGCAATGGAAAAGTCGTGTGGGGGGATAAAACAGACCGCCAAATCTACAGTTTTCTGAATGGTGAAACGAAACAAATCACAAACACCCCGGAAAAACAAAGTTTTTCGCCGCTTACGGACGGGTCCAGCATCGTTTTTACACGAGTACCGACTTCTGACTACGGTTACGTAGAAACGGTCGTAAACAACGATGACTTTGAGTATAACAAAGAAAAGGTTGTAGCTAATTTCCCGGTACTAACCTTGTTTCCCTACGAGGACTATGTCATAAATAATGGGTTTGTTGCGACATATGATAATGAACAGAAAAATAGTATCTATTCATTTATCCATAATGATTTATACGGTTATTCTCACAATAGGTTTACTTTCGATAGCGATCCCTTTAAATCATTTTCGTTAAGTCCGGAAGGTGCATTTCTATTTACATCCGTATCGGATAAAGTTTACTATTATAACCCCAGCAGGAGCAGAGGAGGATGTTGGAGTTGTCCGGGTCCAGTCTTGACCACAATCAATTCCAGTGCGAAAGTATATTGGTCGAAGAACATTTTTGTAGCTGAAGAAGGGATATTGAGCAGAGTATTGATCGGGGGATATGATCGGCTTCCTGTGACAAAAATTACACCGACTCCTAGTTCGGATTGGACCTCCATTACGGAATATACATTGACTGCCACGGACGACGGGTCAAGTATTCGGACGTACTGGACATATAGAACGGGTTCTGAAGTCAAAACCTACGAAGGTAACGTCATCAAAATTCCGAGAGACGGCTACTATGAAATATCGTACTACAGCAAAGATTCCGGTGGACAATCGGATTATAATCCATCATACCGTATAAGAGTGGATACCACACCGCCGGTTACGAAGTCTACCATCACGCCAATCAGCGATAATTCTACGGTTAAATTAACGGCAACCGATAACTTCTCGGGCGTAAAAGCTATCTTTTACAGGATTAATAACGGTAAATGGACACGGTATTTATCCCCACTGACACTTTCAGCTTCCGAGAAAAACACTTTGGAATTCTACAGCGAAGATATCGCCGGCAATAAAGAAAAGACCAACTCAAACGCTCCAACCGACATCACCGCCCCGACAACTGAACTGCTCGTCAATTCTGCGGCTCCCGCACCATGGTATAACACCAACGTCAGCGTGCAGTTGAAAGCCGTTGATAACGAGTCGGGTTCGGGCATAGCGAAAACCTACTATCGCATCAACGGTGGAACATTACAGCAATATTCTGCACCGTTCACCCTATCAGATGCAGGCGACTACGCGATCGAGTATTACAGCAGCGATGTCGCGGGTAACAATGAGACGGCCAAGTTTGTGACGCTCAAGATCGATAAATCAGCACCGGTCACGAAGCACACGGTTGTGCCGATAAGCGGAGGTTACTCGGTCAAACTGACTTCTACGGATAACCTTTCCTGGGTCAAGAAGACATTTTACCGCCTGAATGCAGGTGCATGGACAGCTTATTCAGCACCATTTACCGTTCCGGCTGGGCAAGCGCAAGATCTGGAGTTCTACAGCGAGGACAATGCCGGTAACAAAGAAACGGTTATCTCAATCAGGGTCGGAACCGGCGATACGACAGCCCCGACAACCACGCTGCTTGCGAACGGCGCTGCTCCTACAGCCTGGTATAACACCGAAATTAATGTCCAGTTAACTGCATCCGACGGAGAATCAGGTTCGGGCGTCGCTAAGACGTATTACCGCACCAACGGCGGAGAGTGGAAAGAGTATTCGGCTCCTTATACACTGTCGCCACCCGGCACGTACAAGGTCGAATACTACAGCAGCGACTTGGCGGGGAATAAAGAGGCTGCGAAAACAGTCACACTCGGTATCGATAAGACGGCTCCGATTACCAGCTATAAGATCACACCCGTATACGGCCATGATAAGCCGTATCGGTATATCAAGAGCCATTCCGTAACGGTCACCGCTAAAGATATTCTATCTGGTGTGAAAGCCAGTTTCTATCGGATCAACGGCGGGGCTTGGGCGAGGTATACAGCTCCATTCAATCTGCCTGGCAGTGGTAATAGGAACCTGGAATTCTACAGCGAAGATAATGCAGAAAATATGGAATCCGTCGCTAATGATGCGGATAAAACCGCTCCAACAACGGAATTGCTTGTAGGTTCGGCTGCTCCTGCCGCCTGGTATAACACCGAGATTAACGTGCAATTGAAGGCTGCCGACAACAAGCCGGGTTCCGGGGTTTCCAAGACACTCTACCGCATTAACGGCGGTGAGTGGCAGGAGTATTCGAAGCTGTTCACGCTAACAGATCCCGGAGCGTATAAAGTCGAATACTACAGCACTGATCTGGCCGGTAACATTGAAAACGCCAAATCAGCTACCGTGAGCATCGACAAAACGGCCCCGGTAACAAAATTCAGCCTCTCGCCGGTTAACGAAGGCTACACCGTAACGTTGGCGGCGACAGACGACATCTCAGGGGTCAAACAAACCTACTATCGTCTAAACCATGGAACATGGATAATGTATAGCGCTCCATTCACACTCTCTCGCACCGGGAATCAAATACTGGAGTACTACAGTGAGGATAATGCGGGCAATGAGGAACAAGCCGCCACCGCCGATACAACGGCTCCAATCACTACTTTGCTTGCGAATGCTGCCGCTCCGGTAACCTGGTATAACAAAGATATTAACGTAGAGCTCAATGCAATGGATAACGAGTCAGGTTCAGCCGCTGCCAAAACGTTCTATCGAATCAATGGCGGAGCATGGCAGGAATATGCCAAGCTATTCACGTTATCAGATGCAGGCCAGTATAAAGTGGAGTTCTACAGCATGGATCTGGCGGGTAACAAAGAGGGTACCCAATCGGTGACACTCGGAATTGACATAATCGCCCCGGTCACAAAGTACACCATTACCCCGGTATACGGCACGGATAAACCTGTCAAGTACATTAAAGGGTATACCGTAACGGTCACTGCGACCGATGAGCGGTCCGGCGTGAAGGAGACATACTACCGATTTAATCAAGGTGAGTGGACGAAGTATACTTCCCCTTTCCCCCTGCCCGTCACCCGTAATCTGACCTTGGAATTTTACAGCACCGATAACGCCGGAAATAAGGAGAGTATCACAAATGATGCAGATTTAACAGCCCCAACAACGGAATTGCTTGCTAACTCAGCCGCACCTACACCTTGGTACCATGAGAACATCAGCGTGGAGTTAAGTGCAGCTGACAACGCTTCCGGCTCTGGAGTCTCTCAAACATTCTACCGTATCAATGGCGGAGAATGGCAAGAATATTCCAAGACGTTCACCATATCAGATGCCGGCGAGTCCACAGTGGAATACTACAGCACTGACCTAGCAGGCAACATTGAGAATGCCAAAGCCGTAACCCTCCGAATTGACAAAACGGCACCCATAACGAAGTATAAGGTCGACCCGGTCTACGGCACGGATAAGCCATACCGATACATCAAAGGATACACCGTGAGCTTTACCGCTGCCGATGATTTATCGGGTGTCAAACAGACTTACTATCGACTCAATAAAGGCGAATGGACAATGTACACAACAGGAATAACCCTAACTGGAACAGGGGATCAAAATCTGGAGTTCTACAGCGAGGATAACGCCGGTAACCAAGAAGTTCATTCATAGGGATGTCGGGGCAGCTTAAGCTGCCCCCTTTTTCTGTCAAAAATAAATGAATCTATTTACCTGTATCCTTCTTGTCCCGCCTCAGAAAAGGAATCGAGAGAGAGAACTGCTTGCAGTTCATCTTCTGCTTCCCGTGCTTGCCGAAGTGGAGGGTGGCGTTGATCTCCCCGCCGAGCACCACAATGATGCTTGACAGATAGAGCCATGTCAGCAGCACAATAATACCGCCGATGCTGCCGTATGTTTTCGTATAGCTGCCGAAGTTGTTCACATAGAACGAGAAGCATATGGACGTAATGATCCATCCGAATGTAGCGAACAAGGCTCCTGGAACAACCTCGCGGAACCGCAGCCGCAGATTAGGCACAAACAGGTACAGCGCGGAAAAAACGACGATCATGACGATAATCGGCAGCGCAAATTGAGCGACGCCCCATATTATATCGATATTGCCGGGAAGATGCGTCCATCTGTACAGCATATCCCCGATCACTCTTCCGAAAATCAGCATGATAAAGCTGAATGCAATAACGAGTGCCAGAACAACGGTAAAGAAGAGCGCATACGCTTTAATCTTCCAGAAAGGACGAGTCTCGGCAGCGTCGTAAGCTTTATTCAAAGCTTTCATAACGGCGCTGACGCCGTTCGATGCCGACCATAAGGTCACAATTAACCCGAACGACAGCAGCGAGCCGTTCCGCGATTGCTGAATTTGCCGGAAAGCATCCGATATCGTCTTGGTCGACATCTCGGGCAGTACAAGGTGGATCCGATCGGTCACATCCTGCACGGTCAGATCGGCGAAGCTGAGGACCGCAATAATGAAGATGAGAAACGGGAAAAAGGACAAAACAAGGTAATAAGTCAGCTGCGCCCCCATTGCGGGCACCTCGTCATCCTGAAAACGGCAGTACAATTGCTGTGCAAAATCGATCACGCGCCCTCGCTTGCTGCTGCGTTTCCCCGAATTGGAAGCGGGACGATAGGCTTCGGGTTTGGGCGACAGAAGGACGACGTTGGACTTCGTCGTATTGGATCCCGTCGAACGGGCCATATGATTCTCCTCCTTCCATTGATTACAAGTTATTTACCCGGGGGTCTTCCGGACAAACCCGAAACCGCAATGTTGTGCGGGTTCCCTCCCCCGCGCTCATTTTATACTTTCTTTAGATTTGCTTAACGGGCGGTTTAGAGTTGGCGGTTATTCTGTTAACAGGAAGCTTCGGGAAGGAGCTTCCAGGAACAGGAGGTTAGAAAATGAAGAAGAACAAATTGAAATTCGGTATTCCGCTAGCTGCGGGAGCGGTACTGCTGCTGGTCAGCGGCTTCACCGCAAGCGCGGGCACTTCGGGGTATGAGGTGTACAAGGAAGCGCTGAAGAATAACGCCGGCGTTAAGAGCGTAACGGCCAATGTCAGCGTGTCGGTAACCGATAACGGCCAGGATCTCATCAACGCGAAAGCGAACCTCAAGCTCGACAAAGCGAGCGAAGCGGCGAGCGGCTCGCTTCAGCTCGGCGGCAGCGGAACAGAATCACGTACATTGAACGTCTATCACCAGGATGAAAAACTCATTGTCAAGAACAGCACAAGCAATGTTTATTACTCGGTTCAGCCGGAAGACGGGCAGGGACACCCACGAAGGGAGTTCAAAGCTCAAGCTGAAGGCAAAAGCGGTCCCCCTAAAGAATTGGAAAATGTCATTGATGCATTGGTCGGCAATCTGCAGCAGCAAATCGGTCTCAATCAGGCATCGGACGGCAGCAAGGAGATTTCCCTGCATTTGACCGGAAGCGAGATCCCGGCTGCAGCCAATGCCATCGGCTCGCTCATGATCAAGCATGCATCGGGTACCCATGAATCTCATGAACAACCGGGAGTGCAGAAGGACGAGGAAATCGCACGGCAATTGCTCGGCGGAGAGTGGAAGCCGCAGCTTCCGGCGCTGACGCAGGACGTTCGTATGGAATCCGTTAATATCGACGCGAGCATCGGTCAGGATAATCGGATCAAGCATCAAACCGTGGAGCTTGCGTTCGAGGGTAAGGACGCCGCCGGTAAGGTCCATGATATTACAATTACGCTGGATGCTTCATTTGAAGGCTATAACAGCACGACTCCGGACCACGTGGATTTGGCCGGGAAGCAGGTTGAAACCATCGCGCCCGAAGCCTGGGGCGGCAAGCATAGTCGATAACAATTGCAATGGCCGGACAATTCCTTTGTATTTGTCCGGCCAAACCTAATTAGGGATAGGAGGGAGTTCATAATGACCTCAAGCACAACCAATATCGCGGAAATCGACAATGTGTCCAAAGCTTATAAGAATGGCCGGGGAATACGCGATATCAGCTTTTCCATTGGCACAGGCGATATATTCGGACTCTTCGGGCCCAATGGCGCGGGAAAGACGACGCTGCTCAAAATTATGACAGGACTATGCCAAGCCGATACGGGCAGCGTCCGCTTGTTCGGCTGTTCCACGACGGATCGTTTCGAGCAGGCAATGGCGCGTGTAGGCTGTGTTATTGAGACGGCCGACGCTTACGAATATATGAGCGGTTATGCCAATTTGAAGCTGGCCGGCCGGTTTTACCGGGGGCTGCCGAGAAGCCGCATCGAAGAGGCGCTCGAATGGGTCGGCCTCAAGCCTTACGGCAAGGAGCGGGTAAGCGGGTATTCTCTGGGCATGAAGCAGCGGCTCGCACTGGCAGGCACCTTGCTATCATCGCCCGAGCTTATCATTCTGGATGAGCCGACCAACGGCCTGGATATAGAGGGCATCATCGACGTCCGGAATATTATCCTTAATCTGTCCCGCAGCAGAGGCATCGCCTTTCTCATTTCAAGCCACATGATGAGTGAGATGGAGATGATCTGCAATCGGATCGGAATTCTGTGCGGCGGGGAGTTAATCCGCGAAGGCGATGTAAGAGAGCTGCTCGCAGGCGGTGTCACGATGGAGAAGTTTTATCTATCATCCGTAGAGCAGTGGAAAGGTGGAGGTATCCATGCATAGCTTTACAGCCAATGTTCGGAATGAGCTTGAAAAATGGTGGCTGCACCGGAAGACGAAGTGGTTTCTCATGTTTATCGTCCTTATACCGGTTGCCGCTGCCCTTCTTCTTGACAATGTGCAGACGAATATCGGGATATCGGCAATCATCGGGACCGATTTTCCGCTTATTATGCTTCAATTTACAACCGTGGTCCTGCTTCCGCTCTATTTATTTATGGCGGCGGCGGATTCTTTCTCCGGTGAGGCTGCATCGCGGACACTCAAAATTGTGCTTCTCCGTCCGATCTCCCGGGCCAAAGTATTCGCTTCGAAGCTGGCGGCTCTCGCTGTTATCGCCGTCATAATATTGGCGGGGGGATGGCTCGTCTCCGTGCTGTCCGGATTGCTACTGCCCGGAAGCGGGATTGGCGGAGGCTTCCTTGATAGTATGCTCGCATACACTGCCGCGTTCTTCCCGATGCTGATCCTATGCATATTCGCCGCCCTGATCGCCCAGTTTTTCAATTCCAGCACAACAACGATTGTCGTTTGTATCGCCTTGTATGCAGCGGCGAAGCTGCTCCCTCTCTTCCTTCCGCAGGCAGCGGTCTGGTCCCCATTCGCGTATTCCGACTGGCAAGGGATGTGGATCGGCGGAGATGTCTCACCCGGCCGGCTGTTAAACGTCTTCGTCTTTCTCGTCGCATACAGTATAATAGGATACACCGCAGGGTTGTATCGATTTACCAACAGAACATTTTAACGGGAGAGCTGTTATGTCGATCCGCAAGAAATTATTGCTGTCTTACATCGCAATGATTGTCATACCCATTGTCGTATTTGTGCTGACAGCTATTCTGATAGCTTCGCTTTATTTTCATAATGCCATTTCAAGCCCGATCAACAGGCTTCTTGGCGATTTTAAGAACGTCAAGGAATTCCGGCAATCGATCGAAAATAGCTCGGAATGGATCTCCGGGCTTATATTCTTCGCCAAGCATGAGCCTCAGCGGCTTGCCGATTCCGCATTTCTGAACGGGGCTGAGCAAGAGCTGAATCCCCTTAAGCTCGGACTCATTATTACCAAAGGCGGTCATATCAGCTATATCTCAACGGATCTGACCAGCAAGGCCAAGGAAGCCGGTGCAAAGGATATTCTGGAAAAGGTCGAAACCGCTCCGATTAGCGATTACCGGGATAATCAGGTGGACATTGATGAGGTATCTTATACGCTCAGGAAACAGCCGTTTCAATTCACTGACGGCAGCGCCGGCGTACTGTATATTTTGGAGGAAGACCAGCTGTCGGACTTATTCCGTGTCGTGTTCCTGTCCATCGTCCTGTTCTTGGTATGTGTGATTGGCCTGACTAACGGGATCCTGACTCTTCTCGTTTCACGCAGCTTCATTAAACCGCTCTTTGCTCTGAAACGGGCGGCGGAGCATATTAAGGAAGGCGACCTCGGTCATGAGCTGCGGATTACGCGGAGGGACGAGATCGGTCAGCTGGGCGCTGCATTTGAAGAAATGAGAGTGCGTCTCAAGGATTCCATCCATGTGCAGCTGAAGGTCGAGGAAAACCGCAAGGAGCTTCTCTCGAACATTTCGCATGATCTCAAGACGCCTATCACCGCAATCGCGGCATGCGCGGAGGGGATGCGCGACGGTATTGCCGACACCCCGGAGAAGCAGCAGAAATATATTGAGATGATTTATTCGAAAGCCACTCATATGGATAGTTTGATTGATGAATTGTTCTTATTCTCCAAGCTCGATTTGAAACGGCTGCCGTTTCACTTCGAACAGACGGATATGGATGCATACTTGCGTTCGGTCGCGGAGGAGCTGCGGCTGCATCCTCAATATTCGGATATCTCCGTCTATTACGAGCATCCTATCGGCGGACCTGCTTTGGTGATGACTGACCGCGAGAAGCTCGGAAGAGTCATTACCAATATCGTAAACAATAGTATGAAGCACATGGATAAAAGCAAGAAGGAAATTCGTATCGTGCTGCAGGAGAGTGCCGGAAGGCAGGAAGTAACGGTGAAAATAGAAGACAACGGACGCGGAATCGAGTCTGCTGGCTTACCTTATATATTTGACCGGTTTTACAGAGCGGAGCTGTCGCGAAATACGGATACCGGAGGCAGCGGGCTTGGCCTCGCCATCGTTAAGCAGATCGTGGAGGAGCATGGCGGGAGGACGTGGGCGGAGAGCGTACCGGGCGAAGGAACGGCGATTTATTTTACGTTAAAGACTCCGCAAGGGTTCAAGGGGGAGCGTCATGAAAAAGATATTGATCATTGAGGACGATTCGGTTATTTCCGAAGTCCAGAAGGATTATCTGGAAGCAAGCGGGTATGCGGTCGAAGTTGCGGCAAGCGGCGATGCCGGACTGCAGAAAGCGATGAATGAGCCCGTTGATCTCATCATTCTCGATCTGATGCTTCCGGGCGTCGACGGGTACGAAATTTGCAAAAAGGTCCGCCAAGAGAAGAATATTCCGATCTTAATGGTCTCCGCCAAACGCGAGGAGATCGACAAAATAAGGGGATTCGGGCTCGGCGCAGACGATTTCATCATAAAGCCATTCAGTGTCGGGGAGCTTGTAGCGAGGGTAAAAGCTCATTTGGCCCGGTTTGAACGGCTGACCGCAGGCACCGGCCAGCAGCCTAATCCTAAGGATCAGATCCGCATTCGCGGCTTATTTATCGATAAGCTGCCCAGGAAAGTGTTCATTGACGACGAAGAAGCGACGCTTACGACGAAAGAATACGATCTGCTGCTGTATTTGGCGACCAATCCGAACCGGGTATTCGCCAAAGAAGAGCTCTTTGAACGAATATGGGGTCTCGATTCGCTCGGGGACCTTCCTACCGTTACGGTTCATATCAGCAAGCTGCGGGAGAAGATCGAACAGAACCCGTCGAAGCCGCAGTTTATCGAGACGGTATGGGGAGTCGGCTACCGGTTTAATATGTAATATTTCGAATGGAGAGAGCATTCGAGGCTGGATGATATCCTGCTGGAATTCTTCTTTGACAAACCGCCTCATCACGGCTAACATAAGGAATCATCTGACACCCCGGCCGGCAAGGCGGGGGAGGAGAAGGAGAAGGAAACCCGAGCTATGGAAGCGCAGCTTGAACTTATCGTTCGTTCCACGGAGATCGATGTGAACGGCCATGTGAATAATGCCAAATATCTGGAATATCTCGAATGGGGAAGAGAAGAATGGTACGAGCGAGCCGGATTCCATTATGATACTTTCCTGCAGATGGGGATTCAGACGGTGACCGTCAATATCAACATCAATTACCGCAAAGAATGCAGGCAGGGCGATCACTTAAAGGTAACCACCGTTTCCAGCAAAGCCGGCCGTTCCAGCTATGTGCTGGAGCAGCGAATCGTTAATAATCACGGTGAACTGTGCGCCGACGCCATGGTTACATGTGTGACGATGGATGACAAGTCGCGTAAGAGCCGGGAGCTGCCCAGCGGGCTGCGGGCGTTATTTCCGGAGCAATAGCAGGCTCAGTAGTGAGGTATCCGCAGTCAGGGCTCAAGAGTTCACATAGAAAAAAAGGCCGATCGCACGGTGTATAATGCTTATACTCCCGAACGATCGGCCTCTTTACCGTTTTTTAAAAACTGACCATGTTATGCAATTATTTTGACAACTTTCGCAACAAATTTTTCTTTATAATGTGGTTTAAGTTTGTTCGCAGGGTCGGATAAACGGTGCATCCGCTCGCAGATGCCCCGTCCCCTCGCACTACTTCATTAATCGATACTGCTCCGAACCATTGCAGCGGTATATCACAATTTGCTCATCCGTCACTTCGGCGGTTGGCGCCATTCCTCTGCTGACGGAATAACGGTCTGCCGAGGCTTCTCCGTACACCGCGTGGACCATCCAGCTGCGGCCGATCGGCAGAGACGCCTTGACCGTCGGTATGGCCGTGCGGTTATGGATCAGATTCGTGTTCGAGTTCGGATAAATAAGCTGGGGCTTACCTGTCCCGTAAAGCACGCGAATCCCGCTCGCGCCCCAGTCCACTTTCAGAGCTGCTTCCGCATCGCCTTCCGTCTTCTCCTGCCTGTACGAAGCGCCTGACGGACCCTCCAGCCCAAGCGCGAATCCGCCTTCAGCCGCATCCAGCACACGCTCGGAATCGACGCAGTGGATCCGGACATGCCAAGGGGTTCCCGGCAGCAGCCACGTACGGACCGTGACGTTGGTCCACGGCTTCCATTCGGCATACACCACGGAACCGTCGACCGCAATTGTCTCGCACTTCCGCTTGACCCTGTACAGATTATCACCCTCGCATAACGCAAGCGTCGAATCAAAGGCGCCCTGCGCGAGTCCCCACTCTGCTCGCGGCACACTGAAGCCGAACACATTCGAATAGACGAACTTCTCGTACTTTGCCGAGGTGTGCGTGTGCTCGTTGGACGAAAGATGACCGGAATTGAAGGCCAGCACATGTCTGCTGTCTTCTTCCCGGCAGATGACCAGATGGGGCGGCTTTTGAACCGATTTCGTCGTAAGGCGAGGCAGCGGCAGCTCCTCGGCGGTCCAGAACGGATGATCCGCATGAAGCGCGAGAGGCAGGAATGATTTCATCGCCCAGTAAGCAGAGCCGGGAGCGTTGTAGTTCTCCGCCATGACCAGGTTCGGATATGTGTAGCCGACCGACAGTGTGCCGTCGGGGCGGAAGATCGGCTGCCGGAACCACCAGCGCAGATTGCGGAGCAGCAGCCCTTTCATCACGCCCATTGGGAATGGCTCTATGCCGGCGTACACCGCAGCACTCCAGAAAGCCGATTGCGCGAACCGGTAGGCAAGGCTTCTTCCATAGGGAAGTGCGGAACCATCCGCGGAGAACCAGTGGATAAAGTCCCGGGCGAACTGTACTGCCCGGTCTTTATATTGCTGCGCCCGGACCGGATCGGCCTTTTCCATTTGCTTGGCATAGAACAGTCCGTAATAATGGATAGCGAAAGGACCGTAATAATCGCAATGTCCGTTCAAGCCGTCGGCATACCAGCCGTCCGATAAGTAATAGGTGTCAAGCTCGTCCAGACATTCGTTCATTCGTGTCTGATTAAAGGGCATCCCGACATTCTTCAAGCCCAGGTTGACCAGGACGAGGAAGAACAGCCAATTGCAGCCCCAGATCTTTTTGTCGTTTATCTGACTGAGCCACGAGGTGAGATTGCCCCGTTCCTGCTCCGTGAGCGGCTCCCAAATATGCCCCGGGATCAGGCACAATGCAACCCCCAGCGCGGCCATTTCAACCATGCGTTGATCGTAGTCGTTCAAATCTCCCCAATATTCCTCATGCTCGGGATTCGTTCCATTTCTGATTCCGGCCAGTTGCTCATCCCAAAGCTCGGATGTACCGCCTCCCGCCATTAACGGGACGAGCCCCCACAGCACTCTTGAGAACGTCTCGAAGCCGGCCGTTGCGGGCGGGTATGCGGCTCCGGCGTCCTTCAAGTCGATTCTCGCCCGGCCCGGACTGTAATAGGGCCGCAGCGGGCCGCAGATCTCGGTGAACGCCCGCTCCAGTTCGCCGCGAGTCTGCAGCGGGTTCCGGCTGGCTGGATGAAGAGCCTCAGGTAACATTGACATTTCTCCTTCATTAATAAGTTTCTCAAACATGCTTAGCTCTCTTTAGTTTATAGGAGAGACAGAATGAGCGGTAGAAACAATTTTATATCTTTTGAAACGATTTTATCTATCTGCTCCGAACAAAAAACTCATAATTATTTCGAAAACGAAAAAATAGTGGCATGCATTTTCAGCCGTTTTTTTTTACACTTACGAATGTCAAATCTAACTTAAGGAGAGGGGGGCCGCATATGAGCCAATATGCTGCGTCTGATTACTATACCGCAGAGAAGACGCCTGCAGGAAAAAAACGTATCCGGCATCAGACCAGGGAAACGTGGATGGGGTATTTGTTTGTCGGGCCGATGCTCCTCGGACTTGGCGTCTTTACCGTACTGCCGATTCTGGCGACGATCTTCCTCAGCCTCACGGATTGGAATTTCGTATCGGGAATCGACAAGATCAAGCTGATCGGCCTGGATAACTTCGTGCAGCTGTTCAAGGATCCAATCTTCCTGCAATCGATGAAAAACAACTTTATCCTGCTCGCGGTGATCCCTGTCACGATGATCATTGCGCTCTTGCTTGCGATTGTGATCGACAAGCATGTGTATATGAAGGGATTTTTCAAGGTCGTCTATTTCATGCCTTACATCTCGAGTATTGTGGCGGTCGCTGTCGTCTACCAAGTGCTGTTCCAGCCGTCGTTCGGCCCGGTCAATCAGTTCTTAATGTCCATAGGTATCGACAGTCCGCCGAAATGGCTGGCTGATACGAAGTTTGCGCTTGTCTCGGTCATGATGATTCAGGTATGGGTCAGTATCGGCTTTTATCTGATTATCTACCTTGCGGGGCTGCAGAACATTTCCAAGGACTTGTATGAGGCAGCCGATATCGACGGGGCAACGGGTTGGCGCAAGCTCATCTCGATCACGGTTCCGATGCTTTCACCGACTTCGTTCTTCCTGCTGGTTACCGGTATTATAGGTACGTTCCGGATATTCGATCTGATCTCGGTGCTGACATCCGGCGGACCGGCGAATTCGACTTCGGTGCTGGTCTACTATCTGTATGAATCGGCGTTTATCAATCTCAAGACAGGTTACGCATCAGCCATGGGCATCATATTGCTTCTGGTAACCCTCATCATTACGCTGCTTCAGTGGGCTGCGCAGAAGCGCTGGGTCAATTATTAATACGGAAGGGAGAATCTGTATAACATGTCAAATGCGCTGAATCCCGTTAAATTGCTCCTGACCGTTATCATGTTTATACTTGGACTAGCCTTTCTGCTGCCGTTCTTCTGGATGCTGTCTACCTCGTTCAAGGTTGAAGCGGATGTATTCAAATTTCCAATCGAATGGATTCCTAAGACGTGGAATGCGGTCAATAATTATTCGGAGGTTTGGAACGGGCAATATCCTTTTGCGGTCTATTATTGGAACACGATCAAGGTGACGGTTGTTACGACCATTACATCCGTGCTGTTCTCCAGCATGGCGGCTTACGGCTTTTCCAAAGTGAATTTCAAGGGCAAGGATGTCTTGTTTATCGCGGTTCTCGTAACTTATATGGTTCCTCAGCAGGCAATTCTCGTTCCGCAATTTATTCTATACCGCTGGCTGGGCTTGTTTGACAGCCATATCGGACTGATCCTGCTCGGCAGCTTCAGCGTCCTGGGTACGTTCATGCTCCGCCAGTTTTTTATGAGTATCCATAATGAATTCATCGAATCGGCCAAAATAGACGGTGCCAGCCATATCCGCATCTTCGCGGGCATCGCTTTCCCGCTGGTTCGTCCGGCCATTGCGACTTATGCCATTCTCCGGTTCATCTGGACCTGGAACGACTATCAGAATGCGCTCGTCTTCATTCGGTCCGATCATATGTATACGCTGCAGCTGGCGATCCGCAAATTCGCGGACGCATACAGCCAGCATTATTCGCTCATTATGGCCGGAGCAGTCTCCGCCATTATACCGCTGCTTATTATATTCATCCTGGGCCAGAAGCAGGTTATCGAGGGTATTGCCGTCGGCGGGGTCAAGGGATAAACAGAAAAAATATTTTCGCAATAGAAAAATGTGTTTGATGCGGGAATCGCTTGTCGAATGTTACCATTTGCTCTGTAAGCGTTTCACCTAAGATAAAGGGAGGCAATAAAATGAAAAAAAAGTTGAGTGCAATCGCGCTTAGCATGGTTCTGCTCGGTGGCCTGCTCGCCGGATGCGGCAGCGGCAAGGAAAGCGGCACGCAGCAGACCGGTAATTCCACTGCAGGCGGCGCAGCAGAGGAAAAGCCTGAGGAACAAGTCACACTGAAGTTCTACCACTGGTACGATGATAGTATCGAGAAGTTCGATATGCTGTTCGCCGAGTTCAATAAGAAATATCCCAACATTAAAGTGGAATCCGTCGTAGGCGCCATCAACGACGCGAATGAAACGATGAAGAAGATTGACCTGGCAGCCGCTTCCGGCGAAACGATAGACGTTATGGCCCTGAACTCACCTACTAATTACGCGCAGCGCGCTTCAATCGGACTCCTTGAGCCGCTCAACGATTATTTGACGAAAGACGGTGTCGACTATAACGCCGAATTCAAGTCGGACACGTCCATTGACGGCAAATACTATGCGCTTCCGGGCAAATTAAACCAGTACTTCGTGTTGCTGAACAAAGACCAGCTGGATGAAGCGGGATTGCCTGTTCCGAAGCAGTGGACGTGGGACGAGTACCTCGACTACGCCAAGAAGCTGACGAAGGGCGAGGGCGCTCAGAAGCGGTACGGCACATACTTCCATACCTGGGCAGACTACGAAATGCTTCCACTGATGGGGCAGCCCGAGAACAACAACCTTATCAAGACGGACGGGACGCCGAACGTTGAGGGCGACTTGTTCCGCCAGGGCTTCATACTGCGTGAACGCGCAATGAAGGAAGGCTCGGCGGTCCCATACGAGGATACGATCAGCCAGAAGCTTCATTACCGCAACGTATTCATGAACGGTCAGGCAAGCATGATCGAAATCGGTTCCTGGATGATTCCGGAAGCCGCGGGCAACGGACCGATCAAGCAGACGTTCAAAACGGCATTCGCACCGTACCCTACGGCTAAAGCGGGCGATCCGATAGCAAGCAAGACGGACGGCGACTTCCTCGCAATTGCCGCAAGCTCCAAACATAAGGAAGCCGCGTATACCTTCATCAAGTGGATGGCCACCGAAGGAATGGTTCTTCAGGGCAAGTACCTTTCATCCTGGAAAAAGGCCGATATGAACAAGGTGATCGATTCGCTTACTTCCGGTGAGAATGCCGAGAAGCTTATCGATAAGGATTCGCTGAAGCATGTGCTTGAAGTGACGAAGCCGGCGAAGATGTATATTCCCGTTCCATATCAGGCTGAACTGGAGAAGGCGCTCCACACGGAAGTAGAAAAGATGCTCCTGGGCAGCCAGGATGTCGAAACCTCAATCAGCAATGCGAAGAAAAACATTCTGAACCTGATTGAAGCCAATAAAAAATAATAGGGACGACTGCAGAAGCAAGGACCTGTGAACAGGTCCTTGCTTCCCGGTTTACGGCTGTAGCCGGATACACTACAATGGAAGGACACAAGCAGCAGGAGGACGGCATATGAGGGACTGGATGAAGGAAATATCATTGCGGAATCTAATAATCGTAACCTCGCTCTTGTGTCTGATCGCCCCGCTTGCCGTCTCGCTGTTAATCGGCAGCATTTTCTCGAACAATCTGATCAGGAAGCAGGCGACCATGAATGCAAATGAATCGCTGAAGCTGATCCGGTCTCAATTGATCAACGAGGTCGAGAGCATGTTTAAGATAGCCAACAGTATCGAATTCGACGCGGAAATTGCCCCGTATTTAAAAAGCCCGCTTTATTATACGACTAATTCGACCGTTTCGATTGTTACGTCGACGCTGGGAAATCTGACGAATAACACGACAGGCGTATTCGTCACCCTACTTACGAAGGACGGCCGCTTCTTTACCAATTACCTGCTTTACGATGGCTTTAATCCGCTGCAATTTACGAAGGAGCCCTGGTTCGGACGATTGAATTCGCTTGCCGCTTATGAGAATTATTGGCTCGGACTGATGCCGACTTATTTGGACGTCGTGAAGCAGCGGGATCCGTACGTCATTTCATTCGCCAGGACGATCAGTACGGCTAAGCGTCCGTATGCATATGTAATCATCAGCATTTCGGAGAACCGGGTCCGCTCGCTGTTTGCCAATTATACCGAACAGAACATCATGCTCCTTGATAAGAGCGGCACGGTGATCTCGGGCAGTGAGCATTTGGGCGAGCGCTTCCCGTATTATGAGAAGCTTCAAGAGGGAAGCGGGAATCCGATCGTAGAGATCGGCGGGATCAATTATTTGTATGTGCTGGAGAAGCTTCCATTCGACGATTGGACGCTGGTCAGCCTGATGCCCTACGAGAATGCAACCGAAGAAGTCAACCGGATCTACAAGATGAACTTTCTTCTGCAGATCGGCTTCGTTGCATTATTTCTCGTAGTACTTGTGCTGCTGCTTCGCCGCTTCACCCATCCGATTATACGGCTCGGCAAAGTTGCTTCCAGCATCGAAAGCGGCAATATGTCCATTCGTTCGGAGGTCAGAGGGTCTAATGAGATCGGCAGGCTGGGCCGTTCGTTCGATCATATGCTGGATCGTATCGAGGAGATGATCGAGCAGATCAAGCGGGAGCAGGAGCAAGCCCGGAAATCGGAGCTTTCCATGCTGCAGGCTCAGATTAGCCCTCATTTTTTGTTCAACATCTTAAACTCCATCCGGATGCGGATTCAGCTGAAGGGCGACCGGGAGAATGCGGATTTGATCAGTTCATTGTCGCAGCTGCTCCGTATGACGATTCAGCGGCAGGACAAGATGGTTACACTCCGTGAGGAAGTTACGATTGTAACGAAATATATCGAGCTGATGAATTCGACGATGAGGGAGCCGATCAGCTACCAGCTGGACATCAGGGAAGAGACGGAGTATGAGCTGGTCCCCCGATTCCTGCTGCAGCCGATCATCGAGAATGCTTTGATACACGGGTTGAACCGAAGCTCGGGCACGATCTACATCGGATCGGAGCTCCATGCGGAGCGGCTTCATCTTCTGGTTCGCGATAACGGTAGAGGCATGACGCAGGAGGAGCTTGAACGCTTGAGAACCAAGCTTGACGAGAGCAAGCGGGGACCGGTTGCCGAGTCGGCGGGCGGGTTGTCCGGTATCGGAATAACGAACGTATACAGTCGGCTGCATATGCTGTTCGGCAGCTTATGCGCGATGACGATAGAGAGCGAGCCCGGCAGAGGAACGACCGTGTATCTCTCCATTCCACTATTGAGGGGGCATGAACTTGATTAAGGTACTGCTTGCAGACGACCATTACCCCGTTCTTGAATTTCTCGCGCAATCGGTGGCATGGAAGGAACTCGGCATGGAAGTCGTCGCGTTATGCTCGGACGGAGAGGAAGCGCTTGCTCAGTGCAAAGCGCATCATCCGGATATTCTCATAACCGATATCGGAATGCCGCGGATGGATGGCCTGGCGCTGACAGAAGCGCTGCGAGATGAGGGCGGGGATGTCGAAGTCATCATTCTGTCTTGTCTTGATGAGTTTCAATACGCACAGAGAGCGGTCAAGCTCGGTGTGCAGGATTACCTGCTCAAGGAATCGCTTCAGCCGGAGGAGCTGACAGAGGTGCTTCGGAGGCTTACGGACCGGATTAAGACCCGGCACGGGGTTCGCCTCAAGAACGATGAGCTGATTCGTGTACTGGATCGGAATACTCCCTCCATCAAGGCCGAATTCATACGGAATACGATCAGCAATCCCATCATCAACGAGCACAAATGGCTGTCGGAGCTGAGGGAATTCGGTATTGAAGCTGTGACGCAGCCGGTCATGCCGGTGCTGCTCTATCCAAACCGATACCTGGAGCTGAAGGAGAGATTCCGAACGGAGGAGCTATTTTCGTATGCGGTCGATAACGTGATCACCGAGATGATTGACAAACCGGGGGCGGGAGCGAGCTTCCGGTACAGCACCAAGCAAACGTTCCTTCTGTTCCCGTTCGTCAAGAGCCTGAAGGTCAATCCATACGAAGGAATCCGTGCTAATCTTAACGCGCTGTTCAAGACGTTCCAGCGGCTTGGGATCACGATGTCCGCAATGACATGCGAGCCTGCCTCCAACTTGTCGGAGTTGAAGATGAACCTGATGACGCTGGCATCGGCCTTCGATCAGCGCTTCTATGCTTCGGAAGAAAGCATTTACAAATGGATCCCGTTCCAAACCTCGAAAACCAACATCTTCTTTCATTACCAGAAAGCATTAGACGATTTCAGGCAGCTGATTGCGCTTGAATCGGGCGATTATCAATTGGTGGTGAAGGAATGGATGCAGCTGCTGCGCGACGAACGGTTTCCGGTCGATTCGGTGCGTGCGTGGGTTCTCAAGCTGATGATGGATATAGAACTGAAGCTCAGCTCGCTCTCGCATTTTCATGACCGCCAAACGGTGAAGCCGTTGTATGACAGCCTTACGCATGTGGAATCGCTATCCGAGATCGAGCGGTTTCTTAATGAGTTTCTGCAGGAGAAGATCAGGCATGCAGGCACGATCAAGCACGTCTCGCAGCGCCAGGAGATCTATGAGGCCAAAAAGTATGTCTCCGCGCGGCTTCATGAGAAGATCAGCATGGAGGATGCCGCTCAAATTCTGCATATGAATCCGAGCCATTTCAGCCGGATATTCAAGCAGGAGACGGGAGAAACCTTCATCGAATACGTTACCAGAGTAAAGATGGAAAGGGCGAAGGAATCGCTCGATCGCACGGACAAAACAGTCGAGCAGATCTCGGAGTCGCTCGGATATGACAATACGAGCTATTTCATCAAGCTGTTTAAAGCATTCAGCGGTTATTCCCCGAAGGATTACCGTGTGCAGAAATAACGTTTGGGGAGTGGGAGCCATGGAAGCGGTGCGGCTGCAATCCGTATTGGAGCAAGCGGGGAGAGACTGGGATGGGCTGACGGGCGAGACCGCAGGGGAGCGGCTGCGAAGGATGGCTTCATCTCTGGCGGAAGCGGGAACGGAAGACCGTGCGGAAGACAACGCGGGGTCGGAAGTAAATATTGGCGGTGAGCTGATGGAGGAGATACGCCGGTATGCGCAGCGGCATATCGGCGAGCCGATTCCACAAACGACGTATTCGCTGTTCCGGAAGTTCGGGGATACGGGCTCGAGGCTCGAGTTCGAGCGCGTCTACTTCGAACGCCGGAGACGGCTGAATGCGTTTGCCATTATGGCTATGGCGGAGCAGCAGCGGGGCGATTACCTGAACGGCTTTATCGACCTGCTGTGGGCAATCTGCGATGAGCATACATGGTGCTTGCCTGCGCATGTGGGCGACCGCACGGAATCAACCGGCCTCGGCGCCGCCGAGTCGGCAACCGGGCATGAGTGGCTGGTGGAACGAATGCGCGATACGACTATCGATTTGTTCGCGGCCGAGACCGCATTTGCTCTGGCGGAAATCACCGCAATGACGGCCGGGCAGCTTCCGGAAGCCGTAACGCGGCGCGTACGCAGCGAGATATACCGGCGGGTGCTGTGGCCTTATGTGAACGGCGGGCCATTCGGTTGGGAAACGGCTACGCACAATTGGGCCGCCGTATGCGCCGGCTCGGTCGGAGCTGCGGCGATCTACCTCATCCAGGATGAGCGTGAACTCTCTGTGATACTGGCCAAGGCGCTTGGTTCGACCGAGTGTTATTTAAGCGGTTTCGAAGATGACGGTGCGTGTAAGGAAGGTTTGGGGTATTGGAACTACGGCTTCGGATTTTTCGTCTATTTCGCCGATCTTCTAAAGCGGCGGACACGTGGTGCGGTTGACTTGTTCCGCAGCGACAAGGTCCATAGTATCGCGCTGTTTCAGCAGAAATGCTTCCTAAGCGGAAGCGCGGTAGCGAATTTCTCGGATTCGATCGCGCATATTCGCATCCATATGGGCATTACGCATTATTTGAACGGCATTTATACGGATGTCGAGATCCCGGACCGGTCGCTGCGTTCACGGTTTGAAGACGATCATTGCGGCCGCTGGGCGCCTGCGGTCCGCAGCTTGCTGTGGCTGAGGGAGCCAGGAGAGTCGGGGCAGGCCGAAGAGTCTCCGGAGCGGGGTTCTTCCGGAACGCTTTGGGCGGATTCCGCGAACTATCTGCCAGATGCTCAGTGGCTCGTATCGCGATACCGCGGCTACGGCTTCGCGGTTAAGGGCGGCGACAATGACGAGCCTCACAATCATAATGACATCGGCCACTTTATGCTGCATGCCGACGGGACAGGCTGCCTGATTGACTTGGGCTGCGGCGAATATACGAAGGACTATTTCGGGGAGAAGCGTTATGCGTACGATTGCAACGGCTCGCAAGGGCACTCAGTGCCGATAGTTGACGGCGGCATGCAGCTTCCCGGAAAATCATACCGGGCTAAGGGCGTTATAGTTGACCTCAGCGAGGATGTCGACCGGTTCGAGCTGGATATGGCCGAGGCGTATGGGAGCTCCTGCTTGATCAGTCTCAGAAGAAGGCTCGAGTGGCATAAGTCGGATATTCCGGAACTTCGGCTCACTGACGATTATGTGTTTGCCGGGAAGCCCGAGTCGGTTATCGAGCGGTTTATATCAGCTCACGAGGTTCTCCGGGCCGGGCGGGGAACGCTCGTAGTGCAAGGCAGCAGGAAGCTTATGATTTTTTATGATGAGCATCAATGGGTACCGGCGATAGAGGCTGCTGCGTACCGGGATCATTTCGGAGCAGAGCAGGTTTATTACCGCATTGATTTTCGCTGCAAGCCGGATAAACTTGAGTTAGGGCTATCCGGGACATTCCGGTTCAGCTTCAAGGGAGGAACCTTGCACGGCCGCTAGCGGGGCCATAGCCGTTTATTCTTGGCTGTCGAACAGCACAAAACTTAGGAGATGGAGTTGATCGGTGTGTCGGTTGCGGTCAGTCTGGAATGGGTAAACGAAGCATGGAGACGAACGTTGGAGAAGGTGGGCCGAACGAGCGGCAGAATCGGATCGGGCTTTCCTCATGCCTCGAACGGAGGCGCCTATCGGCTTGAAGAGCCGCATTGGTGGACGGCGGGCTTCTGGCCAGGGCTGCTGTGGCATCTGTACCGTGAGAGCGGCGACGGAAGGTTCAAGATGCTGGCCGAGCAGTGCGAGGAGCGGCTCGATGATGTGCTTAACGGTTTCGAGCGGCTCGATCACGATCTGGGCTTTATGTGGTCGCTGACGAGCGTAGCCAGATTCAAGCTGCTCGGCGAGAGCAGCTCCAGGCGCCGCGCACTGGCTGCAGCGAGCCATCTTGCGGGTCGGTTCAACCTGAAGGGGAACTACATCCGGGCTTGGAATTCATGGCGCGAGGGGGATGACAACCGCGGGCTTGCGATCATCGACTGTACGATGAATTTGCCGCTTCTGTTCTGGGCGTCCGAGGTAACCGGAGATCCAAGGTTCAAGCACGTCGCCGCGGCGCATGCGGAGACGGTGCTGACGCACTTCATCCGGCCGGACGGATCGGTGTACCATATCGTGACGTTCGATCCGTTTACGGGGGAGCGTACCGGAGCTTTGGGCGGCCAAGGGTTTGCCGAGGAGTCTGCATGGTCAAGGGGTGCGGCTTGGGCGATCTACGGCTTGGCGTTATGCTTCCAGTATACCGGTGAGCGCAAATTTCTCGATGCTGCGAAGCGGGTCGCCCATTTCTTCATAGCGAATCTGCCCGAGGATCATGTTCCGCTGTGGGACTTCCGCCTGTCGCCGGAGGCCGGGCAGTTCCGCGACAGCTCGGCAGGCGCATGCGCCGCATGCGGCCTGCTGCTGATTGGCGAGCTGGCTGAGCCGGCCGAGTCAGCGCTCTATCGCGACGCCGGCATTCGCATCGTCCGCTCGCTTTATGAGAATTACGGAGCATGGGACGATCCTAATGAGGAAGGGCTTGTGCTGCATGGTACAAGCCATTATCCGGAGGGCCGTAACATCGACGTGCCGCTGATTTACGGCGATTATTTCTTCGTTGAAGCTTTGGCGAAGCTGAGGGGCAACCCCGTATCGTTCTGGTGAGATTCATCATACTGTCAGCCCGGTGCTATGCAGCTCCGGGCTGTTTCTTGTACATTTTGAGGAACCCTGCCCTTCTTTCCAAGGGGGTGCGTAATCATTCTGATCCGACAAAGTGTCAAAAGGCTCCGGGCGGGCGAAAATTAGCCGAAATAAAGATATATTTTATTTCTCTTCCTTTTCCCGGCCTAGTTATACTATAATGATAAAAAACGAACCAAAACAAACATTTTAGGAGGAAATCAATAATGGGAATCGAAGTTCGTCACACCACGCACCCTGATGATTTTAAGAAGTACGACACGGAAGCTTTAAGAAAGCATTTTCTCATTGAAACCTTGTTTGAACAAGACCGCATTCATATGACATACAGCCATTACGACAGGATGATTATCGGCGGGGCCATGCCAACTGAGCAGGCGCTGAAGCTTGAGGCGGCCGACACGCTGAAGACCGAATATTTCTTCGAACGCCGCGAAGCGGGCTTCGTCAATATCGGAGGGACAGCGGTTATTACCGTTGACGGCGAAACACACACGCTCGCCCGGCTCGACGCTCTTTATGTAGGTAAAGGAACGAAGGAGCTTACGCTCGCCAGCGCCGACGCATCCAATCCGGCGAAGATTTATTTCTGCTCTGCAAATGCGCATGCACAGCTTCCGACCAGCAAGATGGCGATTGACAAAGCCAATCCGCTCCATCTCGGCTCGATTGAAACGTCCAATGAGCGGACCATTTACCAGTTCATACACGAGGGCGGTCTGCAAAGCTGCCAGCTTATGCTCGGCATTACGATTCTGAAGACCGGCAGCATCTGGAATACGATGCCTGCTCACGTGCACGATCGGCGGATGGAAGCTTATCTATACTTCGATCTTAATGCGGACGCACGTGTTATCCATCTTATGGGGCAGCCGGAAGAAACCCGCCATCTTGTCGTAGCCAACGAGCAAGCGATCATCTCTCCGCCTTGGTCCGTACACTCGGGCGCAGGCACGTCCAACTATTCCTTCATTTGGTCGATGGCAGGGGAGAATTACACGTTTAAAGATATGGACATCGTTTCGCTGAACGATTTGAAATAAGCGGCTCAACATGAATTAGCTTGGGAGGACGGAACAATGCTGGCCGTAACGAGGCAACGGAAGATCATCGATACTCTGCAGCAAACCGGCGCCGTGAAGGTCTCCGAGCTTAGCGCAATGCTGCAGGTCACCGAGAAAACGATTCGCGACGATCTGGAGAAGCTTGAAGGCAAAGGACTGCTGAGAAGAACGCACGGCGGCGCTGTTCCGCTCGAACCGAGCGACGAGAATATTTATCCGCTTGTATACCCGAACAACAAGCTGGAGGAAGCCAAGGAAGCGATTGCCGCATCTGCCGTGAAACAGATCGAGGCAGGGGATATCATTGCGCTGGACGGCGGCAGCACGACGCTGCAAATTGCGAAGCAGCTGGGCAATATGCCTTTGACCGTTGTTACGAACGACGTAATGATCATACGGGAGCTTGCACTCCTTGACCAAATCCGGCTCGTGGTGCCCGGCGGTTACAGGCATCTCAATCTGCTTCTGCATCCGGAATCGCTTGAATGGGTAAGCAGGATGAACATTCACAAATTTTTTCTTTCCACAACGGGGATCCATACGGAATACGGGCTCAGCGTCTTTACGCCAGAGCTCGCTCCGATCAAGCGGATGTTCATTGAAACGTCGAAGAAGGTCATCTGCGTTGCGGATCACAGCAAGTTCGACAAAGGCGCTTTGTTTACATTCGCAGCCCTGGGTGAAGTTGAAACTTTTATTACCGACCATGAGCTTGGCAGCTCGGTCGTAAAGCGGTATAAAGCGTTAAACGCGCACATTCAACAGGCGGACAGGAGTGGGAGTAAGTGAGTTTATTTGATCTAACCGGTAAAACGGCGCTTGTAACCGGAGCCTCACGCGGCATCGGCAAGGCGATCGCGCTGGGTCTTGCTGAAGCGGGAGCGGATGTCGCGCTCGTGACAAATCAGAGCAGTCCGGCGGACATCGTGCAGGCAATCGCGGCGCTGGGCCGGAAGTCCATCGTAATCAAAGCGGATCTATCGGATGAGAGCAAGCTTCCGGGCATTATCGGGCAAACGGTCGAAGCGTTCGGCAAAATCGACATTCTCGTTAATAATTCAGGCATTATCCGGAGAACCCCGGCCGCAGATCACGCATCCTCCGATTGGCATGATGTGATCAATCTCAATTTGAATTCGGTGTTCTTTCTGTGCCAGCTGGCAGGAAGAGAAATGATCAAGCAGGGATCGGGCAAAATCATCAATATCGCATCGATGCTTTCTTTCCAGGGCGGGATCAACGTTCCCGGCTATACGGCAAGCAAGCACGCGGTAGCAGGCGTCACCAAAGCGCTCGCGAACGAATGGGCTTCCAAAGGCGTTCAAGTGAACGCTATAGCCCCCGGCTACATCGAAACTGACAATACCGAACAGCTGAGAGCGGATCCCGATAGAAGCAAATCCATTCTGGATCGGATTCCGGCAGGTCGCTGGGGAAGGCCGGAAGACTTGAAGGGGCCTGTCGTCATGCTCTCCTCGGCGGCTTCGGATTATATGAACGGCCATGTGCTGTGCGTGGACGGCGGCTGGATGAACCGTTAATCTCATAACAGTAGAGTGCCCCCGGAAGTTTCCCGGGAGGCACTCTTTCATTTTAAGGCGCAGCAAGGCGCTCCAGCCGCTCATTGGCTCTGGCTATGCTCATGGGCAGCCGTAATTCTTGGGCAATGTCGAGAGCTTTTTCATAATTGGCTTTCGCTTGTTTTTCCTCTTTTCGGTCAACCTGCATATCTCCAAGGCTGATCAGAGCGCTGGCGAGAGCACGCTTATAGCCCATCTCTTCGGCAAGGACATAAGCCCTCTGCGTATGAATGAGAGCATTGGCCTCATCACCCAGCTTGATATAAATATCGCTAAGCAGTAGATGATCCAAAGGAAGGTAAGGCCTGAAGCCCGATTCTTCGCGCAACGATAAAGCTTCCAATGCATAGGACAGTGCCTGATTCAAATTTCCTTTCATGACAGCATAGTAGGCAAAATGACGGGCAGGTTCCGTCTTTTCATTTAGATGGCCGTATTGATCCGCGATTTCCCAAGCTTTCTTATAGTATTCCACAGCCGTATCACCCTGCTGCCGACGCTCATAAACATTGCCGATGAGAAAGTTTGATTCGCTGATTCCTCTCGTATCGTCTAACGCCTTCCTGTGTTCCAAAGCCTGCAGCTGACAGGCTAGCGCTTCATCGTAATTCTGCTGAGAATCAGCCGCTGCCATGCTGTTGTTCAGCGTTACAAAATAGTGGGCCGCTCCGAGTAAACTGAGCGCGTCCGCTATGCCTCGTCGATCATCAATCTCCTCGGCAATCCGCTTGGCTTTCGTAATAACCGAAAACATACCGTCAGCGTCCTGGTTGGTATAAACATACTCGATGACCAGAATCTTTCCATATTGAAGCAGAAGCTTTAGAAGAAGCCGTTTCCCGCTCCCTTCAACCAGCTGCAAGGAATGATGAAGAAGACTCCGGGCATCGGCCGCTTTACCAAGTGCGTGATAAACTCCTGCAATCTTGCAGATCGAATCGACTGCTATCGTATAGTATCGATCGAGCTCTGCATAAGCATCCTCTGATGATCGCATCATATTTCGTTCTCCTTTCACCTGCCGAAAAGTCGTTTATAATGGAATTCTAGGGTTCACAGCCCGTGAATCAATAATCAATCCAGCGCTCTTGTTGAGAAATGAACATTTCAGAGAAACTGTTGAGCCAACTTGAACAGTTCCCTTGCCTACTCTATTAGATGAGAGAGGAGAAGCGCTATGACGAGCATAGAGCGGCGCCACGACAGGCGAATACAGCGGACGCAGCAGTTGCTGCGGCAGGCATTCATTGAAATCATGCGGGAAAAAGGCTTCGCGGCGATGAGCGTTCGGGATATTACCGAGCGGGCCAACGTAAACCGGGGAACTTTTTATATTCATTTTACGGACAAATATATGCTGCTTGATGAAGTCGTACGTGACAAATTTGGGCAGCTGGTGACGAGTTCACTCCCTCCCGATCCCAAGTGGGACAAAAGGACGCTTCATTTGCTCATCCTGACGGTATTGGACTGCTTTGAGGGCAAATATCACCACCGGCTTCCCGCCTCGCGATTCCCCGCGGCGCTGCTTGAACGTGCGATTCATAAAGAACTGACGGGTCTTCTTTTCACTTGGCTGAAAAAGGAGAGTTCTGAGTCTTGCCTGGAGCGGCTGAATGAGGAGATTCCTGAGGATTCCGAAGAGCTTCTAACGCTGGAAGCAAAGGCCCAGGCGGCAGGTTGGGCAATCTTCGGTTCAGCGATCGATTGGAGTCAGAAACCGATAAAGATTCCTGCGGAGCAGATGGCGGATGCGATATTAATGCTGATTATGGAGGGTGTTAGCCGGGAAACACCCGGCCAAACACCGGGGTAATCGTCAGATTAACCAGCGGGCTAACCGCACGGAACGCATCACATTAACTAAGGGTTAACCACGCGGCAAATCACCGGATTAACCCAAGGCTAACACGAGGCATCGCCCTGACAAACCGCCGGCAAGAGAATTGATTGTTAGTTAGCGGTTGGCTTAATGTCCTTTCTTGCGCACCTGCTTATGACGGTCCTCGGCCCATTCTTTCGCTTGTGCGGTCGCGATTGAAATCGCCCGGCCTTCTTCATAGCCGTCTTCGAGCAGGGCATTGGCGATTTCGACCGCTTTCTCGCGAACCGGCGCGGTGAAATTTTTAAGCGAATCCGGATAATCGTTTTTACTCCAAGGCATAAAGTCGTCCTCCTTCGTAAATCGTAGATTTAGTAAATATTTAGCCTAATTCGCCCTCTGCAAAACAGACTCGATGTTACAGAAGTCCGGATTGACGTTAATGATTTAGGTGGATCGACGAACAATAAGCTTGAGGAAGAAGGGTTGGAAGATGGATTTCAGAATCGAGAAAGATTCCATGGGTGAAATCGAGGTCCCCTCGGAACGGCTGTGGGGCGCACAGACAGAGCGGAGCCTGCGCAATTTTAAAATCGGAACGGAGAAAATGCCGCTTGAGCTTATACACGCGTTTGCACTGCTCAAGAAAGCGGCTGCACTCGTCAACAAGGAGCTTGGCAAGCTGGATGCCGTCAAAGCGCTGGCGATTGCGGAAGCGGCCGATGAAATTATGGAAGGGCGCCTGGACGGCGAATTTCCGCTGGCGGTATGGCAGACCGGCAGCGGCACGCAGTCGAATATGAACGTGAATGAGGTTATCGCGCGAAGGGCGGTGCAGCTTCTTAAGGAGAAGGGCGAGAATGAGAGCATCGTTATTCATCCCAATGACGACGTCAACCGGTCACAAAGCTCCAACGATACATTCCCTACCGCAATGCATATAGCCGCGCTTACGGTCGTTGAGGATACGCTTCTTCCCGCGGTTGCGAGGTTGAAAGAAACCTTGCAGCGCAAGAGCGAAGAGTTCGCCGGTATTGTGAAGATCGGCCGCACTCATTTGCAGGATGCGACTCCGCTTACGCTTGGGCAGGAAATCAGCGGCTGGGTCAGCATGCTTGAGAAGGGTGAGCGCAACATCAAGAGCAGCCGGGAAGAGCTGCGTGAGCTGGCGATCGGCGGGACGGCCGTAGGAACCGGGCTTAACGCGCCGCCCCGGTTCGGGGAGTTCGTAGCCAATGAAATCAGCCGTTTGACCGGCAAAAGATTTATCAGCGCGCCGAACAAATTTCATGCGCTGACGAGCCACGATGAAATCGTCTTTGTGCATGGTGCGTTCAAGGCGCTGGCGGCGGATCTGATGAAAATCGCAAACGATGTGCGCTGGCTGGCAAGCGGACCCCGCTGCGGAATCGGTGAAATCCGCATTCCCGAGAACGAGCCGGGAAGCTCCATCATGCCTGGCAAGGTAAATCCGACGCAGGCTGAGGCCCTGACAATGGTTGTCTGCCAGGTCATGGGGAATGACGCTGCAATCGGGTTTGCCGCAAGTCAGGGGAATTTCGAGCTGAATGTGTTCAAGCCCGTCATTATCCATAACTTCCTGCAGTCTGCGCGGCTGCTGGCGGATGCGGTCCGCTCCTTCGACGAGCATTGCGCAGTAGGAATTGAAGCGAGCCGCGAGGTCATCGCCGGTTACTTGAACAATTCGCTTATGCTGGTTACGGCGCTCAATCCCCATATCGGATACGAGAATGCGGCTTCGATTGCGAAGAAGGCTCATAAGGAAGGGCTGACTCTGCGGGAGGCGGCGGTGCGCAGCGGGCTGATCACCGCCGAGAAGTTCGATGAAGTCGTCCGGGCGGAAGAGATGATATAAGCAAGATCTGCTTCGGAAGCGCCCATAAAACACGGCCGGAAACACTCCCGGCCGTGTTTTTTTCAGTCGGGCCGTCTGGAATATTACGAGCTTTGTTCCCGAATTGTAACATGAATCATTTCGAAATGAGATTAAATCGGAGTAAAATGGATATATACGTTTTGATGACCCATTTCAGATGATTGCGGAGGCGAGCTGCATGCAGCTGACCATTAACGTATATCTCATACCGATCCGATATGCGCTGGTTACGTTCCCGGTGCTTGCATTCTTTTTCACGCTTCCTTTTCTCATCGTGCAGTACCGCAAGTATGCATATATCAATAAAGTTCGGTTGGTCGTGCTTTATTCGCTTCTTCTGTATCTGCTTACTGCTTATTACCTTGTCATTCTCCCGCTTCCTGCAACAAGACATACGTGCACCGGACTCCAAACGACGTTCATATCGCTTGTTCCATTTCAGTTCATAAGGGACATCGTTAAAGAGACCCAGGTCGACTTGGCGAACCCCTTGACCTACTGGCGGTTATTTAGGGAAAGGGCTTTTCTGCAAGCCGCGTTTAACGTTGCGCTGCTCGTACCGCTTGGGATTTTCCTGCGCTACTATTTTCGCCGTAAGGCGTGGGTGGCCGTTATTCTGGCTTTCCTGCTGTCATTGTTTTTCGAAACGACGCAGCTGACCGGCTTATACGGCTTCTACGATTGTCCTTACAGGCTCTTTGATGTGGACGATATCATGCTGAATACAACCGGAGGGATTGTAGGGTACATGATCGCTCCTTATCTGACGAGGTTCTTGCCCGACTCCGCACGTCTGGATGAACAGGTGGATTTATCCGTCAAAAAAATAGGATTTATCCGGCGTTGGGTGGCTTTTCAGCTGGATGCCTTCATTCTGTACCCGTTCGTAATTGCGGCGCTGTTTACCGGGGAGCTCTTCTATCTTTATTTCCTGCTTATCATGTACTTCATGCTCCTGCCTTTTATGACCAATGGAAGGACTTTCGGCAAGTGGGTCGTCCGTATTCAACTTCAAGGAAAGGGAAACCGAATCGCGTTTAAGGAACTGTTCGTCAGGTACGGAATCCTTTACATGCTGATCGGCGGCGCAAACCTTCTAGCCGTCGATGTTTCGCAGTGGGATGCAAGCAGACTGTTCAAGCTGTTCGTTCTTATGATGACGATCGGGATCGACCTCTCGTTCTGTATCCATGTGCTGCTTAAAGTATTTCGCAAGGATAAAACGATGTTCTATGAAAAATGGAGCGGAACCCGTCATGTCATCGTGACACATTACGACAGGTTTCGCCGGGGAGGTTAAACTTAGAAGAAGCGCGCCTATTGAGACAAAATGGCTTTGCGTTCACGACGGTTTTCAAGTATCATGAATAGAAAACAAGTTATGGCTAAAGGAGCTACACAATAGTATGAATTCTAAAACAAGTCATTGTAAAATCGTAGACTGTACGATTCGCGACGGCGGGCTCGTCAATAACTGGGATTTCAGCGTCGAGTTCGTTCAGCATCTGTATAGCAGCTTGAACGAAGCCGGCGTAGACTATATGGAAATCGGATACAAAAACTCGCCGAAACTTCTGAAAGGCGCCGAATCCGCAGGTCCTTGGCGTTTTCTGGATGATGAATTTCTTCGTAAAGTCATCCCGCAAAAACTGAACACGAAGCTGTCCGCTCTTGTCGATATCGGTCGCGTGGACGAGAATGATATTTTGCCGCGCGAGGAAAGTCTGCTCGATTTGATCCGAGTCGCATGCTATATTCAGGATGTGGAGAAAGCGCTTGAGCTGGTGAGGGTATTCCACGACCGCGGCTATGAAACGACCATTAATATTATGGCCCTCTCGAACGTCATGGATAATCAGCTGCTTGAAGCTTTCGAGCTTATTAAAGAAAGCGTCGTCGATGTCGTGTACATCGTAGACTCGTATGGAAGCCTTGACCCGAACGATTTCAATTACCTGGTCGAGAAATTCCAGAAGCATCTTCCTAACAAACGCCTTGGCGTGCATACGCATAATAACATGCAGCTGGCGTTCGCAAACACGCTCATCTCGGCGGAGAAGGGTGTCGAGCTGCTGGACGCTTCTGTGTACGGCATGGGCCGCGCAGCCGGCAACTGCCCGACTGAGCTGCTTGTCGCTCACCTGAAGAATGTGAAATACAATGTTCGTCCGGTGCTGGACATGATCGAGAAATTTATGATTCCGCTCCGCGAGAAAGAAGAGTGGGGCTACATTATTCCTTACATGATTACCGGAATGCTCGATGAGCATCCGCGTTCGGCGATGGCGCTTCGTGATACCGAGAACAAGGATAAAGCAGTCGATTTCTACGATAAGCTGACAACGCCGGAAGTGCTGCACAGCAAGTAAAACCTTCGATTCATGACATCAGGCATAAGGGCTGTCCTGACCGAAGCGGAGCCGCTCACGGCTCTCGCTTCGGCGGGCCAGCCCTTATGCTGTTTAACTAGTAAAAGCCGGGGCAGGCTGAAGGAGGCCGACGGATGTCGTTTGCGAAAATATCAACACGGAAAATATACGAGCAAATCGCCGACCAGCTCAAACAGTTTATTGTAGAGGGCGGCTGGAGAAGCGGCGACAAGCTGCCTTCGACGAAGGAGCTGTCGGAGCAGTTTCAGGTCGGCCGCTCCACCATGCGCGAGGCGCTTAGCGCGCTCAAAGCGATGGGACTTATCGAAATCCGGCAGGGCGAAGGCTGCTTCGTTCGCTGGGTTGAAGCGACGGACGTGCAGATGCCAACCTTCGATTCGCTGCTGCTCAGCAGAGACGCGATCTTCGAGCTGATGGAAGCGCGTATCGCGCTGGAAGCGGCGAATGCGGGGATTGCCGCAAGCCGCCGGACTGACGAGGATCTCGCCGCATTCCGGCAGCTGCTCAAGTCGATGCAGGACCATCTTGGAGATGAAGCATACGGCGAGGCCGCCGATATCGAATTTCACCGGTTACTTGCCAGGGCGACGCATAACTCTATCATGATGCGCTTGCTCGATACGATCTCCTCACAGATGGAAGCGGCTATACGTGATGCGCGCCGTATTCAGCTTTACGGCAGCAAGAAGGTATCCGTCAGATTGTGGGAAGAGCATGAAGCGATTTTCCAGGCTGTAGCGGAACGCGACTCCGGCCGTGCGGAGGCAAGCATGCGTGCGCATTTGACGCACGTAGAGCAGGGGCTTCGCTCCTATTTAGACGGAAAATAGGCGCATGCAGGCTGCCCTGAGCAGAAACAATGGAACGTTATAAGCTACTTCTCGTTGAAGGCGGGCCTGCAAATGGAGATGAACGCTGCTGCAATATCGCTTGTGATGGTTTCCGGTATGTTTCACGCTTCTTGGAACATGCTGGCCAAGAGCAGCCGGGACAAAAACGCATTCCTGTGGCACTGTCAATGGATCGGCATTCTCTTGTTTGCACCATGGGCATTAATCGACCTTCATAATGCTTCCTTTACGACAGAGTCCATCCTTCTGTTGATTGGCTCCGCAGTCATCCACGGCGGCTATGTGCTGCTGTTAGCCAAAGCATATACGGTAGGCGACTTATCGCATGCTTACCCTGTTATGCGAGGCACCAGTCCCCTTCTGGTGCCGATTATCGGCGTAACCCTGCTCGGTGAAACGGTAACGGCGGCGGGCTGGGCGGGGATAGCCCTCATCTTGATCGGTATTTTTGCGATTAACGGAGGTTTCAAAAAAGGCTTCAAAGGCAGGACGGCAGTAACGCTGTACGCATTTGCAGTCGGCTTAAGCATTACGGCGTATACCGTTGTGGACAGGCTGGCGCTTGATTATTTCAGTCCGGCGCTGCTGAACAATATAGGGAATATCGGGAATCTCATCGCCTTATCCATCGCAGCCTCCCGCGGGACGGCATTGCTCAGCGAGTGGAGGCATAACAAGATGAATATCGCGGCCGCGGGACTTCTTGCTCCGTCCGGATATCTGCTGTTTCTGTACGCGCTGCATTATGCGCCGCTTGCCGTGCTCGCGCCAATGCGGGAGATCGGGACCGTATTCGCCGCATTATTGGCGGTCTTTATTCTTAAAGAAAAGCAGGGAACACGCCGGGTATTCGCCTCTATTCTGATCACGGCCGGAATCCTTTGTCTAGGGCTGTTAACATGACAGTTTTCTCTTTATTTTTATCCACATGTCTGATAAGCTGATAAATAGATAATTAACCGAGAGGGGACTCAGCATCCGATGAAGGTTTCGTTATTTATAACATGTCTTGCCGATCAGCTGTATCCGGAAGTTGGGGAAAGCGTAGTTAGGCTGCTTCATGATTACGGCTGTGAGGTGGATTTTCCCCAGGCCCAGTTGTGCTGCGGACAGCCGGCGTTCAACAGCGGCTATCAGGATGAAGCACGCGAGGTGGCTCGTGGGCTTATCCGTGCGTTTGAGCACAGCGATTATGTCGTGTCACCGTCGGGTTCCTGTACCGGGATGGTGCACCACTACTATCCATATCTGTTCGAGAATGAACCGGAATGGAAGGCCAAAGCCGAAGCCCTCGTGGGTAAAATGTATGAGTTCTCGCAATTTCTGGTCGGCGTGCTGGGCGTTACGGATGTTGGTGCGTCATTTCCGCATAAGGTCACTTATCATCCTTCCTGCCATGCGATGCGGCTGCTCGGCGTACGTGAAGAGCCGCAGCAGTTGATTGGCGCTGTCAAGAACATCGAATTTACCGACCTTCCGCGCAAGGAAGATTGCTGCGGCTTCGGCGGCACGTTTGCGGTGAAAATGGCAGATATGTCGGAAGCCATGGTGTGCGAGAAAGCCGCTTGTGTCTGCGAGACCGGTGCTGAGGTGCTGGTCGGGACCGATATGGGCTGCCTCATGAACATTGGTGGACGGCTTAATAAAGAAGGGAAGCCTGTGCGGGTCATGCACCTTGCGCAGCTGCTCGAGGAAGGGAGACGTGCTTAAAGATGGGCGATGGCGGACAAAAAGTGCTCGAACCGAAGAAAGCGCATTCGACGGGTGATACCGGCAGCGGACATACAGGCCATGAACCTGAGACTTCGCCGATCGGTTCGGGTCTTAAGAAGCGGACGAAGGAAGCGCTGAAGGATGACTTTCTGCGTAAAGCGGTGGCATTCACCACCGACAAACTGCGCGGCGGGCGGCTCAAGGCCGCTGATGAATTCGGCGACTGGGAAACCTGGCGTGAGCGGGGGCGCGCCATCAGGCAGCATACGATTTCCCATCTCGACTATTACCTCGGGCAATTCGCGGACAATGTCGTGAAGAACGGCGGGAACGTCCACTTTTGCCATAATGGCGATGATGCGGTGAGCACCTTTATGGACATTGCGGGCCGGCACCGGGCGAAGCTCGTGGCAAAGGGCAAGTCGATGGTCTCGGAGGAAATCCATCTCAACCATCATCTCGAAGAGCAGGGTATTGATGCGATTGAAACCGATCTCGGCGAATATATATTGCAACTGGCGCGGGAAACGCCGTCTCATCTCATTATTCCGGCTATTCATAAGAACAAGCGGCAGATCGCCGATCTCTTCGAGGCGGACGCGGGCCGGCCGTTTGAGCCGGACACGAAGACACTGGCGAATTATGCGAAGCAGAAGCTGCGCAATTATTTTCTCGAAGCGGATATCGGTCTCACCGGCTGCAATTTCGGCGTAGCGGAGTCGGGATCGATCACTCTCGTATCCAATGAAGGCAACGGCCGAATGGTTTCGACGCTGCCGAAGGTGCATGTCGTAATTATGGGAATGGAGAGGCTTGTCCCGACATTCGAGGATCTCGAAGTTGTCCTTAATCTCCTTGCGCGCAGCGCAACCGGGCAGAAGCTGACGACGTATACGTCCATCCTGACCGGCGCGAAACGGCCGGAAGATCTTGACGGTCCGGAAGAGCTGCATGTTATTATTCTCGACAACGGCCGCTCGGAGCAGCTTGGCGATCCGATTTTTCAGGATGTGCTGAACTGTATCCGCTGCGCGGCTTGCCTGAACGTTTGTCCCGTGTACCGCAATGTCGGCGGGCATACGTACGGCTCGGTATACAGCGGTCCTATCGGCGCGGTGCTCACACCGCTGCTGCAGCAGGATATGAAGGAAGCGGGTACGCTCGCTTACGCCTCCAGCTTGTGCGGCGCATGTTACGAGGCCTGCCCTGTGAAGATTCCGCTGCACGATATGCTGGTTCACCTGCGCCACCGGAAAGTGAAAATGAAGCTGACGGCGCTGCCGGAACGCATTGCCTTTAAAGTGTATCAAACGATGTTCGGCAGCGTGACCTTGTTCAAGCTGGCGACCAAGTCGGCCTATTATTTACAGAAGCCGCTCGCGCGGAACGGGTTCATCAAGAGCGGCCCGCCGCCGTTATCCGGCTGGACGCAGTCGCGGTTCATGCCGATGCTGCCTAAGCAGTCATTCCGCGACAAGTGGGCAGCGCTGCAAGCGGAGCTCGCCGCCAAACCGAGAAACGGCGCGCCGGCCGTCGGCGGTGACGCGAAAGCGAAAGGAGGGGGCGGCCATGACGCCGAATAATGGTATAATGAGCGGAAAAGAAGCATTCATGCAGCGGATCGCAAGCAGGCTCGGACGCAGCAATCCTATGCAGACCGCTCCGGAGAAGCCGGTTCGCGGCGTGCCTGAGCATTACCGTGACCGCATATTAAGCGCGGAAGAGCGGCTCGATACTTTCATAAGCAACTGGACGGCGCTGAGCGGTAAAGTGCTCATCGTGGATGAGGCGACCGCAGCTGAGACGATCGGCCAATATTTGCTTCAGGTATGCGCCGATCATGGAATAACGCGCGCTGCAAGGTGGGAGCACGATGCCTTGAACGGGCTCGAGTTGGATGCGGCCCTGCAGCGCGGAGGCATTGAATCGCTCGTTTGGCGGGAAGGCGGCGACGCCGGTCTCCAGCGGAGGGAGCTTCCGACCGGACCTGAAGGCAACTGGTCGAAGCGAATCGGACTTCTGCAGGCCGCAGAGCAGTGCCGGCTCGGAATTGTATGGCCGGATTGCGTTATTGCAAACACGGGCACGCTTGCCTTGTTCAGTCAGGGAGGCAAAGGACGCTCCGTCAGCCTGCTTACAGAGGTTCTGTTCTCGGTATTCAGAGCGGACCAGATCGTTACCCGGATGGGAGAAGCGTTCGAGCTGTTCAAGAGCCGGTATCCGGAGGCGGTTGTTATGCCGTCGTCGCTGAATCTCATAACCGGACCCAGCCGCAGCGCCGATATCGAGAACGATCTGACCATCGGCATTCACGGACCGGGGAGCGTGTACGCGGTCATTATTCAATAAGGAGCGATGTTTCCATGCCCATGAATGAATCGCTAAAGCTCATTCTCGAACGGCTGCAGGCGCGTGATACGCTCCAGACGCTTTCTCCTGCAGCCGTGTGGGAGGAGTCATTGGAAGCGGATATTCAAATGCTAAGTTTTCCTACTCCGACATCGGCTTCCGCGGTAGACAGGACGATGTTTGCGCTCAAGGCAGGACTTCATCTGCGAAACGACAGCTTGGACCGGTCGCATTCGTATTCCCAGGAGATTGAAGACGACGCCACAGGCTGCTACTGGCACGGAATCATGCACCGGATGGAGGGCGATTATTGGAATGCGAATTATTGGTTCCGATCCGCAGGAACACATCCGGTTAAGGCCAGGCTTCAGGAAAGGGTGCCTGAATATTTGCGGAGCGAAGTCAATATCGAGGCTTTGCCCGAAGGCAGCATTCGCGACCTGCTCATGAGCATTAGAGATGGGGACACGTGGAAAGCACCGATATTCACCGATGCCGTGCAGCGTCAAGAGAGCGGCACTGTATCCGGCGAGACCCGCGCCATATTGGAATACATTCAGCATATCGAAATATCCGAACTGCTGGCCTATACCGTCGCTGCCGCTGCCAATCAAGAGTAAGGAATCCGAATCCGATAAAAAAGCCTTAGCCTGCGGCATGAGACGATGCCGCTTAAGCTAAGGCCTTTTATTTGTCCTTTTAATCCGGTTGAACGACGCGCCGCTTCTCGGCTTTGTCTTCGTGCACACTTCCCGGGGCCGCTTCGTGCCTGCGGAACGGCCACCAATTTGTTTCGCCGACCAAATTGGCCAAGGCGGGAACGACGAGTCCCATGAAGACCGTCGAATAAAGCGCGAGACCGATCACGATGCCTGCGCCGATCTGCAGCAGGGTGTTTACGCCGGACATCATAAGCGCGGCGAACGTGCCGCCCATAATGACTGCCGCGGAGATGATTACCCCGCCGGTCGTCGTCATAGCTCTGGACATGGCGTAAGCAATGCCGCCCGGACGGTATTCCTCCTTGAAGCGTGCCATTAAGAAGATGCTGTAATCTACGCCGAGCGCGACGATGATGAGGAAAACGAAGAACGAAGCGCTCCAGGACAAACCGGGCTTGCCAAGCAGATCGACGAAGATAAACTCGACGATGCCCATTGTCACCAGATAATTGAAGCCAAGAGAGAGAAGGACATAGAGCGGCGCAAGAAACGACCGGAGCAGAATCATCAGAACGATGAAGATGCCGATCAATACGAATGTGCCGGTTCGCGTAAAATCATTCCGCGAGATGTCCTTCAGCTCGCCGATTTGGGCGGATGTGCCGCTGAGCGATACTTTCGGATCCGAAATCGCCCCGCCGGCCAAGCTGTGCTTCAGCGTGTCGCGTATATTGTCCACGGTAAGGAGCGCATCTTCCGAGTACGGGTTGACTGACAGGACGACGTCGAGCTTCGTCGTTTTACCGTCCTTGGACATATAGTAATCCAGCGATTTCTGGAGCTCGGGACTTTGCATCGCTTCCTTCGGCAAATTCCAGCCGGGAATTTGACTGTCGCCGATCATCTTCTCGGCATCCTTCACTTTTACCAGCCCGGTGGAAATGTCAGACAGTCCTTTCGTTCCGTCCTTCAGCCCGTCTGAAAGCCGGTTTAAGCCGTCTTTGAGCTTGACCGTTCCGTCGGCCGCCTGGGACTGGCCTGCAGCCAGCTGTCCCAGCCCCCGGGCGATCCCTGCAACGGAAGGGTTAATTTGCATGAATCCCTGCTGAACTGCGGCTGCGCCTTGAGTCAAACCGTTCAAGCCGCCCGTGAGTCCCTGCTGTTTACCGAGCAGAGCCTGCATATGGGCATCTTCCTTAAGCTCCGGATGAGCTTTAAGCAGCTGCTGCAAGTCAGCGCTCATGGAAGCGGAGAGCTTCGCGCTTTGGGACAATCCGCCCGCTATTTGGTCGGCGCCCTTGGACGTCTCTCTCAATCCGCCATAAATTTGATTCAACCCGTTTCTCGCTTCGATCGTTCTGGAAGACATCGTTCGAAGTCCGTTCGTCAGCTTGTCGATGTCGCCTTCACCCTTCACGATCGAATCGCCTGCCGATGTTAATCCGCCGGCGATCCTGTCAACACCGTTCTTCATGTCCCCGAGTGCCTCCGAGGTTCGGGTCAGCTGATTAGGAACGGTCAGTTCTGCCAGCTGCTCGCCAAGCGGGCGGATCGCGCTGCGCACTTCCTTGACCCCCGCAAGCTTCGTTAGGCCGGCGCTTGCCGACTCCAGCGCAGCCAGCGCTTCCGGCGTTCTCATCGAGGTGGAAGAGGTGAGCGCGATCGACACCGGGAACACTTCGCCGGAGCCGAAAGCGCGTTCTACCTGGCGGAACCCTTGAACGGAGCCGTGGCTCGGGTCGATTTCCGCGAGATCGTCGAACGAACGCTTGCCTTCAAACAGCAGGGTAATCGGCGCAAGCAGAATTACCGTTACCAGCAGAACAGCGACCGGTCTGCGTGCCGCGAGCGACGCCATTCCGCCCCACAGCCTGGATTCGCCGTGTCCTTGTCCGCTCTTCACCCGCGTGGGCCAGAACGTCGCCTTGCCGAAAATCATTAACAGCGCGGGCGTCAGCGTCAAGCCGGCAATGAGTGTTACGGCGACGCCGATCGAAACCCCGACGGCGGACTGATATAAGCCGAACTGTGCGAAGCCGATCAGGAAGAAGGCGACAAAAACAGTGCTTGCCGAGAAAGCGACGGTTTTGCCGACTGTTCTCATCGTCCGTACAAGCGCTTCGACTTTGTCGCCGTCACGGCTCAGCTCCTCGCGGTAACGTTGGATCAGCAGGATGCAGTAATCAGTACCGGCGCCGAACAGTACGGCGATGAGGAACGACTCGGTGAAAGAGGATACCGGCATTCCGTAATCGGTCGCCAGCGCCACAAGCCCCCGCGTTATAATAAGTGAAATTCCGATAGTGAGCAGCGGAATGAACGGGGCCACCGGTGAACGGAAGACGATAAGCAATATGACCAGCACGAGCGCTACTGTAAGCAGCTCCGTCTTTTTAAGACCTTCCTCCGAGCTCGTCTGAAAATCCTTCCCGATCGGCGCGCTGCCGGTGAGCGCCACCTTGCTGCCCGCCGGTGAATCCTTCACCTCTGCGGCCAGCTTATCGACAGCTTCCTGTGTTACCGTATCATTCTCAGCCCGGTCGAATCCGACGATAAGCAGCTCGGTTGTGCCGTCCTTGCTGCGGAATTTGGAAGCCAGCTCCGGTGTATCATAGGCGGATTGAACGGACTTGAAGCCGTCTTTGCTTGTCAGTCCGGCAAGCATCCCGGCTTTTGCCTTCAGCCAGGCTTTGTCCGTATCGGTCAGACCCGATGCACGCGAGAAGACGATAATTGCGCTTGACTTGGTCGTCGCTTCCGGGTCAATCCGCTCCATAATTTGTTTCGCCACAACCGATTCGGAATCGGCGGGTATGAATTTCTGCTCCGTCTTTCTCACTATTCCTTGCAAATCCGGCAGCCCGAACATCGCCGCCGCCGCGATAAGCAGCCAAGCGATCAACACGACCCACTTCAGGCGGGCAAGGCCGCGAACAAACCGTTCTGTCATGTTTCTCTTTCCCTCCCAAGGGTTTTGCGTGGGCAAAACCGGCATCGTAAGCATAACCTTTATTCGATCTCTACGATTAGTTATATCTGATTGCGGATATAAAATCAATATTATTGTACTTGCGGTCATTATTATTTTTTGTGAAATTTATGTGAAATGAACGGTATATTATCGTTTTCTTGTACCTGTATAAACATGCAGATTGGATAATAGTTGTACCACCAGTCATAATGGTTTACGTAAGAAATGCAGTTATGATAAAATAAAAGAACAACAAACTGGATTCCACAAGCGACAACGGGGAGATTGAGACGGATGAATCGCGAGCTCAAGAAGGCACTGACACGGCAGCGGATCAAAGAGGCTGCGCTTTCGCTGCTGGCCGAGCAGGGATATGAAACGACGACAATTGAACAGATAGCGAAGCTCGCCGGAGTCGCGAAGGGCACTTTCTTCAACTATTTCGCTTCGAAAGATGAGCTTATTTGCGATTTGCAAACCGTATTTGTCATGAATGAGGCGGCAAAGCTCAAAGACAAGCCAGGGCCTTTAATACCGCGTATGCGGATGGTTCTATTCCAGCTTGTGCAGCAGCTTCCGCACAATAAATCCGTTACAAGGGCGCTCTTTCAAGCGATTTTGGGAAGCGGACCGGCTCTTGAAGAACATAACCAGCTTGTCGCTCAGGTGATGGAGTCGATTGTTCCGCTTATCGCTCAGGGACAGGAGAACGGAGAGCTGCGCAAAGACATGCCGGCTGAGATGATCTCCCAGCTTGCCGTTCAGACCTATTTCGGGGCATTGATCGTGTGGTCGATGAGTGATGAGGAAGAGGGGATCAATGAACAGATTGCGCTTACGTTTGATCTGTTCTTCAAAGGGATTACAGCTTAAGTAGTATAAATAATAAACTCCCCGCAGGCACCAATACCGGCGGGGAGTTTACTTTTAGTCAAACGAGATGACGTCGTCCGGAACCTTTTCAAACAGAGGACTGACCGATTCGCTTTTATGAATTCTGCTTATAGCCTCTCCGAATAAGGAAGCGACGGATACGAGCTTTATTTTAGGGGATTGAACCAGATAAGGATTCGCGACGGAGTCCGTCCCGATGATGAGCTCGATCGGACTGTCATCGAGCTTTTTCACCGCGGCCTCGGTTAACACCAAATGAGACAAGCAGGCAATAATTTTCGTTGCCCCTTTTTGTTTGAGCCATTTTGACAATTCGATCAAGGTCCCGCCGGATATTGAGAAATCGTCGACGATTAAAGCGGTTTTTCCTTGTACATCGCCGATGATCTCCATTACTTCGGCCCGTTCGTTGTGGTCTTTTCTCGTCTTATCTCCGAGGGCGAGCGAAGCGCCCAGATAATCCGCATACTTTCGGGCCTGCTTGGCAAACCCGGCATCCGGCGAAACGACAACCAGATCGGACAGGTTCATTTGCTTGATCGACTCGCAAAGTACGGGGAGAGCAAACAGATGGTCGACCGGCTTTTTGAAAAAGCCCTGAATTTGGTGGCTGTGCAAATCCATCGTCACTACCCGGTCGGCCCCTGCCAGCTCAATTGATTCCGCACATACCCTTGCCCGGATGGAAACGCGCGGTTCGTCCTTCTTGTCGCCTTTGGCATAGCTGAAATAAGGCATAATTACAGTCACGGAACTGGCGCTCGCTCTCTTGAAGGCATCGACCCAGAAAAGGATCTCCACAAATTCGTCATTGGGCCTCAGGCCTATTGATTGCACAAGATAAACGTCTTTGGCGCGAACGGTCTCGCCGATTCTTACAAATGTATTTCCATCAGAGAAGGTAAACGCTTCAGAATGGCCGACCTCGACATCCATAAATTTGCACATTTTACGGGCGAAGGCCGTTCCGGAGCTGCCGGCAAATATTTTGATCTCACCACTGTTCATCATTTACCTCCGAAATTCATATTTCCTTAATAAAGACTTATACGTATAAGGGTAATATCCTTCTTCACATTATTTACATTATTCCCTTAAAAATAAGAAATCCCGCCCGGATCAAAATCCTGGCAGTTCCCCGTCTCCCCGAATCGCTGCGGCGCGGTGCATCTCGTTCGGATGAAAGTAGCCGACCGCCTCGAATGCGCGCCCTCCCGCCGTCACACCTGACAGCTCAACGCGAATGTCTTCGCTTTCGCTGAACATGCGCAGCAGCGAAGTTTGCGTCATGCCGTCGATCTCGATGTACCACAGCCTATAGCCGGAGTCGGTTACGATGATAAGCCGGGCGGACGTATATGTAAGTCTGGTCGTCAGACCGTTGCAGTTAATCGACAGTTCAGCCAGCAAATAAGTGTCCAAGACTTTATGCCTCCTTCTCAGGCCCCTCACGACTGAAAATATTGTCGAACTTCCGGCCTGCTTCGATTGTAATGTTGGACTGTAAATAATGCAACAATTGGCAGGCTATTTCCGTCGGATAATTGAACCGTCACATTATATATACCGGCAGGCGGCATCCGAAAGCGCGCTTGGGGATTTATCAAAGCAATTTGGGGGGATTCGGTATGGCAGAGAAAACAAGAGGCTTGACGCGGGCGAAAACAGGAAGAGAAACGACGCCCTTATGGCTGAGCGGCCTTCTGGTCGTCATGATTCTGATTCTGGGCGCCTGCTCCTCGGAGAACGGCAGCACGCAGGATGAGGGAAATACGGCCAGTGAATATTCATCGGGCAACCGGACGGAAGGAACCGGCAGCAGCGGGTCAACCGACAGCCGCTCGGAAGAGCCGGCGGCAGACAGCACGGGAGACCGCGGAGAGGGGAAGGGTGAACGGGAACCCGTGCCATCCGCCGCAGACGGCCGTCAGACCCCTGACCCGCAAGCGGGGATGCTTACGGCGGGCGAATGGGACGATTTGGCGCGTTGGAGCGATTGGGAGCAGCTGCTAAACGGCCGTGAAGGCTCGGATAACCGTGAATACTGGGATTTTCTTCGGTTTGACCGGCTGGAAATCGAGGTGGTCGGCGGCGGCCAGCCGGTATCCGATGCGCAGGTTGCGGTCATGGATGGGGACGGCCAGTCGATCTGGGAAGCGCGGACCGACGTGAAGGGAAAGGGCTACGCTTTTGCCGGATTATTCGACCAGCAGGAGAGCCGGAACGGATATTTGGTTGAAGTGAAAGCCGACGGCCAGGTGAAACGGTTCGAGAATGTGCCTATACCGCGCGACAAGAAGCTTCAAATCGAACTGGATAAAGGGGTGCCGATTTCAAATACGCTCGATCTCATGCTCGTCGTGGACACTACGGGCTCGATGGGCGACGAATTGAAATATTTGAAGACAGAGCTCAAGGACGTTGTCGAGCGGGTGGGTAAAGAAAACGGCCAACAGCTTGGCATACGGGTCAGTACGAACTTTTACCGGGATAAAGACGATGATTATGTCGTAAGGCCTTTTCCATTTACAAAGGATATCGATAAAGCAATCAAGCAAATTTCCGATCAGCGGGCGAGCGGCGGAGGGGACTTCCCTGAGGCCGTCGATGAGGCTCTTGATAACGCAATACACGAACACGAATGGAGTGACGATGCGCGGGCAAGGCTTCTCTTTCTAGTGCTCGACGCGCCGCCGCATCACGATCGCAGTATCGTAAAGCGAATCCGCGAGCTTACTCAGGAAGCAGCCGGTCAAGGAATCCGGATTATTCCTGTCGCATCAAGCGGCGTTGACATTAATACCGAATATTTAATGCGTTTTATGGCCGTGGCTACCGGTGGAACTTATTTGTTTCTTACTGACCACAGCGGCATCGGAAATGATCATTTGGAACCGGCGGTCGGAGAATATGAAGTGAAAGCGCTGAACGATATGCTCGTCGAAATCATTAACCGTTATTGCGAGGGCGGAGGCGGTTTCGGCCGGGAATAGGATAAACGCTCTCCGGCGTCATCTTCTTTGGCATAAACTCCGCGGCTTGAATTACCCTATATAATGAAAAATAAGCGGGCAGCCGCTGACGTCGGCAGAAGCTGAGGCTTTTGCCGGCGACAGCGTGCGGCCGTTTGCTTTTTAGTCTGATTGCCAAGTGTCGGCATTCGGGTTTCTCTCCTGCAGAATGAAGAGTGCTCTTAACAAAAAAGTTTATTAAAGCTAAAGGAAGGTGCTGGACAAGAAGCACCCCTTTGGTACAAACTAATATTGATTCCCGCAACTGCCGGGTAACAGCTTCAAACTAAAACTACAAATAAGCTTTTTTAGAAAAAGAGGGGATATCTGTGCTTGCAGCCGTAGAACCGGCGGTGGAACCGCTCGGGGACCGTGCGCTGGTCGTTCGAGTGCCGGGCAGGGATCTGCTGAACGACTGGCGGGTTATGGCCGGCATTGCCGAATGCGTCCAGGCCGCCCGGCGCGAGTGGATCGTTGACGTTGTGGCGGCATATGAGACGGTTACGATTGTCTACGATCCGATGCGTCTTGCCGGCCTGTTCCCGGAAGAACGACTTCCCTATGAACGCGCTGCAGCCGAGGTATTGCAGATACTTGCAGTCGAATCGGCTCAGCCGGCGGCAGAGGCCCGCTTGATCGACATTCCGGTGTGCTACGGAGGAATATATGGTCCCGACCTGCGTGAATCGGCTGCGCGGTCGGAATTGAGCGAGGAGCATTTCATAGAACGCCATGCCTCGGGCAGTTACATTGTTACCATGATCGGGTTTATGCCGGGGTTTCCATATTTGACCGGTCTTCCCCCGCAATTGGCGCAGCCGCGCAAAGCAGCGCCGCGCAGCCGTGTTCCGGCTGGTTCGGTCGGAATCGCCGGCAGCCAGACCGGTGTATACCCATTAGAATCGCCTGGCGGCTGGCAATTGATTGGAAGGACGCCGTTAAAACTGTTCGACTACCGGCGTGAATCCCCCTCGCTGCTGCAGGCCGGCGACCGGGTCCGCTTTGTCCCGATCGACGGGAAGCGGATGGCAGATCTGGAGGGAAGCCGATGAGCTCGATTGTAAGGAAGCCCGGCTTCTATTCGACGGTTCAGGACCTTGGCCGTCCCGGCTGGCGGAAGGACGGGATATCCGAAGGCGGAGCGATGGACCGTTATGCGCTGCGCTGCGCAAATTTGCTGGTCGGCAACAATGAAGGGGAGGCCGGCCTTGAATTGACACTGGCCGGTGCGGAGCTTCAAGCGACGTCCGATCTTCTCATTGCCGTCTGCGGAGCGTATATGACGCCGCTCATCGACGGAGAAGAGATGCCGATGTGGAGGCCGGTCCGGGTTGCCGCAGGTGCCAGCGTTTCCTTCGGAGCCGCGGCGATCGGCTGCCGCGCCTATATCGCGGTAGCCGGCGGCATTGCGGTGGCTCCGGCGCTCGGAAGCCGCGGGACGGACACGCGCGCCGGCATTGGCGGCGTCGCAGGACGCCCGCTCCGGGCAGGCGATGCGCTGCCCTGCGGCGCAGAGGCGCCATGGGCGGCCGCTTGGCGCGGGGAGCTTGGCGCGCGCGCCGCACAGCAGCCCCAGGCCCGCCATAGCTGGGCGGCCCCGGGCTGGTTCGCGCCGCCGCTTGCCTATGGCGGCGGCGCCGAGGACGGCATTGAGCTGCGCGCAATGCCGGGAGCCGAGTACGGGCAATTCGGCGAAGCTGCCCGTGCTGCGCTGTTCCGGGAGCGGTACCGTGTTGCTCCCGCATCCGACCGGATGGGGGTCCGGCTCGAAGGCCCCCCGCTCGAAATTGAGGCCGGAAGCGGTGAGCTGCTCTCGCACGGCGTAGTTCCCGGTACGGTGCAGGTGCCTGCGGGAGGGCTGCCGATTATTCTCGGGGCGGACTGCCAAACTACAGGCGGCTATCCGAAAATCGCTCATGTGATCTCGGTTGACCTGCCGCTGCTCGCGCAAGCGAAGCCGGGAGATACCATTCGCTTTCGGGAGGTGTCTCTACAGGAAGCGCAGCGCATAGGCATCAGCTTCGAGCGCGAAATGCAGCGGCTCGCAGCGGCTGTAAGGCTGCGCAAGCCGTAAAGGCCATACATACCTGACATCATATACAAGGGAAAGGGGCGAAGCGGCAGGTCATGACGAACCCTCGCATCCGAACAGTCGATTTGAATTGCGATTTCGGAGAAGGCTATGGTGCATATACGTTCGGGCAAGATGAAGCGCTGCTGCGGCATGTCACATCGGTTAACATCGCCTGCGGCTTTCATGCCGGAGATCCGCATACGATCCGTGAAGCGGTCGAAATGGCCGTTGCAGCCGGAACGGAGATCGGAGCCCATCCGGGTCTTCCGGACCGTGTTGGCTTCGGCCGGCGGGAGATGGCCGTTAGTCCCCAGGAGGTTTATGATTTGACGCTCTACCAGATCGGCGCCCTGGATGCGTTTGTCCGGGCGGCGGGCGGCAAGCTGCGTCATGTGAAACCGCACGGCGCACTCTATCATATGACCGGAAAACGTGTCGACCTTGCTGAAGCGCTCGTCCGCGCCGTCCGTGATTATGACAAGCAGCTTCTTATTTACGGCCAGTCGGGAAGCGTACTCACCGCCGAAGCCACGAGACAGTACATGACTCCGGTATCGGAGGTGTTCGCCGACCGCACCTATATGCAAGACGGGTCCGTGACGTCCAGATCACGCCCGGATTCAGTGGTTTCCACGCCGGAGGACGCGCTGCGGCAAGCGCTCACGATGGTCACGATGGGCGCGGCTCCCACGATCAAGGGCGGGAAGACACCCGTCCAAGCGGATACGATTTGCCTGCACGGTGACGGTCCGCATGCGGCCGAATTTGCTAAAGCATTGCGGCAGGGACTGGAGATGTCCGGGGTTATTTTGAAGCCTCATTCACATCATTAAAATACATAACACATATATACATACATGGAACGCAAAGCATACAGCGCAGTGCAAGCGGACATCTTCACGGCTTTCCTTCTGAAAGGGGACATCATGTCAATTAACCGGGCGGAAAAAATTACGATAGGGACGACGTTTTGTGCCTTATTCAGCTTTATTCTTATACGGTTTTTTCATGCCGGACTGTATCACACGATACCTGCTCGGGCTTCATTGTTTGTGCACTCGGGAATGGAATTCATCAGTTTCGCCGTCAGCTTTGCTATGCTGGTGCTTGGATGGCTGTTTTTCGTCAAATCGCTTTCGCGGCATCGGCTGTATACGGCCGCTTTATTCGGCGTCGTCGGTTTATTTGATATGCTCCATGCGCTGACAATGGAAGGAATGCCTTTCTTTCATTTCATTGGGGATACCACTCTCTCCCTTCTTTATTCGGCTTCGGCCCAATTGATCGCTTCGGTCGGTTTATTCATTATATTCCGCACGGATGACCGGGCCGTCCCCGCGGGCAGGCGGCTTCCTGTCGTAAGCGTGGCTTTAGGCTTCGGGACACTGCTCGCCGCTCTATATTACTCGCTGGCGGAATGGCCTGCCATACCGTTTTTAACCGGTCAAACGCTGCTGCGGTTTGAGTCGGTGGTTGAAGCGATTATCCTGTCCGCATACAGTGCCACGATCGGAGCGATTCTGTACCGCAACCGAAATGAACGTCCGCAAGCGATGCTTACGATCGTGCAGTCGCTCATATTTTTTCTTTTTGCAAACATCCAGTTCATTCTCGGCTCGAGCGTAAATGACCTCGATATGCTCATCGGCCATGTATACAAGCTTGCGGGCTGCTGCTTCCTGCTTAAAGGCATCTATCTCGTCACTGTCGAGGAACCCTTCAAGGCTCAGAAACGTTCCGAATCACGCATTAACTATATGGCCTTTCACGATGAGCTGACAGGGCTGTCGAATCGACGGCTGCTCACCGAGCGGCTCAATGGGGAAATGCAGCGCGCCCGGGAAACCGATAGCCGGTTCGCGGTGCTTCTGCTTGATATCGACCGCTTCAAAACGATTAACGATGCGCTTGGACATTCTTTCGGAGATCAAATGCTGCAGGCCGTATCGAAGCGTCTGAGTCATGCAGCGGCTGAGCCGGAGCATGTTTTTCGGATGGGGGGAGACGAATTCGTTATCCTGCTGCCGGATTTACCTGACAAAGCGGCGGCTGCCAGACAAGCGCAATCGTTGATGGGACTGTTTGATGCGCCCTTCATGCTCGGTGAAGCAGAGTACCATATTACGATCAGTGTCGGAATTTCCTTTTATCCCGAGGATGGGGATAGCGTGGATATTCTGATTAAAAACGCGGATACCGCAATGTACAGCGCAAAAGTGAATCGCAACGAATTTTCCAGCTATTTGCCGGATATGAATATGAAGGCACACGATCGTCTCCGACTGGAAAGCGATTTGCGCAGGGCGCTTGATCACGGGCAGTTTACACTGGCGTATCAGCCGCTTGTCAATTTGAGCACGAACAAGGTTGTAGGCGTCGAAGCGCTTGTGCGCTGGCACCATCCGCAGCGGGGGCTGCTGCCGCCGGGCGAGTTCATCCCGCTAACCGAGGAGAACGGGCTTATTCTGCCGCTCGGAGAATGGATTCTGCGGGCAGCCTGCACGCAAAACAAACAATGGCAGGATGCAGGGCTTCCGCCGATGATGATGTCCGTGAACCTCTCGATGCGCCAATTCAGGCAGCACCAGCTGGCTGAGCGGATTAAGTCGATCCTGGAGCAAACGGGGATGAATCCCGGATATTTGGAGCTTGAAATTACCGAAAGCATGACAAGCGATGTGGAGTTCGCGGCAGAAACGCTTACCAGCCTGAAGGCGCTGGGCGTGCAAATCAGTATCGACGATTTCGGCACCGGCTACAGCTCGCTTGTTTATTTGAAGCGGTTCCCGATCGACAAGCTGAAGATTGACCGGTCGTTCGTTAGCGATCTGGCCGCAGACGGCAGCGATGCAGCGATCGTTACCACAATAACCTCGATGGCCAAGCATTTGAAGCTGAGGGTAACGGCCGAAGGCGTCGAGAATGACGAGCAAATCCGTTTTCTGCGCGAGCGCCAGTGCGAGGAAGCGCAAGGGTACTATTATTCAAAGCCGATTCCGGCTAATCTGTTCGAGAACTGGTACAGGCTTCGCAGCCAGAGTGCATGACCGTTCCAGGAGGAGTCCTTTCAAACATGGCCACCGGGTTCGCCACCGTCTTTATTTATGGATCACTATTGCCTGGCCACAGCAACAATCATGTCGTTTCGGATTACATTCTGGCATCAAGGCCAGGGCGTATTGCAGGCCGACTGGTTGATTTCGGGCCTTATCCGGCGCTCGTTCGCGATGCCGAGGCGGCGCGAAGCGGAAGCTGCGTTCGCGGGCTATGGATCGATGTAGAGAAGGACGGGCTGCATGTAATGGATACGCTGGAGGAATTCCGGGGCATCGAAGAGTGCAACGACTATGACCGCGTTCAGGCTGTAGACATTGACCGGCCTGAGCAGCGCGGATGGGTATACGTATGGGGTTGTCCGCGCGGCTGTCCGCCGGTCGAGGGCGATTACTGGCCGGCCTACTATAAGCGTAAAATCGCGCGCGGATGATTTGCTTTTCCTGTTTAGTTTGTGCACAGAATTGTGAACTTCGCCGGCTGCGGACCCAGTGTGGACCCTGCTCTAATTATAGGGCATGTTTTCAGAAGACGGGCCGGCTGCGGGCGTTAGTATAAGCGCGATAACGCTTGCCGGCCGGCTTCTCTTCTTGAAAAGCATAACTCCGCTTGTCTTCACTTGATTGGTAAACTTTGCAGGTAGTGATACCAATAGCCTCCCGCCTGCTCCGCTGCAAAACGGTATGTGAAGGTTTCTCCCGGTTTAACTGCAATTTGCTTGACGTTAAGCGGCCTCCTTAAGTCTGCCAAATTACTGAGAGAACTTTGAGAGCCGATGACATGACCGTTCCGGCTATTCAAGCCGCTGTTGGCTAATTGAACGTCCCCGCCATAATCAACCTCGGTATACTTCCCTATATTGTCTCCCGGTATTATGCTGTCCGTTTTTGCGTTAGATACCGTAAATATAATCAAGATCGTGAGCAGAAGGCCTGATGTTGTATAGACTCCGATCCGTTTCATCCAGTGAATAGCCGATGTGCCGTCATCCCGGTGGACCCTTCTGCGGCGGACAGACTGCCTCCAGGTAAGCAGCGCTGCTGCGGCGAAGAAAACAACTCCGGTCACTAGCAGATCGTCGGCAAATTGCTGAGGGACCGGATATACGTTCTTGTATGTGTATATAATCGAGCCGACGGTCAGCGTTTGGATCGGAACGACAAGCGCGGCTTCAGCGGCAGAGCGCCGTTTTGTGCGGTTTGCTTCCTCTAACGGATATGCTGAAGACAGTCGGGCGATATCCAGCAGCCGTGGTACGGAGAAGACCGCGATCACTATGGAAGGCAGCACAATGAGCGGCACGAACAACAACACGTTATCCCCAATGTTATAACTGTTGAAGAAGATGAAAAGCGCGATATTGACGGCTGCCAATGTTCCCACCAGCGCAAGCAGCGCGAGGTTAATCCTGGCGGTTCGGCGCATGCCGGCAATCGTTTGGCGGAAGGCGATGCTGCCTGCACCGTATCCAGTCAGCAGCGTTATGAGCAGAAATACGAGCGCGATCACAGAATTCGTGCCCAGAAGCCCTTCGGACATCATTGATTCCCCCTGTTTGATTTATCTGTATCAATTTTACAAGGGTCGAAGAGAACCGTTAATCGTCCCCGGTCCGGTATTCGAACCGGACTTTAGTCGGACGCCGAACCAGACCTTGGCAGTACCGCAGCGGAATTCAAAGCGGCTTCAACAACAGTCCAACCGGGAAACAACCCCATCCCGGAACTGCTCATACAAGTCCGGGCCGGGGCATACGCCGTTCATACGTCTTATTGACGAGCCTCAAGCGCTTCAGGGCAGCATAAATCCCCGCAAGCACAGGCAAGCGGGGATTCGCAGGTCGCAAAAACTATTCTATTATTTTGAATTTCCGGATTATTGCAGCCTTTTGCTGCCATGACTGATGCTGCATCTTTATCCGGCTGCACCGCTGATTACTGGCCATGCAGGACCTAACGGCTTATCGCATAGTGCATCTGAACGACTCCGCCGCCGAGGGGCATGAAATTCAGCAGCTGCACATCTTTGTAACGGTAATTTTCTTGATCGATCAGAAGATTATATCCCTTACCCTCGAGCACCGGTGCTACATTGAAGATCAGCTCATCTACAAGCTCTTGACCTAAAAATGCATTATGCAGGTCCGCACCGGCCCCTATTATAGCGGTTTGATGCCCTTTGTGCTCCAAGTGGTTCAGCGCTTCCTGCGGCGATCTCGCAACCGTAACCCCCGGATAGTCTTCGGCGTTCTTGGAAACCACTACGATATCCAGATCGGCTAAGGGACCAGGGGCGCGTCCATCGCTTCCCAGCATTCCTTCGAATGTTCGGCGTCCGACAATAAAGTTTCCTGCAGCCATGGCCTGCTTGACGAAATCATCAAATGCTTCCTTCTTCGGCGGATTTTCGGGACTGGACTGCGCATAGTTCCCGTTGGCGCTTAACGTTGCCCATAAAATAGTTTTCATATTGATTCCTCCCTATTTTTTTGAAACGCTCTTGAAATAGATGCCCGGAACGGTGGGCTGATTCTCTTACTTCAATTATTTTCCTTCCTTATCCACAATAGTAACGGACTATGGTACATCTGAAAAGTAGTTACATTAAAGTGCAATAGTTTCATAAAATGAACTATGGGAAATCACTGAAGGTGACGGCGATCGGGTGAAGAAGAGGAAGCGTGATTGGATAGTCTTGCGGTGCTGCAACCGCTCCTGCGGGCGAGGTAACATGGAATAAAAAAAACGCTCATGCCTCATGTAGAAGCGTGAGCGTTCACTGGTTTTAGACTTACAGGTCGCCCCAGTTAAGGTTGGACGATTTACTGTAATTGGTCACCTTTTGTTCGAAGAAATCTGTCTTCATTCCGTTCATGTTGCTGAAGCTCTCAACCCATTTCATCGGGTGCTCGACGACCTCGGGGAATAGGATGTCAAGACCGAGCTTCCGCAAACGTTCGTTCGAAAGGAATTTAATATATTGATCGATGATTTCATTGGTAATGCCGGCAATTTGATTGTTCGTGATGTATTGTCCCCATTCGATTTCGTGCTCGACGGCCGTCCGCATCATCTGCCGCAGCTCCTCGATAAGCACAGGTGTGAACAGTTCAGGGTTTTCCTTGCGGATTTCGCGGAAAATACCTTGGAAGAGTGCAAGGTGAGTCAGCTCGTCGCGTTGAATATATTTGATTTCGGACACGGTGCCGAGCATTTTGCCTTGACGTCCGAGGGCGTAGAAGAAGCTGAAGCCGCTGTAGAAATAAATGCCCTCGAGAATGTAGTTGGCCATAATCGTCTTGATCAGATTTTGCGAAGACGGATTGGCGATGAAATTTTCATACAGGTCGGTTATGAACCGGTTTCGTTTGAGCAGGTTTTTGTCCTCGCGCCACAAGTTGTAAATTTGATCGCGCACTTCCGCCGAGCAGACGCTGTCCAGAATGTAGGAATACGACTGGCTGTGAACCGCCTCCTGGAACGTATGAACGGTTAGACACAGATTGACTTCCGGCGCAGTGACGTACTCGTTTACATTCGGCAGGTTGGCCGTTTGCAGCGAGTCCAGGAAGATCAGGAAGCTGATAATTTTATCGTAGCTGTTGCGCTCGGAGAGCGTCAGGTTACGGTAGTCTTTGGCATCCTGGGCAAGAGGAATTTCTTCCGGAATCCAGAAGTTGTTCATCATGGTGCGGTACATTTTGGTAGCCCAGTCGTATTTCACGTTATTCAGCTCGATAAGGTTCGTTGTGTTTCCGCCGATCATGCGGCGTTTGCCCCAGTCGCGGTCGCCATCCTCGTTAAAGAGTTTCTTCTTTTGCAATTCCATTGGCTTGCTTCCTCCTTTAATACATTTAAAGCGCTGCAGGGCCGAGGGCATATATGCTTCTATGAAGCGCTCGTCAAACGGGACCCTGGTACGAAGAGAGCAAAACTGCAGCGCTTTACGCGCTGCAGCTTACGCAATCTTCAACTTCGAGACTCTTGTTACGGCAATAGTATACCGTTTTTAAGCCGTTTTCCCAAGCGGCCATATACAGCTCGAGAAATTCCTTGGCCGTATAATCCGGCGTAATATACAGATTGAACGACTGCGCCTGATCGATGTGGCGCTGGCGGCGGCCCGCCGCCTTGATGCTCCAGTGCTGGTCAATATGATGCGCTTCTTTATAGAACCAGAACGTCTCATCGCTCAGGTTAGGAGCCGTTTGCGGGATTACCGCGTTTTTCTTCTCTTCGACGAAAAACTTATTGAAGATCGGATCGATCCCCGCCGTTGAACCGGCAATAAGGGAGGTTGAAGCGGTCGGCGCGATGGCGAACATCCAGGCATTCCGGACGCCGTATTCGGCCACGTCCTTCCTCAGCTTCTGCCAGTGCGGACTGACATAGTCCCGGCGGTCGAAAAACTCGCCCGTATGCCATTCGCTGCCCTCGAATACTTTGTAGGCGCCTTTTTCCTTGGCGATTTCCATCGACGCTTTGACGGCGCAGTAATTAATCCACTCGTAAAGCTGGTCAGCCTGCTCCAGATGGTCTTCGGATTCCCAGGCGATTCCATTGAGCGCCAGCCACTGATGATAACCGCTGGTCCCGAGACCGACGGCGCGGTATTTCTGGTTCGTGATTTCCGCCTGCGGAATCGGATAATGGTTCAAGTCGATTACGTTGTCCATCATCCGCATCTGGCAAGTGACAACTTCCTCGATGTCCTCGCGTGACCTCGTGCGGCCGAGATTAAGCGAAGAGAGGTTGCACACTACATAATCGCCGCTCTTGATTTGCGTCGTGATTACGCCGTCCTCATGCGTCGTGGACACATATTCGGTCGGGCTCATGTTTTGGCAAATTTCCGTACACAGGTTCGAGCAGTAAATAATGCCCTTATGCTTGTTCGGGTTGGCGCGGTTAACCGCGTCGCGGAAGAAGACGAACGGCGTGCCCGTCTCAAACGAGCTGGTCAGAATGCGCTTCATAATATCGATCGCAGGCACTTCGTCGCGGGAGATCTGCGGATGGTTCACGCACTCCTCGTAGCGCTGCTCCCATTCCTCGCCCCAAGCGTCCTCAAGTGACCAGCCCATATAATTGCGGACCTCATGCGGGTCGAACAGACAGAACGTTTCACGCTCCTGCACCTTCCGCATGAACAGATCGGGAATGCAGACCCCCGGGAAAATATCATGCGCCTTCATCCGGTCGTCGCCGTTGTTCGTTTTGAGGTTAAGGAAGTCAAGAATGTCTTTGTGCCAAATGTCCAGGTAAACGGCGACTGCGCCGGAACGGACGCCAAGCTGATCGACAGCGATTGCGGTATTGTTATAGTTCTTGATCCATGGAACAACGCCGCCGGCCACGCCTTTGTAACCGCGGATGTTGGAGCCGCGGCTGCGCACCTTGCCGACATAGATGCCCATGCCTCCGCCGAATTTCGATACCTGGGCGAAGCTGGAATCCACGTTGTAGATGCCCCACAGGTTGTCCGGCACCGTATCGATAAAGCAGCTGGACAGCTGATGGAACGGTTTACGGGCATTCGCCAGCGTCGGAGTGGCGACCGTCATCTGCAGGCGGCTGAGCACATCATAAAATTTGCGGGCCCAAGCCAGCTTGTCCTTTTCCTTCATCGCAAGATGCATGGCAACGCCCATAAACAGTTCCTGAGGCAGCTCAAGCACATCGCCGTTGAAGCTTTTAATGAGATAACGGTCGGACAGCGTTTTGAGACCGATATAATTGAATAGATAGTCGCGCTCGGGCACGATGTAGTTGCCAAGCTCGCGGATTTCCTCCCGGGTATAATACTCTAATATGTATTTGCCGTATAGTCCCTTGTCGGTCAAGTACGTGATCAGGGAGTAGAAATCGCCGTAACCGAAATAGCCGTACTTGCGATTGATCGCGGATTCTTTATAAAGATCGTACACCAGAAGCTTGGCCGCAACGTACTGCCAGTTCGGCTGTTCGATGCTTGTCTTCTCGACCGCCACTTGGATGAGCGTACGCTGAATTTCTTTGGTCGTGATGTTGTTGCGGAAGTACGGCAGCAGAGCCGTTTCGAGCTCAAGCGGGTCGCAGTCATTGTAACCGACGCAGGAGAAATCGATAACCTTCTTCAGCTTGGAAAATATGAGTTCTTCTTTCTGGCCGTTCCTCTTGATAATATCCACGAGAGTACGTCACTCCTTGTCGAAGGGCGTCGATCTTAAGCCCTAAATACACAATATATTGATATCACTTAACTAAATTACACCAATATATAGTGGTGTGTCAAGGCTATATCATTCGACAAACGGGACTCTTAAAGCGCCGGAAAAGGGTGTGAAAAGAGAATGAAAACGTATAGTTACGGCTTTTTTTTGCTGCCGGATTTCCCCTCTCCGCTCAAAACGTCCCTGAGAAATATTTGGAGTTATCATAAAATTTTCGGATTTGGAATTGGTACTGGTATGATAGGTTTAGTACACTTAAAGCTAGGCCAATTTTATAAATTATGAGTAAAGGTATTCGCTCTGCTTTCTAAGCTTTCCAAATGGAGAAACGGCACTTTCGCGTGAGAAGGGTCCGGACTCAGCCAGGCGCGAAAGGACACCAGCGCCGGTCGTTCGCGGAGGGCCAGCAGTTTCTTCTTGGGATCGGTCATCTATGAGAGGACGTGAAATTCAACAGTTATGATGTTTACTAAACGCAAGCTTCCCTCTATATCCGGAATATGCTCCGCTCTCGCCGTCTGCATGATTCTGTGCATGGCGTTGTTCGGGATGCCGAAGACCGCCGATGCCCATGCTTTGCTCGAACAATCAGTGCCTGAACCGAATACAAGGCTGGACGGAAGTCCGCCGGCCGTTGAGCTGACATTCAATGAATCGATCGAGTCGCAGGTCGGTTCGCTCGAGGTGCTGGATTCCAAATCGCATTCGGTTACGGCCAATGAACCAGTCGCGAGCACCGACCATAAATCGTTGAAGCTTCTGCTGCCGAAGCTCGGCGAAGGCGTGTACACCGTTTCTTATCAAATTATTTCGGCGGACGGTCATCCCGTCAGCGGCTCCTATGTATTTGTCGTGGGCAATCCCCCCGAAGGGAAGGATGCATCCTCGTTCGACCCGCATAAGGAGCTCGGTCATGAAGGGCACAGCGCTTCTACACAGCTGACCACCGGGGAGTTTATTCTCTATGCGGTGCGGATCGCTTATTATGCCGCGCTGCTGATAGCCGCGGGAATGATGATTTGGTCGGTATTGCTGCCGCGCGGAGCAGACGGGACGTTCGCCGCCGCTCTGCGCAAATGGGAGCTGCCTGGAATGCGAACGCTGACGGTAGCTGCGCTGCTCTATGTTTTTGTCCATGCCCGCGAAATCCTGCAGGGCTATCCCGCGGACGAGTATAACCGGTTGTTCCTGTTAACATCGATTGGCCGTGAATGGATCGCCCTGGTGCTGCTTGTGTTTGCGGGGTTCGGCGTACTGAGGCTTGGACGGCCGTTCAGGGCGGTCTGGGCGGCGGCCGTGCTTAGCCTTGAGAGCTGGAGCGGACACGCCGTCGTATTTAAACCGGTGGCGCTGACGGTGCTCTTTGACTTTATTCATCTTGCGGCTGCGGCTGTGTGGGCCGGCGGCTTCGTCCTGCTGCTTACGCTCTGGTTTGCCGACCGGAAGGATGCGGGGCGTTTTGCTGTCATATTCTCGAAGGCGGCACTTTTGTCTATCTCGGCTCTCGTCGTCACGGGCATAGGCATGACACTGCTTTTCCTGCCTTCCTTGCAATACTTATTTTACACGTCATGGGGAACGCTTCTACTGGTAAAATCAGGCCTCGTACTCATTGTGCTCGTTGTCGGAGGAATCCTTCATCTGCGGATCAGGCGCGGCGATCTTCCCGCCTCCGCGCTGCTGCGCATGGACGGAGCGTTAATGGCCCTCATAATAACTATTGCTGCGCTCTTCACTTATATCAGCCCTTTGCCGGCCAATGAACCGGTATCGTACCATAAAATGGGCGAAGAAATGCATTTGACGCTGAGAATTTCGCCGAACAGGCCCGGTGTCAATCAATTTATCGTCAAGGTATGGCTGCCGGACAAGGTCGGCCAGCCGAAGTCGATCATTTTGCGGCTGCGTTCCGAGGACCGCAAGGAGCTGGGGCCGATCGACATACCGGTAAAGCCGTATGAGGACAAAGAAATTACGTCTTTTGACGGGTATGTGAAAGCCGCTTACAGCGCCGAAGGACCTTTCATTCCTTTTGCCGGACGCTGGATGGCGGAAATTAGGGTAATGGACAAGGACGATAACGAGAAGGTGGAACAATACGAGTTCCGCAATTATTGATTAATGTATCTTTCAAATCGCGGAGGGGTGGATGTGATGCCGTACAAACGGATCAAATGGCTCATACTGTGGATACCGACTGTGACGATCGCATTATGGGAATATGTGCGGCACGTTTTTCTTCTGCCTTATGTATCGATGGACCTTGGCAATGCGCTTGCTCCGGTCATTATTCTGGCGGTGACGGCGACGCTCGGGCTCAAGCTGTTTCGGATGCTCGAGCAAACAAGCGAGCTGCTTCAGCAGGAGAGGGCGGCCAAAGCCGCGTTCATGGAGCGGGAACAGCTGGCGCGTGAGCTTCACGACGGCATTTCGCAATCGTTGTTTCTGCTGTCGGTCAAGCTGGATAAGCTTGAGCACGCTCAAGGCAGCGAGCATGTGAAAGAAACGGCCGGACAAATTCGCCAGACGGTGCGTCATGTGTATGAAGATGTTCGGCAATGGATAGATAGTCTGCGCAGCGAGCCGTCCAGGACAGCCGTGCAGTGGATGGATGCCGTACGCGAGATGGCGGAAGAACTTCGGCGCGGAGGGCTGCAGGTCGAGCTGGATTGGAGGCTCTCGGACAGCAGGCTTACGGGCAAAGAGAAGATAGAGCTGCTGTCTATAGTAAGGGAAGCGATGCTGAATGTGCAGAAACACGCCTGCGCAGCGCGCCTGACGGTACGCGCAACTCCTGAACCGGCCGCAGAAGACGGGGCATTCAGCTGCACGGTTGAGGATGACGGAGTCGGAGCGGAGGAAAGCCGATTGGCTGCCAAAGGCCGCTACGGCGTAAGAATGATGAGGGACCGCGCGGCAGCGATGGGATGGAATTTCGCCATCCGCCGAATTGATAAGCGTGAGGACGGACTTCAAAGCGGTACAGTTGTCGAGGTCACGAAGACAAGAGCGCGCGAATGATCAAGGGGAAGCTGAAAAGGGGATAGCGGGATGACCGGAGAGAAAAGGATACGCGTACTGCTGGCTGATGACCATCCGCACGGCCGGGAAGGCATGCGGGAGATTGTAGGGATCGATCCCGCCTTTGAAATTGTCGGGGAAGCGGCCGACGGCCAACAGGCGGTACTGCTTGCGGCGGAGAAGAGCCCGGATCTAGTGCTGATGGATATTAACATGCCGGTCATGAACGGAATGGAGGCCACGCAGCATATCAAAGCGATCGATCCCCGCATCAAAATCGTAATGGTGACCGTTTCGGGCGAGATTACCGATTTGTTCGAAGCGATCAAACGCGGTGCTCAGGGCTACTTGCTCAAAAACCTGTTGCCCTCCTCATGGATCGAGTACCTGCGCGCAGTCGCGATCGACGAAGCGCCACTCTCGAAGGAGCTCGCGTTTCGGCTGCTGCAGGAGTTCGGAGGCAGACAGCCCGGGGTAAAGCCATCTTCCACATCATCAGATGGGGTAGAAGGCACAAAGTGGAACCGGGCGCAGCACGGCAGTGCGGGAACCGACGGCAAGTCGCCGCTAACACAGCGCGAGCGCGAAGTGCTCGAGCGGGTCGCATCCGGCGACTCGAATCGGCAGATCGCGGAAGGCTTTGGCCTGTCCGAGCACACTGTGAAAAACCATCTCAAAAACATTTTGCAGAAGCTTCATCTCGACAACCGTGTGCAGCTCACGCGTTATGCGCTGGAAAAAGGGCTGCTGAACCGTTAAGGGCGCCACGTATCTGTCACAATCTTATAGCCCTATCGAGTCATGTTAAGCTTTCGGCACAACGGTATAATAAGCGTGCATTACAGACAAGGGATCGTAAATCAACCGGGAAAAAGCACGTATTCTGTTAGGGGGCAAACTGAGATGATTCAAAGGAAAAAATGGCCGGTCGCCGGTATCGCGTTACTTTCGCTATTCTTGTTCGCCGGCCTTGCGAGCGCACATGTTACGGTGCAGCCGAGCGAAACGAAACAGGGCAGCTACGAGGTGTTTACGGTACGCGTGCCGAGCGAGGAAGAAAACGTAACCACCAAATCAATCAGAGTAAAGGTTCCCGAGGGTGTTGCCGTCAGCAGGACACAGCCGAAGCCTGGCTGGAAAACGCAGCTGGAGACCGCCGCGGACGGAAGCATTACTTCCATTACATGGACGGCCGATGGTCCGGGACTTTCGCAAACTGAATTTGATGAATTCCGCGTGCAGGGAAAAGTCGCTGCGGACGCCAAGGAGCTCATCTGGAAGGCTTACCAAACCTACAGCGACAACAAGGTCGTGGAGTGGACCGGTGCAGCCGGCTCGGACTATCCGGCTTCCGTTACGACCGTGATGGCCGGAACCGGCGGGAATGACGGCCACGGCGGCGCGTCGGCGCCTGCTGCGGACGGTGAATCAGCGGCGGTGGCGTCTGACGGCCATGCTGCGGATACCGCAGCTGGAACTGCGGCGGGCAGCGGAAGCGGCACGATGGAAGCAGTAACGCTGGCGGTGACGATAGCCGCGCTTGTCCTTTCAGTGGCGGCGCTGATTACAGCCTTGGCTAAGCGCCGCAAGGCTTAGGCCCATGCAGTGAAAGAAGCAAACCCAATGTTCAATAGCACAAGCGGTCTGCAGTGCACGCACAATACCGGCAAGAAGTTTTTTCATCCACAGCTTTGTTACAAGACCCATGCAAGCGCGGTGTTGCGAAGACGCCGCGCTTTGCTTATAATAGTTAATTAAGTAAGTTAGTGATACGAACATGCATTGACGGAGATAAGTAGGCCGCATTTCGCGCACAGGGAGAAGACGCCGCAGATTGAGAGCGTCTTCGCAGGTCGAATGCCGCTGAAGTTCACTCCCGAGCAGACTCTTGAACGTGCGCACCGCGCGCCAGTAGGGAAGTCCGGGTTCCGGCCCGTTACAGCCGGCAAGAGGGATTGCAAGCTCTGGCGGCACAAAGGGTCATGCGGCGGCGGCAATCCGAATTTAGGGTGGTACCACGGTTCTTTCGTCCCTTACGGGGAGAGAGGGCCTTTTTATTTTGCACAGAAGGGAATGGATGGCAATGAAAGAACGACTGGAAGCATTGCGGACGGAGGCGCTGCAGGAGCTGCAGAATGCCCCTTCTCCGCAGCAGCTGAACGACCTGCGGGTCAAATATTTGGGCAAGAAGGGCGCTTTAACGGAGATATTGCGCGGCATGGGCGGCCTCAGCGCCGAAGAGCGTCCGGTTATCGGCCAAGTCGGCAACGAGGTTCGCGCGGCGATCGAGGAAGTGATTGAAGCGAAGCAAGCGGCATTCCAGCAGGCGGAGACCGAAAACCGGCTTCGCGAGGAGAAAATCGACGTGACGCTGCCGGGCAAACGTTTGCCCGCCGGTGCCGTCCACCCGCTGAACAAGATCGTGCAGGAGATTGAAGATATTTTCATTGGGCTCGGCTATACCGTTGCGGAAGGTCCTGAGGTTGAGACGGATTATTTCAACTTTGAGGCTCTCAATCTGCCGAAGGACCATCCGGCACGCGATATGCAGGATTCGTTCTATATTACGGACGACATATTGATGCGCACGCAAACGTCGCCGGTGCAGGTGCGGACGATGAAGGCGATGAACGGCAAGACTCCGGTGAAGGTTATTTGTCCGGGCAAAGTATACCGCCGTGACGATGATGACGCTACGCATTCGTTCCAGTTCAACCAGATTGAAGGGCTCGTGGTGGGGCCTAACATCAGAATGAGCGATCTGAAGGGGACGCTTCTGCAGTTCGCGCAGCTCATGTTCGGCAAACAGGCTCAGATTCGTCTGCGTCCGAGCTTCTTTCCTTTCACCGAGCCGAGCGCCGAGGTTGATATAAGCTGTTCGCAATGCGGCGGTCACGGCTGCCGGATGTGCAAGCATACCGGCTGGCTTGAAATACTCGGCTGCGGCATGGTTCACCCGCGCGTGCTTGAAATGGGCGGCTACGACCCAAATGAGGTGAGCGGCTTTGCATTCGGTATGGGCGTGGAACGTATCGCTCTGCTCAAATACGATATCGACGACATTCGTCATTTCTACACGAACGATCTGCGCTTCTTAAGCCAGTTTGTCCGAATGTAATTGGGGGGCCAATAAAATGAACGTATCTTATAAATGGTTAAGCGAATATGTGGACTTGCACGGCTATACCGGCGGACAGCTGGCGGAGCTGATGACAAGCGGAGGCATTGAAATCGATGTAGTGGAAAGCCGTAATAAAGGTGTGACCGGTGTGGTCGTTGGGCTCGTGCTGACCCGTGAGAAGCACCCGGATGCCGATAAACTAAGCGTCTGCACGGTGGATGTCGGAGGAAACGAACCGCTGCAGATCGTTTGCGGCGCGAAGAATGTAGCTGCGGGGCAGCTTGTTCCGGTGGCGACGGTCGGCGCGAAGCTGCCGGGTGATTTTGCCATTAAACGGGCAAAGCTGCGCGGGGTGGAGTCGCAGGGAATGATTTGTTCCGCCAAGGAGCTTGGCCTGAACGAAAAGCTGCTGCCTAAGGAGCAGCAGGAGGGCATTCTCGTACTCCCGGAAGGAACGCCTGTCGGCGAGTCGATCCTGAACGTGCTTGCCATTGACGATGAAGTGCTGGAGCTGGATCTCACGCCCAACCGCTCGGACTGCCTGAGTATGCTCGGAGTCGCCTATGAAGTTGGCGCGCTGACCGGGCGGCAGGTAAAGCTTCCGGACAACCGGGTAAGCGATTCGGCGGAGCAAGCATCATCCCGCGTAACGGTCCGCATTGAAGCGCCGGAGCAATGCACGCATTACGCGGCGCGTTACATTAAAGGCGTGAAGATCGGTCCGGCGCCGCTGTGGATGCAAAACCGTCTCATGGCGGCCGGGATTCGCCCGATCAACAACGTAGTCGATATTACTAACTTCGTAATGCTTGAATATGGTCAGCCGCTTCATGCTTTCGACGCGGACAAGGTAGAAGGCGGACGCATAGTGGTGCGCCTTGCCCGCGAAGGCGAGACGATGGTCACGCTTGACGATCAGGAACGCAGGCTTGAGCCCCACATGCTGCTTATTACAGACGGGGAGCGGCCGATTGCCCTGGCAGGTGTCATGGGTGGAGCGACCTCAGAGGTGACGGGCGAAACGGTCAATATTTTGCTCGAGTCGGCGCGCTTCGACGGCAGTACGGTGCGTAAAACATCGCGTCAGATCGGTTTGCGGTCGGAATCGAGCATACGCTTCGAGAAAGGCGTCGATCCCGCGCGCGTTATTCCGGCGCTGGACCGGGCGGCCTCGCTCATGGGGCGATTGGCCGATGGTCATGTACTGGAAGGCGTCGCCCAGTCGGTCCCTTCGAAGCCTGAGCATGCGGTCGTAACCGTTTCGCTGGACAAAATTAACCGTTACTTGGGAACCGAGCTGTCAATGCTGGAGACGGAGACGATTTTCTCGCGGCTGCAGTTCCCATTCGAGGTATCCGGTGATGGAGTGTTCGCCGTGAATGTCCCTTCGCGGCGCGGCGATATTACGCGCGACGTCGATTTAATCGAAGAAGTCGCGCGGTTATACGGCTATGACAATATTCCGACTACTGCAATCGAAGGGGCTTCGACGCCGGGCGCTCTTACCAAGCCGCAGGCTATTCGCCGCGAGCTGCGCAAACGGCTTACGGATGCCGGGCTGACCGAGATTATCTCCTACTCGTTCACGCACCCGGATCGTACGAAGCTGCTTCCGGCGCTTACCGGAGATGCGGTCCAGCCTGTGCGTCTCTCTCTCCCTATGAGCGAAGACCGCAGCGTGCTGCGCACGAGCCTGCTTCCGCAGATGCTTGAAACCGCCGTATATAACCGAAACCGCAAGAACGATAACCTGTCGATATTCGAAATCGGCAGTGTCTTCCATACCGACGAAACAGAGCTTACGCGACTTCCGCACGAGAAACACAGGCTTGCAGTGCTCCTCACCGGCAATCGTGTTGAAGCGGCATGGAACCGCAAAGCGGAACCTGTCGATTTCTACGATGTGAAGGGCGTCCTCGAAACGATAGCGGATGTTCTCGGCGTGAGCGGACTGATAGGATACGAACCTGCCGAGCCGGAGCATATGCATCCAGGCCGCACAGCTGCGGTTGTGTTTCAGAACGAGCGTGGTCCGGAGACGATCGGCTATCTCGGCCAGCTTCATCCGACTCTCCAGCTGGAGCATGGTCTTGGCGATGTTTATGTGATGGAACTCGAGCTTGAACCGCTTTACGATCAGGCGGATTTCAAAATTACGTATCAAGTGCTCCCGCGTTATCCGGCCATGCAGCGTGACATTGCGCTCCTGCTGGACCGCGAAGTGGAAGCCGGCAAGCTACTTGAAACGGTGCGCGAAACGGCAGGCGCGCTTCTCGAGTCGGTGGACATATTCGACGTCTACACTGGCGAGAAGCTCGGGGCTGAGAAGAAAAGCGTGGCATTGTCGCTTATTTACCGGCACGCCGACCGGACGCTCACCGATGAAGAGGTAACGGAGCTGCACCATGGGGTCGTAACAAAATTGGAACAATCTTTTGCCGCGGAATTGCGTAAATAGGCAGGAGATGCCCGAAGCCGCATCGAATTAGTTCTCTTACGAACCGATATCGATGCGGCTTCGTTTGTTTTGTAGCCGAAATTTTAACATTCTTATGCTTTCGAAGCCCGGTTTCTTCGAAAACTTTATAGGAGGATATGCCCTCATGGATGCATCTAAACGTACAAGTGTAACAGTTGATATATATGGCAATCAGTTTAAGTTGGCGGGTCACAATAACCCGGAATATATCAGACGGATCGCCGCTTTGGTGGATGAGAATATGAACAAGCTGGCAAAAGGCTACCCAAGGCTGGATTTGCCGAAAATAGCGGTGCTTGTCGCCGTCCATATGGCGGAGGACGTGTTCCGGCTGAGCCGTGAGAACGAGCGGATGAACGAAACGGAGGAGCGCCGAAGGGCGGCTGAAGCGGAGCTCGAACAAACGAAGCTGGCCATGGCTTCGCTCCGAGAGGAGGCTGCCGCGCAGCTTGCCGACGCGCAGGCTGAGATAGAGCTTGAACGGGAAATCGCGCGTGAGGAATTGGAACGGGTAAGCGCCGGGCTGCAGGGGCGGTTGGAGCAGGCTCAGGAAAGCGGGCGCTTGGAGCAGGAACGACTCCAAGCCATGCACGATGCTAAACTGGCGCAAACATTTAACGAAATGAGCCAGGAGCTGGAATCGGAGCGTGAAGCCGCCCGTATCGAGCTGGAGCGCGTGCGTGAGTCGCTGGGCGCTGAGCTTGAGTCGGAGCGTGAAGCCGCCCGGATTGAGCTGGAGCGCATGCGTGAATCGCTGAACGCCGAGCTTGAGTCGGAGCGTAAAGCGGCCGGTATCGAACTGGAGCGCGTGCGTGAGTCGCTGGGTGCGGAGCTTCAGTCGGAGCGGGCAGCTGCCGGAATTGAACTGGAGCGTACTCGTGAATCACTGAGCGCGGAGCTTGAGAGCGTGCGTGAAGCCGCCCGAATTGAGATTGCGAGTTTGCGTGAGTCGCTGGGCGAGGAGATCGAGCTCGAGCGGGAGCTGCATGCGGAGGCTGCCAAGGCGGCGGCTGAAGAGCTGCAGCGCGTCCGTGACGAGCTGCAGCGGCAGCTCGCGGAAGTGCGGGAGTCCGCGCGCTTGGAGCTGGAGAGCGAGAGGGAGTCCGCGCGCTTGGAGCTTGTCCGCGTAAGCGCCGAGCATGACGCGGAGCTTGAGCGGGTGCGCGAGGCCGAGGCAGCGGCGGCGGTGGCGGCTGAAGCCGCGCATGAGCGAACCCGGGCAGAACTGCAAGCGCAGCTGAATCAAGCACGTACAGCCGCCGAGGCGGAGCTCGAGCGGGTGAGGCATGCGGCTCGCGAGCGGCTCGAGCGTCTCCGCGCAGACCTCGAGCGCGGAGCTGCGCAGGCTGCCCTGGAAGCGGAAGCGCAGCTTGCGCAGGCGCGCGAAGCGGCCGCGGCGGAGCTGGAACGCGTGCGGGCGGCTGCGGCCGCCGTGCTTCACGAGGAGCGCGAAACTGCCCAGGCGATGCTCGAGCAGGCATTGCGCGAAGGCGATGAAGAGGCTGCGGCAATAACGGCGCGGCTTACGGCTGAGCGTGATTCGCTAATACAGCTGCACCGGGAGGAGCTGGAACGCCGCACGGCGGCGTGGCAGCAGGATAGTGAACGTCTGGAGTCCCAGCTGAACCAGTCGCGCCGCGACTGTGAAGAGGCTCAGGAGGAGCTTGACAGCCTGCGGCAGGAAATTGAGCGGATCGCCATGGAAGCAGCCGAGCAGGAAGAGCTGCTGCGTACAACCGTCAGCAGTCTGGAGAGCGAGATGCGCGATCGTGAGAAGACTGCCCAAGAGCTGCAGCGTCGATTTACAGAACTGCAGAACAAGGAAAGCCGCCGCGTGCAGACCATCCAGCAGCAGGAACAACAGATTATACAGCTGCGCGATCAGTTAACCGACGCTCAGCGGACAAGCGATCAAGCCGTTAAGCAGCATAGTCTGCTGGCCGAGCAGAGAGACCGTCATAAAGCTGAGCTGGAAGAGCTCAAGGGACGCGAGCGCGAGCTCGAGGAGAAGCTACAAGCTGCCGAAGAACGAGCAGCCGACCTGATGAACGAGGCGAGGCGGCAAATGGCGGAGGCAGAGCGGTTAGCCGATGAAACGGCCCTCGAAGCGAAACAGCGTGAGCGCTCCGCTGCTGCTGAAGTAGAGCTTGCCAGGCAGCAGGCCGCGGCTCATGCCGAAGCGGAAGCCGGACTATTCGAGCAGCTGCTGCAGAGCGAGCAGGAGACCGGCAATGCGAGAATTCGGGCGCAGGAGCTGAGCAGCCGGCTTGCGGAGCTTGAAGCGTCGCTGGCCGAAGCGAGCCGCTCGGAGAATAATCTGCGGGCAGCGCACGAACGGCTGCAGAACGAGCATGGAAAGCTTCAGATTGAATATTCCAAGCTGCAAACGGAATACAACGAGTGGATCGAATTAATCGAAAAAAGCTGACGATATTCGATATTAAAAAAAGCGCGTGCTCCGAACGATACCGTTCGGAGCCGCGCATTCTGCCGGCAATGCAGCAAGCTTGGGATATTATCTTATTAATCCAGATGTTTCTACGCGAAGAACCTTGCAGCGCGCAAAGTAAAGCACTCGAAGGTTCTTTCTCGTTCAGACGGAAACCATCGTTCCTGTAACGCCGCCTGGCGGCAAAGAAGCAAGTCTGATCAGTTCCGGCGTCACGGTGGCCGGGTCCTGTCCCGTAGCATGCATCTCGGTTCGCAGTGTTCCCGGATTAAACAGATTGACAAGAATGCCGTGTTCGTTTTCTTCGTCGGCCGTTGTTCGGGTGAGCGATTCCAGTCCGGCTTTGGCAGCGCTGTAAGCGGCGTAGCCGCCGGCGCCGTTGGAAGCCAGGCTGGACGTTATATTGATAATACGTCCGTAATGCGAGTTTCGCATAATGGGCAGCACCGCTTTGGTCAGCAGAAAAGGTCCGGTCAAATTGACGGCGATTTGCTGAGTCCATTCCTCGCTGCTCAGTTCGAACACCAATCCCGGTTCAAAGATCGCCGCATTATTGATCAGTATATCGATCTTGCCAAAAGCGGCTGCTGCCGTTTGAACGGCTTTGCTCACTTGTGCTTCCACGGAGATATCCGCCGGTATAACCAGAGCTTTACCTGTCCCGTGCTGTCCGATAAGCGCAGCTGTTTCTTCCAGCTTCCCGACCCGCCGTCCCAGAAGTGCGACGTTCGCCCCTTCACGCGCAAATGCGAGAGCAGCGGCTCTGCCCAGCCCGGTCCCAGCACCGCTGATAACCGCTGTCCGTCCGTCCAGAATGCCCATATACTCTTCCTCCATCCGTTTTAACTGTTGTAAACATCTTAGCAAACAATTGCTGTGACGGGGAAGAGGCCGGGCCATAAGACTTTCTGATGCAATCGATAAGGTTCGCAGGCAAACTCGGAGCTAAGCGGAACAAAACATGTCATTATGAAATTTGCTTATCAAGTGGATAAATAACTTCGATAAAATTAGGTGACAGATCAAAAAATAACCCGAGCAGAGTTAGCTGCTTCGGGTTATTTGCTTGAGTTGATGCGGCTATTCCACTTTTATCGTTGCAATCATTTTGGAATGGCCTGTTCCGCACATTACATCACAATGAAATTGGTAAGTGCCGGCGTCTTTAAACGTAACGACCTGCGATTTTCCCCCACCGATGCTAATGCCGAGATCTGGAATTTCAATACCGTGAATGCCGTCTGTTTGAACGGTAATATTGGTTGCTTCACCTTTTTTAATCGTATATTCACTCTTGTCGAACTGCCAGTTCGTCGCTTTGATAACGAGTTCCTGCGAAGCGGCTGCGCCAGTCTCCTGAACGTCTCCGCCATTATCGGATGTGCTGGCCGTATTGTTCGAACCGCAGGCGGCCATAATCAAGACTAGGGCTGCGACCATCGACAACAGCAACAATTTTTTCAACATATCTCTGACTCCCTCCATCTTTCGATGTATTTAGCACTACCTGTTCAGTATATCGTGAATCCGCTTATATTTCAGCGCCAAACTATGACCGGTTGATGAACAAATCATGAACTCTTTGCAGTATATGTATATAACATGCAAAAACCGGGCTCAACGGATTGTTCCGTATCTGCCCGGCTTCACGCTGCCCTGTAGGTTGCTTCCGGTTACCGACGTTCCTTCGCCCGTCCTGCTTTATAGGGTGAGCCGATAGGAATGAACAAGTCGATAATACCGATTGCCAGAGCTGCCAGAATGGCTCCAAGCCAAGTGACATATACGTCGCCGACTATAAATTGAGCAAGCCAGATGACAACGGCGCTTGCCAGAAAGCCGACTATGCCTCTGCCGAAAGGCGTTACCCGTTTGCCGAATATGCCCTCGATAATCCAGCCGAACGCGGCGATGACAAGAGCTAGAAATAAGGCGCTCCAGAATCCGCCGACACTAAATTGGGGTACGATATAACCTACGATCATCAAAACGATCGCAGAAACGATGAATCGAACAACATGACCCAAAAAACGCATAATCGAACCTCCTTGAAAGTTTTTCGTGTGCGAAAACTTGCTTCGAAAGCATACGCTCAGTTTTCGCTGCTTTCGAGGCGGAATCGAAAGCATATTAAGGCTCCGAGTGAAGCAAAACTTGCGTTATCCTGCCGCTTTGAATCATCCGCCGGTTCTCGCATAATTCTCGGGATGCAACAATTATTGTCCCCTGATCGGCTTTCAGTCATGCATGGGAGCTTCCGTCATGGCATACGTTGTTTGCTTCGGCTATAATAAGGATGAGGGGAGTTGTGCTCAGTTTGAACGATAAAATCCTACACACACTTGAATTTTCTAAGATTGTATATAAATTGGCTCAGCATGCCGCGACTTCGCTCGGAAAAGCTGCAGCGGAAGCGATCACTCCGAGCTCTGACCTCGAGTCGGTCAAGCTTATGCTTCAGGCAACCGATGAAGCCTACAAGGCCGATCGGTTGAAAGGCAGCGTACCGTTCGGGGGCGTCGCAGACATTCGTCCATCGCTGCTTCGCTCGCGTATCGGCGGAACGCTTAACCCTGCAGAGCTGCTCGAAATCGCCGAAACGGTTCGCGGCTCCAGAAGGGTTAAGCGCCATGTGCTCCAGCTTCACGATGATGACCCGATCCCGATGCTGGCGGACCTGTGTGAACAGCTTACCGAGCATAAGACGCTGGAGGATGCGATCCTCGCCTGCATCGACGACCAAGCTGAGGTTATGGACAGCGCGAGTGCGGAGCTGGCTGCGATCAGGCGGGAGCTCCGGAACGGTGAGTCGCGAGTCCGGGAGAAGCTGGAACAAATGGTTCGTTCCTCATCCGTGCAAAAAATGCTTCAGGATGCTATTGTTACCATCCGTAACGACCGCTATGTTATTCCGGTGAAACAAGAGTACCGTTCCCATTTCGGAGGTATCGTCCATGATCAGTCAGGCTCCGGCGCAACGCTGTTTATCGAGCCTGAGGCCATCGTGGCCATGAACAACAAGCTGCGCGAGCTGAGGCTATCCGAGATGCGTGAGATCGAGAAAATTTTACAAAAGCTCACGGCACAAACCGCCGATTATGCTGAAGATTTGCTCCTTGATCTTGATACTCTGGGCGCCTTGGATTTCGCATTCGCGAAAGGAAGGCTCGCGCACCAGATGGGCGCATCGCTGCCGCGGATGAACGACCGGGGCTATTTAAAGCTGCGCCGGGCCCGCCATCCGTTAATTGCCCGGGAGCATGTTGTCCCAATCGATGTGGAGTTGGGCAATTCTTACTCGGCTATTATCGTCACCGGACCTAATACGGGCGGTAAAACGGTGTCGCTCAAAACCATCGGTCTGCTGAGCTTGATGGCCATGTCGGGCATGTTCGTCCCGGCTGAAGACGGCACCCAGCTGTGCGTTTTCGACGCTATTCATGCCGATATCGGCGATGAGCAAAGCATTGAGCAAAACCTTAGTACGTTTTCCAGCCATCTGACGAACATAATCCGGATTTTAAAAACGATGACGCCGAAGAGCCTCGTACTGCTCGATGAGCTTGGAGCGGGCACCGACCCGGCTGAAGGCTCCGCGCTTGCTATCGCTATTCTTGAGTATATGCATAAACTGGGCTGCCGAATCATTGCGACGACTCATTACAGCGAGCTTAAGGCCTATGCATATAACCGCAAAGGCATTATCAATGCAAGCATGGAGTTCGACGTCCAGACGCTCAGCCCGACTTACAGGCTTCTCGTTGGAGTTCCAGGCCGGAGCAATGCTTTTGCAATTGCCGAGCGGCTCGGACTGCAGCGCGATATAATCGAGCACGCGAGAGGCGAAGTAAGCGAGGAGGATCTGCGGGTCGAGAACATGATTGCATCGCTTGAGGAAAACCGCATTGGCGCGGAAGCCGAGCGGCAATCGGCGGAAGCGCTGCGTAAAGAGCTTGAGGCCGAGCGAAACCGTTATGAGGCGGAACGCCGGAAATTCGACGAGCAGCGCGACAAGCTTATGGCCAAAGCGCAGGAAGATGCGCACGAAGCGGTTGCCAAAGCGAAGCGGGAGGCGGAGCAAATCATCGCCGATTTGCGAAAGCTGGCGCTTGAGGAAGGCGCGTCCGTCAAGGAGCATAAGCTGATCGACGCGCGTCGAAAACTCGATGAAGCGGCCCCGGAACTGAAGAAACCGGCGAAGGCCAATAAACCGAAAGCGGGGACAAAGCCGCAGCGTATCGAAGCGGGCGATGAAGTCATGGTTTATAGTCTGGGTCAGCGCGGACATGTAGTCGAAATCGGGGGTAACGATGCGCTGGTTCAGCTTGGAATTCTGAAAATGAAGGTGGCGCTCGGCGATCTGGAGCTTGTAAAGAGGGCCGAAACTGCCAAGACACAGCAGCCGAAGCAGGCTGCCAGTCTGAAACGGACTCGCGACGAGAACGTCAAGATGGAGCTCGACCTACGGGGCGCAAACGTGGAAGAAGCGATCGTCGAGGTGGACCGTTTTCTGGATGAATCGTTCCTCGCCGGACTTGGACAGATATACATTATACATGGTAAAGGCACAGGAGTTCTGCGAACCGGTATCAGTGATTTTCTGCGCCGGCATAAGCATGTGAAGAGCTATAGGCTCGGGAATTATGGAGAAGGCGGCGCCGGCGTCACCGTAGCGGAACTGAAATAACCGGAGAGCGGGGAATATGAGATGGAGTACGAAGTGGATAAACTGCTTAGCAATTCTTTTGTGGCATCGCTCGCTTATGTCTCGGTTGCGGTTCTCGCTTTAGTCGTTTTTCTGTTTTTATTCGAGTTTGTTACGAAGTATAAATGCTGGCAGGAGATTAAAAACGGCAATTTATCGGTTGCGATGGCTACAGGCGGTAAGATCTTCGGAATATGCAACATCTTTCGTTTTTCGATTCAGGCGAGCGAAACGGTTTACCAAAGCATGACATGGGCTCTTTTCGGTTTTTTGCTGCTGCTCACGGCTTATTTCGTATTTGAGTTTTTAACGCCGGTATTCCGGATCGACGAGGAGATCCAGAAGGACAATCGGGCGGTAGGGTTTATCGCGATGGTCATATCCATCTCACTTTCTTATGTGATAGGAGCCACGGTCGCGTGAGGAGAATTATTCAGTGTCGGAGAGGGCAAGAACAATGAAATATTTATGGGGAACGTTATTTGCGCTGGCAGCGCTCTTTATCGTGCTTGGCGTTATGTATTTGCTGAAATAAGCTCACTGCAACCGAAGAGGAGGGGAAAGCGGATGGAAGAAGAACATGTCCTGTGTCCGTGGTGTCAAACGGAAATCGTGTGGGATGAGGAAATCGGGCCCGAGAAGCACTGCCCGCATTGCGAGAACGAGCTGTCAGGTTATCGGACTGTACAATTTGGCATTCATTCCGAAGAGGAGTCCGATGAAGAGGAACAGCAAGGCGATGATAGCGATTGGGAAACCGAAGGTGATGACGAAGAACGTGTCCGTGTTTCTCCGGATATCGCCGAATTGCGCCAGTACGGACTGGAACGGCTTGCTTTGGAATCTACGATGGAACGGATTCTCGACGATCAGCTGGAAGCACCCGAATGTCCGTCCTGCCGGGAATTCATGCTCGAGTCGGGCACGATGACCGTGACGGAAGGGCAATTTAAACCAAGAACGCCGGCGCCGCTAAGCGCTCCGCTGCTTGCGCCGCCTTTTCAAATCGTCCTGTACGTATGTCCCTCCTGCTTTCATACGGAAAACAGGCTCGCCGCGCAGGATCAGGAACGGTTTGTACAGCTGCTGGCTTCCGCGGCAGAGGAACAAGGTTAGAGTATCGCCTTGTAGAAATATTTGGAAATTTAATCACTCCAGCATGCATCTGCCGCTTTGAGGGAACCTTACGTCAAGGATAATCAAAGCGGACAGGCAGGAGGGATTTAGTTTGGAGCATGGCAATCACACGGTTCACTCTCGCTGGTTCGCTTCAACTGCGCAGGGGAAGCTTGGAACCGGATCCTTGGAAAGAGAAGGACAGAGTGCGGTAAACCGGACATTGGATCGCCAGGCGGTGCTTCTGCTCGCCGTTCAGGGGCTCTTTGGCATTGCAAATGCCCTTTCGGGTACCTTTTTACCGATTTACTTGTGGAAAGCGAGCTTATCCATGTCGCTCATAGGCTGGTTCAACCTCAGTCAATACAGCGTCAGCGGCCTTACCTTCTGGATCGCCGGGAAATGGGTTAAAGAGCATAACAAGATGAACAGCCTCCGGCTCGGCGTTGCGCTGTCGGGGGTCTTTTATTTCACCGTCCTGCTGCTTGGCAAAGGGGCCGTTAAGTTCGCGGTACCGCTTGGCATGATGAACGGACTGGCCATGGGATTCTTCTGGCTTGCGTTCAATGTCGTTTATTTTGAAATAACGGAACCGGGAAACCGCGACCGGTTTAACGGGTGGGCGGGGCTTCTTGGTTCTGCAGCGGGTATCGTAGCTCCATGGGTATCGGGTATGCTCATTACCGGGTACAAAGGCGAACGCGGCTACAGCATTATTTTCACTGTGTCGGGCATTATCTTTGCGATTGCCGCCATCCTCAGCTTTTGGCTTAAGAAGCGTAAAACAGTCGGACATTATGAATGGCTCTACGGAATAAGGCAGCTTCGCAACAGGGATAATCCTTGGCGGCGCGTTGTACCTGCCATCATCTCTCAAGGCATTCGCGAAGGCGTATTCATGTTTCTCGTCGGATTGCTTGTATATATGGCGACCAGGAACGAACAGAAGCTCGGGAATTACTCGCTTATGACCTCGTTCGTCGCGCTCATCAGCTTCTGGCTCATAGGAAAAGTGCTGACACCCGCCAGAAGGAAGATCGCAATGCTGATCGGAGCAATCGCGATAACGGCGGTTATCGTTCCGTTGTTCTGGCCCTTGCGTTACGGCACACTGCTAATGTTTGGTATCGGGACGGCCCTGTTCATGCCGCTCTACATTATACCGATGACTTCGGCGGTGTTCGATATGATCGGACGCAATGAGGAGAGCGCCAAGCATCGCGAGGAGTTTATCGTGCTTCGCGAGGCTTCGCTTACCATCGGACGAAGTATCGGAATTGCAGCGTATTTGCTTGTGCTTCCGTTCATGGATTCTTCCCCGCAGGCGGTATCCTGGCTGATGCTTGCAGTGGGCGCTTTTCCGATTGTTTGTTGGCTGCTGATGCGGGTATATGTAATAGGCAGGGGAGTAAGGTAATTGACTTGGGGGGAACTTAGGTGGCACGCGTTGTGAATAGTATTACGGATTTGATAGGTGACACTCCGGCGGTAAGTCTGAGCCGAATGCTGCAGCCGGGCGCTGCTGAAGTGATTGTGAAGCTTGAGAGGTTCAATCCGAGCGGAAGTGTTAAAGACCGTGCCGCTTCTGCCCTTATAGCGGATGCGGAGCAGCGGGGCGTTATCCGCCCGGGTGATACGATCATTGAACCGACCAGCGGAAACACCGGAATCGGTCTCGCAATGAACGCGGCGGCAAAAGGCTACAAGCTTATACTTGTCATGCCGGATAATATGACGAAGGAACGAATAGGCCTTCTTAAGGCATATGGCGCGGAGGTATTTCTCACTCCTTCTTCAGAACGAATGCCCGGTGCGATCCGCAAGGCTCAGGAGCTGCAAGCGCAGCTGCCCGGCAGCTATATCCCCAATCAATTCGAAAATAGGGCGAATCCCGACATTCACCGCAGGACTACGGCGCAAGAAATACTGCAGCAGACAGGCGGACGGCTTGACGCATTTGTTGCGACCTCCGGAACCGGGGGCACCATAACTGGAACCGGAGAAACATTAAAAGCGGCATTGCCAGGACTGCATGTCGCCGTAGTAGAGCCTCTCGGCTCCCCTGTCCTCTCCGGCGGTGAGCCGGGGCCTCACAAGCTCGTTGGTACTAGTCCCGGCTTTGTGCCGGCCATACTTAATACCGCGGTATATAATGAAATCATCCAGGTTGCCGACGATGACGCGATTGGAACCATGCGCCGGCTCGCCCGGGAGGAGGGACTTCTTGTCGGTCCTTCTTCTGGTGCCGCTGTCTGGGCGGCCATGCAGATTGCGCAGCGTATCGGGGAGGGCGGACGAGTACTCTGTATCGCGCCGGACAGCGGGGAAAGATATTTGAGCATGGATATTTTTTGACGCTCAATTCGTCCATTTCTTAAGCTCGCCAATGATAATGGCCCTTCGTTCATTAATGTAATTCCGGAAAACCTCGGGCTCCTTCAAGAAAGTGTCATAAGGCCATTTTCGCGTAAAGTCGTTCCGGATTGCTTTGGATAGGGGGCCGTACAGCTCTTCTATAATCGGTGCAATAGCTTCGACGGTGAATTGGCGTCTGAGCACCTTACGAAGAAATCGGCGGTAATACAGCCGGCAGCTTCTATAGGCAAACAGGCGTCCGGTCAGCTTGTTGTCGCCCTTAACGGGAACAAGATCGCTCCGGCATAGCTTCCCATAAGGACTCCTTCCCCATGTTCCTTCATAATCCCATGGAATAATCCGGTATTTGCCGCTGGGCAGATGCTCATATAACGCGTAGTTCTGGTCGAAGCCGTCATAATTGTTAGTGAGTACCGCTCCGGCCAGCCACTCTAAATACTGATTGATATCAAGCCGTTTTGTAATATACGCCCGCAATGACCGGCCGACCGGCCGATTGATCCGGTCAACGAAACGGGTAAGCCTTTTCTTGGTCAATTCTGAGCCTTTCATCATCTGATAACCGGAAAACAGCGAGCTTTTCTCCTTTTTCGTATCCGGATCTATAAGGCTGAAGTTGGCATTGTCGTTCGTTGCATAAATCAAAGAGCGGGTACGAATTCCGCGTTTTCTGAAAAATTCGGTATCAACGGCTTCGATTTCCAAATAAACGCCATGCTGCTCTCCGTTCCACTCCAGCTGCATATGCCGCGTTTCAGGCGCAGGGACGCCGATTAAGTTAAAGAAACGAAAAGAAAGAGCGTTGCGGATCATGGAGGGATCGTCGAATTCGGCATTCCAATGAAGTGTACGGTTATCTCCAAACTGAACCTCATACGACTTCTTCATATAATTGCGGGTATGACCGCCTCGTATCCTCAGCTTCGCCTCCATCGATTTACCGTCCATAACGAGCCAAACAGGTACAAACTGGTTGCTCCATACGTCTTTATGCAGCTCCATCAGGTCGGCCGAAGCAATCTTGATCGAGCGGGTAGGCAGTCCTTGTTCGGACATTCGGCTATCCCTCCAGGCAAAAAGTAAAGCCTATCGGGTTACGATAGGCTTATGCTAATTTACTTTATGCCGGCAGCGCCCAACGTGTCACTCAGCTTCAGCTGGGAGCGTCGCACTTGTCGACATTATGGCCTTCGGAACCGCAAGCTCCCCTCGTGCCTTGAGTACCCTTCGTTCCTCTGGTGCCTTGCGTTCCTTGTGTCCCCCTCGAGCCCTTGGAGCCTCTGGAGCCCTTGGAGCCTTTCGAACCTTTCGAACCTCTGGTACCTCGTGTACCCTCGGTGCCTCCGGAGCCCTTCGTCCCCTTGGTACCTCGTGTACCCTCGGTGCCTCTGGAGCCCTTTGTTCCTTTGGTACCTCGTGTACCCTCGGCGCCTCTTGACCCTTTGGAACCTTTCGAGCCTTCGGCGCCCTCAGTGCCTTTGGAGCCTTTCGATTTTTTCGATCTCTTCGAGCTTTTCGAGTTTTTCGAGCTCTTAGCGCCTTTCTTTCTACTGGATTCCCCGTTCCTGCTGATCCAGGCTAGCACCTCTTCCATATAATGAACTCCTCCTTGTTGGTGATAATACAGGCTATGAAACTACTCTACCGATCGCGCTAGGTTAGAGTGCAATAATATAGAAAATAGATATCAATCTAGTACCGTATAGCTACGGGATACATATAGATATATTACAAATTGTCTCCCATGATAGATTTCACCGAGACAAGTAATGGAGGGATGAATGCCGAAGCGATAATGAGGAACCGAGGAGATGCGGTCGTGGTATCGTTCATGCACTGGGTCGTCCCCAGTAACGAAGTCTATTATTTTAGTTAATGGAGGGATTTCTTCTATGTATTTTCCGTATTCAAACTACAAGCCGTTTAATAGTTCGTTTGCCAAACCTTACAACAGCCTTTATACCAGCTACACATTCAATCAAGGAGGCATGCCAATGAAAGAAGCGGCATCGGCGCCGGTTCAAAGTAAGAAAAGCGCCAGCTCTAAAGGCACAAGCGGAACAAAAGGTACAAGCGGAACAAAGGGTACAAAGGGTACAAGGGGTACAAAGGGCACAAGCGGGACGAGAGGAACAAAGGGTACGGCAGGAACAAGAGACCACAGCTACTTGAGCAACATGATCGGAATGGGCGTGCAAATTAACCGCGGAGGTCCTGATACTCTTCAAGGCACGGTTCTCGGGATCGAAAACGGATTCCTGGCGCTGATGTCATCCAATAACAACAACAATAACAACAACAATAACAACAACAATAACAACAACAATAACAACAATAACTCGAATGATTCTTCATCAGAAGGCGATGTCGTTTACGTCAACCTGAGACATGTCAAAAGTGTGACGGAAACATCGTACAAAAAGAGTACCGGCGTTAAAGCCGACTACTTGAAAGCCAGCAGCTTTACAGGCGTTCTGAACAAGCTGAAAAAATCTTTCGTACAAATTAACGGAGGCGGGCCTGAGAAAGTCGAAGGATTTGTCGTGGAAGCATCCGGCGATTCGCTTCTGCTCCTCGTGACAGGGAAAAACAACAACAATAACAACAATAACAACAATAACAACAATAACAACAATAACATGAGCCAAAATCTTGTTCGGATACCGCTCTACCATGTCAAATCGGTGAAAAAAGTGGATCAATACGCTAAAAACAATAAAAACAACAACAATAACAACAACAACAATAACAACAACAATTCCGGCAATGCGAATACGTCCAGCTTGAAGAAACGCGCCGTCAACAAACCCGCAAAAAGAATCTCCCGCCGTAACGGAAAAAAAGGCTGAACGGCTGCCGGAATCCGGTCATCGCGGATGGATATTCGAAACGGATCGCTAAGTCCGGGGTTCCCGAGCAAAGCATCTGCGTCCGTCCGGATTCCGGCAACCGCCACCTTATCCGCTCTTCAAGGGGGGAGAAAAGATGACAATCGCTTTAATCATATTGCTTGCCGGCATACCTCTCTTTCTGCTCCTTGCTCCAGCGTCCTCGCGTCAACGGGCTGCTCTTGGCGTCCAGAAACGGAATGAGCAAATAGAACCGCAAATAGTGGTTCCGCTGCCGGCTTCCGGGTCGGAAACGTACGCATTTGAGCTTCAGCCCCGAGGCGAGGCGCATCAGCATGGTTGATGTACAAACGATAACGGCTTCCCTAGTGTTCATTCTAACCGTCGTTTTTCTCATATGGCGGCCCAAGGGAATGAACGAAGCGGTACCGGTTACGGTTGGGGCCGCCGTTCTTCTCCTTACAGGCATAGTCCCGCTCTCCAGTATCGGCGTCATCGCGGAAACGGTCAGCGGGGCCGCCATAACCATTTTATCCACAATCGTAATGTCCATCGTGCTGGACAGTATCGGATTCTTCCGGTGGGCGGCGCTTAATATCATCGAATATGCGCGCGGTTCCGGCGTCCGGTTATATTGGTACGTAATCGGACTATGTTTTTTAATGACGCTTTTTTTCAACAATGACGGCAGCATATTAATCACAACCCCGATTATTTTGCAAATCGGCCGTTTGTTGCAGCTGAAGATTCATCAGCAGCTTCCTTATTTGATCAGCGGCGCTCTGATCGCGACAGCGGCCAGCGCTCCGATCGGCGTAAGCAATTTGGCCAATCTCATAGCTCTGAAAATTGTAGGTCTTGATTTGAACGGCTATGCGGTTTTGATGTTTCTCCCCTCAATGATCGGTATATTCGCTATTGCTTTAATGCTTTACTTCATGTTCAGAAGAAGGCTGCCGAAACGGATTCAAAATCTCCGTACCGGCTATGCCCTGCATTCGGAAGTGAGCGATGGCAAAGAGACCGCCAAAAAGTGGCTGTCTACAGCGGCGATAGACCGAAAGAGAGAGTTCCACCCGTTAATGGACGTGCATGATGAATCCCCGATCGATTGGTGGCTGTTTCGGGTTTGCATCACGATCGTTATCGCCACTCGGGCCGGATTCTTTATCGCATCCGGCTTCGGAGTGCCGATGGAATGGATCGCAATTTCCGGAGCGGTATTATTAATCGCCGTCAGATGGCTGCGCACCGGCCGCAGCGCGAAGGATTTGGCAACGAAAACCCCCTGGCATATCCTCTTGTTTGCGTTCGGCATCTATGTGATTGTGGACGGCTTGCAGCAGATTGGCCTAACCCGTTTCATTGTTCGGGAGCTATCTCCGATTATCGCTTCCGGGGATTTGTCCGCTATCTTCGTAACGGGCGGACTGCTGACGATCATGTCGAATGTTCTGAATAACTTACCTTCGGTTATGATCGGTACGTTATCGCTGACACAAATGAACCTGGATCCGCATACGCTGCAGCTTGCCTATTTGGCCAATATACTCGGCAGCGACATCGGTGCACTCATTACGCCGCTCGGAACACTGGCGTCTCTGATATGGATGTTCATTTTGCGTCAACATCACGTCAAACTTTCGTGGAAAGCATACATGAAGGTGACAGCAATCATTATCCCGGTGGGTCTGCTTATAAGTTTACTCAGTCTATATGTCTGGACGCGAATAATAGGATGAAAGGAGGTCGGCCCCATTGAAGAATCGTCACCCTCTGTTGGATCATTTTGTCGAACTTGATATTTCGGGAAAAGCTGTGCCTATCCGAGGCAAACTAATCGATTTAGGACAGGATATTCTTGTTATTCATAACGGCACGCAGTTTCTTTATATCCCTCTTATCCACCTGCAGCAGCTCCGTGTCGCAACTCGGGAAAACCAGGAAATGGTGATGCCTGAGACGCCTTTTGAGCCGCAGAACGAACCAATTTCGTACCGAAAGGTACTGATGAATGCCAAAGGGATGTTCTCGGAGCTGTATATCACAGGCCACCAATCTATTCACGGTTACTTGACGAGCGTGATGAACGATTTTTTCGTATTCTATTCACCGGTGTATCATTCGGTTATCGTGTCGCTCCACCATCTCAAATATCTGATCCCTTATAACCCGAACGTTACACCTTATACGCTGACCCCGGAGCAGTTTCCGCTCAAGCCTTCACCGATTACGCTCGCACGAACGTTCGAACAGCAGCTTCGCAAATTGATCGGTGAGTTTGTCATTCTCGATTTAGGTGAAAATCCGAACAAAATCGGTGTGCTCAAAAGCATCGACCAAAATATGATTGAGCTGTCGACAGCCGGCGGCAATGCGGTTTATCTGCATTTTGACCATGTAAAAACGGTTCATCTTCCTTGAAGCCCGAGTGTTCATCGAATTCTTCCTCTATAGGAAGAACTCGGGTACATATGATCTCGATCGTGCCAATCGTATTTCAAATATATGAAATGAATTAAGAATGCAGAATATCCACCCTAACGGGGGCTGACTGCATTCTTTCTTAATGTGCGGATTTAATAGATTATTACGCGCAAGTCTATCACCTGAAATCTACCAACTGCATCTACTAGCTATTATTTAATTGAAACAGAAAGGAGAATCTAACACCGAATTTACCGGAAAACTGACACCATTGAAAGGAGAATAGATACGAATGCAGGTCAGATACATCACGAATTTAGACGATATTCCCGGTTTGACGGAGAGTGAGAAAACCGCCTTGAAGCAAGTGACCGAGAAGTTCGTTTTCCGTCTCAATGATTACTACTTGCGGTTGATCGACTGGTCGGATCCGAACGATCCGATAAGACGCCTTGTGATCCCGAGCACGAGCGAACTCCAGGAATACGGCCGGTGGGATGCCTCCGACGAAGATACAAACTACACCGTGAAGGGATGCCAGCATAAGTACAAATCCACAGCCCTCTTGATCGTCTCGGAAGTATGCGGTTCCTACTGCAGGTTTTGTTTCCGCAAACGATTATTCCGGGCAGATGTTCAAGAAGCGATGCCGGACGTTCAGGAGGGAATCGATTATATCGCAGGTAAACCGGAAATCAACAACGTTCTGCTTACAGGCGGGGACCCTTTAATATTGTCGACCAAGAAGCTTCGTTCTATTATTGAAGCCTTAAGGTCGATCGAGCATGTAAAAATAATAAGAATCGGTTCGAAAATGCCGTTGTTCAACCCCATGAGAATATACGAGGACGAGGAACTTCTCGATTTGATCCGGACATATTCCACGGAGGAGAAACGAATCTACATCATGGCTCATGTTAATCATCCAAGAGAGATCACTCAAGAGGCGCGAAGGTGTTTCAAGGCTCTATACGATGCCGGGGCGATCGTCGTCAATCAAACTCCTGTGCTGAGAGGCATCAATGACGATCCTGCTGTGCTTGGCGATCTCCTTGATAAGCTGTCATGGGCGGGAGTAACGCCTTATTATTTCTTTATTAACCGGCCGGTCGCAGGAAACAGCGGATTCGTTCTTTCTCTTAAAGAAGTTTATCGAATCGTGGAGCAAGCGAAAGCAAGAACCTCCGGACTCGGCAAGCGGGTAAGGCTATGCATGAGTCATACTTCGGGCAAGATCGAGATTCTGGCGATCGAGAACGGCAAAGCCTATTTGAAGTATCACCAGTCGCGCGACGGGGAATATGGGAAACTTATGATCATGGATTGTCCGAAGGAGGCGTCTTGGTTTGACGAGCTTCCGGGGAACGAGCAGTATTGGACAAAACCCGCCAAGAAAACGGTAAGGGTTGTTTCCGTCAACGAGATGCCGGATATGCCGCAGAAAAAAATCAGTTTACTAGAAGCCGAGAGGTGAATCGTGAATGGATTTATCTGAAAAGTTATCATCTTCCAAGCAAACTGTTGTCGGGGTGCTGCTAGGTCCCAAACTGATTCGAATAATACTTCAGACCAAGCAGTCGATAGACCGTATACAGCAGCTGGTTGAAGCTAACAAGGAAGCAAACACAAACCTTAACTTCTTTTCGCGGAAAGACATCAATCTGGCAAGCAGGACAGTGTCCGGAACCTTCTTTAACTTCTCCGGCAACCGGTGGGAAAGAAGAACGATGCCTTTACCGGATGTTATCTATGTACGAGGCGGTTCAGGACAGAAGGTCGCCAAATTAATTACAACGCTTGAACGCATGGGGGTCAAAAGAATCAATCCGATCGTTGCTTTCAATAAAGGAAATCTGTTTGAGGAATTAATCAGGGATCAGGAGGTCAGCCCTTATATACCCGCTACCGTGAGCGTTAAGGAAATGGCGGAAATCAGAACGATGATCCGTAAGCATGAAAAAGTTTACGTTAAGGCGCGCATTGGCCGTAAGGGAACAAAGGTGATGCGCATTGAAAAGCTGTCCGCGGGCGGCTATCGGTACAGTTATTCGATTCTCGGCGACTTGGTCCGCAAAAAGGTCCAGAGCATGCAACGACTGGAGCAGGTAATTAACAGATTTTTCGGTGGTAGAGAAGTGATTGTGCAGCAGGCTATCGATCTGGCACGAGTGGACCGGGGCCGCCTGTGCGATTTTCGCGCCGAGGTTCAAAGAAATAAAAAAGGGGAAATCGAAATTGTAGGAATTTCGATAAGGGTTGGACAGCGCAACTCCCCGATCACTACCCATGGCGAAGCCTTCCGGTACGACACTTATTTGAGTACATTATTTCCGGACTATTCCGAAGCGCAATTAGTTACTTTGAAACAGAAAATCAATTCTTTTCTGATGACTGTTTATGCGGGTGTGGAGAAAAAGTACGGTAAATTCGGAGAGATCGGTATTGATTTTGCCGTTGACCGCCAAGGGAAAATATGGCTCATTGAATGCAACGCGCAATCGGCGAAGGTTTCGATCGGAAAAGCTTATGGCGAGCTCGCAAGAAGAGCTTTCTTAAATCCGCTGGAGTATGCAAAATTGATTGCCGGAGGCGGCATTCGGACATCCCGCGGCAGCGGTTCCTCCGGCAGCCAGAGTGCCTCCGGCAGCAGCCGGACCACCGGCAGCCGCAGTGCCTCCGGCAGCAGCCGGACCACCGGCAGCGAGAGTGCCTCCGGCAGCAGTCGGACCACCGGCAGCCGCAGTGCCTCCGGCAGCAGCCGGACCACCGGCAGCCGCAGTGCCTCCGGCAGCAGCCGGACCACCGGCAGCCGCAGTGCCTCCGGCAGCAGCCGGACCACCGGCAGCCGCAGTGCCTCCGGCAGCAGCCGGACCACCGGCAGCCGCAGTGCCTCCGGCAGCAGCCGGACCACCGGCAGCCAGAGTGCCTCCGGCAGCAGCCGGACCACCGGCAGCGAGAGTGCCTCCGGCAGCAGCCGGACCACCGGCAGCCGCAGTGCCTCCGGCAGCAGCACCTCAGGCAGCACCCGGACGTCGGGAGCACCCCGCACGTCGGGCGGCAGCTCGGGCCGGAGAAGCAATTCCTAACAGGGGGGAGCTTAGGTGAAGAGGACAACTCAATTGAGAAATATGCTGAATACGCCCCGCACTGAATTTTTAATGGAAGCCCATAACGGCTTATCCGCAGCTATTGTCGAGGAAGCCGGGTTTAAAGGAATATGGGCCAGCGGGCTGTCCATTTCCGCAAGTATGGGACTGAGGGACAATAACGAGGCTTCCTGGTCGCAAGTGCTCGATACTCTTGAATTTATGTCCGATGCGGCTTCCATTCCGATCCTGCTGGATGGAGATACGGGTTATGGAAACTTTAACAACGCAAGACGACTGGTCAAGAAATTGGAGCAGCGCGGCATTGCCGGAGTATGCATCGAAGATAAGTTGTTTCCAAAAATGAATTCGTTCATCGATGGCGAAGCTCAGCCGCTTGCCGGCATTGACGAATTCTGCGGCAAAATCAAAGCGATGAAGGATACCCAGAATGACGAACATTTCGTGGTCGTGGCAAGGGTGGAAGCTTTTATAGCCGGCTGGGGGCTGAAGGAAGCGCTGAAGCGGGCGGAAGCTTACAGAAAAGCGGGATCGGATGCCATTCTCATCCACAGCGGCAGGTCGGATTCAGCTGAAATTGAATCCTTTATGATGGAGTGGGGCGGAAGGCTCCCGGTCGTTATTGTGCCTACCAAATATTATTCCACTCCGACCACACGGTTCGTGGAACTCGGAACAAGCCTGGTAATTTGGGCTAATCATAATTTAAGGGCTTCAATAAGCGCCATGCAGCAAATATCAAGGAAGATTAATTTGGACGAGAGTCTTATTCATGTAGAGAACGGGATCGCCACCGTAGAGGAAGTATTCCGCCTTCAAAGAGCCGGGGAGCTCCAAGAGGCCGAGCTTAAATACCTTCCCGGATTGGTAACGGATTAAGCGATGCTGCAAACAGACAAATTCGGAAACGAAATGAAAAAGCTTGGTTTTGAGTTTTACTGTGGAGTTCCCTGCTCGTTTTTGAAGGACTTGATCAATTATGCGATGAGCGAGTGCGAATATGTTGCAGCGGCGAACGAAGGCGATGCGGTCGCCATTGCAGCGGGAGCTTCGTTAGGAGGCAGGAACCCGGTTATCCTCATGCAAAACTCTGGTCTTACCAACGCTGTTTCCCCATTAGTATCCCTTATCGATCCTTTTCGTATTCCAGTACTTGGATTCGTCAGCCTGCGGGGTGAACCGGGCACGTCAGACGAACCTCAGCATGAGCTGATAGGACGTATGACAACAAATTTACTTGGTTTGATGAGAGTCAAGTGGTTGTACCTTTCAGCGGACTTTAATGAGGCGAAACGGCAATTGCTGCTGGCGGCAAAATATATTTCGAGTGACAGGCCTTTCTTCTTTGTAGTCAGAAAAGGGACATTCGAGACGAGACCTCTTCAGCAGCAGGAGCCGCTTATCAGCTCGAACAAGGTAAAGGCTGTGAAGCAGCTGCCGGACGAACTGCCTGCCAGGAACGAAGCGTTGAAGGTCATCAACGCGGCGAGAGATGGCAGGACAGTGCAGCTGGCGACCACAGGGAGAACCGGGCGGCAGCTGTTTGAAATCGAAGATGCTCCCGGCAATCTGTATATGGTCGGTTCCATGGGGTGCGTCAGTTCTCTAGGGCTTGGTCTGGCTCTGAGCCGACCGGATTTCGATATTGTCGTCATTGACGGGGACGGTTCGGCTCTTATGCGAATGGGCAGCCTGGCTACGAATGGAACTTACGGTCCGCCAAATCTGCTGCATGTCGTTCTGGATAATAACGCACATGATTCTACGGGAGGACAAAGCACAGTCTCTCATAACGTTAATTTCGTTGAAACAGCATCCTCATGCGGGTATGGGAGGGCCGTTTATGTTCACAATCTCGATGAGCTTGCGATGGCGATGCAAGAATGGAAGCAGACAAAAGGTCTGACCTTTCTCACAATGAGGATTTCCTCGAACCCCGCAGAGCCTCTGGGCCGACCCAAAATAAAGCCGCATGAAGTAAAGGAACGTTTAATGAAGTTCTTGGGTGAAGCGTATTTGCCGGAAAGTGATGACGGCAATGACTCCCGTTAGACGAAATATTTTGCTTACCCCAGGCCCCGCCACAACGACGGACAGCGTCAAATACGCTCAAGTCGTACCGGATATTTGTCCACGGGAGAAGGAATTTGGCAATCTGATGGCAGACGTTTGCGCGGAATTAACCAGGATTGTTGATGATTCGGGCGATTACAGCGCCGTGTTGTTCGGAGGTTCGGGGACAGCGGCGGTGGAATCGGTTATAAGCTCCGTAATCGGCCGTGAAGATACGGTGCTTATTATCGACAACGGCGCGTATGGACGAAGAATGCATGAGATCGCGGAGGCTTACGGTCTGAGTGCAGTCATATTTCGCAGTCCTCCTCATATGGAGCTTGATCTGCCGGCTCTCGAATCGTTAATTATAACCTGCGGAAAGCGCGTCTCGCATCTTGCGGTCGTGCATCACGAGACTACGACAGGACTGCTGAACGATATAGCGTCAATAGGGCAAATATGCGAAAGATATCAAATCGATATGATCGTGGACGCGATCAGCTCTTTCGCCGCTATTCCGATACAGTTGAACGCCATGAATATAAGATATCTGGCAGCCAGCTCGAATAAATGCTTGCAGGGCATGGCGGGGGTCTCCTTTGTAATCGCTGATCGCAGGTTGATAGAGCGTGGGCCGAGAGACAAACCCGCCAACTATTACCTTAATCTGTACGCCCAGTACCAATTTTTTGCGGCAGAGGGGCAGATGCGTTTCACACCGCCTGCACAAACCCTTTATGCGCTCAAGCAGGCGCTCGACGAGCTGAGCCTGGAGGGTGTAGGTAAAAGGTACCTGCGATACTCGGATCTATGGAGAAGGTTGACCGCCGGGATCGGCAGGCTTGGTCTGAACTATTTGGGCAGCGAACGGCATCATTCCAAATTGGTCACCTCTATTATCGAGCCGGCTGTCGACGGGTTTGATTTTAACGGGCTTCATGATTATTTGTACGAGAGAGGATTTACTATTTACCCCGGCAAGCTTGAAGCGTTGAACACGTTCCGGATAGCGAATATCGGAGATTTAAACTGCACGGATATAGATCGGCTTCTGGAAGCGATGGAACACTATTTCAAAGGGCTAAGGCTTGGAAAGGAGCGAACTCGGTGAGCACCTTCAAGCAGCGCAGTAAATGGAATAAATATCTTATCATGAGAAAATCCAAGGACTTGAGGACGCATATACCGGTCACAAAAGGGATGAATTTCGGTAAGTTATGGAGATTTCTCGCAAAATACGGCGATGTGATTCTTAAGCCTTCACACGGCAGCCGCGGAGCCGGTCTGATACGCATAACTGCGGTGGGTACCGATGTTTACGAAGTGCAAATTGAAAACATCAAAAAGACATTTACCGGACAGTACCTGGTTAATGATTATATTAAGGAAAAAGTTGGAATACGTAAATATATAATTCAGCGCCGAATTCCGCTTGCAACCGTCGATGGTCGGCCGTTTGATATGAGGATCGTCGTGCAGCGCAAAAAGGCTTACCTCTCATGGGAGGTAACGGGAATGGTGGCCAAGGTGGCGGGAGAGGGCTATTTCGTAACTAACATTTCCCGAAGCTCCGGAACAATTCTGCCGCTGGAAACCGCAATCCGGCGGTCATCATTGGCTTCTTATTCGAACTCGAGGCTGATAGCGGAAATCTCCAGGGTTGCCTTATTAACGGCAGAGAAATTAAGCGGCAGCGAATATTATAAGAATCAACTTATTTACGGGTTCGACATGGGATTGGACCGGACCGGACGGGTATGGGTTATTGAAGCGAATCTTAAGCCGATGCTCACTCATTTCCGCAAGCTGGCGGATAAATCAATGTATCGCCGCATACTGGAGTATAAAAAAGGCTAATACTGCAAAATGCAGCCCGCTCTCTGCTTGAGAGCGGGCTGCATTATTTTATTACGGCTTCACAATCGGCTTTGCAGGAAGCTTGGATTCGTTGTAATATAGTCATTATAACTATTGAGTCTGGGAGGGTTTGACGATGAACGAGCGCAAAATGAAAATACTGGAATTGCTGAAAGAGGATGCGCGCCGCAGCGCGGATCTGATCGCGACCATGCTGGATGAACCTCTGGCGGAAGTGAAACAGGCGATTGCAGAAATGGAAGAAGATCATGTCATCGTCAAATATGCGACCGTCGTTAACTGGAGTAAAGTGGAGGACGAGAAAGTAACTGCACTTATCGAGGTACAGATCACACCGGAACGCGGCCGCGGATTCGAAGGCATAGCGGAACGGATTTACTTATATCCGGAAGTGAAATCGGTATATTTGATGTCCGGGGCGTACGACCTGCTCGTAGAAGTGCAAGGGAAGACGCTTAAGGATGTCGCTTCCTTCGTCTCTAACAAGCTGTCCCCGATTGACGCCGTGCTGTCGACGAAAACCTTTTTTATTCTGAAGAAATATAAGCAGGACGGCATTATTTTTGAAGAGCATGAAGACGACCATCGTCTTCTGATCACACCATAGGGGATGAAATGCGATGATAAAAGACGAGGAAATTCAAATTAATACCTCTGTCCGCCGCGTATCGATGGCCGATTACTTATCGCCTCAAGTACGGGCGATCAAGCCTTCCGGCATTCGCCGGTTTTTCGATTTGGCCAGCGGCCGCAAAGACATTATTACGCTTGGCGTCGGAGAGCCCGACTTTGTGACGCCTTGGCATGTACGCGAAGCGTGCGTATATTCGCTCGAGATGGGTAAGACACAGTATACATCCAATTCGGGCACGCCTGAGCTGCGCGAGCAAATCGGCATTTACCTGAACAATCAATTTGACGTCACTTACGACCCGGCGAAGGAAATTCTTGTGACTGTAGGCGGAAGCGAGGCAATCGATCTCGCGCTTCGCGTGCTGATTACACCCGGGGATGAGATTCTTGTGCCGGAGCCTTGTTATATTTCATATTCTCCGATCACCTCGCTGAGCGGCGGAGTCCCAGTCGGTATCGAAACTTTTGCTAAGGACCAATTCAAGCTGACTGCTCAGGCGCTGAAGGCTGCGCTGACGCCGCGCTCGAAAGTGCTCGTTTTGAGCTATCCAAGCAATCCGACCGGCGCTATCATGACTTATGAGGATTGGCTGCCGATTGCCAAGATCGTTGAGGAGAATGACCTTATCGTCATCTCCGATGAAATATATGCAGAGCTCACTTATGGCTCTAAGCATGTAAGTTTTGCTTCACTTCCGGGGATGAAGGACCGGACGGTTCTCGTAAGCGGCTTTTCCAAGGCGTTTGCGATGACGGGGTGGCGGATCGGCTATGCTTGCGGGCATCCGGAGATTATTGCGGCGATGCTCAAAATCCATCAATATACGGTCATGTGCGCTCCGATAATGGCGCAGGTAGCGGCGTTAGAAGCGCTTAAAAACGGCCTGGAAGAGAAGGACAGGATGATTGAATCCTACAACCAACGGCGCAGACTGGTGGTCCACGGTTTCCGCGAGATCGGCCTGGAATGCCATGAGCCGCAAGGGGCGTTCTATGCATTTCCTTCCATTAAATCGACCGGACTCAGCTCGGATGAGTTCGCCACGGCACTGCTCAACGAGCGAAATGTAGCCGCCGTGCCCGGTGACGTATTCGGGCTTGGGGGAGAAGGATATTTGCGCTGTTCTTATGCCACCTCTGTGAGCCAGTTAACCGAAGCTATCGAGAGGATCGGAGCTTTTGTCCTTAATTTAAGGAAAAACAGGTAGAAAAAAATATATTCAGAATTGTTATTGTTTGTTATAATTTAATAAAATCTTTATATTAAAAGGGTTGTCCAGGTGCAGATTTTATGATTCGCTGATTGATGACAGGAGGGATGGCAATGGCTTATGCGGATTATGGTCTCACGTTTCATAATGACCCAGGTGCCATTTCAGCCAAGCAATTGTCCTCGTCAATGCGGATCTTAGAAGACGAAATCTACATGCTGCGTACGAAGATGGAGCAATCGTACATGGAAGAGGAGACCTTTAATTCCGACAAAGTCATTGATCTCAGCCGCAAGCTCGATCTGAAGATCAACGAATATATGAATTTCAAGCGAAGAAGGACAAAGCTGGTTTAACGCCTATTGCTGACGAAGGAGTCCCTGCGGGGGCTTCTTTTCTTTTTCGGTCTTTTCTTTTGTGCTATATTTGACGTAGATATCAGATGTGGAGGGATTATTTTGTCTTGTTTGACCAGAGGAAGTAGAGCCGTTATCTCATTACTCGCACTGCTTTTATTATGCCTGGCTATCTCAGGCTGCGGCTCCAATGCGGACCTTACCGTATTCGTCATGCCCAGGGAGTATATCCCGGACGGGGTAACGGATAAGGTGGAACAGAAGCTTCAGGCCGCGTTCGGCGATGAGAAAACGATTCAAGTCAATGCTTCGCCGATGTATAATGAACAGAAGCTGATCGTTGAAATCGCAGCCGGAGGAAACGGGATTCTTGTTCTTCCGAAGGAAAAGCTCGCAGGCATGCTTTCACAAGGCCCGGCTCTTCAGCTGGACAAGTGGTTTAAGGCATCGGATTATCCAACCGGCGTAATGGAAAGCGATCTCGGCGACTCGAAAAAACCGAATGTCGTAAAAGGATTGTTTGCAATCCCGCTTGAAAAGACTATTTTCAAGGATGCAGGCTATGGCGAAAAAGATATTTTTGTCATTATTCCAGCCAATGCGCCGGATGTGGACTTATCCGTCCAGGTGTTAAAGGAGCTTATAAAAAAATGAGATTATATACGCGAACGGGAGACGAAGGACAAACATCGGTAAAAGGCGGACGCGTCCGTAAAGACGATATACGCATCGAAGCCTACGGCACGATCGACGAATTGAACTCTTTCGTCGGACAAGCTGCAGCAGCTGCATCGGCAACAGGGGCGCTCGAGGAACTCAGCCAACAGCTGATGGAAATTCAGCAGGAGCTGTTCGATTGCGGTTCGGATTTGGCTTTCGCCGATCCGGAAGGCCGTGATTTCAAGATGAAAGCTGAGCCGGTAGCTCGGCTCGAGAGCTGGATCGACGCACATATCGCAGCAGCGCCGGAGGTGACCCGCTTTATCCTGCCGGGCGGCAGCGAGGTTTCCGCGCTGCTGCACGTATGCCGGACCGTGTGCCGGAGAGCGGAGCGCCGCGTCGTGACGCTCTCGGGCGAACTGCCTGTCAACGTCGATGCGCAGAAATATATGAACAGGCTGTCGGATTATTTCTTTGCAGCCGCACGGGCAGCGAATGCCGCGCTGGGTGTGCCTGATACGGAGTATATCCGGAGCGCCGAAGTGTTCCGCAAACGAAAAAAATGAGCGATGCTGCATATTATAAACCACTGATACTCGAAGTGGCAGCGGAGGATGACGGCAAGACGGTGCGAACAGTGCTGGAACGGCGGCTTGGCGTATCCCGCAAGCTGCTGTCGCGGCTGAAGCTGACCGAGCATGGGATCACCTTGAACGGCAGAAGGGTCTATACGAACGAACGGGTTCGCCAGGGCGATAGTTTGGCGCTGCGCATGGAACAGGAGCAGTCGGATGACATACTGCCGGAACCGATGCCTCTCGATATTGTATACGAGGACCCCGAATTGTTGATCGTGAACAAGCCGCCGGGTATAGTCGTACACCCGACCCATGGTCATTACACCGGCACCCTCGCGAACGGGGTTGTACACCATTGGCGTGAGCGGGGGGAAATCGTGCGTTTCCGCCCGATACACAGGCTCGACGAGGAAACGTCAGGACTTGTGGCGATTGCCAAGAATCCTTATGTTCATCAACAGCTGTCGGAACAGATGCAGTCCGGCGAAGTGGATAAACGTTACCGCGCTTATGTTTATGGCCGGCCGGCCGCTGCTTCCGGGACGGTCGATGCGCCTATCGACCGCAATCCGGAGGCACCGCATATCCGGATCGTAATGCCGGAAGGTTATCCCTCGGTCACGCACTATGAGACGGAAGCCATTTATGGAGACGGAGCAGCCGCCAAGGTCAAGCTGAAGCTGGAGACCGGAAGAACCCATCAGATTCGCGTACATATGAAGTACATCGGCTGCCCGTTAATCGGGGATAAGCTGTACGGCTATGCCGCGGAAGAAGGAGCTGCCGAAGGGGGCTCCGCAGAGCTGGAAGCTGCAGTCCGGCGCCAGGCGCTCCATGCGGCCACGCTGGGCTTTACGCATCCTATAACACGCAAATACATCGAATTTGAAGCCGACCTCCCGCAGGATCTGCGGCGGTTGGAAGCAACGCTTCGGGAGCTATGACAGAATTGGAGATTACGACAAGATGAAAAAGCTGACGATATTTGAATATCCGAAATGCGGAACCTGCCGCAGCGCCAATAAAGTGCTTAAGGGGAAAGGCTACGAGCTGGAATCGCTTAACGTCTTCGAGACGGCTCCTTCAGCAGATACACTGGAAGGCATTATCAAGCTGAGCGGCCTTGAAGTGAAAAAGTTTTTCAACACTTCGGGAGAAGCATATAAGGAAATGAACCTGAAGGACAAGCTGCCGGGAATGTCCGAGCGGGAGAAAATCGAGCTTCTCGCTTCAAACGGAAGACTGATTAAGAGACCGGTCGTGACTGACGGCTCAAAAGTAACGGTCGGCTTCAAAGAGGATGAATTCAGCCGTGTTTGGGGCGGTTGACCGGAGGAAGGAGCTTTCAAGGTGACGAAGAAAATATGGCGGGCCGACCGGCTCTCCAGGCTGGGCTCGTCGATATTTGCCGAGGTGGCGGAGTGGAAGAAAGAAGCCCGTGCTTTGGGCCATGACGTTATCGACCTGAGTATCGGCAGTCCTGACCTGCCTCCTTCGGAGCCGGTTCGGCAAGCATTGAGTGAAGCGGTGCTGCGCGAGGATGCTTATGCCTACCCTTCTTCGAAAGGCAGTGCTGCCTTTATGAAGCAGGCCGCAGAGTGGCTATCCTTCCGCTTCGGTATTGTAGTTGATCCAGAGAGCGAGATGCTGCCGCTAATGGGCTCGCAGGACGGCTTGGGCCATTTGGCACTCTCCTTATGTAATCCAGGGGATATTGCTTTAGTCCCGGATCCCGGTTATCCCGTATATGCTGCGGGACTGGCTTTAGCCGGCGTAGAGCCTTATCCGATGCCGCTCCGTGAGGAGAACGGATTTCTGCCGGATTTTGAAGCGATCCCGGATGATGTCTGGCGAAAAGCGAAATTTATGCTGCTCAATTATCCGAGCAATCCGGTATCTGCAGTGGCGGACCTCGCCTTTTTTACCAAAGCCGTTACGATCGCAAAGCAGCATGGCGTATTGGTTGTGCATGATTTGGCTTATTCGGAAATGGCCTTTGATGGCTACCGGCCGCCGAGCATTTTGCAGGTGGAGGGGGCCAAGGAGGCGGCAGTGGAGTTTCATTCGTTGTCCAAGAGCTTCAATATGGCCGGCTGCCGAATCGGTTTTCTCGCGGGCAGCAGAGAAGCCGTCGGAGCGCTTAGGGAGCTCAAGGCAAACATCGACTACGGTGTTTTTCTTCCGGTTCAGGAAGCCGCTATCACTGCGCTCCGGCAGGATATGGCCGGGATGACTGAATCCGCAGGAGTGCTTTATGAAAAGCGGAGGGATGCTTTTCTGAAAGCATTGGGTGAAGAAGGCTGGCAGGCAGCCAAACCGAAGGCGACGATGTTCGTATGGGCGCAGCTGCCCACCATGTGTTGGAGCTTGCCCGTAACATGGGACTCTCGTCGCATTTCCCGGGAAATGCTTAGCCGAGCGGGAGTGGCTGTCATTCCCGGTGATGCTTTTGGAACCGAAGGTGAAGGTTACGTCCGCATCGCGCTGGTCGAGAGTGAGGAGCGTTTAATCGAAGCGGCGAGGCGAATCGGCCGGTTTATCCGGGGAGAGTAGCGGCGAAATCATTCTAATTTGATATAGTGAAAAGGGGAGCGAACGGATGGAAAAGGTGGAGCAAGAAGGGAACAGACTGCTGCTTGTCGATGGAATGGCGCTGCTTTTTCGGGCGTTTTTCGCCAACTCCTATGGCGGGACTGTAAGGCGTACGAGCGCCGGTGTGCCCGTAAATGCCGTATACGGCTTCGTTAAATATTTTATGGATGCGGTGCAAAGGTTTGAGCCGACGCACGTCGTCTGCTGCTGGGATATGGGAAGCAAGACGTTTCGGACGTCACAATATGACGGCTATAAAGCGAACAGGCCGGACGCTCCGGACGATCTGATTCCCCAGTTCGATCTTGTGAAGGAAGTAGTCGAAAGCTTCGGAGTTCCGAACGTCGGGATCGTCGGATTTGAAGCGGACGACTGCATTGGAACGCTTGCGAAGCGTCACAGCCGGGACGCACAGGTGTATGTACTGTCGGGAGACCATGACCTGCTTCAACTCGTGGATGACCGCATTACGGTCGTCATTATGAAGAAGGGGCAGGGCAATTATGCAGTATACACGCCGGAATTTTTGCTCGAGGAGCGTCAGCTGACTCCGGAGCAAATTATTTGCGTCAAAGGACTCATGGGAGATACGAGCGACAATTACCCGGGCGTTCGCGGCATCGGCGAGAAAACGGCTCACAAGCTTGTGCAGGAATACGGCTCGGTGGACGGGATTTTGGCCAATTTGGAGAGCCTATCCAAAACAATTCGCGCCAAGATAGAAGCCGATCTTGACATGCTCCATTTGTCCCGCGATCTTGCCCGCATCCGCTGTGACGTGCCGGTAGAATTAGAATTCAATGGCTGCGGTTGGGCCGTTAACCGCGCCCAGGTCGTAAACAAGTTCGAAGAACTCGAATTCCGAAGCTTAATGGCATTAATTAGTTAATATTCAAGATTCAATTAGTTGATACAACAGACCCCATACGTGATCATTTGGAGCCTATCCTGCAGGGATGGCCGTTTGATACGCAAGGGGTCTGTTTTGTTTATTTCATTTCAATTAACAGCGGTCCGAATGTTTGTCCAAGACCTTCGTTCTTAACGTTCAGCTTCAGCTCAAGGGAATCACCATCGGCAATCGCGCCTACGCCAGCAGGGGTGCCGGTAAATATAATATCTCCCTCGCCAAGTCCCAGCCTCGGACCGATAAAATCAATCAACTGCTGAACCGAAAATATCATATCCTTCGGGCTGCCTGCTTGAACGATTTGCCCGTTCCTAATCAGACTGAATTCGATACGTTCAAAGCTATCGATGCCTGTGAACGGCTGAAAATCTGTGACCACGGCGGACCCGATAAACCCCTTGGCGGTTAACCAGGGATGTCTCTTCTCTTTCAGCTTTGTTTGCAGATCCCTTAGTGTCCAATCGATTCCGAGGGCAATGCCGTCAATACAATGCTCTATCGACGCACCCTGTTGATAGGTGCTGGCGATTCTGATGACTACCTCAATTTCATAGTGAATTTCCCCAACTCCTCCGGGCAGCAGCAGCTTACCCTCCGCAGGATGGAGCGAATGAGTAGGTTTACTGAAGATCATAGGCTCATCCGGAATTTCATTACCCAGCTCCTTGGCATGAAGTGCATAATTTCGGCCAACGCAATAAATATTACGAATTTGCTCAAACGATTGCGGCATGGCATAATCCTCCATTCTCTTCATATGCCTCTACCTTTACACAAACATCTTTCAATTGCAAGAATGAGAATGGCTTGCGGTCACTTGCGTCAGTTGACATAAACTAAGAGAAGAAAATGAGTTTGATCACGGGCTTACTTGAGAGGGAATTTAACCGTTTCCTCCTTGCAGAATACGGACAACTGTAGTCTCCAGATCCTCAGGTTCATTCGCGTAGTTATAGATTCCGAGAAAAGCCGAGGTCGCATCGGCATTGCTGCCGATCAGGCTGTTAACGGCAGTTTGGTCCGCAGTGAACGGAATGTTCTTGGTAAATTGGCAAGCAAGGCCGAAGCGCGACATCATTTTGGATTCCAGGGTCGACTGATAAAGGGCCGACATTATTTCCCACCTTGTTTGCCATTCCCGGGATGTGGATAAAACATCCGTCAATATCCGGCTGCCATATATCGCGTCGTGCATTCCTTGACCAACTGCGGGATCCTTGAAGGAGAGGGCGTCTCCAACCAGCGCCCATCCTTTCCCCATGCCGTCATACCAATCGTTGTCATAACCATGCAATCCCTTGACCGAACCGGCCAGACTCGCTCCTTGCAGTCTTTGCGGCAGCGGTGTCCGGGAGAGTCCGGCATTCACAAGATCGCGGAACCCTGTTTCCGGATGGGCTTTGAACCGCTCGATCCATTCCTTACTGCCGAGTGGAAACATGAGTCCGACGACGAACAAGTTATCGCTTGTCGGAAACACGATAGCGATAGTATCCTTCACTTTATAGAGCTCAACGCATCTCTCACCCTCTTGCTGATAATCGGCGAAATAAGCGACATAGCTGGCGAAATCGGTCGGTACGCACATTTTCCGTTCGCTTTTGACAAGGGTTCGCACGGTTGAATTGCGGCCGTCGGCACCAACAACGAGCCTGGAAGTGAACTGCTTCTCCACGCCGTCACTATTCCGGCCGATAACACCAGTCACCGTCTCATTGTTCCATATCAAATCGGTGACACGAAACCCTTCTATTGCTGCAACCCCTTCCTGTGCTTTCGCATGCTCAAACAAGATGTGGTCGAGGTGTGTGCGGCGGATGCACAAACAGTCCGCTTCACCTTCGACTTCCGGAAATATCCCGTCAATAACCGCCTCCTCGAATTGAATATAAGCCCGCTTGTATGTCGGTGTTCCGGTCTCCAGCAGACGGTCCCAGACGCCCATCTCCCGAAGAAGCACAGCCGCATTATTGAAGAAGTTATGAGTCGAGAGCGTATCGCTCGGGAAACCCGACCGGTCCAGGAGGAGCACGTTAAAGCCTGCCTTCGAGAGTTCATAGGCAAGCGTCGATCCGGCCACCCTCGACCCAACAATAATGACGTCATATTTGGATTCTCTATGATGTCCATCCTTCATAAAATACCCTCCCTCGCAAACATAATGGCTACCTTTAATGTTATTCCAGAAAGCAGCAATATGACCAGTTACCAGGGTCAGCAAATGAGTCATGTGAACAGAGTCATGCGAACATCAAAGCGAACGGAATCTAACAAAAACAAGCCGGCGCCTGATGGTTAACGGCGGCCGGCTTGTATTAAATATAAGAAACCTTAGGTTTTCGCTATATTTCTCTTACCTTCCGAGTGAAGAAACCAACTCCGCGGCCAAAGACAGCAAAAGTAAGAAGAAGAGCACCCATGGTTCGTGCGGCGTGACAGTCAGTTCTTCCTATTCATCGCTGGACTCGATTTCTTTACCGTCAAGCTCCATTATTGCCTCAGGAGTCGCATTGCCTTCACCGCTGTCTCCAGGGTAGCCGCGTTCAAGACCTGCATGCAGCTCGCGGTTCTCGTAGTCGAATCGGTTAGGCGGCCTTTGGTCGACCCGCCACGGCGTGCTCTTGCCGAGCGATCTCGCATCGACGATGGAGCCGTAGGGGCCTTCCGGAAACTCTTCAGCGGTGAGGTCGTTTCGTTGTGATTCAACCGTCGTTAGATCCGTGTATACTTCCCGATTTTCATCCTTGAATCCGCTCATCGTGTTTTCCCTCCTGTAACGGCGCTCGTTTTCCGTTACAGTTTGCCCCGATCAGTCGGTAAAATTCACCGTTCCTACGACCAAGCCTAAAAATTGGTTCAAGTCTGCAGCCTCTTCTTCAGAAAGCTTGAAGACATGCTCCAAATAGCCTTCTTCCTCCAAATCGTCCTGGCCGACAATGGCGGTACGGCCGCTTTGCAAATCGGTTACAAGCTTCTTTCCGTAAAAACGGTTAGTAGACGTGATCGCAAGGTCAAATCGCTTGACGCTTGGGGAAATAAACGTAACGAATCGGGTCGACGTTTCCTCGGTCGTGTCGGACATAAAATCATAATCAGGCAACAGCATGTGGGTGGTTCCTCCTTTAAATCATTACATAAAGCCGCATATCACGGATAAGTATGTTCGTCCTATCATAGCACTCGGCCAACTCCGGGAGCAACATCTATAGCCGCTTGATTGATGGATTTCTGTTGCCATGCAGCCTGCGCTGTGCTATGATGTGAGCAATCAAATCAATGAACGTGGGGAAGCACCCTTCTAGCCGTCACCGGCCGGAAGGGTGCTTTTTTTTGTTCGCATTTCAACCGTTCATTCGTTTGGTGAAAAATCATTTGCGGAGGGGTTCAAATATGCAAGTCGTATTTCTAAACACGTTTGAAAAAATGGAAGCGGACGGCCGCGCCCTGCAGGCGCAGCTATCGATCTGCGAGCAGGATGGCGTATGGTCGGTTATATGGACTGATTCCCCAAACGGCAAGGCTGACCGCCAGGCGGTTTGGTTCGAAGGCGGATCCTGGGAGGAGATGATGGCCGCCTTCCGTCATGGCGTCGCCATTCAGATGGGGGGAGGCTACTCCCCGTTGCTTGACGGCATGCTAGACGACCGCCGAACAGTGACCGGGACGGGAAGCTTATACTCGATGCTCCAATGCTATGGAGAAATCAATGCCAATCAGGATTTGTATGACGCGCTTCGCGAGTGGCGCCGGGCGAGAGCCGTGTCCGACAAGAAGTCGGCATACCTCGTTGCCACGAACAGGATGCTTTGGATGATAAGCGCCTTCATTCCGCAGCAGCCCGATGAACTGAATCAAATTCCGGGGTGGGGAGAAGCAAAGCAAGCGTCATTCGGCGAAGATGTACTCGCCATTACGCGCCGCTTCGAGCGTAATACGTCATTTCCTCTTGACTGGGTTGCAGAATCACTGGATCAACAGGCCTATACGCAATGGCTATTCAAGCAAAAGGAAAACAAATATAAAACTCAAATGGACAAGCAGCAGGAGAAACGTCTTCTACTGGGGGCAATTGCGGAAGGTAAATCTCTCGCTGAGCTCCAGACCCAGCTTGAGATGCCTCGCCGTGATTTGATGGAGCGTATTGAGAAGCTCGAGACGGAGGGATATGACATGGAGCCGCTGATTGAACGCGAGCTCGAGCAGATGCCGGAATCGGAGCAGCTGCTCGTCTGGGATGCGCTTCTTAGTGTGGGCGACCAATATTTAAAGCCGGTATTGTACAAAGTATATGGGGAAGATTCAGTTCAAGGAAAACCCCTCGATTTGCTGTATGACCGTTTAAGACTGATCCGTCTGCGCTACCGCCGCACAAAGCCGGAAGCGATGTAAGGCGTTGGAACCCGTCGCCTGAGGCCTGAAAGCCTGCCGCTTGTGCGATGATTGCATCAATTAGCGTCTGACCAGATGGGATCGGCAAATCGAATCTCTGCTCCGCTGTCACAGGGAAGCCCGGTTTCGTAGGAGCGGTTGCCGATAGCTGCCGCGACCGCTTCACGAAGCTTGCAATGGATAAGAGTATCATAGCTGATCGGCTGATCGGCGAATTTCTCTTGTTCACGGAACCAAAGAAGTATTGCCGTTGTAACCGCTTTACCTTCTTCCATCGCGCGATCCCACATATCCCAGACACTCTCGTTTTTCATCTGTATCCCATCTGTAGGATCCAGCCAAGGCCGTGCCGATTCGTTTAAAATATCAAGCGGCGGAATGTCGCGTTTATAGACGAGCGGCTCGATTTTCCGGAAGGTCAGCATTCTTCGGATTCCAGTCGGATCATAAAATAAACGCTGGGCACGGATCATGTCCCGCATCGCGATTCTCCAGTGCTCGCGCCTGATATAAGAAGCAAGCTCGGGATAGTGGACAGCGGTAATTTGTTCAAAGGCATCCACAATTACGTCCGGGAGCTCTCCCTCATTGTTGATTTCGCGCCAAACCTCCGTTTTCCATGTTTCGATCCCGATCAGCTTTCTCACTATAAGCGTATCCATCATCACTTCGAATCGCTGGTGATCCCATTTGCGGAAGCCGGACCGGCTGAAAACATAAGGATGCATGTTTCGGTCCAGAATGTGATGCAGCACGAAACCCAAGGTATAGACCAAAGCGGGATTGGGCTTTGAATCGTCCGAAGGGTGCAGGCTTACCGCATCCAGCAGGTCCATAAGCACGGGACCGCAGTGGCGGCTGTGCATCTCGCTGCCCAGCCTGTTCATTGTCTTATCTTTTTGCCATGGAAGAAAACGGTGATAGAATAAGAAATCCGGTCCCTGGCAGCCCATGTTGAACATCCGTTTCAGCGAAGGAGCTGCAATTAATTGTTTTTCGCCAATCGAATCCAAGACCTTTTGCCCAAAAATGAAATGGGTCCATACATTCGGCATACTCTGCTTCTCCTCCCCGGGACTATTGTTCGACATTTATTTTCATTTTCTCTCATGAACATCAAAGGAATAGTATACTTGTCCTGGCCAATTTAGTATAATACAAATCAAATAGTGGAAATTACTCGAATCAAGTCGAAAAGGGGGCTACCTCGCGGTGAAGGCGGAATATATTAATCCCTTCTTAGAGTCCGCTAAAATTGTCATCGAACAGATGATTCAAATTCGTCCGGCAACAGGACATCTGGGCGTAAAGGATGTTAAATTCGTTGAGAATTACATATGGATTCAGATTGGCCTCAACGGCCAAATGAACGGCGATATTGTATTTGGCTTAAGCGAGCAAGTAGCGATGAAGATCATTTCGGCGATGATGGGCGGTTACGTTATATCAGAAATTGACGAAATGGGCAGAAGTGCGATTTCCGAGCTTGGTAATATGATTAGCGGAAACGCGAGTACGATACTGTTTAATCAAGGCATTCGGGTCGATATCACCCCGCCTAAAGTCCTGCATTCGGCACAATCCGCAGGCTTTGCCACACAGAAAGCCCTTACAATTCCGCTGATTATGGATGGAATTGGCGAATTGGATATACAGGTCCTAATTGCATCGTAACATGTTTTAAGCTCCTGCGGGAGCTTTTTTTATTATTTGAAAGGCGGAGGTTCCGCAAGATTGAGGATGAGAATAAGACATTTTTTTGCCTAAATGTACCGGTTGCAGTAAACTGAAGATCAGGTGATACAAGTTGATAAAGGGCAAAATTGTATTCATAACCGGAGCGACCAGCGGAATTGGGGAAGTAACTGCAAAACTGCTGTCCGCCCGCGGAGCGGTCCCGATTTTGACGGGAAGAAATGAGCGTAAGTTGATGGCTGCGGCTGCATCGATTACCGGCAGGCATGGTTATTATAAGCTTGATGTGACCGATAATGAAGAGGTCCGTCGGGTGATTGAACGGGCCGTGTCCGATTTTGGGAGAATCGATGTGCTGATTAATAATGCCGGTTTCGGCCATTTTGAGCTATTTGACGATTCGCCGGTTGAGCGTTTTGCGAGCATGATGGATACAAATTATATGGGCATTGTCCGCTGTGCGAAAGCAGTGCTTCCTTTTATGAAGCGGCAGGGCGGCGGCCATATCGTCAATATCGCTTCCATGGCGGGAAAGTTAAGCACTCCGAAAACGTCCGGCTATGCGGCCACAAAGCATGCCGTATTGGGTCTTACCAATGCGATGAGGTCGGAGCTGGCCCCGATGGGTATAGCGGTCTCGGCGGTCAACCCCGGTCCGATCGATACTCCTTTCCTTCAGCTGGCGGATCCCGAAGGGACATATTCCGACAGTATTCGCGGCTACATGCTCACACCGGTGAAGGTGGCGGAAGCCATTGTGAAGGTTATCGAAAGGCGTACGCCGGAGGTGGACCTGCCGTTATGGGCAGCGGTCGGGATTCGTCTTTATGGACTGTTTCCGCGTCTGGCCGATCGACTCGCAGGCCGGTGGCTTAATCGCAAATAAACGCTTATTTATAGAAATGAGGGGCATAATGAACGCAACATGGGAAACTTTTGGGCTTCACCCGCAGCTGACGGAGGCGCTCAAGATAAACGGAATTAAAACGCCGACACCGGTGCAGGAAGCAGCTATCCCCCTGCTGCTGGAAGGTCGGGATGTGTCGGCGAAATCACAGACGGGAACGGGCAAGACTCTCGCATATATACTGCCGGCACTGCAGCTGGTCGACGTCAAGAATACAGCGGTTCAGGTAATGGTACTTGCGCCGACACAAGAGCTGGCCATGCAGATATTCCGCGTGGCGGAGAACTATGGCGGGGAATTAGGTATAAAAGTCCAGCAGCTGATAGGCGGGGCTTCGATGCAGCGGCAGGTTGAGAAATTAAAGCAGCATCCTCATGTCGTGATTGGAACGCCAGGGCGTATTCATGAGATTGTGACGACAGGCAAACTGAAACTTCATCATATTCGGCTAATGATCATCGATGAAGCGGATCAGGTGTTTAATCTCGGTTCTACCAAAGAAGTGGAAACGCTGCTTAAAGGAATGGTGAGGGACAGACAAATCGCGTTCTTCTCTGCAACCCGGCCGCTGGAGATGGAGAAAGTGGAAGAAAGGTGGATGAGCAGCCCCGAGCGGGTCGATGTTACAGAGGATTATAATGCGCTGGAGAATGTCGAGCATTATTACCTTGTTTGCGATAAGCGGGATAAAGTAGATACGGCAAGGCGGCTTATTCGGATGCTGGAGCCGAAATCAGCGCTTCTCTTTATTAACGAAACCGATGAGATCGCCAACTACGAAGCGAAATTCGGGTATGAGGGTTTTACGGTAGAGACCCTTTACGGGGATGCGGACAAACAGCGTCGCGCAGGTACGTTAGCCCGGTTTCGAGAAGGCCGATGCCAGCTGCTGATAGCAACTGACATTGCGGCGAGGGGACTTGATATCGTCGATTTGCCTCTTGTCGTACATCTGGATCCGGCGCTCGATGCAGACCACTACGTACACCGCTCGGGCCGCACCGGCCGCATGGGCAAGCCCGGCACCGTAGTGTCCATCGTAACTCAGCAGCAGTTGTTTATCATGGATAAATTCCGAAAGCAGCTGGGTATCGATCTGCGGGAGAGAACGATGTACCGCGGCCGCTTAACGGAACCAGGGGACCTAAAGGGCGGGCGCGCCGTTCCGCAAGCGCTCCGGAGCGATCGTAACACCGCAACCGGGGGACATGCCGACCTGACGAAGTCTGAACGGCAGGGCGGTTCCCCGGATGTTGTCGGGGAACCGCGTACACCTGTAACCGGCAGTCGCCCGTTGCAGACTAGCGGCCGGCAGCAGGGGGCAGATACCCCAAGAAAGCAGGGGCAATTGTTTAACGGTGCAGATGCCGGGCAAGGCGGCGGCAAGCAGAAGAAGCCGGCGAAAGGCGGACAAGCCGCGCAAACCCGAGACAAACCGGCCAAATCAGCGCGGGAGAGGGAACGAGACCGTAAAGACAAGGGCGCGCCGAAGTGGCTGAAGGCCAAGCGCAATGACAGCGCTAAGAGCGATGACTAATCAAAGCGCTGACAAGCGCGATGACAAGGCTAACCCAATCAGAGTTAGTTAGTCCACGCGCGATGTGAGGCTAACCGAATCAGAGTTAGTTCCAACTGCGCTGCGCGATTAACCGCGATCAAAAGCAGCGTACAATCAAGGTGCTTCTGTTAATTGCTGAGCTTTACTGCCGGGCAGGGCTAAATGCACATAAACAATGGCTGTCGAGATGACTCGACAGCCATTATTATATACCGGCAGTTTAACGCGGTACAGCAGTGAAATCTAAAGTAAACCCTCACATTTGTCAATAGACAGGATGAACGGAAGACCTGATATTCGCTGGCCATAATTGAGTGAGCAGGTTTAGTCGATTATTGCCTACAGCCTGAAAGTAACCATTTTTCTCCTCAGTTCTGTGTCAATTGAAAATAGTGAAGTGTAAGAATCGTATAGTGCCTTATCTTCAGAGAAGCCCTTGAATGCCTATGCTGCACCGGATTTGAAATCCGCTGTAATTGTACAAGGCGGTGGAAAAATGGTAACAAATCGAAAAAATCCTGTTGAGCGAAAGCGCAATAAAGATTATCTTTTGGCTAACCCGATTCGGGTTTCTTGAAGGTATACCCATCTCTAAATACGGACATCCGGAGGCAGCAATATCATGTTTAGCTTTGAGAAAAGTGAATTTTACGATCGGGACAAAACGGTTCGCATTCTTTCGGGCGCCATTCATTATTTCCGGGTTGTACCGGAGTATTGGCGTGACCGGCTCCTTAAGCTGAGAGCATGCGGTTTGAATACGGTCGAAACTTACATTCCCTGGAATTTTCATGAACCTGAAGAAGGGGAGTTCCATTTTGACGGGATGGCCAATGTTGTCCGGTTCATTGAAACCGCCGGAGAACTTGGTTTGTACGTTATCGTCCGTCCAAGCCCGTATATTTGCGCCGAATGGGAGTTCGGCGGGCTGCCCGCGTGGCTGCTGGCGGATTCGGATATGCAGCTTCGCTGCTATCATCAGCCGTTCCTGGACAGGGTGAATGCTTATTATGACGTGCTAATGCCAAAGCTGAAGCCGCTTCTGTGTACGAATGGCGGGCCGGTCATTGCCGTTCAAATCGAGAATGAATACGGCAGCTACGGGAACGATGCCCGGTATCTGGAGTACCTTAAACACGCTTTAACCGATCGCGGAATCGATGTTCTGCTGTTCACTTCCGACGGACCGACAGACGCACTGCTCCAGGGAGGTTCGATTCCAGGTACGCTGGCTACCGTCAATTTCGGATCGCAGCCCGTTTCTTCCTTCGCCAAGCTGCGGGAATATCAAGCGGATGCTCCGCTCATGTGCATGGAGTTTTGGAACGGTTGGTTCGACCATTGGGGAAAGGGCCATCATACCCGGGATGCAGGGGATGTAGCGCAAGTGTTCGAAGAGATGCTCAAAGAGCAAGCATCCGTTAATTTCTATATGTTTCATGGCGGAACGAATTTCGGATTCTACAATGGCGCGAACTGCCAAACTTATAACCATTATGAACCGACCATAACAAGTTACGACTATGATTCACTGCTTGATGAAGCAGGCGAGCCGACGGAGAAATATTTTGCCGTGCGGGAAGTGATTTCGCGGTATTCCGATATCGGTGAATATGAACCGCCGGAGAGAATCGGCAGACAGGCTTACGGTGAAGTCGCGATGGAGGAGCAAGCCGGATTATTTGAGAATCTGGACAGGCTTTCAACGCCGTTTCGCTCAGCGACACCTCTGCCGATGGAGAAAGCGGGTCAAAATTACGGTTTCATCATGTATACGACTCGAATTACAGGTCCGCGTCCGGCTGAGGAGCTTCACCTTCAGGACGTCCGCGACCGTGCAATGGTTTTCCTTGACGATGCGTTAATCGGCATTATCGAACGGGCGGAGAAGGAGCAAACCGTATCTTTCTCCGTTCCGGCTGAAGGAGCGACACTAAGTATCCTCGTCGAAAATATGGGGCGGATCAACTATGGTCCATATTTGAAAGATGCCAAGGGAATAACGGAAGGCGTCCGGCTCGGCTTTCAATTTTTGTTCGATTGGACGATTCGTCCCCTTCCTTTGAAGGATTTATCAAATGTAACGTACGGTAACACTTATGTACAAACACAGCCGTTATTTTACAGGGGAACTCTTCATACCGAGACTGCGCTAGACACGTTTATCGATATGGGCGGCTGGACCAAAGGGGTCGTATTTATCAACGGCTTCAACCTGGGCCGGTATTGGAACAAAGGACCGCAGCGAACCTTATACGTTCCCGGCCCCTTACTGCGCAAAGGCGAGAACGAAATAATCGTATTCGAGCTGCACGGAACCCGGCAGCGCTCGATAACTTTCACGGATAAGCCAATACTGAATCAACTGATGGAGGAATAAACAATGAAGCTTGGACTAAGCACTTACAGCCTGCAGAGCGCCCTTAACCGCAAGGAAATGTCCGTAGTCGATATTATTCGCTGGGTCGCTGGGCAAGGCGGCGAGCATGTTGAAATTGTGCCTCTAGGGTTTGATTTGATCGATCGCCCGGAACTGGTGGAGGAGATCCGCATCGCTGCGGAAAAAGCGAATATTGAGCTTTCGAATTATGCAGTCAGCGCTAATTTCGCTCAGGAAGATCCGGAGAAATATGAACAGGAAATCCTCACAACCATGCGTCATGTCGATGTAGCCCGGGATCTGGGCGTCAAGCGTATGCGCCACGACGTCGCGTCGCGCCCCACCGCGCAAGCCACGGTCGAGCAATTCGAGAAAGACTTGCCCGCATTGGTCGCCGCTTGCCGGCGGGTAGCCGATTATGCCGGGCAATTCGGCATTGTTACGAGCGTGGAAAACCACGGCTATTATATTCAGGCAAGCGAACGCGTGCGCCGTTTGATCCATGAAGTCGACCGCGATAATTTCAAAACAACGCTTGATATCGGAAATTTTCTATGCGTGGATGAGGATCCGCTAAGCGCCGTTACGTATAATGTGCCCTTCGCCTCCATGGTTCATGTCAAGGATTTCTATCGCCGTCCCGCGACTTATAACCCCGGCGAAGGCTGGTTTCGTTCGGCATACGGCAACTATCTGCGCGGAGCCATAGCCGGGCAAGGAGATATTCCTGTCGCCGAAGCTTTGCGGATCGTGAAGCAGTCCGGTTACGACGGTTATATTTCGATTGAGTTCGAAGGCATGGAAGAATGTCGAACCGGCTCGAGAATCGCCATGGACAATGTCCGAAGATTATGGAATCAGGCGTAAATATTCAACGGGAGGAAACCTTGATGAATGACAGGCCATTGGCAGTGCCTTCGAAGCAGCAGCTTGCCTGGCAGGACTTGGGGCTGGGAATGTTCTGCCACTTCGGTTTGAATACATTTTGCGACCGGGAGTGGGGAGAAGGCAAGGATACTCCTGCCAATTTCAATCCGACAGAGCTTGATGCCGGCCAGTGGGCGAGAACGGCGAAGCGCGCGGGCTTTTCGTATTTGATGCTGACAGCCAAGCACCATGACGGATTTTGCCTGTGGCAAACGGATACGACCGATTATTCGGTCAAATCCAGTCCATGGAAGGACGGTCAAGGAGACGTCGTCCGCGAATGTGCTGAAGCTTGCAGGAAGGAAGGCTTGCTGTTCGGGATATACCTCTCCCCCTGGGACAGGCATGATCCGAGATATCCGGACAGGGAAGCTTACGATGATTTATACTGCGCCCAATTGACCGAGCTCCTGACTCAGTACGGACCGCTCGTCGAATTATGGTTTGACGGTGCCGGATCGGAAGGAAGGGAATACGACTGGCCCAGAGTAATGGCTTTGGTTCAAAAATATCAGCCGGAAGCGATGGTCTTTAATATGGGAGCCCCGACGGTGCGGTGGGTAGGCAATGAAGACGGCATAGCGCCATATCCATGCTGGAATACCGCTGCTGAAGCACGAGTGAGCATGTTCACGAACGATATGACCGCGTGGCTTCCGGAAACGCCGGATTGGGTTCCTGCGGAGTGCCCGGTCCCGATTCGCGGCAATCACTGGTTCTGGCACCCGAATGACCAGACCCCTCTTCGTCCGCTCGAAGAGTTAATGGATATGTATAATCGCTCTGTCGGACACGGTGCAACGCTGCTCCTTAATCTTGCGCCGGATAACCGGGGGCTGTTCCCGGAGGAAGAAGTCGTCCGCGTCATAGAGTTTGGAGACGAGATCAGATCCAGATACGCGAAGCCGCTAGCGGTGACAGGCGGAACAGGACAAACTGTAACCGTCCGGCTTGAGACGGAGACGGAGATTGACCATGTCATTCTCATGGAGAAGATCGAGCTCGGGGAACGTGTCCGCGACTATGTGCTGGAAGCGGAGCGAAATGGCGAGTGGGTTGAGCTTGTCAAAGGAAGCGCGATCGGTCACAAAAAAATCGATTCGTTCGCGGCTGTTCGGACAAAGGAAATCCGCATTCGCATCCTGCAAAGTGTCGGAGAACCGTTCATCCGTTCGCTTGCCGTCTATTACGTAAACAAGGGGAAACGGCATGCTTGAGATCATAGCTGAAAGCTTGTCTGACGCAATCGCCGCCGAAGCGGGAGGGGCGGACCGTATAGAGCTGGTTTCCGCGCTGTCGGAGGGTGGTTTGACGCCCAGCCATGGTCTGATTTCGGAGGTCTTGAGCGCTTTAACCATCCCTGTCCACGTCATGGTGAGACCGCACAGCCGGTCATTTTGTTACGACAGCAACGATATTGCCGTGATGTGCGCAGATATTCGCAGCATCAAGGGCCTGAAAGCGAACGGAATTGTGGTCGGCGCTCTGACACCTTATAACAAAGTCGATCATTCCGCAATGAGTTTCCTGCTGCAGGAAGCGGATGGGTTGTCGGTAACCTTTCACAGGGCTTTCGATCGGATTGCCGATCGGGAGGAAGCGCTGAGGGAGATTGCGAGGTATCCGCAAATCAGGCATATTCTGACTTCGGGCGGACAAAATAGTGTGTTGGATTCCGTTGATGAGATTATACGGCTGAGAAACCTTGCGGAGCAGCATGGTTTAACGATCCTTGCAGGCAGCGGGCTCACAATCCCCTCCCTGGAATCCTTCGTGCACGCATCAGGCGTATCCGAGGTCCACCTCGGAACGGGAGTCAGAGCCGTCCATGAGGGCTTGGATGTTGTCGATACCGGGAAAGTCGCGCTCGCGAGATCCAGATTGTACGACGCCTTGCAGAAGAAACTCTGATCTGCGGGCTGAATAGTGATTTTTATAAGGAAGGTGATTGCAATGAATTTACCCGAATCTGTACGGGAAGTGATTGAGCGGGCGGAGAAGGATCTTGCCCACAATCCGAAGCTTCTGCATATGTTCAAGCAGTGTTATCCGAACACGCTGGAGACGACGACCCGTCTGATGAATGACGGCACGACTTTTGTTTTTACCGGAGATATTCCTGCGATGTGGCTGCGGGATTCCAGTGCTCAAGTACGTCATTATTTGCCGCTTGCCGCGAAAGACCCGGAGCTTCAGCGAATCATCGAGGGGCTCGTGAAACGCCAACTAATGTACATCGGCATCGATCCTTATGCAAACGCGTTTAACGAAACGGCTAACAACAACCGCTATGATGACGACCTCACCGAGCTGAGCGAGCCTAATCCTTGGGCATGGGAAAGAAAATACGAGATCGATTCGTTGTGTTATCCGATTCAGCTCAGTTATTTATACTGGAAGGAAACGGGGATCACTGCGCTCTTCGATGATACCTACAAACAAACAATGCAGGCAATTATTCGGTTGTGGCAGGCAGAGCAGAGGCATTTTGAGCAGTCGCCTTACCGCTTTACCCGGTTAACCGGCCCCAAGACCGATACCGTGATCAATAAGGGAATGGGGATGCCGGTTAACTATACCGGCATGACATGGTCGGGCTTCCGTCCAAGCGACGACGCGTGCACATTCGGTTATTTGATTCCGGCCAATATGTTCGCCAGTGTAGTCCTGGGCTACATGGCGGAAATCGCTGTTAATGTGTATGGTGATTTGCCGCTTAAAGAAGAGGCGGAGGGTCTGAAGGAAGAAATCGACCATGGCATCCGAACCTACGGAATTTACCGTCATCCGGTGTATGGAGATATATATGCCTACGAGACCGACGGCTTCGGCAATTATAATCTGATGGACGATGCGAATGTGCCGAGTCTGCTTTCAATCCCCTATCTCGGCTATACGACGAAAGAGGATCCCGTCTATTTAAACACAAGACGATTCATTCTGAGCAAATCGAATCCATATTATTACGAGGGAAGCTATGCCAAAGGAATTGGCAGTCCACATACCCCTCCGCAATATATATGGCCGATTGCCCTGAGTATGCAGGCGCTGACATCGACGGATCCGCAGGAAATCGCAGAAATCATCGAAACGTTAACCGCAACCGACGGCGATACCGGTTACATGCACGAGGGTTTCAGCGTCCATAATCCGAGTGAATTCACTAGGCCCTGGTTTGCCTGGGCGAACAGCTTGTTCGGGGAACTCATCTATACTTGCATGATCGAGAATCGACTCGGCGCCGGTAAGTAATAAGCAGAGCGGGAAGAGGGACGATATGGAAACAGAGACTTCGGTAAGACTGGTCGAAGAATACCGCGGCGGAGTATTGGAAAACGTTTATTACGGGCATATTTGCGCGGTTAACGAGGAAGGGAACGTCATCTTAAGCGCCGGAGATCCGGAATGGGTCACCTATCTGCGCTCTGCAGCAAAACCGATCCAAGCCATTCCGGCTTTCGTCCAGGGCTGCGATGAAGAATTCGGCCTTGAGGACCGGGACAAAGCCATCATGATGGCTTCTCACCGAGCCGAATCATATCATGTTGCCGCTCTTGAATCGATGCTGCAAAAAATCGGCGTTGAAGAGGATAGTCTGGCCTGCGGCTCGACATACCCACTCAGCCCGGCGGCAAGGGACGACTTGGTGTTCCGCCATATGCCCAAGAGAAAGCTATACCATAATTGTTCAGGTAAGCATTTGGGCATTCTTGCGCTATGCAAAAGCAAAGGCTATCCGCTTCAAGGATACAGCGAGCTAGGACATCCGGCGCAGCTGGAAATCGCGGAAGCGGTCGCTTCCCTGTCAGGCTGTCCTTCAGGCCGGATTCATACCGGCGTCGACGGCTGTGGACTACCGGTCGTCGCAATGCCCCTTCGGTACATGGCAGTCATGTATATGAAGCTCGCTTGCCCGGACAGAATCGAATCGGAGCCTGTTAGAAAAGCCGTTACTCGAATATCGGGTTTGATGAACGACTATTCCGAGATGATTTCCGCTCCATGGTTTATTTGTTCGAATTTGCTCCGCGATCCGAACATTGTGGCTAAAGGAGGCGCGAAGGGTGTCTACTGCTTCGGTCTCCGCAAAGAAAGGATCGCCTTCGCATTAAAGGTGCTGGACGGGTCGGAGGAGAAGTGGCCGCTTATTATCGCCGCCATTCTCGAGCAAATCGGCTATGACAACCGTGAGACGATAGAACGCATGTATGTGCTGGCACCGCCGGAGGTTAAGAATGACAGCCAGGCGGCGGTAGGATGGAATAAAGCCGTGTTTAAGTTGAAATCGCACTAAAAATTGTAATGCCGGGAGGAACTTTTCAATGAGCGAACACACCGCAGCTCCGCACGAAGAAGAGCGGGATGAAACCCAGGAAGTGGAGAATGGCGTCCACAATTTCAGCAGTGAATCCGATTATGTTGTGCCGGACAATCCTCTTATCCGGGAGCGCCTGGAATGGTTTAAGGATCAGAAGCTCGGAATCATGATGCATTGGGGGCCTTATTCTCAAATTGGGGTCGTCGAATCATGGGCGCTGAGCGACGAGGACGGCGTTTGGTCCCGCAACGATATCGATTGGGAGCAGGACAGCGAGGAATTCAAGCGTCAATATTTCGGCCTTAACCGTACGTTTAATCCTATTCGTTTTCAGCCGGAATTATGGGCGGAGCTGGCTGCCGAAGGCGGATTCAAGTATCTGATTTTTACTACCAAGCACCATGACGGATTTTGCATGTGGGACACACATACGACGGATTATCGGATCACCGGTCCCGAAACACCTTTTCACACGCACAAATACGCTGACATATGCAGAAACCTCTTTGATGCTTTCCGTGCCAAGGGACTTGCCATTGCAACCTATTTCTCGAAAGCGGACTGGCATACACCCTATTATTGGGCACCCGGGATGGCGAGGGGACGTGATATGTGGCGTGGGCCCTCATACGATCCCGAAGCGTATCCCTGGCTGTGGGACAGCTTTGTCCGCTTTACGCATGATCAAATCATGGAATTGATGTCCAAATACGGCCGCATCGATGTACTGTGGCTGGATGCCGGTTGGGTGAGAGAAGGCAGCCGGGTCGGCCAGGATATCAAGCTCGGCGAAGTTGTGGAAAAAGCGCGTGAGCTTCAGCCTTGGCTGCTGTCAGCGGATAGGACGGTAGGCGGCCCTTACGAAAATTATGTAACTCCCGAACAAACGATTCCGGACGGTCCGCTGAATGTACCGTGGGAGAGCTGCATCACGATGGGCACCTCCTTCTCGTTCAGGTACGAGGATAAATACAAATCCGTGCGTCAATTGGTTCATATACTGCTTGAAGTTGTGGCAAAAGGCGGCAACCTGGCTTTGAATGTGGGACCGCAGCCGGACGGACGTCTGCCTGAAGGCGCAGTAAAGCGGATCAAGGAACTCGGAGTCTGGATGAACACATATGGCGAAGCTGTATATGGGACACGAATCTGCGCGCCGTATTTTACGGACAGATGCGCCTTTACACGTAAAGAAAACAAGGTGTACTGCTCTTATATGTATCCGGGCCCGGACGCTCCGGTAACGGAATATGTCACGGTTCCCTATACGGAGCAGGTAACCGGCGTGGAGCTGGTCGGCAGCGGAGAGAGCCTCGAATACCGCTCTTCGGAAGAAGGATTGGTTATTCGCCTCCCGCAGGGAGTTCTATCTGAAAAGGCGCCGATCGCACACGTTTTCCGTTTCAGTGAGAGTTAATTTATTTATGGTAAAATATTAGGCTTTACACCCAAGAAGCTGGCGACGAATGAACGTTCGCCGGCTTCTTTGAAATATAAGAAAGTATATTTTGCACTATACTTCGCTTTTATTTCTCCGGAATGAACCGCACTCCGCCGCCAAAGGACGGCGTTAGCCGGTTCACTTTGGTAAATTCTAATACATGCGCAAAGCTTGTCCACAATGTTTGGGGATAAGTATAATAAAGAGAGAGCGCATAAAAGGGAAGGGGGATTTATAACGTGAATAAAAATTGGTTTCGTCAGCTGCTGTTTTCCTATCTCCCCGCTTTTTTCGGCATCACGATGATATTGTTTTTTTTGTTTTTCCAAACCTTAAACGAACAGAACCGGAAAGAAGCCATAAAAGCCAACGAGTTTCTCTCCCAACAGGTTATCCGGTACTCTGACAATACTTTAAAGCTGATTGATTACAGGGTCGTACGGGAAATTCTCACCAACCCGGTCGTTTCGCGGTTTTTCGCCCCTGGAGACAATGATGTTTATGCAAACATGCAGGCACTTAAAGTCATGGATGATATAAAATTTAATTATCCCATTATTGATTCCGTTTATTTCGTAAGGTTGAAGGATAATTACGTGCTGGGTGACGGTTCCAGCGCGCTCTCGGATTTTCCCGACTTGCAATTCATCGACCAATATAAGAACAAAAAAATGTCGGATAAATGGACGGGGGAACGTGATTATAAAGCCTATGCCAATGTGGCCCCCAAGAAAGTCATTACCTTGGTTAGAGCAGTCCCTTATTCAGGTCAAAAGCAAGGCTTTTTCGTAGTTAATGTAAGCTTATCCAATCTCAAGAATTCCATTAGCCAGATGTACAACTCCAACATCAGTTTTGTTCGTCTGGTAGACAATCAAGGTCATAATTTACTCGGAAATGACAAAGGGGCAGCCGATAAGAACGAAGTGTTCTCACAATTCACCTCTCCTTATACCGGCTGGAAAGTGGAAAGCGGACTTATCAGCAAAGGCGGTATCAAGTTCGCCCTCAACTTCTACAGCGTATGGGTGATTCTGGCTTTCGCTGCAGTAATTCTGGGCGTCATATGGGTTATCCATGTGACCAGAAGGAACTACCAGCCGATCCAGCAGATCGTGTCGCTCATCCAGACCAATTCCCTCAAGAATGAGACGAACGGGAAAAAGAGCGAGGGTGAGTTCGGGTTTATTCAAAATACGTTGGTACATTTGATGGAAGAAACAGAGAAATTCCGAATGCAGAACCAGAAAAATTTGATTTTGCAAAAAAAATACCGCTTTCAAGAGGTTATGGAAGGAAACGCGCCGATCAAGGAAAGTGAATGGATTTCCGAGCTTAAGAAATACGACCTCCAGGTTGAAGGCAAGACCGCCTTCGTGCAATCCTATGAGATGGACGGTTATCAGAACTTCACACAAATGTACAGCCAGCACGATCAATCACTGCTCAAGTTTACTTTGTTTATCGTGGTGCTTGAAACGGCCCAAAATCATAATGCCGCTGTATGGGCGGAGTGGACGGCGGACAATCGGCTTTCATCCATCATTTGGGCGCCCGAGGATTCGGACCCGGGAGAAATTCAGGTTGCGATTGCCGAGTCGGTGCGCGGGTGGATTGAGCAGAATCTGAGCTTTACCGTAACGATCGGACAAGGGGACTCGGCTGAAACGCTGGAGGAAATACGCCAATCCTATGAAAAGGCCGGTGATTTGCTGCAGTTTAAAGCGGTCCTTGGCCCGAACAGGATTATCTGTCCGGAAGACAGCGTGAGACCGCCGCAGAATGAAATTAATGAATATTTCTATACGATCTATTCGCTTTCGCAGTCGTTACGCTTATCCGATGACGAGTGGACCCGGCATTTGAGCCTGTTGTTCGAGCAAATTCGAAGCTCTCTTTCCTCCCGTAAAGAAGTCAAAAGCCTGATGCAATTTTTGCAGCAGCATTTGGAACGGGAATTCCTGGAGTTGTCCAAAGAGTATCGCCATATATGGAAATCCACCCAAGGCGAGCTGCTTGGGCTTGGCAAACAATGGGAGACGGTGGACGAGCTGGAGGCCGGCTGCACCCGCATATTCGAAACGATGTATAACAATATGCATGCGCTGAGGGATTCTTACAGCAACAGGGCCGTGATCGGAGATATCCGGAATTATATCGAAGAGAATTTCGCCAATCCGGATCTTTCGCTTGATTATTTGAGTGAAAAATTCCAGTTGAATGCGAAAAATGTGAGCAAAATGTTTAAAGAGGAATTCGGCGAGAATTTCGTTGATTTCCTTATCGGCCTTCGTATGAACAGTGCGAAAAGAATGCTTACCGAAACTCATAAATCGATGCAGGAAATCAGTCTCGAGGTCGGCTATTACAACTACAATTCCTTTAACCGCGCCTTTAAAAACGTGGTGGGACTATCCCCACGAGATTACCGAAAGCAGGGAAGCGAATCCGCTTAGGCATCGGAAGCGAGGGCATAAAGATAAAGAATCCTTGAAACCAACCGGCCAGCGGTAGTTTCAAGGGTTTTTTGCATTACGAAAAAGGATGAGTCGATGAAAAATGCAAAAACGGCGAAATACATCTCTTTTATCGCAGGTACTTTGGTCTTTTTAGCCCGTGCGAAAATTGTGTTATGAACGAATCTTACAAATTGATGGAGTGAAGGGCGAGAGGTAGAATCGATTTGCAGCCGGAAATGTTGAGTTCCGGTAAATTCGATTCAAATAAGGAGACATGCGGATGTACCAAAGCAACAGCAGCAAAACATTAATTAAAGTAAAACGGCACTGGGAACTGTATCTCCTTGTACTTCTACCGGTGCTTTACCTGCTGATATTCAAGTATATCCCGATGGTTGGCGTTCAAATCGCGTTTAAAGATTTTAATGTCATCAAAGGGATTTGGGGCAGTCCTTTTGTCGGACTTAAACACTTTAAGGAGTTTTTCGATTCGCCTAACTTCTGGCTGCTCATCAAGAATACGATCGGCATCAGCTTCTATTCCCTGATTGCGGGCTTTCCGGTTCCCATCGTGCTGGCACTCGCGCTCAATGAGGTCAGAACGGGCTTCTTCAAGCGTTCGGTCCAAATGATCACCTACGCGCCTCACTTCATATCAACGGTCGTCATGGTTTCGATCATTATTCTGATGCTGTCACCGCATGTGGGAATCGTAGACCACTTCTTCACGTTACTCGGGATGCCGATGACCAATTTTATGGGGATTCCGGAATATTTCAAATCCATATACGTATGGTCCGGCATCTGGCAGGAGATGGGTTACGCGTCCATCATTTATATCGCGGCGCTCGCTGGAGTCGATCCTTCACTGTACGAAGCGGCACGGATCGACGGAGCGTCAAGATGGAAAAAAATCATTCATATCGATTTGCCTTCTCTTATTCCGATCACAGTTATTATGTTGATTTTAAGCTTGGGAAGCGTGATGGGCGTAGGGTTTGAAAAAATATATCTGATGCAAAACCCGCTAAATGCAAGCTCATCCGAGGTCATATCCACCTACGTTTACAAAGTTGGTTTACTCGGAGCGAACTTCAGTTTTTCCGCGGCGGTGGGGCTGTTTAATTCCGTCATTAACCTTATCTTGCTGTTGACGGTAAATTTCTTTGCCCGTAAAGTTTCGGAAACGAGTTTGTGGTAGAAAGGGGCGGGCACTTGTGTTCAATAAAAACAAAATTAAAGAGTCTTTCGGCGACCGTGTTCTTCTCGGTGTCATCTATCTGCTGCTTTCAGCGATCATGCTAACGGTCTTATATCCGCTGATCTACATTCTCAGTTCGTCGTTCAGCTCTCCCAACGCGGTCGTATCCGGCCAGGTCTGGCTGTTACCGGTCGAACTGTCGTTTAAAGCGTATAAGTCGATTTTTCAAAGCTCGCAGCTGATGCTCGGTTACTGGAACAGTATTATCTATACAGTTGTCGGAACATTCATTAACGTCTTGTTTACGGTGCTTCTTGCGTTCCCGCTGGCTCAAAAAGGGTTTGTCGGACGCAAGATCATTATGATGATGATGATGTTCACCCTGTTCTTTGACGGCGGGCTGATTCCTACCTATTTGCTCGTTAAAAACCTTCATATGCTGGATACCCGCTGGGCCTTGTGGCTGCCTGGAGCGCTATCGGTCTTTCAGGTCATCGTGGCCAGGACCTTCTTCCAGACCTCCATTCCGGAAGAGCTCGCGGAAGCGGCGCAAATAGACGGTGCCCGGGATTCACGCTACCTGATCAGCATCGTGCTTCCTTTGTCCAAACCGATTATCGCCGTCATGACGCTTATGTACGCGGTCGGACATTGGAACGCTTATTTCGACGCTTTGATCTATTTGCGGTCTGAGAATTTGTTCCCTCTGCAGTACGTACTGCGAAACATGCTTATCCTGAACGCGGCCGATCCGGAAATGCTGGCGAACACGGCGCAGAAGCTCAGGGACCAGGGCTTCGAGCAGGTGCTCAAGTACGCGCTCATAGTAGTTGCATGCGTTCCTGTCATGATTATGTATCCTTTCGTGCAGAAGCATTTTGTCAAGGGTGTCATGATCGGTTCCTTGAAAGGTTAAATTAAGCCTATGTAAACTCTGTATGGAGGTGATGGCCGAAGAGAAGGTAGTACCGGACCACAGCACCACTGCATCATGGCTTCACAGTATTACAGATATTCCAAACTTTTAGGGTAAATATTAAGGAGGAGTCTGTTTTGAAAAGGTCATTGTGGCTAACGCTTGTAATTGTGTTGATCAGCAGTATTGTGCTTTCAGCTTGCTCGGGCAATAAAACCGGTAATACAACCACCGGCGGCACTGGAAGTAATAAAGAGACAGGCAATACTGGCAGCGAACAACCTGCAGCGCCCGTGGATATCACTTTCTTTGCGCCTCAAGGTAAAGCACCATTGCAAGACAACGATTATACAAAATTGATTGAAAAGAAGTTCAACGTTAATATTAAATGGGACCTTGCTCCCGCTGACGCTTTGAAGGACCGCAGGCAGCTGCTTCTGGCAAGCGGCGACTATCCGGAAGTATTCCTGGAAGGCAAGTTCAACAATACGGACATCCAGACCTACAGCAAGCAAGGCGTATTCATTCCGCTCAACGACCTGATCGATAAATACGCACCGAATATCAAGAAGGTGATGGATGAGAAGCCGTATTTCAAAGACGCTATTACATCGCCGGACGGCAACATTTACGGGCTTCCCCGCCTCAATGAGTGCTACCACTGCACGTACTCGCAGAAGTACTGGATGAACAAAGAGTGGCTGGACAAGCTCGGTTTGAAGGTACCGACGACGACGGACGAATTGTACACCGTTCTGAAAGCCTTCAAAACGCAAGATCCGAACGGCAATAAGAAAGCGGACGAAATCCCGCTCACGGGCGCTCCAAACAAATATGTTTGGAACGGAAACATCGACGCATTCCTGATGAACTCCTTTATCTATAACGACAACGATAAGTATTTGACGGTTAAGGACGGCAAGGTCGATTTCGCGGCAAACAAGCCGGAGTGGAAGGAAGGCCTCGCCTACATGCACAAGCTGTATAAGGAAGGCTTGATCGACCCTGCTGCGTTTACGCAGAACGATCAGGCTATCGGACAGCTCGGCAACCGCCAAGGCGATGAAATCGTCGGCTCCATTACCACTGCGCTGCTCAGCTATCTGCTTAACGTTGGGGACGATAAAATAACCCGCCACAAGCACTGGGTCATCGTACCGCCGCTTAAAGGGCCGAACGGCGTTCAGCTTGCCGGCGTTTCGCAGGGTCTCGGCGAGTTCGAAATGACGATCACGAACAAAGCAAGCGAAGCGCAGCAAATTGCGGCGATCAAAATCGCCGACTATGCGTACAGCGAAGAAGGCGCTTTGTACAGCGAATACGGACCGACGGAAGGAATCGGCTGGACCAAAGCGCAGCCGGGCGAGAAGAACATCTGGGGACAGCCGGCGAAATACAGCTTTGAGAGACTGAAGAAGCTGCCTGACAACGTGGTTAGAAACGACAGCTGGTCGCTGATGGGTCCAAAAAATATGTCCAAGGAATTCCGCGAAATGTTCGCTTATTCGCAGGATCCGCTCAGTTCGAAAGGCTACGAAACGCGTTTGGCGCGTGCGACGAAGGAATATGAGCCGTACGCTCCAAAAGAATACTATCCGGCAGCTTCCTGGATACGTCCGGATGACACCGATAGCGCAGCCCAACTGACGACATCTGTCAAGGATTATGTAACAAACAGCATGGCTCAGTTCATTATCGGGAACAAAGACATCGATAAAGACTGGGATGCTTATGTGAAAGGCTTTGACGGTCTGAACCTGACGAAATATATTCAGATCTATCAGGACGCGATTCAGAAAAAATAACGATTGACCAGCGGAAGAGGAAGTATAACCTTCGGGTTTACTTCCTCCTGCTTGTCTTTGGACATACAAAGGAGAGAAAGTATGGATTACAGGGACTCGTCGCTGCCGGCGGCGGAACGGGCGAAGAGCCTGCTTGCCTTGATGACGGTTGAAGAGAAAATCGGACAATTAATTCAACCGTTCGGCTGGAAGACGTACCACAAGGATAATGGTACAATTTCACTTGATGAAGACTTCAAGAAACAGGTTGCAAACGGCGGCGTAGGTTCATTATACGGCGTGCTGCGTGCAGACCCATGGACCGAGGTTACGCTTGAGAACGGACTGTCACCCGAAGAGGGCGCTCATGCGGTTAATGAGATTCAGCGCTATGCGATTGAGTATTCGCGGCTCGGAATTCCGATTCTGTTCGGAGAGGAATGCTCGCACGGACATATGGCGATTGGCGCGACTGTATTTCCGGTACCGATTCTGCTTGGCAGCACGTGGAATATCGACCTGTACCGGGAAATGTGCCGCGCCGTTGCAGCCGAGACCCGCGCTCAAGGCGGCAGCGCAACCTATTCTCCCGTACTGGATGTTGTCCGGGACCCCCGTTGGGGACGGACAGAGGAGTGCTTCGGCGAAGATCCGTATATGATCGGTGAGTTTGCAGTAGCTGCCGTGCAGGGACTTCAGGGCGAGAGGCTTGACAGCGACACCAGTGTTATTGCAACATTGAAGCATTTTGTGGCTTACGGAAGCTCGGAAGGCGGACGGAATGCGGGCCCTGTTCATATGGGCCTGCGCGAACTGCATGAGAACGATCTTCTCCCGTTTCGTAAAGGGGTCGAGGCTGGAGCTCTTTCCGTTATGACCGCTTACAACGAGATAGACGGCGTTCCTTGCACATCAAGCGAATATTTGCTGCAGCAGCTGCTCAGGAACGAATGGGGCTTTGACGGGTTCGTCATTACGGACTGCGGCGCTATCAATATGTTAGCCTACGGCCATGATATAGCGGAGGACGGCGAGGAAGCGGCCGCTATCTCCCTGAAAGCCGGGGTCGACATGGAGATGTCGGGCGAAATGTTCGGAAAGCACCTTCTTTCGGCACTGGAGAACAAGACCGTTACTGAGGATGAGCTCGATACTGCCGTAAAACGCGTACTGGAGATCAAGTTTCTCCTCGGATTGTTTGAACGGCCGTATGTCGATCCTCGTCAAGCGGCGGAAATCATAGGCAGTCATGAGCATGTTGAACTTGCGCGCCAGGTTGCCCGCGAAGGGATCGTTTTATTGAAAAATGACGGCGGCGCTCTTCCTCTTGATAAGGAAAAAGGCAAGATTGCCGTGATCGGACCGAACGCGAATCATATTTACAACCAGCTTGGCGATTATACGTCTCCGCAGGCTCGTCAGCAGGTTGTCACGTTATTGGACGGTATAGTCAATAAATTAGGCGGCGGTGATGACCGAATTCTATATGCGCCGGGATGCCGGATCAAAGGGGATTCCAGAGAGGGATTCGAGCGGGCGCTCGATTGCGCCGCACAAGCCGACGTTGTCGTGCTGGCGCTTGGCGGATCAAGCGCACGGGATTTCGGCGAAGGTACGATCGATCTGCGAACGGGCGCTTCCGTCGTAACAGAGCATTCGTGGAGCGATATGGAATGCGGCGAAGGCATTGACCGGACCGGCCTTCATTTGCTCGGCGTTCAGCTGGAATTGGCGCAAGAAATTCACAAGTTAGGGAAACCTGTTATTATCGTGTATATCAATGGCCGTCAGATTGTAGAGCCGTGGATTGACGAGCATGCGCATGCGATTATCGAAGCATGGTATCCGGGGCAGGAAGGCGGCAACGCTATTGCCGATATCTTGTTCGGCGATTACAATCCTTCCGGCCGATTGACCGTTTCCGTACCCAAAGACGTCGGCCAGCTGCCCGTTTACTACAACGCCAAGAGAAGCAGGGGCAAACGGTATTTGGAAACCGATGTGAAGCCCCGTTATCCGTTTGGTTTCGGCTTAAGCTATACGTCCTTCGACTACGACGGATTGACTGTTTCTCCGGAGCTCATCCCTGCGGATGGGGAAGCGACCGTGACGGTGAACGTTACGAATACTGGAGCTGTCGCAGGCACGGAAGTGGTGCAGCTGTATGTCTCCGATAAGGTGAGCTCCGTCACCCGGCCTGTGAAAGAGCTGAAAGGCTTCCGCAAGGTGACGCTCGAACCGGGCGAGACAAGGAAGGTTGCCTTTACGCTTGCGAAGGAGCATTTGCAGCTGTTCGACCAGCAGCTCCGGCCGGTTGTCGAAGAGGGAGAATTCCGCATCATGGTCGGAAGAAACTCCGAGGATTTCATTACAGCGTCTTTAATCGTTAAGAACGAGGTGTAACCATATGTATCGTATTCTTAGATTTATCAAGCACTTATCTCATAAACAATGGCTCGAAGAGGTGCCGGTACGCGACCTGGAAATGCGGAAAGCCCGTTATATCACGCCGGGTGAATATCAATTTTATCCGGACGGGGACGGCCTCTACACGACAGACCGGCTGGACGGCAAGCATGGCGTCACTTATTTCCTGAAGAAACAAATTGAAATTCCGCATCATTGGGGATCGGGTTCGATTGGTCTGCTCGCCGAGGGCGGAGGAGAAGGTCTGCTTAGAGTAAACGGCGCGTCCTATCACGGTCTCGACCGGAACCACCCATTCGTCCCGCTGTTCTTAAGCGCAATCGGCAATAATCCGCTGCTTGAAATCGAGCTGTACGATCCGATTCCGGAACCGGTCGATCCGTTAAATGCGCAAGCTACGATCAACCCGCCGGTTCACAGCTTTTCGATCCGGCTCGTACGTGTCAACAAGCCGCTGCAGAGTTTGTTATACAGCGTCAAGGTTGCCTATGAAGCGATGCTTCAGCTTCCCGAGAAGGATCTGCTCCGGTCGAGGATGATGAGCGCCTTGTATGAAACGATGGAAGAAACGGAGCCCTTTCTTGAAAGCCGCTTCAATGACGGAGAATGGCTGCAGTCGGCGGAGGAAGGGTTGAAGGAACGCATTCAAGCATTGGCGCCGGAACAGCGCGCCTACGGATTAATGCATATGGTGGGCCAATCGCATATCGATGTCGCCTGGTTATGGCCTGTACGGGAAACCGTCCGCAAGGTCAGTCGTACATTCTCTACGATGACGACACTGATGGATGAGTATCCCGATTTCATCTATTCACAGAGCCAGCCGCTGCTGTATGCGTTCGCGAAGGAACACGATCCTGCCTTATATGAGAAGATCAAAGCGCGAATCGCCGAAGGCCGCTGGGAATTGGTCGGCGGCATGTGGGTAGAGCCGGATTTAAATATTCCAAGCGGAGAGTCTCTGGTGCGCCAAATGCTTTACGGGCAAAACTTCTACCAGGAAGAATTCGGCAAGACCTCCCAAATCGAATGGCTGCCGGATACGTTCGGTTACTGCGCTTCGCTTCCGCAAATGTTAAAGCTTGCGGGCATTGATTATTTTATGACGACGAAATTGAATTGGAACGATACCAACAAGTTCCCTTACGAGCTGTTCCACTGGGTAGGCATTGACGGAACGTCCATTGTTTCGTACTTGAACCATGGCTTAAACGAGCATACAAGACCGGGCGATATTCAGGAGCACTGGCAAGAGTTTCGTCAGAAGGACAAGCTCGATGAGCTGATGCTACTTTACGGGCATGGAGACGGCGGAGGCGGAGTTACACGCGAAATGATCGAATTCACTCAGCGTTCTCCTCTCATGCCGGGTTTGCCGGAGAGCAGGTTCAGCACGGCGGCGGCTTTCTTTGAAGAAGTCGGCAAAATCGGCGATACGCTGCCACAGTGGCACGGCGACTTATATTTGGAGCTGCATCGCGGAACCTATACAACGCATGCGCGAAACAAACGCAGCAACCGCAAGGCGGAGGTGCTTTACCGCGAGGCGGAGATTTGGAGCCGTATGGCGGCCCCGTATCTGGCCGGGGAACAGGCAAACTTCGGCCGAGAGGCTCTTCGCGAAGGCTGGAAGCTGATTCTGCTCAACCAGTTCCATGACATCATTCCGGGTACTGCGATCACGGAGACCTATGTAACGTCGGCAACTGAGTATGAGCAGATATTCAGGCTGGGGAAAGAATGCGAAGAACAGTCGCTGCGCACGATCGCGGCGCAAGTATCGACTGCAGGAGAAGGAACGCCTTATGTCGTGTTCAACAGTCTCGGCTGGAACCGGACTGAAGTGGTAACGATCGACGGTGACGCCGAAGCTCGCAGCCTAAGTGCATTCGATCATGCGGGAAATCGTCTGCAAAGCGATGTCCACTGCGATGATCCGACTTCAGGCAGGTATACGCTGTCGGTAAAAGTTCCGTCAATTCCCGCCTTCGGCTACACGACGATTTGGCTGAGAGAATCAGAGGATTCAGCTGCAGGCCACGTCGTTTCGACCGCAAATCCTGCAAGCAATGTGCTGGGTGACGCGTGGGAAACGGAACAGTACCGGCTTGAATTCAATTCCAAGGGGGAGATTACGCGCTGGCTGGACAAAACCGCGGGTCGCGAGCTTCTGCCCGCCGGGTCGATCGCCAATGAGCTGCAATTTTTCCACGATAAGCCGCTCTCCTGGGATGCCTGGGATATCGATCCCCGGTTTGAGTCACAGCGTGCCGGCGAAGTTGAACTGGTCAAGAAGGAGCTCGTCTCCAAAGGCAAGGCAGCCGATGTGCTAAGATTCGAGTGGCTGTTAAACAACTCCGCCATCGCGCAGGACATCATCATTTACCATCATCAGAAGCGCGTCGATTTCAAAACCCGCGTGCTGTGGAACGAGGATCATAAATTACTCAAGGTTGCATTCCCGGTTGATGTGGTTGCGAATAAAGCTGCCTATGAAATTCCATTCGGTGCCCTTGAACGGCCAACCCATAACAACACAAGCTGGGAGCAAGCCCAGTTTGAGGTTTGCGGCCACCGCTGGGCCGATATGTCCGAAGGCGGCTACGGCGTCAGCCTGCTCAATGATTGCAAGTACGGCTATGATATCAAAGGGAATACGCTCCGGTTATCCCTGCTGCGCTCGCCGAAATGGCCGGATGTCACCGCCGATCAAGGCGAACATGAATTCACGTACTCCTTGTATCCGCACGAGCAGGATTGGCGTGGAGCGGAGGTTGTCCGCAGGGCCGCGGAGCTTAACCACCCTGTAACCGTGGTTCCTGCTCCGGCGGGGAATGAAGCTGAAGTTGCCGGCAAAGACAGGCTGCCAAGCAAGCAATCTCTCATTCAGTTTGAGAGCCGCTCGGCGGTGCTTGATACGGTTAAAGAGGCGGAAGCAGGAGAAGGCACCATTGTCCGCTTCTACGAATCTACCGGGAGCCGGGATACGGTATTGTTCCGTTTGCCGGAATCTGCGGTTAAAGCCTATGTAATTAACTTGCTTGAGGATGAACTGGAGCCGCTCGAAATTAAAGACGGCATAATTCGATTATCGTTCAAGCCTTTCGAGATCAAATCGGTCAAATATTTGTAACTTTAAGCTCCTCGCGCCAGCCTGCTTTCTTCGGCGCGAGGAGCTTATTTATGTTTTCAGCGTCTCATGGGGTAGCAGAATGGGTAATAGAAAATAAGCCTGCTGGGCGGTGCAGGCCGTTTGTAAAAAAAATCGAAAGGAAGTGAACCTTTCATGATGGAACATGCGAAGAGGGTAGCTTTCTTGCTCGCGAACGATTTCGAAGATTCTGAAATGAAAAATCCTTACGAAGCTATCGTGAAAAACGGTCACGAAGCGGTCATCATCGGCCTTACGAAAGGTGCTGAGCTAACCGGTAAGAATGGTACGGTCTCATACACCTCTCATTTATCCGCGGCAGAAGCGGATCCGGCTGACTACGATGCGGTAATAATTCCCGGGGGCGGGTCGCCGTCGCATTTGCTGGACAGTGAGCACATCATCGAATTTATACAGAAAATGGACAAAGAAGGAAAAACGATCGCGGCGATCTGCCACGGGCCGCAGCTTCTTGCTAAAGCTCAGCTGCTGGATGGACGCAACTTGACGGCATTTCCCGAGCTTCATGCCGAAATCAACGACGCAGGCGGCCGGTTTATCGATAAAGCCGTCGTTGTTGACGAGAATCTCATTACTTCGCGCACGCCGGAAGATGAACCGTTCTTTATCGAAGAGACGATTAATCAGCTCGGCGTTGCCGCTTACTGAGTCGGGAGTGAAACCGTCTCTCTGAAACGATTGAATCACTGAAGCAGCAGAAAAAAACCGGAAGCGCAGTCAGATGCGCTTCCGGTTTTAATGCATTATGATTTCCCTGAACCGCTTGCCAGCCCGATGATCATCACGATGAGCATGAGTAGTTGAATGAGCAGCTCTGCTCCCATTTCATAACCTCCATGTCAATGCGTAATGCTCCTTCGCGCCGGTTCTCCTCTCTCATACTTCCGTTTTACGTCTCCCGATACCATATATATTTTATAACATCGCATTTAATGACAAGATCTTGATCGGCTGTTTCGGCTGCTTACCCGCAAGTACAGTTAAGTACGGGCTTGCGGGCGGCCGTGGTTTCGTCGAGCCGCTTGACGACCGTATCGTATGGGGCGTTAACAACGAGTTCCGGGCTCGATTCGGCTTCCCGGGCGATTTGAATCATCGTATCGATGAAGGCGTCGAGCGTTTCCTTGCTTTCCGTCTCCGTCGGTTCGATCATGATGGCTTCCTCGACATTGAGCGGAAAATAAATGGTCGGCGGATGGTAACCGAAATCGAGCAGCCGCTTGGCCACATCCAGTGTGCGTACGCCATACTGCTTCAGCTTTCGGCCTGACAGCACGAATTCGTGCTTGCATACGCCCGGATACGGAACTTCATAGTAAGGCGCGAGCCGGTGCATCATATAGTTGGCGTTCAGCACCGCACACTCCGATACCCGGCGCAGTCCCTCCGGCCCGTAGGTCCGTATATAGGTATAAGCCCGCACGAGAATACCGAAATTGCCGTAATAGGCTTTGACCCTGCCTATCGATTGCGGGCGGTCATAGTCCCAGAAGAACGTCCCGTCCGCTTTCTTGCCGACAACAGGTTTCGGCAGAAACGGAATGAGCCTGCTTTTCACCCCGACAGGTCCCGCACCCGGTCCGCCTCCTCCATGGGGCGTGCTCATCGTTTTGTGGAGATTTAAATGGACCACGTCGAAGCCCATATCGCCTGGCCTTGCAATTCCCATAATTGCGTTGGAGTTGGCGCCGTCATAATACAGCAGCCCTCCTGCCTCGTGCACGATTTGGGCGATTTCCCGAATATCCTTTTCAAACAGGCCCAGGGTGCTCGGATTCGTCAGCATCAATGCTGCAGTATCGTTGCCGACAGCCGCGCGCAGCGCATCCAGATCGACCATGCCCTGCAAATTGGACTTTATCGTAATCGTTTCAAAGCCGGCGACTGTTGCGCTGGCCGGGTTCGTCCCGTGCGACGAATCGGGGACGATCACTTTGGTGCGGGTCTCGCCGCGGCTCTCGTGATAGGCGCGAATCAGCATTAGGCCGGTCCATTCGCCATGCGCTCCTGCGGCGGGCTGCAGCGAGACCATGTCCATGCCCGTCAGGGAAGCCAGATCATTCTGGAGCGTAAATAGCAGCTCGAGAGCGCCCTGAATGCTTTCCTCGGGCTGATACGGGTGAATCTTGGCAAACCCCGGAAACCTGGCGGTGTCTTCGTTGATCTTCGGATTGTATTTCATCGTGCAGGATCCGAGCGGGTAGAAGCCGTTGTCGACCCCGAAGTTACGGCGCGATAATTCCGTGTAATGGCGGATGACATCGACCTCGTACACTTCAGGAAGCTCAGCCGGACGGCTGCGCAGCAAAGACGCTGGGATTAACTCGGACGGGTCGGTCTCCGGTACGTCGCATTCGGGCAAAGAGTAGGCGACCCGGCCTGGTTTGCTCATTTCGAAAATTAACGCTTTCTCGGGTTTCATATACAGGCCTCCTCCAGTTCGCGGATGAATGAATCGATTTCATCCTTCGTTCTTCGTTCCGTGACGGCGATCAGCATGTGTCCCTGCAGCTCAGGGTAAGCGGCCCCGAGATCATAGCCCCCGATATAACCGGCCCGGAGCAGCTTGGCGTTCACGGCTTGAACATCCGCGGATTCCGGCAGCCTAACTACGAATTCGTTGAAGAACGGGGCCTGGAACGGCGTTGTCAGCCCCGGGTGTGCGGCGTCCGGGCTGCTCATCTGTCCGGCGGCGTAGTGCGTTTTGCGCACATTGAGAAGTGCCACGTCATGCATTCCTTGTTTACCCATTGTCGACATATAGACGGAAGCGCAAAGCGCAAGCAGCGCCTGATTGGAGCAAATATTCGAGGTCGCCTTCTCCCGCCGGATATGCTGCTCACGCGCCTGAAGCGTCAGAACAAAGCCGCGCTTGCCGTCCCGATCGACCGTCTGCCCTACGATTCGTCCCGGAATGCGGCGCATAAGCGGCTCCGATACGGCGAAGAAGCCGCATGTCGGTCCGCCGAGCGAAGCGGGGATGCCGAGCGGCTGCGCATCGCCGACGACTACGTCCGCGCCCAGCACGCCGGGAGATTCAAGCAGCCCGAGCGACAGCGGATTGGTGCTCAGCACGAGAAGGCCTTTCTTCGAATGGACCAAGGGCTCGATGGCCCGGACATCCTCAATGCAGCCGAAGAAATTCGGGCTTTGGAGCACTACCGCCGCGGTTTCTTCCGATATAGCCGCTTCCAGCCTCCCGATATCAGTAACGCCGTTCGTGCAGCCGACCTCGATCACATCGAGATTTAAGCCGCGTGCCGATGTAAGCAGAATCTCCCGGGCCTCCGGATGTACGCTGCGGGAGACGATTATTTGTTTGCGCTTGGTTGCGCCGCTTGCGAGGGCAGCCGCTTCCGCCAGTGCGGTGGCGCCGTCGTACATGCTTGCATTGGCTACCGCCATGCCGGTCAATTCGCATATATACGATTGAAATTCGAAAATCGCCTGAAGCTCGCCTTGGCTGATTTCAGGCTGATAGGGAGTATATGCGGTATAAAATTCGGAACGCGAGATGATGTGGTTGATAACGACAGGGATATGATGATCATAAATTCCCGCCCCTAGAAAGCTCGTGTACCGGTCAAAATCGGCGTTGCGGTCCGATAGCGACCGCATATGCTTAAGCAAGGCCGGCTCGCTCATCGCATCCGAGATTTCCATGACGCCATCATAGCGGACCTCATCCGGGATGTCGGAAAAAAGCTGCTCGACGGAGTCCACGCCGATTGTGCTCAGCATTTCGGCTTGATCCTGCTCCGTCATCGGCAAATATCGATGCTTCATTACGTTTTCGCTCCTTTACCGGTTGAAGGTGAGTTTTTGTAAAAAGGGGCTTTGACGATACGCGCCTTTAGCATTTTGCCGCGTATTTCCACGTACACTTCCGTATCAAGAGCGCTGTATGCAGCATCGATCAGAGCAAGTCCCAGGCTGCGCTTCAGCGTCGGGGACTGCGTTCCGGTCGTGACCTCGCCGATAAGGGAGCCGTCGGCATAGACGGAATAATGCGGCCGCGGAATGCCGCGATCGACCAGCTCAAGGCCGACAAGCTTACGCGTCACACCTGCCTGCTTCTGCGCGGCGAGCACATCGCGGCCGATGAAATCACCCTTGTCCAGCTTGACGAAGAAGCCAAGGCCCGCCTCAAGCGGAGTAATATCAGGAGAGAGCTCCTGTCCGTACAGAGGCAGCTTGGCTTCGAAGCGGAGCGTATCGCGGGCCCCGAGCCCGGCCGGGATGAGACCGTCCGACCTGCCCGCATCCAGCAGACCTGTCCATATGAGCCCGGCCTTGCCGGCCTCGGCATAAATTTCAAAACCGTCTTCGCCGGTGTAGCCGGTACGGGATACGAGTGCGGGAACACCGCAAATAATAATATTATCCTTAAAATGGAAAGATGACAGCGACTGCACGGGTGCACCGGTGACACGGGATAGGACAGCTTCGGCCAGCGGGCCCTGGAGTGCGAGAAGCGCAGTCTCGTCCGATTTATTCTCGATTTGAACGCCGCCTGCTGCATGGCCGCGCAGCCAGGCCAGATCTTTATCAATATTGGATGCGTTAACCACGAGCATGAACCGGTCTGCAGCCAGCTTATAAACGAGCAGGTCGTCGACCGCGCCGCCCTCGGGATAACACATCAGCGTGTACTGGGCTTGGCCCGGAGACAAACGTGTCACATCGTTGGTCGTCATTTGCTGCAGGAAGGCTTCGGCGGACTGGCCGGTTACGATAAATTCACCCATATGCGATACGTCAAACAATCCGGCTTGGCCGCGTACGGCATCATGCTCCCGTTGAATGCCGTAAAACTGGACGGGGAGCTCCCATCCGCCAAAGTCGATGCAGCGTGCGGCAGGGTAATCGGCATAGAACGGGAAAAGCGGCGTGCGCTTCAGGCTGTTCATCTCTTCACCTCGTTTTCTGGATATGAAAAAAGACAGGCAAAAGGAATCGATATGCCCGCACATATGCGCGCATAACCGCCCTTCCGCTCTGTCCTTTGTACCTGAGAGTTACCTCACAAAATATCCGGATGACTATCTGTGTCATCTTTGTGTGAGTTTCACCTTGGGTGATCCTTAACTTTAGGATTCTCTCCAGAGATGCGTCCGGCATAGGTCCTTTTGCCTGAGAGATTCACCTGAATAGGCTTACTCCTTCGGCGTTACCTGTAATGCGGTAATCTCTCCCTGTACCATCATCCGCTTATTCAGTTGTCGTAATTAACCTCTATATAGCATCATTATAAACGTTTCTCGTCGAAATGTGTCAACCTATATTTTTGGCTATGTTAAACGATGAGTTGATTTTTGATATCCAGGAACGGACGTTTTATGATTATAGGTATAATCATGGGAGAGGGTGAGTTATGAATGAGAAAGAATCTTGAATCCCAGATCGGAGAAGTTCTGTCAGTTAGCCGCAATGCAACGCATAGCTTTAGTAAACAGACTTTCGAGGCTATTAGGCTCCTCGCTGGTCTAGGAGTGGAAGCCGATGCACACATGGGAAAGAGCGTAAAGCATCGTTCACGCGTAGCACAAAATCCGAATCAACCGAACCTTCGCCAGGTTCACTTACTTCACTCGGAGTTATTCGACGAACTACGTGATGCAGGTTTTCACGTCGAGTTTGGGCAGTTAGGTGAAAACATTACAACGCGAGGGATAAATTTGCTCGGACTGCCAACAGGAACAAAGCTTTATATCGGTAAGATAGCAGTAATTGAAATTACGGGACTGCGCAATCCTTGTGTACAAATAGATAATTTCCAGACAGGGCTATTGAGTGCAGTTTTGGACCACGATCAATACGGAAACCTGGTCCGAAAGGCTGGAGTAATGGGTATAGTGTTAACTGGGGGAGAAGTCCGAGCCGGGGACCCAATCCGCGTTAGCCTGCCAGCGGAACCATTTCGCCCTCTCGAACGGGTCTGACACCGCCCAAACTGAGGAATTACTGTTCAGCAAAAAGAGACATAGTTGAATACAACGGCCCATTCACGACGTCAGATAACCCTGCGCATACGGCGCTTCCAATATCATTTGCAAATATGCGGATTTGTCTGCAGCTTGCCATGCTTTCGAAGTCTAGGTGTCAATTGATCGAACGGACCAAATTCAAGATTTCAGCGGTTATTTTTTAATTCTTTATGTTTTCTGTCAGCTATATTGACATTGCCGAGACGGTTGATTTATGCTTTGGGAGATACAGGAACAGGAAGCGGTACCACCATTCGATGAAGCTCCGTAGAGCGTGAAGGTCACTGAAGGTGAAGGGCTTGCCGGTTCCGACAGTGAGCGTACGCTTGAGGTTTACAGGGCGGAGAAAAGGCGGCATCGCCTTCTCTCTGTCCTTTTTGTTATACTTATTCATACCGCACAATACTTTGGAAAAGAGGCGTAAACGATGAGTGAAGTTAGAGATGGGCTGGCATACAGCGACGAGCACGAATGGGTGCAATCGATTGAAGGTAACACAGTACGGATCGGCATTACCGATTATGCGCAAAGCCAGCTCGGCGACATCGTATTCGTCGAATTTCCGGAACCCGGAACGAAGGTCGCGGCAGGAGACAGCATGGGGACGATTGAATCGGTCAAGACCGTCTCGGAGCTGTACTGTCCAGTTCCCGGTACGGTAACGAAAGTGAATGAAACGTTGGTGGATTTACCGGAGCTGATCAACAGTGAACCGTACGATGGGGGCTGGATCGTCGAGGTGGCTGTGGAAGGCAGCGTTGACGATGCGCTTAAGAAGCTGCTGACCGCAGAGGGCTACCGCGCGATCGCCGATTAAGAGTGTTTAGTTGAATGGAAATGAAGAGTATGGTGAGTCGGAATGCAGCGGAAGGGCGGACGAGCAATGCAGTGGAGATACATACATACCGGCAGCCGTCCTCCGGCTGAAAATATGGCTATCGACGAAGCGATGCTCATCGCCCACAGCGAGGGCGGAACGCCCCCGACAGTCCGGTTCTACGGGTGGAATCCGCCGACACTCTCGATCGGCTACTTTCAACGGGCGGAGCGCGAGGTTGATCTGCAAATGGTGCGCGGGCGCGGCGTAGGCTTTGTGCGGCGGGCGACCGGCGGACGGGCGGTGCTGCATGATCAAGAGCTTACGTACAGCATCATCGTTTCAGAGTCCTATCCCGGCGTCCCGAAGAGTGTAACGGAGGCTTACCGTGTGCTGAGCTCCGGGCTTTTGCACGGTTTCCGCAAACTGGGACTGGATGCGGTCATGGTCGGACTTGCAAAGACCGATGGTGATTCGGCAGGCATTCCCGCCGATGTTTCCTCCGCCTGCTTCGACTCCCCCTCCCGTTACGAGCTCGTCGTAGAGGGCCGCAAAATTGCCGGAAGCGCGCAAATGCGCTCCAAAGGCGTCATTTTGCAGCATGGTTCCGTTCTTCTCGATGTTGACACCGATCTGCTGTTCGATTTGCTGCGCTTTTCCAGCGTCAGGGCGAAGGACCGGATGAAGCAATCCTTCAAGGAGAAAGCCGCCGCCATAAACACTTGTCTGGCGGAGAAGGGGAAGCCGCCAATTACGATAAAAGATGCTGAAGAAGCGTTTCGTGACGGGTTTGCCGAAGGGCTTGACGCAGAGCTTGCCGAAGATGAAATGACCGGTTATGAGCAAGGACTTGCTCAGCGGCTCCTGGAGCAAAAATACAGTACGGACGATTGGAATTTCCGTCGTTAAAAAAAATAACCTCAAATAATTGCGAAACTGGAGCGCGTTCACAGACGCCGCTCCTTTTTTCATAGATCCTGCGAAGGTCATCGTGTTACATACCGCAAAGAAGACCTGTAAGAAGCCTATAACGTTATTTTCAGCAACTTATTGCTATAATAACAAATTAATTTCTACTGCTTCAACTTCATAATCTGATTCTTTATAAGGTGTTACCCAAAATTCCAGTTTAGGATAGTCCCCTGCTCCAGTCGGTTTTACATGTTTGCCCAATTCAGAAGCTGAAATTAAGGTTTTTAAATTTGTATCTTTTGGGATATATATTTTTGTTCTTTCTGTGATTACAATATGACCGTTTCTTTCTGAAGAACCACTATAAGAATCTATAAATTTTTCAAAGACAGGTTCTTGAGGACGAAAATCAAGAAGCATTAAAGTATAAAGAATTCCTAGTTCCTTTGAATAATCGCTTTTACTTTGGTCTACCAGACTAAGCATCTCTCCACTGTAATGATACAACGTTTCGGATTCAAATTCGTTATCGTCTTGAGAACAAGCAGAAAGGATGGATGATAAAAAAACACATAGAAGAAGCATTTTGCTCAAAATAGCACCTCCTGTTTTTCCTGTTCAACAAAATGTTCATTACTTTATATAGAAAGCGGCTCTCTTCAATAACCTCTACCTCGGCTTTAGCGTATGTGCCAACTGAGTGTGTTTCGATCGTATTTGTGTACCTTGATTATATTAAAGCTTCGTCACGCGATATTCGGCAGGAGAAATGCCGTGTTTTTGCCGGAATACCCGGTAGAAATAAGAGTAGCTGCCGAATCCGCATGTTTCGGCGATCTGCTCCAGCGTCATCGTACTGAACTTCATTCGTTCCATTGCCATGGACAAACGGACATTGTGAGTATATTGAATAATCGTCATGCCGAAGCATTCCTTAAACAGGTGAATCGTACGCGACACGCTCAGCTTGACATGGCCGGCAATATCCCGAATGAGGAAAGGTTCGCCAGCCCGTTCGTCGATGAAATTTTTCATTCTTGTGGCGATGAACGATTTTCCTTGCAGCGCGGACTGGGTGATCATCGCCCGGTCAAGTCCGAGACAGAGAGCGCGCAGCAAATAATCGGCCATTTCCCTGTCCTCTTCCAGAAACCGGCGTTTCTCCAGTATTAGTGCCCGCCAGGTCGACAGCAGTCTCTCATCGGCAACGACCTTTGCCTTCCGGGGACGTTCCTTTCGGTTCCACCACTCATCCACCCAAAGTCCCCGGCAGATGACAAAATAATCCCCGCTGGACACTCCGGCGCCTCCGTTATCCTGATCTGTGTTATGTCCGTAAATGTTAAGCTGGTACGAATCGCCGGGCTTGAACAGCATTAAATCGCCGGATTCGATACGCTGCATTTTGCCTTCTACCAGCGCTTCGCATGAGCCTTCTGTTTGTAGGCGGAATACATAAGCATGAAGTCCGTCAGGATACCCGAGTTCAAAAGGTTCGGAATGATAGGAATAGCTGCAGTGCATAATTTCAGAGAACATGGCGTCGACCTCATTTTTAATAGCAATATTGTTCATGTTATTATTATATTCTACATCTCGAAACCGACGCTTTTCCACTATAATTGTAGTCAGATAGGTAAACTAATAATGGAAGGATGTCAGCTAACAGTGAAAATCGGATTGCAATTGTATACCGTTCGCGATGACACAGCCGCAGATTTTCCCGGCACACTGCGCCAGATTGCTGCGATGGGCTATCAAGGGGTGGAATTCGCCGGATATGGTAACGCTTCTGCTGAAGAGATGCGCGATTTGTTGAAGGAGCTTGGACTGGAGGCATTCGGCAGCCATGTTAGCCTTCAGCGTCTGGAGGAAAATCTGGACGAGGAAATCGCCTACCTGAAAACGGTCGGCGCAAGCTATGTGATTTGTCCGTATTTGACGGCCGAGCAGCTTAGCGGCGGGGAAGCCTTCTGGCGCGGGCTGTTCAAGAAATTCGAAGGATTCGGGGAGCGGCTTCGGAAGGAAGGGCTTCAGTTTGCGTATCATAATCACGACTTTGAATTTGCGGACAAGATTGACGGCGAATTCGTATTCGATTCCATGTACAGCTCCGTTGATGCGGATTTGCTCAAAGTGGAGATGGACATCGGCTGGGTACAATATGCGGGGCAAGACCCTCTTGCCTACATCGCTAAATATAAGGGCCGTCTGCCGCTGCTTCACCTGAAGGATTTCCGCAATGGAGAGCCTGGGGCGCGAATCGATACCGTCGAACTGGGAGAAGGAGACTTGGCTCTTCACGATATTATCGGATCGGCCAAGCAGGCGGAAGTGGATTGGCTCATTGTAGAACAGGACACCTGTGCGAATCCTCCGCTGGAATCCGTTCGAACGAGTATGAAATGGCTGGAAAGCAACGGTTATAAAGCCTAAACAGGCTATCATTTTCCTATAAAATAAAGAGGAGTCATGTGAATAATGGACAAGATTAAGGTTGCGGTTGTCGGCTGCGGAGCTATTGCTCAAAGACGGCATATTCCGGAATATGCGGCTAATCCGAACGTGGAGTTTGTCGCTTTCTGCGATCCGGTGACGGAACGCGCGCAGAAATATGCGAATAAATACGGAGCGAAGGCTTATTCGAGTTATGAGGACATGCTGAGTGAAATTAAACCGGATGCGGTAAGTGTATGCACCCCGAATGCACTGCATGCCCCGGTTGCGATCGCAGCGGCAGAAGCCGGAGCGCATGTGCTCGTCGAGAAGCCGATGGCCGCCTCCGATGCGGAAGCGGAGGCTATGATCGAAGCCGCCCGCAGCAATAACGTCTTCCTGATGGTGGGCCATAACCAGCGGCTGATGCCGCCGCATGTCAAGGCGAAAGAGCTGCTGCAGAAGGGCCATCTCGGCAGGGTGCTGACATTCCGTACGTCCTTCGGCCACCCTGGACCCGAGTATTGGAGCGTAGACGGACCGGGAAGCTGGTTTTTCCGCAAGGAAGAAGCGGTTATGGGTGCGATGGGCGATTTGGGCGTGCACAAATCCGATTTGATCCGTTATTTGCTTGACGATGAAGTCGCCCAAGTAACCGGTTTTATCGGCACATTGGATAAGAAAGGCACGGAAGTGGACGATAACGCTACCTGTCTTCTCCGGATGAGAAGCGGCGCGATCGGCACGCTTGTGGCAAGCTGGACTTATTACAAGGGCGAGGATAACAGTACCGTACTTTGGTGCGAGAAGGGCGTCATGAAGATCGGCACTGATCCTCATGATCAAATCATAGTAGAGCTGACGAACGGATCGGTTGAACGATATAATGTCGGCGCAATCTCTACCAACGATAAACAGGAGACAAGCGGTGTCGTAGACGCATTTATCAACAGTCTGATCACGAACACGCCTCCTTCTATTTCAGGAGAAGAAGGCAGAAAGTCGCTGGCCGTAATTCTGGCCGCTTTCGAATCGCAGGAAACCGGCAGAGTGATCAATCTGTAAGGCTGAGTTAAGCATGCGAAAAACCCGATAATCATAAGATAAGCCTCCCCTGACGGGGAGGCTTATTAAATTATCAGCAATAGCGTGCGATGGTGTCCGCAAGCAGCTTCGCGACACCCTGCGGACCGGCCTCAAGCTCCCGGCCCGACAGCCGAATGCGCACGAACGATTCATCCATGTCGAGCGCCTCGGAGAGAAAGCTGGAAAGCCCCCGTGCCCGGCGGTCGATCTGCAGCAGCAGCTCCAGTCCTCCATCGCTGCCGCCTAAGAACATAACCTCCAGTTCATCCAAGCGTCCGCGAAACTGCCCGCCCGGCGCGAACTCAAACTCCTGGACAAACGGCAGCTGTCCGCCGTGCTTGTAGGAATGCTCGCAGTCGGCTTTGCGGAGCCGAAAGTCAAGAAGCTCAAGCGCTTCAAATACCGTCCTAATCTGAGGTGTAGGGACTACCTCGATCCGGTCGTTGTCACCGGGGTCAACGCCTCCGCGGATATCCAGTTCCGTTTTTACCCAGACCGGCGTTCTGCCGATCGAGAGCGGAGTGTTCTCCGGCAGAACGAAACTGAATGGAACCTCACGGTTCTCGCCTGACTGCAGCATGAACGGAGCGCTTACATGAAATCGTGCGACTTCGCCATGCTTATAATATTTATTGTCGCCCGATTCCTTCAAATATTCCGTCATGACAGACAAAGAGATCGCTTCGATTCGCTGCTCCACACTGCCGCCCTTGATCCGGACGACGCCGTTGATAGTTTCCCCCGGAGCGTACCGGGTTTTCTCCAAAAGCGTATCGATTTGCGCAGCTCCGATTCCAATGCTTGCTAATAACCGGTTAAACATTGTAACCCCTCCAATTTTCGGATAATGAATACCGTACTTAGCGTATTACGATGAAGGGTCAAAACAGGTTTCACTATCGGTATCGGCATTGCGCTGCACTCCCTGGAAGAGGCTAGTATTACGGCTTCAGAGGAAGTCTGTTCGCTTCGCGGATGAGGGAGAAATATTGATCCGCCAGAACGGCTTTAAACTCCGGTCCGAGCGATTCGGTAATGGCCACGACATCCGAGGGTGTCATGCTCCAGGCAAGCAGTCCAATTGAGACGAACATCGGTGAATTCCCGTCCCAGTTCGCTTTGGCCTCCGCCAAGATGTTCTTGCCGTCTTGTGCGGTGCTGATACCCTGGATTGTCGACACGGGGAGGTCTCCGTTCATCAATTCCACGCCATACCGGTTCTCCCAGCTGAGGAACAGTCCGGGGGCATCATATTCATCCCGATAGGCGGCAGACCTCAGTTCGCTCAGCGGAACGTTCTGACCGTCGATTCGGTTTAGCACGTAAGGAATCGTTATTCCGGTCTTTCTCAAATAGGAGTAAGACCGCTTCAGGAAATCAGGGAACGTATTGTCCGGCCAAGCATTCGGGTAGAAATACCCGGCGCCCGAAGGCCCGGCGATGAGCAGGTCGTTCTCCGTTGCGCCCGATTGGTAATAATTCAAAATGGCGGGAGCGCCGTCGTAAAGCAACGGACTCGAAGTCCAGTTGATCGGTACCTTTCCGCGGTTCGGGTCATCCCAAATATTCCGCATCCGGTGCTGGTTGTACTGGAAATTGTCGCCCTCGCTGAACGTGTACGTGACATAAATCTTATTTTCCAGCGTCGGCGCTTTGAACGGCTTTAATACGGAAGGATTAGCCTTCGTTCCGGAAAATACAGTCATGTTGCTGAACCAATCCTCGACTGGCAAGCTGAAGAAAAACGAAGGCATTAGCATCGGCTTTGAATCGCTAAGCGGTCAGGACCGCATCAACTCGGTCGGCGGGGCGATATATGGGCCGATCAGGAGCGGATCGCCGCGATGGAGAACGCCCGTAAAATCCTTCGCCCGAACGGTATCAGCGTCATATCGGCCTACAATGCCGGTGATGTGATGGCAAAGCGCGCACGGCGGAGGTCAGCGGCACCGCCGTGCGCTTTCTATAACCGTTGGAACCGGAATCAAGCTGCTTAGTTAGTCCGAAGCCGTCCCGAATAAGAGGGAAAACACCTTCTCGGTCCAGTCTCCTTGCGGATCCGCAAGCAATGTGTTCCAACCTAGAATAGAGGCCTGTTCAAAGTTTTTCGCCTGATCGTCAACGAACAGGACGTTTCGGGTTGAAGCGAGATTGGAGACAGCACATTCATATATAGCCGGATGCGGTTTGGAGCAGCCGACCGTGCTGGAGACGGTCACGCTCTTTAAGCAGGGCCGTATAGAATCTATAATCGGAGAAAGCCATTCGATCCGATGATTGCTCAACAGATGGATATCGATGTCCCGGCACCATTCGTTAAGCTTGTCTAAAGCGGGCAAAGGCTTTAAATTCATGGCCAGCAACCGGCGCGCTTGGCCGGGGTCCGCTGAAGGCAATTGCTTGCTCAGCCAGCTCCAGAATTCCTCCTCCGCTATTTCTCCGGTCCATAATGACTCACTTATCTCCCGCCTGTAATTCGCATACAACCGGTCATAGGGGACTTCCGCCTGCCCGGCAAGCTCCCGCCAGAATAGAGGACTTAAATTCGTAACCAGCACACCGCCGGCATCCAGGACAAGCTGTGGCTTGACGGTCATTTCGCCAACCTCCCATTGTGAAAGATGTCCACAGTATAACAAATTCTCCGCTATACAGTTACAGCATGAAATTAATTATTCAAAATCTCCTCTATCAGCCGGGATGTGCTACAATTTAAGGAAAACGAGCGAGAGGTGGAACTCCTATGAAGGCCGTTTATGCGGGAAGCTTCGATCCGATCACGCTCGGTCACGTTTCGGTTATTGAACGTGCTTTCAAACTGTTTGATACGATTCACATCGTAGTGGCGAATAACCGCGAAAAGCAGCATTTGTTCTCGCTGGAGCAGCGTACGGATTTGGTCAGACGGTCCATTCCGGAGCAATTAACCGAACGAACCGTTATTTCCCCGTTTGAAGGAATTGTTGCGGATTACATTAATGCGAACGGAATAAGCGCCGTTATCCGGGGGATTCGCAATGCGACGGATTTGGAGTATGAGCTTCAGCTGGAACAATATATCCGAAACACGACAGATGCCGAAACGGTGTACATGTCTCCTTACACGCAGCATATGCAGACGAACAGCTCGCTTGTCCGAATGTTCTTCAGATCGGGCAAGCACGAGCTGGCGAGCCATTACATGGTACCGGGCGCTTACGCTCTGGCGTTACTTTACGAATTGGGGGCGGACAATCAATGAATATAACGGTTCTTGGTCCATGGGGCGCATATCCGAAAGCAGGCGAAGCTACGGCGGGGTATTTGCTTGAGCATGAGGGCCGCTGCTTACTCATCGATTGCGGCAGCGGCGTGCTTGCGCAGGTGCAGAGGTATAAGCGGCTTGACGAGCTGGACGGCGTATACATTTCACATAAGCATCACGATCATACAGCCGACCTCGGTTGCCTTCAGTATGCAAGTTTAATCGATATGGATTTGGGCAATCGGAGTCAAACACTTCCGATTTATTATGCTGCCGAGCTGGACGTCGACTTAACCCATAAATCGATGCCGGGGTCCGAAATCCGCAGAATTGGTGACGGTGAAACGATGCGGGACGGCAGCCTGGATTTCACTTTTTTCAAGACGTTCCACGAGGCATATTGCCTGGGTTTGATAATACAGTTCGGGAAACGAAAGATTGTCTACACGGCGGATACGTATTTTCACGAGTCGCTTATTCCACACTGTGCGGATGCGGATGTGTTAATCGTGGAAACGTCTTTCTACAAAAGCATCAAGGATGCGAGAAAGTACGGCCATATGAACAGTGTCGAGGCTGGACAGCTGGCGAAGGAAGCGGGCGTGAAAAAGGCCGTTTTGACGCATTTGCCGCATTTCGGCTTTGTGGACCGGCTTGCCTCGGAATTCGGTGAAGTCTACAAAGGCGATATTGAGACCGCGTTTTGCGGTATGGAAATTGAGATCGATATATAAAAACACAAAAACGCCAACCGAGAGCCGGTCGGCGTTTTTGCTGTTCTATAGGGTTTATATTACGGTCTATTTAAAAAACAAAAAGTTCGTCGCCAGTGCCCGAAGAGCGCCATCCGACGGATGGTTAATGACACGGCCGTTAAAGATGAGCGAGGAAGATCCCCCTCCGTCCAGGTTATAGCCGTCCACAGCGCCGAATCTGGAGAGCAGTATTTGCATCTCCTCCAGCGTCGCTCCCGAGCTGCCGCTTTCGTTATACCCGTCGATGACGAGAAACAGCAGTTGATTGTCCTTGTAGTTTGCAATTACCGTTCTTGGAGCTCGCAGCGGACTTGACTGCCATTTGGCCGGAATGGGCTGCGTTACGCCGTTTTTAAGCAGTACCGGGACGAAGGATGCGCCGAATTTCGGTTTTTGACTGTCCAGCTGAGCTCTATCCTGATATTTGCCGCCGATCAGCTTCATGCTCTCATTGAGTCCGACAAAGAACAGGTCCTTATAGGTCGGCTCGAAGCCGCTCAAATATTTGCCGTCTATTACAGTTGTGCTGAGCGGGTACCGCTTTCCCCGGTCGTCCGAGAAGCCGCCGGCGTTAACGCCGGCAATGGCATTGTAACGCTTCACGGCGGCAAGCGTCGTCTCAGCGCCGCCGAATTTATCTTTGCCCAGCACCATCTTCATTGCGTTGTCGGTCTTCAGCTTGACTTTAAGCGCATAGCCGCTGAAGTTCTCTGCATGAACGGCGAACAGCTGCGCCCGCAAGTTATCGGACTGTATGCTTTGAAGAGGGGTCCCGATTTTCCGGGTAATTCTGGCATCATATATTTTTTCCGGCCTGTCCGCCTGAGCGGAAGCAGTCCTTACTATCGCACTCATTGTCTCGTTCGTTGCATGATAAAGCTCGACCGTCCGTTTGATGGACTTGGCTGTGCCAATAGCCGTATGTTTTGCATGATCAAGCCCCGTAAGCAGATTCTTCGTCGCGGCAGGAATAACCGGAAGGCTTACGGTTTTTGCCGGAAAAGCTTCTTGAGGCAGCGTGAAAGTCATGTTCGATACCAACAAGTAAATCATCAGACCGATAAAAGGAGCACAGGTTAGCATACATAAACGGTTGACCTGTTTGACCGTGATCATCATTTGAGCACATCCAGGTCTTTTTGCAGCTCGTTCAGCTTCTTCTGTACATCGCTTATTTGGGTATACAGCTTATTGCTGTTGTCAGTCTTGCTGCTCGCGTTATCCTTGGAGAATTCCAGCAGCTCGTTAAGCGCGTCCACTTTACCCTGAACCTTCGATATTTCACTCGAGAAATTCGTCTCCAGTTTTTTTAGCTGCGCTTCGTAATCGGTTTGCATCGCTGCGATTTGCTGCGCGGTTTGGTGCCCGATCTCGACTGTCAGCTTCTGCTTGATCTTGCCCGTATACCAAATCGTGCCCAGCAGGCCTGCGGCAATCAGTAGTACCCAAACGGCAAGGAACAAGGGGACGGACGACCTGTTTTTTCGCGGTCGCGGCTCATAGTCGCTTTGTGTCGACGTCTGGATGTCAGTATTCATTTTTCAATCAATCTCCTCTTAATTTTCTTCAATTATAGAGACGCAGTCTCTGGGAAAAAGTTTCAGTTTACTTTTGGCTGAATCTATATTTTAACATAAAAAAAGAAGGAAGGCAGGCCGATAGAGTCGAACTTTAGAACGAACTTTATAAAAAGATAGATCTATGATAACCTTATAGAAACGTGTATCATAGAGGGTTATCCGTGATACAAACAGATGAGTAAAAAGGACCGGACAGATTTCATTCAAGCATAAGCCGAGCAGGACATAAATTTCATTGAGCGAATTATAGGGTCTGCCGATATGAAAATAATGGATTGAGGAAATCGAACCGGATTATGCTAAACTTGTATTTTATAGGAGAAACTTCTCACAACGGTTTGATCGAGCTTATCCTATCCCATCCCATCATCGGCAGCTGTGCAGGAAGATAGAACAATGCGTGGAGATGCCGGTAGTAAACAAAGTACGGTGATTAATCTATGCTCCAGAAAGTCAGCGACGATGAGATACTTGACATTTACCTTAAAAGCATTGAAGGTGATACCGATCGGGATTTCCTGCTTATACTGGAAGTTGAATTAAAGCGGAGGAAGTTGCTAGAAAGGGCGAATCGGGAGTGGAAACCATTGAAAAGTTTCGGTAATTCGGAGTTGGATTTTTCCCAATTAGTAAAATACTCGCTCGATACCATTTTCGTACTTCAAGATTGCAAGGTGATTTATGTCAACCAGGCCGCATTTGACCTGCTTGGCCTAAAATATCCCGATCAGATTATCGGCGTAGAATTCGATCGTTTTTTACATCCTGTTTTCCACGATATCTTCCGCGAACGGCTCGAAAGAGTCGGCAGAGGGGAAGTGACCGAGCTGATGGAGCAAAAAATGATCAAATCCGACGGTGAGATGATTGATGTTGAAGTGATGGCGGCCCCCTACATTGTAGACCATCAGACTCTCGCTCAAATCAGGGTTCGTGACATTACGATACGAAAAAATACGGAGAGCAGAATTTATAACCTGGAGAAATTATCATCGATCGGTCAGATGGCAGCCGGCATAGCGCATGAGGTGAGAAACCCGTTAACTACGGTGAAGGGGTTCTTCCAATTGCTGCAGAAGGAATTGAACCATTCTTACTTTCCGATCATCGTCGATGAATTGGATAACGCCATTAAGACCTTAAACAATTTACTTCAGGTAGCTAAACCGGATTTCGACAATGAAGCGAACGTATCGATCAATCTATGCTCTGAGCTTGATTCGTTAATTTTTCTTTTCCAGGAAAAGCTTTACAACGTGACGGTGACCAAGATATTCCGGGACAGCGACCGGGAAGTTGTAGGAAAGAAGAACTTGATTTTAAAGGCTTTTTTCAATCTCATTAAGAACGCGGTCGAAGCAATCGAGGGAAAAGGTGAAATCATAGTCGAACATTTCTACAAGAACGGCAGAATTCACGTCAAGATTCACGATACGGGCATGGGCATTCCGAAAGAGCAAATAAGAATTCTTGGAACTCCTTTCTTCTCCACCAAGACCGACGGTACCGGAATGGGTCTGACGCAGGTGTTTACTACGATCCATGAACATGGCGGTCATGTCCACGTTGAAAGCGAACTAAGAAAAGGAACAATATTTTATGTTGAACTTCCCTGCAAGTCAGTATAAAGAAAGTTAAAGCTGCTGCATCTACATAGGATAGAAAATTCCCCCCCTACGGCGTGAGCCGGCAGGGGGTTTTCGTTTGCCTCCCAATTTCCGGTATAATGGTTCTCATGAGGTGAATTGTGATGGAACAGGTACTTGAAGTTGTTCAATTGACAGGCGGCTACAGTCCGCGCAAGCCTGTGCTCCACGGCTTGTCTTTCGAGGTTCGCGCCGGCGAAATGGTTGGCTTGATCGGACTTAACGGCGCAGGAAAAAGCACTGCGATCAAACATATTCTCGGGCTGATGCAGCCGCATCAAGGCGAGGTCCGAATACAAGGCTTGACACTGGAGCAGCATCCGGAGCAGTATCGCGGCGCTCTGGCCTATGTGCCGGAAACGCCGCTGCTCTTCGACGAGCTCACGGTTGAGGAGCATCTGCGGCTGACCGGTATGGCCTATGGGGTTGAGGAGCCGAGCTATGAAGAGAGAAGCGCACGGTTGATGGAGGAGTTCTATATGACGGGCAAACGCGGTTCGTTCGCGGCGCACTTGTCCAAGGGAATGCGGCAGAAGGTAATGATCATGAACGCGCTCCTGGCCAGGCCTGCGCTGTATGTTATCGATGAACCGTTTCTCGGTCTTGATCCGCTTGGGATCCGTTCGCTGCTGGATAAGCTGGTGGAGGTTACAAAGGAGGGTTCGGCCGTATTCATGAGCTCGCATATTCTCTCCACAGTGGAATCATACTGCCATCGTTTCATCGTCCTGCATCAAGGAGTCATAATCGCGCAGGGTACGCTGGAGGATGTATGTGCGGCTGCAGGTCTGCGGAGCGGGAGCGGCTCACTTGAGGAGGCTTTCTACCGGCTTGTAACGGATGGGGGATCAAATGGACCGGTCGGTTAGGTCGCTCTGGAGCTCGCGGGCCGGCGCCTTCTGGCGGGAATCGATGCCCTACCTCCGTTATATGGCTCAGAGCGGCGTTCCCGGCGTAACAATCATGCTGCTGCTCGCAGGCGCGGCGGGATATATATGGCTGCTGCAGCATATGCCTGCGGCATTTCCTTTTACGCTTACCGGCACAGCTGCGCTGACGCCGGTCGTCTGCTGGAGCCCGCTAAGGACATGGCTGCGTGAGGCTGACGTCGTCTTTCTTGTGCCCCGAGAGGCGGAAATGAATGCGTATCTGCGACGGTCGTTTCTCTATAACGGCATCGCGGGTGTGATTGCGGCGGCAGTCGTGTGTTTGATTTTCATTCCGCTGTATCTGCATGGCCCAGGGCAGTTGGCCGCGCCGCTGCTTCTTGCTGCGGCAGTTCTGCTCAAGCTGCTTAACAGCGCCGCTGCCTGGCGGGAGAGGCAGCTTGCATGGCGCGGAATGCGGCGCGGCGTCCGCATGCTGCGATGGGCGGTCACTGCCGTTGGAATCGCCGCGCTGCTGCAAACAGCGCCATGGCGGGCGGCACTATACCTTATCGCGGCTGCCGGGTTGTTGGCGCTGCTCTACAGACGCCTGCAGCGTTATCCGCTGCCGTGGCTGACGCTAATCGCAGAAGAAGCGCGGACGCGGCGGAGATACTCGGTATTCTTCAGCGCCTTCATCGATGTGCCGGCGGAGAGTTCTCAGGTGGCTCCTCGCAGGTACGCGTCTTGGCTGGCTGCGCGAATCCGTTATGGCAAACCGAACGCATTTGTTTATTTGTATGCGTACACGCTGATTAGGACGGAGCTTGGCGGTATTCTGCTTCGGTTGACCGTCTTCGGCATTATCGCGGGCTGGCTTTCGGCGTATTCCGCATTGTGGTCGGGCTGGGGCGCTGCGGGCGTATGCCTGCTGTTCGTCTGGTTTCTCGGGATACAGCTCGGTTCGCTGGCGCAGTCGCACCGTCACTCCGTGTGGCGGCATGTATATCCGCTGCCGGACAGCTCGCGTCTTGCGGCGCTGATCCGGATCGACCGCGCCGCTTCGCTGATTTGCGGCGCCGCGCTCTGGCTGCCGCATGCGCTGCTGCTCCCGGGCCGGGGCGCAGCAGCCCCGGCGGCAGCCGCAGCCGCTCTTATCGCCTGCTATGTGCTGGCGATAAGGCCGGGCCGGCTGAAGCGCAGCTACCGGAAAGCTTTAGAAGAGGATTAGCCGCTTCGAATGGACAGCCGCCGTACACCCGGTGAGATTTTCACATACTTTTTCCACAATTTTGTCCGGTTTGTCCTACATACTCCGCTTACACTGAACTATGCAGTACAATTTCAATCAGTGAAGGAGAAATGGACAATGAAGAAGAGGTTAAAGGTTGCGGCGATTATGATCGGCCTCATGATGTTCGCAGGTGTAGGCAGCGCTTATGCCGACAATGCACCGGCAAACCCCGCAGCTAGCGGGAGCGGAGTGGTGTCCAAGCATGAGAATAAGCTTGAAGCGATGAAGGAGTTCCAGACCCAGCTTCATCAAATCGATAATTTAAAGGTAGATCAGCTTGGGCTCAAGTCGCAAATCGTTAATAAGCAGGACAATTTGATTGATTTGACCATTGCGGCTAAAGAAAATGGCAACAAAGACGCTATCAAACAGGCTGCCGGGCTTCGTAAACAAATTAAGCCGATCAACGCAGAGATAAAGTCGCTGCATAAGAGCATAAAAAACCAACTGAAGTCGTTCCGCAAGGCCGAGAAAAAAGGTAAGTTCGAGCAAGCTAAAAGTCATATTAACAGCGCAATCGAAAAGTATGGCCAGCTTAATGCCAAGCTTGGACAGAAGAACGAACTGCTGGGCCAAATGATCACCGCTCTAAGCTAATACGGAATGTGAAAGCAAGGACAGGGCAGCCTGTCCTTTTTTTCGTACAGAAAACATCAATTTTGAGCTATACTTTTCTTATCTGATTGAGGGAAGAACAGGGATTCCCTTATGAACAAAACACAGAGGGTGGAGCCGGTGAAGCATATTTTTGTTGTCGATGACGAGAAAAGCATCAGGGATATTCTGAAAAAGTATATCGAAAACGAGGGTGATAAGGTCACGTTATTTGACAACGGCAGCAGCGTACTCGCGGAAATCACCCGTATGAAGCCGGACCTGCTGGTCCTTGATATTATGATGCCGGGGGTAGGCGGTATGGAATTATGCAAGCAGATTCGCAAAACGAGCGATGTTCCGATCATCTTCGTCAGTGCCAAAGGCGAAGAGCTGGACCGGGTGCTGGGACTGGAGCTCGGAGCGGACGACTATCTGACCAAGCCGTTTAGCCCGCGGGAGCTGGTGGTCCGGATTAAAAATATTTTCAAAAGGCTGGATAAAGGTTATTCCGCCTCGGCGCTTGTCAAACTTCAGGACATTGAGCTGCACCCGGACAGGCGGCTTGTGCAGAAAGAGGGCCAGGAAATCAAGCTCACGTCAAGAGAGTTTGCGCTGTTTGAATTTCTTGCCGCTCACCGGAATTTGCCCTTTACACGGGATCAGCTCCTGCAGAAGGTTTGGGGCTACGACTATACCGGCGACGAGCGGTTAATCGACGATTTGGTCAAACGGATCCGCAAGAAGCTGGCCGAGCATGATTCAGCGGTTCAAATCACAACGGTTTGGGGGTACGGCTACCGCCTTGACGCTTAATATGAGAATCGGCACCAAGCTGCAGCTTGGCAATCTGGCCCTTATAATTACGGTGCTTGCGATTACCGCGCTCTCGTTTCACGTCTTGTCCGGCCAGTATATGCTGAAGGAAGCCAGGTCGCAAATGAAGATCGATGCCGAAGCTTTCGCCAGATCGCTGAAAGGGCTAAAGTCTGATTCTGACCTAAGCGCAGCCCGGCGTATCATCAACCGGCACCAACTAAGAATTCTAGGTCATGCGATTGACTCGAAGGTGATTGTTTTTGATAACGAGAACCGTATCCTGTATACTAACGTCGGCGCAGACGAAGTTCAGTCGATTCAAAAGCTTGACCAGCAGGGCAACGCGGATTACCTGATTGAACGGCGATTAATTCGTTCGGAGGAAGGCGCAACCATTGGGCGCATTTTATTGGCGGTCCAGATCAAGGATGTAAACGATCTGAATCGTTTGCTTCGGAGAGCTCAGCTAGTCAGCGGTATAATTGGCGGAACGATAGCGCTTGGCATGGGCGCTTTGCTGGGCAGAAGCATAGCGCGGCCGATTCAGTCTTTGGCCGGGGGTATGCGGAGATTCTCGCCGCGTAAGGAGCTTCCGGAAATTGCCGTTCACAGCGGGGACGAAATCGGAGAGCTGGCGGAATCGTTTATCGTGATGGCAGATAAGCTTAGGGCGAACGATAAGATGCAGACCGACTTCTTGCAGAATGCGTCCCATGAATTGAAAACGCCGCTGATGGCCATTCAAGGAAACGCAGAGGCGATTAAAGACGGTATCGTCAGGGAGAGAGAGGCCGAGGAAAGCCTGGATGTCATCATAGCACAGTGCCAGCGGCTCAAGACGGTCGTTGACGAGTTGATCTATTTGACCCGGGTGGACCATCAGCCGGATGCGCTGCGCTTGGAGCCCGCTGCGATCGGGGAAATAATCGGTGAAGCGGCAGCCGGTGTTCGGGGATTGGCCGATCAGCAGGGGATTGCGATTATGGTGACGGGGGATCTAAATTCCGCAGGCGCTTTCGACCGCGAGAAGCTGAAGAGAGCTCTCATCAATATAATCGGCAATGGGATCCGTTATGCGAAGACGAAAGTAGTTGTGCAGGCTATTGCGAGAGCGGGACAATTGGAAATCGTATGCGAGGACGATGGAAAGGGGTTATCGCCTGGAGAAGAGGAACGGATCTTCGACCGGTTCTATAAAGGAGAATACGGCGGTACGGGGATCGGGCTGGCGATTACCAAAGCGATCGTTGAGGCCCACGGCGGTTCGATTGCCGCCGACTCGGCGAATCCTGGGGTGGGAGCGGTCATACGTATCGTTTTACCGGCTGCTCAAGAGGTGAGGAAATGAAATATGTATATGATTACAAAACAAATGAGAGATACAGGGATAGTTTTAATCGACTTGCGCTGCAGATTTTTGGTATACAATTTGACGAGTGGTACAGAAAAGGATTGTGGGACGAGCGTTACATTTGCCATTCTTTCCTGTATGAAGATGAGATAGTGGCCAACGTTTCGATAAGTAAAATGGGGCTGGTCGTTAACGGCTTGAAGAAGAGTGCGATCCAAATCGGAACCGTGATGACCCATCCGGAATGCAGGGGAAGAGGGCTTTCGGCAAGCTTGATGAACCGCGTGCTGGAGCATTACGAACAGGATTGCGATTTTTTCTTTTTATTCGCGAATAAGAGCGTGCTTGATTTGTATCCGAAATTTGGCTTTAACACAGCCGCCGAATCGCAGTTCTCGCTGGATATCAAGGACATGCCGAGGGGAATGGGAAGTAACTCCCTACTACGAAAACTGAGTATTGAGGAAGAGGAAGATTTGAGTCTTATCGAAAGAAAGCTGCGAACGCGGAGGACTGTTTCCAGACGGTTTGGAGTTGAAAACGACCGGGGTATTTTTATGTTCCATGCACTGAACATGTTCCGGGACTGCCTGTATTACTCAGAGAGCAGCCAAGCAATCATTGTCTGTAAGCACGAGGGAAAAACACTGCATTTATATGATGTAATAAGCAGCGAAAATGTCGATTTTACAGGTTTGCTGATTGAAATAGGGGGTAACGATACGACAAATGTTCAATTTTATTTTACCCCGGATATATTCACCTGCGACGCAAAAGCCGAACCCCTTGATCAGAATGAAGATCAGCTGTTTGTTAAGTCGGCATCGATTGTTATCCCCTTAGAGTTTCGGTTCCCTCTTATTGCACATGCATAAGTTGACAAAAATGCAGCGCCGGAAAACATTAGTTCGTTTTCCGGCGCTGAAGGCGGCTTGCATTATTGGCTTGTCACTGTAACATCCTGCACCGCTTTATGAATCGTGTCGAACAGCTCTTCAAGGTTCGGCTCCTCGATGCACGAGAAGGCAACGCGCAGATCGGTCTCGCCAAGTGCGATCGTCCCGACTTCGTATTCCTCCAGCAGCTGCTTGCGCACCGTTTCGGCGCTGACGTTGTTCAGCTTCAGGCACATGAAATACCCGGAATTGAACGGGTAGTACGACCATATGTCGCCATAACGGCCGCTGTCCAGCAGCGACTTCACGCGATTGGCGCGGCCTTTCATAATTGCGGATTTCTCCGCCTTCTGAGCTTCGAATTCCGGAGATTGCAGCGCGCGCAGCACGAATGTCTGCGACGGATGCGGACCGCTCGAAATTGTTGCACGGATTATGCCGAGCGTTTTCTGCTCGAGAGCCGTAAGCATCGCTTCGGATTTTCCGGCATACGTAATGAAGCCGACACGGAACCCCCATACATATTCTTCCTTGGTCGCACCGTCAACCTTGACCGCGAGCACGCGGGGGTGCAGGTCGGCAAGCTTGCCGAACAGCGATTCATGCATGGAATCCTCGAAGAAGAGGCCGAAGTATGCGTCATCAGTGACAACTACGACGTTAACGCCGGCTTCAGCGGCATCGCGGATCGCGGCCACGATCTCCGCGCCTTCCTGTATGCCTGGCGTGTAGCCGGTCGGATTGTTCGGGAAATTAAGCACAACGATCGCTTTGCCTTTGTTCTTCTGGGCAAGAAGAGCCTCGCGCAGTCCTGCACTGTTGAAACGCTGGCTCTCGTTATAAAGCGGATATTCGACCATCACCGCACCGCGGCGTACGCCGAAAGTCAGCTCATAGTTCTCCCAGTTCTTGTTGGGGATAACTACCGCGTCACCCTCATCCGCGAAGAGATCGGCCACGATGCTCAGGCCATGTGTCAGTGCGTTCGTAACGACAGGATTGCCGAACGGCTTGCCTTCAAGCGAAGGATTCTCCTTCAGCATCTTGCTTCTCCAGGCAGTTCGGAGCTCCGGCTTGCCGGCCGGTGGCGCATATTCATAAATGTCCTTCGGATTGTACGAGGACAACGTCTCTTGAATGACTTTCAAATGCATCGGTTGACCGCCTTCGATGGCGATGCCGATCGTGGCATTGAATTTCTTCGCCTTCGCTTTTGCTTCGGCCGATTGGCTTATAATGCCTTCCTTCGGAAAATAAATCGCTTTACCGAGTGATGACAGCATGGCATAGACATTTGCATTTTCCCGCTCAATCGTCTCGTTCAACTGCTGGGCAAGTGGGTTCATGGACCTCATTCATCCTTCCAAATATTTCATTCGTCTGATTTGGGCTCTAAAGGAAACCGTTTAGGTGATATTATATCACTTTTTAGGATACGAAGGCCATTAAAGAAGCAATTTTATCAACATTATTTCACATGTCGGGCCGTTTAAAACCCGATTGCTGCCATAGACTTTCGAGTATGCTTCTGGGATGAGCAGGTATATGCGCTTGCACTCGCTTGCGTACCGATTTTCCGCTGGTGTATGATGACAACGATAGAGGCTGCTAGCGACGGCTGCCTCGCCATAGTTTTGTTACGTTGAGGAGGAAGTTTCATGCTGGATTGCGCGCCGTCTTCGTTCGTACTGTTGACGGCTTTTGCGAAGATCGTCTGCGAGCCCGGGTGGAAATGGCAGAAGCGCGAGAAACCGATGGCCAACTATGACTTGTTCTACGTCTGGAGCGGCGAAGGTGAGGTCGAGCTCAACGGCAAGCCCTTTCCGGTGGGCAAAGGAAGCTGCTTCCTCTTCAGGCCGGGGGATTTCACAAGCGCCACGCACAATCCGCAGAAGCCGCTTGTTCTCACCTATATCCATTTCGACGTCAGCGAGACGGTGGAGCTTGTTCCGGACTCATACAGGCGGCTTCACGAGACTGTCGATTTCGAGCACCTGCTCTCCCGCTATGTGAGGCTGTTCCTCGTGAAGACCTATGCGGCAGAGGTTGAAGCGCAGCTCATACTCAAACAGCTGATCATTCACCTGCTGCGGGAGGACCGGGAGGGTCCGGTAGAGCGCAAGGCGAGCAATCAGCTGACCGAAGCTATTCACGAAGTGGCCAATTTTATCCGGCAAAATCCGGGGATTGCCCATCGTGTCGAGGATTTGGCGCAGCGTGCGCAGCTGTCTCCGCGGTATTTTTCGATTAAATTCAAGGAAATTATCGGAACGTCGGTACAGACCTATATGATTCGCACACGGATCGAACGGGCGCAGCATTTGCTTATGCATGCGGGCATGAACGTGACTGAGGTGGCGGATGCGCTCGGTTACAGGGATATTTTCTTCTTCAGCAGACAGTTCAAGCAGTATACGGGAAAAAGCCCTTCGGAAATTCGGTGATTTAATTAAAAAGCTTCGCCGTCGACCTGGTCGATAGGCGAAGCTTTTTTCGAGAGATTAGAAAATATTTTCGCTAATCGCCGATAGCATGCGGACAGTATCGGCGCATAAGCTCGATTGTCTCGGCATCCTGCGGAAGATTTCGCTCAGCGAGTCCGTCGGTAATTGCAGCTCTCGGCGCTTCCTTCAGGTTCTGTCCGAACTTGAATTTACCGCTCATCCGCTGTACGTCTATGCGGACGACAGCCACCCCTTTAAGCCGGGGGATGTAATCGGGATCGTCAGCGTCGATTGGCTTGTAGCCGCCTTCCGGCTGCAGCTTGCGCATTAGCGCCTCCAGCGCGCGCGCCTTTTCGTGAGGATCGTCAACGATAACCGCATGGCCGTCCAGCCGTACGCATTTGAAGTATGCTGTTGCCGGGCAGGCCATCAGCGGATCGGAAAAGTAGGACGGTACTATTGCATATTCCTTGGCAACCGCGAACGTAACCGCCCCGCTTGCGGATAAATTGCTCATCTTCTCGCCGATCCGGCTTCCGTGGAAATAGATTGTTCCCTGGTGGTAGACATAGTTAAGGGGAGTGACGGATGGAAGCCCGTCCGCCCCGATGGTGCCAAGGAACCCAAAGCTCATTTCTTCAAGAAACGTCTCCAATTCCACCTTGTTCTCCTCATCATCGATTGCAAATTCTTTTCTGCGCATAGCAGCTTCCTCCATTCATTTACTATTCCGGGCGCGCTTCGGTTGTAGCTATGAGCATACCGCCATTATTGACATTAAAAAAGATCCAATTTAGAGTAAATTTATTAGACCAGTTTCTATGATGCCTGCAGATCTGAGAAGAGTCTGACTTCAGGTATTTAACTTGAGTCGGCGGGAGGTGTTCTTTGTGGAGTCCCGGATTGCTTTCGACCGCTATTACAGGGAGCTTGGGAGAAAGTCGGAAGCGCTGTTTCAAGCCCTGCGCGAGGCGATTGTAGAGGGTGTGCTGACCGAAGGAATGCGATTGCCGTCGAGCCGCAAGCTTGCGGAGCTGTATAATCTGTCCCGGGGCTCGGTTAATCAGGCGTATGAGATGCTGATTGCCGAAGGCTTCGTCCGGACGGAAGCAGGCAGCGGCACGTTTGTGGCTTTTCGTGTTTCGGAGACGGCTGAGGCAAGGAGACGGGGAGAGATTAGCTCGGCGCCGATAGCGCTCTCCGGCTGGGCGCAACGCCTTGAAGCGGCCCGCAGGCCTGATGATAGCGGGGGACAAGAGGCAGCAGGGCAGATTGATTTCAATATCGGTCAGGTTGATCCGGGGCTGTTCCCGGTGGAGGGATGGAAGACGTCCCTTTACGCGGAAATTCGTGAAATGATGGACCACTGGCCCATTCCGGCTGCACCGCTCGAAGGATATATGCCGCTGCGCGAGGCAATCGCACATGAGCTGCGGAGGTCTCGCGGGATCGACGCCGAACCGTCCCATCTGTTCATTACGAACGGCTCCATGCAGGCAATAGCGCTGCTTTCGCTGCTGCTCGTTTCTCCGGGCAGCGCAGTTGTGCTGGAGAATCCCGGTTATCCCGGCACAAAATCAGCTGTCCAGGCAGCCGGAGGCAGCATTATCGCAGCTCCTGTCGACGACTGCGGCATCGTGCCGGCGGATTGGGCCGCACAACTGCTGTTCGTCACGCCTACGCGCCATTTTCCAAGCGGAGCGGTTCTGACGGCCGGTAGAAGGAAGGAACTGCTGGAGTGGGCTGGAACGCGCGGCGCTGTCATTGTGGAGGACGATTACGACAGCGAGCTTCGCTGGGGCGGACGACCGGCAGAACCGCTGAAGGCGCTCGACCGGGAGGGGAGAGTCGTCTACCTCGGGACATTTTCCAAAACGATGTATTCCGATTTGCGTATTGGTTATGCGGTGCTGCCGGAATCGCTTGTAGAGCCGTTCCGCCGAGCCAAAGCGCTGCTGGAGCCGTTACCTTCAGGTATGGCTGAGCAGCGAGCTTTGGCCAATTTTATGGCGAGCGGCGGTTATGCGCGACACTTGAGACGGATGCGGCGCGTGTGCGGACGGAGGCTCATCCGTTTCCAGGAACAAATGAACGGCAGGCTTGAACGATGGTTTCGTTGGGTGGAGACCGATGCCGGGCTGCACCTGTATGCTCAGTGGCGCGGCGAAGCGGAAGACTATGCCCGGTTTCAGGCGGCATGCGGCAATGCAGGCGTGAGGTGGTCCGATGGCGGAAGGTTCTGGATAGGGAAGAGGGAGTACTGCTCGGCGTTATTCGGCTTCTCCCATCTAACTGAAGAGATGATCGAGCTTGGAGCCTCCCGGATGGAAGAAGTGGCGAAATCCCTGTTTGAGTAATGCTTGTTCAGTCAGAAGTAATACAAAAAAAGCGCTGCTAACGCTGCTTCATCCTTATGAAGATGGATGAAACGGCCGTTAGCGGCGCTTGCAATTAACGGGACACTATCGTTCCGATTCTTTCTCCCATCTTTACTTTCAAGCCTGTCTGCAAATCGCCGCGCGGGAAGAATGTACCCTCTTCCGTCAGAAGCACCACAGTCGAACCGAACTCGAAGTATGCCAGCTCCTCGCCTTTCGTCACTTTATCATGAAGAGGCTCGACATATTTGATGCTGCTCACATTCATCGCGCCTACCTTGACGACGGCCGTCTCGGCATGAGCATGTCTGATATAGGTGATCAAGCGTTCGTTGCGGCTAAGCACTCTGCGCATGTGGCGCAGGCCGAACTCGTTTACCGGATATACCTTGCCGGCGATATGCTCGCGCTCTACGATCGTTCCGTCCACCGGAGTATGAATGCGGTGGTAATCGGTCGGGCTCAAGTAAAGCACGATAAAATAACCGTTCTTATAGTTCTCGGTGCGCGGAGAGCGATTAAGCAGCTCTTCTACTGTATAATCCTGTCCCTTCACATTCAAAATCGTACCCGATTTAATCTCACCGGCCCCGGTGATGAGGGCATCGACAGGACTCACCAGCGCTTCGGGATCATTATCTATAGCGCGCAGGCCGATCTTCAGTCTTCTCGTGAAAAAATCGTTGAGCGTGCTATATTCTTCAAGCCGTTTCTCGGCTTCTTCAACACGGATGCCGTACATGCGGGCGAATCTGGGGATAAAGCGCCGGCTTGCGGGCGACTGGGCGAATCGACCGGTTACTCGCGATATCCATTTGCGCGAGCTAAGCTCAGTCATCGATCGGAGCAGCCATTTTGTCATGCCGGATGTTCACGTCCTCTCTTCAGTAAAGGTCAAGCTTATGGTCTCCGGCTTAGTTTGACATATTGCGTCTTATTAATCAATAGAGTCCGCTTTCCAGCGTGTTTAGCGGCATTGATTTTTGCGAATGCTGGGAGATGAGGTGATTGCAGTGTTGGTCTTGATTTTGGCGGGCGTGATTATCGGTGGCGGTTTATTATTTGGTCTGCGTCGATGGAAGCGCAGTCTCAAAGTGATTATTGATGCTCTGGCGTTGATCGCTTTCTCGCTATTCTTCGCTGAAGCTGCAGAGAGCGTGATGCGGACGCTGCTGGATGATACCGTGTTTATGACACAGGTGCATGAGGTTTTTCTCAGTCCCGTATTTCTGGCATGTGGAGCCTATTTGGGCATTTATGTGCTGTCTTTGCTCACAGAGCGGCTGCTGCCCGGGTAGGCCGGTTCATCGTTCGGATATCCGATTAGGACAATGCCGGGTTCAGCGGCAGTGCTTGCGGCGTATGCTAAGACAACAAGCGGAGAGAGGGGCTGGTTGCTCAGATGGCGCGACCCAGAATCGCGTTTGTGACGCCGGGTGCTTTTCCACTGCCTTCTCCGAACAGCAGCTCTGTCGAGCGTGTCGTGGAGAAGCTGGTGCCGCTGCTCGTACCGGCGATTCAAGCACGGATCTACGGAAGAACGGGTAGAACGCTTCCCCGCAAGGGAACGTTAAGCGGAGCGGATTGCGTACGGTTTCCCGCAGGGGATAAAATTCAGTATGTGAGTCGGGTGGGGCGTGCGATTCGTCGGTTTCAGCCGGATATTACGGAGGTTGAGAACCGTCCGGGTACTGTGCTGAGGCTGAAGCGGCTGCGGCCGCAAGGAAGGGTTTGGCTCCATCTGCACTCAGCTACGTTCATCGGAACGAAGGCGATTCGTCATTCCAGACTGGTTCGAAGCTTCCAGGCGGCGGAGAAAATAATCGTCAACAGCGAGTTTCTGCAGGAGGTTGTGGCGGCCCGCGTGCCGCAGTGCGCGCATAAGCTGAACGTGGTTTATCCGGGTGTCGATACGGAACGCTTCCGTTCGCAATTTACGCCTGATGGTGCAGCCCGCAGGGAACAATTACGCAATGCGCGGGGCTGGAACGGCCGCAGCGTTATTCTTTTTATGGGCAGGCTGATCCGGAAAAAGGGCGTCCATCATCTGCTGCGTCTGATGCCGGAGTTGGTCAAGCAGCATCCTGCTGCACTGCTCGTTGTTGTTGGCGGGGCATTCTACGGATCGGCAAGAACGACCGGTTACGTGCGTGAGCTGCACCGCCTTGGCCGGCGGCTGCGAGGGCATGTGCAGTTCGTACCCTACGTGCCGTACTCGGAAGTGCCGGATTGGTTTCTGGGAGCGGATGTCGCAGTCGTTCCTTCCGGACGAAGCGAAGCGTTCGGTCTCGTCAATGTGGAAGCGATGGCGTGCGGCTTGCCGGTAGTGGCCACGAGGGCCGGCGGGATGAAGGAAATCATCCAGGATGGGGTCACCGGTTATCTTGTTGATCCATGCGAGGTGGAGCTTCAGATGCGCGAATATTTGCTCATGCTTCTGAAGAACGATCAGCTGCGGCATGAAATGGGTTGGAGGAGCAGAGAGCGGGTCGAGCAGCGCTTTACGTGGCGTCATTCGGCTGATCGTTGGCTGAAGCTCCTTGCAGAAAGCGGTATGCTGTGAATTTATAGTTGAAAAATGTCGGATGAATGGGTAATATAGGAATTAATTGCATGTTCGGTGTGAGGTAGACATTAGCAGGAAGCACCTGCTTGCAGGCTATTTATTTAGCTTGCAGGCAGGTGCTTTTTTCGCGCGAAAGTCTCGTCGAATGATAGCGAATGGTGGTAGAATGTGGTAGAAAATAGGTTTAAATATGATATGAGGGGAAACAAACTATGAAAAGACAAATCATTGCTTCGATCTTGGCCCTATCTATATTGTTGCCTGTAGGAACCGTGAATGCTAAGGAAGGAAATCCAAAGGTAAAGAGTATGCCGATTGAAGTGCTGTATAATGCACGGCAAGTTAAAATGGATGTAAAAGCGAAGATGGTTAATGATTCGGTGCTTGTACCGATCCGCTTTGTTTCGGATAAGCTCGGCGGAAAAATAACGCTTAATGGTAAAAATATTCAAATTGTCAAAGGGAATACCGTGTTGGAATTCGTAATCGGATCTTCATTGGCGAAGGTGAATGGAAAACCAATCAGACTTCCTGTTTCCATTATTGAAGAGTCGGGCCGGACGCTCGTGCCGCTGCGGGTCATTAGTGAAGGGCTTGGTGCTCCAGTTGAGTGGGATGGGGCGAATCAATTTGTATGGATCGGAAATAAGAATATCCCGAAGCTTGAAGATATTGCCAAAGAAAAACTGGTGGATAGTAAGCCTTTCTTGCCATATTTTAAGGGTAGGGAATTTTATCTAAATAAAAATAAAAATAAAGTCGTGGTTTTGGATAAAAATGACTTACCACTACAGGTAAATGGTAACAATCTTTATCGACTGGATCTTGCTTACTTGGATGAAAATGAATATATTCGTGCAAGTACTTCGGCTAAAAGTGTTATGGATACAACCTTTTTTTTATTAATCAATAATACTTCTGATGTCTCATTAAGGATTAGAAATTCACTGTATAGGGAGCCTAAAGGAGATCTAAGAATAAATTACTATCCTATCGTTTCGGGTTATGATCTGAGCAATTATGGGATAAAAAATTACAAATCTTTGAATTTGTCGGAAATTGGTTACATTGGATTGGTTGCCGGATATCCAAGTGCGGTATTAATAAAAAATACTGGAGAGTAACTTCAATTATGACGAGACGTTATAGAACTGTGAACAAGCTTTTGGGTTTTTCGTTAGTCATAATGCTTCTGTTCGAAATGTTTCCTGTACCTGCTTCGGCAGATACGGCACTTGGTGATAACAGAAACATTCAGCCAGTATCCGTTAATAACATTCGATATGCGGTTGCCTTCATGTATTATGATATTTGGAAAGATTCCTCGGGTAATTGGACAACGAACAAACCAGGAGACTCTGTTTCAATACCCAAAACCTATACTTTTTCTTTTCCCGATAGAGTTGTAAAAGATATCATATCAGTTAAACCTTACACCCCAAGTATCGATCCCAATGGTTTTTATTTTTCGTCTCGTATTGGTGATGATTATAATTTATATACTTCTTATCTTGGTCAAAACCAATTTACTTCATCAGCGTCAAATGTTGTGGGAAGAGACACTAGCACCATCAGTTTCGACCTTAATGTAACAGGGAAGTTAGAGACAAATTCAGGCGATCACTACAGCACACGTTATAATCCTCCCTACGCTTGTAGTGAGTGCGCCCCTGCGGTAGACGGATGGCGATATTTCTTCCCCATATTGATTCAATTTGAATTGTACGGAAATCTTAAAGTTCACCACTATACAACGGATGGAACAAATATCGACGCCTCTTTTACTAATCAATCGAAGTCAATGCAGACTGGATCTCTATATCCGCCAGCACCTGGAACTAATTCGAATTATGTTTATGCCAATAAGTATAAAGAAACAAAAGATGGTAGTGACCCGGCTTTAAAAACTTCCTTTTTAACAGGAACGCCTTCATTCACTTATGACGGTTCGTTTGATAAATATATCGTCAACTATTACTATGATAAAGTCGCGGACGGTACATCGTACATTCGGCATGTCACACGGGATGGGCAAAGTCTTTCCTCTGTGTTCCCGGACCGAACCGATGCACTGACGACGAATCAGAATTACACACCAACTCATTCTTCAGCAGCAGGATATTCCTACGCGGGATATGTGAAAACGACAACCGGCACGCCACCGACTGATTTCAGCAATTCAACACCTGGCGAGTACGGATTGTCCCCATATAATGGGGCATTTAAGACGTTGTATTTGTATTATGTTTACGACCTGCCCGGTCAAATCAACGTGAGAAATATGGTGAGAACCAGCTCAACCGGAACGTACACAAAAGAAAGTGAAAGCACCATTGCCGTCACATCATTGCCGAACAGTCAAACCGTGTCAGCGGATAGTTCCAAAGGTACGATAATTGGCCGCAGTATGTCGTATACCGGCTATTTGGATACATCCAGTTCGGGTTCAAGCGTAACTGTAAATCTGACAGGCTCACAGCCGAAAGCCTATGTAACCTTTTTCTATGAAAAGGCAGGTACTTTCAGCGGCGATTTCGATGTATTGCCAGGCAGCGTTGCTTATGGGGATTCCTTTACGCTTCATCCGAAAGATTTTCAGCTTCAAGCATGTACATACGTGTCTCATTCTTTCAAAATTGAACGAGGTGTAACGTGGATAGGTCCTGACGTAAACGGACAATCCAGTGATTCCACCTATACGCGAAGTACATACCCTTCGGTTATCGGTGTGGGTACACATAGCGTCTATATGAAAATTAAAACCAGCTGCGGCGAATCGAGCTGGATCGGTCCTAAAACACTTACCGTCAGTGGTCCGACAAATAATTATCCCCCACAATTTACGATTGCATGGGTACGCCCTAGCGAACCGACGAAACCGGTGTATGAAGTGACCAAAGGAACTGTGCTGAATTTAGTGGTTATTAATGATCCTTCTGTGCCAACGCCAACCGATCCGGACGGAGATAGCTTGTCTTTTGATCAGTTCTTCTTTGCCGACAGCGATCCGTGGATGCAGTCCTTGCCAAGCAAGTATCCGGTAGTACCTTGGGGCATGTACAACATCACTATGGATGGCACCGGTTTCCACAATATTACCGCTCAGATCCGCGATCAATGGGGAACTACAGCCCAAGCTTCGACCTATATAAACGTCATTCCGGATAATCCTGTTCCCGTCATTCAATGTCCGCCAAGCGTCATTGAGAATCATCCGGTTCCGGATTCCGCCTTTGATGCAACCAAAAGCTATAGTCCCCTTGGCAGAACGATCAATCACAACAGGGATGAGTGGACAAACAAGCTCACCTCATATACGAACGGAACCAATCAAGACATCACCGTTCAAGTGTCATTGCACGTTTACGATTCAACCGGCCTGAAATCGTTAAATCCGGCTACTTGCAGTATTATTGTCAAACCGGACTTGCCACCGGTCGCCAAGCTCGATGTTCCGAAGCTTGGTATCCGTAACGAACCTTCCGTTATTTTGAATAAGTCCTACAGTCCGGACGGAGATCAGATTGTCGCAGCGGATTATAAGTATAAATACGATGCTAACAATAACGGATTTGCGGACGACGCTTGGAAAACGATCATTGGCCAGATGGACAAGGTGACGATCAATCCGGATAAGGTTGGCAAATATTTGTTCTATGTCAAAGTGATCGAAGAGTATGGAAAGTCGGGAGACACTTCGGCTACTACCGAATCAGCATTAACATTGGACATTGTGAACAATGCGCCGGAAGTCTCGTTCGAAGTGGAAGGGAAGAATCCGCAGCCGGATCTGGATGCAAGCACGACGATCCGACCGGACGTAATGATTAATTGGCCTGTCTATATCACCAATACGAACGAGGAAGTCTACAATAAAAACAACTTATGGACCGTTTCCGGCGGCAGCCTGATAAGCAGTGAAGGTAAAAACTTCGGAAACCAGTATACCAATATTGGTTTTGCTTCACAGGTGATGGATAACGGGTACGGAACGAACCGATTATCGCCATGGAGAGCAGCGACGAGTTTTAACCCTTCATTGACCAATACCTTATTGGATCAGCAAGGGTATCCGGCGACGTTCGATGATCGTTTAACGAAGTTAAAATCGAATAAAAAGTTATTTTACTTCGATCAACGCAAGTTCGTGGGAGGGGGCAAGGTTAGTCTAACAATCTATGCTTTAGATCCCAAGAAGATATCTCCGCAGGTATCGGTTTATGATCCTAACTCATACTATTTAAAGTACCAGTATAGGGATGGCAATCCTTACGTGTTCATAAAAACTATACCTGATACGATTGCTCAATTTGTTTCTTGGGAGTTGGCCGACAAATACCTGTATGTTAAGACTTCTGACGGTACAAATGACACGATAACGGTATACGATGCTTATACCGGTGCGCAGCTCAATCAAAATTCATACGGGCCATACATGGGTAAAGGCGATTCGAACGGCCAAGGATGGTGGCCGATTGACCATTCGAACGGAAGTAAAATTTTGCTTCGAAGTGATAACAACATTTATACAACGTCATCCATGCCATATAGTACACGGTGGCTCGAAATTTCGCCGGACCTTTCGATTAAAGATTTACCGAAATGGACAGTACCTCCGATTAGAAAACCTGAACTTCTCTCTAGTATGCAGGAGTATCGCGTTTCCAAACCGATATTCACGGACCCAAAAGGAGCCATGTATACCTACGAAGGGTACGTTGCCCAAGATAATTTTTACGACATGAATATCGCCAAGTATAATCCCGACATGACGCTGGCTTGGAGGAAGTATCTCACTGCTCCGGATCGCTCGGGGTCTACAAGTCAGGGCCAGGGAGGCGGAGGCAGTATATCGCAGTACTTAAATGGAATTTTCATAAACCCGTTTAAAAATGAATTGACGGTATATAACTATGAGGCGAATGACAGCAGCTATGGAGTGTTATATCCCGTTTATTATGTCCTGGATAGTAATACAGGAACGGTTAAAACCAGGGCGGATACATATGTCGAAGATGGTTCGATATACTCTTGGGATCCGTCCTATACCAAATTTTATGTAGACTTGAATGGAAACAAAGTTCGAGAGAAAACGAGTTCGGTCACCGCTGACGGATATCGCACGTCTTGGCCTTTAACCGGAGGATGTTCAAGTGCGACGATTGATGTGTTTGATCCCTCGGGGAACAAAATACAACAGTCAGCTCCTTATTGCGGCTACTCAAGTCAGCAGCTCTATGGCGAGTACTTTGGGGATGGGTTTGTGATCACAGCATTTCCATCTAACGGACCTAACGGTTCGACAGCTATGGGTTACTCGGTTGGTACGCCGACTACGAGTCCGCTGCTGCGTAGAGGGTATACCAACGGCCAGTTTGTCTCTAACCTCTCGCTAAACGATGCGGACATGAAATTCAGCTTCCGGATGGATAACATTGATTATGACCAAGATTCAGCCGGATTCTCGTTCCGAATGCAGAATACACGCAACCGGTACGCGGTGGAAACGGATGGCCATTCCTTTAATCTGATGAAGTATGTCAACGGTCAGCCGACCTTGCTGAAAGCCGGATCCTATGCCTTTGAGTCCAATAAAAGCTATGGCATCAGAATCAAAGCGGTAGGCAGCCAGATCGATGTGTTCTTGAACAGCATTCCGATTTTGACGGTAACGGATAGCACATTTGCCGAAGGGCGTTTCGGTTATTTCAGCGACAAATCGTTTGTGACGTTCAGTGCCTTTACGTATAAAGCGGTGCAGAACAAAATAGAATGGTCCGACAGCTTTGCCATCTGGGATGAAGGCACGGCCAGCGCGGATGTTGCCTATAATAACATTCTGTTCCTCGATCCGGAAGGCGATCCGAAAGCCGGCTCCTACAGGTGGAGCATTCAGCACACGCCGCGCTTCATCAATAACCAGGGTCTTTCATCAAAGAATGGCCAAACCTATAATTCCGAGCAGCTGACCTTTGACAAAGTCGGCGATTATATCGTCACGCTGCAGGCGAAGGATGATCCGAATTCAAGCTACCGCTATCCGGGTATGACGTTCGACGGGTACCGGAAAAGTTCGAATTCGTTTAAGAAAAAGGTCACAGTACATCGGCGTCCGGCATCCAAATTTACGGTCACTCCCGGCGGCGATGGAAAGCTGATATGGACGGATAGCAGCTATGACCCGGACCGGTATGAAAGCTCTGCTAATTATTCAACCGAGGCTACAGGCATTGATTACAAAACGACCCGAGGCATTTTAGAGAAAAAGTTCTACTATATCACGCCGTCGGGTGTCACCGTATACGAGAAGCTGGTAACACCTCAGGAGAAAGGTAATTACGAGATCGGCATGGCGGTGAAGGATGAGTACGGAGCCTGGTCCGATTATTTGATAGTGTCGCTCGATGTCACGACCATTCCGACACCGAACGCGCCGCCGGTGCCCGGTTTTACGACGAATTACGGGAACACGTTCAGAGGCGTTCCGATCACGATCAACTCCACGGCCTACGATGCGGAAGACGGCGGAAGGGAGAACTTGCCGCACGAGTACTATATCCGCAACATAACAACGGGCGGCGGCGAAACGCTGCAAAGTAAATCAAGAACAAATTGGACCAAAACGTTCAACAGCCTGGGGAATTTCAATATTCGTCAGATGGTTCAGGATTCGGCCGGTGTCGAAGCGCAGTTCAGCAGGCAAGTCAACATTTATAATCAAATACCGAATGCGCAAATCACAGTTCCGGCAAGTACAGACCAAAACAACCCGACGAAGCTGACTGAATTCCGGCCGGCATTTATCTGGAGCTATTTCGATGCTGATGGCGATGTGCAGTCTCGTTACCAGCTCAAGATTTACAAGTATGGCGGCGTTCAGTTTCTCGATACCGACATCAAGCCGGGCAATGTGCTTTCCTGGCGGCCGAGCGTCGACCTGCCGGAGCATGTGAACATGTATGTTGTTGTTCGGGCTTACGACGGATACGACTGGGGTAGCTGGAGCAATCCGAAATATTTCTACATCGAAACGAACCGGCCCCCGACTGCTGATTTCAATTGGACGCCAAGGCCTGTGTACGAAGGCGATACCGTTATGCTGACACATGCTGTAGACGACTTGGACAAGGATCCATTGAGCGTAAAATATATCGTCACGGCCCCTGACGGAGTGAATCAATCATTCTCTTATACGCTCTATAATCCTTATCCTGCCGCCGGTCCGGGCTTTAAAGCAACGAAAGCCGGAACCTATCAGGTTGAGCTTACGGTCTCGGACGGTAAAGCACCCCCAGTTGTTGTCCGCAGAAGCATTCCGGTGCTGCCGCTCATGGTGGGCGGACAAGTGCGGCATACGGAGCTGTGGGATTTACGGCGCAAGGACTACAACACAAACGAAACCGGCGACCCGAATACTCCGAGGGGGTACAGTGTTTTCTGGGCAGGGGAGAAGTTTGTGCTGTCGGCGCAAACAACGGCTACCGGAACCGCCACCAAAGCGGACAAAGTCGAAGTTAAATTGAACGGTTTCAATGTCGTACTCGCAGCTGGGAACGTCGGCCGAACCGACTGGAACGGTGAAATGTGGGATGCGAGCTTCGAAACGCTGGCTGACGGCCCGCTTACTTTTACTTTCACAGCGACATATAATAACGGCACGGTAAAATCCGATATAGTGACGGTAACGATTGCCGGAAATGTGCAGCAGACGGTCGGTGTGCACAGGAGACAATGACCTATTATCAGCCTGAGCGGAGGAAGCGGAATCGGTTAGTTTAGACGGAATTCGCAGCACAGATGTTATAACAAGGTTGACAAAACATACCGGCAGCGGTATGCTCGAACCAGGAAATCCACTAGGGGCGCCGATTTTGGCTGAGATAAAGCGATGATTGCTTTGGTCCCTTCGAACCTGATCTGGGTTATGCCAGCGTAGGAAAGTGGGCTTGTATGTGCGACAACGGGCTTCGTTATTGCAGCAGCTTATCGCTTCGATACGAATTGCCCGAGCCCCGGACCTGAAGCATTGTCTTCATGTTCGAGGCGGAAGACCGCGACATTCAAACCGCTCCTTCGCCGGAGCGGTTTATTTTTATTCGCTTCGGGGAGGGACGTGTCTGATACGGCGGGTGAGCGTGACGACGATCGGAATGACAATGACCGGGTCCGTCCATGCTAAGCTTCTTGTCCAACAATTGCCCATAACCTCATGAGCCTCCTAGGGGATTATCCAATATTCCTCGGGAGGTTTTATTATGTCTATTTTAACGACGCCGCTGCCGGGCAGCCGAAAAGTGTATGTTGAAGGAAGCCGCGCTGATGTACGGGTGCCAATGCGTGAGATTGAATTGTCGCCCAGCTCGAGCCGCAGCGGTACGGAAGAAATGAACGAACCGGTGCGTGTATATGATGCGAGCGGCCCCTATACAGATACCGGTTACGAGGCGGACGTTCGCCGCGGACTGCCTGCTCTTCGCCGTGCCTGGATCGAAGAACGAGGAGATGTTGAAGCTTACGAGGGACGTGAGATCAAGCCTGTGGACAACGGCTTCAGCTCCGAGGAAACGGCTGCCAAGCGGGGCGCCGAGCTGTTCCCGGCTCTGGAGCGCCAGCCGCTCCGCGCGAAGGCGGGTTCCAACGTGACGCAGCTTCATTATGCCCGAAACGGAATCATTACGCCTGAGATGGAGTACATCGCGATCCGTGAAGGCATGGACCCGGAGTTTGTCAGGCACGAAGTGGCTGTCGGCCGCGCGATAATTCCTGCAAACATTAATCATCCGGAATCCGAGCCAATGATTATCGGGCGCCATTTTCACGTGAAAATCAATGCCAATATCGGTAACTCCGCCGTTGCCTCGTCCATTGAAGAGGAAGTGGAGAAAATGACCTGGGCCACCCGCTGGGGTGCGGATACGATTATGGATCTCTCCACCGGCAAAAACATTCATACGACGCGGGAATGGATTGTGCGCAACTCGCCTGTTCCAGTCGGAACGGTTCCAATCTACCAGGCGCTTGAGAAGGTGGATGGCAAAGCGGAGGATCTCAGCTGGGAAGTGTTCCGCGACACGCTGATCGAGCAGGCCGAGCAGGGTGTGGATTATTTTACCATTCACGCTGGCGTTCTGCTGCGCTACATCCCGCTTACGGCAAAGCGTGTGACTGGAATTGTTTCACGCGGAGGTTCGATTATGGCCGCATGGTGTCTGGCGCATCACAAGGAAAATTTCCTTTATACACATTTTGAAGACATTTGCGAAATTATGAAGAAGTACGATGTTTCGTTCTCGCTGGGCGACGGTTTACGTCCGGGATCGATTGCCGATGCCAATGACGAAGCGCAGTTCGGGGAGCTGGAAACGCTCGGCGAGCTTACGAAAATCGCTTGGAAGCACGATGTCCAGGTTATGATCGAAGGTCCGGGACATGTGCCGATGCATCTCATTAAAGAAAATATGGACCGCCAGCTCGAGGTGTGCCAAGAGGCTCCCTTCTATACGCTTGGACCGCTCACGACCGATATCGCTCCCGGCTATGACCACATTACATCCGCTATCGGAGCGGCAATGATCGGCTGGTTCGGAACGGCGATGCTATGTTATGTAACCCCTAAGGAGCATCTGGGGCTGCCGAATAAAGAGGATGTCAAGGAAGGCGTTATCACGTACAAGATAGCCGCGCATGCAGCCGATTTGGCGAAGGGGCACCCGCGCGCGCAGATCAGGGACAACGCGTTATCCAAAGCGCGGTTCGAGTTCCGCTGGCGCGACCAATTCCACTTGTCGCTCGATCCGGAGCGGGCGATGTCCTATCACGACGAGACGCTGCCGGCCGATGCCGCGAAGTCGGCGCATTTCTGCTCGATGTGCGGACCGAAGTTCTGCAGCATGCGGATCACTCAGGATATCCGCGATTATGCGGCCGAACACGGATTGGAAACACAGGAAGCGATCGAGGCTGGCATGAAGGAGAAGGCGGAAGCATTCAAATCGGCGGGCAGCTCGATTTATGCTTAAACCTGCAGAAACGCAAGTTAATCCGGACCGCGAGGCCTGGAGTGACCGCTATTCGCGGCAAATTAGATTCATGCCGATCGGCGCGTCCGGGCAAACGAGACTTGCCGACGCGTGTGTACTGATTGTCGGAAGCGGCGCTCTTGGCGCATCGCTTGCCCAGCATATGGTGCGGGCAGGAATCGGAACTGTCCGTCTTGCAGACCGCGACTTTGTAGAGCTAAGCAATCTGCAGCGGCAGATGCTCTTCGAGGAAGCGGACGCGCTTGCGGCGCTGCCCAAAGCGGTCGCTGCCGCTGACAAGCTGCGCCGCATCAACAGCAGCGTCAACATCGAGCCCTTTGTAGTCGATGTGACGGCGGAGGTGGCGGATCAGCTTGCCGCGGGCGCACATCTCGTGCTTGACGGTACGGACAATGCCGCCACACGGCTGCTGCTTAGCGGGGTTTGCTTCCGCCTTGGCATTCCTTTTCTCTATGGCGGTGTCGCCGGTTCGCAAGGAATGAGCGCAGTTCTTGTACCCGGCGAAACGGCATGTCTTCGCTGTCTGATCGGGGGAGCGGACGAGGGGGAAGCTGGTGAGACTTGTGATACGATCGGCGTAATTTCGCCGATCGTCGAATGGATAGCCGCCCTGCAGGCGGCCGAAGCGCTCAAGTGGCTGAGCGGCAACCGGGATGCGCTGCGGCGGACATGGCTGACGGCTGACTTGTGGCCGTTCCGGGTCCATGAGTCGGCGCTGCCGCTGCCTACGGCCGGCTGTCCTTGCTGCGGCGAAGCTGCGGCCGCCTCCGGCAGAGAAGTGAATGCAGCCGGAGAAGGCAGGACGGCAGTAGCCGAGCGGTCTGACCAAGCCCAGGCGGCAGTAGCCGAGCCGGCGTCTGACCAAGCCCAGGCGGCAGTCGCCAAGCCGAAGGCTGACCAAGCCCGGCCGGCAGCCGCCGAGCCGGCGTCTGGAGAAGGCAGGACGGCAGCCGGAGTAGGCAGGGCTGCGATGGAGCCAGTGAAAGCCGCAGCAGAAGCGGCCATAACGTCTGAAGCAGCAACAGAAAAAGCAGCGGAGTCGGCTGCACTGTCGGCACAAGCAGCTGACACGCATAATGCAGCCCGGTCGGGAGCGCGGATAATAACCGGTGCGCCAGCGGCGGCTTCCGCGGAAAGCCAGCCGCAAACCGTAACCTTGTGCGGACGAGATACGGTGCAGGTAACGCTTGGGCGCGCTATCAATTTGTCCGGAATGCAGTCTAAGGCAGCATCACTCGGCTGTGCTGTAACGTCCAATCCGTATCTGGTGCGGGCGCAGGTGCCTGAAGGTCAGAGGCTTGTACTCTTTCCCGACGGGCGCGTGCTTGTTCAAGGGACGCAGGATATACAGCTGGCGATATCGCTGTGCACCCGCTACATTACCGGGACGATGGCGGAGCAGCTGGAAAGGAGCGAATGAGGTTGAACCGGAAATGGAATGATTTTCGGCTGTACGCCATAACCGGCGAGAATTATCATCCCGGCCGCAGCATGCTGGAAGTCATGGAGCAGGCGCTGATCGGCGGGGCGGACATTGTGCAGCTGCGCGCGAAAGACCTGTCCAAGCAGGAAGTGCTTGCCCAGGGCTTTGCCCTTCGGGAGCTTACAAGACATTACGGGGTTCCGCTTATTATCAACGATCATCTGGATGTCGCGCTCTATGTCGATGCAGACGGTGTTCATCTCGGCCAGGACGATCTGCAGCTTGCGGAAGCAAGACGCATACTCGGTCCGGAACGCATTATCGGCATATCGACGCACAATATCGGGCAGGCGCTTGAAGCGGAGCGCGGCGGCGCCGATTATATCGGCGTCGGACCTGTTTTCCCGACAGGCACGAAGCCGGGGCGGATGGCGGTAACGACGGATTACGTACGGGAGGCTGCGCGGCAGGTTTCGATTCCCTTCGTAGCGATCGGCGGAATCACGCTGGAGAATGTGGATCAGGTGCTTGATGCCGGCGCTGCGCGTATATGCGCTGTATCAGCCATCGTCGGCAGCAGCGATGTCGCAGGGAGCTGCCGCGCTTTCCTGAAGAAGATAAAGCTTCGGGAAGCAGGCGATAAGCTGGGCGATTCACCGTTTACCGTTCTGCTGAACGGGAAGAGCGAGAAGACGACTGCTCGCACAGTAGGCGAGCTGGTCATACAATTAGGTCTTGTCGGCAAGCGCATCGTGGTCGAAATGAACGGCGCGATTATTTCTCGCGAGATATGGAATACAACACTGCTCGAAGACGGAGCATCGCTGGAGCTGGTGCATTTTGTCGGAGGAGGCTGAGTTATAGTGACGGAAATTGAGCAAAATGATCCGTTTATCATCGGCGGCAAGCGGCTGTCTTCACGTTTTTTTCTCGGTACGGGAAGGTTTCCCAGTCCGGCCGTGCTGCAGCAGGCGCTTGAAGCGTCGGCGGCGGAGGTAGTAACATTCGCGGTACGCCGGGTGAACCTTGATTCAGTCGAGGACGATTCGATTCTGCAGCACATGGCGGGCAGGGAACTGACCTACCTGCCGAACACTTCGGGGGCGAACAATGCCGATGAAGCCGTGCGCATCGCAAGATTGGCGCGGGCTGCAGGTCTGGGCAGCTGGATCAAGGTCGAGATCAGCGCGAATCCGCGGTCTCTGCTTCCGGATCCGCTGGAAACGTTGAAAGCGACGGAGAGGCTTGTGCGAGAACAATTTGTCGTACTTCCCTATACATCAGACGATCCTATCCTGTGCAAACGTCTGGAGGAAGCCGGCGCAGCCGCCGTTATGCCTGGCGGTTCGCCGATCGGCTCGGGTCTTGGCATTCTTAATCCCTATAATATAGGACTCATCGTAGAGGAAGCTTCCGTTCCGATTATCGTAGACGCGGGCATAGGCTCCGCTCTCGATGTCGTACAGGCGATGGAGCTCGGCGCGGACGGCATTCTCGTCAATACTCCTGTGGCGAAGGCGAACGACCCGGTAGCGATGGCCAGAGCGATGAGGCTCGCCGCCCAAGCAGGCAGATTGGCCTACCAGGCCGGACGCATTCCGAAGCGCCGATACGCTTCGGCAAGCAGCGAGACCGAGGGGATCTCAGCCCCTGTACTAGTGAAAGCGGCTCCGGAAGGGAGCTTATAAGATGCCGGAGCGGGTCATTGTACTTGGCGGCGGCATCATCGGGCTTGCCTGCGCGTTCGAGGCGGCAAGCGGCGGCGCGCTCGTATCCGTAATAGAGCCGGGAGCATTCGGCGGCCAGGCGTCAGGCGCAGCGGCAGGTATGCTGGCACCTTATACGGAAAACCCCGAGCAGCCTGACCCGTTCTTTCATCTGTGTCAGGACAGCTTGCGCCGGTATCCGGCATGGGTGAAGAGGGTCGAATCGATTTCCGGCATGGATGCCGAGCTGCTGCATACCGGCAGCTTGACAGTGGCGATGCACGAGGCGGATGTGCTGCCGCTGCAGACCCGGATCGCCTGGCAGCGCGCGCAAGGAGCCGAAGCGGAATTGGTCGGTCCGGAGATGCTGAGCCGGCTGGAGCCGGAGCTGTCGGCTCAAGCGGTTGCTGCCTTATACTGCCCGGGCGAGAGCCATATTAACGCGCCGAAGCTGGTTGCTGCGCTTGAGGCGGCATGCCGCAAGCTGGGTGTTGCGCTCCTGGCCCACGCGGGAGAGATCGACGCTCCAAGGATCGGCGGCGCATCCGGAAGCGGCATATCCGTATCGACAAGCGGGCACGGCATCGTGAAGGGAGACACGCTGATCGTTTGTACCGGAGCCTGGGCGTGCTATTATGCGGAAACCTTCGGCTTCCCGATACCCATTCATCCGATAAGGGGCCAAATATGCTCATTTAACGCACCGCCTCCGGCCAGAGTCAATCATATGGTATTTTCCAGCCAAGCGTATTGGGTCGGAAAACAAAACGGATCGCTTGTATGCGGAGCCTCTGAAGACGTTGCAGGCTACGATTCTTCGGTAACGGGCCGAGGAATCGACCGGCTTGTGCGTTGGGGGCCGAGGCTGTTTCCTTTCCTTCAAGGGCTTGAGCCGGCGAGCAAATGGGCCGGACTGCGTCCCGCAACCCGGGACGGCCTGCCGTTGATCGGTCCTGTACCTGGAAGGCCGGACATTATTCTGGCGGCCGGTCATTACCGGAACGGCATTTTGCTCAGTCCTGTAACAGCTTCTATCGTTGCGGATCTGCTGAACGGGCGGACGCCCGGGACGCCGATTGCGCGGTTCGCTCCTGAACGCTTCGCACCTGCGACGTCAAGGAGTGCGCGATGAGCGGGAGCTTTTACACGTCGGGCCGGCATCATCCGCGATTCCAGTCAAATGCCCGCGAAACAGAGCTGCCGCAAACGGCAGCTCCCGGAACGGACTTTCCGCCGCGGGTGCTTACCGTCGCGGGATCCGATTCGGGCGGGGGAGCCGGCATACAGGCCGACTTGAAAACGTGCCAGGAGCTGGGGGTATTCGGCATGAGCGCCATTACGGCGGTTACGGCCCAGAACAGCCTCGGCGTTCAATCAATCTATCCGATCCCGCCAGAGGTGGTGGAAGCGCAGATTGATTCGGTACTTGGCGACATCGGCGCGCATGCCGTAAAAACCGGTATGCTGCTTGCCCCGGATATCGTCGAGCTCGTTGCCCGGGCGATCCGCCGTTACGGCATTGGCCATGTTGTAATCGACCCGGTGCTGCATGCCAAGGACGGCTCGGCTCTGCTGCGCCGCGAGGCGCTTACGGCATTGAAGACGATGCTGATTCCGCTCGCCGAAGTATTAACGCCCAACGTGCCGGAGGCATGCGAGCTTCTTGATGTGCCCCTCACCGATATCGTTACGGTCGACGATATGGTCGCGGCGGCGCGTAAACTGCTCGAGCTTGGTCCGCGAAATGTGCTGCTTAAAGGAGGACATTTGCCATATGATGATGGAAAAGGAGTCAGCGGAGAAGAGGCAATTGATGTGTTCGTGGAGCAGGCCGGCAGCTCGAATGAGCCGCTCCTGCTGCGCGCCCGGAGGCTCCCGACCAGGCATACGCACGGGACCGGCTGCACGACGGCGTCGGCGCTAGCCGCTTTTTTGGCGCACGGCAGTCCGCCTCACGAGGCCGCATTACGAGCGAAGCAGTTCGTAACCGCTGCGATTTCTTCCTCTCTCCCGCTTGGCTGCGGGACCGGGTCTCTCTGGCACGCGGCATATCGGGATACCCATTAGTCAGCCATACACAAACAAAACCAGTGTCGAATTTTAAGTTCATTGCGAACAAATTCGACATTGGTTTTGTTTTTTTAGCATCAATATTGTGATATAAGCCTAAAGGCGGTACCTCAATTGTAAGAAATTGTTAAGATTAGTTAATAAATTCCTGATCCGCAATACCCGATGTTTACAAAAACGCAATTTCACAGCCTAAAAAAATAGGGAAAAAGAGTGGTAATTCAGTTCGTTTTACGTCAATCATGTTGGAATCTGTTACACCATATAAATAAAAGAAACAATCCGTCCCGATAAATTAGGAAAATTTTACGATTGTTAGAAGTTTTTGATAATTCATATAATGAGTGCGGAAGGAGGTGAAAGAAAATGGAATTGGATTTGGCTGTTACAATCGGACTGCCTGCACTTATCGCCCGCCGTGTCGTTAACCTGGTTCTGGCTGGGGCATCCTTCTGGTCGATTATGTCGCTTATCATCGCAGGCGGCGGAATCGTTGGTATCGGCATCGCGAGCTTGATCTATCTCGTGAAGCGCAAGCTGAAAGAGTGGACGGCAGACGCTGTAGTTGCATGGTAATAACATCATATCGGAGGAGGTAAATACGTGGAACAACTCGCTTTAGAGCTTGTAGCATCGCTTGGTTTAAGCGTTGAAACCGCATACGCCGTAATTCGCATGGTTATGGCCGGTACTTCCATCTGGTCCATTATCGGCATCATACTGGCTAGCGGCGGCATTATCGGTATCGGATACGCCACCCTGGTCTATCTGATTAAGCGCAAGTTGAAAGAGTGGTCCTTCAAAGCGGTTGCAGCTTGGTAATCGGATAAAGCAACCGCTTTGAAAGAAAAGGTTGTTACGGAAGAGCAGGGAGGCTGCAACCTGCCTGCTCTCTTTAATCAATAGAAATATCCGCCAAAGGATACACGTTTCTTCCGGATCACACCAGAGGCGGCTAAATATAGAAAAACTATAATTTTAACATTAAATTAACATGACAAAGGGTTGTGTGTAAAGCTTGAAAAAGTTTTTTTTCTTGCTGCAAATCCAGCATCTGCTCTACTTTCGCTGGTTCGTCACTCAATTTTTCAGCGCAGCCCGAATTCGGTCCGGTCATGTGGCATTGCTGTTTGCCGGATTGCCGGTTTTGACGGCAGGGATCAGCTATTTCGTCTTTCGTGCAATATTTCTGTTAACAAGGGCAGGGGGCTATGTGCCGGAAGCGGATCATCTGTCCGCCGCCTTCTCGGTTATCTATATGCTGCTTGGCCTAACGTTTATTACGGATGCATATAAAGAGGTGTATATTCGCGCATTTCACTCTAAAGATACTGAGTTCGTACAGGTCCATTACGGAGCATCCGCCAATGTCCAGTTGATCAAGCTGATTGACGTGTATGCCTGGAAGATCGTATTTCCGTTCGTACCGCTCGTTATCGGGGGTTCAATCGCCTTTAACGCCATTTTCACTCAGCATATTCCGGCGGGCTGGTACACGACTTCGCTGCTGCTCCTTGCCGCAAGCTCCCTAGCCGTTCGGATTCTGGTAATGACGGTTTCTTTTCTAAGGCGGAACGGGAGAAAGCTTGGCAGCTCGGCTATAACATTTGTGATGAAATCGGCGCTCTTTGCCGCACTTGGATACTTCGCGATCAGGTGGGTGGGCAGCAGCTCTCTAAGCACCGTAATTGCGGATGAGGCAGGCCGGCTGGCTGCCATCTCCGATACGCTGGCCAGTCCTTATATTCCTTCGAACTGGTTGCTCTCGGGGCATTCAGGGTGGTACGCAGCATGGACTGTTTTATTGCTTGCAGCGGCGGTGACGTTGGTTTACCGGCTGCAGGACAGGTTCATATCGCTTCGGCAGGAATTGCCGGAGACGGTGCTGAACGCCAAGCGGAAGGTCGATCTTATTGGCCGTTGGAATCGGCCGATGTGGAACCTGTTCGCCAAAGATTTAATGCTGCTCTCAAGGGACCACTATAATGTACTCCCATCCTTAAGAAATTTCGTGCTGATTCTCATGGTCCTGATCGGAATCGGAACCGGGATCCGCGAGATGGGGTGGCTTCAATCCCCGGCTGTCTCGTTCTCGGCTATGTTTGCCGCTCAGCTCATGCTGTCAAGCTTCGCCGGCTTCCTCGTATCGCGAGCCACAAGCGTGGACGCGGAAGGGATGATGATGCAGGTTCTGCTGACGCATCTACGGACGCCCAAGAGTATCTATAAAGCGAAAATCATGCTGCATTTTACGCTGACGACAGCGCTCGGTTTCATGGCAAGCCTCATATTATCCATCGTCCTTAATCTTACTCTCAGCTTGGCGGCATTCAGCCTGCTGTCGCTTGTGCTTATCAATCTCGTTTCAAGTCTGGCCTCCGTTACATCCTCTGCGATGTACCCCCGTTTCGATTGGGAGGATGAATCCCGGATCGGCACGTCGGAGAAAGCTTCATTGATCGAGTCGCTTATTTTGCGGGGATACGAATTGATGCACATCACCGTAATGGGCACGTCAGGAGCGATGCTTTACGGCAAAAGAATTACCGAGGAGCTGTTTTTTGCCGTGTCGGCTGCGGGAATCGTATTGTCGAGTATGATATGGTGCGCAGTTTTGACGTGGCTGCTCACTAGACCGTGGTGGAAGGAATGGCGATTGTGATGGAAAAGCTTCGGGTGAATAATTTGTCCTATCGTTATAAAGGCACTGACCGGCCTGCTGTGGAACAAATCAGCTTTACAGTGGAGGAAGGCGAGGTTGTTGGTCTTCTTGGTCATAACGGCGCCGGCAAAACGACCATTCTCAAATGCATTGCCGGCCTGCTGAAGCCGGGAGAAGGCGAAGCCTCGCTCGGCGGCGCTCCCAGTAAGGAAGGCGGAGGTGCTGAGCCGTCACTCGGCTATGTTCCATCCGACATCTATTTGTACAATTTATTGACTGTTGAGGAGATGATCCGTTTTACGGCAGGTCTGCATGGGCTGCCCCGGACGGCCTGTGAGAAGCGGATGAACGAATTGCTGCACGTTTTCCAGCTGGACGATAAGCGGTCCGAATATGTGAAAACCTTGTCTCACGGCATGAAGCAGAAGGTGGCGATGATAACCGGCGTCATCCATCATCCGGGATTGCTTGTGCTCGATGAGCCGATGACCGGATACGATGCGCTCTCGACGAAGGAGACAAAGACGTTCCTGCTGTCGTATGCGAAGGAGCGCAAGGCCGGCGTTCTGCTATCGTCCCACCGGCTTGACATTGTCGAGGACATCTGCCGCCGTGTTGTGGTCATTCATGCAGGAACGATGGTATACAGCGGGGGAATACAGGATTTGAAGAAACAGGCCCATGCTTCCGGCACATTGGAGGAAGCGCTGCTGCGTATCTCCGGCGAAGAAGCCGGTCCGGTGAACGAATGAAACCGGTCATGCTCAGAGAAGCCCTTGCCTATGGCTGGACAGTGTTTCGTTCCCTTATTCTCGCCGCTTTCATTCTTTATGCTCTCGGAGCGGTCGCAGGCGCGATTGTGGGAGCCGGTACGCCGATTGAACAGCTGGAACGTTCGGACCCGGGGCTGTTGTCGAGAAACCCTGCGACCTACATTGTCCATAATACGCAAAGCATTGCTTATTTCATCGGCGGAATGGTTACGTTCGGACTATCAAGCCTGTTCGCACTGTTGTTCAACGGTTTTTTGATCGGGTACCTGCTTATCGGCCTGATGAAGCATATCCCCGTTATTCCGGCGCTGCTGCACGTGATACCTCACGGATTGTTCGAGGTGCCGGCGATGCTGCTTGCCGGGGCAGTCGGCCTGTATCCTCTGCGGGCCATTATCCGGTATACAAAAGCCAAAGAGAAATTCGTCTTCGACTGGAAACCGATACTTGGATGCACTGCGGCGTCCTTACTGCTGCTATGGGTCGCAGGCATGATCGAAGCATGGTTTACACCGATTGTCGTGATGGCATTAAGCTCATAATTTAGCGAAAGCCGGGAGGGTTAAGGATGGTGCTTACAGATGTGGCGAAGGTGATTGTAAATCCGAAGCCGATCATGGAAAAATGGATGAAGCGGGAGCAGTTCTTCTCGCTCATTGCGATTATAAGCATTTTCTCGCTCGTGCTTGCGGTTGCGTCCATCTCCTTCTTCAGGGCGGAAGACATGAGCAAGGTACTCGGATACTCCATCGAATCCGATACCTACGAGGCCTATAAAATTTTTATGATGCTGGGCTCCGGCATCGTCGCTTTATTCACCCCGGTGGTATTCATATTATTAAACTCGATAGTGAACAAACTGCTTCTTCTGCTGTTCCGGGTCAACATTCCGTTTCGTCAGCTGTTCATTCTAGGCAGCTTCGCCTACATCCCGCTGCTGATGGACACGCTCCTCCGTATAGGCATCCAATTGTTTACACTGAAGCCTCTAATGGAGTCGCCAGCCAAACTATTCCCGTTTCTGTCCGCTGAGGATTCCCCTATCGCCGGCATGCTTTCGGCTTTGACCGTATTTGGCATTTGGAGCATGCTGCTCTATACGCTCGGTATCTATTTGATGTCACCGGAGAATCGCCGTGTCAGAAGCGTGGCGCTGGTGATCGTCACTTGGCTTGCATCGTCGCTCATTTCGGGATATATCGGCGGTATATAGAGTGAAGAAGACATATATCTGGGCAGCCATTCTGACTGTAGCTGCGGTTGTGACTGTGAATATATGGGTGACCGCTGATCAGCCCTCCTCTTCATCAACACCGGCAGTCGTTGCAACCGTTACCGTTCACAAGGAGCGGATGAGCGACTCGATCCTTGCTTCCGGCATCGTTCTGCCGACTGCTGAGGAGAAAATTTATCGCGACGGAGAACTGGGTGAATATGATCTACTGGTCCATGAGGGACAGCGAGTGAAGCAGGGAACGCCGCTGCTTCGCTACCACGGGGAAGAACTGGAACGACAGCTTCGCGATGTGGTTCTTTCAAGAAAGAGGCTGGACCTTCAGCTCGCAGATAATCGGGGGAAAGTGACAGAGCTTCAGCAGCAGTTCAAAAACCGGATCAGGACCTTAAGCGGCGATACGGACGGCAGCGACACCGATGCCGCGGTCAATCAAACCGCTGAGGAGCTGCGCGCCTTGCAGCAGCAAATCAAAGTATCGGAATTTGAGATAAAGGGGCTCGATGAGCAGCGAAAGACGCTTGAAGAGAGGCGCTTGAGTATGCTGGTCAAAAGCCGTATTTCCGGCGTTGTCCACCGGACGATCACCGAGGACGGGCTAAGCGGCAGCGAGTCAACGGCCCCGATACTTCATATTGTTTCCGAGCCGGAGTACCACATAGCAGGTACGATTACGGAATTCGACGCCGTACTCGTTCAGCCGGGACAAACGGTCACCGTTAAGCCGAAGGTTCAACCGGACGTGAAATTGAAAGGCGTAATCCGGAAGATCGACTATATTCCCGTAGAAAGCTCCACCGGCGCTGACACTGCCGCACAGAAGGATGCGGTCACGTCTTACCCCGTTGTTATCGATCTTGTTGAGCCCAGCGATGCGCTGAAATACGGGTACCATGTATTTATTGAAATCAGCCTGCAGCTGAAAGGCGAGCGGCTGGTCGTCCCCTATCAGGCGGTGCGGAATGAAAACGGCCAGGAAAGCGTCCTGCTTGTAGAGGGGGGTATCGTGCGCACCCGGCATGTAGTGACAGGCGAATCCAACGACAGCTTCGTCGAAATCGTCGAGGGTCTGAGGGAAGGGGAACAAATCGTTGCGAACCCCAATACGGAGCTGAAGGACGGTACAGCCGTACAAGCTGAAGGAGCGCCATCGTAATATGGTGGGTGAATATGTCAAAATCGCGATTTTCTCGATTGCCGCAAACCGACTCCGTTCATTTTTGACCATGGTGGGCATTATCGTCGGAGTTTCTTCTGTCATCACAATTGTCGCGATCGGCCAGAGCGGCGAACAGATGCTTAAGCAGTTTTTCTCTACCGGTGGAAAGCATACGCTGGATATTGATTTCCGGTACTTTGAGGAAGAAGGGGCCGGAATGGGGGGACAGACGCTTTCGGAGCCGCTGTTCACGGAGCGGGATATCGAACTGATACGGAATATACCGGAAATTTCACAGGTTATCGCCGTCAATACGAATACCGCGGAGGCGGGCTATCTGGACAGGAAGGCAAATGTTCAGCTTACAGGCATTTCGCACGGCTATGAAGACATTAACCCCATGAAAATCACCCAGGGGCGGTGGCTGGCGGCCGCCGATATCCGCCAGAGCAGAAAGTCAGCCGTAATTGGGGAACGGCTTGCCGACAAGCTGTTTAATGGAACATCAGCCCTCGGTGCGGTAGTGGAGGTGGAGGGGGTTCCTTTTAAAGTGGTGGGCATTGCGGAGGAAGACTCCGGTCCGCTTGCCGGTCTGGCAGGCTCCAGGATGTATGTTCCTCTTTCCGTTTGGCCGGTTATGTACGGGAAGGACGAGATTCAGGCGCTGACTATTCAGGCTGCGGACGAGAACAAGCTTCAGACCGCAGGCGAGAAGGCTGTCGAGCTGCTCAACCAAACGAAGAAGAGCAACCGGAAAACAGGCGAGTATACGATATTCAATCTGGAGGAGCTTCGCAAATCGCTCTCTACGATTTCCCGCATTATGACATCCATTATCGGAGGCATCGCCGGCATTTCCCTGTTCGTAGGAGGGATCGGGGTGATGAACATCATGCTCGTCTCCGTTACGGAGCGCACGAAGGAAATCGGCATCCGTAAAGCGCTTGGCGCGACGCGTGGTGAAATACTGACGCAGTTTCTGATCGAATCGGTCATATTAACGACAGCCGGCGGTATCATCGGGGTTTCGCTCGGATGGGGATGTTCATACCTCGTAAGTATGATTACGCACTGGCCGCCGATGATTTCATGGCCGGTTGTGGCCGGCGGAGTGTTATTCTCTATGCTCATTGGTATCGGGTTCGGTATTCTGCCCGCAAGCCGGGCTTCCAAGCTGCTGCCGATCCAGGCGCTGCGTCATGAATGACGGAGGGGTTGAAAGGTTTCATGAATATCATAGAACTGCGGGGCGTTAATAAGCATTACAGGGGGGCGGAAGACCTTCATATTCTGAGAGATATCAATCTGAATGTGACTAAAGGCGATTTTGCCGCTATCATCGGACCGAGCGGTTCGGGCAAATCGACCCTCATGAACGTAATTGGCTTGCTTGATGCGCCGACCTCCGGGGCGTACATGCTGGAGCAGCTTGATGTCAGCTTGCTGTCCGATATGCAGGCAGCCAAGGTCCGCAGCCGAAAAATCGGTTTCGTATTCCAGCAATTTAATCTGCTGGCCCGCCTGAATGCCCTCGAGAATGTTGAGCTGCCGATGATTTATGCAGGCATGCCGAAGAAAGAACGAAGAGAACGGGCGCTCCACTTGTTGGAAATGCTCGGCTTGGACCATCGATTCCGGCACAGGCCGGCCGAGTTATCGGGCGGGCAGCAGCAGCGGGTCGCAATCGCCCGCGCATTGGCCAATGATCCTGTTCTGCTGCTGGCTGATGAGCCGACGGGAGCGCTTGATACGAAGACAGGCCACGAGGTGCTGGAACTGCTCCTTCGGCTCAACGAGCAGGGCAACACCATCCTGCTTATTACTCATGACCCTCAAATTGCCGGGTACACCAAGCGGACTGTCACGCTGCAGGACGGTTCGATCGTCAGGGACGCCATTTAAACAACCGTGCCGCGTCTGCCGGTCCATAACTGCAAGTAATAAAAGATAGCCTTCCGATAACAGCCGCCCCTCTGTTATGTGAAGGCTTCTTTGGCTGCCAAAAGTGCTGTTTACTTTATTTTATGCCCTGTTTCATCAATTGATCGCACGTTAGAATGAAAGAAATACCTCTTATGCCCTGAGCTTCCATTGCTTCGCCGGGTCTTGTTATCTACAATGAGGCTACTATGATAATTTAGGGCGAGGTGCGAGTACGGAATGCCCCGGTATAATCTGTTTAGAAAGATGGTTATTCTGCTCCTCATTATGCTGGTGCCGATTGTCGGGCTTTACTTATACTCTAATAAGACCAGTACCGGTGTTCTCGGCGAAGAGCTTAACCGCTCCAACACGAATCAATTGATTTTTTTTCAGAACCAGGTAAATACGAATATGGATCTGCTCACGCTGTGGCCCAATCTGTTGATCCAGGATCCGGACATCCTCACCCTTAAGGACATATTCAGCTACAGTAAGTATCTGGATCTGGAACCGATCACGTTGATCAAGCGGATCCAGACGAAGCTGAACATTCAGGAGAGCTCGTCTGATTGGAGAAGCAGCCTGTTTATCTACTCACCCTTGCTGCAGCGAGTTATATCTGTCAATGATGTAAGGACTTATAACGATACGGAGCTGAGAAAAAGACTGAAGCCCGGCTGGCAGGTCGCCAGGAAAGCGGGACAAAACGGTTTCCTGTTCTCCTTAATTACCGTTTATCCTTATTCGGAGCTGCATGACCCGGCAAATGCCAATCTGATTATTGAGCTTCAGTTCGACAGCGTCAATATTCAGAATATGCTGGATAAATTCAAGAGCGACGGGCGAAGGGATCCCGTATTCTACAAGAAAGGAACCGGAGTCATTTACAACAGGACCGCCGATACGAAGCTTGCGGACAAGATTATTGCGAGCCTCCAGGACGAGAAGCTTCATGACATCGATTACCGGACGGTCAAGGTCGACGGCAGCTCGTACATGGTGAATGTTGTGAATTCGAAGACAACCGGCTGGTATTTGATAGACTACATGCCGCTCGCGGACATCTTCAAGCCGATTCAAAAATCCAATCTCCTCTTCTACATTTCCGTCGGCTGTCTGCTTCTGATGAGCTGTTTGGCGGCTTATTTATTGTACGCCCAGGTACAGGTTCCGCTGAAAAAACTGGTGCAGGGCTTTCAAAGGCTGAAGAACGGCGATTATTCGGTACGGATGGAGTCCAAAGGCAACAATGAATTCGGCTTTGTTTTTGCCAGGTTTAATTCGATGGTCGCGCAAATTCAGGACTTGTTCGAGAAAGTGTACATGGAGAAAATCCATGTTCGGGAAGCCCGCCTCAAACAGCTTCAGTCTCAGATCAATCCTCACTTCTTCTATAATTGCTTCTCATTCATATCCAGCATGGCGAAGCTGCAGAATCACCAGGCCGTCGTGGCAATGTCGCAAAATTTATCCAAGTATTATCGTTACACGACGAGGCAGGAGCGGGATTTGGTGCCGTTATCGGAAGAACTGGAGTTTGTGACGAGCTATCTGGAAATTCAGAAGATGCGGATGAAACGGCTTGATTATGATATTGAAATCCCGCTGCGCATGCGAAAGCTGGATATCCCTCCGCTTATCCTGCAGCCGCTGGTGGAGAATGCTGTGATACATGGCATCGAAAGCCGAAGCGACGCGGGATGGATCAGGATTTACGGACAATATGAAGGAGACCGGATGTGCATCATCGTGGAGGACGACGGCAAAGGAATGGAACCTGCAGAGCTTGCGGCGCTTGAGAGTAAGCTGTATAAGCCGATGGATGAGAAGATGGGCTGCGGGCTGTGGAACGTGCACCAGCGTATGCAGCTGCGCTTCGGAGATGCAGCCGGATTGAACGTATCGGAATCTCCGCTTGGGGGATTGAAGGTCACGCTTAAGCTGGACCTTGGAGCAGACGGGCGGCAATCAAACGATGGAGGGCAGCTATGATTGAGATATTACTTGTTGACGATGAGTCATATGTTACGGAGAGCCTGGCTAAGACAATTCCGTGGCAGGAAATCGGCGTCACAAGCGTTTATCAGGCAAGTTCTGCGCAGGAAGCGCTGCAAATATTGGAGGAGCAGTCCGTCGATATAATGGTTACCGACATCAGGATGCCGGAAATGGACGGGCTGACGCTAATCGCGACAGTCGCCGAGCGGTGGCCTCATATCCGCAGCATGCTGCTGACCGGACACTCTGATTTCGAATATGCGAAGAAAGCAATTCAGCTCCAGGCGTTCGACTATATTTTAAAGCCGGTAAACGACGATGAATTTGTGCAAAGCGTAACGAATGCGATCGAATCGCTTAAGGACGAGTGGAGCCAGTCGGACAAGTACAATCAGCTGATGTATAACCGCAAATCAGATTTTGCCGTACTGAGGGCCAATTTAATGCACGACCTGCTGCTGGGCCGCAAGCTATCCCACAAAACCGTAGATGATAAGCTGAAGCAGTACGAGCTTCCTTTCAAGATCGGAGAAGCGGCGGTTCTGATTCTCGTTCAGCTCAGCGATTCCTTTAACGGACTGGATCATCATTCGATATCGCTTATGGAATATGCGGTCGGCAACATTGCCGAGGAAGTGTTCGCGGGCGAATTTCATACCTGGAATTGCAAAGCTCCGCATAACTGCGTGGCGGTGCTGGCAGCCCTCGACGAGGATTACATCCGCAGGATCGAACTTTCGAACGACTTCGAGAAACGTCGGCGGGACAGTCTGGAGGAGAGAGTGCGGCTTTTCCGGAACAATGTGAGCAATTATTTGAAGGGGGAGATTTCTGTCCTTCTGACGGAGTGGTTCGAATTTCCGGACGAAATTCCGGCAGCGTATCGTGCAGGTTTAAGCGCGATGCTGCCAAATCAAGCCGATGCAGCGGGCGGAATCATTTTTTTGGAGGACCGGCATGTGAGCGGCGATACCTCCGTCAAATCGATCGATCTGCTCTACAAGCCGCCTACGCTTATTCATCTGCTGGAATCAAACCAATGGGACACCGCAGAGCACAAAATTAACGAGGTGTTCGCCGATTTGGAGCAAAGGCGGTATACCAGGGAGCATCTATATGGCGTTTTATTATCCATAACGAATGCGTTCATGTATATGTCGCACAAGCAGGGCAAATATATGGCTGAGCTCGATCCATCGGGCTATAACCCTTTATTCGATCAAAGCCTCCTTCATTCGCCAGGCCGTGTCCGGGAGTGGTCGGTCGCTATTCTCGGCAAGCTAGAGGCGGAATTGTCCGTCAGCGCGCTGAATACCAAAAGCTTCATTATCCGGCAGGTCCACGAGATCGTATCGACGGATTTGGGGCAGGAAACGTCGGTCAAGATGATCGCAGACCGCGTGTTTCTCCATCCGGTGTATTTGTCCAAAATCTATAAGGCCGAGACTGGGGAAAGCCTCGGAGATTACATTATCCGCATGCGGATGGAGAAGGCTCATTACCTTCTGAAGAACAGCAATAAGAAGATTTATGAAATTACCTCCGAGCTCGGCTATCAGAACCCGCAGTATTTCAGCAAAATGTTCAAAAAGTATTATGGCGTGACGCCGGGCGAATTTCGCGATCAATAAACAGGTTTGCAAAGGTGCAGAAATCTTCGTTTAATGACATAGGCCGGCGGACGACACCCCCCTATAATTATAAATGTAGGAAGATGAATAGAGGGGGAACAACATGAGGTTGAAAAAGACATGGCTAACACTGCTTGCATTGACGCTGGTCATAACTCTGCTGGCAGGATGCTCCGGCAATAAGGCCAAGAATGAAAGCGCAAACACGAACTCCGGCACACCCGGGGATAAGGAACAAGCGGCAAACGTCTACAAGGAGAAATATGATCCACCGGTTACCATTTCGACGGTATGGGGTGTAGACCCGGCACTTACATTCAAGAATAACGAGACTATAGAGAATAACGTCGCCACCAAATGGGCCCGCGATACACTGGGCATCGATATCAAATCGCTTTGGTCGGTTACCGATACGAACGGTGCATTCGCCACCAAGCTCAGACTGGCCATGTCCTCCGGACAAGAGATGCCGGACATGGTTATGATCGGCGATGCGCAGCTCGCGCAGGATTTGATCGACTCAGGCATGTTCCGCGAGGTTGGACCGCTGTTCGATCAATATGCGTCGGACACATGGAAGAAAGCGATGGAGCTCGACAAGAACGTGTGGAATCCCTACGTCCGCGACGGACAGAAGATGGGGATACCGGTTCTCGATTACGCATATAACCATGATTATATGCTGTGGATTCGTCAGGACTGGCTGGACAAGCTGGGCCTTCAAGCACCGAAGACGATCGATGAGCTGGAGAAAGTTATGGATGCGTTCAAGAACAACAATCCGGACGGCCTCAAGCCGGATGACGTCGTTCCGCTCAGCATCGGCTTCAAGAATTCAATGAACACCTGGATGGGCGACCCTTCCTGGATATTCGGCGCCTACGGAACGATTCCGCAGCAGTGGAATCTGGGTACCGACGGTAATCTGGAGTACGGTTCGGCTAATGCAGGCATGAAGCAGGGTCTGCAGAAGCTGAATGAATGGTTTACCAAAAGATTTATCCCGAAAGAAGCGGCTCTATGGGATGAGAACAAGACGTCCGAGCCGGCAGTCGCGGGCAAAGCGGGCATCATCCCCGGCCCGTATTGGATGGGCGGATGGCCTTTATCGGATACAGTGAAGAATGTTAAAGGCGCGGTTTGGAAGCCGATCGCGATTCCGGCCGGTCCTGACGGTAAAGCCGGGCGCCACGGCACGAATTTCACGAACGGTGTCGTTCTGATCAATAAAAACATGAAAAACCCGGAAGCCTTCTTCACTTACGAAAACTATTTATTTGACAATTTTGCAGATCCGCAGCCGGGCAGCAAGTTTGATTTCGGCTTGTTCAAAGGCTATGACTACGATCTCGATGCAGACGGCAAACCGCTTTTCATGGATAAAATTCCGGGCGGTTACGTGAACTCCATCCGTTACCTGCTCGTTCGTGACGGCGCCCGTATTCCGGATGCTCAAATGAAGGCGCTGCTGAATCTTGCGGACGGCAAGGAGCCGAAGACCAGGCTGGAGAAAGAAGTGAAAAACAACTACGGTGCCGAAACGCCTGCTGCGGCGAAGGTGCTGCTGGAACAGAAGGACATTTCTTTCAAGGACATGTTTACCGGACCGATTACCCCAACGATGAAGACCAAAATGGACTACCTGAACAAAATCGAAAGCGAAACGTTCAACCAAATCATCTACGGCAAAAAACCGGCCGACGCTTTCGATGCTTTCGTGCAAACATGGAAATCCTCCGGCGGCGATGAAATCACTAAAGAGGTTAACGATTGGTATGCAGGATTGAGCAAATGAGATTGGTGAGGAAAGCGGCCGGAAGCAGGCCGCTTTTTCTTATTAACCCGTTTTTACACCATGAATTCCGGGGCTGCCGTTCCCGGTCCAAACTGGTTGTAATAGTGCCATTTATATTGGTTTTGCCTGCTTTTGAAGCTTTTTGAAGGTTGCTATAATCGCAATATAACAGGGCAGGGAACAGGGGGACGCAAGAAATGTTCAAGAAAACGTGGCCGTTTCATTTAATGATTTTACCGTCTTTATTGTTTTTGATCGTATTCAGCTATATTCCGATGGCAGGCATCGTGATGGCCTTTCAAGATTTCAAGCCGTGGCTCGGATTCACCGGATCCGATTGGGTCGGACTCAATAATTTCCGGTATTTGTTCGAGCGGCAGGATAGTATGGAGGTCGTGTTCAACACCTTGATAATCGCTTCGTTGAAAATCCTCTTCAATCTGCTGGCGCCCTTTATATTCGCGCTGTTCCTCAATGAAATCCGTAAGCAGGTATTCAAGCGGTTTGTCCAGACGCTCGTATATTTGCCGCATTTCCTATCGTGGGTCATCCTTGGGGGCATCCTGATCGACATTCTTTCGTCGGACGGGGGCTTTGTGAATCAGATCCTTCACTCCTGGTTTGGAATCGGACCGATCTTCTTCCTGGGAGATAATGACTGGTTCCGCGTAACCGTTATCGTCTCGGACGTGTGGAAGGAATTCGGCTTCGGCACGATCGTGTTTCTGGCCGCTCTGGCCAGTATCAATCCGTCCCTTTATGAGGCAGCCGAGGTGGACGGAGCCGGCAGGCTCAAGCAAACGATCCACATTACGATTCCTTCTCTGATCCCGATGGCGGTCGTCGTCGGCACGCTGGCTTTGGGCAATATTTTAAATGCGGGCTTTGACCAGATCTTTAATCTGTACAACCCGCTCGTCTACCAGAAAGGCGACATTATCGATACGTTTGTGTACCGTACGGCTATTCTGAACGGCGAAATGGGCTTCGGAACGGCGATCGGCCTCTTCAAGTCCGTTATCGGTATGGTTCTTATTCTTCTTTCGTACAGGCTTGCCTACAAATGGGCTAATTATCGTATTTTCTAGAATGGAGGCAAACGAACTTGTATCATAAAACGTTACCATACCGAATCTTCAATGTTGCCAATATCGCCCTGCTGCTGCTTTTGTCGATTATGTGCATCATTCCGCTGCTTCATGTGCTGGCGGTTTCGTTCAGCGCCAAATCGGCGGCGGACGCCAATATGGTCGGGCTATGGCCTGTTAATTTTTCTCTCGAGGCATACAAAAAAACGATCGACAACCCGGTTTTTCTGCATTCCATCTGGGTATCCGTTAAACGAACGGTGATAGGCACCGCTCTAACGCTGCTGCTCGCTTTCCTGGCCGCATATCCGCTTTCCAAGGAGAGCACCGTGTTTAAAGCACGGACCGCTTATTCGTGGATATTCGTATTCACGATGGTTTTCAGCGGCGGTTTGGTTCCTTTCTATATCGTTATACAGAAGCTCGGGCTGATGAATAACTTCTGGGTTCTGGTGCTGCCCGGAGCGGTCAATGTTTATTTAACGATATTGATGATGAATTTCTTCCGCGGCATACCGAAGGAGCTTGAGGAAGCTGCGCTGATCGACGGAGCCGGCCATTTCCGCACACTTTTCCGTATTTATTTGCCGGTATCGCTGCCTGCGATCGCCACGCTTGCACTGTTCAGTATCGTCTTTCACTGGAATTCGTGGTTTGACGGTTTGCTCTATATCAACAACAAGGAGGATTTCCCCCTTGCGAGCTTCCTGCAGACCGTTATTATACAGAAGGACCTCAGTTCAATGAGCATCGATCCGAAGGAGCAGGCGCTGCTGTCGCAGAAGACGGTAAGCGCTGCCCAGATCTTTATCGGGGCGCTTCCCGTTCTAATCATGTACCCGTTCCTGCAGAAGTATTTCGTTAAAGGTCTGGTTGTCGGATCGGTTAAAGAGTAGCTGAGGGTAGGGGTTTATCTGCATGTCACAATCATTTTATATCGGTATGGACGTATCGTTTCTGGATGAAATCGAACAAGGCGGAGCAGGTATCTTCACTGACGAAGACGGGCAGCAGATGCATCATGAGAATTTTATATGAAACTATAAGCTATCTTTGCAACCCCCGTCCAATAAAATTGGCCGATACCGGTTGAAAGCCGAGTTCCCTTACCCACACCGATAATTGCCCCATGTGGTGAATCTCATGAGCGATCACGTGCCGCAGGATTTCCCCTTTGCTGTAACGTCCATCACTCCACGGAACGCTCACAAGTTCTTGTTCAAGCTTCTCTGTCCATGTTTGAACGAACGACGCTGTCTCAGCTTTCCAGGAATCGGAAAGCTCCCGGACTTGCGGAATCGACTTATAGTCCTCAAATGAAACCTGGACATCCGGTTTACCTTGTATACCCCGAACCCAGCTGTACTCCACATCTGCAATATGAAATAGCGTATACAGAATACTGCCAGCTCCGCCGATACGTCGACGGAGCAATTCCTCGCCTGGAATTCGCTTGCACAATTCAAACCATTCATCTCTAACCATCCAGTTATATTGAAATAAGTGTATCAACGCGCACCACTCCGTTAACCATAGTTTAACCCCATCATAGTAATTCGAGGTCCGAATAAAATATCCTTGCTGTTGACAATGATAATTATTATCAATTAAAGCAGTTTTGCCGCGACGCAGTCCGGACTTCATTACAGGTCCTCCGGTAAGTGGAAGCTATCCACTCATGAAAACTCAATTGTGTACGACTTTTTATTCACCCCGCAGTTCTTGTATATCGGCCTAGATCGGGGCATCTCGATGTATGACAGAATCGCAGACCGCTGGGCCGTTTTCGAGCTTGGTCTTGGCGTTGCTTCACTTGCGGCATCGAGGCAGCATCTGTATGGAGCGAGCGATCGCGGCGATCTCGTGGTCAGTAACAGTCGAGGCGGCTTTAACACGAGCCGGTTTGACGGAATTCATATTTTTTCCGTTGTATCCAGGCAGCCGGATGCATATGCTTGCACTGACCACGGCCTATACCGCATCACTCTGAGGAACGAACAAGTCACACTCTTTTCGGTCAAGCCAGGCGTGCCTGTCACCGACATCGATTGGTACGGTACAGAGCTTTATATGGCCACTCTGTCAAGAGGCGTACAAATGATCCAAACCGAGCCGTGGTGCCCTCACTAACCGACGGTTTTTTCTGCTGCAGCCGCCCGTTGAGTATTTTCCGCTGAAATCGTCCGCCGCTCAAGTGACCTGCCCATGGGTGAATGCATATGATACCTATGACATCTTAGCTTGAAGAAGGAGAGGGCTATGGCGAAGAGCAGAAAAGGGAACAGCCCCAAAGGGCGAAAACCGTTATTTTACGTGGATAATCCGAATGCTTCGGAGTTGAAATGGCTCGACGAGTTGAAAAAAAAACCTGCAGCTCAGCGCGCGGGTGAGAAAAAAACGGTACAGGTGCATGCTTTTGCTCCGGTTCTGGAGCCTGAGATTCAGTCCCAGCCTCAGGCGGAGCCTCAACCGGAACCTCAGCAGCAGCAGCAGCCTCACTTTCAGCTTCAAACTCCGCCGCAGCAGCTGCGGGAGGAGGCGTTTTCGACCGTTTTTGAGGCGGTAGACATCTCCAAAACCTCCGACGCCGCTGAATCGGCAGCGGAGACAGACAAGGTTGAACAAATTGCCAAAGAGACCGAGCTGCCGGCCAGTAAGGAGGCTGAACTGCCGGAAGAGCTGCCGAAACTTGATTCGGCGAGCAAGGAAGAAATTGCCGAGGAGCGGCGTTTGCCGGATCAACCTCAGCCGTTTGTGTTCACCGACGATATCGCGGACAATGCGATCACGACAGACAAAATTGCGCATGGTGCGGTCGATGCGTTTCGGCTGAAAGCCGGTTCTGTCGTCACGCAGACGATTGCCGATTTTGCGGTAGAAAGCATCAAAATCACGGACGGTGCGATCGTTTCGTCCAAAATAGCTTCAGAATCGATTACCAGCGATCATTTGGCCAAAAACGCTATTTCCGGGTCGAAAATTCGCGACCGGTCGATTACGGGGGAGAAGCTGCGCGATAACAGCATCACCTCGGAGAAGCTCGCCGACCGGACGATCAGCGCCGATAAGCTTGCTGAAGGCTCCATCGAGGCGAAGCATCTGAAGCCGTTTACGATAACCACAGAGATGCTTGACGATCAATCAGTTACAACAAGCAAACTAAAGAGCGGCACGATTCGCACTGAAAATATCGCCAACGATGCGATTCATACATCCAAAATAGCGGATGGCTCGGTGACGAGGTCTAAGCTGCGCGACCAATCGGTCACCAGCGAGAAAATCGGCTTGGGCGCCATCGAATCCGTACACCTTAAACCCGGACTGCTGCTCGCCGAGCATGTTGCCGCAGGTGTGCTGCTGGGAAAGCATTTGGCCCCGGGCGAAATCACCGCAAACCATTTAGCCGAAGGAGCGGTCGGGTCAAGAGTGCTGGGGCAAGCAGCGGTCACCGGACCGGCAATCGCGGAGGGAGCCGTCGGATCGGCGCATCTGCAGGAAAGGTCCGTAAAAGGAAATCACCTCGCATTAAATGAGCTCGGTGCTGAGCATTTGGCAGACTTAGCCGTTACATCGCCGAAGATCGCCGATATGGCGGTTTCAACGATTAAGCTTGTCGACCATGCAGTCACCGCTTCCAAAATAGCCGATCAAAGCATTACAACCACGAAGCTTGCGGACGATTCGGTGCAGGGGAAACATCTGGGCCGTGCGAGCGTAAGCTCGGATAAAATTGCTCCTAACAGCATCGAAGAGGGGCATATCACTCCCGGTTCGGTCGGACCCAAACAGCTTGCCGCCGGAAGTGTGCAAACCGGTCATTTGGCCGACGGCCTGGTTACAGAACGTAAGCTAGCCGCGAAAGCCGTTCAGCAGGAGCATCTTGCCGACGGGTCGGTAGGCCGGGCGCAGCTGGCGAACGAATCGGTCAGTGAAAGTAAGCTCACTCCCGGCAGCGTAAGCGGCAAGAAAATAGCCGAAAATGCGGTAGGTACGAAGCATTTGGCAGATGAAGCGATCACCTTTCATAAAATATCGCCGGGAGCGATTCGTTCTTATCATTTGTCACCTGGCGCGGTTACCGAGGAAACAGTATCCAGCGAGGCGATCAGTTCGCACCATTTGCAGCCGGGCCTGGTTAAATCCGCACACCTTGCGGATCTTGCGGTCGGCACCGAATCATTGCAGGACGGAGCGGTAAAATCGCAAAAGCTTGCAAACGGAGCGGTTACGGAGAGACATCTGGCGGCAGGAGCTGTTTATTCTCATCACTTGGCAGATCATGTCGTTAATTCGCTCAAGCTATCCCCCGATTGCGTTTCTACCGATAAGCTGACTGACTTGGCGGTGACCACAAGCAAGCTTGCCGACGGCAGTGTGACATCCGCAAAGCTGGCAATAGGAGCGGTTACGGGCCAACAGCTTGCCCCGCAACTAGTCGGCAGCGAGCATCTGGCTCCGGGAGTTGTCAAAGCTGGCCATCTTGCGGAACAGACTGTTAATGCCCGTCATCTTGCCGCCGGCGCTGTTGGCAGCGATGCGATAGCAGACGGAGCGGTAACGGCAGTTAAGCTGGCCGCCGGTGCGATTGAAGGCAATCACCTTGCGGAAGAAGCCATTGACAGCCGGCATTTGTCGGAGCAATCGGTGCTTGGCGTTCATCTTGGCGTCGATAGCGTACGTGAGATGCATCTGAGCCGCGAGGCCGTTACTGAGGATAAATTGGCTGGCGGCAGTGTCGGCAGCCTTCATTTGCAAAAAGGCGCCATAGGTTCGCAATCCATACAGGATAAGGCGATTCTTACCACACATGTCTCACCGGGTGCAATTGGCACAGAGCAGCTGGCCGATTCGTCCGTAGGCAGCTTGCAGCTGAAGAACGAAAGCGTCCTTCTCCAACATTTAAGCGAGAACGCCGTCGGCACCGATCAGCTTGCGGACGGCGCAGTAACAGGCTCCAAGCTGGCTCCGGTGACAGTTAGCGGCGAGCATATTCTGCTCGAGACGATTGCGGGAAAACATTTGCGGGCTGAATCCATTCAAGGCTACCATATCCGTAAAGGATCGATCACGCATGTGCATCTGGCCGGAGAATTGATGGCGTTTGATAAATTCCCGGATGGCGTCATTCACGGCAGCAAAATTAAACCGGGGACAATCGGAGCCGGGCACATTATCCAAGGCAGCATAGACGTTGATCACTTGGCGCCCGGTTCCGTAAGCACGGGGCACCTGCAGGAAGGCTCGGTGACCCTGGACAAAATCGCGGAGCGATCGATCACGACGGCACATATTATTCCCGGATCCGTCGACAGCTTAGCACTCGCGGACAGCGCTGTTACGAGCGCTAAGCTGGCTTCAGGCGCGGTAGTTGCAGAGTCGCTGCAGGATGGCGCGGTGACGGAAGCGAAGCTTGCCGCAGGTGCGGTAGGAGTGGATTCGCTTCAGGACAGCGCTGTTACGAGCGCAAAGCTGGCTTCAGATTCGGTAGGAGCAGAGTCGCTGCAGGATGGCGCGGTAACGGAAGCGAAGCTGGCCGCAGGCGCGGTAGGAACGGAGTCGCTGAAGGACGGCGCGGTGACGGGAGCGAAGCTGGCCGTAGGCGCGGTTAAAGCGGAGTCGCTGCGAGACGGCGCGGTGACAGGAGCGAAGCTGGCCGCAGGCGCGGTAGGAGTGGAGTCACTGCAGGACGGCGCGGTGACGGGAGCGAAACTGGCCGCAGGCGCGGTTAAAGCAGAGTCGCTGCGGGACGGTGCAGTGACGGTAACGAAGCTGGCCGCAGGTGCGGTAGGAGCGAAGACGCTGCAGGACGGCGCAGTGACGGAAGCGAAGCTGGCGGCTGGCGCAGTGAGCACGGAGTCGCTGCAGGATGGTGCGGTGACGGAAGCGAAGCTGGCGGCAGGCGCGGTGAGCACGGAGACGCTGCAGGACGGCGCAGTGACGGAAGCGAAGCTGGCGGCAGGCGCGGTGAGCACGGAGTCGCTGCAGGATTGTGCGGTGACGGAAGCGAAGCTGGCGTCAGGCGCAGTGAGCACGGAGTCGCTGCAGGATGGTGCGGTGACGGAAGCGAAGCTGGCGTCAGGCGTGGTGAGCGCGGAGACGCTGCAGGACGGCGCAGTGACGGAAGCGAAGCTGGCGGCAGGCGCGGTGAGCACGGAGTCGCTGCAGGACGGCGCAGTGACGGAAGCGAAGCTGGCAGCAGGCGCGGTGAGCACGGAGACGCTGCAGGACGGCGCAGTGACGGAAGCGAAGCTGGCGGCAGGCGCTGTAGGAGCGGATTCGCTGCAGGAGGGCGCAGTCTCCCAAAATAAAATCGCGATACGGTCAATAACGGCTGCACACTTTATTCCCGGATCCGTCGAGAGCGAAGCGCTTGCGGACCGAGCTGTTACGAGTGCGAAACTGTCGGCGGGAGCGGTGAGCACGGAATCGCTGCAGGACGGCGTTGTTACGAGTACGAAGCTGGCGGCCGGTGCGGTTAGCGCGGAATCGCTTCAAGATGGCATTGTAACGGGCACGAAGCTGGCGGCAGGCGCGGTGAGCAGGGAATCGCTGCAGGACGGCGTTGTTTCAAGTGCGAAGCTGGCGGCAGGTGCAGTGAGCGTGGAATCGCTGCAGGATGGCATTGTAACGAGCGCGAAGCTGGCGGCAGGCGCGGTGAGCACGGAGTCGCTGCAGGACGGCGCGGTGACGGAAGCGAAGCTGGCGGCAGGCGCGGTTAGCGCAGAGACGCTGCAGGATGGCGCGGTGACGGAAGCGAAGCTGGCGGCAGGCGCGGTGAGCACGGAGTCGCTGCAGGACGGCGCGGTGACGGAAGCGAAGCTGGCGGCAGGCGCGGTTAGCGCAGAGACGCTGCAGGATGGCGCGGTGACGGAAGCGAAGCTGGCGGCAGGCGCGGTAGGAGCGGATTCGCTGCAGGAAGGCGCGGTCTCCCAAAATAAAATCGCGATACGGTCAATAACGGCTGCGCACTTTATTCCCGGATCCGTCGAGAGCGAAGCGCTTGCGGACCGAGCTGTTACGAGTGCGAAACTGTCGGCGGGAGCGGTTAACGCGGAATCGCTGCAGGACGGCGTTGTTTCAAGCGCGAAGCTGGCGGCCGGTGCAGTGAGCGTGGAATCGCTGCAGGACGGCGTTGTTACGAGTGCGAAGCTGGCCGCAGGCGCAGTGAGCGTGGAATCGCTGCAGGAAGGCGCAGTGACGGAAACGAAGCTGGCCGCAGGCGCGGTGAGCGTGGAATCGCTGCAGGATGGCGCAGTGACGGAAACGAAGCTGGCCGCAGGCGCGGTTAGCGCGGTGACGCTGCAGGATGGTGCGGTTACGGAAACGAAGCTGGCCCCAGGCGCGGTACGCGCGGACTCACTGCAGGATGGCGCGGTAACGAAAGCGAAGCTCGCAGTGGGAGCAGTTAGCACCGAGACGCTGCAGGATGGCGCGGTGACAGGAACGAAGCTAGCTCTAGGCGCGGTTAGTGGAGAGACGCTGCAGGATGGCACGGTAACGGAAGCGAAGCTCGCGGTGGGAGCAGTTAGCACCGAGTCGCTGCAGGACGGGGCGGTAACTCTCGGTAAGATTGCGGTACGCTCGGTAACGACTGCACATTTGATTCCCGGTTCGATCGAGAGCGATTCTTTGCAGGATGGCGCAGTAACCATTGATAAACTCGCCGCTGGCGCAGTCGGTACGGAAGCGCTGCAGGACGGTGCGGTAACGGCGGAAAAATTAGCGCCCGGACTGCTCCAGCAGTCTCTCTTATCCGATTCATTGCTCGCAGAAGGCGCGGTGTCGAACGAGAATTTGGCAGATGCCGCGGTCACAGTCGATAAAATAGCGCAGGAAGCGGTCTCAGCCGATAAAATAGCGCAGGGAGCGGTCACAGCCGAAAAAATAGCACAGGGAGCGGTCACAGCTGATAAACTAGCGCATGGATCGATAACTGTGGACCATTTAGCGCCGGACGTCATTCCCTCATTAATACCGGTTGAAATCAGCGGCGCAGAGCTCGAGGATGGAACCATAAGCGTCGAAAAGCTTGATTTTACGCCAATTACAACAATCAAGCAGACGGCTGCCGTTTTCCAGCAATTCGGTCTGACACCGTACAATTTGTCCGGTCAAGCCGAGCAGTTGGATGTAACGCTCATTTTCGACGAACCTTTCGTAAACGATTCATATGTTTTCGTTGCTACTACAGATCAACCATCCTGCTTTGCCGTCATCAAAACAAAAACGCCTTCCGCCATCCAGCTTACGGTTGTGCGGACGCGGATCAGCCCCGAACCTAAAGGGTTCATTAACTGGATTGCGATAGGTCTCAAATAACCAATAACACAATCGATAACCTCTGCGGATCACCCTTTCAATGGGTGCCGCAGAGGTTATTTTGTTTATGTTTGGCCAATCAAGCTTTAATCAGGCTCCATCCACCCATAGCGAGAGCCCCAGTAATGCGCGAGGCTGTAGCCTTGACGTACAAATGCCGTTCCTCATGCGCTTACGTGTCCATACAATAAATTGTAGAAGGACTGTCTACTTTGCGGTTTGCCGTAATGATCCGTATTTGACGAAAGGGTGAATATGTTGAGGTATCCCTTAGGCTTCAGGCGAACGGCTTCATACCTCACTTCAACCTCGCGGGCGGGTGTGGTAATCGGACGGAGGAGCAAAGGAAGAGCAAAGTTATCAGGAAACAAAAGACTGATTCCCTCGTCACTGGCCGCCTCCAAGCCTTTGCCGACAGCCTTCATAAGCGCTGCATCAAATCGATTAGCCGGTCGGGGAGCCTCCCGCGGCTTGGCTAAAGCAGCATTTTCGGGCGGTAAGCGGGCAGCTGCTGTACGCCATACGAGCAGGAAATCTCCGCCGCCCCGGCTTGCGGGCGGAAGATCCGGCGGACACGCAGCAGCATCAGGCGGTGCTAAGCGGTCGAAGCTGCGTTCGCGGCAAGCCGTTTCGGCGCACCGGAACACCGCCTGGAAGCAGCGGAAAGGACGTATTCCCGGCACTAAGCCACGTGGCATAAAGCATGACGAATATAAAAGCCCGGCCTTTAGTCCGGCTCATGGGTCTGTTATTGTTCAAGGTCAGGCCGGAAGAGCCGACGGAAAAGAGGGAACAGCCGTTTCAGTTATTGTTCCGGTAATGAATGAGAGGCGAACGATCGGCCGTGTTATCCGCGAAGCTCAGCGTATTCATGAAAGCACGGAGGTTATCGTAGTCGTTAACGGCTCGACCGACGGTTCTGCTGCTATCGCCAGACGAAGCGGCGCGCGCGTCATCGAATACGCGGAGCCGCTTGGTCATGATGTCGGACGCAGCATCGGGGCTTCTTCGGCGAACGGCCGGGTGCTTCTCTTTATCGATGGCGATATGATTATTCCCGCGGGGGCGCTCAAGCCTTTCGTTCAAGCCGTTCTGTCGGGAGAAACTGACGTTGCGCTGAACAATTATTCCGGGCCGACGAATAAACCGGTCGTTCACAGCGTCGTCCTTGCAAAGCACGCGCTTAACGCGCTTCTTAACCGGCCGGATTTGAACGGCACATCGATGACGGCGGTGCCGCATGCGATAAGCCGAAAGGCACTTGAAACGATTGGGGTAGATGCGCTTTCCGTACCGCCTCTCGCGCATGCCAAAGCGGTACAGCTCGGACTTCGCGTTGCACCTGTCCGCCGCATTAATGTCGGCAAGCTGAATCTGCCGCGTGTCGGGCGGGAGCGGACGAATCCACTCGAGCTGCTCATTGTCGGCGATCATTTGGAAGCAATTGATTGGATGATAAGTCAAAACAGCGGATCTGAAGGCTCCGCGGATTGGCCGCGAAAACAGGACATGACGAGGTGAGCGCATGCGAAAATCGAAGCCGGCCAGATCAAGTAAAAGACATAATCAAGCGTTTAGAATCTCGCGTTCAAAGCCTAACGGCCAAAGCAAACATAAACGGCGGAGGATTCGAACCGCTCCAAGATTATCCAGCGGCAGCTTAAGGCCGGCTTACGAGGCCGGATCCCAAGATGCGGCTTCTTTGCAAGGTGGAAGCAGCGCCATTCAGGATCCGGATTGGCTGAAGCGCCGGATTAATGATAGCTGGACTGGGCGCTGCGGGAGCCGGGACGGCGGCCAAATCACCGATTTATTGCTTAGACAGGGAAAAGCATATGCGGATGGTTTTACCGATGCCCTGCGTTGGCCAAGACAATCCTGGCTGCCTGTGCCTCTGGACAGAACAGCGGCAGCCGTCGTCCTAACCGGCGGAAAAGCTATCGACCGGGGTTCACTGGAGGAGCTGCTTCGCTTGCCGCTGCAGGAAATTATCGTGATTCTTAGGGATGCGGAGGGCCGTGAGTTTAGCCAAATCCGCAATGTACCGGGCATCACGATCGTCTATCCGGGAGAACCCTTCGGCGGCATTCGGTCCGTAGGCGCCAAGATTTCCAACGTGGACACCGTATTATTCGCGGATGGGAGCAAGCGTATCCCGGCCGAACGACTGGCCATCCTCCTTAAAACGGTGGATAGCGGGGCGGACGTGGCAATCAGTGATACCACGGCTTCTCTTGGCGTTTTCCGGAATTGGGATGATCTGTCGCGAGTGAGAGCTTTCATCAACTGGTCGCTCAGACGTCCTGAATTAGGGGCAAACTCAGCCGAGACGCTCCCCAACGCCTGGTCGAGAAGAGCGATCGAAACGATTGGAATAACCGCGCTTGCGATTCCGCCAATTGCCCATCAGGCGGCAATCGGCCATGACCTGAATATCGCTGTTTGCCCGAATATTCGGGAGCCGAAGGAAAAAGACGGTTCAACAAAGCTTTCTCTCGATGAGCATATTGAGGCGCTGAAAGCGGCGATGGAATTAAAGGGGAGCAGACTGACCCTTTACGACCGTGTCAGGCGCCGCAGCCATGCTGGAGGTGGACGTCAATGAAACGAACGAGCATTATCATTCCAACGCACAATGGTCTTGGTCTCGTCCAGCAAACAGTCGACTCGATCCGTCGGTTCACCGACGAGCAGAAAACGCCGTATGAGCTGATCATCGTCGATAACCGTTCGACGGACGGAACCTGTGAATGGTGCATCCGGGAGAGAATTCCGTTCATTTCACTGCCGTACAACACCGGTTTTCCAGCAGCGTGCAATAAAGGGCTGCGCATGGCATCAGGAGATAATCTGCTTCTCCTTAATAACGATGTCATCGTTTCGCATGGATGGCTGGACGGTCTTCTGCAATCGCTCTACAGCAGCGATGAGGTTGGAATGGTAGGTCCGGTAACGAACTACGCAAGCGGGAGACAGCAAGTGCAGTATCCCTTCGATTCTATGGATGAATTTCACCGGGTGGCGAAAGAGCTGAGAAATCAGCCGGAATTGCTTGCCGAGCCGATTCTTCGGCTCGTCGGTTTCTGTATGCTGTTTAAACGGGATTTGTATGAGCGGATCGGCGAGCTCGATGAGGGTTTCTCACCAGGCCATTACGAGGATGACGACTACTGCCTGCGTGCGCGAATGAACGGCTTTATTCTGTTGATGTGCCGAAGCGTGTTCGTGCACCACCTGGGAAGCGCAAGCTTCAATCGGAGCGACCCAAGCGCGCTGCAGCAGCTTGTCGAATGCAACCGGCAGCGATTTATGGGGAAGTGGCAGATCGATCCTGCTGTTTTTATATGAATTCGTAAGAGGAGGTCTTCCATTTGAAAGCTGTCATCTTGGCCGGCGGAACCGGGACGCGGTTACTGCCGCTTACAAGACTGATGAACAAACATTTACTGCCCGTCGGGAAGCTTCCAATGATTTGTTACAGTATTGAGAAGCTCAAAGAAGCAGGCATAACCGACATTCTGATCGTTACGGGGCGGGACGCAGCGGGATCGTTCACATCGTTTCTGGGAAGCGGCCGCGATTACGAAGTTTCGCTGACCTACCGGGTTCAGGAGGAAGCAGGGGGAATCGCCCAGGCGCTGGAATTGGCGCGGCCGTTCGTCGCCGGTGACCGGAAATTCCTTGTACTGCTCGGAGATAATTTATTCGAGGAGCCGTTAAAGCCGCACCTTGAAGCATTTGAACGTCAGCCGGAGGGGGCGATGGTGCTGCTCAAAAAGGTACCGGACCCGGAGCGCTACGGTGTCCCGGTATTCGGCGAGAACGGCGCCATTCTCCGAATCGATGAGAAACCGTCCCTTCCTCAGACGGACAGCTGCGTAACCGGTATTTATCTGTTCGACAACTCGGTGTTTACGTTTATTGCCGGGCAAACGCCTTCGCAGCGAGGAGAACTGGAAATTACCGATGTGAATAACGCATATGCAGCAAAAGGGCTGCTGAAGCATTCCCTGTTAAGCGGTTGGTGGACGGATGCCGGGACTTTCGAATCCCTGTATGAAGCTTCCGCGAAGCTTATGGGGACCGCGCCATGAGCGGCCGAAATAAAATATTTCATAACCGGTCGATTATGCCGGTTGTGGTTACTCATGCCGTGATGAACGGTCCTAAGCCTGAACAACCGGCATCGCCCAAGAGGGTAAGGAATCTGCAGCCCCGGACATCTCCCAAGCGGAAGGCAGCCGGCGCACCGGCCGGGCAAACCCGAAGCCGCATTGCGGGAGATAAACGGACTTATTCATCCAAGAAACGGACAAGATTGGGGGTTCGCCCTGTTTCCAAAGGCCAGCACCGTCGTCTGCGGAAGCAGTCGAACGGTAAGCTCAGGCAGGAGACGTACGTAGAAACGGAAGCGCATGATCACCGCGAGTCCGCTTTTACCGCAGGCTACGAGCTTGGTAAATACGAAGGCGGCGAACAATGGCTGGAGCAATTGGTGCCGGCGAATGTGCTGCTTCCCGAGGTGACCCTTCAGGAGGTTATTGCCGCCGGCGTTGAACGGCTGCGGCCGATGCTTTATCCGCTAATTGATGTCCAGGATGTATATGCGGAGATGGAGCAAGCCATTGTGTCGGATCGGCCGTGCGCAGTAGTCAGATTAGGCGACGGGGAGCTTCTCGCGCTTTCGCAGGGAGGCGTTTATGATGTCGAAACGGTGAAGAGGGAAGGCCGGTTTCTACCCTATGCAGGGGTAGATCCCCCGGATTTCGCCGCACGCGACCAGCTCGCACTGGCTGTACGTCATGCACAGATCGTGGGAGTACCGCAATCGAGACGGAAACATTTCCAACCGTTGCTGCATCCGGTTCTGCGAAGCCACGATATTGACGCCGGATCGCTGCGAATGACGAATTCCACGATTAATTACGGCTTATATCAAGCGGGACTGCTTACCCAACTGCTTACAGGCCGCAAGCTTCTTGTTATCGGTAATGCGGCGTCTGAACTGGCACGTGTGTTGACGGGACGCGGATATACGGTGTCCGGAGTCATCAGTCCGGTTAAAGGTTTTCCCGATATTGAGCGGGTCATGGCGGAGTTGCGGGACTCTGACTTCGATCTGGCGCTCGTTTCCGCAGGAATTCCGGCGGTTATCCTCTGCTGGAGGATCGCGGCGGAACGGGGGAAGGTGGCACTCGATTTCGGCCATATGGCCGATATGATCGTCAATGGGAACTATACGCTCTAATCGATGACCGGTTTGAAGGATAAGCGAAAATAGGGGTGGAAACCGATGATACGGAAGAGACGGAAGAGACGGAAAGTACGTTCGCCTAAAAGGCGCCGGCCCGCTCGTTCCGCCGTCCGCGTCCCTCAAGGTTATCCGGTAGGCCATGAGGCCGGATATCAGCAAGGGATGCGCGCGGGCTACGATAGCTTCGGCACGTTTTTCGAAGGAACGAGCATAATTATTCCCAGCTTCAACCAGGTCGACTATTTGAAGCAATGTATAGAGAGCATAGGGGAGCACACCGATCTTTCCTATGAAATCATTGTTGTCGACAACGCCTCGAAGGACGGAACTAGTAAATATTTGCGGAGTACCGGCAATCTTGTGCGATACCGCATTCTGGAAACGAACCGGGGATTTGCCGGCGCTACCAATATTGGTATGATGATGGCCAAAGGTAAAACGATGCTGCTGCTGAATAATGATACCATCGTTACCGAGCGCTGGCTGGCTAACATGCTGCAGTGCCTCAATAGTGATCCGAAGATCGGCATGGTGGGACCGGTGACCAATTTTATCAGCGGGGATCAGCGCATCAGTGTGCCCTATACCCGGATAGAAGATATGCACGGTTTTGCCGAGAGCTTCAATGTGCCCGATCCGGCCAAATGGCAGCGAACCGATCGATTGACCGGCTTTTGCCTGCTGTTCCGCCGGGAATTGTGGGAGCGAACCGGTTTTCTTGACGAGGGCTATGCGGTGGGGAATTTCGAGGATGACGATTACAATATCCGCGTTCGCCTGCAGGGATATTCGCTTGTCATCGCCCGCGATACGTTCATACATCACTATGGCAGCGTGAGTATGAATGCCCTCGGGGAACAGCTCACCGAGGTGAATGACCGTAATATGCAGTTTTATATGGACAAATGGGGCAATCCCCATGAGCTGGTGCACCGGGTTAAAGAAATGGTACGTGTGCGGGCAGGCGGAGGGGAACCTGAGCTGCAGCAAATGGGCGAAACGGCGTTTTTCCCGCAAGGAATCGCTGCGCGCGGAGTCGGCGAGACACTATTTTGGATCGAAGGCGGTCTGCGCCGTCCGATCATGGGCATGCTCTCGCTGCCGGTTGCGAGGTTGTCGCTGGTTGATCTTAGGCGGTGGCCGCTTGGAGAAGCGATTTCGGCGGAAGAAGCCGAAGCTCGTTGGCACGGACGAGGCGATCAGCCGGCGTCGGTAAGCGGACTGATCGCACCGGGACCTGACGGATTCGTCTATGTGCTGGAGAACGGAATGCGGCGCAGAGTGGCGAGCCAAACCGCTATGCAGGCGTGGGGCTTGCACAGTAAGCCGCTTGCCGCATTGTCCGCCGAGCAAATCGCTGCGATGGCGGAAGGTCTGCCCATCATCGCTCCGGTGCGGGTTGCGGCGCATTTGTAAGCTGTCAAAGCGGCGCCGGCTCTTTAACAGTGTCATGCGCGTTCCGCGTGCATATGCTGATAGTGAACAGGGAGGGTCAGTGACATGCATCATATTGTAACGGAACTGGTCGAGCATATGTCGCATTCTCACGAGCAAATGGTGCGTGTCCTTGAGGCGGAGCGCCACGTTGCGGTACGAATGGCTCAATTGGTGCATGCTTTGCCGGATCAGCATCCGAATTTCGGCGGGGTAAGCGAATTGATGGACCAATCGAAGGAGCTGACCAAGAGTGTTATCGCTTATTTGAACGGTATAGCCGAGCTGCAGGAGACGATAGCTCTGACTATTTCTTCCGTAATGAAAGAGCTTGGCGGCGAGGAAGAAGAATAAGGCGGGGTAAAAGGAGAGTGCTGAGCTATGGGTCGGGAAACGGCATATGCGCGAATGCTGGATGCCTCCGCCAAACTTCAGTGGAACGTGGCGATGATCCTGGAAGCCAAAGCGGTCGAGGCCGAGAAGGTCCGCAGCTGGCTGTGTAATCATGTCACGCCGGATGCGTTTTCGGATCACGAGGAGCATTTGAAGGAGACTTTGAATGTCCATGATAAAGTAGTTGATGTAATAGAGAGCCTTACCAAGGTGAACCAAGGCATGGTGAACGTCCTGAAGGCTGCGCTCCGTCAAGAACAGGAGGGCTTTGGCTTCGATATGGGAGATAAGGACTTATGAATATAGTTCGAAATGAGGGAGAGGCGCGGATCGAACTGGTCCGTTCAATTGCCCGCAGCCAGCAGGCCGTCGCCCGCATTTTGGAGAGTATAGCGGATATATCGGAGCACTCGCCGGGACTGTCCAAATCGATTCGCGAGAACGTAAGGTCGCTTACCGCGCTGCAGCTTACAATGGCAGAGGCGGTTTCGTGTGTTCGAATGAGGCGGTTGAAGCAGGGGATACCTGCAAAACCATGGCTCCAAGCGGGTGCAATCTCCTTTGATGCGGCTCCGTCCGAGGGCAGGTCAGAGACCAACGGGAGGAAACTGTTGTGAAAGCACGAGCGAGAAAAGCGGGTCGACGCCGGCGTCCGGCTGCGGCAGCGAGAACAAAACGGCGGATTCAGCGGTCTGCTGCTGCAAAACCAAGGAAATCGAGCCGGTCCGCCGGCATGCGCAAAGGCAAACCGGTAAAGCGGAGGCGTCAACAGGCCAGAAAAGCAAACAATGCCGCGAGCGCCTATAATCAGTCGTTTGATCAGGCCTATAATGAGGGATATAACGCAGGCTTTGCGAAAGGCTTTGAAGACGGGCATCAACTGGCATATGAGCAGCAGCCGTAACAAAGCGACCGCAGAAAAGCGGTCGCTTAACGGCTTTAAGCTACCTTACAATGAGCTGTTCCCGGTCAGGTCCGACCGATATGAAGCGGACGGGCACTTCGATGAGATTCTCAATTTGGAGTACATAATTCTGTGCATGCGGGGGAAGCTCATCAAACTTGCGAATATGGGATATGTCTGCCTTCCAGCCCGGAAGCTCGTCAAGAACCGGCTTCGCTGAGCCGATTATGGCCGAAACGGGAAATTGCGTCGTTGATGAGCCGTTGATTCCATACGCGGTGCAAACAGGTATTTTATCCAGGTAACCGAGGACATCGAGATTGGTCAGAGCCGCTTCCGTAGCACCCTGCAGCATGCAGCCGTACCGGGTCGCCACCGCATCGAACCAGCCGATTCGTCTCGGACGTCCTGTGTTAACGCCGTATTCTCCGGAATCGCCTCCGCGCCTCCGAAGCTCTTCTGCCGCCGGTCCCACGATTTCCGAGACAAGTGGGCCTTCTCCGACCGAGCTGGAATAAGCCTTGGTTACCGCCACGATACGGGTAATCGCATGCGGGGGTAACCCGGCTCCGACGGCGGCATAACCGGCCAGAGTTGAAGAAGAGGTCGAGAAAGGATAAATTCCATGGTCCGGATCGCGCAGAGCGCCAAGCTGTCCTTCAACCAGTATCGGGCGGCCGCTCCGTACAGCCTGAAGCAGCAGTTCGGAGGTGTTGCATACATACGGCCGGAGCCTTTCCGCTTGCTTTCCGAGTTCGGCGGCAATGAGCTGCGCATTCACGCGGGGCTTATGATACAGATGCTCAAGAAGAATATTTTTCGCCGTAAGAGCGGCTTCCAGGCGTTCCAGTAAACGCTTCTGATCATATAAGTCCGCCACTTGAATGCCGAGCTTTGCCGCTTTATCGGCATAGAACGGTGCTATGCCGGATTTGGTTGAACCAAACCTGCGGTCCCCTAACCGTTCCTCCTCCAGCTCATCAAATTGTTTATGAATCGGAAGCACGATTTGCGCGCGGTCTGAGACCTTTAAACGGGGCTCGGAAATTCCCCTGGCGGTCAACGCATCGAGCTCTTGAAACAGATCGGTGAGATTAAGCGCCACACCGGGACCGATAACGTTCGTCACCCCCGGATAAAAGACACCCGAGGGAAGAATGCGGAGCGCAAACTTCCCAAGCGAGTTGATGATCGTATGCCCCGCATTGCTGCCGCCCTGAAATCGGACCACGAAACTTGCATCGGCCGCAAGAGCATCGGTCATTTTACCCTTTCCTTCATCGCCCCAGTTCGCACCTGCAACAGCCGTTACGCTCAAGTGGACTCACTCCTTTAAAGGTGATTGTAATGCCTCTTGGCTTAATGATGGTTTTTCGCCACCACCAGAGGTTGTGCTTGTAACTTGTTCCCGGTCTCTATTATAATTTCAATAGAAATATTAATAAAATTAATATTAGTTATGTCCGATATAAAGGTGGTTAATGATATGGTTGAGAATATGGAATGGTACCGGGTGTTTTATTTCACTGCCAAGACAGGAAGCTTGTCCAAGGCTGCAGCCGAGCTGTTCATCACACAGCCCGCCGTTACCCATACGATCAAGCAGCTGGAGGCGAAGCTTGGCGGCAGGCTTTTCTTCCGCACCTCCAAAGGTGTGAAACTGACCTCCGAGGGTGAAACGCTCTATCAATATATTGAACAAGCTTATCACTTTATCGAAAATGGAGAACGAATGATAGCCGAGATGCACCAGCTTAACGATGGGGAAATCAAGATAGGTGCCGGCGATACGCTGTGCAAGCATTTTCTGCTGCCGCACCTGAGAACCTTTCACGAGACCTACCCTGCCGTCAAAATACAGGTGACCAACCGGACTACGCCTGAGACGGTCGAGCTGCTGAAGCAAGGGAGAATCGATTTGGGCATCGTCAATCTTCCCATTGCCGATAAAGCTTTGGAAATCCGTGAGACGATGCGGACCCAGGATTGTCTTATCGCCGGCGAAGCTTTCAAGCAGCTTTCGGAGAGGAAGCGTTCATGGGAGGAATTATCGGAATATCCGGTCTTGCTTCTTGAGAAGGGGAGCGTGACAAGGGCATTCTTTGACCGTTATGCGGAGCGGCAGGGGGTCATCATCAAACCGGAAATTGAACTTGGAAGTGTTGATCTGTTAGTCGAATTTGCCAGGACAGGCCTCGGAATCGCATGTGTGGTCAGAAATTTCATTGCGGATGAACTGAAGGCCGGAGAGGTTTATGAAATTCAATTGAAAAAACCGATCCCTGCCAGAGGAATCGGCATTGTCACCTTAAAGGATGTCCCGCTAAGCGCGGCTGCAGACAGATTTATCCAAGAGGTCTTGTCAGCACATACAAATTCGGCGCAGTAAGCCATGATGTACAGTTGATGCTCTCACATCGGGGGCACAGCGATGTCTTTATCCGTTATAGCGTGCACACTGCCGTTATTATGCTTGAAAACTTTTTTTTGTGCCGTTTGTCAATATCGGGAGCAATTTCGTATCGCTTATCATGGTTGAATTACATATGGGGCAGGCCGGCAGTTCGACGAAGGAGAAATTGTCTCTCATCCAGCATGAACACCCTTCATTACTGCATGTCCAAATCGTCGTTTCCTCTTCAGGAATAGGCTCCACTTGTTTTTTAGAGAAATGAATAACAAACCCTCCTCAGAGTTTTTAGCGTTAGCTAAAAACTAGCATCGTAAGCATAAGCTGAGTTTTTAGCGACCTCTTATAATATGTGATTTGGCTTCCAAATTTATACTATGTATTATTGTACAGGTAATGAACGGTATATGTTACGGTCATAACGTCCTTTTTTCAACCAAAGCCGTCGGTGCGCATGTGAACGGCTTTTTTCCTGTGTCCTCAGGTGGCGGGACAAACGCCAATTTTAGAGCCCCGGCGGACAAGTGACCAAGAGCCTTGCGTGTCACTCGCATATATATGGAGACAGAACGTAGAACAAGGCGGGAGTGTACGTTATGCGGCCGATGAAACAAGCTTACTCCGCTGCGGCGGAGAAGGGATATACTTCCGGTTATCAGAGAGGTCTGAGAGATGGTGCCTGCGAATCGCTGCTGCGCCTTATCAAACCGGCAACGCCTGTCAAGCATGATGTTCGCGTGCTTTATATTCCGCAAGGCTTCGAAGCGATCGATCAAGGGATAATTGAGGCTTTGAGGTTATCGGTACGGGAGCTGTACGTTGCGGATGCGAAGCAAATGGCAGAGCAAGCCTCTTTGCTGAGGCCGGATTGGATGGTTGTTCTGAACGGACTGCATGTGTTCCCTGAGGATCATTTGGAGCAGGTCGACGCCGTTCGCGCGCTTGGTGTTCGAACGGCTGTTTGGTTTGCTGATGATCCGTATGCGACCGAGGATACGGTGCGCATCGTGCCCCGGTATGATGTCGTGCTTACTCATGAACTGAGTACGATCGCGTTGTACCGTAATCTTGGCTGCCCGAATGTCCATTACATGCCGCTTGCAGTCCATCAAGGTTGGTTCAAGCCGATGCGAGTCGAGCAGAAATATTGCAGCGATATATGTTTCATTGGGCAAGCTTTCTGGAATCGGGTGGAAATGTTAGACGCAATCGCGCCATATCTGGCCGGCCGGCGGATTTTCATTGCAGGGGGATTATGGGACCGGATGCAAAACTTTTCCCGGCTCAAATCTTCCATTCACATGGGATGGCTTCCCGTGGAAGAATCGATACGGTATTACAACGGCGCCAAGATTGTGATCAACCTCCACCGCATGACGGCCGCCGGGGCGGATAACAAAAACACGCTTAATTTGCCTGGCAGATCCATCAATCCCCGCACGTACGAAATCGCAGCATGCGGAACGCTGCAGCTGACCGACCTTCGTGAGGATTTGCCATTATATTACACGCCAGGCAGTGAGATTGAGACCTTTACAAATGCTGCGGAGCTGCAGTCAAAGCTGGATTACTATTTGAACCACGAGGATGACAGGCGTGCCGTCGCGCTTCGGGGATTGCGCAGGACGATGAAAGATCACACGTTCCAGGCGCGCGTGCAGCAGCTTGCCGAAGCGCTTAATTGGTAACACCACAACCGCGTTACAGCTTGAGGAGAGGAGTGAACCGGGTGGCGGCTTCCAAGCGCAGAGGACGAGGCGATTTGACTTTGAGGCAAAGTACGTTGGGACGGGAGAACGGTTACCAGCTCGGATGGGAGCACGGTTATTGGTATGGACAATGCGAATCGGTAATGAAAAAGGCTGAACGAGCAGTAGTAGCCCGGCCGATCCATGTTCTATTCGTCGCAACAGGCAAAGGCTTTCCGTATTCGCCCCTGGACGAGGCAATCTCGACCACATTGAGGGGGCTTGTCAGACAGCTGACGGTTACGGATGCAACTCAGCCTGTAGCCGCTATTGCAGCCAGAGTCCGGCCTGATATTGTCATTGTACTGGATGGCTTGCATTTCAATTTGGCTCATGTTGATGAAATGCGCCAGAATGGAATCCGTACGGCGATTTGGTTCACCGACGACCCTTACTACACCGATATTACGGGTGCGATTGCCGGTCATTACGATGAGGTCTTTACGCTCGAGCTCAACTGTGTCGACTTCTATCGGCGGTTGGGCTGCAGAAGCGTGCATTATTTGCCTCTTGGAGCTTTTCCAACCGAATTCAGGCCGCGCAACCCGAAACGGACGCAGCGCCACGATATTTGTTTTATCGGCTCCGCCTATTGGAAGCGGGTTGCTTTCTTCGATCAGGTAACCGGCTACTTAGCCTCCAAAGATACCCACATTTCGGGAATTTGGTGGGAGCGGCTGAAGGATTTTTCAACATTTTCGAACAAAATCGGCCTTGGACGATGGATGGGACCTCGTGAGACGGCGGATATGTATAACGGCGCAAAAATCGTTATCAACATGCATAGGGCGCATGACGACGAAACCTTTAACAACAACCAGACCGGAATTACGGCTGTGTCCCCGAATCCGCGTACATTTGAGATTTCGGCCTGCGCCACTCTGCAGCTGACGGATATAAGGGATGATCTCGTTTCCTTTTATACGCCTGGCGTAGATATTGTAACTTATTCGTCGCCACAGGAGATGGTGGAGAGAATTGAATATTATTTGACTCACGAGCAGGAAAGGCGTGATATCGCCATGCGCGGCATGCTGAGGACGATGCGCGATCACACTTACCAGAACCGCCTTGAGACAATGCTGGCGATTTTGTTTCCTGTTTAGGGCGAATCGATTACCAAGATAATGGCCGAGGCGGTTCAAGCCATATTTGTGCTCTTGTAAAGGGTTCAAGTGTCGTGCCGATTGAACTGCCCTTTCAATATATTGTATTACCGAGGAAAATGCAGTCATAGAAGGAGGTGGGAGGGCGGCTTGAGGCATTCAAAACCGAAAATGCTTATCTTCTCGCACATATGCACTCCGCAGTATATTACCGGTGCGGAGAAGCTTCTGTTGTTCATGGTTCGTGAGCTGCTGCCGACCTTCGATTGCACGCTCGTCGTACCGAATGACGGTGTTATTGCGGAACATGCGAGACGGCTTGATATCCCCGTTATAATCCAGGATGTTCCGCTCATTAATTCACTGTATTCCGCTGAATCCCATATGAATGATGAAATCGCAGAGAAGCAGCAAAGCGTGCAATGGCGCGAGCTGATACATCTCTTAAACAGTGAGCGCCCGGATATAGTGCTGACCAATACGTGCGTACATCCGCTGCCTGCCATTGCCGGCAAGTCACTGGGCATTCCCGTCGTCTGGACCGTAATGGAGGCCATTCGCCGGACACCTTATACGTCGGCCGCGGCAGCTGTCATAGAGCGTTATTCCGATTACTTACTCGGGATTTCCGAAGCAGCGCTTGCCCCTCTGAGAACTCCGGGTTTGCTTCCGAAAACCTCTCTCATCCTGCCTTCCTGGCATCATGGCGAATTGGCGCCCGAAACATGGCGCGAGCAACGGCAAAACCGGCGGAACCAGCTCGGTATAACGGACGGGCACAAGCTGATCGGATATATTTCATCGTCGATTTACGAGGCTAAAGGCCTCGAACATTTCATGCAAATGGCGGTCGACGTGTCCGAGCGGTTTCCGCAAGCGGTGTTTCTGATCGTGGGTAATCCGATTGACCCCGCCTATTTTGAAAAATGTCTCGATTATGCGCGCAGCCGGAATATCATCGGCCGTTTCAGGTGGATTCGTTTCGAGGAACAGGTGCAGACGGTATACCCTGCGATGGATATCCTCGTTGTTCCGAGCCTATCGGTCGAAGGATTCGGAATGACCGCTCTCGAAGGCATGGTGTTCGGAAAGCCTGTCATTGTCTACGGCTCCGGAGGGCTGGCTGAGATCGGCGAGTCGACCGGCAATGGAGGCTTCGTCGTGCCGACCGGACATGTGGAAGGATTATTCAACCGGGTAAGCCGCTTGTTGGGGGATGAAGCGCTGCTGCAGGCTGTCGGAGCGCGTAATCTGGAAGCGGCGATAGGCGCGTTCGGCATTGACGCATACCGGGACCGGCTTCGCAAATTCGTCGATGCGCTTATCGTGCGCGGGTATATACCGCTGTGGCTGGTAAGGGGCAGCGGGCCGACCGTATATCTGTTCGAGGACGGAGTACTGAGGCCTTTTGGCTCGGAGGAAGCTTTTCTTGGGGGAGGATACCTGTTTGAAGATGTCCGGACCGTTCCGGACAGTATGATAGCTTCTCTTCCACAAGGCGAGCCGATCGGCGGCCATACACCGCAGCGTGGGGGCAAACGACGGAGAAGGACGGCGGGACGCCGGAGAGGCGGGCCGGCCCGCCGTCGTCAGGCTCTCCCGAGGAAGGCCGGCAGCCGCCGATCTCGAAGAAGCGGAAAAGGCTCCCGGCGGGGTTCCGCCTCAGGAGGACCGCGCAAACGGCGCTGACTGCGAAGATGCGTCCTGCTTCTAGTTTTCTCACTGAAAGGGGAATTGGATAATGCGCGTGGTAACGATCTTAGGCACACGCCCGGAAATCATACGACTTAGTCTAATCATCCAGAAACTGGATGCGCTGGCCGAGAAGCATGTCCTCGTGCATACCGGACAAAATTTCTCTCCATCGCTCAGCGACATCTTCTTCCAGGATCTCGGCTTGCGGCAGCCCGACTATATGCTCGGTGAAGGCATGCAAACACTTGGCGGGCAGCTGTCGCTCATGTTCGGTGAGGTTGAACGGGTGCTTACGGCAAACAAGCCGGACGTCGTTCTTCTGCTGGGTGATACGAACAGCGCGCTTTGCGCCATAATCGCCGAACGAATGGGAATTCCCGTCGTTCACATGGAAGCGGGCAACAGGTGCTACGATCTGCGTGTACCCGAGGAGAAGAACAGGCGGATTATCGACGCGGTGTCGACGATCAACATGCCGTACACCGCTTACAGCAAAAGCAATCTGCTGCGGGAAGGATTTCCGGCGGAACGAATCGTTCTGACAGGCAATCCGATCCATGAAGTAATCTCCCATTACATGCCGCGCATTGAAGTGAGCGATGTTCTGGAGCGGCTGGGCCTTGAAGCGGGGGGCTATATGCTCGTAACCGCGCACCGCGCGGAGAACGTCGACAGGCCGGAGATGCTCGCCGGCATTCTCGAAGGGTTGAACCGGGTTGCAAGGCGGTTCGACAAGCGGCTCATCTGCAGCGTTCACCCGCGCACCCGTTCCCGGATTGACAACGGGAGCGTCCGGCTCGAGATGGATAAGCGGGTAGAATTTTATGAGCCGTTCGGATTCTTCGACTTTGTCCGGCTCGAACGGCATGCCGCTTGCGCAATAACGGACAGCGGGACCGTTCAGGAGGAATGCTGCCTGATGGGCGTTCCAACAGTGACGATCCGCCAGACGACCGAGCGTCCTGAGACGGTCGACTGCGGTAGCAATGTCGTCTGCGGGCTTAACTCCCGGCGGATCGAGGAAGCGGCGGCGGTCATGACCGCGCTGCCGGCCAAGTGGCAGTGTCCGGAAGGTTATTTGGCGAACGATGTGTCGGATAAAGTGGTCAAATTTGTGCTTGGAGGGAAATGGGATGTTTACTAATCAGCGTATCCTGGTGACCGGGGGGACCGGATCCTGGGGGTATGAACTGATCCGTCAGCTTCTTCCGCAGCAGCCGAAGGAAATTATTGTCTTTTCCCGAAATGAATCGAGTCAGGTCGCGATGAGCCGTTCGTTTGAAGACCCCCGTTTAAGCTTCTGTATCGGCGATATCCGTGACAAGGAGGCGCTGATGCGGGCATGCGAAGAGGTGGATTATGTCTTTCATCTGGCAGCGCTGAAGCATGTTCCGGTTTGTGAGGATCAGCCTTACGAAGCGCTCAAAACGAACGTCATCGGCACTCAAAATGTCATCGAAGCGGCTATTGCGAATCAGGTTAAACGTGTCATATATATATCCACCGACAAAGCCGCGAATCCGTCGAATTTCTACGGAATGACGAAAGCGATCGGCGAGAAGCTGATCGTTTATGCAAATCTGCTCCGGTCGGACACGACATTTGTATGCGTGCGCGGCGGCAATGTGCTGGGTACGAATGGAAGCGTAGTCCATCTGTTTATGAATCAAATCCGGACGAAGCAGCAGGTTCGCATTACCGATATGAAAATGACCCGCTTTTTCCTGACGCTGCAGGATGCGATACAATTGCTGTTTAAAGCTTCTGAGGAAAGCCTTGGCGGCGAAATCTTCGTCATGACTATGCCGACATGCAGGATCGTCGACCTTGCGCAAGTATTGATGGATGCAATGGGGATTGAGGCGAAGATGATTGAAACAGGAGTTCGGCCCGGTGAAAAGATTCACGAAATCTTGCTGACTGACCACGAGAGCACCACTACGATCGTCTATGACAGCGAATATCTCGTTATTCTGCCGACGCTTGATATCCCCGGACTTCGTCAACACTACAGCCAATATAAGGCCGTTGATTTCGAAAGCTTCAGCTCCGGCAATTCGCTTATGAATAAGGAAGAAATCCGTTCGATGCTCGTACGCGGGGGGTTCCTCCCATGAAGCTGCTTATCATCGGAGGGCGCGGGATGGCGGGTCATATGCTGGTTCGCTATTTCCGGTCGGAGCCAGGCTGCGAGGTCGTTTATACGACAAGGTCCAGAGAGGACCGCGAAGGATATTTGCTCGACGTTACGGATGGGGCAGCGGTCGCTTCCCTCATCCATGAGCTGCGCCCGCATGTCATCGTCAATGCCGTCGGCGTACTTAATCAGGATGCCGAAGATCATCCGCTTGAGGCCTATGGGGTTAACGGGCTGCTCCCGCATTGGCTCGGGCATCTCGCGGATGAGGTCGATGCACGCCTGATCCACATTAGCTCCGATTGCGTATTTAGCGGTTCACGAGGGAAATACCGCGAGGATGACCTGCCGGACGGAGCGACTGTGTACGCCAAGACGAAGACGCTAGGCGAAATGCGGGATTCACGGCACCTGACGATTCGGACCTCGATCATAGGGCCGGAGATCCGGGAGAACGGGATCGGACTGCTGCAATGGTTTCTGCGGCAGGAAGAATCGGTTTACGGCTATGGCCGTGTCATGTGGAACGGAGTGACTACCCTTGAGCTGACGAAGGCGATCGCTTATGCAATAGCGAGGCCGAATCTGGGCGGCCTCGTTCACTTGACCGCCGCAGAAACGGTCAGCAAACTGGAGCTGCTGATGCTGTTTAGACATTATTTCCATAAACCGTATTTGACGATTATTCCCGACTACCGGATTGCGATCGACAGAACGCTGGTCTCCACCCGGGCGGATTGGTGTTATGAAGCGCCTGGTTATGCGGTTATGCTTGAAGAGCTGGCGCAATGGATGAGAGAAGCATGAGCCGCCCACGCCTGCTGATTACAGGCGCCGGCGGCTTTTGCGGCGAGCATGCCTGCCGTTACTTCGCGGATGCGGGCTGGGATGTGACGGCACTCGTCCATCGCTTGCCGCAGCAAGGTGAAGCGGAATGGCTGAGATGCGCTCAATCCGTAATTCGCTGCGACTTGATTGACTTGAACGAGACCAAAGAAGCGTTGGTACGGGTGCAGCCCGGTTACGTGCTGCATTTGGCCGGTATGAACGCAGTCCCTCCATCCTGGAGCGATCCGGCGGATGTGCTTCACAGCAACGTAATGGGAACGGTGCACCTGCTTGAAGCGGTTCGGCGGCTTGGCGGCGGAGACGGCAGCGGCAAAGATGGCATTGTGAAATGCCGCGTCGTCGTGGCCGGTTCGATGCTGCGCTTTCCTCTGCCGCCTGCCGGCGAGTTGCCTTCGCCGCCGCATCCTTACAGCTTGAGCAAAACGATGCAGGTGCTGGCGGCGCAAAGCTGGGCCGCGCTCTACGGAATGGACGTCGTCGTTGCGGAGCCGTCCAATTTGATCGGGCCGGGCCGCTCAAGCGGCATATGCGCCTTGATTGCCCGTTACGCTGCCGCAGCGGAGCGTGCCGCAGCTGCCGGCACGACTCCGCCGGCGCCGTTCCGGCTGTCATCGCGGACGGAGAATCGCGATGTGCTCGATGTGCGCGACGCGGTGCGCGCATATGATCTGCTGCTTCGCCAGGGCGAGCGAGGACGTATCTACCCGGTTGCGTCAGGAACGATGCGAACGCTGGGCGAGCTTGCGGATACATTCGATTCGCTCGCATCCTGCCCGCTGCAGTGGTCCGTCGGCGAGTCGGATTCGCCTTCACCTGCTCCTGTCGATTGTCATGCAGTCCGGGCGCTGGGCTGGTCGCCGCGTATTCCGCTCATGCAGTCGCTGCAGGATGCGCTCGAGACGGCACGGAAGCCGTAAAGCTTGAACTGGGAGGGGAAAAGTGAATGGGGACAAGTGGGCCGAAAGTTACGATCGTGATCCCTTTTTACAACGATCCGTATGTAACGGAGGCGGTAGACAGCGCACTTGCGCAGACTTACGGCAATTTGGAAATTATAGTTGTCGATGACGGCTCGACCATGCATGCCGATAAGCTGAAACAATACCGGGGCCGGATCTATTACCTTGGCAAGGCAAACGGCGGAACAGCCAGCGCGTTAAATCATGGATTCCGATATGCAAGCGGCAAATATATAGCCTGGCTCAGCTCCGACGACCGGCTTTACCCGCTGAAGGTGGAGCGGCAGGTGAAAGAGATGGAGCGGCGGGGCGCGTTAATCAGCCACACCGGTTTTGATACGATTGATGGCGGAGGTAAGCTGACGGAGCTTGAGATCATTCCGCCTAGCAGCGAGTCGGGGGATTTCTACCGCGCTCTGCAAAGCAGCAACCCCGTCAATGGCTGCACGGTCATGATGCGCAAATCGCTGTTCGACACAATCGGTAATTTCGACGAGCAGCATCCGTTCACACATGATCTCGATTACTGGTACCGGGTTCTGCTTGCCGGTATTCCGTTCCATCTGCTGGCAGAGCCGCTGAGCGCTTACCGGTGGCACGACAATATGGGCACGATGCGCAACCGCGAGGCGATCGAACGTGAAACCGCTATGACATTCGCCAAATATGAGAAGCGTTGGCAGGCTTATATCGCCCGTCTCGGCTTTATGCCGCCAACCAGAGCCAATGACCGCAAAATTACAAGCCGGATGTAGCGGGAACAAACTCGGTGCCAGCATGCTGACGCAGCGATTCAGAAACTGCCGGGGAGAAACAGCTCTTGCAGTTCCATTTTGGATTGGACTTGTACTCCCGGCAATCGTCACGGTTGATCAGGAGTACTTCGTTCCGGATCGAAATTGAACTGCCATTCACTCTTCAAGTCTTTCGGGTATGGGTTTCAAAGGATACACCTTCCAAAAGAAATCATCCACCTGGTGCTGATCGGCAATATAATTATAAGCTTCCACAATTTTTCCGTTTTCGATTTTAACAGTAATGATCCAGTTCAAATCGATTTTATGTCCGTCATACTCGCCCCAACCACGGTGCAAATCGACTACGTAAGTATCATTTGCTTCCATGAATAATGGTTCCGCCTTGAAATTGGCGCGGCTTTACCGACCAAAGCCACTTGTACCGCCATTTTCAAACGCATTATGGGATGTACTCCACGTAAGATATTGGACAAATGAAATTCGCGTAAGAAGAGTGGCAAAAAGAAGTTGCCGCAGAACTGCGCAGTATCGTTGAAAACGAATATTAAGTCAACAACAAAGAAACCGCCTGCTCCGGCGGTTTCTTTGTTGTTTCGACTTTGGGCGCATTACCCGGGCAGCTCCATCAGCAGCTTATCGAGCCTTCCCGCATAGAGATTGATAATAGCCTGCGCTTCTTTCAGTACCGAGTCAAAATGCTTGACGGTCCCCATCTGGGAATGCCGCCGGTAAACCGTTAACGGCTCGTTAATATAATGGAAATCGACCCGCTCCAGTATAATCCGGATCCACAAATCGTAATCGTGCGTATACGGCAGCCCTTCGTTGAACCAACCGATGGATTGGAGAAGCTGCTTCGTCATCATAATTGTGCAGCCGTTAATCGCACAACCGTGACGAAGCGACGAAATAAACGCCTTCGCAGAAGGGAATTTGACGGCTTGAGCCAGAGAGGTAACCGTCCCGTGCTCGTTCATTACATCGTAATCAGTGTGGCTGATTTCTGCGCCGGTCTTCTCCATATAGGCTACCTGCTTGGCGATCTTATCCGGCATAAACCGGTCGTCGGAGCTCAGCCATGCCACATATTTGCCGGAGGCAAGCTTCATGCCGTAATTAAGGGCGCTGGCCGTACCCCCGTTGGCTTTGCCCAAATAATGAATACGGGACAAGTAAGGCTTCAGACGTTCCTGATAGCGCGTAGAACCGTCATCGACGACGATAACCTCAACGTTCGGATATGTCTGATAAAGCGCGCTGATGACCGCCTGATCGACATACGGATCGTTATAAAACGGTATAATGATCGACACTTTCGGTGTCATATCCTTTTCACCTCACTGTTTTACTTTTTCTACTTACTATATGGAAACAGGGCGTATGCAGACACGACAGTTGTTCTCAAGCATTCGACCATTTTCATGCGAAAATCTCATATTTGCCGGAGTTGTCCACACCTTTTGATAAACCGCTTTCATAGAATAGAGAAAATGCGTTTTACTCTCGGGAGGGATGGATTATGAAAACAGTCGTAACGGGTGGTACTGGATTTATCGGTTCACGGTTGACGGCCGCTTTGATCAGCGCCGGCAACGAAGTGCTTGTTCTCGACGACCTCTCATCCGGCAGTGCGGAGGATATACCTCAAGGGGCGAAATTTATGCAGATGAGCGTGTGCGACCCGGAATTGCCGAGTCTGCTTGGAGCCGAACGGCCCGAGGTCGTTTATCATATGGCTGCGCAGGATGTCTCCAGCCTTACTTTTACCGATGTGCCGGCGGATTTGACGACCAATGTCATCGGTACTTTAAATGTGCTTGAAGGCTGCAGACAATCACCAGGCTGCAAAATTGTATTGGCCTCGACTGCCGCGGTTTTCGGTGACTTAAATATTTTCAAGCCCAGTGAAGAACTCCCTGAAAGACCCTTGTCGCCTTATGGATTGTCCAAAAGAATAGCAGAAAGATATACCGTCTGGTATTACAGGCTTCATCGCGTTCCCTTCACGATTCTGCGTTTTGCCAATGTTTATGGTCCGGGGCAAAAACCGAAGGCGGAAGGGGCTGTTGTCGCGGTTTTCATTGAGCGGCTGCGTCAAGGACTGCCGCTGCTCATCGAGGGTGACGGCACTCAAATGCGCGACTTCGTGCATGTCGACGATATTGTTCGCGCTTGTCTCCTGGCAGCCTGCAAAGGCTTCAATGAGACCCTGCATATCGGCACGGGAGAGCCATGCTCGATTATTAAGCTTGCTCATACGCTGGCAGCTCTTCAGAAGGATCCGGTTCCTGCTGTTCGCCACGTCGGAAAGCGGCCCTACGATGCCTTCCACAGCGTGTTCGTTCCCGATAAGGCAGGAGCGGTTCTTGACTGGTCGCCGCAAATCAGATTCGCGGAAGGAATCCGTGCCACCTATGCGGCGGAGACCGGTGGCGGGAACGGCATTAACTATAGGGACGAAGTCCAAGCGCAACCATGATGTTAACGATGTCTGCGGCATAGCGGCCAGGGGAGAAATGCGTGCGGATGTGCTGCGCCGCCTGAACGCGGATGCTTTCGGTCAAAGCCCGGTTGTCCATAAGCTCGGAGGCCTCGCGCACCGCTTCGGAGACGGAACGGGTTTTAAAAAATTTGCCCGTCCGGTTATGGTCTATGAAATGACGGACACCGTCCGAATCAGTCGAGAGCACAGGACACCGGCAGCTCATCGCTTCGGCCACAGCATAGCCGAAGCCTTCGACGAAGGAGGTGGACAAAACAAATCCCCCCGAATCGCCGATTACGGACAAATAGTGCGGCATATGATCATGGGGAATGTTGGAGCGGATCTTCAGGTCCGGCATCAAATTCAAATCCCGGACGAGCTCGTTGAATTTGGCCCGTTCTCCCGGTTCGGATATATTCGCATCTTCGAACATCCATATTTGCAAATCAGGGCGCTGCTTCTTCAGCGCCGCGCTTATTTCCAGAAACAGCCGCCAGTTTTTGTTTTTCTCAAGCCGTCCGATCCAGCCCAAAATCGGTTTGCCGGAGGGATTTAATCCCAAGGCTCCAATATGAACAAACCGGCCGGTATCGATCATATTCTGGATATAGAAGCGGGGAATATCGGCTAAATAGGTTTGGAACAGAACCATAAGATGCGAGGTAGGAGTGCTTATGGCTGCACGAGCATACCTCCGTATAAATTGTGAAGCAAATTGCAGCGTTGACTGGGCCTCTTCGTAGGTGCCGAGTCCCTGTGCCTCATAAATTAACGGGCCTTGATAGCCTATCCCGCGCAGCCGTTGAAGCATTAAATGGTCGCAGGTAACAATGACGGCGTCGTATCGGCCGTCAGACAGCACCTTTTGAATATCACCATCGTTATTTGTAATGAAATGCGGAATATCCGCCATGTTCTGCCTTCCTGCACCGTTCTGTAGATACAAAAAGTGGCTTTCTATTCCGACCATACGCAAAGTGCGGCACCGAAGACGGTTGAGCGTTTCAATCCCTCCACTGGGAACAAAAAAGGTGAAAAGCAGCTTCATCGCTGTTCCGTCCTCTCTATACGATGGATTTACAAAGAATAAACCTCTGGATTTCAAGCCGAATGTCCGGTTCCAATAGTGTATGTTCGGAGCCGAAATTCCGATTGGGTACTCGTCTCTTAAAAGCCGGAAATGACAAGAAAGAGTTTAAAGGTCTTCTAAAGGGTAGATATAGTAGGAAGGGAAGGGAAGGGAAGGGAAGGGATGCCCGGAAAGGCGGTCCGGACATACACCATGTATGAACGGTACCGCCTTGAGGAATTCCGGAGATTCGATCTTTTAAAGGGTCCAGCGAAGCAAAAGAGCCGCTTCGGTAAGCCCGCCGCCAAAGCCATAGAGCAGCATGATATCACCTGTTTTGATGCGGCCATCCTTCAATGCAAGGTCAAGCGCCAGTGGAATGGAAGCTGCCGAAGTGTTGCCGTACTGCGCCATGCTGGTCAGCGTCCGCTCGACGGGAATGCCCGTTTTCTCGCAAACGGATTCCACAATCCGCATGTTGGCGCTGTGCGGGACGAACCAATCCAATTCATGCGCCCGGCAGCCGTTCTGCTCCAAAATGGATGCGACCCCTTTCGGGACCTGGGTTACAGCCCATTTATAAACCTCACGGCCGTTTTGCACAATTTTGCCCGTTGTGTCAATCGGGTGCCCGCCTATGGAAGAGGAAAGGCTGGAGCGATAAAGATGATGGCCTTCTTCTCCGGTTGTTCGCACATAAGAGCCGAGGAAGGCCCCTTCCTCACTCCGTTCCACCAACACTGCTCCTGCCCCGTCCCCGAACAAAATGCACGTCGAGCGGTCGGTATAATCGGTCGCCTTGGACAATGTCTCCGCGCCGATAACGAGGATTTTACGGTGAACGCCGGAGAGCAGAAGACCGTTCGCCAGCTGCAGTGCTGCAACGAAACCTGCGCACGCGGCTTGAATATCGACGGCTCCGCAGGATGCGATTCCGAATTCAGCTTGTACCCGGGCCGACATGCTCGGGAAATACGTATCGGGCGTAGTCGTTGCGACCAGGATAAAGTCTACATCGTCCAAAACCGCATCATAGCGCGATTGCAAATCCCGGACAGCCGCAAAACACAGATCGCTGCAAAATTGTTCATCCGATGCGATCCGCCGCTCATAAATTCCGGTTCGCTGAACAATCCACTCATGGTTCGTATCGACCATCCGCTCCAAATCATCGTTTCGAAGCACCTGCTCCGGAACGTACGCCCCGAATGCGGTTATTTTGGCATGTGACAACAAGGTTGGCTGCAGCACACTGCTCATCTCCTTCTTTATGATCAGGTATTAGTACCAGGTTCTAATATTTTAACTTTATTTAAATTTAACGGTTATGTCAATGAGTGGTGTCATATTTGTTGAGAATGTTTGCAGAGTTTGGGATAGTAAATCGTCAGATATACAGGGAATATTCAACATTATTTATAAATATTCAAAGTGATAAACAATTGAACAACTGTACGCGATACAGCAACACAGAGATCAAATAACAGGTTTCATATATTCCTCCTGTACCCACGAAAATACGGAACGGGTTGCGCCCCATCATCCAAAAAGGAGGAGCGACAGTAACGATTGGAGTACAACAAGGATGCGTATCATCCTCTACACAGCCGGCACGCTTCTTTGACATTGTGAAGTGTACGCCTGTCAGCTTCGCGAAGCAAACCGGGGGCCGAACAATACTACTCGATTCGTATCCTTTCCGAGCGAATGAACAGGCTCCACAGTAATGAAGAGAGCCCAATAATGGGGGTTCTTTCGTATGCAATTTACAACCTACCTCACCGTGCTCATTTTTAACGTAAAAACGAATCTTGAGAGCAAGTCAGCCCCCTGTTGTGGATGGACTGCTTTTCAGAGTAAGGTGTCCCGGTACGGCAAAGGCGAATCTTAGACTTCTTGAGGATCAAAGTTCATGAATCTATTATGTTAGCTCAATAGAGAAATGAAGCTGCCATTCACTAGAAAAAATGATTCAACTATGTGGTGGTTTTCTTAAAAATGCTTATTGATTTATTGTAACATGGCGGATTCTGCAAGTTTAGTACTTGCACTATTCTACACACAATTTCACGTTCGAGAAGACGAAAATGGTACATAATAACTCACATTATGGTTGTTCGCCGTCCTTTATAGATTCGTAGAAGGAAAGCTGAAACTAAACATGAATCGAGAGAAGAGTGCGGTAGACAGACCTTGGAACCGCAAGTTTCTTGGCTTTAGTTTCCTGAGGGACAAGAAAGCGACGATTCGTCTGGCTCCCAGACCCTCTCACGATTCAAAGAGAAGGTTCGAGAGCTAACGAACCGAACGTGCTCGATGCCCAGGGAAAGCCGTATTGTTCAGCTTAACCGATACCTCATAGGTTGGATTGGCTACTTTCGACTCGCCTCAGCAAAGATCCACTGTGAGAAATTCGACCAATGGATTCGCCGAAGGCTCCGCATGTGCTTATGGAAGCAATGGAAACGGGTGCGCACCCGAATTCGCGAGCTTCGAGAGCACTTGGCGTTCCGGTGTGGGCTTGTTTAGTCATGGCCAATTCCTGGCGAGGTGCGTGGGAAATGTCTCACAAACGACGCCCTCCCGACTTCCTATTGGGAAGCGAAAGGGCTGAAAAGTATGCTTTCTCGTTAATTGGAGCTTTGTCAACCTTTTGGCATTCACCCTTGACAGTTCAAATCCTCAGCCATCAAAGACTCACGCATTATTGAGGGATCAATAACTTTTGCCCGACTTTGAGGTAAACGTTCGGATTTAGATTGTTATATTTGATAATCGTCTGTATACTCACACCAAATTTTTGCGCAATTTTCCACAATGTATCACCTGACTTCACTGTATAGTTTCGGTGACTAATATTGATGCGTGACCAATCAAATAGCTTCCCAGGATCCGTCTTTCTTCCAGGAGCATACTCGTTATGGCCGACAATATGTTTTCTGTCCCGTTGAATAGTAGGGTGGCGTTTAAGAATTTCATTCAATAAGCGATTTAGAGAGCGATACTGAACATCGGTATATCCGATATTAGCAGGGGCTATCAAACCATACGTGTTTCCAGGCATGACAGGCAGCATCTCATCCCGTGTTCCAATCGCTAACATCTCAATTCCGATCGAATATTCATTCATTTTGTTTTGATACTGTGGGAATCCTGGCAGACTTCCTTTTCCAGCGTGGAATGCGACGCGGTCTTCACTCACCAATCGGTAAATTTCTCCGTTCCGTCCAATCATGTAATTAGTGGAGGTTCCGGTGGTAAGAAATATGCGATACACATCTTTTACATCATACGGGTTCTGCGGTTTCTGTATGGCATTCGAAATAAAGTGAATCATCACATGTGTGACTTTCTCGGTCCGGGGGTTCGAAGATTGGGGTGAAAGGTAAAAATTAAGAATTGGGACATTACTGGCACTCACGCTAGTTTGTGAAATGTTATGTTTGACCGCCTGCTTCTTGTATTCCGGGATCGGCGCTGGCTCCGCGCTTTGGTCGCTACATCCAAATAAGAGCAAACATAAAAAAAAGAGCGAAAAAAAACTTCTCAGTTTCATAATAAGTACTCCTCTGTAAATTAAATCCTTGTTTTGTGATTATCATGCACTGCAGACGAGCCAATTATGCATGTCTCACGCTTGACCAAATGTGGTCCCGGGAACCCCTGTAGCGAGTTCAAAGGTTCGTAAGCGGACGGCCCCAAGTGTGTCCTCGGCAATGATAATCGATCTGCCCTCGCGGGTATCAGCCCGTATAATTTCAAAGATGTATTGAAACGATAAAAAAGTTAAAAAAGATGTCTTACTTTTAAACAACAGAGTTCGTGAAATCCTCATGAAAGGATATAAAAAATGAAAAAACAATTTGTGCTTCTATTTAGTTTGATTTTATTAATGCTAATGAATGTATCTCCTGCTCATGCAGTTAATAACCCGAGGAATATATATGAGGTGAAATCAGGGGATTATTTATGGAAAATTGCAAATACATATAGGACCTCTGTAGAGGACCTGAAACTAATTAACGGATTACAATCGGATTTAATAGTAGTTGGTCAGAAATTAAGGGTTCCCATCATGTACGAAGTTCTTCCTGGGGATAGTCTATGGAAGCTTGCACAAGCATTTAATTCTACAGTCGTTTCTATAAAAACAAAAAATGGACTTACATCCGATGTTATTTATGTAGGGCAAAAAATAAAGATTCCTCCTACGAAGCTGACCATGCAAGGACAGTATGTGCTAATGACCAGAGAGGAATTTAAAGATTGGATATTTAATCATAAATTCACAAGAAGAATTGGTAAAATACAGCAACATCATACTTATCAACCGTCTTATCAGCAATTCAACGGATCGAATCATTTTTCGTTGTTGAAGGGTATGGAGGATTATCACGTTAATGTGATGGGATGGAGTAATATAAGCCAACAATTAACCACATTTCCAGACGGAAAAGTAGCTGTAGGCAGGCCATTTAACATACCTCCTGAAGGTTCATTCGGGTTGCTTAATAAATCTGCAATGCAGGCTATTGAAGCTGATGCGTTAGCTATTGAAAATGTTGGGAACTTTGATGCAGGTAATAATCAAATGACTGCGGAACAAAGAGAAACGATTGTTACTGTCAGTGCCTTGCTTATGTTGAAATTCGGGTTAACTCCGTCCGTTGACAGTATCACATACCATCATTGGTGGGATATCAATTCGGGGGAAAGAGTATTAGACAAAGGTGAAGGACATGCCATTAAAACATGTCCAGGCACTGGTTTTTTCGGTGGTAATTCCACAGCTAGTGCAAAAAACAACTTTTATCCTGTAGTGTCACAAAAAATGCAAGAAATTTTAGCATCAATGCAATAATCATAGTTCGTTACTTGAGAAATCAGAGCAGCCTTCCGGCAGCTGTCAATCGAAATGCCTCTTCGGCGCGCCCTCTGCACTAATTCCAAGGGATGGGCGTTTTTTTGTTATTATCAAAACATTATTGTCTTTGATGAATAAACTAATAAGGATTCTTGATTTTTAGCAGTAGGGAGAGATATCGAATGCAAATTCATGTCGTGCAAAGAGGAGACACATTGTGGCGTATTTCGCAACGATACGGTTCAACTACCAGTCAAATCGTATTAGCCAATCAATTGGAAGACCCCAATGTTCTTATAGTTGGCCAATCACTTGTTGTACCGGAGACGAAACGGGAATACATTATCCAACCGGGCGATAATTTGTGGTCGGTTGCTCAGCGCTATGGGACTACAGTCCAAGCACTTGTTGAAGCAAATCAGATATCCAATCCGGCAATGATCTTTGTTGGACAAATGCTCACCATGCCTTTTCTGTCTCATACCGTTCAGTCGGGAGAAGCACTCTGGTTGTTAGCACAACGTTACGGCACAACCGTAGAGGCGATTATTCAAGCAAACCGAATCGCCAACACTTCCCAAATTTTCCCTGGGCAGGTGCTTCGGATTCCCGCAAAAGCAAGACCGATAACCGAAGTGAACGCTTATACGACAAGCACGAGTGAAGAGGGGAGGCAGGAAGTGCTAAGCTTAGGAAGGTACTTCACGTACCTAACCCCTTTTACGTACTCCATTCGACAGGACGGAAGCATTACGGAAATGAATGAGGTCCCTATCTTAAATGCCGCTCGAGCAAATCGGGTTGCGCCGCTTCTTGTCCTCACAAACTTCACCGGAGGAAAATTTGACTCGGATCTTGCGGCAACCGTTCTGCGAAGCCCAGAATTACAGGATGCTCTAATTACGAACATACTGGATAAAATCAAAAGCAAAAATTATTTGGGCGTGAATTTCGACTTTGAGTACGTTAAACCGGAAGACCGTGAAAATTATAACACTTTTCTTCGCAAGACGGTTGCACGGTTGCGTCCCGAAGGATTTTCGGTCTCTACGGCTCTCGCTCCTAAAGTGAGGGAGGGTCAAAAAGGATTGCTTTATGAAGCACACGATTACGCAGCTCACGGAGAAATTGTCGATTTCGTCGTATTAATGACATACGAATGGGGATGGGCAGGAGGAAGGCCGTTGGCGATCGCGCCAATTAATGAAGTGAAGCGTGTTCTCGATTATGCCGTTACAGCTATCCCGCGCAACAAAATTTTAATGGGGATGCCCTTATACGGAAGGGATTGGAAAATACCATGGGTTCAAGGGACTTTTGCCCAAATAGTCACTCCGCAGGAAGCAGTCCGACTAGCAGCAAGGTATGGTGTCGACATTCAATATCATGAGACATATCAGTCCCCGTTTTTCCATTATGTCGATGAGAGTGGTCAGGAGCATGAAGTCTGGTTTGAAGATGCGCGCAGTTTTCAAACCAAATTTGACACGGTAAAGCAATACGGTCTTCGCGGCGTCAGCTATTGGGTGCTAGGTAGTCCATCCCCGCAAAATTGGCTTGTACAACAAAATAATTTTATGGTAAGAAAGATAATATAACTGTCGACCAGCTAGTGATCAGTTTTTCTTAAAGACAAGAGAAAGGGCTGACACCAAAAAGTCCTAATGTGACCTTTGAGGTCGAGCCCTTCGAGTTTTTAATAATTCATCAATCGTGGGTTCTGCTTTTATGATGCCCAGACGTCGCACATTGATCGACCTTCAATGGTTGGCTTTCTTGATATCGGAAATTATTCAAATCGGTGAAATCGTTATCAATTTTCGTAAATTTTTGTCCGGCTTTTAGATGACCATATGGATTCTTGTCTTTACAGGAAAGGATATAAGTTCTTGTCTTTAATTGATATATGTTCTTGTCCTCCGACAATCCGACGGAAGTTTTTGAAGCATCGACCTGTCCGGAGGACAAGAACATGGTAACCTTACGGATCCACGCGCAGCGTGGTTTTTTATTTTATGGATATATGTTCTTGTCCTTTGTCGAGGACAAGAACATATATCCATTGCCGATTTAGGACAAGAACTTGTATCCTTTGTCGCAGACGGAAGCCGAGTCGTCTACTCGGATGTTCGAATCATGAATAACTATACAGGGGAAGTTCGCAGGTTCGACGGTTTGATGCCGAATTGGACGACACCGAGGAAGCGAGGCTTGCAGGCCCGTTCCATTCGGCTCGGCATACCGATTGGACGAACTATACCTTGCACGAGGCAGTCAAGAGGCCTGCCGGATCGAAAGGTTTCGTGCTGTCCTTCGCTCAAGCCGATGAGAACAATTTATGCTTTTGGGTGATAGGGGCTGGAAAAATCAGGATTCGACGGTCAACTCGTGCGTAGACGGCCGCAATTCCTGCTTAAGGGATCATGGGAGAACTTAAATTATCAAGAAGTGATCGAACACATTAAAGCCCGCTTCCCGAAGGGCACCGTCAAAGAGCGGACAGATAACAACCGTGCCTACATACCTAACCAAGTCTATACCGATCGCATTGAAGCGGCGACCCAGAGCCGATGGATTCGGGAGATCCGCGACATCGAAGTGAACGTTCCACATCGATTTGTAAAGGTGATTTGCCGTGTTACGATAAGGCCTCACTCTCGTGATGGTATCGGGTTTTCTGAAATCCAAGTGGACGGAAACGGTCATATTAAGCAACTCTCCACAACGGTTGACCAAGCAACGAACGAAGCCTTCCGAAAGGTGCTAGATACTTGGCAAATCAGGTGGAAAGGCCTTGCGCCGTTTTATCCGAAAGATTGGGGTGGAAACCCTGCGCTAACACATCTTCTTGATTCGGCCCCTGCTGGGGAGTCCGATCCGACAATGCAGTCGTCTCCAATGATCGACCGGAAATGTATCTTCTGTAACTGCGGTACCAATTTAACTTGAGAGTTGCTCGGCAGCATTCCAGGTCTGTACCGTACACGAATGACCTATTGCTTAGTACATATTCCCGGGTATTACAAGAAGAAGGTGCCAAAGGAGGCGCTAGAGGTATATCAGAAAAAGCATTCGCGTTGATAAATCGTCGAATTTTTCTTTAGTGAATTACAATATATTTCATCATCATAAATTTTCGTACCACTTTTAACTCTGACTTCAGGAGACGGATGGCGGCTGTTCTCGACTCATACTTTTATGAAAAAAACGATTTCAATGTTAAAATCACCCATTTAGTAATGCTTGATTGATCCATTTAATACCTCTAGCACTAAATATCTTCGTCCTGATATATTTGTGAGTATCAACCAGTCGGTTGGTACATAACATAAAAGGGGACTAAACTTTGACCACACATTTAAAGTCATCTTTGCGCTTACTTGCATTATTTCTCACTTTCTCCTTGATTTTTAATCTCGTTGGCATGTCTTTTGCCAGCGCTGCCCCTGGAGAAACGCAAAACGCGCCGCAGAATAACAAACTCGTGGCGGATATCGGTGAAATACCTAGCAAACTTCCAAAGGAAAAGCTGGAATTAACGAGCAAGCGCACGAAATACTCCACCAGGTTCCTTAACCCGGATGGTAGCTTTACTGAAGAAATTTTTCTCGAACCGAAGTTTTACCAGGATTCATCAGATAAAAAGTGGAAGAATATCGATAACGGTCTCAAAGCAAATAATTCGGGTAAGTATGAAAACGGAGCCAACGACTTCAACGCCATATTTGCAGACAATTCAGAAACAGGTGACCTTGTTACTGTTGAAAAAGACGGTAAAAGTCTTTCATTTGTCCCGGTAAAAGCTAACAATGTCACAGGCTCAATTAATCAAGACAAAATCACATATGCCGGACTTTTCCAGGATACGGATGTCCGTTACCAGGTAAAAGGTGACGCAGTCAAGGAAGATCTAATTCTGAACAAATATAACAACAGAAATGTATTTTCATATGAACTGAAGCTCAATGGAGTAACGGCTTCAACTGAGAGTGACGGTACGATACTATTTAGAGATAGCAAAGGCAACAAGCTTTGGTACTTTGAAAAGCCCTTTATGACCGATGCAAGTGGTAAATATTCGGATAAATTGACATTGACGCTCCGAAAGGAAAACGGAAAAACGTATGTCGACGTTACTGCCGACAAGACATTCCTTGAAGATCCCAGCACACAATATCCGGTCACCATTGATCCGACTGTAGACAGTTGGAACATCTTGAAGGATACGTTCATATCCGGAACCAACCCCACTAGTTCATATTCCAGCGCCACTTCCATGCATACTGGGAATACGCCTTCCTACGGTGCTGCCCGCTCATTGGCACAGTTTTATCTGCCTGCCCTGCCGAGCGACAGTAAAATTTCAAGTGCAAACTTCAACGCCTACCAGTCGAGAGTAGAGTCTACCAATGTCTCTGTAGACTTATTTAAAATAACCTCCGATTGGACGGGTTCTGTAACATGGAATACCCAGCCTACAATCAATGCAACGGCTGAATCGACAGTAACCAGTAATGCATCCAGTGCATACTGGCAGTGGGATATAACCCAATTAACCAAGGACTGGTATAACGGTGTATTACCAAACTATGGATTTATGCTCAAGCAGCAGAACGAAGGCACATCACCTTACAGATCGTTCAATACGGTTAACGCAAGTACTAATACGCCAAGGCTTACTATTAATTATACTATCGATCCGATAGGACTTGAGGATTTCTGGGGATATACTAAAGACGGCGTAAATCCGGCCAATGGAAATCTGGTACTTCAGCAAAACGACTTTTCAATACCCGGAAGAGGTGTGTCCGTTAGCATTGATAGGACATACAACAGCCGTAAATCCGCTATAGCAGGTATGTTCGGCTATGGCTGGAAGAGTAATGTGGAAGCTCAGATTGTCGATGCAGGCAGCGGTCCTATTACACTTATAGATGGAGATAACACCCGTCATATCTTCGGACAGGCAGTCGGGGGAGGTTATGCTGCTGCCGGAGGGGTATACCTGACATTAGTAAAAAATGGAGACAACACTTATACCGTAACCAAAACCGACGGTACTAAAATCAATTTCAATACCAGTGGTAAAATATCTTCACTCGTAGATACAAATAACAATACTACCACTTATAGCTACACTTCAGGCAAGCTTACTACGATAACCGATGCTTCGGGCAGGACGACTACCATTGCCTACGGCGCTAACGGTTACGTTTCAAGTATAACCTACAATCCCGCGAGCCGTACGGTAAATTATGAGTATGATGCATCATACAACCTTACCAAAGTGACCGATCCGGCAGCAAAATTCATAACCATGGGCTACGACTCTGGTCATAACATAACTACAATAACCGATCAGAGAAGTAAAACAACCACCGTAGGGTATGACGTGCCAAACGACAGGGTAACCAGCATCAGCAGGCCGATCACTATAGATGGCGCTATACAGACCAGCACTACTAATTATAGCTATTATACTGCATACAGTGTTACTTCAGTCATTGACGGTGAAGGACGGAGAATAGACTACAGTTATAATTCCAGCAATAATATCGTTCAAATAACGGAAAACGGTCAGGATACGGCAAACAAGGCTGTTACAACCTATGCCTATAATAACAACAACAATCTCACTCAAGTGAAGGACGCCAATGTTAATAAGACGGAGAATTATGCTTACGCATTTGTTTACACCTATGGTGCGACCGGTAATATTACCGGTATGCAGCCTCCTGCGACACAGTCCAATCCTGTAAATGTCTATGTCTATACCTATGATTCTAACGGAAATGTTACCGGGGCACAGCTTCCTGAAAACCAGTCGGAGATTTACACCTACGACGGTCAGAACAATAGGATAACCTCACGGGATTACAACTTAAACACCAGTAAATTCAGCTTTGACGGAAGCAATAATCAGACTGAATCCACAGACCCTTATACCCAGACTGCCGCAAGCAGGTATTTGTCAAACGGTAATCTTGACTACTCTACAAATATGATGGCAGCAGCGGATAACCTGCTGGCGAATTCAAGCTTTGAGTTGGATGCCGATGCTAATAACTGGCCAGACAACTGGACACAGGCAGTTGACACGGGGAAATCAGCAACCTTTGCATGGTCAGGTACGTCCAAATACGGTAGTAAAGGTGTCAGTATCTCTAACCCGACTGGTTGGGCGGTAGTTTCCTCTGATTTTATTTCTGCCGCCCCAACAGATAAATTTATCGTGAGTGGGTATGTAAAAACATCAGGTACAACCAGCAACTCTCTTATTAAAATCGATTTCTACAACTCATCAAACGGGTGGATCAGCCAGCAGGTATCCTACGCATTAAAGGGAACCCATGATTGGACTCGCGTTCAGGCTGTCGTTGACAGCATTCCGGCCGGAACAGCAAACATAAAAGTATCGGTAGGAATGGATCCTGGTACAGGTACTGCCTATTTTGATGGAATTCAGCTTGAAAAAGGGACCGTATTAAGCGCCTATAACCTGCTTGACAACTCCAGCTTCGAGCGCGACGCCAATGCGGACAACTATCCTGATAATTGGGACAGAGGTTCTTTGACAACGAGTGATGTTAAAGACTCGAGTGAAAAGTATATAGGGTCCTATTCCTATAAGATAACCGGCCAAAGCGGAGTAAACAAATATATAAAGCAGCGCATAAATATCTCTGGTGATGCCAATACGAAGCTTACCCTGTCAGGCTGGTCGAAACAGTCGGGTGCCAACCCCAGTGGAGGCAATTACCTCATGCAGGTAGCAATCCACTATACAAGCGGGTCAACCGATTGGAGCAATTCGAACAATATTAGCAAAACAGCTTCCGGTTGGCAGCACGTAGCGGCTGCTGTCAATCCTACTGCGGCGTTTGATTGGATTGAAGTCTACTACTATTACTACAACCAGACTGGTACAGCCTGGTTTGATGCACCGAGGCTTGAGATCGGGCCTTCTATTACCTTCAACACCTATGACGCAAACGGCAACTACATGACCAGTTTAAAAGACCCGCTTGGCAATATAGCAGACTACACCTATGATACCTTTGGGAATGTATTAACTGCACAAGACCCGAAGAATCAGACAACTTCATTCCAGTACGACAGCAGGAACCTCCTTACTCAGGTGACCGATGCAAAGAATGGTATAACCACTTACGGATATGACAATGCTGGAAACAGGACTACTGTCACTGATGCAAGGAACAAGATAACAACCTACGAGTACAACGAGTTCAACAAGGTATCAAAGATAACCAACCCATTAAGCCAGGCAATACAGTTCGGGTATGATAAAAACGGGCAGAATACAAAGGTGATATACCAGAAGGGCGACAGCATAACTAGCACATACAATGCATTGAACCGCCTAAATGGGATATCTTATAACGGAGTGCAGAAATGGGGTTATACCTACGACTCCCTCGGGAATGTTGCCTCAATAAATAACATTGCCGCTGGTAAGACTACCAACTACACGTACGACAAGAATAACCGTGTAACAACGATGTCGGAAGGTGCGAATAACAGGTTCGACTTTGGGTACGACGACAATAGCAACCTGAGATCGCTGAAACTTACTGCAGGGGCAACTTCGGTTACACAAGGTTACAACTATGACAGCCTGAACCAAGTGACCGCATTATCCAGAGACAGCTTTAACCTTACCAAGTTCATATACGATGAGAGAGGCAACGTTATATCGGTCAAGAACAGCAACGGAACCTATACAGCGTATGAGTATGATGCCGACAACCGATTGATATTATTGAAGAACTATAATGCCGCTGGTGCAGTGTTGAATTCGTATGTATATACCTACGATGCCAACAGCAACCGAACCAGTATCGTAACGGGTTCTGGCACCATATCGTACCAATACGATGCATTGAACCAGTTGACGCAAGAAACGTTACCCGATGGAATTACAATAGCTTATGAGTATGATGCAGCAGGAAACAGAACGAAGAAAACGGTTGGTGCCAATATTACAAACTATACCTATGATAACGGCAACCAGCTTACTGCAGTAAACGGTCAGACTTACACGTATGATTCGAACGGGAACCTCACTAGCAACGGGCCAAAGACATATGTGTATAATGAAGTGAATCAGCTTATAGAAGTAAAAAATACCGGCGGAAGCACAATAGCGACCTTCACCTATGACGATCAGGGCAAACGCATAAGCATGACAGCATCCGGATCTACTGCCAATTTCCATTACAGTGGAGATAAAGTTGTATATGTTACGGATGCAAACAACACCATTACTGCTGAATATACCTGGGATGCTGCCGGTAAACCGGTTACAATGACGTACAATAACGCCACCTATTACTATCATTTGGATGGACACGGCAGTGTAACTGCAATGACTGATGCCAGCGGCAATACAGTAGCTCAGTATCAGTATGACGCATGGGGTAATATTATAACGCAGTCAGGTGCAATGGCTTCTGTAAACCCATACAGGTATTCGGGATACAGGTATGATGAAGCTACTGGGCTGTATTACTTGATGGCTAGGTACTATGATGCCAGTGTCGGTAGGTTTATTACAAGGGATACCTTCCATGGATTTGAAAGTGATCCATTAAGTCTTAATCAATATGCTTATACTAAAAATAATCCTGTCATGTATTTTGACCCGACTGGTCATTACGGAATAAATGGCTTAAAAAGTTATTGGTGGGGGTATAAAATCTACCTCAGTAACTATTGGTCAAAGCAATTGGTTGAAGCTTTATATAGTGGTGCAGCTGGGCTAGGTATTGCTATCGCTATATCAGGAGCTATTCCCTCTGCTCCCAGTGCAGTCGTGAAAACATTTGCTACAATATTGGGAGCAGGTTATGGCTTAATTGGTCGGGCAATTACAAATGCTAATAAAGGAAATGGAGTTTATATTCGTTTTACTGGGCATTTGCCATATATCTTTTTTTCTGGTGTTTATCCACAATAATATATATTTCATGACAAAAATAGTTAGATGATTGCGCTCTTTAGATGCCATCGCCCTTCCTTTTAAAAGGCTTCTCGCTAGGTGAAGGGCGATCCTTAAAAAGTTTGTTTTGCCGAAAGTGATGATTCTTCACTTTTGATCTTCTCCATTGAATGAAAAAAGTAAAAGCCAAATGCTAATCTTTATGATATTTCAAGGCAACGTATTAAAAAAATGGAGGATAAGAAATATGAAAATAAGTTTAAGAGGCTTATTATTCATTATATTGGGAAGCTACTTTCTTATTCAAGATTGGCCTGATATTTCATTTTTTGATCTTATTTTTATTATTTCGGGAGTTTTTATATTCGTGTTTGACATAATTTTCACTTCATCAAATCCCAATAGTGAAAGAAACAAAAATATTAAAAAACAAAGTGGTTATATTTCTTATCTTATTAACTTGGTGTATGTAGTTCTAATTGTGGAGCTATATCATCTTAGTTTTATAAATAGCGCAGTTGCCGCTTTGAAATTCATTCTAGTTGGATCATTTCTTATAATGCCATTACTTATTATTTACTATAATAAGAAAATGTGATTGAGTTTTGCAAATTTCAGCATAAATTTCCCCCAGGCAACAAGGTAAAGTTCATCTTAGCAGATAACCTTTTTTCGTTGTCAACCATGAGGGGAATACCAGGTCGCGTATCGCGACCTTTTTTTAGTACCAGCTTTATAGTAAGAAAGGAGGCGAAAAATGATATATTTCATGGAAGAATTAGTGGCAAAAATTGAATAGTGGCTTACCTCAAGAAGAACAAGAAGCCGATTTACAATGGTATCAAAAACTACAAGCTTATTGGGAAAATTTATAATCATTGAAAACTCGACTCAACCAAAAAACTTATGAATTTTTAGAGACACATTCTTTCATGATTATCGTAGCTTTACTGCCAGCAAAGGCCTGATGATAGCTTTAAATCATACATAAATCAGGAATGGGGATCAAGTTCTTGTCATTTATGACATCAAGTTCTTGTCAACCGACCGACATCAAAATATTGTCGGGTGACAAGAACATTATCTCATTAATTGCCGCATAAATTGCGGCATTTTTATTTTATGGGATCAAGTTCTTGTCAATCTGGTTAGACTCGTTACGTTAATGGAATCACTAGTACCACTCGATCAAACTTTTCAGTAGGATTGAGAGATACTTCCTTAATCACGGTTTGACGGAGAGTCCGAGGGAGTAATCCCTCGTCTTACCCCAATCTAGACCTTTTGGATGATATGTTTCGGCAACTGCTTAAACGATCTGTCTTCATTTTTTAAGTAACTCATGACTTGATCGGGCGGAGCCTATCTTAAAGTCATATTGAGCGCTCCGCCGTTCTTTTTCTCATAAAGCCGCATGGTCGAAATCCTCGCCAATACACCGGTATATGATCAATTTCCTTAATAACTTCATAATTCATATCGTCGCCACTACTACCAAAATGGACAAATGAAATACCAGTCTAACCATTCACATAAAGAATTATCCTTATACTATAACGGTGTCGTTAATTTAATCACAAACAATTAGAACAATGGATAGGAGTGTTACTCATACGTATGAAGCTGAACAGAGACTGGGAGAATCCGCACGTCTCTGTTCAGCTTCATGGTTTCGAATATCCCCCTTCAATTGTTCTAATTGGTAGCTCTCATTTGCCTCGTTGCCTATTTGAAGCCTTGTCACCCTTGGCGGTTACGGTTATAACGTCCCGGAGATATTCCTTCCGCTTTCGTAAATTGTTTCGTAAAGGAATAAATATTCCCGTAACCAAGACTATCGGCTACGTGTTTGATGGGGAGTCCGGAGAGAAGCATCATTTTGGCTTGTTTCATTAATTGTTCAATGTGGTACCGCTGAAGGGAAAGCCCTGTCGTGGCTATAAATAGCTTCCTGAAACTCTCGTAGCCCATATTGACGGCTGCTGCAGCTTCCTTCATATCATAATGGATATCATTGGAGCCGCCGATGAGTTGGCAAGCCTTCGATATTTTATCTTCATTGTGCTCTCTCTGCATATAAGGTTATCCAATGCCAGTGATTCGTCGTTATAGTCGCTACACCTACCAAAATGAATAAATGAATTACCAAATGCAACATTTAATTTAAGAAGACTTATCCTTAATATTATAGAGGTATCGATATTATTTACCGCTTACAACAAACATTCATAAAGGAGATGCATGAAAACAACATTGAAGAACTGTCTCAAGTATTGCTGTAAGCCGATTTACTCGAACGACAGCAAGACCGCGTTATTAAAAGTATAGGAGATTCTTCATGCGCACAAAAAGATCATATCTATCCGTCCTAGTGGTCGTTGCCCTGCTGATGTCGTTGTTTTCATCCGTCGGTTCGGCCGCTGCTTCCCCGAAAGAAAGCAAAATGCAGTCTTATGTCAGTGCAATGCAGCCCGGATGGAACCTGGGCAATACATTTGATTCATTTGATACGAATAAACCAAATAATGGTGACGAGACGTCCTGGGGCAACCCGATCGTTACCAAAGAATTCATTAAGGAAATTAAGAAGCAGGGCTTCAAAAGCATCCGCATTCCGATTACATGGGACGGGCGAATGGGCGGCGCGCCGGACTATACGATCGATCCGGCCTGGATGGACCGGGTTCAGCAAGTCGTCGATTGGTCGCTCGAAGAGGGTCTGTATGTCATGATCAACGTTCACCACGACGCTTGGATGTGGCTCAGAACGATGCCAACGAATCATGACGAAGTATTGGCCCGATATACTGCGCTATGGACGCAGATCGCCGACCGCTTCAAGAATCATTCCGACAAACTGATGTTCGAAAGCATCAACGAACCGGAATTTTTAAACGTTGATATCACGAAGCAGCTCGAATTACTTGATGAAATCAACACAACCTTCGTGCATATTGTAAGAGAGTCTGGAGGCGCTAATGCCGATCGTCCGCTTGTGCTGCCGACGTTATATTGCAATGACGAGAAAGTGCGTGTGGATTCGCTTGCAAGCACGATTGCCAAGCTGAACGATCCGAATTTGATCACGACCGTTCATTTTTACGGCCTCTGGAATTTCAGCGTAAACATTGGGGGCTACCCAAAGTTTGAGGCCGACACGATTAAGGTTGTCGATACATTGATTGACAATGTATCTAATGCGTTTGTATCGAAAGGAATTCCCGTTATCGTAGGCGAATACGGACTGCTAGGCTGGGATGTCAGCGAAGGTTTGCCCGAGCATGGCGAGATGTTGAAGTATATCGAGTATTTCACCTCTAAAGCCGTAGAGAACAAACTTGCCCTTATGCTGTGGGACAACGGTGGGCGTTTTGACCGCCGAACGCTTCAGTGGAACGATCCGGAGCTTTACGATCAGATCATGGCCAGCTTGAAAGGCCGCTCTTCCACTGGCGAATCCGATCTGATCTTTGTCAGAAAAGACGCGCGGGCTCAGGACACTTTAGTGCCCTTGCACTTGAACGGCAATAAGCTGACCGGCATCCGGGCCGGAGACTATAAGTTGAAAAAGGGCAAAGATTATGAGTTGAACGGCGAAGACCTGACCCTCAAAGCAAGTTTTACCGCCAAGCTGACTGAATCGGCCGCACTCGGCGAGGTAGCCGTATTGAAAGTCCAATTTAACAAAGGCGCCGATTGGACCTTCTATGTCATGTACAATGACACACCTGTGCTGCAAAACGTGGAAGGCACCACAGCAAGCTTTGCGATTCCGACCGCCTTCAACGGCGACCGACTTGCTACGATGGAGGCCGTGTATGCTGAAGGGGGCAACGCCGGTCCGGATAACTGGACTTCGTTCAAGGCGTTCGGCCAAACATTCAAACCATCTTATGCAACAAATGAAATCACGCTTACACAGAGCTTTTTCAAAGAAGTGAACGACGGAACGGTGATTCTGAAGTTCCACTTCTGGAGCGGCGCCATCATCGAGTACACGATTACGAAGAACGGCACGAACATCACGGGCACAGCATCGTAGAACTGAAATCGTTTCGGTAAAAAAGGAGTCCTGCCTTGCGCCCGTGCGCTGGGGCAGGACTCCTCTGCTGTCATCCGGCATGAAAGCCGCCTATGGCGGCTAGGGCTGACAAATGCCATGACGACAATCGAAAATCGGGTACTTAAACATAAGGAGTTCATTGTTTCTGCTCCGGCTTATCAACGGGCATAAGTTATATTATGACAAGCGTTGAACTTTTTCTTGCAGATGCATCTTCTGTTTGACAAACATTCATCTGGCGATGTGGGCTGTTACAACAAATGGACGTCACAACGTCGTCACTGAGATGACTCATAGAACAGCCCCATTTACCGATCGCGCAAATGTACAATTAATTTAGGAAAACGCATACGATTTATGAGATATGCGAGTTGAAACCGATAGTCTAAGATGAAACTACAAAGAATGCGCTTCAATGGGCCCGGCGCTAAGGAGGAAGGCTTGATGAATCAATCGAGAACTTATGTGCCGTTTTCCTATAAGATCATGATTCCTTATTTGCTGCTCATCATGCTTACCGAAATTTTCATCGGATCCTATACCTATACGAGACTTTCGAATTCAAGCTCTGTATTAACGGAATTGAATATGAAGATGACGTTTCAGCAAATCACGAACAATATCTTGTATCAGCTTCAAGACGTACAGCAAATATCGGATTCACTGTTCCAGTCAACAGAAATTCAAAAATATTTGGATTCAGAAGAAGACCCCTTTGATATTTACATAATTACGAGAGATCAATTGCTACCCCTTATTGCTGCTCCTTTGCAATCGACGAGAAACAATATTCAAATCATGCTGTATGTCAAAAATGAGAAGTATCAAGAGGTTTTCAAGGATTTGAAAGGCAACATCCAAGAGAAAGCATACAATCTGCTCTATTTCTCGCGTATTGAAAATGAAGAATGGTTTAAGCAGCTAACCGTAAAAAAGCTAGATAATCAATGGCTGCAGGTGGATACCGATTTAGAGCAACATAACATTTCTCTTATTCGAAAGCTGATCTCGTTTAACGATTATCAAACAGAAATAGGTTACTTGCGAATATCCATTCGCTTGGAGGAATTGTTTCAATCTTTGAATAGCGTTAGGGTTGGAGAGCATTCAATCGTACAGGTGAGGGATAAAACGACGAGCAACATTTTATACCAAGTAAATACAAGCGGCGAAGAGAAGATCAACGAATCCTACTTAACCGTCAAGCAGGACATTCCGGGGACTCGTTACGGCTTGGAAATATTGGTTTCAGATCAATATTTCCTCAAGGATGCTCAAGATATTCGAAATGTCACCCTAACCGTATGTATCGCCAGTTTCCTAATTATGCTATTCATCGGCATTCTTGTGGCCCGTTTGTCTAATAGGAGGATGAAGAAAATCATTTCGTACATCCGTTCACTACGATCCGGCGAGTTTCGCAAACGTATCCTTATTTCAGGTCATGATGAATTTGCACAAATCGCGGTCGCTTTTAACCAAACAGCCTCCAATATTGATCATTTAATTAAAACTGTATATTTGCAAAAAATTAATGTGAAGGAAGCAGAGTTGGAAGCTCTGCAAGCCCAGATTAATCCTCATTTTCTGTATAATACGCTTTCCTCGATTAATAGTCTTGCCAAGATGGGGGAAACGGACAAGGTCAGCGCTATGGTAACCGGTTTGGCGAAATTCTACAGGTTGACGCTTAATGATGGACGTATCATGATACCGCTTGTCAATGAGCTGGAACAGGTGAAGTCCTATATCGAAATTCAGAAGATCAAATATGCCAACCGCTTCGATACATATGTAGAGGTTGAGCCGGAATTGCTCGAATGCGAGGTCATAAAGCTTATTTTGCAGCCATTTGTCGAGAATGCATTAAAACATGCTTGGCATGTTGATCGTCTAACCGTCAAAATTATTGGGAGACGAGTGGGCGATCATATCTTCATATCGGTTATTGATAACGGAATCGGCATACATCGAGACCGGATACGCGAGATTAACAGCAATCAGCTGATGATTTCAAGTTGCGGGATCAGCAATGTGAATGACCGGATCAGGCTGAGATACGGCGGTAATTACGGAGTTAAGGTATCAAGCTTCTATGGAGGGGGCACCACGGTTTTACTTATTCTCCCCTATGAGCAACCGAAGACGGGCATAAAAGATATACGAAAGATGCGGGGGGAAGATGCATGACCTATCGGATATTAATTGTCGATGATGAATCGGTGGATTTAGAGTGGATGAGAAGAAGGATACAAAGCAGCGGCAAACGGCTTGAGGTAGCTGCAGCTGTGGATAACGTATATGCCGCTCTGGACGTCGTCAAGGAAGAGCAGATTGATATTATACTTTCGGACATACGGATGCCGATTATGACGGGAATGGAACTTATCCGGAAGGTGAAGCAATCCCGCCCGCATATCAGAGTTATGTTCGTCAGCGGTCATAAAGAGTTTGAATATGCGAAGCAGGCTGTTGATTTCAATGCCTTTGGTTATCTCCTGAAGCCGGTGGAGGATAAGGAGTTGTCAAATAAGCTGGATGCTGTTATCGCTGATTTGGACAAGGAGCGGGAACGCAATGAAGAGACGCTGCAGTTAAAGGAGACGTTCTCGCTTGTAAAGCAGGAGATGCTTTTCAGATGGCTGGAAGGTGATAACCGGCAGCTGGCTGCAAAGGCTGCATCCGTACTTGAAGAGGAAGTGCAGGCTTACGGAACTGCTGCTGCGGTAGTCGAGGTTGATCAAGTAGATTGGCGGACGGGGAAGGATGACGTGAGCGATTGGCAAGCTTCATACCAACAGATCACCCGGTTTGTCGAGGAGTATGTAGAGGAACGGGGATGGGGGTATTGTTTTCAGGGAGAACATCAGCGCCGGATACTGCTTCTATTCGGGGATGAGCATACGCACAGCACAAGGATGGACGAGCTTATTGCAGTAGTGGGCAAGCTGTTTCCGCTAACGATTTCGATCGGACTCGGCTTTCACACAGATGATCAATTGGAACTCCCCCAGTCTTATGAAGCGGCCAAAAAAGCACTTGGAACCAAGTGGCATGCAGGTAAGAATAAGACACTTACTTCTGGTGATAGCGGTGGGCCGATAAATACGTTTGCGCATAATCCGGACGAGCAATGGCCAGAAATCGTGCAGGCGCTAGCGGATTACAATTTAATGGCGATCGATGATTGGATCGAGCTGATCTTTCATCAGTTGCAGCCCTTGGAAACCAAAAGCACGGTCTTCCAGCACCTTGTCCATTCCATTATCAAATTGAGCGAGCAATTTTCGACATTGAACGAGAACTTCGACGAATTGATGGAGTGGGAAACCCCCTTTCCGAACAATCTGCTGGGGTTTGAAACCGTGTTGGATATGAAGTCCTGGCTGAGACGAAAGTTTTTTGCATTCTCAGAAAAATGGTACCTCAAGAAACAAAATCAGAAGAGAAAACTAATACTTGAAATCATGCAATATGTGGAGGAGCAGATTGACAGGAAAATTACGCTCAAGAAAGCAGCGGATTACTTTGGTTTTTCCACTAATTACTTGGGGTATCTATACAAGCAAGAGACGGGACAGCACTTTAGCGCTTATATTAATGAACAGCGAATCAAGAAGGCTTGCCAACTTCTGCAAAACCCGAAGGTCAAAATTTATGAAATAGCCGAAAGCATTGGATATAAGAATATTGTTTATTTCAACCGCCAGTTCAAACAAGTAACGGGCATGTCGCCCGGCGAATACCGAAAGCGGCTCAGTATTTAACAATATATGTGAAACCCAATCTAAAAAAAAGCTGTGCGCTTGTCTGCCAGAGGACCGCACAGAACCGAGATGCGCACAAACGCAGCTAAATGTTCGTGCGAAACGACAGCCGTTTACGTTTGAAATCGTTGAAAAAGTAAAGTTTTCGTTGCTCACCTCAGTCCCATGATCGTCCCATAATATTTATCATTAAGTAAAAGAGGGAGGCTCAACCATAGCGATGAAAGAACATATCACATTAAAGGCGGACATACGCAAAGTAAGAACACCCCGATCCGGTTACGGATTACGAGGCATAATGCGGCAATGGGATCTCCAGTCAATGGTTTTGCCGGGGTTCATTTGTCTAATTCTTTTCAGCTATATTCCGATGTATGGAGTCATTATAGCATTTAAGGAATTTGACATATTTCAGGGAATAGGGGCGAGTCCCTGGGTTGGTTTCTATCATTTTAATCTATTTTTTGAATCTCCCGAGCTGAATATGGTCATGCGAAACACGATCATCATCTCGACATTGAAGCTGGTCTTGATTTTCCCCGCTCCGATCATATTGGCGCTCCTGCTTAATGAGATCAGGCATAACGGGTTCAAGCGCTTCATTCAAACGGCAACCTATCTGCCGCATTTTATTTCCTGGGTTATCGTTTCAGGATTAGTATTCTCCCTCCTGTCGGTGGAAAGCGGCAGCTTGAATTATCTTCTTGAGAAGCTTGGGATTATTGATAAGCCGATTAACTGGTTATCTATGCCGAAATACTTCTACAGTATTCTGCTCAGTGCTAGTATGTGGAAAGAAATCGGTTTCAGCTCCATCGTCTACCTGGCTGCCATAGCCGGTATTAACCCCGGCTTGTATGAAGCCGCGGAGATAGACGGAGCTGGCAGATTCCGCAAGATGTTCAGTGTTACGCTGCCCTGTATCGCACCTGTCGTTATCATCTTCCTAATCCTGTCGATTGGCAACCTGCTAAGCGCCGGTTTTGAAGATATCTTAACGCTAACCAATAACGGCAAGAACGGGACCTTGACCAATGTGGCGGAAGTGCTCGATACGTACGTCTATCGTGTGGGTCTAAGCGAACAGAGGTACTCGTTCGCAACGGCGGTCGGTTTGTTCAAATCCATCATTAATGTTGTATTATTGGTGGCTGCAAATACGATAGCCAAGAGAGTAGGGGGTAATTCCCTATGGTAAGAAACAGCTGGAATGACCGCATCGTCGACATAATTATCTATACGCTGTTAGCGCTGCTCTCCTTTACGGCCATATACCCATTCTGGAATACGTTCGTCATGTCTCTGAATGAAGGAAAGGACACCTCCATGGGGGGGCTGACCTTTTGGCCTCGCGAATTTACTATTTCGAATTACGAAGTAATATTCAGCGATGAACGCTTCTTCCGAGCGATGGGGATATCCATTGCAAGAACAGTATCCGGTACGTTCCTCTCTGTTCTGATTACGGCTTTAATGGCCTTTGCGCTAGCGAAAAAAGAGCTTAAGGGCAAGCGGTTCTACATGATTGCGGGCATCATTACGATGTACTTTCAAGGCGGGCTAATTCCGACCTACCTGTGGCTGCGGGAGATCGGGCTATTCAATAACTTCTGGGTATTGATTATCCCCGGGATCCTTAACATCTGGAATATGATCGTGTTCCGCACCTTTTTCCAGGGACTACCAGATGAGCTTGAAGAATCGGCCAAGCTGGACGGCTGCAACTACTATGGTCTTTTCTTTCGAATCGTGCTGCCCGTATCGGGGCCTGTATTCGCAACATTGTCGCTTTTCACGGCGGTCGGTTTATGGAACGAATGGTTTAATGCCGGTATTTTCATCAATAATGCAGAGCTGCATCCTGTTCAAAACTATTTGATGAACATGATTAATTCAAGCTCGACCGCGGAGATGCTTAGCCAAATGGGCAACGGGGTCAATGTGGTGACTCAGACGGTCACCCCAAAATCGCTTCAGATGACGGCCGTTATGGTGGTCACTCTGCCCATCATCATGGTGTATCCGTTCCTGCAAAAGTATTTTGTCAAAGGTGTTATGATTGGTTCTTTGAAGGAATGATTTAGAGGCCTCGTGCCTTTAAATATATAAAACAAGCTAGAGAGGGGTTATCATGTGTTGAAAAAAATAAGAAAGCGGCTGTTTGGGGGAGTATCTCTTATTCTCGCCGGCAGTTTGGTTCTGAGTGCTTGCAGCAGCAATAGTAACAACCCTGGGAAAGAGCAAACGAACAGCACAGGAACACGCACGCCGGAAGTGACTGGAGAGGCGCTGCCCGCATTTGGGGAACAGCCATTAGAGTTCAGCTACTATATGAATTATGACTGGGCTTCTCCAAGCGGTTATGGTACCAATGATGCGGTTACCAAATGGTTAAAAGAAGAGAAAAAAATGAATTGGATTGAAATTGGCTCCAATGGCAATGCGAAGCAGAAATTCGGGACGATGGTTGCGTCGGATACACTGCCAGACGTTATAGCTTTGGATCCGAACACGCCGGAATTCGAAAACTTGGTGAAAAACAAAAAGATCGTTCCATTGGATGCATACTATGATAAGTATCCGAACCTAAAAGATTTGATCGATCCGGATACGATGGAAATGATGCGAGCTTCCGACGGCCATGTCTACGGCATACCTAGTTGGTTCGGCAGTTCCAGGAATGAAAATCAAATGGCCAGCTTCGGATGGATTGTCAACCGTAAGATCTATGCCGAGCTAGGTAAGCCGAAGCTTGAGACGTTTGATGATTTGTATGCGTTTTTGAAGCTCGTCAAAGATAAGTATCCGGATATCATACCGATGCAAGATCCATCGGAAATGATGATTTACGGCGGCTACGGCGATTTGCGCTGGTCGGATTCTCTTAAAGAAGTTCCAGTGTATGTGAACTTCAAGACGAACGCGATCGAATCCATATTCACGGATCCGGCATTCAAGAAAATGAAGGAAATGACAAACAAGTTATATCAAGAAGGACTGGTTTCGCAGGATTTCCTCACTCAAAGCGGCGAGCAAGCAACCGAAAAGCTTAACTCTGGTCGAATTGCCGTACAAACCGCTAACAGCATAACTTCAATAGGGCGAGCAGCGAACAACATTTTGCAGGCGAAGGACCCTGCGGCAGGTTATGATTTTATCCCCTACCTATACGATGATGGCGTGGATCCAGCTACAGTAGCGCCTATCGGCTTTGGTAAGTTGGGCTGGAACCAAACGGTAATTACGACTAGTGCCAAGGAACCGGAGCGAATCTTCCAATTCTTCGACTGGTGGGCTAGCGCAGAAGGTCAACGAATTTCAACATATGGGCCTCCGGGAATATTGTGGGACACTTTTGACGAGAACGGCGCACCGATCGACAACGAAAAGAGCAAGACAATGACTATGGAAGAGAAAGCCAACCTCAAGCTTGGTTGGAATCCGCTCGGCTCTTGGCAATTCCATAAGATTGGGGCAGCACGGGTTAAGCAGAACCCAGAGAAGGCCGAATGGGATGTTGTAGCAAGTTTGTTCTATGGTAAATTCGTTAAAACGAATAATGATCAATTCAATGGAATTATGAATATTGACTCCAAGTCCAAGCTGGGAATCGACTTTGCGCGGATGAAGCAGATCGTTAAGGATTACGACGCGAAGCTTGTTTTTGCGAAAGACCAAGCGGAGTTCGATTCCGTATTCAAGGAATATGAAGATGCTTTGAACGCCTCAGGCTACATGGATCTGATTGCGCATGAGACTGAGGTATGGAAGAAGAACAGGGAGAAAATGGGCATGTAAGGAACATCGCTTGACACGATGCTGGCGCCCCCGCTTTTGTCGGCCGTCGACTGTGCCATTGGTCATGCAGCATTGCTGCCTTGCTGAATTTCGAGCCGGTAAACGAATCCTGCTTTTTCATTGTGGGCAAGGTACGCCGGCACGCTTTGATTGGTTCGATTATAATGCCGGCGATTTAGTATATGGCGATTCCTATCAAGTTGGCTGTTTGAGTGGAAATATGAAGGACGTTGCCCGAGCGATGGCATGGGCAGCGTCCATTACTTTTCTTCCAATGTGAGCTTCACGAGTCCGGAAGGAAAACGATAGCAATTGGTCGAATTCGTAAGGACCGAGGGAGATGAGGAGCAATCCTTTGCATTGGACACATGAGAAGGGGATGCAGAAGGTGACCTTTCTCTTCCTGCCGGGCTCAAATTTCTATTTTGGCTGGTTCCGATTTACAAAGTAGGCTGGAGCCGTGCTGTATGGGAGGTTGTAACGTGTGAAGCTATCGGTATGTATCGATTCCGTGTTTCGCGAGCTAGGATTGGAAGACAGTCTTCGTAAGGTGAAGGAAGAGGGCTTCCGGGCCTTTGAGTTCTGGGGCTGGGAGAAGAAGGACTTAGGTCTGATGACGAAGCTGGTACAGGAAATGGATTTATCGGTCAGTGCCTTCTGTGTGAAGCAAGCGAATCTGACAGAGCCCTCCGCACGTTCGGCTTATCTGGATGGATTGAAAGAAACGCTGGAGGTGGCGAAGCGACTGCAGTGCCGAACGCTCATTTTGACAGTCGGCAGTGAGCGAGCCGGTGTACCCCGGGAGGAGCAGCGGCGGAGCTTAGTAGAAGGACTCCGTGCGAGCCTTCCTCTGCTGGAGGGGACCGGTGTGACGCTGGCCGTAGAACCGCTGAATACCCTTGTGGATCATCCCGGCTATTTTTTGTCCTACTCCCAGGAGGCTTGGGATATTCTGCAGGAAGTCCGTCATCCGCAAGTGCAAATGCTCTTCGATATTTACCATCAACAGATTACCGAAGGGCATGTGACGACGAATCTGCTCCGTATGCTGGAGCGAGTCGGGCATATTCATTCGGCGGGCAATCCGGGCCGAGGTGAGCTCGGTGAGGGTGAGCTTCATTACCCGTACATTTTTAGGCGGTTGACAGAAGCCGGGTATCAAGGGTATGTAGGCCTGGAGTATTTTACGGCAGGAGATCCGGTAGAAAGTTTGCAGCGAATGGCTGCTGCGTATAGTGAATGGCTATAAGCCTGTGGGCCTGCCGTGGCGGCGGGCTTTTTTCATGTGGCGAAAAGGAAATCTGCGGAAGTATAACAATTACAAATATTCTCAACAATTCTGACCGATCCATTACAATACTTTCCCGATCATCGAACAAGACCCGCAGCGCTTCGTCGCGCTCTTGAAGGAGGGAATCGGGAAAGTATTGAAGCCGGGAGAAGGATTGGAGCTTTAGGGAAATACCTTTTCGAGCAGGCTTGCTTTTCAATATTTTTATGTGATTATTGTGACAATTTAGGGGGTAATTTGTCGGCGTTTGCTATTATATAATCTAATTGCTCCGCAGCTCTCAAACTCCAGTCTTCAGGAAGTCATTCCATGAGACTAATCAATAGAAAGGGGGAATTCATAGAGTCGCCATCGGGAGGAAGCGCTTTCCTCTGCTCGTTTCATCAAAGAAATCAAGTAGAAATCAAGTAGAATGAGAAGGAGGTTTTTTCGCATGTTGTCAAAAGTTAAGTCATTCCGGGTCCATTTGTTAGCCATGGTAATGGTGTTTTCGACTGTTATTTCCAGCTGGAGTCCGGTCGTATCAGCAGCAGAAACAGCCGATTTTACACAGTTGAACGCTTCACAAATTGTGTTTGAAATGGGTGCGGGGTGGAATCTGGGAAACCAGCTTGAAGGCAGTATTAACGGTACACCCAGTGAGACTGCATGGAGTTCTACTCCTGTAACACTGGCTCTCATCCAGAAGGTAAAGGCAGCTGGATTCAAAACCATCCGGATCCCTGTTTCGTATTTGAATTATATCGGGAGCGGACCGAATTATACGATTAATTCTACATGGCTCAGCAGAGTTAAAGAAGTCGTTGACTATGCCTATAACGAGGGCTTGTATGTCATCATCAACATTCATGGAGACGGTTACAGTACGATTCCCGGCTCTTGGCTGTTAGTCAATTCAAGCGATCAAACCACGATCAGGGCAAAATATCAAAAAGTGTGGCAGCAGATCGCCAATACGTTTGTCAATTATGACGAGCGGTTGATCTTCGAATCCATGAATGAAGTGTTTGACGGTACTTTCGGCACACCGAACACCACCTATTATTCAAATCTTAATGCTTATAATCAAATCTTTGTCGATACCGTAAGACAAACCGGAGGAAACAATGCTGCAAGATGGCTTCTTATTCCCGGCTGGAATACGAACATTGATTATACGGTAGGTAACTATGGCTTTGTGCTTCCTACGGACAATTATCGTTCATCCAGCATTCCGAGTTCCGAGAAGAGAATCATGATCTCCGTTCATTATTACTCGCCTTGGGACTTCGCCGGCGAAGAATCCGGCACAATCACCCAATGGGGAGCAACAGCTACCAACTCTTCGAAAAAATCAACCTGGGGACAGGAAGATTATTTGGATTCGCAGCTGAAGTCCACGTACGATAAATTCGTCACACAAGGATATCCTGTGGTCGTCGGTGAATTCGGTTCCATCGATAAAACGGCCTTTGATTCCGCGAATAATACGTATCGTGCGGCTTTTGCAAAAGCAGTAACCGCGACTGCCAAGAAATACGGTGCAGTACCTGTTATATGGGATAACGGTCACAATGGACAGTATGGATTTGGATTGTTTGACAGGTCGACCTACGCGGTAACCCAGCAGGGAATTATTGATGCGATCATGAGTACGATGAACACTTATAAAATGAAGAACGTTACGACAGGCTTGTATATTGATGGCATAGGCCGTACCGCGGACGGCTCAAACGCAGGTCAATGGAGCGCCGGCAGCAGCAACCAGCGATGGGTAATGGAATTCTACGGCAGCTATTATAAAATAAAGAATTCTGCTACAGGTTTGTATCTTGACGGCATAGGCCGTACTGCAAACGGCTCCGTCTGCGGACAGTGGAGCAGCAGCACCAGCTGGAACCAGCGATGGGTATTGGAGGCCTATGGAGGCAATTACAGGATCAGAAATCAATCTACCGGCCTTTATTTGGATGGCGGCGGCAGTACTGCAAACGGCTCCGACTTGAAAATGTGGAGCAGCGACCCCAGCACCAACCTGCAGTGGCAGTTTGTGAATCCTTAGGCCACCATGCACGAACCATTCGATTACGTTGAAAGGACCGTCCGTGAGGACGGTTTTTTTTCAAAGATAGAAAGTATAAAGTCCCCATGTGAAGCCTTGTCACCTGTGGCGGTTACGGACATAACGTCCTGGAGGCATGCCTTCCGATTTGGTAAATTGTTTGGTAAAGGAATAAATGTCTCCATAACCAAGACTAACTGCTACGTGTTTGATGGGGAGTCCGGAGAGGAGCATCATCTTTGCCTGTTTCATTAAATGTTGAATGTGGTACCGCTGAGGGGAAACCCCGGTCGTGGCTTTAAATAACTTCCTGAAATTCTCATAGCCCATATTTACGGCTGCTGCAGCTTCCTTAATATCATATTTGATATCATTGGAGCCGCCGATTAGTTGGCAAGCCTTCGATATTTTATGATCATTGTGCTCACTCTGCGTATAATGCACGCTGCCGTGTAACCGGATAATGAGCTCCTGTGCTCTCATCAGCAAATAGGGGAGCCTTTCATCTGCAGCGCCTTTAAGGCTGTTTAGCAAGGCAGCGGAATCAAAGACAAAATCGCCCGCAACCTGCGTTGCCTGCACCTCTTTGTCGGAATTGATAATTCCAAGCGTTTTCAGGTAGTGATAGACAGGATAGCCCACGCTAATATAAAACTCGAGCCATTCCCCATCCGGCTCGATTTCGGTGGAATGCAAACGTTCGGGCAAACGCTGTACCAGATCCCCCGATTGCATCGGAATAACGGTACCATCCTTTGAGATATATCGTCCACTGCCTTGCAGGATCAAAAAACAGCTGTAATATCCGATCTTAAAATCATACTGGGAATGGTCCGCCGTTCTTTTTCTCATAAAGCCGCATGACAAAATGCCTTGGTCGAAATCGTCGCCGATACACCGATATACGACATCATTTTCCTTTATATCATCTTCATTCATATCGCCCTTGCACCTACCAAAATGGATAAATGAATTACCAGACAAAACATTTTATATGAAGACTTATCTTTATATTATAAGGGTATCGATTCTATGGTACAACCAATTAGAACAATTAATAGGAGGTTTATTCGAAACGTATGAAGCCAAGCAGAGACTGGGAGAATCCGCATGTCGCTCAAAAGAACCGTTACCCTATGCATGAGCCGTACGGCGTATACGAAACCGTGGAACAGGCCCTAAGCGGCGATCGCAGAAAGTCAAAATACGTACAATGCTTAAACGGCACGTGGAAATTTAAATCGTTTTCGTCTCCGGTTGCAGTAACCGATGAGTTCTATCATCCTGAATTTGACGTGTCCGAGTGGGATGATATGCCTGTTCCTTCCAACTGGGAGCTGTTCGGATACGGAAAACCGGTGTACACGAACACAAAGTATCCCTTTGAACGAAAGTGGGCGGACTCCCATCATGAAATTCAACTAAAGAAAGATGAATTTGTTTTGAATCCGCCTTATGTGCCGGAGGATAACCTCACCGGATGCTATGTCCAGACATTCGAAATTCCCGAACATTTCAATGGCCGGGATCTGTTTATCGACTTTGCCGGTGTGGAATCCTGCTTCTATCTGTGGTTGAACGGGAAGTTCGTCGGTTATTCGCAGGACAGCAAGCTTAACGCTTCATTCGATATTACGGATTACATCCGAACGGGACAGAACCATTTGGCCGTTCAGGTGATGCGATTCGGAGCCGGTTCTTATCTGGAGGATCAGGACTACTGGCATCTATCGGGGATCTACAGAGATGTTCTGATTTATGCAAAACCGCGAATGCGCATTCATGATTATAAAATCGAAACGCTCTTCTCGGGTGATTACGACAATGCCGAATTAGCTGTGACGGTTTATCCTAATAATCAAGCAAGCTGTTACGGGGAAGCTCATGTGCGCCTGTCTCTTTATGATCACGATCATAAATTGGTAACGCAATTTGAAACGCCGAAGTTTGCGGATTGCAGATCCTACCTGCAAGATAACTATGTGGCGAAGGTCAAACAACCCATTAAGAGCCCCCAATTGTGGAGCGACGAAATTCCTTACCTCTACAAATTGGTGTTGGAAATGATCGACCAAGGTGGAAACGTCGTCGACATCGAGAGTGCAAATGTCGGCTTCCGCGAAGTCAGCATCGATAAGACCGGGATATTGAAAATAAACGGCAAGCGTCTTATCATCCGTGGAACCAATCTTCATGCGTTTTGTCCCGAAACGGGGCGCGTAGTGTCGACGGAGTATATGCGTGAGCAGATCAAGAGCATGAAATCGCTGAATATCAATGCGGTAAGAACAAGTCACTACCCGCATGCAATCGAATGGTACGACCTCTGTGACGAACTGGGCCTTTATGTCGTGGATGAGGCCAATATTGAGACCCATGGCATCGGCGGCCAGCTCAGCGCCTCTCCCGAATGGACGCATAATTATATGGAACGTGCAGCACGGATGGTGCTGAGAGATAAGAATCATCCCTCGATCATTCTGTGGTCCCTGGGGAATGAATCCGGTTACGGAGCGAACCATGCCGCAATGTACGGCTGGATTAAGGAATATGATAAAACAAGATATGTCCAGTACGAGTCCTTGAATCCTCCGGCCAATATTTCCGATATCCTTGCGCCCATGTATCCTCAGAAGGACTGGATCATGGAATGCATGACGAACTGCGAAGACTTGAGGCCGTTTATTATGTGCGAATATGCGTATGCGAAAAGCAACAGCAACGGGAATTTCAAGGAATTTTGGGACCTCATTCATAAATTCCCGCGGTTTCAGGGAGGTTTTATTTGGGATTTCCAGGATAAAGCGCTTGTTAGGCATGATGAATCCGGGAACAAAAAGTATGTTTATGGCGGCGCGTTCCAGGAAGAGATTATTGATTCCGCGCCCGATATGTGCCTGAACGGCATTGTATTTCCGGATTTAACGCCGAAACCGGCCGCCTATGAAATCAAAAATGTTCAAGCTCCCGTCCAAATCGATTACTTTGAACGGCCTTATTATGCTCCCGGTAACAAAAGTTATCGAATTTATAATCATTATATGCATCGGGATTTAAGCCACCTGGATATCGGTTGGGAGCTTGTTTGCGACGGGAAGGTTGTGGACAACGGTACGTTGCCCAAATTGCACACGCCTGCCGGAACTATGGACAGTGTTCAGGCGCCATACGACCCAACCAAGGTCTCTGGGGAAGCGTTCCTGAATTTCCATGCTTTTCTGAACGAAGACACCTATTATGCAAATAAGGGAACCTGTATTTATGCCTGCCAGACCCAGTTGAATGATTCCGTTTATGAAATACATGCCGGGGATATTGAAAGCGGAAGCCTGGTATATGAAGAAGCCGCAGATCGAATTTATATTTATAATGAAAATACGAACGTGGTCTTCTCCAAAGAAACGGCAGAATTCATTTCGGTGAGATACAATAACCGGGACTATTTTACGGGCGGAGCTAACAATTTCTATCGCCCGCCAACGGGGATAGACGTCGGTGTACAGGGCGAGACGCTGAACTATGCGGATGATTGGAGAAGCCTCGGGCTCGACTCCGATCGAAAAGAGATCAAGCGTATCCGGGTATATGGAGCGCCTGCTTCCGTAATCATTCAGGTTCATGCTCTGTATCATGGGTGCATTGAAACACTAACGGAGTATGCGATTGGCGGTAAAGGCATAGAAATTGCCAACACTGTCGTGAATAATGCCCCTGTCGATACCCTTCCGAGAATTGGTCTAAGCTTTACCTTCTCTGATGCCTGGAAGAAGATCAAATGGTATGGCCGCGGGCCATGGGAGAACTATGCGGACCGTAAAACGGCTGCCTTAGTCGGTATATATGAAAGCTCTATCCAAGATCAACACGTTCCCTACATCGTGCCGGTTGAATGCGGGGGCAAGGAAGATGTCCGTTATCTTTATGTGTCCGCGGATGATCGCAAGGTAAAAGTTACCGCGGCAGGACACTTCCATTTCGATATTCATCAATACAGCATCGGACAGTATGACAATGCCGCCTATGAAGACGAGCTTGGCACATCCGATTCCGTTTTCCTTCATATCGATTATAAACATGCAGGTCTTGGCGGAGACAACGGGTGGACCAAAAATATTCACGATGAATATAAAATCGAAAAGGGCATCTATGTTTACAAGATCACTTTAGAGATCATGGATTGAACGGCAGATCTCGAAGCCAATAATAAAGGATTAGTTATACCTATGTGGAAGCTACTGTTGGCAATCTTATGCGCCGGGCTGACAGCATGCATGAAGCCGCCCGAGCCGGGCAATAAACTGCAAGAGGGTGAAGCCGCTATGGCAGCAAAAGAAGCAGATCAATTGTTTAGAGCAGAGGAGAATTTCGTAAGGCCGCTCGGCAGGACATATTTCTTAAACGACACGCTTTGGATGGCTTTGTCCGGCAGCGGGGCGGAGTTCAGGTTTAGCGGCAGGAGGGCGGAAATTACGCTGAAAGGCGACCAGGTTGCGTTACGCCAGTCCAATCATGCAAGGATCGGCATTTATGTCAACGGAGAACGAGTCGTAGACGATTTGTTGAATGAACCTCTGAAGACGTACACCGTATTTGAAAACGTTTCTGAACAGGATGTCGTCGTTCGGATCATCAAGCTGTCGGAGGCGGCCATGTCTACGGCTGGAATCCACGAGATCCGCGTTAATGCTGTGGATGGGATTCAACCGACGCAGGATTCGGCTCGGAAGATCGAGTTCATCGGCGATTCGATTACGGCCGGCTACGGAGTGGACGATGAGGTGAAGGAACACGGATTTTCCACCGCGACAGAAGACGTGACCAAAACCTATGCGTTTAAAACGGCGGCTGCGCTCCAGGCCGACTACAGCATCGTTGCCTATAGCGGCTATGGCATCATCTCTGGCTATACCGGGTCGGATGAGAAGGTCGACTCACAGCTGGTTCCGGATTATTATGACAAAATGGGAAGGTCTGACGGCAGAATAGACGGGACTATAGAGGTCATGTCCATACCATGGGACTTCGACAAATTCTTACCTGATCTGATTGTCATTAATCTTGGGACGAACGACGATTCGTATGCGTTGGATGATGCGGAGAAGCAGGCTCAGTACAGAGATGCCTATGTCGAATTTCTGAAGCAGGTTCGATCGCATAACGCGGATGCGCATTTGATGTGCACCCTGGGCATGATGGGGGACAGACTTTATCCGATGGTGGAGCAAGCAGCCGCAGCTTATACGAATGAAACCGGGGATGCCAATATTTCGGTTTTGAAGTTTGACGTGCAGTTGCCGGCAGACGGCCACGCTGCACATTGGCATCCGACGGAGGCAACCCATTCCAAAGCTGCAGGCAAGCTGATTGCCAAGATAAAAGATGTGATGGAATGGCAGGTTCCGCAATGAAGAAGAGTCGGTTCTGCTTTCCGTAATTCCCGACGGAGAGGTGCTGCTAAAGCTGCATTTTCGGAGCGGAGCCGTGCTCGACAGACCTGTGGGCATCTATGTTTATAAGATCACTTTAGAGATCATGGATTGAACAACAAAGCCCCGAAAGCGTAGAATAGAAGTGAAATTATTAAGACCGTTGATGAAGGCGCAAGCCAAAGTCAGCGGTCTTATTGAATAAGATTGCTGATGCAAGGTTGAGTACTTTTTTAGCTGCCATTGAGAAAGGAAGGCATTCGGATGGACGTAATGATCGTGGACGACGAACCGTTGGCATTGGATAACGTGGCGGATATGATCCCGTGGGAATCATACGGATTTCGGCTTGTCGCCCGAACGACCGACAGCCGCAAAGCGATGGAGCTTTTCCGGAGATGGCGGCCGCAAATCGTGATCACCGACATCTCCATGCCTTTTTTGGACGGTCTAAAGCTGGGGAGGATGATTCGATCCATTGAGCCGCGCACGCAGCTGCTGTTCCTTACGGCTTACCGGGATTTCGAATATGCGCGTCAAGCACTGGAAATCAAGGCTTCGCGGTACGTTCTGAAACATGAAATCAGCCAAAACCGACTGCTTGACGCATTGATTGTCATGAAAGAGTCATTCGAGGCAGAGAATCAGCAGTGGCACCAGTCCAGAAAACAGCTTCTCACCGACCTGCTGATGGGTGTCATGCAACCCGCCGAGTGGGCGAACAACCCTGTTTACCGGGAGTTGTCCAAGCAATTGGAAGCCACGCTTGCGCTCGTATATATGGAAATATCTCCATACTATACGTTGGAAGGAAAGCGCATTCAGAATGGCGTTATGAAGCCTGAGGAATATCATCATTTGACCGCTGCCTACTTGACCGATCATGACTCGATCCTGCAGCAGATCGGCTCTGTACGTACGGATGAAGGGGGCACCCTGCTGCTGATGAGGTTTTCTCCCGGCAGCAGCTTCCTGCATGCTTGGAACGAGCTGCAGCAGTTATTGCGCCACTTGCATAGTTCAATCAAACGATTAAAGCAATGGGAAACGAAAGTATCGGTCATATCCGGAGTTCGTCAGGAAGAGCTGCAGGATGCATTCCGGAGAATGATCGATGGGTTTGACCGTCGCTGCCTCTTCGGAAACGAGATCGTAACGCCCATGGATCAAAAGCCTGGTAAAGCCGGCAATCTTTCGGAACTCTCTGCCGAAATTAAACGGGTCACGGACTTATTATCCCGCGGGGATGAAGGAGAAACCATCAGCGGTCTGCGGACCGTATGGGAGCGTATCGTGAACACCAGGGACGATCGGGCATTTCTCTTGCTGCTCCGGGAAGTCGGACACGTACTTGTACGCCATTTTCAGTCCGATGTTTCCGCAGCGCTGGGGGTATCCGCGGAAGAGATTTTGCAGTCGCTGGAAAATCGGATCCGGGAATCGGTTCGTCGAGACCATGCTTATTCTCGGCTTGTCGCCGGAGCGATCGAATATGTGAAGGAGCATTACGCCGATCCGGATTTGACGCTGGAGGCGATCGCCGAACATTTGTCCATCAGCAACGTTCACCTTCGGGCAACCTTCAAAAAGGAGACCGGGAGGACAATGCTTGATTTCATCACGGAGCACCGGATCGAGAGAGCGAAGGCGATGCTTCGCGATGGCGGATATAAAATATATGAGGTCAGCGAGAAGGTCGGTTACCGAACAAGCCAATATTTCAGTCAAGTCTTCAAGAAGGCGACTGGCATCCATCCGAAAGATTATCCGTAAGGGCGGCGATGGCATTGAAAGGAAGAATCAAAAATAAAATTCTCGGCAGCGCCGTTCTGATTGTCACTTTATCCCTTGTCGCATGCGGGCTGCTCGCCTTCGGATATTTCTATAAAGAATTCGAGAAGAAAACGCTGCACGACGGCCAAGTCGACATGCGCCAAGCGGAAATGCAAATGAATCAGCTGATCGACGATATTCGGAAATATTCCGCGAACATGGTGAACGATGAAATGCTTCAGAAATTCGCGGGCACTTTGTCGTACGGTTCCGTCTACAGCGAGCTTTCCGCATATAACGAAGTTGTGCAGCAGCTCACCAAGTTTAACGTTCTTCGGGATTATCTTGACAGCTCGGCGATCATCCGCCCTGACGGCAAAGTATTCTGGTCCACGCTATCCTTTGATCCTTCCTTTCAGTCCGAGCTATTGAAGCCGTGGTACCGGGATGCCGTCAATCAGCCTCGCAAAAGCGGATTTACGCTGCCCCACCCGTCCCTGACGGACGGGAACCGTCAGGTCATCAGTTTTTTTATCCGGTTTGCGGAACCGGAAGGCGGCCTGCTTCTGCTGAATATCAAAACCGAAGCTTTCACGCAGGTGTTTGATTATTTGAACGATTCATTCGATCATTACTTATGGACAAGCAGCCGGAATGGTGTTATCCGGAATAACGGGTTGGAAGAGGAAGAGGTGAAAACGGTCGTAGGTCCTCTGTCTGCTGACTTGCCTGAGGTGACGAAAGACAGCAAAGGATATTACTTGGCTCAGCGGCTTTCGGATCCGGATTGGGCTCTCGTCACCTTCCTCTCCCGAGATCGATTCTACGGCGCCGTCCGTGAGGCAAGCTTGTATTTGCTCGGATTCATCGGCATTTGCATCCTGCTCTGTTTCCTGCTGTTCCTGCCGATCGTCTCCAGCATTACGAAGCCGATCTCGTCGTTATCAAGAGCCATGAAACAAGTATCCATTGGCAATTACGATGTTCAGGTTCATTTTCACAGCCAGGACGAATTGATGATTTTGAAGAACGGTTTCGAGTTGATGCTGGGTAACATCAAACGTCAAATCGAGGAACGCACGGAGCAGGAACGATGGAAAAGACGGATGTCCGCCGAGCTGCTGTTTGCCCAGATCAATCCCCATTTCATATACAACACGCTTAACACCGTCATCTATTTAGCCCGCAAGAAGAGCCATGACTCCATTATCGACATGGTCGAATCCTTCATCGGCATCCTGCAGGATGCGGTGCATATCGGCGAGGGCAACCTGCACACGACGGTGCACCAGGAAATGAAGCTTATTGACCATTATGTCGCCATCCAGCGGCACCGCTACGGCGGCAAATTCGATTTCGTCTGGGAAGTTGAAGAAGGCGCGCAGGACTGCCGCATTCCGAAAAGCCTTCTGCAGCCCTTGGTGGAAAATGCGATTTTTCACGGGGTATCCGGAAGGGAAGAACCCGGTTCGATCGGGATTTCGATTCGGGAGCAAGGAGAGACCTTGCGGATACTGGTATGGGATGACGGGATCGGAATGAGCCCGGAAATGGCGGGGAAGCTCAAGCAGGATGCTTCGGGACCCGAAAGGACCGATGGGCCCAGCAGGATCGGAATCCGAAACATCCGGGAGCGAATTCATCACTTGTGCGGAGATGCGTACGGGCTCGAAATCGCAAGTGAAGAGGGAGTCGGGACTGAAGTCGTTCTGACTTTACCCCTGATCAAGGAGAACCATTAGAATCTGATGGCCGCCATCGAAATTTGTACAAAACTATCGGAATGTCTCATTGTTGCCGTCAACCCCTGAACGTACACTATGTGTGGAGACGGTTACACCTTATCAGAGACCGACATCCGACTATTCATCAAGGGGGAATGAGCTTGAAAATCAACAGAGGCAACAAATGGCGGGTTTTCGTTATTGCCGTTGTCGTACTATCAGTCCTTGTATCAGGGTGCAGCGGAAAAGGGAAGGAAAGCGCTTCCGACAGCGCTTCTGACAGCGCTTCCACGGAGACTTCCGCAAGCACTTCGGCTTCCGGCAACGATCAGCAAGCAACCGTCACCATGTGGGGATGGGATAAGGCCTATGCCGAAAAAACGGTGGAAGGCTTTAACAAAGTCTATCCGAATATCAAGGTAGAATTCGTTGATGTCTCGGCTGGAGACTATCTCAAAAAACTCCAAACGTCCGTCGCCGCCGGCTCCGATCTGCCGGACATCATTTGGGGAGAAGCCGGTTTCCGGGGCGCTCTGTTCGCGTTAAACATCTTGGACGATTTAACCAAAGAGCCTTATAGCTTCGATAAATCGAAACTTATCGATCAGGTCATACCGCAACTGCAAAACGAGAAAGGTGAATTGGTCGGACTGGAGCAATCGGTCAACCCGGGCGCTCTGGCGTACAAGAGGAACTTGGCGAAACAATATTTGGGAACAGACGATCCCGACCAGTTGGCCGCCATGTTCCCGGATTGGAACTCGTTCATTGAGAAAGGGAAGGAAGTCAAACAGAAGAGCGGAGGCAAAGTATCCATGCTGCCAGGGATGATGGATGCTTATACCGTGGTATATCCGCAATATCCGGAGGCTTTTATTCACGGAGTGCAGTTCGATACGAGTGCCGTCAAGTCCATCTTCCAGACGCTGGAGAACATCCGCAACGCGGATATTACGGCCAAGCTTGACATGTGGTCCCCGACTTGGAACGCTTCCTATGCGAAGGATGACGTGATTTTCTATCCCGCCGCGAACTGGTCGCCGCACTTCGTCATCGAACCGAACGATAAGGGCAGCACCGGCCGCTGGGGACTTATGGTACCTCCGGGCGGAGGGTACAGCTACGGGGGGACATCTCTGGGAATCTGGAAGGACTCCAAGAACAAGGAGGCTGCCTGGAAATATCTCGAGTGGACGCTTGCATCCGAAGAAGGCGCCAAGCTGAGCAAGGAAGCGTTCGACTATTACGTTCCGCTGAAATCCGTATTCGGCAACTCTGCAGCGTTTGCTGCCGGACCTAATCCATATTATGGCGGACAAGATCTCGGATTGTTCTGGGTCGACAAAGTTCTGCCGACCATGAAGACGAGACCTTACTCCAAATACGACCAGGATATTTACAACGCATCCTCGATCAACATGCAAACCATGACGAAGGATTTGAAGTACGGCACCGAGACCGCGGTTTCGAATTGGCAGAAAGAACTGAAGAAAAACCATCCGGAAATCGAGTTCAAATAAACGCCAGCCGGCAACCGGTGCTCCATGGCCGGTTGCCGTTTGCTTGGAAGAGAGGAGAGTATAGACGAATGCGGGCAATCGTGAAATATAAATGGCCGTATTTCTTTATCGCGCCATACTTCGTGTCCTACGCTGTTTTCGGATTGTTTCCGATCGCGTTCACGTTATACATCAGCTTCACCAACTGGGATCTGTTCGGCAATCATGCTTGGATCGGCTGGGACAATTACGCGGACCTTGCCGAAGATCCGTATTTCTGGAAGTCGATCGGCAACGTCCTGGTCTATTTGGCCGGATACTTGCCTGCTCTTATCATCGTCGGCATGCTCTTGGCCAGCTTGATCGAGAGCCGTCTGATCCGGCGCAAAGCGTTGTGGCGGCTAGGCATCTTCACACCCTATATGACCACTCCGGTCGCGATCGGGATCATTTTCGCATTGCTGTTCGATTGGCAAGGGGGGATTGTGAACGGGATTCTCCTTAATCTTGGCTTGATCCAAGAGAGGGTGGACTGGCTCGGAGAGGCGGCGACGGCCAGGTTAATCATCATTCTTATGATTTTCTGGAAAAACATCGGATACTTCGTCATGTTCTATTCCGCGGGAATGGCCAGTGTGGATCCTTCGATTTATGAAGCCGCCGTCGTAGACGGAGCGAATGCTAAGGATGTGTTCCTAAAGATTACGGTGCCGTTGCTTCGGCCGATCAATCTGTTCCTGATCGTCACTTCGATGATCGGCGGGCTTCAGCTCGTTGAAGAACCGATGCTGCTTTTCAGCGGCTGGGCATCCGGCTCATCGCTCGTTGGCGGTCCGGACGGCGCCGCGTTTACGCCGATTTGGTATATGTTCGACGCTTCATTCAACGGTTCGTCGTTCAAATACGGCAAAGGCGCGGCGATCGCGTACTCGACATTCCTGTTCATTGCTTTGTTTTCCCTGATCGGCGTCAAATGGTTGAATAGGAGGGATGCATAAATGAAGGCTGCTAAATGGGGGGCTGTCTCCGTCCTTGCTTTATTGACGGCATTGTGTCTTCTGCCTTTCTATACCATGGTGGTCATGGGAACTTACTATTCCGAGGACTTGTTTAAGCAGCTTCCGCTGCTGCCAAGCCATTATTTGGCACACAACCTGAACACGGTTCTGCAGGGAGATTTCATGAAGTATTACGGCAACAGCGTTTATGTCGCCATTCTTTTCACGGCCATATCGGTCGGAATTTCCACGATCACGGGCTATGCCTTCGGGAAATTCGATTTTCCCGGCAGGAAAGTGCTGTATCTCATCATTCTCGCCACCATGATGATTCCGGGCCAGCTTGGCCTGATTGCATACGTGATGGAAATGAAGTGGTTCCATCTCGGGAACACTCACATGCCCCTGCTTATCGCGGGGTTGAACAACGCATTCGGCGTGTTCTTCATGACTCAGTTCAGCCGGTCCAGCGTACCTGCGGAAGTGCTGGAGAGCGCGAGGATCGACGGCTGTGGGGAACTGGGGGCATTCGTCAGGATCGCCTATCCTTTCTTGATGCCTGCCGTCAGCACGCTTGCGCTGCTTGCTTTCCTAGGCTCCTGGAACAATTATTTACTGCCTCTCGTCACGCTGAACAAGCCGGACTTGTATACGCTGCCGCTCGGTATTGCTAATTTATCCACCGTTTACAGGACGGATTATTCCGCCAGTATCCTGGGCTTGACGCTCGGAACGCTGCCGCTCATCGTTCTGTTCCTGTTCGGTTCCAAAACGCTGGTAAGAGGACTTACGGGCGGGGCCGTAAAAGGATAGCGAACTTGAAATGGAGGTACTTATGGCTTCGTTAAGCGGAGCCATGGGAATTTTGTCGGGAAGCAAGTTCAGGCCCGAGGGCGGATGATTATGGTGGCGAATGGAGGCCCGGAATTTTATAAGGATGCGCTAAGAAGGAGCAGAAGATACCTCTGCTCCTTCTTGCGTCGCAGCTATATAGTACGATTCGCTCTCCATCCCGCATTTTTCACATATGGTTTTGATGCTGTCATCCGATCGTACAAGCAGTTCTTTCGCCAGTATGACTCGCTTGAACACGACATATTCCGTAACGTCCATACCGGTCAGTTGTTTGAACACCCTGGAGAAGTGTGCCAGTCGTGCAGATGGTGGGGAAGCTCCGTCCCCTCCCCGGCACTATAAATTGAGAATAGCAAATAAGAGCATAAGTGCACAATAATTTTATATTATATTGTTTAACTATGCTGTTATTATTGGGGTAAAGAACGATTTACTATTTGGCCACTGAAGAGGGCACCACCCGCGCGATTAATGGAATTAAAGACTTAAACTGGACGGAGCCGAAAACTGCCGCCATGTTGCCGGATTCCTTGCACAGGAACCCGGCATGTGACTAGGAATCTTATGAAGTATGGAGGAGAAAAATCATGAATGAGCAGCTTAATAATTAAGGAGGATCGTCATTATGTATTTATTTATAAAGAAAACAACCTGGACGGTGCGCGCCCTGGCCGTCTGTCTGACGACAGTAATGCTGTTGCAATTGTTCGTCCCCGTGGCGAACGATCGTCTATTCGCGGCTAATGAAGATACGCAGCCTGAACCTGCTGACGATTATTTGGACAAGCTTGATTTCGGCAATTCTGAAAACGTTTACAACTTCAAAGGCGCCTTTACGAGCGTGATCACCGGTTTCATGGGCGAAATAGCCCGGGTGTCGAATCTTCGGATAGCTTATTATCAGGTTGAGAGGAATTGATAAGCTTGATGGGACACTTTCGTAACCTCAGCCTTACCAGGCAAATCCTTTATTTGATTTTAATGATGTTGATCATCCTCCTGATCTCATTTGTCATCTCGAACATGGTTGCCAAACGTATTGTCGAGAGCAAGGTAACGGACTCTGCTGCAAAATTATTGAATCAGGTTGAAGAAAATATGGAAAGCTTTTATGCGGACATGGAGAGAATCTCGGATTCAATGCTGTATAGTCCGACGGTGCAAGCCTACTTGAACTCGGAGGACTATTTGTCCAGGATTCTCATGAGCGATGAGATCGTATCGGTCTTCTCCAATACCACTGCATTGAAAGCGAATATCCGGGGCATCCAGCTTTACAACCCGGAAGGAAAGATGATTTCCGATTCAGGCATCGGGATCGGCGAGACGGTCCAATTGCCGCCTCCAAAGATCGAATATTCCGGTTTATTGACGGATTCGAATACGGGTGGGATAATGCCAAACTATTCCATCTCCATTCCGATTTATAATTTGGAAAGCACACCGGTCAAAGAATACATGGGATATAGCGTGTTTTTTATGGATGTCCGCAATTTCCACAATATATTGAAGGGCGCAAAAATGACACCCAATTCCCGGCTATTCCTCCTTGATCAAAACAAAGAGATTATGGCCAGCGAAGGAAATACGCCCAGCATCGATACGTTTCAATTTGAGGAGTTGGAGAACGACAACCGATATATCATGCAGACGAGTACGCTGTCCCGGACCGGGTGGGAGCTGATCAGCGTCATACCGAAGAACGAGCTGCTGCAGGAATTGAATATCGTACAAAGGCTGAACATAACGACATATGCGGTCATGTTTTGTTTGCTCGGTCTCTTCCTGATCATTTTTTTCACACGTATCTTACGACCGATAAAAGCGCTGATGGATTTTATGAAGTCCTATCCGAAGACGGGGGGAGAAAGCCGCTTTCCACTGGTCTATCATAACGAAATTGGCGTACTCGCTGCCAACCTGAATAAAATGCTGGACGAGATCGACAGCTTAAGCAAGCAAAAGTACGAAATCGAAATTACAAAAAATCAGATGGAAATTTCGGCCTTCCGCAATCAGATTAACCCGCATTTCTTGTACAATACGTTGGAATGTATAAGCGCTATGGCCATCTTTTACAAGGCTCAGGATATAGGCGATATCTCCGCCTCCTTATCCAATATGTTCAGGTATTCGGTCAAAGGAGGCGATTTCAGCACGATTCAGGATGAAATATCACACATCCAGGAATATGCGAAAATCATCGGGTACCGCTTCATGGGGAAAATTCAGGTCGTCGTCGACGCGGATGAACGATTGTTGAAGCTGAAAACGATAAAAATGCTTCTTCAGCCGATGGTGGAAAATGCCGTGTTTCACGGATTGGAGATGAAGATCGACAGCGGCGTCGTTCGAGTGGAAGTGAAGATGACGGAGCAGAAGCAGGTTCAATACATCGTACAGGATAACGGATACGGGATGGAAGAAACCCAATTGAAAGGGCTGGTCGCCCGGCTTAGGCAGTTTGAAAGCCAAGGATGGATCGCGAGGGAAACAGCGAAAGGTATCGGCTTGCCTAATATTTATCGGAGAATCAAGCTATTATACGGAGACAAGGCCGAAATGTCCATCTATAGCAAACTCGGTACCGGAACTACCGTTATAATGACTTTCCCCTTACAAGACCATGCGGAACCATTGGAGGCTGAATAACATGTTTACGGTATTGATCGCAGACGATGAACCCTGGGTTGTGTACAGGATAAGAGAAATGATCGAGTGGGAAAGGCTCGGCTTTATTGTTATCGGGGAGGCGCACAACGGACTGTCGGCTCTGGAGATCATTCTGGAGAAGAAGCCGGATGTCGTCATTTCGGATATCCGTATGCCTGGTTTGAACGGGATTGAGCTTCTGGAGCAAATCCGGCTCCACGATCTGCGGAGCAACGTGATTATGATCAGCGGATATTCGGAGTTTGAATATGCCCAGAAAGCGCTGCGGTTCGGAGCCTTCGATTACTTGCTCAAGCAGGTCGATAAGGACAAGCTGACCGACGCGTTGGAACGGTTGAAAGCGACGCTCGAGGAGAAGCAAAAAGTGCAAAAAGGACTGGAACTTCTGCTGGACGATCTTTTCGAAATATTCGAGTCCGATGAGAATATGAAGCTGCAGAACTTCTTGTCGAGCCGGGGAATTGACTGCGAATATCCGCACTTCCGGTTCATTAGCTGTTTGTACCAGCATTCATCGTTTCCCGATGCGGGCGACACGCAGCCGGCGATCTCCGGGATCCGTTATTTGCGGTTTCGTACGGGACAGAATAAAGTCTCCTTCCTGATCAATTATGACGAATTGAAGTATCCGACCGGTTTACTTGATTTTATTTCAGATCATTTGTCCGACGCCCGGTGTATCGGGATCAGCGGAATCGGCGTCTATTCTACGCCCGTCGCCAAGCTCTATCAGGAATCGGATATTGCCCTTTGCAGTTTTTTCACCCGGCCTGAAAGCCGAATCCTCGAATACAAACAAGCTGACCATGCCTCTGTCTTGATGGGAACGATCCTGCAAATCGAAGTGGCCGTAAAGGAGCAAAAGCCGGAGCAAGCGAACAGGCTTCTGGATGAGCTAAGCGCCGAATGCAAGGAGCGGTCCATGCAGATCGACCAATTATGCGCGCTGTACAATCAAATCGTGTTGCTCTTTTACAAATATTACAGCAGTACCGACGCAAATTATGAAATCGAATATTTGAACTACGATCAAATCTTTCGCCAGTACCGCTCGGTCGAGGAGTTGTTCGAAAAGCTGAAGGCCATTTTCCGGCAGCAAACCGGAGAAGAGCTGCACATTTCCAATGAAATGGTAAGGAAAATCATCGAATACATCGACTCCAGCTTTACGGAAGATATAATGCTCGTTGATGTGGCAAAGAAGTTCAATATTACCGTCGGATATGTGAGCGCTCTCATAAAGAAGGAAACGGGAAAAACGTATATGGAGTATGTGATGAACAAAAGGCTGAATCTGGCTAAGGAATTACTGCAGGATACTTCGTTGTCCATTCAAGTGATCGTAGATCGGGTGGGGTATCGGGATTATTTTCATTTCAACAAAATTTTCAAAAAGTATTTCGGAATCACACCGGGTAAATTTCGTAAATTGTAGTCTTATCGAAAACTATTGAAAAGCACAAAAAGAGTAAAGTGGAAACATAGGATGCAGGTACGTATGCCGTTATGCTAAAGAAGCAACAACTAATCTATACAGGGGGATTGCGAATATGAAGTTGAAACTGTTTACAACTTTGATGTTGGCCGGGGCCGTCGCGCTATCAGGATGCAGCGCCAACAATTCGGGAAGGGGAAGCACTACCGAACCGACGGAGACGTCGAAAACCGAAACGGCGAAGACCGAGACGCCTGCGGCGCCGGTAGATCTTACTTGGTTCGCTACAGCAGGAGGCTGGAACCCGCCGCAATGGACCACGGAGTCTGGCACCATTATGGGGGAACAGACGAAAAAGACGGGGCTCACCTTTACTTTCAACATTCCGGCACAGGATGCTGATACGAAATTGAATCTGATGATGGTTTCATCGTCGGACGCTTTCCCGGATGTCATTACGACGTTAGGCCCGGATATGGGAAAGAAGCTGGTTGAAGCCGGCAAGGTTTGGGAATTGGAAGAATTCCTTACGAAATACGATCCGGAATCCCATTTGCTCAAAGATTTTCCTGAAGATGTCAAGCAGCAAATGATTAAACACTATGGCGGCTGGTACGCGATCGGAAGCCATATGACCAGCGATGACGCGAGAAAGGTATATCCGCCGTCAAGCGATTACTATACAGATGTAGCGAAGTATGCTGAAAATAAAGGCGTTTTGGTCAATGGGAATATTTTGAAAGAGGCCGGCATTGAACTTTCCGATCTCAGAACCGAGGAAGGCGTGCTCGCGGCTCTTAAGAAGGTAAAGGACATGAATCTGACGGTTGACGGCCAGCCTGTCATTCCACTTCAGATTCACGGCAAAAACTACCATGGCGAAACGCTCCAATTCCTGCATAGATCTTTTGGCGCGATGCCGATTGACAAGGACGGTAAATTTAGAAATATCTACATGTCTCCGGAAAACAAGCATGCCATTCAATTCCTGTTTAAGGCGGCCCAAGGCGGGTACTTCGATCCCGGCCAGATGACAACGGATGATGCGGCGATCGAAGCGAACCTCTTGTCCAAACGTGTGTTCATGTTCATCGGAGGGACGCCCAAAGGCAAATTTGATCAGCTTGATTTCTGGAAGTCGCCCGGTGTGATCTTATCGAGTGAAGGCACAAAGCCGGTGTTCATGTTCTGGTCCGAGCCGGGGCGCGGCTGGATGCAAACGCACATTTCCAAATCGACGAAGGAACCGGAAAAGTTGGCGAAATGGCTTAGCTATGCGACCAGTGACGAGGGGATGACGCTTAGTCACTTCGGTATCGAAGGCGTTGATTACACGAAAGACGACAAAGGTCTCATTACAAGAACGGATAAAGGAATTCAAGCTCTGAAGGACAGCACCAAAACGGCAATGGATATATTCTGGCAATTCACCAATATGGCATTCCTTGAACACGTGCAGCCTGCTCCGACAAAGAGGGAAGGCGCTGGCGGATTGATTGAGATGGAAGCGAAGACCGCTTACGGCAGATCACAGGAAGTCGTTCGATATGATGCTTCCGTACTGGATTTGCCCGGGGACTTCTTTGCACCCGGAAGCGCGAATGTGATGATCCGAAATCAAATCCAGCAATTTTATGAAGCTCAGGTTGCCAAGATGGTGCTCGCGAAGGATGAGGCAATGTTCAACGCACTCTACGACGAGTTTGTCACAAAGATGAAGGGATTGGGTGTTGAAAAACTTGATGCGGCGCTGGACGTAGAACTCCAGAAGAAGTCGAAAGAAATGGGCGTCACGGTGAAAGGCGTAAATTCATAATCGCATGATTTGAACGATGAATAGTGCCGAAGTGCATGTGCCTTTCTCTGCTGCACTTTGGCATTATCATTGCCTTGGGAGGGAGAAATGATGGCGAAGAGCGTCGATGAAGTACACATCCCATCAGAAAGAACGAAAAAAAGCAGAAAATCCTTCAGGCTCGGACACGATCTTCGAACACAGTTGGAGCTCAAGACGATGCTTTGGCCTGCAGTTATTCTGATTACAATATTTGACTTTGTCCCGATGTACGGGCTGTTGATGGCATTCAAGGCTTACGACCCCATCACCGGAATCAAAGGTATTTTTACGAGTCAATGGAACAATTTCGAGAACTTTCTGGGGGTTTTCTACCACTTTGAGTTTTGGCCTATGGTGAAAAATACGCTCGGAATCAATCTCTTGGGGTCGCTGATCGGGATCCCGGTAACACTGATTTTCGGACTGCTGTTAAACGAGATCAGGAATGCTAAGTTTAAATCGCTTATTCAGACCATCACGTATATGCCGCATTTTCTGTCCTGGGTTATTTTTGGCGGATTGTTTATTACGCTGCTCAATCCGGATGGCGGAATGGTCAATTATTTGCTTCTGAAGCTTGGCTTGATCGATGAGCCCATTCTGTTTTTGGGCGAACCCAAATATTTCTGGGGTATCGCCATCGGGACGAATTTATTGAAGGAAATCGGCTGGGGCGCTATTTTGTATTTGGCTGCCATGGCCGGCATCGACCAGTCTTTATATGAAGCTGCCGCCATCGACGGCGCGGGCCGGTTCAAACGGATGTGGCATATCACGCTGCCAGGCATTCTGCCTACTTTGATGATTCTAATCATCTTCGCCGTAAGCGGCATGCTAAACAATAACTTTACACAAATTTATGTCTTCCAAAATCCATTGAACTTGCCGACGAGTCAAGTTATCGATACTTTCGTGTATCAACAGGGGCTTAGACAGTTCCAGTTTGGTTCCGCCACGGCGATCGGGTTGATGAAAGCGGTGTTTGCATTGTTGCTGTTGCTTGGAGCTAACTATTTATCCAAGAAGCTGACAAAATCAGGTTTGTTTTAGACATATACGAATTACTTATAGGAGGTGTCCGTTATGGTCGGGGGCAGGAGCTGGGGAGACCGTATTTTTTCGGCATCGATTGTGATCGTCATGGTCATTGTGATGCTTCTGACATTGTATCCGTTTTGGTATTCGGTCGTGAACTCTTTGAACACAGGCGACGATCTTGTGCGCGGACCTATATTTCTATGGCCGAGGGAATTTACTTGGGCGAGCTGGCAGTCGGTGATGGCGGACCCGGGGATGCTTAAGGCTGCATGGATCAGCGGGTCGCGGACGGTGATTGTAACGGTTGTCTCTATCATGTATACGGCGATGTTTACGTACGCCTTTTCCCGTCCTTATTTAAAAGGGAAAGTAGTGTATGCGGTAATCGGCTTTACGAGCATGTACTTTAGCGGCGGGCTGATTCCTTCCTTTATGCTGATGAATTGGCTCGGGTTGTATGATTCCTACTGGGTTTACATCCTCCCCGGACTTTTTCTCGGATTTTGGAACGTCATTATTTTCAATGCAAATTTCAAGGCGATTCCCGATGCGTTGTTTGAATCGGCCAAGATGGATGGAGCGAATGAGTTCACCATATTCTTCCGAATCGTCGTTCCGTTATCGAAGCCGGTATTGGCCGCACTTTCGGTTTTCACGGCTGTCGGCGTATGGAACGATTACGGAGCGACGCTGTATTTTACTCAATCGCCTCACTTGCAGACGCTGCAATATTTAATCTTAAAGCTGCTTCAGTCGGCTGATGCGGTGAATCAGATGGCAAACATTGCTGGCAACAACAATCCTGCTGTCGCAGAGCTTTACTCCAGAGCGCAAGGCCATGGCATCGTTACGGCCCAAACCCTTCAGCTGGCGGCGATGGTCATCTCGTCAATTCCGATGATTATTATGTACCCGTTTGCGCAAAGGTTTTTTATTAAAGGCGTGCTGCTTGGTTCTATTAAAGGATAACGAGACAATCATGGGGCTGTATGGCCATTAACGCCGGGGACAAGAATACGGTTCGGAACGTAACATTCTGCGAAAGAAATACTGCAAGCGGTTGGGGAAGCAGGCGTGAAGCACATGGTCGGCTTCAATTACCGCTTCACTCCCGCCGTACAGCTTGTAAAGAAGCTGATTCAGGAAGGCAGGACCTAGGAAGGATTAGCATTTCCGCGGCCAGTTCCTGCAGGATGGAATCGTCGATCCGATTTTTTGCATTATTTGGAGGGGGAATGTAAAAGTGCGTGAAAGCGCTATTAGTTTTCTGATTTGCATGTTTAAACAGGAAACAATACTTTATAAGCGAAGTGCAGGCGTAAAGCGGTAAGCATATCTCTGCACAAGCCGCAGGCTTCTTTCTCAATTGCATGAAGGGGGTTTTTTTTTACCCTTAGAAAGTAGCTTTAAGAATTTCAGTTTCCCGTTGATATTATAATTAAATGGAGGAATGCATAATGGTTCAGAAAGGGCTTAGATTTGGAAATAGTCTTAAGCGTATGTTGTCTATATTTGTTTCCATTTGTTTAATGGCAACGTTCCTGCCTGTAGCGGCGGGAGCAGCTGCAGCGGAAACAACGGCTCAATCGTTGATGACGGATTATCAACCAACGATTCAAGAGGTCATCGATGCAAGCGGATTTAAACATCCCGGCATCGGACTTACCAAGGATTTTCTTGAAAATGTGAGGACACAGGTACGGGCGAAAAAAGAACCTTGGAATTCATATTTTAATCGAATGCTATTATCTGGGGCCGCTGCGAAGAACGTCGGATCAAGCATTCAGGGTGCGGATCCAACCAAGCCGAGAACTGTTGCGGTGAATAGTAAAGGCGCTTTTGTGACGGATGGGTTACTCGCGTATACGCAGGCACTTATGTATATTATTACCGGAGACGAAGTCTACCGGGCCAATGCCATGAGAATTATCCGACTTTGGGAGCAAATGGACCCCAATCAATATACGTATTTCACGGATTCTCACATTCATATGGGTATCCCTCTTAACCGGATGGTGACTGCGGCAGAAATATTGCGGTATTCCAGCACACAAAGCGATGCTCTGCAATGGACGGATAAGGATACTGCTGATTTTACGAATAACCTGATTACCCCGATGATTGAAACGTTTATGCATTTTAATGACAAATTCATGAACCAGCATCTTTATCCGCTGCTGGGGGCCATGTCGGGTTATATCTTTACCGGCAACAGAGACCGGTATAATGAGGGAGTCGAGTGGTTTACCGTCAACAAGACCGCTGTAGACCAGGGTCAAAACGGCGCCATTAAATCCTTGTTCAGATTGGTGGATACAAATGCTTTGACAGGAGAGAAAGTGGATCCCCCGGTCGTTCAGCATGTCGAAATGGGCCGGGATCAAGCTCATGGTGCCGGTGACATAACCAACATGGAAATATTAGCGCGTTTATTGCTTGCCCAGGGAACCAAAGTGGATCCGGTAGACGGAACTGCTTCGACAGCGCCGAATGCTGTAGGACCTTACGAATTTCTGGATAACCGCATCTTGAAGGCTGCCGACTTTTTTGGCCGTTTCATGTTGGGTTATGATACGCCATGGATACCTGTCGCGGCGCATACGGATGCCAATGGAAATCCGACTGTTATTTACAAACAACTGAAAGAAGGATATCGGGGAAGAATTGGCGGTAACGTATATGACCTTTACTATTACTATAAATACACCGCAGGAGTAAACATGGAGGTAGAGGCTCCGTACTTTACCGAAATGTTCAACAAAAGACATTATTTCTATTGGGAGTCTCCGGACGGAGGGGCGGATTATTGGCTTTATATCCCTAAAGAGGCCGAAGCCGAGGGTACGCAAACTCTACCGAAACCTGTAACAGATTCAAATTTGCGGGAAATTGAAGATCGATACACCAAATTTGACAATAATTCCACGACAATGCAAGAGGGAGATACTTCTTTCGTCAGGATGACGGCAACGGAAGAGGGAAGCAAAATTGCGCTTGTGGCTTCGAGCACCGGTGAGAAAACCATTGGGTTCAAGATCCGGACCAATGGGACAGCCAAGCTGGAAGTGATTGGTGGAATTAACGATACATTGGCGCTGCCGGACACGAAGGGGCAGTGGCGATATGTGACCTATAAGATGAATAATTTCCAGTTTTTTGGGGACCTTGTTTATTTCAAAGTAAAAGGAGCCGGCACTACGGTCGACATTGACCACATCAATGTAAGCGCAGGAACACAGCTGACGCCGCCGGTGTTCCATGCAGGAATCGCGCCATTAAATTTATTTGTCTATGTCGGTTCTGAGGCACCGGTCAAATTCGATTTTTCGGCAGTAGACGCGAATGCAGCTGATGTCGTATCCTATCAGATCGATAATAAACCTGAGGGCGCTGTCTTGAATGAGAGCACCGGCGCATTTACCTGGAAGCCGACGCAAGCTGGAACCTATTCGTTTGTTGTGAGTGCGTCGGACGGAACCACGGTTGTAATGAAGGACGTTAAGATTGTCGTAACGAATGACCGGAAATCCGCAGTAGCAGCAGTAGTTAGTCCATATAATCCAAATACAAGTTATATTTTGTCAACTTTTGATTACTTTAAAATCGTGTATGCAGATGTAATGAATCAAATCTCAAGCGCATCCGATGATGCTTTCTATCAGCTATTGATTGATTTGAATAGTGCGGTTCAGAGTCTGAAAGAACTGAATCCATTATTACAAGATGGAAGCATGAATTTCCTGGATATGTTTGCAAGTTCCACCTTTGGAACAGCAGTCGCCACCCTTTCGGATAACAATAGTGATAGTTTTGTATGTTTTTGCGTAGCTCAGAATTTGACTCATTACATGGATTTCGGTCCGAATTATAAAATTTCGGCAAATGCCTTCGAGCTGCAGGTAAGAGTCAGTTTTCCTGATCGTATAGGCGGTGCGGCCATCTTCGGATCCAACGATAAATTGAATTGGACAAGGTTAACCCCCGGCCTGACAACGTATACGGAAGATATGCAAAGACTTGAGGTGCAGGACGATCTCAAAAATCAGCAATTCCGCTTCCTGAAAATACAAATCATTGAGCCGGGGCCCACCCCGATTTCAAACATACCAATGCTCGAAGTGGCCGAATTCAGAATCCATGGAGAGCGCCACGATATGGTAACCCAAATTCCGGGAACGATTGCCGAAGCGCTGGCGGAAGCGGCGAAGCTGCCTGCCGAAGATTATACGAAACAAAGCTATTACCTGTTCCAGAAAGAATTGGAATATGTGAAGAGCGCCGTCGGCAACTCCGATTATACCGAGCAAGAGCTGATTAACGAACTTTATGACGCCCGTAATTTGTTGGTGCCGTACACGACGTCGCTGTATTCGTTCGAAGGAAACGCAAAGAATACGTTTGGTTCTTCTTCGTCCACCGATGGAGCCGTGTTTGGAACCGCAGCTTACGCAGCAGGAAAGGTCGGGCAAGCGATCAGCTTGAACGGCACGGATAGCTACATGATGCTGCCGGCAACGCAGCCTTTGTCCGCTTACAACGAGATCACCCTCGCAACCTGGGTGAATTGGAATGGAAGCAGCCAGTGGCAGCGGATCTTCGACTTTGGCAACAATAGCAATCAATACATGTTACTTTCGCCGAGATCGGGCAGTAACAAGCTGCGTTTCGAGATCAAGAACGGCGGCAGCGCGCAAGGTGTGGAAACGGCGCAATTGCCGGCCAATCAATGGGTGCATGTGGCGATAACGCTGGGTAACGGCACGGCGAAGCTGTATGTGAACGGCACGCTGAAGGCAACGTCGAGCGGTGTCACGATCAAGCCTAGCGATTTCCAGCCTGGCTCGAACTACATAGGCAAGAGCCAGTTTGCCACCGATCCGCTGTTTAACGGCATGATCGACGAATTCCGCATATACAATCGCGTCTTGAGCGATGCCGAGATTGGGGCCGTATATAACCAGACAGGATATGGGGCTGACAAGAGCTTGCTCACGTTCTTGCTGGATCAAGCTGCTGCAGCAGGCAATGCCGGCATCTATACGGCTGACAGCGTACAAGCTTTGCAGGAGGCTATCCCTGCGGCGCAAGCTATAGCCTCCGATACCGGCGCAAGCCAGGCTCAGGTTGACGACGCAGCTGACAACTTGCGGGCTGCTTACGATGGTCTGGTTTACCAACCGGGCGTTCCGGCGATCGCTCCTGTCATGGACAAAACCCTTATAGCGGGCAATCAGCTTGCCATAAAGCTTCATCTGTTAAATTCCGTTGCCGGCACCGTATTCAGTGTCAGCGGACTGCCGCAAGGAGCGGTTTTCGATGCGGATAAGAGTACCGTCGTCTGGACGCCGAACAAAACGCAGGGGGGATTCTACAACGTAATCTTAACCGCTGAAGCAAACGGAGGGGCAACTTCCCGCACCGTTAAGCTTACCGTCAAAGGTCAACCGGTCATCGCCCCGGGTGGAACTGTGGAGCTTACTTCTAGACAACCGTTTACGTATCAGGTGAAAGCAACGGATCCTACGGGGATGGCGTTGACTTACAGCGCTGCCAAGCTGCCTTCGGGCGCGGCGTTCGATCCGGTCACGGGCGTGTTCACATGGACCCCGACTCATGCGAATTACGGCGACAACATTGTCACCTTTATAGTGAGCAACGGCTTATATAAGATCAGCCAAACGGTTGATTTAAAGGTCAATTTCGGTATCCTGCCGCCTGATGATTATACCAAGGGCAGTTATTATCTGTACTATAAGGAAGCGGAGCGAATCCTAGCGGCGATCGCTTTGCCTGGTGCCGATAATGATGTGCTTGTCGCTGAACTGATCCAGGCCGAAGGCTTGCTTGTTCGCGTCCCTCTGTCGCTTTATTCGTTTGAAGGCAATGCACAAAATTCATTCGGGTCGACAACCGCTGCTCTTGCCGGAAACGCTGCTTACGCGGCAGGAAGCGTCGGGCAGGCGATCAGCTTGAACGGTACGGACAGCTATGTTGCACTGCCCGCGGCGCATCCACTATCCACCTACGACGAGATCACGTTGACAACCTCGGTGTATTGGAATGGAAGCAGCCAATGGCAGCGGATTTTCGATTTCGGAAACAACACCAATCAGTACATGTTCCTTACGCCGAGATCGGGCGGCAATACGCTGCGTTTCGCGATCAAGAACGGCGGCGGCGAACAATTCGTGGAAACGTTGCAGCTTGCAACGGGGCAATGGGCACATGTGGCGGTGACGCTCGGCGGCGGCACGGCGAAGCTGTACGTGAACGGCGATCTGAAGGCGACCAAAAGCGGCTTCACGATCAAGCCGAGCGATTTTAAACCGAGCAAAAACTATATTGGCAAGAGCCAATTTTCTGACCCGTTGTTCAATGGGATGATCGACGAATTCCAAATTTACAACTATGCCTTGAGCGCGGAAGAAATCCAGGCTGTCATGAACAGTACGGCAACACAGTGGACTGACAAAACTTTAATCCCGGTCTTGCTCGAAGAAGCCGGCGCTGTTGATACCGAGCTGTACAAAGAAGAGAGCTTACAAGCGCTTCAGGCGGAAGTATCGAACGCTCAATCGGTATACAACAATGCAGATGCGACACAAGAAGAGATCGATGCGACGGCTGCAAGTCTGCTTGCGGCGCTCGAAGGGCTGCAGTGGAAAGACATCACTGCTTCACTGGATCCTGCAGCACCAAGCGGTAAGAACGGCTGGTATACGTCCCCGGTCACGGTGACGCTGTCTCCCGCGGAAATTGCAAAATACAGTCTGGACGGCGGAGTCACCTGGGCAGTATACGGCGCGCCTGTCACTCTGGACACAGACGGAACGCATCAGGTTCAGTACCGCCGTTCCGTCAATTCGGGAGAAGCCAAAAATCTGGAGATCAAGATCGACCGTACTGCACCGGTCGTTCAGATAACAGGTGCGGCATCGTACACGATCGACCAGGATGTCGCCATTACGTGCAGCGCGACCGATGTTATTTCGAGCGTATATGGTGCTCCGTGCGGGGCACCGCTGATACAAGCCAAGGCATATACGCTGTCTGCGGGCCAGAATACGGTATCGGTTATGGCAGGGGATATGGCGGGCAATCAGACGGCAGCCGACCACACGTTTACGGTGATGGTCACGTTTGACAGCTTGAAGACCGTGACGAACGTATTCCTGCAGGAGACGAATGCCAAAGCATCGGATTCCATGGCCAAATCGCTGAATCAAAAGCTGGACCATGCGAAAGCTGCGGCCGGCCAAGGAAAAATGGACGCAGCGAAGAGCATGATGGCCGACTATATCAAACAGGTAACGGACCAAACCGGGAAATTTTTCACGCAAGAGCAAGCGGATATTCTGATCCGCTGGGCTCAGATTCTCGTATATCAACCAGGATATGCGGGTTAAGCCGGTATTCGATCCGGCTTCGGATATTCTCATGACTAATGCGCGATATTGGACTTGAAAAAGTCCGTGCAGAAGTAATCAAGCAAGTCCAAGCGTAGCTTGATGCAGGAGGAAAGTAAGCGGAAAGTTTTATCTTGAAGGATGTACAATTAATCAACCCCCCATACTTTTATTAGAAGCATGGGGGTTTCTATTAGGAATGGTGTTGACGATGGAGATCAACTGGAAACAATGTGAAAATGACAATAGCTACAGGTATTCAACACCATCATCTTGATCCGTTTGCGTTGGCTTTTTTCGAGGATTGGCTCGAGCTGGCCGCGCTCACCGGTAACTCTGGCGGGTAATTTCGTTATTTGGCGAGCATGCATATAACATTGAATTCTATTAAAAGGAGAATTTACTTCCGCGGAATATTGGTATGGCGTACTCCGAAAGGGAGGTGAGGCAAGACAAGAGTATACGAAGCAAGATTGGGAAAGAAGAATCACTCAAAAAAAAGGAGGAGAAAAGTCGAATGAAAGGTTACATATGTGACGTATTCAAACGAGTAAAGAAAACGAAACGACAAGCCGGAAGGGTCTTGATTATTCTCTTGATCGCCGCGTTGATTCTACAGGTGATAGGACCGGTGCCGGGCGCGACGGTGCAAGCGGCGGAGGATCCATCCGCGAACGGTTATTTGGACAAGCTTGATTTCGGCAATAACGGTTCTGAAAGCGCTCACAACTTCAAGGACGCCTTTACGAGCGTGATTACCGGTTTCATGGGCGAAACAGCCCGTGTGTCGAATATTCGCGCAGCTGATGGGGTCGGGGGGGAGTTGACTTTTACAATGAAAGTCGATCCGTATCTCCGCAACTATTTCACCGTGAAATTTTCGGGGGAAGAATCGTCCACCTCCAACGAAATGATTCATATTAACGGGGAGCAGATTGGATATACCACTAATGGGGATTATGAACCCATTAACACAGGATGGGTGCTTCCGAACCGCTTTTTTTACAAAACGATCATGCTTCCGCTGGAATCAACGGTTGGGAAGGATACGGTCGAGATCACGATTAAATCCCATCCCTGGAACAGTATGACGACTGAATCAAGGGGCTATTATAATGCCTATACTCATACACAAGCCTATATTCATGCGGATGGGGAAAAGCAGGGCTATAAATTCAAGCCCGATCAGAATCCGGATAACATGCTGGCGCCGGATCTGACGGATGCGGAGAAACAGGCTCTGATCAATGACTACCTGCAAGAGCAGGTTAATCTGTTTAACAATTTATCGGCCAAAGTGGATGGAAGCGCTGGCGGCAAGTTGGCGATCCACAAATATATTGAAGAGCTAAAATTTTACGCCAACGTGTTGAAGTACGATTGGTCTCCGGCGCAGACGCCGGAGGAGAAAAGAGCGGCGCTTCAGCGCATATTCAAGACGATCGATAACCATGTGAAAGATTATTACGGCAATACGAGACTAGTGCTGCGCGGCGGACATCAGGGCGACTGGGGCGGTTATTATATGGCGCTTGGCGAAGCGCTGTACATCGTCGAAAATCTGATCAAAGACGATTCCGTTTATGGGGAAGCAGCGTTTAATGAGTTTCTAGATGAGCCGTTCGTAACCGGAACGACCGAAGGGGAGTATTCTCTTGGGGGAGTGGATTGGGACGGAGGCGAGCTGACGCGCCGTGAAGCGTGGGAACGGGTGATGAAAGCGAACTTCGACTTTGCCCGTGCGCGGCTTTCCTATATTTATAACCAGGTAATTTATACGTACGAAGGTGCGTGGAAATCTCACGAGGGGCTGCGCATCATCGGCTCGCCATTCTTTGAAGGCAAAGAGCGCAGTCACCGAATCCTGCTTGAAACTTTGGGGGTCAAGCCATTCCTGGGCGAAGAGGTGCTGGTTGGTCCCGGCGGCGAAGAACTGGATTTGTATCATTCCCTGTTCAAACATGACGGACAGGCGCAGTTCACGGACGATTTCGTCCACATTGTCGGTAAGGGGCTGGCGGGGAGCAAGCTGGACGCGGAAGGCAACGTTGTTAGAAGACTGCCTTACGGCAAGCATTATACCGGCTTAACCGAGGCTGGACTTACAAGGGAAAACGGTTATGTAGCCAACTACGGCGAGGCCGCCAACTATCTTTTGGTTTATTTCTATAAAACGCTCGGCCACGCCGGCGACGAAGAGGTTAACGACGAAATCCTGAAAGCGGCGCTTACATCCATCCACGCCCGCGGATTTGTCCGTTATCAGTCATTGGATGGCGACGGTAAAAGAATCATGAGAGCGGAACAAGTGACCGATGAGCGAAATCAAAGCTTTACCGGCTTCATGGCATACGGTGCGAGAACCGGCAGAGGAATGAGCTTGCAGTTCGCATCCCTGGAAATGGCGATGGCCGGGAACGAGCAAAGATACAGCGGTCCGGAGTGGGACAAGTACTGGCAATATGCGGGAGAAGCGGTCGGTTTCGTGCAGCAGCAGCTTGCGGATCGCCAGCTGTTGCATGTGAAAGACTTCGGATATAGAGGAAGCATGAGCGGAGTAAATTTTCTGCTTGAAGAAACCTATCATTACATCACGGGAGGCCGGGCCGATTACGGCCGATTCGGCGGTAATGCGATGGCTGGGGTTGTTCTTCCGCAAACGGATTTCGACGTCTACAAACCGGAAGAAATTGCCGCGCTCGGAGTCAATCCGGACGACTATGAGCAGTTTGCATGGACGGATATCGACAATATGTACGTGTCGGTAAAAGACGGCGATTTCAGAATGTTCGGCGAGTTGAATTTCCGCAATCGCGGCATGGCAAGCAACGGACGCCTTCATGTGATCAAAGACAATTACGATCATGTCGTCCAGATCGCCACGAATAACCGATTCAGGTATGAGGATTACTACTTGCGGGCACCTCAGATCGACTGGGATTATCATTCCGGATCGGCGCAAAATTTGAATTGGACCGGTGCGCCGCCGGTGCTGGTAGGCGAAGCTGTGCCAGCTTCTTATCAGCCGGGCGTAGGAACGATTAACCGCGACAACTTTGAATTTGACAATCCTTACAACAATTATCCGGAATTGTCAACGTCAAGGTACGGCAAGTATTTCATGATTTTCAACACGACCCGTGACGTATACGGCAACGAGACGACATCCGAGGTAGAGCTGCCGGCCGACTTCTCGGGCAGCGAGGTGCTCGATCTTGTCTCGGGGACGAACATTGCGGTCGTTGGCGGCAAAGTGAGCGTTGCTCCAAAAACGGCAATGGTGTTAAAATTGACGTCGGATTTCGAACTCGCTCCGAAGCCGTTCCATGTTGACTTTGTCCATGCGCTTGCAGGGAACGGTTATGTCGGCATCTCCTGGAAAACGACTTCAGGCGGGCAATCCTACACGATTAAACGTTCGGAAGCGGAAGACGGACCCTATGAGATTATCGCTGAAGGGGTAACCGGCAATTTCTACAAAGACACAACGGTTCAAAACGGTAATGTGTACTACTATAAAGTTGCGGCCGTCAACAAGAACGGAGCGGGCTGGGATTCCTGGCGCGCGAAAACGGATGTGTCGGTGCCGATATCCGGTAATACCGATGAGGCGTGGCGCGACGACCGGATCGGGACCACGGCAGGCAACGCAGTAATCGACGGATCTTCCGTAGCGATCGATGCTGTCAACGGGACAGGCTTCGGTCAAGGAGACGACTCCCATATTTACAAGCGGGATATTAACGATTCGCTGCATTTTGTAAGCCGGGTCGCTGCCGGCAGCAGCTCCGTCAGTGCGAAGATCGACAGCGCTTCGGGAGAAGCGAGCGGCATTATGATGCGCGACCGGCTCACGAAGGACAAAGCCCGCTACATCTATTTCGGTGCGAACGAGAACGGCGACCTTGTGCTGCAAAACCGCACGAGGGTCTCGCTCGCTCAATTTTCGATTCCGGTCGCAAGTCCGCTAAATGCGAATATTAAAGGCTACACCGCAGCAGAGTATCCGTACGTCAAACTGATGCGCGATCATGATTCGCAGACCGTTTATGCGTTCGTATCCAAGGATGGGACGAATTGGACGTATGTGACGAAGATGTCTACCTTGCTGCCTTATGCGTACTATACGGGAGTCGCCGCAAGCGATCAGGCGCAATTCAGCGAAGTCACGGTGACGGAAACGCCGCAAGGCATCGTTACTCCTTTCACCTCCAGAGTGAAGGATCAGGTAACGCTGCACTGGAACAAACCGAAGCAAGCCTCCTGGTTCAACGTATATCGCACCTATGATGAAGAGGCGAGCTTGACCGATCCGGTATTCAAGGCAGGCACGACCGAGCTGGAAGACGGCTCCCCATGGGAGAAGGTTCTCACGGGTACCAGAACGACGTCATTCCAGGACGTCTTACGGTTTGGCAGTGCACATTATAAGGTGATGGCTGTTCACGGCGACGGTTCTCCGCAACCGTTCTCGGCCACTGCAAGCGCTTTTGCGGATTCGATTGACATCGTGCTGGAGGATGCGGAGAGCTTGCCGGCTTCCGACTATACGAAGGCGAGCTATTATCTGTTTCACAAAGAATTGGACCGTATCAAAGCTGAAATGGCGCGCCCTGAAGCAGACGAGAAAGCGCTGATTGACGCCATCCATGATGCCCGGAGCTTGCTCGTTTCGGTCAGAACGCTGCTGGAGAAAGTGAAGATGGACCCTTCAATGGTCAGAGCCTCGGAGAAAGGCTGGAATAACGACAATATCTCCGAGGAGCAAAACGGGTGGTATATGTTTGACGGTAATCCCGATACGATTACTCACACCAGGTCGGCTGTAAGCTGGGTGGACGTCGACTTCGGCGCAGGTAATGAAAAGGTGATCGACACCCTCCGCTATCTACCAAGGAGAACGCATGTCAGCCGTGTCAACGGCACCGTATTTAAAGGCTCTAACGATGGCGCAACTTGGGTTGATCTGTATAAGATTCCGACGACGACGGAATACAAGTGGTACTCCGCCCTCAATTCGGACACGACGCCATATCGATATATCCGCATTTATGACGATCATAACGGCTTCGTAAACTTTGAAGAAATCGAGTTCCTTGAAATCGGCATTGACAAGACGCTGCTCGCGCACTTGCTGGATGAAGCGGCGGCAGCGCAAGAAGCCGGCATCTATACGGAAGAAAGTTTGCAGTCGGTCGTGCAGCACGCTGCTGCGGCAGCTGCGGTACACGATAACCCGGATGCGACTCAGGAAGAGATTGATATCGCGGATAGCAATCTGCTGGCTGCATTCAAAGGACTGAAATATATTCCGGGCATGCCGGTTCTTCAATCCCTTGCAGACAAGACTGTCATTGCAGAAAACACGCTAACATTCAAGGTTCAAGCAGTCAATGCGGTTACGGATGTCGTATATGGGGTGAACGGTCTGCCCGAAGGAGCATCCTTTGATGCGGCCGCTCAAACGTTCGTCTGGACGCCGGGCAAAGAACAGAGCGGCGTGCATACCGTAACCTTTACTGCGACGGCCGGTGAAATGTCTTCTTCGAAAACAATCAAAATCACAGTCAAAGGACAGCCGGTTATTGGTCCCGATACTACGGTGGAGCTGACGGCAAAGAATGACTTCAGCTATCAGGTTCCGGCATCCGATCCGACTGGCGAGCAGCTGGTTTACAGCGCCGCGAATTTGCCCGCAGGGGCAGCGTTCAACGCGGCGACCGGCGTATTCAGCTGGAAGCCGGGCCAGGCCGATTACGGCAGCCATTCGGTAACCTTCACCGTGAGCAACGCCAATTATTCGGTCAGCCAGACGGTGGCGTTCAAGGTGAAGCTGGGTATCCTTTCGGCTGAAGGCTATACGAAGGGCAGCTACTACCTTTATCTGAAGGAAGTTGCACGTATCGAAGCGGAGATGGCGAAACCGGGTGCCGACAAGGCGCAGCTTGCCGCTCAGCTTGACCAAGCGGAAAAGTCGCTTGTTCCCGTTCCTCTCTCGCTCTATGCGTTTGAAGGAAATGCGAATAATTCGTTCGGGTCGTCCGCATCCGTATTCGGAGCCCCGGTCTACACGGAAGGAAAGATCGGACAAGCGATCAATCTGAACGGCACCGACAACTACGTCAAACTGCCTTCGACGCATGCTCTGGCCGGTTACAATGAGATCACGCTGGCAACCTGGGTGCATTGGAAAGGCGGCAATCAGTGGCAGCGTATCTTCGACTTCGGAAACAATACGAATCAGTTTATGTTCCTTACGCCGAGATCGGGCAATAATACGCTCCGTTTCGCGGTCAAGAACGGCGGCGGCGAGCAGATCACACAAACCGCGCAGCTTCCGGCGAATCAATGGGTACATGTGGCGGTGACGCTCGGCGCGAATACGGCGAAGCTGTATGTGAACGGCGAGCTGAAGGCGACGAATACCAATACGACCATCAAGCCGAGCGATTTTAAGCCGGGCGTCAATTACATTGGCAAAAGCCAGTTTAACGATCCGTTGTTCAATGGGATGATCGACGAATTCCGCGTCTACAACTACGTCCTGAACGCGGACGAGATTAAGGCCACCATGAATAACACGGCGAACTGGATTGACAAAACGTTAATTCCGATCCTGCTGGAAGAAGCAGCGAAGGTCAATGCCGAGCTCTACACAGAGGAGAGCGTACAAGCGCTTCAAGCGGAAGTATCGAATGCACAATCGGTCTACAATAATGCAGCTGCAAACCAGGCCGAGATCGATGCCGCATCCGCAGGGCTGCTTGCCGCACTTAAAGGACTGCAGTGGAAGGATGTAACGGCGTCCGCAGATCCTGCAGCTCCAAACGGCAAGAACGGCTGGTATACGTCACCGGTCACGGTGACACTGTCTCCGGCGGCAATTGCGGAATACAGCCTGGACAAGGGCGTCACCTGGGCTGTCTATAGTGCGAATGTAACCCTGGATCAAGAGGGAACGCATCCGTTTATGTACCGCCGTTCCGTCGAATCGGGAGAAGCTCAAACGCTGGAGATCAAGATCGACCGCAGCGCACCCGTAGTTCAGATAACGGGCGAGGCGTCGTATACGATCGACCAAATGGTGACCATTACATGCAGCGCAACCGATGTTGTCTCGAGCGTATACGGTTCGCCGTGTGCGGCACCGCTGGTGCAAGCGAAGGCGTATACGCTGCCGGCCGGTGAGAATACGGCAGCGGTCACGGCGGAGGACATGGCGGGCAATCAGACGACGGCAACCCATACCTTTACGGTGACGGTCACATTTGACAGCTTGAAGACCGTGACGAACACCTTTATGCAAACGACCGGCTATAAGGGTTGGGAAACTGTTGCTAAGTCGTACCATCAAAAACTCGATCAGGCCAAAGCTGCAGCCTCCAGAGGTAAAATAGACGCGGCCAGGAGCATGATGGCCGACTATATCAAACAGGTAACGGACCAAACCGGGAAATATTTCACGCAAGAGCAAGCGGATATTCTGATCCGCTGGGCACAGATCGTAATCTAGCTCAAACGGAATTTCTCGGGTGTCATCTGGCGAAAGCATGACCAGAGGCCCCAATCTCGATTTTGAGGTGAGGGGCCTCTCTTCATTAAGCTTTAAGAGCTATGTGGGAGGTTATCAGAAACACAGGCTATGAATGTTCAAAAAAAAAGGAGGCAAATGATATGGAATTATCACAAATCAGGGCGCTTACCAAGAAGGTTATTTCCAGTATTCTTTGTTTTACGTTAGCCATGACTTTTACAGGTTTTGGAGGCATCGAAACAGCAAATGCGGCTGTTTCGCCGCTGATTACTTCTTATAAACCGCAGGCAGTAAGTGCCGATGTAAATGCTTCTTACACGGACGCTAACGGAAACACGGTATCGGCGACGATCCATCATCCGGGCATTGCTATGTCGCTGGCCGATCTGGACAATATGCGCGATCATGTAAGAGCAGGAGACGAGCCGTGGAATACGGCGTTCGGGGCGTTTGCAGGCGATCGCAGATCCAGCAAAACGCCGCGTATATTCTATGAAGAAGGAAGAGACGTATTTGTAAATATCCGCGGACCCTGGGCTGCAACCATCGATGGGATCTATTACTCCAATCCCAGCGATTATGTAGGAACCCGTGCGAATACGGACTCCGAAACTGCTTTTTATCAAGCCATTATGTGGTACATTACCGGTGATGAAACGTATCGTTCGAATGCGATGTATATTATCAGAGCTTATGCCGGCATCCAGTCTGTCGTTACGCATACGAGCTTCCGTTTCGCGACGATGACTTATTTGCTCGCAGCAGCAGCAGAAATTTTGCGTTATTCCGATACACCGACGGGGAGTCTGAAATGGAATGAAACCGATACTCAGAATTTTATCAATATGATGGAACTTTGCTCGGTCACTTATAACGCGCATTATTTTTTCATGAATCAGCACCAATTCACGGTTATGGGAACCATGGCGCGAGCGATCTTTACGAATGACCTGGAGCTTTATGCGGAAGCCGTAGAAGCAACAACAGTGAATGCATTAGGCGATGATGGGGGAAGAAACGGTTCGATCAAGCAGCAAATGCGATGGATGACGAAAAATGAAATGACAGGAGAACCGCTCGACCCGTCGGATTATCATGTGCAGTTAATGGAAATGGGCCGCGATGTGGGACATTCTTACGCCAATATCGCCGGACTGTCTGCATTGGCACAGACCATCTACGCCCAGGGTACGAAGGTTGACCCGGTAGACGGAACAATGTCTACGGCAGCTAATGCGGTGAATCCATTCAATTTCCTCGATGACCGCCTGCTCAAAGGGACAACATATGCTCTGAGGTATCATTTGGGTTATGATGTGCTATGGACACCTGCAGTGGCAAACCAAAGCTATTCCGGTCAAATTTTTGACAAGATCCAAACATGGGGGGACAGAGGCAGAATCGATGCGTTCTACAGTGTTTTATATAACTATTATAAATATATTGAAGGGCAGGATATGACCCAGGAAAAATTCAAATACCTGGCCTATGCCTATGAAACGAGAATGCCGGAAGTTGCAGGAAAGGATTATCCGCTTGCGACTTTGTTGTACACGCCTGATGCGGCTTTAGCGGATGGCTTAAGCAAGAAGATCACCTTAGGCGGCATAACAGGACTGACGGCAACGATGGCCGGCTCGGATGCGATCAACTTAAATTGGACGGCTGTTTCCGGAGCGCTCGGTTACAACATTTACAGATCAACAAAAGAGAATGGAACGTATACACAGATTACCAGCGCACCAATTACAACAACGTCTTATAGCGATACAGGCTTAACACCGAATACCATCTACTATTACAAGGTAGGAGTGTCCGGCGGACCGACATCGGGCGTTGTATCGGCAACAACAGGAGGAACCGGTGTTCCGGCTTTCGATGTAAGCAGTTATGTTCTTAATGTTAATCATACGCATCAATCCGTACTAAGGGTCATTCATCCGGACCGAAGCAGCCAGGTTCTTACAAGTCAAGCAAGCTTTACTTCATCCAACCCGGCTGTGGCAACCGTCGATTCTGCAGGCTTGGTGACCGGGATAAGTCTGGGTGCGGCTACGATTACTGCGACATACAACGGGCAAGCTTATCATGCAACCGTAAAAGTCATCGTCGACACCAATTTAAAAGCCCGGTATAAATTTGATGAATCCGGCGGAGCTTCAGCCGCAGACGCATCTGGAGATGGCAATACCGGGACAGTATATGGCGGCGCAGCTTGGACAACCGGACAAACAGGCAACGCAGCAGCTCTTGACGGGACAAACGACTATATTGCGCTTCCTGAAGGTATTGTCTCCGGCGCCGACACGATCACGGTTGCGGCGTGGGTTAATCTGGATACCGTGAGCAACTGGACGCGTATTTTTGATTTCGGTTCGGGAACTTCGACCTATATGTACCTTTCGCCGAAAAACGGAGCAAATGGAAAAATCCGCTTTGCGATCAAAAACAATAATTCGAGTGAGCAAATCATTGAAGGCCAATCGGCGCTGCCATCGGGAGGCTGGCATCATGTGGCCGTCACATTAAATGGCGGCACCGGAACTCTATATGTTGACGGCGCCCAAGCGGGAATCAATACCACGATGACCATTAAACCGTCCGATCTGGGAGCAACGACACAGAATTGGATCGGACGCTCCCAATTCCCCGACCCGTATCTCGACGGACGGGTGGACGATTTCAGAATCTATACCCGTGCGATAAGTTCATCAGAAGTTGTCAGTGTGATGAACGGACAAACATTAGAAACTGTAACGGCAGCGCCAACGGGGGTAATGGCAGCAACTGCAGGCCAGAGTTCGATTAACTTAAGCTGGTCGGCTGTACCGGGAGCAACGGGTTATCATGTATACGTCGCCGATTCTTTGGCGGAGAATGCCGTCTATACCAAGGCAAATAGCGATTTGATCACAGGAACATCGTATGCCAGCCTGGGACTGAAGGCGAACACAACTTACTATTACAAGGTAACGGCAGTAAATGCAGCAGGAGAATCAACCGTGTCAGCTATTGCTTCGGCAACAACGGGCAGTATGCCGGACGCCAGCCTTAAATCCTGGTATAAATTCGACGAAACAATCGGAACTAAAGCCGCAGACGCATCGGGATACGGCAATAACGCGACGATCAATGGCGGTGCTTCCTGGACGGCAGGTCAATTCGGAGGCGCAGCGGAGCTTGCCGGAACGAACGGCTATATTGCGCTTCCTGCAGGTAGTGTCTCCGGGGCCGACACGATCACAATCTCGGCTTGGGTGAATCTGGATAGCGTTAACAACTGGACACGTATTTTTGATTTCGGTTCCGGGACTTCGACCAATATGTTCCTCACGCCGAAAAACGGAGCGAATGGAAAGATCCGCTTTGCGATCAAAAAGAACGGTTCGAGCGAACAAATCATCGACGGGCAGTCGGCGCTGCCTACGGGAGGCTGGCATCATGTGGCCGTCACGTTAAACGGTTCAACCGGCACCCTCTATGTCGACGGTCTTCAAGTGGGGAGTAATACGTCGATGACCATTAAACCGTCGGATCTGGGAGCTACGACTCAAAATAGGATCGGCCGTTCCCAATATACCTCCGATCCGTATCTCGACGGGCGAGTGGATGACTTCCGGATCTATAACCAAGCTCTCTCTGCCGGCGAGATCGCTGCCCTTGCAGGATAGTAACAGGCGGGATAGTAAGACGAATGGGGTTTCCGAAGTGGTATTGAAGATATACAACGATAAGTTAAATCAATAGCAGTATAGGGACCGAAGTATCACAACGCTTGGAGAGATAAGTTTCAATGACGGCAGTTACATGATGATGTATTTTATCTGCAAGCGCTATTCTATGCATACTGAAAAGCATGGAGAAGAGAGTATCTTGTTAAAGTGAGGAGAAAAATTAATGAGCTTTTTTAAGATTTGGGGGGCGCCCGAAGGGGCGATAGGCCGGGATGATTTTGAGGTTAGCGTCCGCATTCCGGGGGAGAGCTGGGAGCCGCTCTTCGTGTATGAAGCGAAGGTGGACATGCACAACGTCAGACGGGCCTCCATGGCCTATTTTGACATGGATGGAACCGTGGAGGTAAGGGTCGAGAGCCGGAAGGAAACCGTACAGCAAGTCGTCATCCGGCCTCTTTCGAAGCAAATTCCGTTCAAGGTAGAAGGAGCGGCGATTACATTCAGTTTGAATGAACCGTGTAAGCTGTCCATTGAAGTGAATGGTGACCGGTTTAGCAATTTGCATCTTTTCGCAAATGCCCCGGAGGAGAATCCACCGAAACCGGATGAACCGAATGTGCTGTTCTTGAAGCCTGCCATCCACAGAATGGAGGATATTCAACGTTTGGCGAATAGTCCGCTGCCTGGTGGAGCGGTGCCGGAAGTAATCTATTTCGGGCCAGGGATGCATTATCTGGAGGAAACGATTTTCCGCATTCCGTCCGGAAAAACCGTCTATATCGCCGGAGGCGCCATTGTTGTCGGGTCCCTCGTTTGCGATCATGTGCAGGATGTCACTATCCGCGGCAGAGGGGTACTGTATCTAGGTGACTTTCACCGGTTTTCTGCGTTCCGGGGTGTCCGAATCCTCTTCTCGCACCATATTACCGTGGAAGGGATCGTGCTGCTGGACCCGCCGCACTACAGCATTTACATCGGCAAGTCCGAGCATATCCGGATTCGTAACTTCAAATCCTTCAGCACGCGGGGGTGGTCCGACGGCATCGACATGATGTCTAGTTCGCATATTGAGATCGAAGATGTGTTCCTGCGGACGTCCGACGATTGTATTGCCGTCTATGGAAGCCGTTGGGATTATAAAGGGGATTCACGCTGCGTAAGTGTCAAAGACTCCGTCCTTTGGGCTGACGTAGCTCATGCGATGAATATCGGCGGACATGGGGACTACCGTCGGGGAGGCGATTTGATCGAGGATATCCAGTTTAGCAATATCGATATTCTGGAGCATCATGAGCCCCAGCCCGGTTATTGGGGGGCCATGAATATTAATGTCGGCGACAATAACACGGTGCGGAACGTCACCTATGACAACATTCGTGTGGAGGATTTTGAACTCGGCCAGCTGGTGGACATCCGTGTGGTGTGGAACGAGAAATATAACCCTGTAGCCGGTAAACGTATTGAGAACATTCATTTCCGGAATGTAACCTATAATGGCAAAAATGAAAACAAAAACCGAATATACGGCTTTGACAGTGAACGGAGTGTGGAAGGCGTCACCTTTACCAATTTGCGGATCAATGGCGAGTTGATTTTGAGTGCGGAGCAGGGGTATTTCGACATCAACGAGCACGCCCATGGTATTCAGTTTCGTAAATGATTATCAAAGTTGAGGCGCGTTTTCTACCTGGTTATCAAGGACGGGCCTTAGGCGAACTGGGGGACTGCATACAAGAGCGGTTTCCCCGGGGCGTTCTCCCAATACATCGACGAGACGAAGAGAAGATTCGGAAAAGGGCCGCGTTCAGCCTCACTCCCAACTGGCCGCCTAGCATTGAAACGCTGCGAAAGCCCAAGATATTTCGAGGGGGACTGCAAAATGAGAGTAGAGCGTGTAGGGGTCAGGCTAAATTCCCTTTATAGAAGAAATTCTTTATTAATAAAAATCCTATCATCCTATTTAGTTATTGTTATCGTTCTATTATCCGTTTTTTCCTTTGTTTTATTTCGTACTTACAGCAAAAAAAGTATAGAACAAGTAAGTCAAACCTCTGTAAATTTTATATCTCAATCATATTATATTGCAGATGTAATGCTCATCAATGTTTATTACTATTTTTATCATTTATTTGTCAATAGTGTGGATCGCGATCTTAATTATGGTTTATATGATAATAAATCGGATATATTCGCCGATCAGGACGTATTGAAGAAACTAAAGCAATATGTGATGTCAAATCCGCTTATTCGCTCCATTTATATCTATAATTCAAAAGCTGACAGGGTAATATTCAGTATATCTGAGGTAGGAGAAGGGATTCAGCCTACAACTGATTTTTTTGATCAAGATATAATCAATAGACTGAGAAACACGGAAAATAACATTTCCGATGAATATTTCACAAGAAAAGTGGATTATGTAATAGATAATAAAAATATAAGCGAGAACTTCTTGACCTTGGTTTTTGCAAGCGCTTCAAATGGCGGTGAACTTGAATCGTCATTGGTCATTAATCTAAATCAAAGAATACTGCAGCAGATGGTTACCAGTGGAAGAACCGGAGATCTTAATCAGGTTTTGATCATGTATAAAGACGGTAATGTGTTATCTCATGATGACACTTCTATGATCAATAAAAATCTAGCCAATGAAAGCTTTACGAAACAAATACTGCAGTCTAACAATGAAAAAGGCAGTTTTATAACGAAGATTAATGATAAGGAATCGCTTGTCAGTTATGTGAAAGCAAGGCATCTGGGCTTGATATTTATAGGCATTGGCGAACATAGCAAGCTATTATCGTCAGCATTTTCAATGCAAAAAACATTATTGATTTTAACCATTATTTTCATACTTGTGGGGATCATAATAGCTGCTTTTTTTACATCAAGTATATATAATCCCTTTAGAAAATTGCTTCATGATATACAACTAAGAGTTAGAAACCAGAAAAAAAAATCATCTCTTGATGTATACGATTATTTGAACCATATTTTCAATGAACTGGCTGACGATGTTGATAAATACAGACTGGATTCAAGCATAATATTGAATAATAAGAAGAATTCATTTTTGGAGAAATTAGTGGATGGGGATATTGACGAGAAAATCTGCGACAAGGATTATATGATGGCATGCGGGGTAAGTTTTGACGAACCATTCTTTTTGACCATTGTACTTAAAATGGACTCTTTTGAAAATGTTCGATCAGGTATATGGTCGAAAGACGTGAGATTAGTTAGATTTGCTATTCTTAACATTGCAAGTGAACTCTTTAGTGAAAACCGGTTTAAGGTGGAGGGCATTGATAACGGACAGGATTATGTAAGTATTATTTTAAATGTAAGTAATAGAAATGACGAGATTTTGAGTGAAATAATCGATAACACAAAGGAAATACAAGATAAAGTAGACAAATATCTGAAGATTTCTGTTACTGCGGGAATAGGTGATATTGCAGAAAGAGTTGAAGCTATATGTACATCCTTCCAAAATGCACTGGCAGCTTCGAATTATCGAATTATATTCGGTAGAAAAGCAGTAATAAAATATTCTGATATAGCTGAACGAAATAATAATAATGATCTTCACGACTATCCTTATGATATTGAGAAGAGAATTATTGAAGCTATAAAGGAACTCCATTTGAGAAAAATAGACGCAAGCCTTAATGGGTTTTTTGAAATGCTTGATTTATACAGTGCTGATAAAATTCAAATAACAGTGCTGCAGCTAGCCGTGTTACTTACAAGGACACTAAGCAATATAGCCAAGACTAGTGTTGAGAATGAAGAGTACAGCATAAAGGTGCTGGTTTCCGAGATACAAACTTGCGAAACCTTGGAGGAAATAAAAAAGTACCTCTTCTCACTGTGTTCCGAAGTCGTAGAGGCAAAAGGCAATGATTCTAAAGAAAATGTCAAAACAATGATTGTCAATAAAATTAAAGATTATGTTGGAAAGCATTATGATGATATAAACTTATCAACGGATACAGTGGCAGAGCATGTAAGGCTGTCCCGTAATTATGTCAGGTCTATTTTTAAAGAGATGACTGGAATATCATTATCAGATTATATTACACATTGCAGGATGTCAGAAGCTCAGAGACTTCTAATTGAAACGGATTATCCTGTCAGAAGGATTGCTGAATTGGTTGGGTATCCGGAGAATAGTAAACACTTCTTTACCATATTTAAAAAACACTACAGCAGAACTCCGGAGAATTACAGAATGAGTATCCAAAATAATGTGAGTTCAGAAAGCGAGTGACGGACACGGGCCGACGGCTCCAATAAGGCGAAAAAACCAAAAAAGCGATCTCGACGGAAACCGTTGAGAGCTGCCGCTCAGTTACCCTGTCGGGAAACGGGCGGCTTTTTCTTGCCAAGATTGGCGGTGATAAGCAACATGTTGAGTTCAAAAAACATCAGGAGCCTTTGCAGTGATATTTTGAACCTGTTCAAAAACCATCAGATCGGCAATTTGGCAAAACGAGAACTTGAACACTCATAAACTTGGTATTAATGTCAAAAGGGGAAAGCCTTTAATCGTTTTCCGGGGGATTCAAAACCAATTTGGGAAGAGAGGCTATCTAACTATAAAGGAGCATGATAAATGTGAATGTAGCTTTGAGCAATAATAAGGCAGACAGCGTAGTCATTAAAAAGAATAAAAAGACCTTCCTATCAGATGTGAAGCAAAATTTCTATTTGTACTTATTGGTTTTACCGGGTATTTTATATTTTGTGATTTTCAAGTACCTGCCGATGGTGGGAATAATCGTAGCTTTTCAAGACTTTAATACGAGCAAAGGACTTTTTGGAAGTGAATTTGTCGGTCTGAAAAATTTTGAGTATTTCTTCACTTCAAAGGATTGGCTGATTGTAACCTGGAACACGCTGTATTTAAATATATTGTTTCTTTTTACCGGATTGTTTTTTTCGATCCTGATTGCCATTGTTCTATCGGAAATCAGCTCCAAGTATTTCAAGAAAGTGACACAATCGGTTGCCATTCTGCCGAATTTTATTTCCTGGACATTAGTTTCGATGTTTGTTTTTGCATTACTGTCGACGGATGTCGGATTTATTAATTCCGTTTTAAAAACGCTTGGTTTTATTCAAGAAGGACAGGAAATCAATTTCTATTCCAATCCGAATTTATGGGTCGGAATACTGGTTGTTTTAAAAATATGGAAAACCGCAGGTTTCGGTTCCGTTATCTATCTGGCTGCTATAGCAGGCATTGACCAGGAAATCTATGAAGCTGCCAAAATCGACGGAGCCAGCCGTATGCAGTGTATTACAAAGATTACCTTGCCGCAGCTTAGAACAACAGCAGTGCTGTTGACTTTATTTGGCATCGGAGGCATCTTCCACGGGGATCTGGGAATGATTTATGCGATTGTAGGCGACAACCCTTATTTGTATGACACGACCGATGTCATTGATACTTATGTATTCAGAATGCTTAGACAAATGAATGACATCAGCATGTCTACTGCGATCGGACTTTATCAATCGGTTGTAGGCTTTGTCATCGTATACATTACGAATTATTTTGCCAAGAAATATGATTCGGATTCAGCCATTTTTTAAAGGAAGGAGATAAAAAATGAAAAGCAGCTTGGAGAATAAGGTATTAGATCTATTTTCTTATCTTTTCATGGCCATATTTTCAATATTTTGCATTGTGCCTTTTATCCTTATTATATCAAGCTCCCTATCGGATGAAAAAGCTGTACAAGAGACCGGCTTTGTTCTTTTTCCAAAAGAATTCTCGCTGTTTGCTTACAAGGTCATATTTCAGGATAACGCAATATTCAGCGCTTACAAGACAACGATCATTTTCACGGTTTTAGGTACGATTCTTTGTCTTATCATTACCAGTGCTATGGCTTATGCCATTTCCGTGAAGACGTTTACTCACAGAAACAAGATTGCTTTTTTCGTCTATTTTACGATGCTGTTTAACGGAGGGCTGATACCTTCCTATCTTCTCATCGCTAAATATTTAGGTTTAAGAGACAATATTCTGGTTTATATCCTGCCGGTGTTGATTAATCCGTTTAATATGTTTCTGTTAAGAAACTTCTTCAAGCAAATACCGGATTCGCTGGCCGAGTCTGCCAAAATAGATGGAGCTAATGACATCTATATTTTATTTAAAATCATCCTTCCGTTGGCAAAGCCTGCAATGGCAACGATCGGATTGTTTTATGGACTCGGTTTCTGGAACGAATGGTTTACAACCATCCTTTTTATTAGCGATAAAGACCTGTATTCTTTGCAATATTTGATCATGAAGGTATTGAGAGAAGTGGATTTTGCAAATCAAATGAATCAAATGCAAGAAGTTGCAGTTCAATATGTCGTTCCAACCAATACGGCGAAAATGGCTACTGCCGTAGTCACTGTAGGTCCCATTATTTTTGTTTATCCGTTTCTGCAAAAGTACTTTGTTAAGGGATTGGTTGTTGGAGCTGTTAAGGGCTGAACCCGCAAAAGCGGTTTAGTACATATTATTAAATAATAAAAGGGAGGAAGAAGCATGAACAAAAAGTTTTTTGTAATGCTGCTTGCTGTAATGATGCTTGCTACTTTATTCGTTGGATGCAGCAGCAAGGAACCAAACAAGCCGGATGAAAGCACTGCGCCTAACAGCAATGCACCTGCCAGCAATGCGACAGAAGGTACCGAATCCTCAAAAAAGAAGGATCCGGTTACGCTCAATATTCGTTTCTTCGGGTCTGAAAACGCGCATTATCGCGCTGTCGATCCCGCCATTAAGGAGTTTGAGAAACGGACGAAGGATACGCTTAATACGACCTTGAATGTGCAATGGACACCGCCTGCCGACTATGGAACCATGCATCAATTATGGATGACATCGGGAGAAGACATCGACCTCTTTATCCCGTGGGAAAAGGATAAATTCGCTAGAGAAGGCGTGTTGGCGGATTTAAGCGAATATTTTAACAACCCTAAATATCCCGGACTTCAGAAGGCCTTCGCAGAAGAGTATATCAATGATAATAAGCTCTATGGCAAAACTTATGTCATTCCGATTACAAACGCTTTCATGGATATGGAAGGTGTATGGTACAGAAAAGATTTGTTAAAGAAGTATGGAATGAAGGATATCAGCAGTTATGATGATTTGTATAACTTCCTTGAAAAAGTAAAAGAAAACGAAAAAGACATGATCCCGTTTGGAAACTATGGAAATACTGCTTTCTTCAAACTATTTACCGATATCAATGCACAACAGCTGGAGGGTAAAGTATTTCCATTTACCGGCGCCGGAAATCCGAAGAGAAATTTCGTTTACGCTCAAATAGCCGAGGATGGGAAATCCGTTGCGGGTGTGGCGGCTTATGGCGATCCGGCATCCGAATGGGCTAACTTTAATCCCAAATACGGTCTGGATTATCTTATGAACCAGTTTAATCAAGCGAAGCGGTTTAACAAATTTATCCCGGCAGATACCCTGACGAATACGACTGGGACAGGAAAGCCTGCCGCTGCCGGATACGCAACATTAAATGGTTTCAAGGGAGCTGAAGCTGGTGCAAAGGCACAAGATCCGAATGCGGAGATCGGTTTCTGGCCTATTTTCAAGAACAATCAGGAAATGGCGCCTGGAACGCAATCTACAGATGGAAAGGCGTGGAATTTCATTGCTATACCTGCTTCTTCTAAGAAAATTGACAGAACAATGGAGTTCCTGGATTGGGTTTTCTCCAGTCAGGAGAACAATGACTTATTCACTTACGGTATCGAAGGTACAAACTGGGAGGCTGTAGGAAGTAATCAGTGGAAGATTCCGGATGGAGTCGATCCGGTTAAAAATTACGTTTTTCCCGGTTACCAGTTGACTTGGAATCCGACAATGTATCGAATTCCTGCCGAGTTACCGGAGCAGGTTCAACAATATTACGAATATCAATTTAAGCCGGAAACATATAAGAAACATGTATTGGCAGGATTTACATTTGATCAAGAGCCTGTAAAAAATGAAATTGCCAAATGCAACACTGTTATGGATAAGTATCTTCCATTATTGCTGTCCGGTTTCGGCGATGTTAATGATAATTTGTCGAAGATGAATGTGGATTTGAAGGCTTCAGGTGTAGAAAAAATTAAAGTGGAATTGAAGAATCAAATAAACGCCTTCCTCGCTCAGAAGAAGTAAAGTTATCTGAATATACATCGCAGTGAAGAATGTATTTGTAAGTAAAATAGGGACATCTATAGATTTAGTTAACTCAAATCTTTGGTGTTCCTATTTATAAATTAGGGAAGAGGGAAAGTAATGAAAACGAAATTCAAACAGGTCGATCGTTTTGCCCGCAAGGGGCTCAATCTTGAAAGGAGGTCTTTGAAATGAAAGGGCTTCTGCCAAAATGCAAACGCTCTCTTTCTATCTTATTATCTCTGCTATTTTTAGGCGGCGCCATACCGGTTAGCAATATAACCGTAAAGGCTGCCGAAGCTCCAAACATTGCACCCTATGCTCCTTATGTTTCCACTGTGCCGACGCCGCAAAATAGCGCAGTCATCAATCCGAACTATGACCGAAGCTATGACAACTATGAGGTCAAAGGTCCGACAGGACTCGTCCATCCGGGTGTTCTGCAATCGAGGGCGGATCTGAACACCATGAGGGACATGGTTTGGCAGGGAAAAGAGCCTTGGGCATCTGCATTCGATTTATTCAGAAGGTCTCCCGAATCTTCGAAAAATGTAGCGATCTACGGGAACGGAGGAACGCAAAAGGAATTCACCTATTCCCAAATCTCCGACAGCAACGGGGACAAGCAATTGCGCCAGGATGCCACGACAGCCTATCAACAAGCGCTCATGTGGTACATCACGGGGGATGAGGATTATCTGAACAATGCCAAAAAGGTATTGGACGCGTGGGGCAATGGTCTCAAGCAATTTTTCGATACGACGGAGCCGGCCAATTGGGATACGGTTGCACAGGTGTGGGGGGCATCCAGCGTTCTCAGCTCCGGTGTTGCAGGACAGAAGATGGCTGCCGCGGCAGAAATTCTTCTTTATACGCCAAGCTCCGGGTGGTGCCGGGACGCCCAAGGCACTATCGATTATGAAAAAAAGAAGGTCTTCGATCATTTCTTAAGACTCATCTGGCAGGAATCGAACAAGTGGTACGGATTTTTTAATCAAGCGGCCGTAGGGAACATGGGGTATATGTCCATTTCCATCTTCCTGGACGATATTAACGGTTATAACGAAGCGGTGGAGCGGTTTGCCTACAATAAAAAAGCGGTAGACGAGGCAAATAAAACCGGAGCAAACAGCATCAATTTTTCGGTTGCCGCGATGGTATTGGATAATGGACAGATCGTCGAGATGGGACGCGACCAGCCTCATTCGGGCGGTGACGTGGCGGCGCTCGGCGCAGCGGCCCGAACCATCAATGTCCAGGGGACGAAGCTTGATCCTGCAACCGGGGTGCCGGTTGCCGAGGGCGGGGTAGACCCCTATGAGTTCCAGAATCAAAAGCTGCTAAAGGCCTTATCTTATTATACGAAATACAATGCTGGCTACGATGTGGATTATATTCCCAATGTCAACGGCTTGGGGCAAAAGACCGAATGGTCCGCCGTCAGTTCGGGGGGACGGGGAAGCGGAACGGATATCGCTTCCATCTACAATCATTATAAATATGAGAAAGGATATTCCGGCGGTATTTACGACGAATTGTACAAATATCCCGAGCTCATGATGGACAATCCTGAAGGCCAGTCCATCGATATGCCGGGTTTTGGCCAGCTGCTCTTTACCCCTGCGAACGGCGCCATGGATACGGAGCCGAAGGGCCCGCCGCAGCCTTTGCAGGAAACGGGAAATTTATATGGTCTGTATAACCGGTACCCGGCTGTACCTTTTTCGTTCAACAACGCCATTTGGTTTAAGAACGGCTTTGTAAAACCTGGGATCGCCAGTTATCTGGACGAAAACGGTTTTGTCCAATACAAAGCCGAAGGGACGATGAACGGCAACTGGTTCGGCTACGAAAACTTCGATTTCGGCTTGGTTCCCGCAGATACGCTCGCGTTCACCTATGGCTTGAACTCGACGGCCGGGTCGACCATCACCATGTACGTTACCGAGCCTGACGTGAAGCTGACCGACGAGACCATGGCCCAAACAACGCCGACAGCCATCTTTCAGGTCCCCCATACAGGCTGGTGGTCCGTACCGTACACCTATGTTCAGAAATTCGATAACATCGGCGATACACTGAAAGGCAAGAAAAATCTATATTTCAAAACCACGGGTTCCAACAACGTTTATAATTTCGCCGCCGAAACGCGCTGGTTTCAATTTTCGGGCGGTTTTGCCAAAACCGATAACAAGGCGATTGAAGCCCCTTATACGAGCAGTACAGGTTATATGAAAAACGAGGCGGCGAAAAACGTTACCTTGACAGACGGCGGTTATATCGGATATCGCAATATGAATTTTGACAGCGGAACCATGCAGATGCAGTTGAATCACATAGCCGCAGGAAGCGGCATGCTTGAAATGAGGCTTGGAGGCCCGCAGGGCCAGCTCGTCAAGACGTATCCGATTGAGGATACGACAGGCAGCACGGTGACCGCCGCGTTCGACCATCAGAATGATGAGATTATTTACGGCAATAACGGAGGCAATAACGATTTTTATTTGGTCTACAGAGGGACCGGCTCTCTGACCTTTAACAGCTTTAAATACGTAACGCCATCCTCTTCCGGATCGGTTCAGTCGACAAAGAGGCAGGGTGGAAGCTATCTGTCCGATCTGTACGGCAATGCCGAGAAGGTCGGGGATAATGTCGTATTACAAGGAGACAGCTCCGCAGTCACCTATCGTAATGTCGATATGGGGTCCAAAGGTGATGACCGGCGCTTTATGGTTGTGCGGGTGAAGAGCAACGAGCCTGTTGTCATGAAAGCCATCGATCTTGGCAATGGAAATGCGGCCGCCAATACCGTAGCTGAATTTGCTGTTCCGAATACGAACGGCGAGTTCGTAACAATCGCATACGATTTGGCGAAATCGGGTTATGCTGCGCGAGAAGGCGCGATTTTTATCAGGCTGCAAGCAACCGGCGGAACTGCCGATGGTAACGTGGAAATCGATTACTTCAGTTTTGACAATGCCGATATCCCGTTTGTCGAACTGCTGCAAGCTGTATCCATCGTGTCCGATCATCCGGGAAATCCCTCCATCGCAACGCTGGGAGATACCGTGACCTTATCGTTTACGGCCAGCGAACCGATCGATAATGTTGCCGTTTATTTCGGCAGTACGAAGATGAATACCGTTTCCACAGATGCCCGTCATTTTACCGTGACGCAAAAGCTTGGAGAAATCTATAAGCTCGGCAAAGTCCAGTTCCGCATCGACTACGATCAAGGTGCGAATTTCGGGAAATCGGTCAGAAGTACGATGGACGGCACCTCGGTGACTATCGTTAATGAAGATGGGCTCATCAACGATGTATTCAAGAATCTTTCTTTGATTGATTCAACACCGGGTCGAAGCATGGATACGACAATTCAGCAAGTGGCCAATCTGTTTGATTGGAATGCAGCCACCGTTTCCGATTTTCGCTCCACTAGCGGAGGCTGGGGCTCTTGGGTTGCATTTGACCTCGGCGACCAGGATAAAGTGCAATTAACTCAAGTAAAATTGCTTGCAAGTCAGGGCGCTCCCGCCCGGGCGGCAGGTATTGTCATCCAGGGAACCAACCACATTGATTATGAGCCGTGGGTGACGTTGACTGCCCCGGCTGTAAATACGGTGAATTGGCAAACGTTAACGGTCCAGAATCCGAAAGCCTACCGTTATATCCGGATTTTCAACGGGAACCAATGGTTCGGCAATCTTGCCGAAGTCAAGTTCTATGGTACCGTCATCCATACGGGAAGCCCGGCCATATTGGATACGGTAACGCTGAAGTCGGATAATCCGGAGGATTCTTCCTTAGCTGTGACGGGGAATACGGTCACCTTGGATTTTGCTGCCGGTAAAGCTCTTGAGAATGTCAGGGTTTATTTCGGCGATAAATTGATGGAGACGGCTTCGAGCGACAAGCTTCATTGGCAAGCCCGTTATAAGGTTGGAACGACTTATCAAACGGGCAGCATTCCATTTGTGATCCTGTACGATAATGGTCCTGTCGTGACCGGTACCACGGACGGTACGTCAGTAACGGTCATTGACCCGCTTCAGATTGCACTCGATAATGCGGCAAAGCTTCCGGCGGGAGATTATTCAAGACTGAGCTATTATCTGTTCAACCAAGAAGTTGAACGCATCAAAGCGGAAATGACTCCGGGTTATTCTGAGATGAAACTCGCCAAGGAGCTTTACGATGCGAAGAGCTTGCTTGCCCGGAGCCCGTTCTCCCTCTATTCGTTTGAAGGAAACGCGGGTAATGCATTCGGGTCTTTCAACGGGACGGTTTCCGGCACGCCTGCGTACAAAGACGGGAAAGTCGGGAAAGCGATCGAATTGAACGGCACCAATAGCTATGTCACGCTGCCCGCTGCGCATCCTCTGTCCAGCTACAATCAGATCACTGTGTCAACCTGGGTGTACTGGAAGGGCGGAAACCAATGGCAGCGAATCTTTGACTTCGGCAACGGCACTACCCAGTACATGTTCCTGACGCCGAGATCGGGCAGCAACACGCTGCGTTTCGCGATCAAGAACGGCGGCGGCGAGCAAATCGTGCAAACCTCGCAGCTTGAAGCGAATACGTGGGTTCATGTGGCGGTGACACTAGGGAACGGTAAGGAGAAGCTGTATGTGAACGGCGTGGAAAAGGCATCCGCTAACGTCACGATCAATCCGAGCGACTTGAAAGCGACACTAAATTATCTCGGGAAAAGCCAGTTCTCTTCAGATCCGCTGCTCAGCGGCATGCTGGACGAATTCCGTATTTATGATCATGTATTAAGCGCTGATGAGATCCTTCAGCTAGCAAACAATACGGCGCCGCAGGGGGACAATTCCTTACTGGTATACTTGTTGGATAAAGCTGCAAAGGTTAATACCGAGCTTTACAAAGAGGAGAGCGTACAAGCGCTTCAAGCGGAAGTATCGAATGCACAATCGGTCTATAATAATGCAGCTGCAACACAGGCCGCGATCGATGCGGCATCCGCGAGTCTGCTTGCGGCTCTCGAAGGGCTGCAGTGGAAGGATGTAACGGCATCCGTAGATCCAGCAGCTCCAAACGGTAAGAACGGCTGGTATACGGCGCCCGTTACTGTGACGCTGTCTCCCGCGGAAATCGCGGAATACAGCCTGGACGGCGGAGTCACCTGGGCAGTATACGGCGCGCCTGTCACTCTGGACACAGACGGAACGCATCAGGTTCAGTACCGCCGTTCCGTCGATTCGGGAGAAGTTAAAAATCTGGAGATCAAGATCGACCGTACCGCACCGGTCGTTCAGATAACAGGTGTGGCATCGTACACGATTGAACAGGATGTCACCATTACGTGCAGCGCGACCGAAGTTATTTCGAGCGTATATGGTGCGCCGTGCGCGGCGCCGCTGGTACAAGTCAAGGCATATACGCTGCCTGCGGGCCAGAATACGGTATCGGTTACGGCAGAGGATATGGCGGGCAATCAAACGACGGTTACCCATACGTTTACGGTAACGGTTACGTTTG